>NZ_SMAJ01000006.1 GCF_004346225.1 Paralcaligenes ureilyticus | reverse complement strand
GAACTCGTGGGGCGAATAGCCCACTGGGCTATTCGCAAACGTCCCACTCAAACAGCGCACGCCTTGCATCCCCGAAGCCGGCCCTGCGCGCGGCGTGCCCGAATCGCCCGCCCCACCTTAACCGCCCACGACGCTCGTGTGGTGGGTGTTTGTGGGGTCGTTGGTGGGTTTGGGTGAGGTGATGGTCGCTCATGTAGCGCCACCCCTTGTGGGTGGCATGGCGTTTATAAATGCGGCCTCGGTCGTCAACAATGTTGGCCGCCACAAGGGCTACCGCTACATGACATGACGGTTTTGCCACCCACAAGGGGTGGAGCTACAAAACATTCCTGCCAGCTCCGATAAAATAAGGTGGTGTCAACCAAATACCGGAACGAAGATGCCGAATTCGATTAAACCGCCTGCGCCAGGCGAGGACATCTTGCGCATGTTCGCTCATGGCGATTCTGCTATGGCGCCCGATGATCTTGTCCTGGTCATTAGCAACGCACCCGATCTGTTGCTGGCCAAGCGGATTGCGCATGTACTGGTTGAAGAAGGTCTTGCGGCATGCGTGAACCTGGGCGCGGCAGGGTTGTCCATGTATATGTGGGCCGGCCGATTGGAAGGTGGCGAAGAAATTCCGCTCACCATGAAGACCACGCGCGCGCGAGTTCATGAATTGGTCTCGCGTTTGCGGCAGTTGCACCCTGATGAGGTTCCGGAAATTCTGGTTTTGCCCGTTCTGGGCGGCCTGGCGAGTTACGTGGATTGGGTGCGCGAGCGAACGGCTTTGGCATAGCGGGCGCGGGTCAGGCTATTGGGCTAATATCGTGAAGCGGCGGACGGTGGCAGGTATCTGGCGTTGGGTGCCGATGTTCGCGAAGTCCTCCGTGGGCGGCGGCACATGTGCAATGCCGCTGGTGAAGAACTGGAAAAATCAATTAATGAACGACTTTATTCTGTGGGCTGGCGCGAAAGGCGGATGCTCCAGTCAGCATGTGTCGCGCTCGTACAGCAAGGATGCTCGTGCGCACGTTTATAGTCCGTGGCGCGCGGCGTTGGCGCTCGCCGCCACGCTGATGCTGTCTGTATTTATGCTATACAGCGGCGCTGCGCACGCCGAGGAAAACTACCTTGAGCCTGAGCAGGCTTTTGCGTTTTCGGCGGCGATGGCCAGCCCCACCGAGCTGGATGTGCACTACAAGATCGCGCCTAAATACTATATGTATCGCGAACGGTTCGAGCTGGCGCTAAGCCCTGATGCCAGTCGCCTGGGTACGCCGCAGTTTCCTGCGGGCATTGTTGAATACGATCCCACCTTCGACAAGAAGCTTGAGATCTATCACGATCAAATCACGATACGCGTGCCGCTCAAACCCGGCGCGACCACACCGCTGAAGCTGGCGGTCACCGGCCAGGGTTGCGCCGAGGCGGGATTGTGCTACGCGCCCATGACGACCGAGCTGGCGTTGACTCCTACGGCGCAAGGCTATAGCGTCAGTGGCCCTGGCGTGGTCGCCAGCGTGCCGGAGCCCAGGCCCGAAGGGGCTCACAGCGTGGCCGGGGCGGCAGAGGGCGGCGCCACCGGTTTGGGTTCGGTTTTGAATATGGGCGATGTGGGTTTTGCCAGCTATTTGGTGGGCGCGGGCTGGGTAAAGATTATTGTATTGTGCCTTGCCCTGGGCCTGCTGCTGTCATTCACGCCTTGCGTGTTACCCATGGTGCCCATCCTGCTGGCGATCGTGGCAGGTGACGCCGGCCGCGGCGTTCACGTGTCGCGCTGGCGCGGCTTATCTCTGGCTGCGGCGTATGTGCTGGGCATGTCGCTGGTATATACGGTGTTGGGAGTGGTTGCAGGCCTGATCGGCGCCAGTCTGTCGGTATGGTTGCAGACTCCGTGGGTGCTGACCCTTTTTGCCGTGTTGCTTGGCCTGTTGGCGCTGGCCATGTTCGGTGTTTTTACCCTGCAGGTTCCGAGCAGTCTGCAGTCGGCGCTTAACGACAGGCTGTCAAAAATACCGGGAGGCCGTTATAGCGGCGCTTTCCTGATGGGCATGGTGTCGGCATTGATCGTGGGTCCCTGCATCGCGGCTCCTCTGGCGGGCGTGCTGCTGTTTATTTCTCAGACCGGTAATCTCGTTCTGGGCGGCTTGGCCCTGTTTGCCCTGGCTTGGGGCGAGGGTCTGCTGCTGCTTGTGGTGGGCGCCTCGTCAGGCGCTCTTTTGCCCCGTGCGGGTGCCTGGATGGAAGGCGTCAACCGCTTTTTCGGCTTGTTGCTGTTTGCGACGGCCTGGTGGATGGTCAATTCCATCGTGCCCGCGTGGCTGGCAATACTGGGTTGGGCTTTCCTGGGCTTGTGGAGCGCGGTCATGTTGCGCGCGTTCGAGGCTCTTCCGGCTGAGCCCGGGCTAGGCGATTTTCTACGCAAGACGCTGGGCCTGTTGTTGGCGCTATGGATGGCTTTGCTGATTATCAGCGTCGCCGCGGGTGGGCGTAGTTTGTTGCAGCCGCTGGGTGTGTTTCGAGTGGTGGGCCAGGCGGGCGGCAGCGCTGCGCCTGCGGGATCATTGGCTGCGGCAAACGCCGGACCCGGGCTGCCTGCCGCCAACACCAACGCCATGCGTGCGCGGTTCACCCAGGTGGCGTCGGTGGCCGAATTGGATAAGCTGCTGGCCAGTACCGACCGGCCGGTTATGCTCGATTTTTACGCTGACTGGTGTGTGTCGTGCATAGAGATGGAAAAACTCACTTTTAGCGATCCGGTTGTTGCGAAAAAGATGTCGCAGTTCTTGCTGGTGCAGGCCGACGTCACCAAGAATACGGATGATGATCGCGCCTTGCTCAAGCGCTTCAAGCTGTTCGGGCCGCCGGGCATTATGTTTTTCGATTCCCGAGGCCGGTTGTTGCCTGATGCGCGGGTTATCGGCTTTAAAAACGCCGGGCAATTTGGTGCGGTGCTCGATCGGGTGTTGGCGGCTCAGGCGAAACGTTAGCGCGTGCTGTTGGCGTGCAAACAGATGCGTTTTTGTGCGTTCCTGTTCTTGCGCATTCTTGGGCGGGGCGGGTGTTAACGGAAGAAAAATTTGAGGAGCGCAGCGACGATCTTTTCGGAGTTAATGCCCGCCCCTGCACAGAATCAGAAGTGAACTAAAACCGTGTTTTGCATCGATGACAGGCACAAGGCCTGTCGCTACAAGACCGCGTTGGAACATCACTCCATGCGCACAACGCCAATTTTCAGGTAAGATTTCCGAGCAAATAAACCACGCACAGGTTTTCTACTCCGGGCCAGGAATAGTATCGAGCCTCATGCCCCGTATCGGATAGTCAATGCCACAACACACGTTCGAACTGAATTTTTCCGATCTCGCCGAACGCGCAAAGCAATACAGCGCACGCGCTTCCGTATCGGACTTCGATGCCTGCATGCGCGAATACGCCCAACTTGCCCGCGAGATTAATAACGAGTGCGTCGGCATTTACGATCTACGGTACGGAGAAGGTGCGGCGGAACGCCTGGATTTATTTCCGGTCACCTCCGTCAGACAGCCGGCGCCCCTATTGGTGTTTATCCATGGCGGCTATTGGCATTCGCAGGCCAAGGAAGACGCGCCTATCATGGCCCGTGCTTTTACAGCGGCCGGCATCGCGGTCTGTACGCTTGAATACACGCTGCTGCCCGAATCCACTTTGGCTGAAGCCGTGCGCGAGGCGCGCAGCGCTGTTGCCTGGCTATATCGAAATGCCGCCCGGTACGGCGTTGATCCCGATCGCATCCATGTAAGCGGCAGCTCC
Source organism: Paralcaligenes ureilyticus (assembly GCF_004346225.1). Lineage (GTDB taxonomy): Bacteria > Pseudomonadota > Gammaproteobacteria > Burkholderiales > Burkholderiaceae_B > Paralcaligenes > Paralcaligenes ureilyticus. Next base: position 231,986 of record NZ_SMAJ01000006.1, on the reverse strand, counting down.
GCAGGGGGCCATTTATCGGGCATGCTGGCCGCGCCCGGTTGGCAGGATAAATTCAATCTGCCCCAGGACGTGGTCAAAGGCGTCCTGAGTTTAAGCGGGCTCTACGACATTCGCCCCCTATGCGATATTTACATTAACGACTGGCTGCAATTGCACCCCGAACAGGCCGAACGTCTTAGCCCACTCTTTCAACTGCCCGATGTGAGCGTGCCTGTTTTACTGGCCGTGGGGGGGCTGGAAACGGACGGCTTCAAAAACCAGACGTATGCGTACGAGTCGGCTTGTCGTGGCAAAGGCATTTCGGTCAAGCGCATCGAAGCGCCTCACTGCAATCACTTTAATCTATTGTGCGAGTTGTACAACCCGCAAAGCAAACTTGCGCAGGCCGCGTTCGACATGATTCTCAAGGGCCGTTAACACGGTAACGGTACGGCGGCTTGTTGCAAGATGGGCGGCGCTTTCGGGCCTGCCTAGTGCGCCGTTTGGCTGGTTTGTGCATTAGCCAAACAGCACACTATTGGATAAACCGGCAAAAATTAAACGGGCGGGTAGCCTGTGCGCGCAAGCCTTTGCAGTTCCGCTGCCGACAACTGTTCCAGGCCAAGTGCCGGCAAAAGATCGTTTTCCTGCGTAAAGTCTCTTCCATAGGCCGCAGAGAAAATGGCGATGCCCGACTCGTGCAAGGTGGCCGGGCTACCCGTGAGACGGCCAAGAAGAACTGTTGGCAGCAGCCCGAACGGCACATCTTCGAGGATGTAGCGGCTGTTCACTGTTTTGGGGCCGAAGCCGCCTCTGCCTTGACGATGCATTTCCTGGTTCATTTCGGATACCCCTGCCATGGGGACATGGAAAGAAAGCGAGAAATGCTCCCTTACCGTTCTGACCGATAGTCCGAAGGCTTTCGCAATGGCCAGCCGCTCCTCGTCCAGCGCTTCGATCAGCCGGCCCACGGTGGGGGTGATGTTCTCCCCCTGGCCCCATTGCTCGCCGCGCTCCATGCGAGTCAGGTTCAGCAAGGCGATACCGAGATGGTTTTGAGGGTTCAGGTTGCTCAGTGCGATCGCCAGCAGTCCATCGCGTTTAACGAAACGGTTGCCGAAGAGCGTTGTGCATAGGGCGTGTCCGTCATCGATAGCGCTTTGCGGGACGGTCGCCAGATCGAGCTTCTCGCGCACCGTATTCACGTTTACCTCGGTCAGGCTGGTCTGGCTTCCCGTCGTGAGGGTGGTTCCCCATGCGATGACGGGAGCGCGAATGCCGCGAGCGGCCAGCAGCCTGGACAGATACAAGGCGCTAAACGATGTGTGAGAGCTGATGATGACGGGCTGCCCCTCGCGTACGTGAGGCGCGGCCGCTTCGAGCGCAAACTTGTGGCCATACCCAGGCAGCGCGATCATCACCGCATCGGCCTGCTCGACGGCATCGGCGCAACTGGTGGCAACGCGCACAGGGAAACTCCCGTTTATCGCACTCTTTGCAACCAGCGGCTTGCCCGCCGCCAATTCGACCGTGCGCTTGCCCGAGGGCGACCAGAGCATGGGATCGTGCCCTGCCTGTGCCAGAAAGGCGGCAGTTCCGTATGCAACGGCTCCCGCACCAATAATGCCTATGCGCATCGTCGTTGCCCTTTTTCCCCGCAGGAAATTTGTATGGACGCCATCAGGTTCGTGGCATTCTTAGATTTATTTATTATATAGAACTTGGGTATGTAGCGCGCCGGTTTATTCGTTCTATGTTCAGTCTACGTGGGGGCAAGCATTAACTCCGAAAAGATCGTCGCTGCGCTCCTCAAACTTTTCTTCCGTTAACACTTGCCCCCACGTAGACTGAGAAGTGGCCCGGGCGTTCTGCCCAAAGCACGTGAAATATCTTACGACTGTTCCTTTAAAAGCTTCGCCGCCGCAACCGCGAAATACGTCAGTATCCCGTCGCCCCCCGCGCGCTTGAAGGCGATGAGCGACTCCATCATCACTTTATCGTGATCCAGCCAGCCGTTGGCCGCCGCTGCCTTGATCATGGCGTATTCGCCGCTGACCTGGTAGGAATAGGTCGGCATGCCGAACGCATTTTTCACGTCGCGCAGAATGTCCAGGTATGGCATGCCGGGCTTGACCATGACCATGTCTGCGCCTTCGCGGATGTCCAGAGCGACTTCGCGCAGTGCTTCGTTGCGATTGGCCGGATCCATCTGGTAGGTGGCCTTGTTCGATTTGCCCAAATTGACGGCCGAGCCCACCGCGTCGCGAAACGGCCCATAAAAGGCGCTGGCGTATTTGGCCGAATAGGCCATGATGCGGGTGTGGATGTGTTTGTGGGCTTCGAGCGCCTGACGGACGGCGCCAATGCGGCCGTCCATCATGTCGCTGGGGGCGACAATGTCCACGCCGGCCGCGGCCTGAGTCAACGCCTGGCGCGTGAGGATGTCTACGGTGGGTTCGTTTAGCACATAGCCGTCGGCGTCGATCAGCCCGTCCTGTCCGTGGCTGGTATACGGGTCGAGTGCGACATCGGTCAGAATGCCCAATTCGGGAAAACGCTTTTTAAGAGCTGCCACCGTGCGCGGAATCAAGCCATCGGGGTTGGTCGCCTCAATACCGTCGGGCGTTTTGAGGCCGGGGTCGATGACCGGAAACAGGGCCAGTACCGGAATGCCCAGGGCGACGCATTCTTCGGCGGCCGCGAGCAAGGTGTCGGGCGAGTAGCGAACTACACCCGGCATGGAGGGCACAGGCTCGCGCACGCCTTGGCCTTCCCTGACAAATACCGGGTAGATGAGGTCGTTGACGGTCAGCACATTTTCGCGCACCAGGCGGCGCGAAAACTCATCGCGGCGGTTGCGCCGCGGGCGGGCAATGGGGAAGTCGGCGGAAACAATAAAGGAAGTCATCAAAATTCTCGGGAAACAGAGGTATAAGGCCGGAAAAGGGTATCAAGGCACGATCTTGGGAGAGATCCAGTTTTCAATATGGGCTGTGGCTTCTTCGAGTCCAATGCGATGGGTGGCCGAAAACGGTACTGCGTTCAGGGCGCCGATGTCGGCCAATTCCTTTCTGACGGCAAAGACAGCCTTGATGCGCTGACCGTAAGGGAATTTGTCGGCTTTGGTCAGCAACGCCAGAACGGGGCGCCCGGTAGGGGCGATCCAGTGCGTCAGACGGCGGTCCAGGTCGGTGACGCCGCGGCGGATGTCGATGAGCAGCACAATGCCCGCCAGCGACTCGCGCTCGCGCAGATAGCCGCCCAGCACGTCGGCCCAGTCTTCGCGGGCGTTTCGGGCGACGGATGCGTAGCCATAGCCGGGCAGATCCACCAGGAATCCGAGCGATGCGTCGGGGTCGATGGGATCGGGGATGCCAAATAAATTGATCAGGCGTGTGCGTCCAGGTGTTTTACTGGAAAATGCCAGGCGCCGTTGGTTTGTCAGGACATTGATCGCCGACGATTTGCCGGAATTGGAGCGGCCGACGAAACAGACTTCGGCGGTCGTGGGCGCCGGTAGCTGATCCAGGCGGGCTGCCGAAACAGTGAAACGGGCGCGGTGCAAAATGGACACGGGTGTACCTAGGTCGGTTGAATTCAGCTGCTATTGTATAATCGCAGGTTTGAAACTGTTGTGATTAGGGTCATTAGGGCTTCTTTCTGGCAAAACTGATCTAATCACAGTGACCACAGCGGCGTTTGTCGCCCGGATCGAATTGCGATCGTAGAGGTTTTCATGAAGCGTGTGTTTTTCCGACTATTGCTTGCCAGCGGCGTGTTGCTTGGCTCGTCCCTTGTTAGCGTCACCTATGCCGCCGAAGCGGTCGGGGTCCCCAAACCCGATGCCGCCAAGGGCGAACAGCTCTATACCAAAGGCGACTCGGCGCGAGGAATTTTGGCCTGTATGTCCTGTCATGGCGCGGCAGGCAACAGCACCATTCCGTCCAACCCGAATCTGGCGGCCCAGCCGCACGAATACCTGGTCAAGCAGCTAGGTGATTTTCGCGCCAAAGATGCTAAATCAGCCCCATCGCGCCGCGGCGCAAACGGCGCGAATACGGTCATGACGAATTTTGCGGCGGCCCTTACACCGGCCGACATGCAAAATATTGCCTACTATCTGGCGCAGCAGCCGCTTGACCCCAAAACGGCGGCCACGGCAAGCAAGAAAGATACGGTGCAACTTGGGCAGAGCATCTGGCGCGGCGGTTTGCCCGATCGCAACGTTGCCGCATGCGCGGCTTGCCACTCGGCCAATGGCGCCGGCATGCCCGGAGAATTTCCCCGTTTGTCGGGCCAGCATCCCGCCTATATTGAAGAACAGCTAAAACTGTTTCGCAGTGGCGATCGCGCCAACAACCCCATAATGCAAGATATCGCCGATCGTATGTCCGACACCGATATCGCGGCCGTAGCCGACTACGCCGCAGGGTTGCGTTAGGGCCAGGCCGAGTGCGGATCAGTATCCGCGCAGCCGAACTAAGGGGGGAAGCTGTCGTTGACGCTTCCCCTTTTTTATCGAATTGAGATGAACCAAATTTTTTCTTTGCGCCGTTGGCGTTCCGATGTTCTCGAACTGCTTGGCTCAATGCGCTTTGCCGTCAGCTTGTTAATGTTTGTTTGCATCGCCAGTTTGATTGGCACGGTGCTGCAGCAAGGCCAGGCCCCCAGCGCGTACATCGATCAGTTCGGACCGTTCTGGTTCGCGTTGTTTGACAAGTTTTCCATCTGGCATATCTACAACAGCTGGTGGTTTTTGTTGATCATGACGTTCCTGGTGGTTTCCACCGGTATTTGCCTGTTCCGCAATTCGCCCAAAATGGTGCGCGACGCGCGCTCGTTTCGTGAATATATACGCGAGAGCAGCTTGCGCTCGTTTCATCATCGGCTGGAGTGCGCGTCCGACGTGGCGCCGGCCGAAAATCAGCGACGCGTGCAGCAATGGTTGTCTGGCCAGGGCTACCGCTATAAATTGCGGCAGGACGGCGAGAGTGTGATGATTGCCGCCAAAAAAGGCAGCGTCAATCGCCTGGGTTATATCTTTGCCCATGCTGCGATCGTGATTATCTGCATAGGCGGATTGATCGACAGCCAACTGCCGGTTCGCCTGCAAGTGTGGCTGGGCAAGACGCCGATTACACAGAACATGCTGGTTTCCCAGGTTCCCGAATCGGGGCGTCTGCCCAGCGGCAACCTCAGTTTTCGCGCGAATATGCTGGTTCCCGAAGGCAGCGAAACCAACAGCGGTATTGTCAGCGTCGATAATGGCGTGCTGATCCAGCCTTTGCCGTTCGTGCTCAAGCTTAAAAAATTCATGGTTAGTTATTATTCGACCGGAATGCCTAGTAATTTCAAAAGCGTGGTCGAGGTTACCGATCCGGCAACAGGCAAAAAATTTGACCGTACGATCGAGGTTAACGAGCCTTTGCGCTACAAAGGGGTCACCGTATATCAATCGAGTTTCGATGATGGCGGCAGCAAGCTGCAATTGGTGGGCTATCCCCTGGTAGGGTCGAAAGACAAGCCCTTTGACGTGAATGGCACAGTGGGTAAAGCAACCGAGATTACGATGGGCGACGACCCGAAGGCCGGGCGTGTCGAACTCGACCTATCGGGTTTGCGCACGATTAATGTCGAGAATTTGTCTGAAAACGCCAATCCTCAGCCCAAGCCCATGCTGGCTCAGGTTGCGGCGGTAACCGGTAGCGCCGCGGGGGCCAAAAACGCCAATCTGCACAATGTGGGGCCTAGCGTGCAGTACCGTGTGGTGGGCCGCGACGGGCAATCGCACGAATTCAATAATTACATGCTGCCCGTGACACTTGACGGCAGTTCGGTATTTTTGGCGGGCGTGCGTGATAATCCGGGCGCCAGCTATCGGTACTTGCGCATTCCGGCCGACGCCAATAATTCGGTGGGCGAATTCATGAGCCTGCGGGCGGCCCTGCATGACCCTGTCATGCGCGCCGAGGCGGCGGGCCGCTTTGCCGCTAAAAATGCCAGCTCCGAGGCACAACGCCCCTTGCTGCAAAAAGCTGCCGCGGGCGCGCTCGAAACTTTCGCCCGGGGTGGGTTTAATGCCATCGTCCAGAAGGTTCCCGAGGCGGATCGCGAGAAAATTCTGGGCTTTGCGGTACCCATGATTCAGTTAAGCCTGGTCGAGCTGCGCGATATAGAACGCGAAAACGCCGGGCTTGCTCCCATCGACCATACCGGCCCCGCGGCTGAGGCGGCCAGCAAATGGATTCAACTTTCAGTGCTGGCCCTGGCGAATTTGCCCGACTATCCGGCGCCGGTGTTTATGACGCTCAAGGGTTTTGATCAGGTGCAGGCCAGCGTGTTCCAGGTAGCGCGCAGCCCAGGCAAGAATGCGGTGTATCTGGGCTGCATCCTTTTAATATTAGGCGTATTCTCGATGTTCTATATTCGGGATCGGCGGATTTGGGTGTGGATCAAGCCCAAGGGGCAGGGCAGCGACTTGCTCGCCGCCATGACTTCGCAACGCCGCACGCTCGATTTTCAACATGAGTTCGACCGCTTCAAGGATGCGATCGGGCGCTTGTCTACGTAAAGAGGTTTCCAATGACCGATACCATCATCAAACCGGGCTTCCCGATGTGGCAGGACGCTATGACGTCCAGCGGCGACTCTCGCGGCCATCGCGGCCGGCCGGACTGGTCGGATATTGTCTTCTTCCTGGTGCTGGCGGGCGGCGCAGCCTATGCGCTGCTGCATTTTGGCTCCAGTATGGACTACTACGAGAAGGTGATCCTGTGCGGCGCGGTAGCCGCGTTCAGTTGGCTCGCATGGTTGTGGCGGCCGATCCGCACGCTGATCATCGCCAGCGGCTTAAGTGCTCTGTTCGCCATTTGGCTGTATAGCAATGGCGGCGGCTTGGGGCAGGGCGATATTACCCGCGCCGAACATGTGTTTTTTCTGAAGTACCTGTTTTCGTCGCAATCGGCCATTTTGTGGATGTGTACGCTGTTTGTGCTGGCTACGGTTTGCTATTGGATAGGTATTTTCAGCAACACGGCCGCCTGGCTGGGCACGGTGCTTACCTGGGGCGCCGTATACGCCGGGGTAACGGGCATGCTGGTGCGCTGGCGCGAAGGGCATTTGCTGGGCCCCGACATCGGCCACGTTCCGGTCAGTAATCTGTATGAAGTATTTGTACTGTTTTCCCTCATCACGGCGTTGTTCTATCTGTACTACGAGCGGCGCTATGCCACGCGCGCACTGGGCGGTTTCGTGCTGATGGTGGTCAGCTCCGCGGTGATTTTTCTGCTCTGGTATTCGTTTACGCGTGATGCCTTTGCCATCCAACCGCTTACGCCGGCGCTTAAAAGCTGGTGGATGAAGCTGCATGTGCCGGCCAATTTTATCGGCTACGGCACATTTTCCCTGGCCGCGATGGTGGGTTTTGCCTACCTGATCAAGGAGCATGGCCAGACTGCATCGCGGGCCCGGCTGATACCCTTGTTTATTCTGGGCGCGGTGCTGTGCGCCGAGCCCTTTGTGTTCGGCGAGAAAGAGCTGTCGATAGTCTGGGTGCTGTACTTTGGTTTAGGCGCGATTATCGTGGGGGCGATATTGGCCTTGCGCGGGCCGATTGCCAACAAGCTGCCGTCGCTGGAAATTCTTGACGACATCATGTATCGGGCCATTGCAGTGGGCTTTGCCTTCTTTACATTGGCCACCATCCTGGGTGCGCTGTGGGCCGCCGACGCCTGGGGCACCTATTGGCAGTGGGATCCCAAGGAAACCTGGGCGCTTATCGTCTGGCTGAACTATGCGGCCTGGCTGCACATGCGTCTCATGAAAGGCCTGCGCGGCAGCATGGCGGCGTACTGGGCCTTGGGCGGTCTGCTGATTACCAGCTTCGCCTTCCTGGGCGTCAATATGTTCCTGTCGGGCCTGCATTCTTACGGAGAGCTGTAAGGCGGGGGTGTTTTGGTAAAACGGCCCGTTTTTGTAGTGGCAGCCCTTGAGGCTGCCATTTTTTGATTTCCGTAGTGGCACCCCTTGTGGGTGCCATCAAAATTCTGTACGAAACTTTACACCGTAGCGCCCGTTACGGTTGCTTTTTCGATGCGCTTATTAAGGCGGGATAGCTCGAAATAGGCTGTTCGAAGTGGCTTGTTCAACGCATATAAACTGACGTTGCCTTGTTATATTTCGCTGACGAGCTTGGCCGCCTGTAATAGATTGTGTATCGGATGCTATCCGCCTGGATGGCATGTTTATAGCAATGGCCATTCAGGTAAGAAAAAACGTGGCCATATTTCCTTCAAACAAGGTACGAGTCCGCCTTGCTATATACGGTTGGTGTATAGCAGGATGCTTCACGCGTGGCGCTCTTTCATCTACTGTTTCCCGCTGAAATGGCGTCATGAGAAGCGGCCTGATTATATTGCTGTTTTGTGTTGCCATGGCAGGCCGCATCGCGGTGGCGGCGCAGCCGCCGGAGGACGGCGGGCAGGCGGCCAGCGCCGGCATTGTTTCGACGGTGCTGCCTTCGTCCGCCGCAGCGCGATCGAAGCCCGCGGTGGCACAGGGGGGCGTTTATGAGACGGTTACGTTGCCCTTTTCTAAACTGGGCGCTTTTCGGCCTATACATCTAAAGGGCATCACTGACAGCAAGTCCATAGGGGTGGGAATAAGGCTTGATCGCGTGGTAACCGCTGCACGTTTACGCTTGACCTACTCTTACTCACCCGCTTTGGTGTTTTCGGTTTCGCACATCCGGGTGCTGGTTAATCAACAGGTTGTCGCGACCGTGCCGTTCACAGCGGCCAATGCCGGCAGTCCCGTTACGCAGCAAATCGAGCTGAATCCGCTGTTTTTTACCAGCTTCAATCAAATAACCCTCGAGCCCGTGGCCCATTACACCATCGATAAGTGCGAGGACCCGGCCAATTCCGCTTTGTGGGTCGACATCAGCCCTTCGAGCGAATTGATTCTGGATGAACAGGCGGTAGCGCTGCCCAATGATCTGGGTTTGCTGCCGGCACCGTTTTTTGATCGTGGCGACACCACGCGCCTTGTCTTGCCCTTTATGCTGGGGGCTGCGCCCAATGACCAATTACTGCGCAGCGCCGGGGTCGTTGCGTCCTGGTTTGGCGTGCTTACCGACTATCGCGGCGCTCGGTTTCCGGTGGTGCATGCGATTCCTGCCGATAAAAATGTGGTGCTGATAGGCAAAGCGGCCGACTTGCCTCCCCTGCTCAAAATAGCGGCGGTTGACGGGCCGACGATTGCCATTTTGAGCAACCCGGGCACCTCGGACAAAAAGATTTTGCTGATTTCAGGCCGCAACGATCAGGAGGTGCAGACGGCGGCCGAAGCGCTGGTGCTGGGCAAGGCGGTGTTGGCCGGCGCGCGAACGACCGTAGACCGGGTGGATATCGGGCCGCCCCGCAAGCCTTATGATGCACCCAAGTGGCTGCCCTTGGACGGGCCGGTCCAATTCAAGAATATAGTGGCCAGTCCAGATGTCTTGCAGGTGCGGGGCGGGTCGCCCGATCCAATACGCATCGACATGCACGTGCCGGCGGATTTGTTTGGATGGACGGGCCATGGCGTGCCGCTGGACCTGAAATACCGCTACACCGCGCCGTCGGTCGTGAACGACTCCATGCTTACCGTCAATATCAACGATGAACTGGTGAAATCGTATCGGCTGACTCCGCGGCGGCCCGAAGAAGACAAGTCAGGCTTCGGATTTCTGCGTGTGCCCTTGCTCAACGACGCCGCTAGCCATTCCGGCAATGCGCTCAACATCCCGGCATTCCGCGTGGGCAGCGATAATCAATTGCAGTTGCAGTTCACGCTCGATTCGCAAAAAAGCGGCATGTGTTCAGGTCTTGCATACAACCCCGCGCGTGCGGCGATTGACCCGGATTCGACCATCGATTTCAGCGGTTTTGCCCATTATGCCGTGATGCCGAATCTGGCGTTTTTCGCCAATAGCGGCTTTCCGTTCACCACGCTGGCCGACCTGGCCGGCACTGCGATCGTGATTCCCGATCATCCCGACTCAAGCGATCTGCAAGCCATGCTCACGGTGCTGGGCTATATGGGGAAGTGGACGGGGATTCCCGCCATGCGTGTCCAGGTTTTGCATTCGAGTCAGGTCAGGGCGCCGCTGGACAAGGACTTGATCGTTATTGGTTCGGGCCCGTCGGCGGCGCTTCTTGAGGGATGGGACTCCGTATCCGCCTTGCGCATAGCGGCGTTGCCGCCGATCGCCGGCGAACCCAAGCGTTATGCGGTGAGTCTGATGGACAAGGCGGGCGGCGGTTCGAAACTGGGCAAGCAAGATGTGACTCTGAGTCAAGACGGCAGGCTTGGCATACTGATGGGCCTGCAATCGCCGCTGCAAAAGTCGCGCAGCATCGTCGCTCTGACCGGCACCGATCCACAAGGCTTGCTGGATGTCGTCAATGCCTTGGACGATCCCGGCAAGGTCAGCGTGATGAAAGGCGGTCTGGTCGTGGCGCGTGACGGCAAGATCGAATCGGCATCCATCGGCGGGCAGTATATGGTGGGAGATTTGCCCTGGTATGCCCAGATATGGTTGGTTGCCATCAAGCACCCTATGTTGCTGGCCCTGCTTGGCATACTCGCGGGTATTCTGGTGTCTGTCGGCGTGTTTCTGGGCCTGCAGTCGCTATCCTCACGCAGGCGCGGGGTCTGATGACATGGCGACATCCGCGGGCTGCTGCCGGTATGCGAAATTGACCTGCACCGCGTCGGCGAGTGCAGCCTTTGCAAGGCTTACCGGGTTGCTTGCGATGGTGTTGACCGCCTGCGTCGTCATGCCCGCGCAGGCGGCGAGCGCAGCAACAGTGAAACCCAGCGCTACCTCGCGTGCCTGCGCTGCTTGGCCCCGATGGGAGGCATTCAAGGGCAACTTCATTAGCACCGATGGCCGTGTCATCGATGTGGGTTCGGCCGATGCCAGAACGGTGTCCGAGGGCCAGGCCTATGGCTTGTTCCTGGCGCTGGTCGCCAACGACAGGCCGCAATTCGATAAGCTGCTTGATATGACCCAGAATATCCTGGCGCAGGGCGACCTGACCAAGCATTTGCCGGCCTGGCTATGGGGCAAACGCGGCGATGGGTCGTGGGGCGTGATAGACAGCAACCCCGCGTCGGACGCCGATCTCTGGCTGGCCTATACCTTGTTGCAGGCGGGCCGTATTTGGCACGAACGGCGTTTCACAGCCCTGGGCACTTTGCTGGCCAGGCAAGTATTGAGCCAGGAGACCGCGCGTTTGCCCGGACTGGGCTGGTCGCTATTGCCGGGTTCCAAGGGTTTCCATCCCTCGGCCGGTGCCTGGCGGCTCAATCCCAGTTATGCGCCTTTGCAGGTTCTGCGCGGGCTTGACGCGGTTTTGCCTGAACACGCCAAATGGCGCCAGCTTATCGAGACTTCGCGGCGCTTGCTCGTGGAAACGGCGCCGCATGGTTTTTCACCCGATTGGGCGCAATATCAGTCGGCCAAAGGCAAATCCGGATTCGTGCCCGACACGGCGACGCGCGCTCTGGGCGGCTACAACGCCATCCGTGTCTATTTATGGGCGGGCATGCTCGATCGCACCGATCCCGACGCGTCCTTGTTGTTGAAAACATTCAGGCCCATGGTCGATTATGTGCGCACGCACGGTTTTCCTCCTGAAACGATCGACACGGCGACAGGCGAATCGGGGCCTAATGCGGGCAACGCCGGATTTTCGGCGGCCCTGGTGCCGTTTCTTCAGGCGTCGGGCGAGCCGCTGCTGGCGCAGGCCCAGGCCGCTCGTGTGGCGCAACTGGAAACCCGGACGCCATCGGGCTATTACGGCCAGGTTCTAAGTCTGCTTGGGCTTGGCTGGCAGGTGGGCCGATTTCGTTTCCGAGCCAATGGCAGTTTATGGCTGGCCTGGCGGCACGGTTGCGCGATGGAGCTGCAATGAATGGGGCTGCGGTTTTACACAGCCCGTCGCTTAAGGTGTTGACGGCGGCGTTATGTTGTCTGATGGAAGCCGCGGCGGCGAGTGCCGCCATGACCCCTCTAAATGGGGTGGCTCCGCCCGTGCAGGCAGTCGGGCCGGCCAGTGTTGTGGCGCAACTGATTGCCAGCGCGCGGTTCTGGAGCCAGAAGCAGCGTGATGATCTGGCCATTGGGCAAATCCAGAAGGCCTTGCGGATTGCTCCCGATAATCCGGATGCGCTGGGCACATTGGGCCTGATCGAGGTTCGCATGAGCCGTCTGGTTGAGGCCGCCAGACTGGTGTCCCGCCTGAATACGCTTAGCCCGGATTCGGATGCCGCGCGTGAGCTCGATTATGCGTATCGGATGGCAGGCCCCGACAAGCAGGAGTTTGCCACCGTGCGCCGTTTGAGCAATACGGACCAGACGGCCGAGGCCGTTCGACGTCTTAAGGCCCTGTTTCCCAAAGGCCCTCCGCAAGGCGACCTGGCCGCGGATTATTTTGATGTGCTGGCGCAAAATCCGCCGGATCGCGCCGGGGCTATCGCGGCGCTGCGGCAAGTGACGATCCGGCATCCGGAAAATTTCAATGCGGCGTTGACACTGGCCTCGCTGCTTAACAGGGAGGCCGCCACTCGAATGGAGGCCGCGTCCATCGTCGCCCGGGTTTTTAAGGATTCCGAAGCGGGTCGATCTTCCGTTTTGAGCGTTTGGCGCCGGATTTTGCGCGCCGCCGGCGACGACCCCGCTTATCTCCAATCGTTGCAGGCGTATGCGGCTGCAGCGCCCGACGATACTGAATTCAAGGACTTATTGACCGCTACCCTTGGCAAGCAGCACGAACAGCGCGCGTTGGCGGCCGACCCCTATTGGCAGGCGCAGCGCGAGGGCCTGAGCCTGCTGGATCGGGGCCGGGTTGCGCAGGCTGCGCCATTGCTGGAAAAGGCCATGACCAAGCGTAGCACTGATCCCGAACTGCTTGGAGGCCTTGGCATATTGAGAATGCGCCAGAGTCGCCAGGCCGAGGCACGAATTCTGTTCGAACGCGCCGCAAAGATTGACCCCGCCGGGCGTGAAAAATGGGAAGGTCTGGCGGCTACCGCCCAATTCTGGAGCACCTTGCGGCTAAGCTCGGATGCGTCCAAGAGTGGAAATCCGGCCCAGGCCGAGCGCTACGCGCGCGCAGCGATGGCCATGCAGCCCGATAACGCCTATGCCCAGAGGGTTCTGCTTGATTCCTTGCTGGCGCAAAAAAAATGGCGCGAGGCCGAACCCATGTTGCGCAGGCTGCTTGCGCAGCCCGCGGCAGACGTCGGCGTGGTGCGCGATATGAGCACCTTGTTGCGAGGGTCGGGCAGGGCCGACGAAATCGCGTCCATGATGAGAGGGCTGCAAACCCGTTTCACAGGAAAAAAGCAGGCGGCGTTTCAGCAGTTGCGCGCCGATCAGTTAAGCACTGATGCGGATCATTTGCTGAAGCAGGACAAAACAGGCCAGGCGCTTGAAAAACTGGAGCAGTCGCTAAAAGAGGACCCGGATTCGGCATGGACGCGTTATACGCTGGCGCGAACTTATCTGAGCTTGGGATTGCCCCAGTTGGGGCAATCGGTGATGAACGAAGGGTTCGCCCGCAGCAAGGCGGCCGACATGAGTTACGCGACCGCGTTGTATCGGAATGGGCAAGATGATGTGCCCGGCGCCATGGCGGCCATTGGACGGATTGCGCCGGCGCAGCGCACCGAAGGCATGCGGGCATTGGCGCACAATTTGCAGGCGCAGCAATTATTGAAAAAGGCGCGTGCCCAATTTGCCAGGGGCCAGCATGTAGCGAGCGAGAAAAGCCTGAACTCGGCTGCGGCGCTGGCCGTGGATGATCCTTACATGCTGGCCTCGCTGGGATCCGAGTGGATCGCGCAGGGCCAGCCCGATCACGGGCTTGGCCTGCTCGGCCATTGGATACATGCGCACTCCGCCAAGCCGGATGTGGATGTGCTGTTGCGCTACGGCGATTTGCTGGCCAGCGCCAAGCGTGAGACCACGTTGAAAAGGTGGTTGGCCGATATAGGCAAAATCTCGGGGCTGACACCGAAGCAGAAGCAGCGTCTGGAAGACCAAGGCTTGCGGCAGGTGTTGCGGGCGACCGACCTTGCTCTGGCCGATGAAGACTACGAGCAGGCGGAAAAATTATTGAATCAGGCCGGCCCGGCGTACCGTGCGGATTCGCGATGGTTGCTGGAATTGGTCGACTTGCGCCGCGATCAGGGCCGCTACGCCGAGGCGCGCACTGTGCTCGCCTCCATTCTTGCCAAGAAGCCTGACGATCTCGATGCCCAGTTGGCGTTGGCGCGGGTGCTTGAGCAGAGTGGCGAACGCAGAAAGGCGCTGACCGTGGTGCGCAATGTGGTGAGCGAAGCGCCCCCCGACGATGTTGATACCCGCCTGTCGGCGGCGCGGCGGCTGGTGGCACTTAGGCGCCCGCAGGAAGCCGCTGTGCTCACCGACGACCTGCATGCGCGGTTCGCGCAACGTCCCGATGTGACCGTGCAGCAGGGACGTATATTGGAAGCGACCGGGCAATACGATCTGGCCAAAGCGCGCTTTCAGGCGGCCTTGGCTCAGGAGTCGCAGGCCGGTGTGCGCCCTGGCCGCGATGGCACTCCGGCCGAGGCGGCCTTGATGGATCTGGATCTGCGCCCGCAGCCGCTGATTGAAACCGCCTTTATCCCGTCCTACGACTCGGGCACTCCCGGCGTGTCGCTATTCCACGGTGTTACGGTGCCCCTGCATGTTCAAGTGCCGCAGGGCTATGACGGCCACTGGTTTTTTCACGCTGATACGGTAAAGCTTGACGCTGGAACCCTGGATGATACGGCGGACGCATACTCCTGGAAATCTTTTGGCCAGTTTGCGGCTTCCCCGCAAAGCGCTCATGGGTCGTTCGATACTCGCGCGACAGGCGTGGCGCTGGGCGCCGGATTTGAAGCCGATAACTGGCGTGCCGACGTGGGCACGACGCCGCTGGGGTTTCCTGTGCAAAATCTGGTGGGCGGGGTGAAGGTGGATATTCCCAATGATTACGTCAATCTTAGAGTGAACGCATCACGGCGCGCGTTGACGAGCAGCGTGTTGTCTTATTCCGGTGCCCGCGATCCCGTCAGTGGCGAGGTCTACGGCGGTGTAGTCCGCACGGGTGTCGATGTTCGCGTATCGCGCGATGTCGGCAAAGCGGGTGTGTTCGCGCAGCTTGGGGCGGGCGTATACACGGGCCGCAACGTCGCGCCAAACCAGGCGTATGCCTTGCGCACGGGGTTTACCGTTCCGGTCTTGTCGGGCCGCAATTGGCGTGTGGAAAGCGGCCTGGTCGGTAATTATTGGCATTATGCGAAAAATCTGGATTTTTATACTTATGGTCAGGGCGGCTATTACAGCCCGCAACGCTATCTTTCGGCGGGAGTGCCGTTGATCTGGACAGGCCGTTCAGGCAAGGCGTCATGGGGGTTGCAGGCAACGGTGGGCTTTTCGCAGGCGACCACGGCCGATTCAGATTTCTTCCCCACCCGCCCAGACTTGCAGGCCAAGGCTTTGCAAGCCGGCTCTGATAATGTCCATACGGGCGGCAGCAGCAGCGGCGTGTCGTACTCGGTCCAGGGCATTTTTCAGTATAACTTTACGCGGCATATCGTCGGCGGCCTGAGCTTTTCGCTTGATCGTTCAACGACATATACACCATCCACGGTCATGATTTATTTCCGTTATCTGTTTAATCCGGATACCGGCCCGGTAAAATTTCCGCCCCATGGGGCGCAGCTGTATTCGGATTTTTGACACGCGCCAACCGCGCTTCACGGAGGTTCCCGCTTCATATGGCGACTTCTTTTTCAGCAGCCTCGACATGGCTTGGGCGAGTGGGCGCTTTGCGTCGTCGCGGCAATTCGCGACTGGCCATCGAGTCTTTGCCTGATGCCTATACAGCGCTTGATAGCGTGGGCCTTTATGCGGTGCATGTGAGTGCCTCGCCGGCGCGTGATGCGTTGTTGTTCGATACGGCGAAAAATTCGCGAGCCAAGAAGGTGACGCTGGTTTTGAACCGGGATACCACTGAGGTTGCAGCGTTTCTGCGCGAGCGTGGATTTACCTCGCGGGGTGCGGCTGCGTGGCCGCGCAAGATTAACGTCCTGGCATGCCCGCCTTCCGGGCAAGAGATGTCGATGGAACAGTCCGCTGCCTTCCCCACGCTGGGGCGGCTGATTGGAGGTTTGCAGGCGATCAGGCGATACGGATTAAAGGCGGGTTCCCTTTATCTTGTGGAGGGCGCCGATAGCTGGCTTAGCTGGCACAATTCGGCTGCTCTTGCGCAAGAGGCCGATTATCTGGCGCATTGGTGCAAGGCGCGTCGTTGCGTCATGGTGCTGTTTTTAAGCTATCACCGCCAGAGCGATAGTCCGTTGGATCGAAGCATTGACGGTCAGGATCCGTTTAGCCGCGATTCATCGGGCGGCGTGAGCTTGCACGGATTCCATGGCGCTTTTACAGGCGTTGCCTATTTATCGCAATCGCTGGGCGAGATGGTGTGGATGGCGAAGTTCTGGCGTGTTCAGGACGCCATGGTGACCGCTCAGTCCCAAGCCTTGCGCTTTACCCCGGAAGGGAGGCTGGCGATCGCGCTTTCGACGCGCGAGGTGGGCGCATCCATGCTGCTTACTCGCGATGAGCACCGGGTTCTGGCGACTCGGGCAGCCGTGGAAGCAGAAGAGTGGGTGCCGCCCGAATGGGAAATTGTCTCCGACCATGACGCAATGACGGCCGCTTGCCAACAGGCTCGCGGCGCGACGGTTCTGCTGGACTATTCCCTGGCGGATGATCTGGATGGTCTGTGTCGAACCGTCCATGAACTGCGTAGTCATTGCGGGCGAGCCATCAAGATTGTGGTGCGCGAGCGCGGGTTGTCGATGCGCCATCAAAACGAATTGCTGGTGCTGAGTCTGGGGGCCAATGTGGTGGCCTCCCGCAATTTGTCGCTGGCGCAGCTTCAATGTCTGATCGAGTCGACGCAAGGGCAGCTTAGTACTCGTCCGATTATCGATGACTACCGTACCGCCCTGGCGGCCGTACAGAGCGAGTCGGCACGCGGTTATTTGAATATGGCGGCATTTTGCGATTACGTTGAACGCCTGATCGAGCGCAGGCATGTGCTGCATCTGCCGCACGCAATGCTGCGGCTACAGTTGTGTTCCGACGTGTCGCATCTGGAAGTGTTGCAGGCTTGCGCATTGTTGCGCTCAGGCGACATCTGTAGCGCTGATGCGGATTTTCTATACCTGTTTCTGTTTGGATGCCCCGTTTCGGATGCCGATATCGTCTTGGAAAAAATATTCGACAGCAAGCTGAACTGCTACTTTGAAAACACAGAGTACTACGGTGTCTTTAAGGACCGAATCGCGCAGATGAAGGCCCAAAATTCCAGGCACCCGGCGCCGGACTACACGGATGTGCTTGCGGCGCCAGGGGTTCCATCATGAATGTGCTTGTGTATTTTTTTCTGGTAGGGTTGGCGGCGGGCGTGCCGGTCTGGATCCTGTGGCAATATCTTCGCCCTCGCGTGAGCGGCTTGCCCCTATTGCGCCGCAAGGACGTGGTGGCGGTCGATCTCAATCCGGTCGTGTTGAATGGCCGTTACGTCACCGATATTGCCAGGCGCTCCGAATGAAGATCATCGCAGTGACCTCGGCCTGCGGCGGCGTGGGGAAAACGACGCTTGTGGCGTCGCAAGCGGCGTTGCTGTTGCGCCGCCAAATAACCGTCGTTGCTCTTGAGATGAACAGGCAAAATGTGTTGGGCTCGTTTCTGGGTTTGCCGGATCGATCGTTGCCGGGTTTGCTCGCGCATGCGCGAGACGGGCAGGTTGCGTGGCCCGCGGCGATGCATCGCAATGAAGAGGGCGTCCGCCTGGTGCCGTTTGGTCAGGCGGATATGCCCGACGCCATCACTTTTGATTCAATGCTTTTGAATGACCCGGATTGGCTCGCGTCTCAGTTACAGAGCATCGATCTGCCGGAGAATGGGGTCGTTTTGCTGGATACCGCCAGCCTGCCCGATATCAAGGCGGCGCAGGCGATTCGTTGCGCCGACCTGGTGCTTTGCGTCACGCGCCCGGAGCCGGTGGCCAATGCCGCATTGGCTCAATCTTTCGAGATGCTTAGTGCCGATAGCCGCAAGCTGAAAATAGTGGCCAATGGTGTTTCGCCGGCGCGCCCGATGCATTACGACATGCTGACCATGTTGCGCGCGTGCGTGGGAATCGATACCTTGTTGCCCCTGCGAATTCATTTCGATGATGCCGTGCCTGAGTCGTATGCGCGCGGCGTGCATTGCTTTGATATGGCGCCTCATTCGCAAGCCGCGCACGATCTGCAGGGCTTGGCAAATTGGCTGGCGCATTGGGTCAGGACAGGCGAGGCGCACTGATATGTCCGCGCCAGCATTCGCGCCCGATGCGCCAGACAATGGTTTTCGCATGCGTTGCGCCGCGTCGCTGGGGGTGGCGCCGCAAGCCAGCTGGCCGATTTGGCTGTTGCGGGTGTTTTTTTGCGCGCCTGCGGCGGGCAAGCCGGACTGGATTCTTTTGTGCGTGACGGCCCTTTATCAACGAGCGTGTGACCGGCTGGACATTTCTGCCGAGCGGATGTGGTTCGACTGGCCTTTGCGTTTGCTGATACGGGCGCCCGGGGCAGGACGGCCCGACTTCATCCGCAAAGGTCTGCTGGCGGGCATCTTCAAGGCCGCCGATGCGTTGGGAGTGATCGAACTGTATAGCTTGCGGGCCTGGATTTGGCGCGTTTTCATTCAGCCGCCCTCCAAGAACACGTTCGGGCGTGCATTGGTGGACTGGGTCGACTGGATGGTTGCCATAGTGCGCCGGCCGCTGCGCTGGGTTTACGCAAGGCTTGCCGCGATGCTTCCGCCTGTGCCGTGGGAGCGTTGGTCGCAGGCGACGGAGCGCCGCATAGGCGGTTTGGGCCGCTACAAGGCGATCATGATCGTGCTGGTGGTTTTTGGGCTGGGCGTGCTGTTGCTGGTAGGCACCGCGCCGCTGGCGCCGGACTCGCAAATCCTGTTCTTTGGCATTACCGTTGTGATCAGCCTGTTTGTCCGGCGTTTTCCTGGGCGTCTTGCCGTACTTCTGCTGGTTGCCTTGTCGGCAACGGCAACCTTTCGCTATATCTGGTGGCGTACAACGCAGACACTGGATTTCCCCAGCTCTACCGAAGCACTGATAGGTTACGCGCTTTACTTTGCTGAAGCGTATACCTGGTTTATTTTAGTGCTGGGCTACGTTCAAACGACCTGGCCGCTTAAACGCCATGTAATGAAATTGCCCGACGACATTGCGTTGTGGCCGTCTGTCGACGTGTTTATCCCGACCTACAACGAACCATTGTCGGTCGTGAAGCCCACCATTTATGCGGCCCAGGGAATAGACTGGCCTGCCGACAGACTGCGCATTCATCTGCTCGACGATGGCAAGCGCCCGGAATTTCGCGAATTCGCGAAGATCGCCGGAGTCAACTACATAACGCGCGATGACAATCGGCATGCCAAGGCCGGAAACATCAATCGCGCACTGGAGAAAACACAGGGCGAGTACATCGCCATCTTTGACTGCGACCACATTCCAACGCGTTCTTTCTTGCAAACGACGATGGGAACCATGCTGGCCGACGAAAAATGCGCGCTGGTTCAAACGCCGCATCATTTCTTTTCGCCCGACCCGTTCGAACGCAATTTGAATACATTCCGCAAGGTTCCCGGTGAGGGCAGCTTGTTTTATGGCTTGGTGCAAGACGGCAACGATTTGTGGAACGCAACTTTTTTTTGCGGGTCGTGTGCGGTCATCAAGCGTGCGCCACTGGAGGAAATCGGCGGCATTGCGGTCGAGACCGTTACCGAAGACGCGCATACCTCGCTTAAATTGCACCGGCTGGGCTATAAATCGGCCTACCTGTCGACGATTCAGGCGGCAGGGCTGGCCACCGAAACCCTGGCCGGCCATATTAGCCAGCGGATTCGCTGGGCGCGGGGCATGGCGCAAATATTCAGGATAGATAATCCGTTTTTCGGCAAAGGCTTGAGCTTTTTCCAGCGCCTTTGCTATGGCAACGCCATGCTGCATTTCTTCTATGGTATTCCGCGACTCGTCTTTCTGGTGATGCCGACCGCGTTCTTGTTATTTCAGATGTATTTTATCAACGCCTCGGCACTGGCACTGGCCGCGTTTGTGCTGCCCCATATTATGCTGGCCAATATTGCGAACTCGCGCGTTCAAGGTAAATTTCGTCACTCGTTCTGGGCGGAGGTATATGAGTCGGTACTGGCCTGGTATGTCATTCTGCCGACGACTATCGCGTTTTTCAGCCCCAATCATGGCCGGTTCAATGTCACCAGCAAGGGCGGTCAGGTTGAGCAGGGCTATCGGGACTGGAGCATATCCATGCCGTATCTGATCCTTGCAGTGATCAATCTGGTGGCCTTCGGTTTTGGCTTGATGCGGTTCTACTGGGGCACGAGCGAAACATCGACGATCATGATCAATCTGTTCTGGACGCTCTACAACATGATCATGCTGGGCGCGGCGATTTCGGTATCGCGCGAAACACGTCAGATACGCGGCGCGCACCGCAGTCCCATGCGTATTGCGGCCACGGTGCTGCTACAGGACGGCCACACCGTCGCCTGTCATACTTCGGACTACTCGACGGGAGGCTTTGGCCTGACACTGCCCGAGCCCTTGCCGCTCGAACAAGGGACGCCTCTGGGCGTTTGCCTGGGCTTAGGCGAGCGTCAATTCTATTTCGAGGCGCGTGTGGCCCGGTCCATTGGCAGGCGCATGGGGGTTGAATTCGCATCGTTGTCGGCGGAAAAGGAGCGCGAGCTGATCCAGTGCACCTTTGGCCGGGCCGATGCGTGGCTTGAGTCCGATGCGGACAATGTGCCGGATCTGCCTTTGCGCAGTCTGATTGAGGTGATCGTGATGGGTTTTGAAGGGTATGTAAAGCTGGGTGGCGAGATGCTCGGTTCGATATGGTCTTTGCTGGCGCTCGGCCGTCGGCGGGCGTGAAAAGTATTCATTCGGAAGATAAACATGGCTAGTTGGAATTTATATTTCCTGCTCAAATTGTTCCTGTATTTCAAGGGAAGTCTGGCTCCTCTTTGGGGAGCCAATCTTGTTTTCATCCTGATCCTCATTTTGCCCATCGAACGCCGCTGGATCCGCGCCGTACGTCTTCTGCTGGCCTTGGCCGTCGCTATCCCTTTGCTCTATTACGAGTCGTCCCTGCCACCGTTCGCTCATGCGCTTGAACAGCTGGGCAGCATCATGAAGTTCGATTCGAGCTATTTGCGCGAATTGGCCGAGCGTTTTATTCCGGCCCGCTTGCTGTGGACGGGTGTGCTCGCCATCGTGATTTATTACGTGCTGAATCGCTGGATCCGCTTCAGCTCGCTGGTGCTTATTGCATTTATCTCGATACCGCTGTGGCATTTGATCGACGCAAGACTAAGCCTGCGCGAGGGTCCTGTTGCACCAGTCGTGGCCAGTGCGGCAGCGGCCGACGCGGGTGGCGGTGCACTGAATGTGGTGGGCAACAATTACGAAGCGGCGCTTAAGCGCTTCCGGGAAACCGAAGCGCCGCGGCAGGTTGTATTCAAGCCCGCCGACCCCCGGGCCGATGCGCAGTTTGACATCATCATGGTGCATGTTTGCTCATTGTCCTGGGACGACCTCAAGGTGGCCCAAGCCCTGAATAACCCGCTTTTGAGCCATTTCGATTATCTTTTCACCCATTTCAGCGGCGCCGTCAGCTACAGCGGCCCGGCGGCTATCCGGTTGTTGCGCGCCGATTGCGGACAAACGCCGCATAAGGCTCTTTATAAGCCCGTGCCGCAACAGTGCCATATATTCTCGGCTTTGCAGCAAGAAGGATATACGCCGCAAATTGCGTTGAATCACGATGGCCAGTTTGACGATTTCATCGGCGACGTGACGCGCAATATTGGCGTGCCCGGCATAAAGAAAATGTCGCTCGAAGGGGTGCCTGTGGCCATCAAAGCCTTTGACGACTCCCCGATACGCGATGACCTGGCGACGCTGGATCGCTGGTGGGCCGCTCGTCAAAAAGTTCAGGGGCCGGTCGCCTTGTACTACAACACGATTACTTTGCATGACGGCAACCATATGGTTGGTTCGAAGATGTCGAGTGTCAAGTCATATCCCCTGCGCCTGGCCAAGCTGATGTCCGACATCGATCAATTTGCCTCGGTGGTGCAGGCATCGGGACGCAAAGCCGTTCTGGTTTTTGTCCCCGAGCATGGTGCCGCGCTGGAAGCCGAGCCGGGGCAGATTGCCGGGTTGCGCGATATTCCTACCCCCAAAATCATTAATTTGCCGGTGGGCGTGCGCTTGATCAATTTTACCGGCCACCGCGGGCCCACACAGGTCATCAGCGCGCCCAGCAGTTATCTGGCGCTGGCGCAGCTACTGGCGAATATGGTTTCCAATAGTCCGTTCAAGCCCGATTCGCCGCCCTTGATTCAATATGCCTCGAATCTGCCGCAGACGGAAATGGTCGGCGAGAACGACGGAATCGTTACCCTGCCTACCCCGAAGGGCTATGCGATGCGTAATGCCGCCGGCAACTGGACGGTTCAAAATGAATGACAAAGATAAATGGGCGGTCAGCGACATTGAGCGGCTGCATGCGCATTTGCCTGAGGTCGATCCGAGGCATTATTTTGATCAGCGGGAACACAATGCTTTGCAAAAGGCGTTGACTACCTGGCCCGTGTTGGCCCGATTAATGGGCCTGCGCCCGCCTGGCGAGCCGTGAGTTTCGGCGCTAGTTCAGCATTCGCGGCACGGTTTTTGGCAGCCACAAGGGCTGCCACTACATTGGCATCAAGGCGATCAATTCGCTGTCAGTGCGCTGTTGTAGCGACAGCCCTTGTGGCTGTCATGACGGCAAGACCGATTCGCTGTCGAAGAGGCTGGCCAGGGTTTCGCGCGGGCGCACTACGTGAACCTGGTCGCCATCGACCATGATTTCGGCGGCGCGCGGACGCGTGTTGTATTGGCTGGCCATGGCAAAGGCGTAAGCGCCGGCCGACATGATGGCCAGCAGGTCGCCTTGCTTGATGGCCAGTTGCCGGTCGCGCGCAAGCCAATCGCCGCTTTCGCAAATCGGCCCGACAATATCGTAGGCCAGGGTGGCGGATTCTGTGCGTGGCGCGACAGGCTCCACATCGTGCCACGCCCCATACAAGGTGGGACGGATCAAATCATTCATGGCGGCGTCGACGATGGCAAAGTTTTTAGCTTCGCTGTGTTTCAGGTATTCGACGCTGGTCAGCAACACACCGGCGTTGCCTACCAGGGAACGGCCGGGCTCAAGCACAACTTGCAAATGCCCCAGGCCGTGTGCCTCCAGACGTTCGAAAACGGCATCGAGCAGCACGGTGGGCGACAGCAGGGTTTCGTCGGTGTAGCGTATGCCTATCCCGCCACCCAGATCCAGGTGCTCGATAGCGATGCCGGCCTGCGCCAGGGCTTCGATCAGCGCCAGCAGTTTGTCGAGCGCATCCAGGTAGGGGGCCACTTCGGTAATTTGCGAGCCGATATGGCAATCGACGCCAAGCACCTTGATGCCGGGCAGCGTGGCCGCCCGCTGGTATACCGCCAAGGCTTGTTCGATGGCGATGCCGAATTTGTTTTCTTTCAGGCCCGTAGAGATATAGGGGTGGGTTTTGGCATCGACATCGGGATTGACGCGCAAAGATACCGCCGCGATGGCGCCGGCTTGATTTGCCACCTGCGCGAGCCTTGCCAGCTCGGCCTCCGATTCTACGTTAAAGCACTTCACGCCCGCCTTCAAGGCCGCCTGCATTTCCCAAGCCTGCTTGCCCACGCCGGAAAAAACAATTTTGTGGGGATCGGCGCCGATGGCCAGGGCCCGCGCCAGCTCGCCACCCGACACAATGTCGAAGCCGGCGCCCAGGTTCTTGAATTCGTTCAGCACGGCCAGGTTGGAATTGGCTTTCATGCCATAGCAGACCAGCACATTGCGCTGGCCCACAGCCTGGCGATACGATTTCCACGCTTCATTCAGCGCCTGGCGCGAATATACGTAGAGGGGCGTGCCGAATTCTTGCGCCAGACGCGTCAGAGGGATGTTCTCGGCATGCAGAACCCCGTTGCGGAACTGGAATTGAGGCGCGACAGTTACCCTGTTCATTTAATCGGAGTGGCCTGGGCCGGAACCGGCGCGTTGTTCTGATCGGCCGTGGGCGCGGTGAGGACGGGCGGCTTGGTCAGAGAGGCATTGGGCGGCGGTGGCGGGGGCATGTACAAGGGGCCTTTATAGCCGCAGCCGGCCAGCGCCCAAAGCAGGGTGAGCCCAGTCGCAAGGCGAGGCAGACAACGAGCGGAAGTGGTCAAAGAAGACACTGGCATGAAGACTCTATATTTTAAAAGGGTACTTTTTCAGGCTGGGCCGCACGCGGGCTGGCGCTGGCACCGCCCAGCTGATTGAGCAACTGGCTGATGCCGTCGTTGCCGCCGCTGTTGCCGCTGCTGGCGGTGTCGCCTGTGGGCAGACCCACCCGCGCCACGGCTATGCCGGGCGGAAATTCGGAAAAGTAATAATCGCCGTCTATCTTGCTTAAACCCGGAGGCATGGGGCCTGGCGGTGTCTGCGGTTGGCCGGCGAGGGCGACGCGCATAAAGCCGAGCCAGATGGGGAGAGCCGCGCCGCCGCCGGTTTCGCGATCGCCCAGCGAGCGGGGCTGGTCGTAGCCCATCCAGGCCACACCTACGATTTTGGGCGTGAAGCCTGCGAACCAGGCGTCGTGAGAATCATTGGTGGTGCCGGTCTTGCCGCCGATGTCGTCGCGCTTGAGTTCGCGGTGTACGCGAGCTCCGGTCCCGTAGGTAGCGACGCCGCGCAGCAAATCATCCATGACGTAAACGGTGCGTGGGTCGATGGCGCGTGCCGCGGCATCGCCCGCAATGGTGGGTTTGGCCTGCATGATGACTTTGCCGCTGCTGTCGGTTACATGGTCGATCAGGAAGGGGGGCACCCGGTAGCCGCCATTGGCAAATACCGAGTAGGCGCCCGCCAGTTGCAGCGGGGTCACACTGCCTGCGCCTAGCGCCAGAGGCAGGACAGCGGGCTGTCGAGCCCGGTCAAAACCGAAGCGGGTGATGTAGTCTTGCACATACTTTGGGCCCACCGCCTGCATGATGCGGATCGACACCATGTTCATGGACTTGTACAAACCCTGGCGCATGGTCAGCATGGGGTTGTATTCGTTGCCGTAGTTCTTGGGGTTCCAGGCTTTGGAGCCGGTTTGGGCGGCGGTCAGCGAGAATGGTTCGTTGGAAATCTGGGTGGCGGGGGTCAGGCCGCGTTCGAGCGATGAGGCATAAAGAAAGGGCTTGAAGCTTGAGCCTGGCTGGCGCCACGCCTGTGTGACGCGATTGAACTTGCCTTGATCGTAGTCGAAGCCGCCCACCATCGCTTGTATGGCTCCGTCTTGCGGATTGAGCGCCACAAAGGCCGCCTGTACCGACGGCATATTGATGACTTCCCAGTAGTCACCGTTCTTGTGCAGATACACGACCGAGCCGCGCTGGATTTTGACGTCGGGCTTGGCGTTTTTGGCCAGGCCGCGCGCCACGACGCGCAAGGCGCGCTTGTCGGTGACGTCGATGATTTCCTGCGAGCTGCGGGCGACGGTGATTTTGTTGGGATCGGCCGAAAGCACCAGGCCCATTACGATATCGCCGCTGTCGGCGTATTTTTCCTGGAGATCGTCAATAATGGGATCGAGCTTGGCCGGATCGTGTTCGATGCCTGCGGGCAGGTCTATGGTTTCTTCGGGGCCCGGGTAGGCCGAACGGCGCGTGTAATCGAGCACTCCCTGGCGCAGCGATGTGTAGGCCGCTTCCTGATCTTTGGAGTTGACCGTGGTGTAAATATTGAAGCCGCGCGAATAGATGTCGTCTTGGTAAACATCGTATAGCAGTTGCCGCGCAAGTTCGGCCACGTAGTCGCCGTGGATGGCGTAGCCGCCTGAAGGTGTGCCTGGCGCCGATTTGATCTGTATGGGCTGCGCCATGGCCTGTTTGTATTCGTCGTCGGTCAGGTAGCCCAGCGCTTTCATGCGGCCCAGCACATAGCCCTGCCGCACTTTGGCCCGCTTGAAGTTGGCGATGGGGTTAAAGCGCGACGGTGCCTTGGGGATGCCCGCGAGCATGGCGGCCTCGGCCGGCGTGATTTCAGACAGGGGCTTGCCGAAATAGGTGCGCGATGCGGCGGCGAAACCATATGCGCGATGGCCCAGGTAAATCTGGTTCATGTACAGATCAAGGATCTGATCTTTGCTAAGGTTGGCTTCGATCTTGAACGTCAGCAGCAGTTCGTAGAATTTGCGGGTATAGGTTTTTTCGGACGACAGGTAAAAATTGCGGGCGACCTGCATGGTGATCGTGCTGGCGCCCTGGGCCTTGGACATGTGCGTGATGTTGGCGATCATGGCGCGCAACACGCCGGACCAGTCGATTCCGCCATGCTGATAAAAACGATCGTCCTCGGCCGATAGAATCGCCGATTTCATGACGTCGGGGATTTCGTTGAAGCGCAAGACGTTGCGCCGTTCTTCGCCGAATTCGCCGATCAGCACCTTGTCGGCCGTGTAGACGCGCAGGGGCACTCGCGGACGATAATCCGTCATGGCATGCAGGTCGGGCAGATTAGGCCACGCCAGTGCCAGCGCCAAGGCACCGAGCAGGGCGACGCACAAGCCCATGCCGATGCAGAAAATGGCCGTCTTGAAAAAGAAACGTCCGATCCAGGATGAGGATGCGGCGCTGGAATTGGATTTGGAGGAGGTAGCAGAACTCATTAGGGGCGATTTTAAGTCTAACCTTGGGCAGACTATGATTTGCTCAGCGGGTTAATGTAACTGAACAATGCAGTGTATCCGTCTGTCTGGGGATTGCAAGTGAGATAATACACAAATGAACAAGCCTTTATGCCGCAGCGCGACGACGAGCGAACCTCAGGACCCGGGCGGAGCCGATGCTCCGGTCGGTTTACTGCTGTCTGATGAGCAGCCCATCTTCCTGGTTGGCATGATGGGCGCCGGCAAGACGACGATAGGTCGCAGTCTGGCTCGCTTGCTGGACCGCGAATTCCTTGATCTGGATCACGAACTCGAAGCGCGCTGCGGTGTGCGAGTGTCGTTAATTTTCGACATCGAAGGCGAAGAAGGGTTCCGTCGCCGCGAAACGGCCCTGCTTGACGAATGCTCGCGCCGCCCGGGCATTATCCTGGCCACCGGCGGGGGCGCTGTATTGAACGCCGAGAATCGTCGTTATTTGCGCGAACGCGGCGTGGTCGTTTACTTGCATGCCACTGGCGATGAGCTATACCGTCGCGTGGCGCGCGATCGCACCCGGCCCTTGCTGCAGACCCCCGATCCGCGCGCCCGCCTGCAAACCCTGCTGATGCAGCGCGAGCCGCTTTATCAAGAGGTGGCCGCCATTACGATCGAAACCGGTATTATGCCGATATCGCAGGTCGCCCAGTCACTGATTTCCTTGTTAAAAAAATACCAGAGTCATTCATGAGCACGGTTCGTGTGAGCACACCCGGAGGATCCTATCCGATTCACATCGAAGCAGGCCGCCTCGAGCGCCTGGCCGACAGCATTCCTCACGATGCTACCGCCATCGCCATTGTCACCAATCGCACCGTGGCAGCCCATTACGGTGAGCGCGCCCGGCGGGCGCTGGCTCAAACGGGCTTGCGGGTAATCCTCATCGAGCTGCCCGATGGCGAAGCCTATAAAGACTGGCAGACCCTGAATCTGATTTTCGACGCTTTGTTACAAAATCGTTTCGATCGGCGTTCGGTGCTGCTGGCCTTGGGCGGCGGGGTGGTGGGCGATGTGTGCGGTTTTGCCGCCGCGACCTACATGCGCGGCATCCGCTTTGTGCAGGCGCCCACCACCTTGCTTGCGCAGGTGGATTCGTCGGTGGGCGGTAAAACCGCCGTCAATCATCCTTTGGGCAAGAACATGGTCGGTGCGTTTTATCAGCCGGTTGCCGTCGATATCGATACCGATGTTCTGAACACCTTGCCGCCTCGCGAGATTTCGGCAGGCCTGGCCGAGGTCATCAAATACGGCCTGATCATCGACGCGGAATTCTTCGCCTGGTGCGAGCAGAATGTAGCGGCGTTGCGGGCGCTGGAGCCCGCTGCAATGACTTATGCCATCAGGCGTTCATGCGAACTGAAAGCTTTGGTGGTGTCGCAGGACGAGCGCGAAACAGGCCTTCGGGCCATTCTCAATTTCGGCCATACCTTTGGCCATGCCATTGAGGCCGGTCTGGGTTTTGGCACATGGCTGCATGGCGAAGCGGTGGGCTGCGGCATGGTTCAGGCGGCCGAACTCTCTGCCGCGACGCTGGGCTTGTCGTCAGACAGCGTCGATCGGGTGCGCAATCTGGTTGAGGCGATTGGGTGCCCCACTCAGGCGCCTGATCTGGGGGCCGCGCGCTGGATCGACCTGATGCAGGTCGATAAAAAAACCGAAGCGGGCCAACTGCGCTTTATTCTTTTGCCGCGAATCGGACAGGCGGTATTCCAGTCGGTACCCGCCGCCGCACTGCAAGCCGTGCTGGGCAAGACCGTTGTGCCGAGCTTGTAGGCGGCCATGACATCCTTGGCCTCCTACGCCTGTCGCCCCGAGCAGTCGCGTGGCCGCGTGCATTCCGAAGCGGCGCCGGTCAATCGCAATCAGTTCCAGCGCGACCGCGACCGCATCATCCATTGCAATGCCTTTCGCCTGTTGGAATATAAAACGCAGGTTTTCGTCAATCATGAGGGCGATCTGTTTCGCACACGCCTGACGCACAGCATCGAGGTCGCCCAGATAGCCCGTACGCTGGCGCGCAATCTGGGTTTGCACGAGGATCTGACAGAGGCCATTTCCTTGGCCCACGACCTGGGGCATACGCCGTTTGGCCATGCCGGCCAGGACGAGTTGAATGCCTGCTTGCGTGAGCTTGCTCCCGAGGTTGGCGGCTTCGAGCACAATCTGCAAAGTCTGCGTGTGGTCGACGAGCTGGAAGAGCGCTACGCCGCCTTCAATGGTTTGAATCTGTGCTTCGAAACGCGCGAGGGCATACTTAAACACTGTTCTTTGCGGCATGCCCGTTTGCTGGGCCCGGTGGGCGAGCGCTTCTTGAACAAGACCGAGCCCTCGCTCGAGGCGCAGATTGCCAACCTGGCCGATGAAATCGCCTACAACAATCACGACATCGACGATGGCCTGCGCTCGGGGCTGATCAGCGTGGCGCAGTTGCAGATGCTGGAAATATTCGCGACTCATTACGCGCAGGTCTTGCGGTTACATCCGCGCCTTGAGCCGCGCCGCGCAATTGCCGAAACGGTACGCGCCATGATCAATACCCTGGTTACGGATTTGACCGAGACCACGCTGGCCAATATACATAGGCATCAGCCCGATAGCGTCGATGCGGTGCGCCGGGCTCCGGCGCTGGCCGCGTTTTCAACGTCAATGCGCCGTCAGACGGATGCGCTCAAGAAATTTTTGCTGGAAAATCTTTATCGGCATTATCGTGTCATGCGCATGACGAACAAGGCGCGCACCATTGTGCGCGATCTGTTCGAGGCGTTTTTGAAAGAGCCGCGTTTGCTGGCCGATGATTATCGCCGCGATAACGAGCAAGCCCAGGCCCGCGCCATCGCCGACTATATCGCCGGTATGACCGATCGTTTTGCGATACGGGAACATCGGCAATTGTTCCAGATGGAGTAGGGGCGACACTTGTGGGCGCCCGGTTTCTTGCATCGATGACAGGCACGAGGCCTGTCGCTACAAAGGATTAACGGGCGACCGCTATCGTCCGCGGGCGCCTGCAGGCACGATCTGCGGCTCGGCATGACTGGCCGACCGGCCGATGAGCCATACGCTGAAGGCTGAGACCACACCCGCAAAGATGGTGTATGCCACGATCAGCCAGGGCTGGCCGCCGTTCATCTTCAGCAGTGCCGTGGCAATGAGCGGCGTGATGCCCGAGGCGAAAATCCCCGAGAACTGATACACGAACGAAATGCCGGTATAGCGCACCTTGGTGTCGAACAGCTCGCAAAAGAGCGCGGCTTCGGGCCCATAAATCGCGGCGTAGAAGATGCCGAAGGGAATGATGATGGACAGCCAGACCACCATCACGTGCTCTGAGTAATTGGCCATCAGCCAGAACGCCGGCAGAGCCGAAAAGGCAGTGATCAGAGAACCCCAGAAGTACGTACGAGTGCGGCCCACTCTGTCCGACAGGGCGCCAAAGTAGGGGATAAAGAAACACATGACCACGGCTGATGCCATCACGCCCGTCAGAGCTTCGGTCCGATTGATGTGGACGGTCTGGGTTAAATAGTTGATCGAAAAAACGGCGAAGATGTTGAAGAACACGCCATCGATATACCGTGCGCCCATGCCTTTCAGGATGTTCCCGGGGTACCGTTTCATCATGTCGAAGAAGGGAATCTGCGATGCCGCGTTGGCTTCTTTGATCTTGGCGAATTCCGGGGTTTCCTGGATGGTCAGTCGAATATACAAGCCCACGAATACCAGCAAGGCGGACAGGCCGAACGCAATACGCCAGCCCCAGTCCAGAAATGCTTCGTTGGTGAGCGTCCCCGACAGTAAGGCAACCACGCCCGCGGACAGACACAAGCCGATGGACAGCCCGATTTGCGGCAATGAAGCATAGAGTCCGCGCTTGTTCTTGGGCGCATATTCGTAGGTCATGAGGACCGCGCCGCCCCATTCGCCGCCTAGGCCCAGGCCCTGAACGACACGGCACAGCAACAGCAGGATGGGGGCCCAGATGCCGATCGAATCGTAAGTGGGGATAAACGCAATCAGGAATGTGGCAATGCCCATTAGCACCAGCGTGAAGATAAGCATGCTTTTGCGTCCGATCCGGTCGCCGAAGTGGCCGAAAATAACGCCCCCGAACGGTCGGGCGATAAAGCCCACGGCAAACGTGGCGTACGCCAGCATGGTGCCCACGAGCGGATCGTGGCTGGGGAAATACATCTTGTTAAAGACAAGGCCGGCCACGAGCCCGTACAAGAAGAAGTCATACCACTCGATGGTGGCTCCGATGAGCGAGGCGGCGACTACCTTTCGGATAGCGCGGTTATCTGGATTGGACATGTTGTCTCCTGGTGTTTTTTACTTTTGGCAAAAGGCTTGCCGGGGTGTGAAATTTTTTATTGGAAATTCCTGATCAAGAACGTTGGCGCTGGGCATCTTCCAGAATGAATTCGGCGGCGCGTTCGGCAATCATCACGATCGGGACATTCGTGTTGCCCGACACCAGGGTGGGCATGATCGAGGCGTCGACCACGCGCAGGCCGTCGATGCCGTGAACGCGCAGGCGGTTGTCGACGACGGCACCGGTGTCCGAAGCCAGCCCCATCCTGGCCGTACCCGTGGGGTGAAAAATGGTGGCTCCGTACTCGCGGCAGAAATGCAGGATTTCGTCGTCGGTGCGCACGTCGGACCCAGGGCGATGTTCTCTTTTCATCAGATCGCTCATGGGAGCGGTAGCCGCCAGGCGCCGCGCGTATTTCACACCCGCTATCGCGGTGCGCCGGTCCAGATCGGTGGACAGGTAATTGGGCTGCATCGAGGGCGGCTCGAAGGGGTCGGTCGATTTGATGTTGATCTCGCCGCGGGACTCGGGCCGCAGCTGGCAAACCGAGTAGGTGCATCCGGAAAAATCGTGCACGGCGCCGCCGGCAGCGTCGGCCGATAGGGTGCCGAAGTGGAACTGGATATCGGGTGTTGCGCTTTCTTGCGGAAGGGCGCGGCAGAAAATGGCCCCTTGATTAATGCCTATGGCCAGCGGCCCGCCTCGGAACAGCAGCCATTGCAGGCCGATCTTGCCTTTGCTCCAGATGGTGCGCAACTGGTCGTTGGTGGTAATGGGCTTGGTGACTTCGTAAATCAGGCGGATCTGCAAATGGTCCTGCAGATTTTTCCCGACCCCGTTCAAGTCCTTGACGACCGGGATTCCGAATTCGTTCAAGAGCTTGGACGGCCCGATGCCCGATAGTTGCAACAACTGCGGCGACTGGATGGCGCCCGCTGAAAGGATCACTTCGCGGTTGGCCAGCAGGGCGCGTTCCACCCCTCCTTTTTTGTAGCGGATGCCGCTGGCCCGGTTCCCTTGCATAAGGATGGCGGTGGCCTGGGCGTCCGTTTCGATACGCAGATTGGTTCGCCCGCGGGCCGGATTCAGGTAGGCCACGGCCGTAGAGCAGCGCTTTCCATTGCGGGTCGTGAGCTGGTAGTAACCTACGCCTTCCTGATCGCCGCCGTTGAAGTCCTGGCGTTTTTTCAGACCCAGCGATGCTCCGGACTGGATCAGGGCTTCGACCAGCGGATGCCGGGTTTTGATTGAGGTGGCGTTGAGCAGGCCGGTCGTGCCACGCGTTGGGCTCTCGCCCAGGTCATTGTTTTCCAGTTTGCGAAAGTAAGGCAGGCAATCGTTCCAGCTCCAGCCGGCGTTGCCTTGCTGTTCCCAGTGGTCGTAGTCCTGTTTTTGGCCGCGTATGTAGATCAGCCCATTGATGGAGCTCGACCCGCCCAGCGTTTTGCCGCGCGGCCAGTAGATTTTGCGCCCCAGCATGTTGGCGTCCGGATCGGTATAGAACCCCCAGTTCAGTTTTTTATGAAACATGGTTTTCCCATAGCCGATGGGGATGTGTATCCAGATATTTTTATCCGGCGGCCCGGCCTCGAGCACACAGACGGAATGCTTGCCGTTTTCGCTAAGCCGGTTGGCCAGTACGCAGCCGGCGGAGCCGGCGCCGACGATGATGTAATCTACGGACTCTGACATGGTTGCCTCGGGTGCCATCGCGTGACCGGTCGGAGACCGGACGTGGCGATATTTATTATTGAGATGCCTTATTTCAATAATTATTGATTTATGGCGTGTCGACAAGATAGAATCGAACGATAATCCACCAGTGGAACAATAAGTTCCATTGGCGTTTCAGTAATGAACCGATAGTCGGCGGGATGTTGTGCCCGAAGGGTTAGCGCCGTGTCCAATGTGTCTTCCCGTTATCTGCGCGTCCCTGCTTTGCTGGAGCAGTTGGCGCGTACACAACACCCCCAGACGCTGGCGCAACTGGCGCAACGTCTGGATTTGCCCAAAACCACGTTGATGCGGATATTGCAGTCTCTGGTCGAGGCCGGCCTGGTGGTCGATACGCCCAATGAAAAGGGTTATGTGCTGGGGCCGCGCGCCACGCTTTTGGCACTGGCGACGTTACGTTCACCGCATTTTTCCCGAACCTCGCGGGCCATATTGGGGCAACTGGTGCAGGTGTTGGGCGAGACCTGCAACCTCACCACGCTTGAAGGCGACCAGATCCGCTATCTTGATCGTGTGGAAACCCATCATCTGCTGCGTCTGCAACTGGAGGTGGGTACGCATGTTCCTCTGCATTGCACGGCCAGCGGCAAGCTGATGCTCGCCTCCATGGACGCCGACCATCGCCGGCAGATTCTGGATCGCATCAGCCTGGAGCGGTTCACCCCTCGAACGCTGATCGATCGGCAGCAGCTCGAGAGCGAGCTGGCCAATATTCGCCAGCGCGGCTTGGGCGTGGATCGCGAAGAGTTCGTTCTGGGTATGGTGGCGGTCGCGGTGCCGGTGCTGGACGCTCAGCAGAATGTCATTGCGGCAGTGGCCTGCCACGGCCCGACGGCGCGGGTTTCCATGGAGTTCTTGTTGGGTTCGGTGCCCGTGTTGCAAAAAGCGGCCATCGCCATGGGTCGCGCGTTGGGCGACGACACCATGTCCTGGTAGGTGCCGCGCCTATTGCTTATGCGGCTTGTGCGCGGCACGCAATAAAGGTTTTAGATAGCGCCCGGTATAGCTTTCCGGGTGAGCGGCGATGTCTTCCGGCGTGCCTTGCGCTACGATGCGGCCGCCGCCGTCGCCACCCTCCGGGCCCATGTCGATCACCCAATCGGCGGTTTTGATGACATCCAGATTATGTTCGATGATCACCACCGTGTTGCCGGCATCGACCAGTTGGCGCAATACGCCCAGCAGTAGCGAAATATCCTGAAAATGCAGGCCTGTCGTAGGTTCGTCCAGGATGTAGAGCGTGCGCCCGGTGCTCCGTTTGGAGAGTTCCAGCGACAGTTTTACGCGTTGGGCCTCGCCGCCCGACAAGGTGGTGGCGCTTTGCCCCAGGCGTACATACGATAAACCCACGTCCATCAGCGTATTCAGTTTGCGGGCAACGCTGGGCACCGCTTCGAAATACGGCAATGCCTGCTCGACGGTCAGATCCAGCACTTCGCTGATGGTGCGGCCGCGATAGCGGATCTCCAGCGTTTCGCGGTTGTACCGCTTGCCGTCGCATACGTCGCACGGCACGTACATATCGGGCAGGAAGTGCATTTCCACCTTGACGACGCCGTCGCCCTGGCAGGCTTCGCAGCGCCCCCCTTTGACATTGAACGAAAAGCGGCCCGGATCGTAGCCGCGCACGCGCGCTTCGGGCACGCTTGCAAACAGCTCGCGTATGGGGGTGAACATGCCGGTGTAGGTCGCCGGATTGCTGCGCGGCGTGCGCCCGATGGGGCTTTGGTCGACATTGATGATTTTATCGAAGTGCGACAGGCCTTCCAGCGAAAGATAGGGCGCCGGCTCGGTCTGGGCGCGGTGCAGCTGCTGGGCCACCGCCGTTGCGAGCGTGTCGTTGATCAGGGTGGATTTACCCGAACCGGACACGCCCGTGACGCACATCAGGCGTCCCGCGGGCAGCGCCAGGTCGACCGATTTCAGGTTATTGCCGGTGCAACCTTTCAGGTATAGCCAGTCCAGCTCATCGGTGATGGGACGCCGCAACGGCACGTCGATGCGCTTGGCGCCGCTCAGGTATTGACCGGTCAGGGAGTTGGGGTTCTGGGGGAGGGATTGAGGCGTGCCATGAGCGACGACCTGGCCGCCATGCTCGCCGGCTCCGGGACCCATATCGATAACGTAATCGGCCGACCGTATCATGTCTTCGTCATGTTCGACCACGATCACGCTGTTGCCCAGGTCGCGCAGATGCTGCAGGGTTTCGATCAGGCGGCCGTTATCGCGCTGATGCAGGCCGATGGAGGGTTCGTCGAGCACATACATGACGCCAGTCAGCCCGGAGCCGATCTGGCTGGCCAAACGGATGCGTTGCGCTTCACCGCCCGAAATTGTGTCGGCGCTGCGGTCCAGCGACAGGTAGTTGAGCCCCACGTTATTCAGGAACTCCAGGCGGGCTTCGATTTCGCGCACGATCCGGTCAGCGACGTCTTTTTTCGCGCCTGACAGTTCCAGCGCCTGGAACCAGGCCAGGCAGGCGGACAAGGGCTTTGCCTCGACCTCGAATATGGCGAGCCCGCGGCGTTCACCGGTGCCTGCTTCCGTGCCGATCAATACATGACGTGCTTCGGCGCGCAG
The DNA here is from genome assembly GCF_004346225.1 of Paralcaligenes ureilyticus. GTDB lineage: Bacteria > Pseudomonadota > Gammaproteobacteria > Burkholderiales > Burkholderiaceae_B > Paralcaligenes > Paralcaligenes ureilyticus. Next base: position 196,413 of record NZ_SMAJ01000006.1, on the reverse strand, counting down.
CCGCGAACCGCCGCAGGCAGGGCAGGCTTTGGTGTGGCGCATTTTTCCCAGTTCCTCGCGCACGGCGTTTGAATCGGTTTCGCGCCAGCGCCGCTCCAGATTGGGGATAATTCCTTCAAAAACGTGTTTCTTGACGGTCGATCGGCCTTTCTCGTTCAGGTATAGAAATGGAATTTCCTCGTCGCCCGATCCATAGAGTACTTTTTGCTGCAGTTCTTCGCCCAGTGCCTCGAAGGGAGTGTCGACGTCGAACTCATAGTGCGCGGCCAGGCTGGTCAAAAGCGTATGTGTGAAGGCGTTGCGGCGGTCCCAGCCGTGCACTGCGCCGCTGGCCAGGCTGAGCTCTGGAAACGCCACCACGCGTTTGGGGTCGAAGAAGTCCACATGCCCCAAGCCATCGCATGTGGGGCAGGCGCCCACGGGATTGTTAAAGCTGAACAGGCGCGGCTCCAGTTCGGCCAGGCTGTGGTGGCACACCGGGCAGGCGTAGCGACTGGAAAATGGGTGTTCGTCGCCCGTGTCCATATTCAGGGCGATGACCCGGCCTTCGGCCAGGTTGACTGCGGTTTCAAAGCTTTCGGCCAGCCGCTGCTGGCTTTCGGGCCGAATGCGCAGACGGTCTATGACCACATCGAAGTCGTGTTTTTCGGTTTTTTTGAGGGGCGTGAGCTGATCGATTTCGACCATTTCGCCATTGACCCGCAACCGGACGAAGCCCTGCGCCTGCAGGCTGCTGCATTCGTCTTCGAAGCTGCCTTTGCGCGAACGCGCCAGCGGCGCCAGGATGGCCAGGCGCGTGTCGGCCGCCCAGGTCATGACCTTGTCGACCATCTGGCTGACGCTCTGGGCCTGCAGGGGCAGGCCGTGGTCGGGGCAGTAGGGGGTGCCCACGCGTGCGTACAGCAGTCGCAGATAGTCGTGGATTTCGGTAATCGTGCCGACCGTCGAGCGTGGGTTGTGGCCCGCCGATTTTTGTTCGATGGCAATGGCGGGTGACAGGCCTTCGATCAGGTCCACATCGGGCTTGTCCATCAGTTGCAGGAATTGCCGCGCGTAGGCCGACAGGCTTTCAACGTAGCGGCGCTGGCCTTCGGCATAAAGCGTGTCGAAGGCCAACGAGGATTTGCCCGACCCCGACAGCCCCGTCACTACGACCAATTTGTGTCGCGGCAGGTCGACGGAGATGTTTTTCAGGTTGTGCGTACGGGCGCCCCGGATGCGAATCGCGTCCATCAAGTTACTTTCAGCTATTTCAAAGGCTAACTTGCTACTATAGCGCGCAGCCCCAATCTTTGCGCTGAGCGTATAACTGTTGATGTGTTTGACAGTGCACCGGCGGTTTTCCACAAAAGAGTATTTCATGACCCACCATAGCGCTCGCCCCGGCAAGCCAGAACGTGTTGCACTAAAGCTGACCCCGGTCGAGCGCCGCGCCAGCATTATGCTGGCCCTGTTGTTTGCCTGCCGCATGCTGGGCCTGTTTCTGCTGACCCCCGTGTTTGCCGTGGCCGCGCAGACCATCCCTGGTGGCAACGATGCGGCCAAGGTTGGGCTGGCGCTGGGGGCGTATGGGTTGACGCAGGCTTTTTTACAGATTCCGCTGGGCATGGCCTCGGATCGTTACGGGCGCCGCCCGGTGATTGTGTTTGGCCTGCTGCTGTTCATTGCCGGGGGCGTTATGTGCGCGCTGGCAAGCAATATCAACTGGATTATTGCGGGGCGCGTCATTCAAGGCCTGGGTGCCGTGTCGGCGGCCATCACGGCATGGGTGGCCGACGCCACCCGCCCGGAGGTTCGCACGCGCGCCATGGCGATGGTGGGCGGTTCGATCGGGGTTTCGTTTGCCGTTTCGCTGGTGCTTTCGCCTTTGCTGGTGGGGCAGTTCGGCCTCTCGGGCCTGTTCTGGGCGATTAGTCTGTTGGGTTTTGTGTGTTTGTTGATTGCCAGTTTCGTGGTGCCGGTCGTGCCTTTGGCCGATCTGCCTATTGTGCAGGCCAGGCCGCGCGACGTGTTGCATCATGCCGATTTGCTGCGTCTGAATTTCGGCGTTTTTTGCCTGCATTTTGTGCTGATGTCGATTTTTATTGTGGCCCCGGGCTTGCTGGGCAAGTTGGGCGGTTACGATTCGGCGCATTTATGGGAAGTTTATCTGCCGGTTATCCTGCTTTCTTTTGTGTTGATGGTGCCGGCGGTGTTCTATGCTGAAACGCATCATGCTCACAAGGTGGCGCTGGAGGCGGCGGTGGCCGGCTTGGTGGTGGTGCTGGCCCTGATGCCTTTGGCGAGCCATGCGTTTCTTGCCTTGGTGGCGACGTTTGTCGGGTTTTTTGTGGCGTTCAATATTCTGGAGGCTTTGCAGCCGTCGTTGGTGTCGCGGGTGGCGCCGCCTGAGTTCAAGGGCCTGGCTCTGGGTTTCTACAACACGGCGCAGGCCTTGGGGGTGTTTTCGGGCGCGGTCGTGGGGGGTGTGCTGGTTTCCTATGGCGACGAGTCCAAGGTGTTCCTGGTCGCCGCGGCCTTGAGTTTCGCCTGGTTCCTGACCGCGCGTGGCTTCAAGTCGCCTGCCCTGTAGCGGCAGCCCTGTAGCGCCACCCCTTGTGGGTGGCATTTTTCGCATCTCATCTATCTAGGATAGAACCTTCTAACCCCGCGCCGTGGGCGGTTAAGGTAGGTCGAGCTCCGACGTGCACGGTTCTGGCTTTGCCAGAACTTCCCGCAGGAATAAGCGGCTTCGGGGCGGCGCGCGAACTCGCTTATTCCTGCGGCGTGCCCGAGTCGCCCGCCCTACCTTAACCGCCCACGGCGCTACCGTTGTTGAAATTCGCCACGACAACTCCCGTCCCCACTTGGACTAATCCATCCGCGCACTAATACCAGGGCCTCTACCCGGCGGGCTGCAAATCGTCGATAATAGGCCCAATATAAAATTTTACGGTAGAGATCTCGCCATGGCATCAGTCAATAAAGTCATTCTCGTAGGCAACCTGGGGCGCGACCCCGAAGTTCGTTACAGCCCCGACGGCGCGGCCATTTGCAATGTTTCCATTGCCACCACATCGCAATGGAAAGATAAGGCCAGTGGCGAAAAGCGCGAAGAAACCGAGTGGCATCGCGTGGTGTTTTACAACCGCCTGGCTGAAATCGCCGGCGAATACCTGAAAAAAGGCCGTTCGGTGTATGTAGAGGGCCGTCTTAAAACCCGCAAGTGGCAAGACAAGGACACGGGCGCCGATCGCTATAGCACCGATATCGTGGCCGACCAGATGCAAATGCTGGGTGGCCGTGAGGGTGAAGGCTCGGGGGGCAGCTATAGCAGTGCTGATCCGCAGCAACAGCAACAGCGCGCCCCGCGTCCCGCACAAAGCGCCCGCCCTGCCGCACCACAGTCGGCTCCGGCCAATCTGGCCGATATGGATGACGATATTCCGTTCTAGCCAGTCGTTTATTGGGAAGCGCTAGCAAGCCCACACAGGTTTATAGTCTGGCTGGTCACCGCAGTTAAGCCCGACACGCCGGCCAAGCCGAGGGCTGCGCAAGTCGCTATGCTCAGCTCGTGCGAGTTCGATGCAGTTGGCCCCCGCCGGTGTGGCAGTTCAATGCAACCGGCATCAAGATGTGTAGCGTCTTCGGCATTACGCGGTGACCTCCGGGGCGCTTAGTATGGATACGATTTCCTCATCGTCGACGTTGCGTGCCCTGCCGAATCCGTCAACGTGGCGCCCGCGTGTGGCGGTAATGGCAACGAAACGGAAGTCTTTCAGTTTCGTCATCGATTCCGCATCGGGAAAGCGCTTCAGGTAGGCTGATTTGCACGCCTGCCATTCTTCACTACCGACTTCCGGCGTGGTGGCCCGCCCTTGCAGGGTGACGCGCGGCAATGCGTGCACCGGCTCGCCGGGCACCTCGGGCTGCGCCACAAGAAGCGATGCATCGGGCCTGGCCTGCAGGTTGCCGGTGTGTGCGGCCATGGCGCTGACGTGAATGACCAGGCGTCCTGACGATGGCTCTGCCGCAAACGGTACCCGAGAGACGAAAGGCGTTCCGTCTTCGCCGATGGTTCCCAGTGCGGCTGTTCGCTGCATGGTCAGCAATTTTCGCAGTTCGTGGGTCAGTCTGGATTCGCGGGTCATGGCGTATCTCTGTAATAGCAAGTTGGCGGGACCGAAAACGCGTTTGCCGCATAAAGCCGAATGACGCTACCGCCAACACCCCGACGTACCGTTCCAGTACGACGGAACTTGCGGCGGCAAAGCCTCAATCTTGTCCTGCGTGCCGCTCCGGATACGCCAGGTAAGCTATGCTTGGATGCCGTGATGCGAAGGGTGTCCGGGTAGGCACGCGTAAAAAAGTAGCATACCGCCATGTCAACAACCTTGCTGGATATTCAGGCCCTGCCGGTGCCGCACCTGCAGCGGTGTTGACGAACCTCGCCCACCGCCTTTCGAGTGCTATCATTTTTCGGCTCGTTAACCCACCCTTTCGAAGGACATGAATAATTTAATGAACAGCCATCTTTTTTCATCTCTTACCGTCGGGGCGCAAACCTTTAGCAATCGAATTGTGGTTTCTCCTATGTGCCAATACTCTGCCAACGATGGCTGTGCCGCTGATTGGCATCGAATGCATCTGGGTGCCCTGGCAGGCTCGGGCGCCGGTCTTGTAATGGTTGAAGCGACCGCGGTGGAGCGGGCGGGGCGCATTACGCATGCATGTTTGGGCCTTTATTCCGATGCCAATGAGTCTGCTCTTGCCCAAACCATTGCCTTTTGCCGAACAGCGGGCTCCGCCAAGCTTGGAATCCAGTTAGCTCATTCTGGACGGAAAGGGTCCTGCGAAGTGCCGTGGGACGGTGGGGCCAAGCTGGCAGCCAACCGGGATCCCTGGCCCACCTTTGCACCTTCGGCCTCTGGCGACGGCAGTGTCGTTGCTTGCACTCAGGCCGATCTGGACCGCATTAAACAGGCTTTTGTCGACGCCGCGGTCAGAGCTGTCAAGGTGGGTTTTGACGTGATCGAGGTCCACGCCGGGCACGGCTACCTTTTGCACCAGTTTCTCTCGCCGTTGGCCAATCGGCGTGCCGACCAGTATGGTGGGGAGCTCGAGAATCGCATGCGTTTTCCGCTAGATGTTTTTGAGGCGGTGCGTGCGGTGGTGCCCGAACGTATTGTCGTCGGGGCGCGCATTACAGGATCGGATTGGGTTGACGGTGGAATCACCGTTCAGGAAGCGATCGTGTTCGCCCGGGAGCTGGCAACGCGCGGTTGTGACTATGTTGACGTTACGAGCGGAGGTGTTGCGCCTGCCAAGATTCCGGTGGGCCCCGGTTATCAGGTGCCTTTTGCCAGTGAAATCAAGAAGTCGGTGGGTATTTGTGTGCGTGCCGTGGGGATGATCGTTACTGCGCAACAGGCTGACGATATTATTGCTTCCGGAGCCGTCGACGCGGTGACGCTGGCCCGGGCATTTATTGATAATCCTCATTGGCCCTATGAAGCGGCCAGGGTGCTGGGTGAAGAGTTGTCATATCCCCCGCAATATGCGCGTGCAGAACCTAAACTGTGGCCCGGGAGCAAGCTGAAAGGCTGAACCAGCTGGATGCTCCCTTGCCAGCTGTTTAAAGTTTCTTCTCCATTGGCATATCCATGCTGTTTACCGCGCATAATATGCCTCATCCACGAGGCTCCGGATGAGGCTCGCCTTTCTCTAAAAGGATTGCCACTCTGTATTGGCTGTTGTTCGATCCAGCCGCTGCAGGGGCAATTGGTGTGTCATTGAGTTTAATGCTCTTGCCTTGACGGCTACTCGACTTGGCGCAGCAGGCGGAGTCACAGGCTGTGCGTCGACCAGAATGGGCGCCGATTGTGCAGCGCTATCGCCCAATTTAAATGCTCCTACAGCGGCCACCAAGTTATGCGCCTGCTCGCTCAAGCTGCCAGCAGCCGCTGCAGATTCTTCGACTAAGGCTGCATTTTGCTGAGTGACTTCGCTCAGTTGCGCCACCGCCTCATTTATCTGACTCAAGCCGCTTGTTTGTTCGGCGGTGGCAGAGCTGATTTCGCTAATGAGATCGGTGACCCGCTGTACTTCCGCCACGATGTCTTGCATGGCATTACCCGCGGCATCGGCCATCTTGCTGCCTGCATTAATTTTTTCAACGCTGTCACCAATAAGGGTTTTAATATCTTTGGCTGCAGCAGCGCTTTTCTGGGCGAGGCTACGGACTTCGGCAGCCACAACTGCAAAGCCGCGTCCCTGCTCACCTGCCCTGGCAGCTTCAACGGCTGCATTGAGTGCCAAAATGTTTGTCTGAAAGGCGATGGTATCGATCACGCCAATAATGTCGACGATCTTTTTGGAAGCTGTATTAATCTCATCCATCGTGGTGACCACATTATTGACAACCTCGCCGCCCTTGCTTGCTGATGAGCTGGCAGTCTTTGCCAACTGTGCTGCTTGTTCGGCTACCTCAGCGTTGTTCTTCACCGTGCTGGCAAGCTCTTCCATGGCGGAAGCCGTTTGCGTAATACTGGCGGCCTGCTCTTCGGTACGCTGTGAAAGATCAGTATTACCTGCAGCAATCTGACTTGAGCCGGTTGCTACACTATCACTGCTCAGGCGCACTGTTCCGACTACCTGGCGCAACGACGCTTGCATCGAATCCATGGCTTGAAGCACACTTCCATTGCGTGCCTTCGAAGTTTCAATGGAGCTGGTCAAATCCCCCTTTGCGATAGCATTTGCCACGCGCGCCACATCGCCCGGTTCGCCACCAAGCTGGCGGGTCAGGCTGCGTGTCAAGAATATCCCGATCAGAATTCCCAGTAGCGCGCCAGCGAGAGTGAAGCCGATCAACAATACACGGACATTCGAGTAGATGACGTCGGTTTGTGCGTTATACGCGTTGGCGTCGCTGTTCTTTTCTGCAATAAGCTTGGACATCAACGCCTCGGCATTAGTAGCAAGAGGTAGGGCTTGCCCAAGCAAAAGATCAACGGAACTGCGTGCGTGATCCAGCGGTTCAGTGCGAAGCTGCGCCACAACTTTTTTCAGCATTGTCAGGTAAGCCGAAGTCGACTGATCAGTCTCTGCTACTAGCGCTTTTCCGCTCTTTGATACGAATGTGGGTTCGGTCTTCTTGAGTGCAGCTTTGACTCCTTCAAAACTCCGCTCCATTGAAGCCAACGAATCGGCACGACCTTTTTCGTCTGGTGCGAGTATCGCGCTGCGTACGGCCCGCCCTGCCGCCATTAAATTCAGTTGAGCCTCGGCTGCGTGTCGCAAACCGACTGTCTCGCGCTCGTACATGATAGTGGTCATGTCGTTGATTTGACCTGCTGAACGAATACCCAAACCGCCAATGACAGCCGCGATGGCGGCCACAAACAAAAAACCACTAATTAGCTTGGTCCCGACTTTCAAATTAATAAACCAGTTCATTTTGTATTTCCTGAGCAGAACTCAAATATTTGGACGTAGTGTTGGATTGCGCTCAATGAGCAGAGTTGAGCCGCTATAGGGCGGAGCTGTTTAATGTCACGCCAGCCATCATCTTTTCAAAATTCAGTAAGAGCAACATGCGATCATCGATTGATCCGATCGACTCGATATGTGCCGAATTGATAGCCGCTTTGAAACTCGGCATATTTTTTATATGCTCGGCAGTTAAACGAACCACATCGTTCACCCTGTCAACGACAACCCCGACCGTTTGCCCGGAAATATTCAAGAAAATAATGACAGTGAACGCATCGTGCGTCGAAGGCTCCAGCTCAAAGTAACCACGTAGATCGATGATTGGTATGATCAGCCCTCTAAGATTGGTATGATCAGCCCTCTAAGGTTAGGTATTCGCCACTTGGGCTTGTCTCACTGGCTAGCATCCTGTTATGGGAGTGAGATGGAATCGTGTTCATAAAAATTTCGTACTGATATTTTTTTGGAGACAAATAACGGGCATGCGCACCAGACCAAAGTCGGTGCGTGAGGAGGTGTGCTGGGGGGGGTAGCTTTTGAACTTCGTTATTGAAGTGGAAGAAAGCCGACTAGCGCCTGCCCGATATTTACGGCGCCGCCCACGATTTCTTTAGCCGTGAGGGGCTCAAATAAATACATTGACATTCGATGCAACAATTACGTTGCGCTAGAGCTTTTACATTACGAACTGCCGCGAACCTCATCGGTCGAATGGGGCTGCGCGCAGGCGGGATTCGCGTGCGTTTTGGCCGCCGCGTCCAAAAAGGCTAAAAATGGGCCTAGCTCCATCGGACGGGCCAAGGCGTAGCCTTGGCCATAGCGCACGCCCATGGCAGCCAGGAGTTTGACCTGATGGATGTTTTCGATGCCTTCAGCGATGGTGAGCGCGCCGACTGCTTCAGCGATGTGGACGATTTCGGGGATCAGAGTGGAGCGCACCGCCGCACCTTCCAGCTCGAAGACAAACGATTGGTCGATTTTAAGCAGGTTCGGCGAGATCTGCGTGACCGATTTCAGATTTGAATAGCCCGTGCCAAAATCGTCGATGGCGATCTGAAAGCCTTCTGCCTTGAAGCTCTTGACCTCGGTGATCAGCGTATTCGACAGGCTGTGCTCGGTGATTTCGATCAAGATATCGATATCGTCTCTGGGGGTGGCCGATAGGGCTTCTTGCAATATGGGCATAAGCGTGGCCCGCTCAATGCTCTCGGGAAAGAAGTTCAGAGCCATGATGAATACACTCTCCTGAGTTGGGAGGTGACTGTTGAGTTCACGGATCGCCTTCCTTGTTACCGCGTGATCGAAGCGGTGGACCAGGCCCGCGTGCAGGACGGCGGGAATGATCTGATCAGGCATCCAGATATGTTTCCCTTCCTTCAGGCGCATCAGGACTTCACAACCTGCGAGACGGTTGGATTTCAGATCGAAGAAGGGTTGGTACATCAGTACGATATGCGCCTCGTCGCATAGAAAGCGCACGCGATTTTCTATGCCGCGTAGACGCAACACATAGGGTGTGAGCGTGCCGACAGCCAATACGGCAATCAATAGAGTGCTGATGAGCATGATGACCAGCAATACGCTATTGTCGCGCATGATTGCGCCGATGCCGCGCTGGGTCTGGAAGACCCAGGACATGTTTGGCCGCATGGTGATCTGTTCGTATCCGGAGCCGCTCAATAGCCATGTGCTGGCGTGCTGCGCCTGAACTTGTTTGCGTAGTTGTGCGAACGTGCCGGAGGACATGGGTATTGCCTTGAGCGGCTTGAGCCCGTCAGGCGTGCGCAGCCACACGACGTCGGCGCTGGCGTACAGGTTGTCGGTCAGATAGGGGCTGATGACGACATTGAATCGTCCTTGGCGAACGATGGTGGCTTTGACCTTTTTATTCGCGACCTGTAGCGGAACGTCGATCAATACCTGTTTGCCCGAGCGGGTCGTGATGGCCGGGTAGTGCCCGATGATAGGAATAGGCAGCCGTCCTATCGTGGTTGCGCATACCAGCCGGCCTTCCTCGTCCAGAATGCCTATTTCACGGATAAAGCGCGACCGAATCAACAGGGCATTGAGCTGGATCAGATGTTCGCTCTCGCAGCTCGTGTCGTTGTTGAGCACAAGTTGACCGAGCAAGTCTCGGCTCTCGGCGACCAGACCTTCAGCGGTTTCCAGCGCCTGCGCATGCTGACTGGCGATGCGACCCTTGTCGACCAGAAACACAGTTGCGGTAGACACCATCAGCAGTAAAACGGCAACTATTACGCCAGCCCCGTATGTGAATAACCGAGGGGTTTTCGAGACTCTTAGGAGTAGCCAGTACTGCGCTTGCCTTAGCACGTTTGGCCCCCCGGATGCAGAGAGGTCATGGTATCTCCGGATGTCCCTTCAAAGGCGTATCGTCGCGTATCGGTACTGTCTGGCGCTCGATCATGCGGCGAACGCGCGGCGGGGCCGAGCCGCGGTGCAACGCCAGAAGCCTGTCGAAAACCTCGGCATCCGCCTGGGTGCGCCGTTGGTGGTGGCGGACGTATTCCACCCAGGTGGGCACATGGTAGCTTTCCGTCCATATGCGTGGGCTTTCGAGGTCGCGCAAAAGTGACCACTGGCGTGCCCCATCCCGGATGCGAATGCGGCGGCGCTGGGCCATTTCGATGAGGAAGGTGTGAACATCCTCTTGAGCAATCTCATAATCCAGCGTGATCATGATCGGACCGCTTCGTGGCTTCAGATCCAACTGCAGTTCCGGTTCACTGAAGCGGCCCAGGGGATCCAGATTGAGCGTGCCGAACTCCGGCAAGGTATAGCGTAGCCCCATCACCGCCCCCAGGATGAGTGCGACCCCCGAGGCAATGAGTGCCCAATCCGCCCCATAGGCGTCGGCCGTAATGCCCCAGAGCCAACTGCCTGCGGCCATCCCGCCATAGGTCGCGGTTTGGTAAAGCGCAAGGGCCCGTCCAACAACCCAGCGTGGTGTGGAAAGCTGGACCGTTACGTTGAAAAGAGACAAAGCCAATACCCAGCAAGCTCCGGCAGGCAATAGGGCAAGACAGCTCAGCCACATATCGCGGCTTAGCCCAAGCATCGTGGCGCTTACGGCAAAGCCCAGGAAGCTTGCGCGCACGATCGTCTCATTGCTCCAGCGTTCGCGGATCCGCGCGTTGAGAAGGGCCCCTCCGATGGCGCCAGCACCGAAACACCCCAGCATGGTTCCGTAGGTCAGGGCGCCGCCCTTTACCAGATCGCGTGCGACCAGCGGCAACAGGGCGAGGATCGAGACCGCCGCCAGGCCGAAGACGAAGCTGCGGAACATGACCTTCAGGAGGTTGGGCGACATGGAGATGTAACGCAGACCTGCCCAGATTGCACGCCCGAATGTTTCGTGCGGCAGGCTCCGTGGTTCTCGCTGCGGCTCCCAGCGGGCAAGCGCCAGGATCAGCGCAATATAACTGATTGCATTCAGGGCAAAGGCAAAGGCTGCTCCAGCGACGGCGACGATCAAACCGCCGACGGCAGGGCCCACGCTGCGCATGAGGTTGTAGCTCATACTGTTGAGCGTTACGGCCCCGGGGAGGTCCTCTCTGGGAACGATATCGCCCATCGATGCCTGCCATGAGGGGTTGTGAAGCGCCGTGCCGCAGCCGATAAAAAAGGTGAAGGCCAGCAACAACCAGGGCGAGAGCAGCCCGGCGAAGGCAAAGATCGCGAGGACCGCCGACACCAGCATCATGATGGTTTGCGCCGTCAACATGATGTTGCGGCGGTCGAAATTGTCGGCAAGAGCCCCGGCGGCAAGCGAAAAAATCATCACCGGCAGCGTAGTTGCCGCTTGCACGAGGGCCACCATATCGTCCGAATTCGAGATGGTTGTCATTAGCCAGCCCGCCCCTACTGCCTGGACCAGGCCGCCAAGGTTGGAGGCAAGCGTCGCTGTCCAGAGCGCGCGGAAGGTGGAGTGTCGAAACGGGGCCAAGGCTGATGCTCTTTGGGGCATCTCGAAATCTCCTGTTTGCGCCCGAAAAAAAACTCAGTGTCAGAGGCCGATCACTGGGCTCAATTAGTTCGGAAGGTGGTCTATCGGATACATGTTGGCCAACTTTTCATACTGGATTTATTGTAGCAGCGGAGCCGCGCTTGCAGACCGACATTGAACAATAAACTGTGCTGAATCGGGACGAAGCTGACAAAATCCTGGCATAACCCAGGGTTTTCCTTCCGGCATAACGTCCGGTATTAGAATAGCAAAGGTCGATCCGGTTTTTCGATGGGCTACGCCCTGGATCGTATCGGTGTTGTGGCCCCGGGAAAAGTCCGGGATTCGTATTGCCCGCTGGGCGGCTTCAATAGTTGATCAGCGTGACGGAAAATTAAGGAGTCAATGATGAAATCATCCAGACGTACTTTTTTAGCGGCCGGCGTCGGCCTAGCCTCTTCGCTGGCCTTGACGGGTCAGGTCTTTGCCGAGGCAGCAAAGGTTGATGAAAATGATCCGACAGCGCAGGCGCTGGGATACAAGCACGACGCAACACTGGTGGACAAGGCCAAACAGGCTAAATATGTAGCGGGCGAACACTGTGGCAATTGCCAGCTGTTCCAGGGCAAGGCGGGCGACGAGTGGGGCCCCTGTCCGATCTTTGCCGAAAAGCTGGTATCGGAAAAGGGCTGGTGCAGCGCCTATACCAAGAAGGCCTGACAACGCGCGCCATGGCGCGGCAACCGTTGCAGCGCACTTTTCATTGAGCCGACTCAGAAGCGGCTGCCTTTGCCAATTAAAATGCAATGCCAAGGTATGGCCCAGGCCAAACTCCGGAGACAAACGACATGAGTCATACGACTATATCACTTCGCCGCCGTCATCTTCTGGTCGCCGGCGGCGCACTGGCGAGCGGCAATCTGTTTGGTGTGAACGTTGCGCGAGCCCAGTCCAAGCTGGGAAAGGCGGTTTACGGCCAGGGCAGCATCGACCCGATTTTTACCGCGGGTTATATCGCCTTGAAGAAGGGGTATTTCGGCGAGGCCGGTCTGGATGTGCAGTATCTCAATACTCAAAGCGGCCCGCGCACCAATCAGATGCTGGCCGCCGGCCAGATCATGTTCGGCGCCACGGCTGCGACGGCTGCGCCGGCGCTCACTATCGCGGGTAAGGCCGCCGCGCTGGTTTATGGTTTTGACCGCCGTATGACTTACGCCAATGTGCTTGTGCGCAAGGCAGACTTCGACAGCGGAAAATTCAGATCGTTGAAGGATTTAACCGGCCAGCGTATCGGCGCCACCCAGCCTGGATCGGTGACCGCGCTTATGGCGATCTACCTGATGCAGCAGGCCGGCATTTCGGACAAGGTGGATATCCGGCCGCTGGGCGATCTGTCCACCATGCTGGGGGCTCTGAAAACCGGATCGGTGGCGGCGACCATGGCTACCGCGTCGATGATGGAGCAGGCCGTGCACGAGGGATGGGGGGTGCCCATATTCGATGGCACCAACGATGCCGCCTGGAATGAATTCGTGGGTGGCGATGTGCCTGGAATTGCGGCCTACGCGTTGCGCGACACCATAACCAAGCGCCCCGAAGTGGTGCAGGCCTTTGTGACTGGCCTGGTCAAAGCGCAGGATATCATCAACACGAGCTCAGCCCAGGCCATTACGGACCTGATCTACGACGATTATCTGAAAGCGCTAGCCAAGCCTTCCATCCTGAAGACGATTGAGCTCTATAAAGAAACGGTCTGGTTAAAAGACAATATCATCACCCCGGATGCCTACCAGCGCATGGCCCGGATCATGGGCGGCGGGCGTCAGTTCTCCAATGAGCAGATGAAGACGGTGCCCTACTCTTTATGCGTTGATATGAGCTTCGTGCGCAAGGCGCGGGGCATCAAGTCGTGATCGAGTTAAAAAACGTTGGCAAGACTTACCAGATCGACGAAGCGAGCAGCTGGGCGATTGGCGATGTATCGCTGCATATCGCCAGCGGTGAGTTCGTGTCCATTGTCGGCCCTTCGGGTTGCGGCAAAAGCACCCTGCTCAATATGATCGCCGGCTTTCTGGCGCCCACCGCGGGGACCATTACGGTCGATGGCCAGGCCGTTGCGGGCCAAATCCATCCGTCGCTTGGCTATATATTCCAAAAAGACACGCTGCTGCCTTGGTATACGGTGCAAAAAAATGTAGCGCTGGGGTTGAGATTTCAGGCCGTGCCCGAAGGCCGCATCCGTAGCCGGGTGGCCGAATTGCTCGAGCTGGGTCATTTGAGCGAATTTGCCCACGCCTATCCGCACCAGCTCTCGGGTGGCATGCGCAGGCGTGTGGCTCTGTTGATGAGTCTGGCCGTTGAGCCGCGAATTTTGCTGCTGGACGAGCCCTTTGGGGCGCTCGATACGCACACCAAAACGCATCTGCATCGCGAACTGATGGAAATCTGGCGCAAGCTGGGTCAAACGGTGGTCATGGTCACGCATGATCTGGACGAGGCCATCACGCTGTCGGACCGGGTTATCGTTTTGTCCTCGCCGCCCAGCCGCATGCTGCTCGATGAACGCATCGACATTGCGCACCCACGGGATGTATTTTCGTTGCGGGAAACTCCGCAATTCCTGGCCCATTTCCAGAGTATCTGGAGTGTGCTGGGAGAACAATTTCGCGCCGCCGCCTGAGCCTCGACATGGCGACTCCCTCTCCGCCTTCGGGCTTGCCTGGCAGCCATGCCGAGCATCTGGCGCGAACGCGTCGCCTGGCGCGCCAACGCCGCTTGCAGATTACCTTGTGGCAGATTGCAATCCTGGCCGTTTTGCTCGGTGGATGGGAAGTCCTGACCCGTATCCCGTGGTTCGTCCAGAACACGGTTTTCGATCCGTTTTTTATCAGCCAGCCCTCGCGAATCGCGTTGCGGCTTTGGCAGTGGATGCAACCGGGGCCGAATTCGGTCTGGCCGCATTTGTGGGAGACCCTTCAAGCGACATTCTTCGGCCTGATCGTGGGCGTGGGCAGCGGTTTTGTGGTCGGTATGCTGCTTAGCCGGAACCGTTTGCTGGCCGACATCCTCAACCCCTTCATTGTCGCCTTCAACTCGATGCCGCGGATTGCCTTTGTGCCGCTCATCACGATGTTTTTCGGTTTGGGCATTGTCTCCAAAGTCGTGACATCGTGGTTTGTGGTTTTCTTCCTGGTGTTCTTCAACACCTATAAGGGCGGGCGCAGCGTTGAGCCCGAACTGCTGAATTTCTGCCGGACGCTGGGCGGGTCGCCTCGGCAAATCTTGTGGCGCGTGCGTATCCCGACGGCGGCTGCCTGGACTTTTGCTTCTCTGCCCAATGCGATCAGTTTTGCGCTGATTGGCGTGGTCCTGGCCGAGTTCGTCGGCTCCACGACCGGCATGGGCTATCTGATGATTACGGCGCTGGCGACATTGAACGCTACCGATATGTTCGCGGCGATTACGCTGCTTTCCGCCACAGGCGTGGCTCTGGTGTATGGCGTGACCGTGATCGAGCGCCGGCTGTTGCACTGGTCCCCTGAGTTTCGAGAACAGCAGGAGAGATAGCTGCGCGCGGTTTGGCGATGGCACCTATTACCCATGTATCACAGGAAAACCGATGGTCGACCAAATTGACTCCGCAGCCTTGCCGTTTTCCCCTCTCATCGGCGTTGCGTCGTTGGCACGGCGTGCTGTCCTTAAAGAGAACCTGACTCCGTTGGGGGCGGCGCTATTGGCGCGTGCCCAGAAAAACCCGACAGACGCCAATGCCTATATGGACTACTCCACCGTATTGCAGCTTATGGGCCTGCGGGAGAATGCCCTGGCGGTGCAGGCCGAGGCCATTCAGATTCGGGCGCTGTACTCGCTGCCTGCGTCCCGGCCGGTGTCTCAGGAGGCGCCCGGCTTGCGGTTGCTCGCCATTATGGGGCCGGGCGACCTGATGGCCAATACGCCGATTGAATTCCTGTTGGAAGACTCGGATGTGTCTTTGGACATGCTGTATCTCACGCCGGAATCGGAATGGCCGGAAGTTGTACCGGATCACGATGTCATGATGGTGGCGGTGGGAGAATCCGACGCCAACCAGCCTTTGCTCGGGCGCCTTGCAGGGGTTGTCGCCAATTGGCCCCGTCCGGCCATCAATGTACCCGAACAGATTGCCGTCCTTTCGCGCGATGGCGTGTGTGCCGCCTTGCACGATATACCCGGCGTGGAAATGCCGATTACGACGCGCATCGACCGAGCCACGTTGCAGGCGCTGGGCGTGGGCGCAACAACGGTGGGGGCTTTGCTGCCGCATGACGATTTTCCGTTGATCGTACGACCGACCGACTCGCACGCGGGTCAAAACCTGGAAAAGATAACGCACCGCGGCGAGATCGGCGAATATCTCGAACGGGTCCATGCAGAGCGGTTCTATGTGTCGCGATTTGTCGATTATCGCGACGGCGATGGCTTGTTTCGCAAATACCGGATCGTCCTTATTGAGGGGCGGCCCTTTATATGTCACTTTGCCGTGTCGGCGCACTGGATGATTCATTATCTCAATGCGGGAATGGGCGAGAGCGCTGAAAAGCGCGCGGAAGAAGCCGCATGCATGGCCCATTTCGATGAAGAATTTGCCGTGCGCCATGCGGCGGCTTTCGAAGCCATCTATCAACGCATGCGTCTGCCCTATCTGGGGATTGACTGCGCCCAGACCCGTACGGGCGATTTGCTGATCTTTGAGAGCGACAACGCGATGGTCGTCCATGCCATGGATGGGGAGGCGATGTACCCGTATAAGAAGCCGGCCATGCGCAAAGTGTTTGCCGCTTTTCGCCAGATGCTGGAGAATGCCCGCCGGGCGGCGTCATCCTGAGGCTATCACCGGGGCGTTTGTAGCGGCAGCCCTGTAGCGCCACCCCTTGTGGGTGGCATCAGCGCAATAATCTGCACCCCGTTTAGCAAAAATGGCAGCCACAAGGGCTGCCGCTACAAACGATTGCGCTACGCTGGCAGGTCACTTATGTTCGGACGGTTCGCGGTAATATGGCGCTTTTCCTTGATGACATCCATTGTTCCCGCCAGGGATAGGTCACCCCTTATGAGCGACGCCTCTCACGCAATCCGCCCGAGTCAGGGCGGGATCCGGTTTCAGCATGCCGTCGGCCAAAGCCTTGACGGTGCCCAGCGGCGTTTTCTGGCTCTGCTCGAGTCCATGGGCCTGGATCATGCTGTGCAACTGACGCAGGAAGTCGATGAAGGGGGGCCGTCCGTCCGTTTTGCGTTGCTGGATACGTACGCGAGCCAGTGGGCGCCCGATTGCGATACAACGCAGCTGTGTGAAAAACTGGGCCTGGATTCCGAAAACAATGCCGAGGATCTGGAGCGCGAGATCGTGCTGGCCATGTTGCTCGGCCCCATTCCTTTTTCATTTCCCAGTTATGACGAGTTGGCCAGCGCGATCCGGATTCGTCGAAACGTGGCTCAGGGCGGGGGCAAGACGGTTCTGGCCTTTGATACCGAAGAAGCCGAGCGGCCCACGGACTGCTGGACATACTCCGAGGCGCGCGGCTTTACCCTGTTGCCCGGCTGGCCTTTGATTGAGTCGTTGAAAAAAACGACTCAGCCGGGCGCCTCGGGCAAGCTGTATTCGTTTTCCTGTTATCGGGCCACCGAATATGTGGTCTTGCTGGGTATTGCCCGAGAACTGGCAGAGTGCAATCCGTCGGTGTTCGCTCAGTTGCAGACGCAATGGGAGACGCGGGCGCTGATGGCCGAAGAGTTCCAGAGCACCTTTCTGCGTGAACACGGTACGCTGGCGCACCCGTTGCCGTTTCACTATTACGTGCCGGGCGACCGGCTCTGGTTTCGCAACCCCGACGAACGCTCTGCGAATATCGAGGGTTATGAAGGTTCCTGGGTTTTTTACATCGGGGGCGGGTTTTTCACGAATTTCTGGAAGCCCGACCAGCACTACACATTGACCAGCAAGTGCGTGGAGTTATTCCATTGGCGCAATGCGGTCGTTCAAACTGCGGCAGGCAAGCTGCAGATTGATGAAAATATCGTTGAAGAGCGGGTGCGCCAATCCTTGCGCAATCCGGCAGAGGTGGCTGCCATTTTAAAGACGATGATGCGTTTGCGCGAGCCCACGGGGATATATCGCGAGGGCGGGTGCATCGACGCGACGCGCGAATACGTGCGTTGCGTGTGTCCGGGTACGTCAGAGCTGGTGTTCCCCGGCAATGTCCTGCCGCTTCCGGCATAGAGCCGCCGGCAGTCTACAGAAAATGGTCGAGCAGCCGGCGGCTAATCTTATCGAGCGCCGCCGTATTGCGGATCAGGTACTGCACTCCATGGCTGTCGGCAATCAAAAGCGCAGAGGCCGATAACCTGCGAATGTCTTCTTCGACTTTGAGCACCAGTGTTACGTCGCCACGATCTGTTTCCACCTGCCAGCGGCTGGGAGTTCCAAAAGTGGACACGTGCCGGATGCGGCGGATCTCGGGGGTGAATTCGCGGCTGGCCAGCTCTTCTTCCAGCAGCAGGCGCACGTCGTCGGGCAGGTCTTCGAGTGTGTCTATCCAGACGAGCTCGGAGCCGCCCGCGCCCACCAGCGCTATTCCGTCTTCGGGCGCCGAAATGGGAAAGCTGCGCACGGGAATGACCGCTTCGTAAACGCGTTCGGCCATGGTTAGCACGAGGCGGCCGAAGGGGTCGCGATGCAAGCGGAAATCAGACTGTTTCATCTTCGCGCCCCTTTATTTCGGCGGTGTCGCGCTCGCCTTTCGCCTCGTCCCAATGGGCGTCGCTGGCGTCGGCCGCCGCTTGTTGGGCCTGCGCCTGATAGAGCCGCGAGTATGCGCCGTTGCGGGCTATGAGCTCGTCGTGCGGGCCTACTTCGACGATGCGGCCGCGTTCAAGCACCACCAGGCGGTCGGCCTGGCGCAGCGTGCTTAGCCGATGTGCGATGGAAATGGTGGTGCGGCCTCGCACCAGGTTATCGAGCGCTTTCTGGATTTCCTTTTCGGTGTTCGTGTCCACCGATGAGGTGGCTTCGTCCAGTATCAGGATGCGTGGATTGATCAGGAGTGCGCGGGCGATGGAAATGCGTTGCCGCTCGCCGCCCGATAAGGCATAGCCGCGCTCTCCGACCAGCGAGTCGTAGCCGTGGGGCAGACGCAGGATGAATTCGTGGGCATTGGCCGCGCGGGCAGCCGCGATGATTTCTTCGCGGCTGGCCTCGGGTTTGCCGTAGGCGATGTTCTCGGCGATTGTGCCGAAAAACAGGAAGGGCTCTTGCAGCACCAGGCCGATGTTGCGCCGATATTCGGAAATGGGCAGCGAGCGGATATCGACGCCATCGATGAATATGGCGCCGGCCGACACATCGTAGAAGCGGCAGATGAGATTGACCAGCGTGCTTTTGCCCGACCCGCTATGCCCCACCAGGCCTATCATTTCTCCCGGCGCAATCTCCAGGTTGATCCCGCGGATGACGGCGCGATTGCCGTAGCGAAAGCCGACCTTGCGTAGTTCGATGCGGCCCGTGACGTGCTCGAGATGGACGGGCCGGGTCGATTCGGGCACGCTGGAGACGTGGTCCAGAATATCGAAGATGCGCTTCGCGCCTGTGGCGGCCTTTTGTGTAAACGAAACGATGCGGCTCATAGAGTCCAGGCGGATGTAAAAGCGGCTGATATAAGCCAGAAAGGCCGTCAGAACCCCCACCGTGATTTCACGCTCGGCCACCAGCCAGATGCCGAAGACCCACACGACCAGAAGGCCGATTTCGGTCAGTAGTGTGACCGTGGGAGAAAACAGCGACCACACCATGTTGACTCGGTCATTGACGGCCAGGTTGCGGTTGTTCGCTTCGCGAAAGCGCGCCACTTCGCGCCGTTCCTGGGCAAACGCCTTGACCACCCGTATGCCCGGTATCGTATCGGCCAGCACGTTGGTGATTTCCGACCAGATGCGGTCGACCTTCTCGAATCCGTGGCGCAAGCGGTCGCGCACCAGATGAATCATCCAGACGATGAACGGCAGGGGAAGCAGGGTCGCCACCGCCAGCCAGGGATTGATCGCCAGCAGAATCGCCGCCGTCATGATGATCATCAGCACGTCGGTGAAGAATTCAAGCAGGTGCAGCGAAAGAAACAGGCAGATGCGGTCGGATTCCGAGCCTATGCGCGCGATCAGGTCGCCCGTGCGCTTGCCGCCGAAGTATTGCAGGGAAAGCTGTTGCAGGTGCTGGTAGGTGGTGGTGCGCAGGTCTGCGCCGATGCGTTCGCTCACCCAGGCCAGAATATAGGTGCGGCCCCAGCCCAACAGCCAGGCGAGCAGGGACGAGGCCAATAGCCCGATTAGATAGAGCTCCACCAGGCCGTAGTCGATCGGCACACCGTTTTGAAACGGTATCAGTACGTCGTCCATCAACGGCATGGTCAGGTACGGCGGTACCAGCGCGGCGGCGGTCGAGCCCAGCGTTAACAGAAAGCCGATCAAGAGGGCTGTGCGATACGGTTTGGCAAAGCGCCATAGGCGCAACAAAGCCCAGGTCGAAGGCGGCGCCTGGTTCTCTGCCGCGCCGCCCGGCCGTTCGTCGTGCGCGAGGGGCGGGGCGGATGGGCCGCCTGGCGTTGTGTCGCGCTGCCTGTTGAACTGAGCAATCAGCCGCAGCGCGGCGTCCTGACGGCCCAGGGTGTAGCGCCAGCCCGCCAGCCGGGCACGCGCGTCCTGCAGTTCGAGCGTGCCGACACCTGCGTGGTCATAGTGGCGCAGCCACAACCCCGGCAGCAGGGGCCAGGACAACCAGTCCGCCGCGCCCGGCTCTTTGACGAGCAGCCGGCGGTTAGTCACCAGCAGCAGGCCGTCGGCAAAATGCAAGCGCTGATCCAGATCTGTTTCCAGCCAGGCCAGAATGGTTTCCTGATCGGCAAGTTGCGGCAATACGGAAGCGCGCCAGACGTCGGGCAGATTGTCCGTGTAAAGGCCTGGAGCGTTCAATTCAATTTTCATGGATACGACGTGATCTGTCCCCAAAATATGAGGATTTTGAAATAGTAGTACGATTTCGCCGCGTCGCAGCGTGCTGTTTCGTCGACGGGCTGGCAGTTTAGTGTGGTTTTTTTACGTCTGGCAACAAAATTTTCGGATCTTTTCGCAAGCTTCGCATATTTTGCGGTCAAATTACCGCCATTATTAATCATTAGTTCATAAATATTTGTTTGCGTGGCAATTTTGGCTTTGCGCGACGCTTCTGCCCATTCAAAGATGAAAAAGAAAAGCATTGAATTCATCAATATGCTGTATTTGCGTGGGCCGAATATCTGGACCTACCGCCCGGTCATCGAAGCCTGGGTTGATATCGGCGAGCTGGAAGACTTTCCTTCCAATACTATTCCCGGATTTTACGAGCGATTGGTCGCGTGGCTCCCGTCGTTGATCGAGCATCGTTGCAGTGTGGGTGAGCGTGGCGGGTTTTTGCAGCGTTTGCGCCGCGGCACGTGGCCTGGTCATATCATGGAGCACGTCACGCTGGAGTTGCAGAGCCTGGGCGGCGAGATGCAGGGGGGCCTGGGCCGGGCTCGCGAAACTTCGGTGCGCGGCGTTTACAAGATTATTGTGCGCGCCTGGCATGAACCGGTTACGCGCGCCGCCCTTTACCTGGCGCGCGATTTGGTAATGGCTGCGATTGAAGACCGGCCTTTCGACGTACCCGCGGCGATCGCCGAACTGCGCGAATTGACGGATTCCCTCCGCTTGGGGCCCAGCACCGCATGTATTGTGGACGCGGCCGATGATCGCGATATTCCAATCAATCGTTTGAGTGAAGCCAACCTGGTTCAGCTGGGTTACGGAGCGCGCCAGCGTCGTATCTGGACGGCGGAAACCGACCGCACCAGTGCGATTGCCGAAGGCATCTCGCGCGACAAGGATCTGACCCGCAGCCTGCTTCAGACATGCGGCGTGCCGGTTCCGGAAGGGTACCTGGTCGATAGCCCGCAAGATGCCTGGGATACGGCGCAATCGATAGGTTTGCCTGTGGTGATCAAACCCATCGACGGCAATCACGGGCGGGGCGTGTTTACCAACCTGACGACTCGGGAAGAGGTTGAAACTGCCTACGCCGTTGCGGTAGACGAGGGTAGCGGCGTGATGGTCGAACGTTTTATCTACGGCAATGAACATCGGTTGCTGGTTGTGGGCGGGCGCATGGTTGCTGCGGCTCGCGGCGAGGAGGCGACGGTGGTCGGTGACGGCGTCAGCACGGTGGTTCAGTTGATCGATAGCCAGTTGAATACAGACCCGCGGCGCGGACGTGATGAGGATCAACCACTGAACCTGATTCGTCTGGATTCGGCCGCGCGCCTCGAGTTGGCGCGCCAGCAACTTGGCGCCGAGTCTGTTCCGGCGCAGGGCTTGCCAGTGCTGATACAGCGCAGCGGCAATGTGTCGATCGATGTGACCGATTCGGTGCACCCCAGTACGGCGGCGACGGTGGCGCTGGCCGCCCGCGTGGTTGGCCTGGACATTGCGGGGGTGGATCTGGTTGCCGAAGATATCTCCCGGCCTCTGTCGGAACAGCGCGGCGCGCTGGTTGAAGTTAACGCCGGCCCGGGCCTGCTGATGCATCTGAAGCCGGCATCGGGTGAGCCGCGGCCGGTAGGCCAGGCGATTGTCGATCACTTGTTCCCGCAAGGCGATAGCGGCCGCATACCGATTGTGGGCGTGACGGGAAGCAAAGGGAAGACGACGGTCGCGCGCGTAGTGGCCCATCTTCTGCAATTGAGCGGCCAATACACGGGTCTGGCGTGCAGCAACGGTCTGTTTTTCGGCCGTCGCCACGTGGCGAAAAACGATTGCGCCAATTGGGCCGCCGGCCATCGTGTCGTGATCAACCGTGCGGTTCAGGCGGGAGTCATCGAGACGGGCGGCCGCAGCATTTTAAGCGAAGGCTTGTCCTACGACCGATGCCAGGTGGGGGTCGTGACCAACCTGGATCCGGCATCTGCCTTGCCCGAATTCTATATTCACGACGTTGAGCAGATGGCCACGGTACTGCGCACGCAGGTCGATGTGGTGCTGCCCGATGGGGTGGCGGTGCTCAATGCCGACGATCCGCCGGTCGCGGCCATGGCGCCTTTGTGTGACGGTTCGGTGATTTTCTTCGGCCTCGACGGCGGTGCGCCGATTATCGTCGAGCACCTGGCCGAGGGCGGGCGTGCGGTTTTCGTGCATGATGCCCAGGTCGTCCTGGCCCATGGACAGGAGCAAACCGTATTGGCCGAACTCTCGGCCATTGCCCTGACCGGGGGTGGGAAGCTTCCCTTTCAGGTTGAAAATATTCTGGCGGCGGTGGGCGCAGCCTGGGCGCTGGACATCAGTCCCGAATTGATGCGCACGGGTATTGAGACGTTTGGTTTTGATCTGGCCGAAGCGCCCGCAGAGGGCGTTGCGCCGACTCTCGAAATAGCGGCCTGAGGCAATAAGGAAAATCGGTTCATGGATGTATCACGTGTACGCGCGCTGCGCGGCCCCAATCTGTGGTGTCGGCAGACGGCGATTGAAGCCATTGTGTCTTGCGACGAGCTGGAGCGCAGCATTGGCGAGCAGGAGAGCTTCGGAAATGCACTGCGTGCACGCTTTCCCGATATCGATATTCTGAGGCTGCCCGCCCCCGGCCAGGCCGGCTCGCTCGCGCATGCGTTGGCCTCGGCCGCCTTGCGGCTGCAAACCCAGGCAGGGTGCCCGATCACTTTTAGCCGCACGTCTTCCACCATTGAACCTGGCGTTTATCAGGTGGTGGTTGAATACAGTGAGGAAGAGGTCGGTCGACTGGCCTTCGCGCTGGCCCAGGACTTGTGCATGGCCGCCATGCACGACACGCCCTTTGACCTGGCCGATGCGCTTGCGCGTTTGCGGGAAACGAATGAAGACGTGCGCCTGGGTCCGAGTACCGGGTCTATCGTTTCCGCGGCGCTTGAGCGAGCTATTCCTTATCGACGCTTGACGCAGGGCAGCGTGGTGCAGTTTGGCTGGGGCTGCAAGCAGCGGCGGATTCAGGCTGCTGAAACCGATGGAACGAGTGCGATTGGAGAGTCTATCGCACAAGACAAAGAACTGACCAAAATGCTGTTGGCTACCGCTGGTGTGCCGGTGCCCGACGGTCGCTGTGTAAGTAGCGCGGAAGATGCCTGGGCCGCGGCGCTTGAAATCGGCGCCCCCGTGGTCGTAAAGCCGCGTGATGGCAATCAGGGAAAGGGCGTTACCGTCAATGTGCAAACCCGCGAGCAAGTGTTGGCCGGGTATGCGCTGGCCTGCGCCAGAGGTACAGAGGTGATTGTGGAGCGTTATTTTCCCGGTCACGATTTTCGTTTGCTGGTGGTGGGCGACAAGCTGGTCGCCGCCGCGCGACGCGATCCTCCGCAAGTGATCGGCGACGGCCGCCGCAGCATTGTCCAGCTGGTAGAGCTGATCAATGCCGATCCGGCCCGCGGCGAGGGCCACGGCACATCGTTGACATTGATACGATTGGATGTCATCGCCCTGGCGACCATCGCCAAGCAAGGGTATGCGCCCGATTCGGTTCCGGAAAAAGGTGTCCGGGTCGTTCTGCGCAACAATGCCAACCTTAGCACCGGCGGTACGGCTACCGATGTGACCGATCATGTTCACCCGGAATTGGCCGCCAGCGCTGTTGCCGCGGCGCAAATGGTTGGGCTGGACATTTGCGGCATCGATCTGGTGGGTGACAACGTGTACGAGCCGCTCGACAAGCAGGCTGGCCGCATTGTGGAAGTCAACGCCGCACCGGGATTGCGCATGCATTTGAGCCCGTCGTTTGGCAAAGGCCGTGCGGTGGGCGATGCGATTATCGCCAATATGTTCTGCGATGGCGACAATGGACGCATTCCGCTGGTGGCGGTGGCGGGCACCAATGGTAAAACCACGACGGTGCGGCTGATTGCCCATTTGATGGCCAGTGCCGGACGCTGTGTGGGCATGACCAACTCGGATGGGGTGTATATCGGTCATGAACGTATCGATACGGGTGATTGCAGCGGCCCGCGCAGCGCGCGCAATGTGTTGATGCATCCCTATGTTGATGCGGCGGTGTTTGAAACAGCGCGCGGCGGAATATTGCGGGAGGGTTTGGGTTTTGATCGCTGCGATGTCGCTGTGGTGACCAATATAGGGATGGGTGATCATCTGGGGCTGAACTTTATCAGTACCGTGGAAGATCTGGCCATCGTCAAGCGCGTGGTGGTGGAGAACGTATCGACCGATGGCGTGGCTGTATTGAATGCGGCGGATCCCATCGTGGCCGCCATGGCCGAGAACTGCCCGGGCGGCGTCACATTTTTTGCCGCCGACGGCAACAACCCTGTTCTCGCCAATCATCGCGCCAGGGGGCAGCGCGTGGTGTATGTAGAGGCTGGGGACATCGTGCTGGCTGAAGGCCGTTTTGAACGCCGCTTCGAGCTCGACCGCATTCCTCTTACGCGCGGCGGCACGATAGGCTTTCAGGTTGAGAACGCGATGGCGGCTCTGGCGGCCGTGTGGGCGCTGGGGTTGACATGGCCGGCCGTGCAGGCGGGGCTTGGCGATTTCGTCAACGATGCGCAGGCTGCGCCGGGTCGCTTCAATGTGTTTTCTTATCGTGGGGCGACGCTGATAGCGGACTATGGCCATAACCCGGATGCCATGCTGGCGTTGGTGCGGGCCATCGACAGCATGCCGGCTACCCGGAGGGTGGCGGTCATCAGCGGCGCGGGCGATCGGCGCGATATTGATATTCGTCGTCAGACGGAGATTTTGGGGGGCGCGTTTGACGAGGTGATTCTGTATCAGGATATGTGTCAGCGAGGCCGCGTCGATGGCGAGGTGCTGGCGCTGCTTCGGGAAGGCCTGGTGAATGCCCGCCGTACTCGCGCTGTGCAGGAAATCCGCGGGGAGTTCCTGGCGATCGATGCGGCGCTTGATCAATTGAAAGCAGGCGAGCTGTGCCTGATTCTGATTGACCAGGTGGAGGAATCGCTTGCGTATATCGCGCAGAAGATTGAGTCGGATGGGAAGTTGCTGGCGTCGCGTAGCGTCGCCCTGTAGCGCCACCCCTTGTGGGTGGCATCTCAAAACAAACGCGGCCGTTCCCATCAATACCCGATAAACACCGCGATGGCCAAGGTTGCGCCCGACAGCAGCAACAGGACGATGAATAGCGGCAGGATGAAGCGAATCCATTCGCCGTAGCCGACCCGTGCGGTGGCCAGGTACGCCAGAAGCATGCCCGAGGTCGGTGTGACCATGTTGGTCAGGCCCCCGCCCAGCAGGAAAGCGAGGATGGTGGTTTGGCCGCTTACCCCGGAGAGCTGGGCGATGGGGCCGATGATGGGCATGGTGACGGCCGCCTTGCCTGAGACGGAGGGGATGAAGACGTCGAGGAACATTTGTACACCCATCAGGCCTTGTGCGACCCAGGCGGGAGACTGTTCCTTGGCCAGGCCGGTAACGGCGTGGATCAGGGTGTCGAGCACGGCGCTGTCTTGCAGGATCAGCTCCACTGAAGCCGCCAGGCCGATCAGCAGGCCCGCCAGAATCATGCCCTTCATGCCGTCGACGAAGGCGTCGGAGGCGCTGCGCGAGTCCAGCCCTCCCAGTAGCGCAATGACTACACTTAAAAATACATAGAACGATGCGAGTTGAATGCTGTGCCAATGATAGTTGCGTGTGCCCAGAACCAGTGCCACGCCGGCCAGCGCCAGGGCGATGAGGATGGCGGTATGGCGCGGCGATAGCTTGCCGGCCGTGGTGTGCGATGGGGCCTGCACATATCCGCTGCGGCGCACGTAGTGCATTAAGTACAGGATGCCCAACGGCAGGAAGACAATGAAGACGGCCAGCCGCATTCCTATGCCGCTAAATAGCGGCACGCCCACCAGCGGCTGAGCGACTGCCAGGGCGAGTGGATTGGTGACCGAAGCGATGTAGCCGATTTTGGCGGCGATCGCCACCAGTGCGACGGCAAACAGGTTGCTCAGGCCCAGCCGTTTGGCCAGCACCATCAGTACGGGGATGATGACCAGGTATTCGGAGATGAAGCCCAGGAAGGTGCTGCCCAGCCCAATAAGCAGCATCAGGAGCGGCGCCAATACATATACGTTGCCGTTGGTGACTTCAAGCAGCCGGTCGATGCCGGCGTCGACGACACCGGTGCGGCGCATGACGCCGAACATGCCGCCGATGAACATCACCATGAAAATCAGCTCGGAATTCTTGACCATTCCGCGTGGCACGGCGTTGAGCGCCGAGATGAAGCTTGCGGGCGCGGCGCGGCTTTCGGTGGGGGCGGGAACGCTGGTTGCCAGCAGTGCGCCGGCGTTATGTGTTTTGGCAAGAACCTGGTATGTGCCGGGTACGACCAGTTTGCCTTTGCGCTGGTAGTGGCCCGAATCGACCATGTAGGTAAGTGCCAGGGCGGCGATGATGACCCCGAGCATCATCATGACCGGATGCAGCATGCGGCGGCGCGGGCGGGTATCGGTGTTTGGCTCTTGGGCAAGTGCACTCATGTTTTTTGTCTCCGGCGCGGTAATTTCTATAGTGGACATGGCTTAGGCCGAGTAGCCCAGCTCGGCCGAAATGGCGCGGCTGGTGGCCAGCAGGCGCTCGACGATGGCGGCCGTAGCGGTTGCGGGCAGGTGTGTTTCGGGCCCCGACACGCTAAGCGATGCAATCGTGTCGCCACTGAAATCGCGCACCGGGACGGCCAGCGCCACGATTCCGGGGGAGAGCTCGCCCACGCTTGCGGCATAGCCGCGGCGCACTACGGTATCGAGCTCGGCATGGATTTTCACAGCGGAGCTGGCGCTGTGCAGTTGGCCTTTTTGCCTGATTTTGGATAGGTATTGCGAGCGCACCGTATCGGGAGCCCACGCCAGCAGCACTTTGCCCGAAGCGCCTGCATAAACGGGCCGGCGGTTGCCGACCGCGCCCAGAGGCCGTACCTCGCGTGTGCTTTCGTAGCGCAGCACGCAGACGGTCTCGAGGGCTTCGCGCACGCGCAGTACGACGGTCTCGTCGATTTGCTGGTTTAACGCCAGCATATGTTTTTGGGCGCAACGCGCGAGGGTGTTTTGCTGCGTGGCGGCCACGCCGATGACAAAGGCCTGTGGGCCTAGGGAATAGGCGGCGGTTTTCTCGTCTTGCAGCACGAAGCGGTGCGCCTCGAGCGTACAGAGCATGCGATAGGCGCGCGATTTGTTCAGCCCGGTGCGTTGCGCCAGTTCGGTTACGCCTAGCGCCGGGTGCTCGGCGATCAGGCTTAGCAGGCCAAGCGCGTTGTCGACCGAGTCGACGATATAGGGTTTGGGCGGCTTCATTGGATTTGCCGGCGCACGAAGCCGGCCAGGGCATCGAGAAATGTGTCGAGATGGCCGCGCAAAATACCGAATCCATCGTGTTTTTCGAACGTTGTTTCGTTCATATAGAGCGCGCGGTTGATTTCGATCTGGATGCTGTGGCGGCCGTCTTTGGGCGCGCCTGTTTGGCGAATGATGTCACCGCCCTGGTAAGGGTCGTTGATCGTCACGCGGTAGCCGTAACCGCGCAGGCAGCCGGCCGCCCAGGCCGTGAAGGCCGGGTCGGCGGAGGTGCCGCAGCGGTCGCTCACCACGATGTCCGGGCGGGCTCGGCCGGCGTCTATATTCATCGCGTTACCCTGCGACTTCATGGAATGGCAGTCGATGTGCCATACGCGCCCGGCTCGCTGCCAGGCCTGGTCGATTTGGGCCGCAAGCGCCTGGCGGTAAGGCAGGTAGTAGGCGTCGATGCGATGCTGCACTTCGGCGATGCCAAGCTTGCGCTGATACATGGGTACGCCCGGCAATGCGGTGCGGCGGATCAGCCCCATGCCTCGTGCACTATAGGTTTGCGGCACGATTTCACCCGGCCATGGGGTCGCGAGCAATTCGGTATCGATATCGCTAAGCGCCCGGTTCGGGTCGATGTAGGCGCGTGGAAAGTGAGCGCCGATAAGCGTTGCGCCGCGTTGTGGCGCGCCGCCCCAAAGCTGTTCAACAAAGGCGTCGCGGCTGCTCAGCAGTGCGTCGCGTGGGGCACTGGTGTCAAAGTCGTCGGGCAGGGTAAAGCCGCTGTGCGGGGAATCCAGGACGATAGGCAGGGCGCCGTCGCGCGGCAGCGCGATAAAGAATGGCGAAGAGGTTTCTTGCACGCCGGTGCTTTTGTAGCGGCACCCCTTGTGGGTGCCATCTGGAATATTTGCATCAGCGGCTTTCGCAGGAGATTCGATATCGGCATCATTCATAAATATACGTTTTATTAAATAAAACAAATTTTATATATTATCGATAGGTAAAATTCCCGCGTCAAGAAATCCAACGCTCTTTTTTATCCATATATACCCTATGATTTGGATGAAAATGAACAGATTGATAGGAAAGGCAAACCCGATCGAACCTGGTCAAATCTGAAATAAGGCTCAGTTATTTTGTTTTATTGAATAAAACAACTAAATAAACGCTAGCAACCTCTCACAAGAAACAATCAGCCACGGCGATGGAATTGCCTTCTGCGTATTTACCCCTAATTTCAGGATATTCGATGTGTTATTGATTGACACCCAAATGGATATGTATATACTTTTTATTGGGCAAGGCGGAGCGCCCTGTATGGCACAATAAACAGCAATCTGGGTTTGGCGGATCGCACCTATTCAGGGTGCGGTAAAAGAATTTTTATTCACAGTGTGAGGAGTACAAGGAAATGCGCTTATTCTCAACATTAAAACTATGCCTGGCGACTGCGTGTCTGGTCACTGCTGCTCTGCCCGCACATGCGGAAGATCAGTTGGCCAAAGTCAAGAAGGCCGGGGAACTGGTCGTGGGCACGGAAATGCAATTCGCGCCGTTCGACTTTCTTAAGGACGGCAAACAAGAGGGCTTCAACAAAGAGTTCTTTGCCGAGGTCGGCAAGGCCCTGGGCGTGAAGGTGCGCTTTATCGATCTGCCGTGGCCCAGTGTGCTGCCCGGGCTTGATGCGAAAAAATTCGATATGGTGGCCGGCCCTCTGAATGTGACCAAGGCGCGGATGGAGCATTACACGTTCACGCTGCCCATCGCGGACGGCACCGTGGCTTTGTTGAAACGCACCAAAGACACGGATCTTAAAAAGCCTGAAGACATTGCCGGCAAGGCCGTGGGCGGCGGCAAGGGCTCGGCGCAGCTTGCGCAATTGCGGGACTTTGCCAACACTTTGAATCCCAAGCCAATAATCAAGGAATATATCGACAATAACCAGGCCTACGCGGATCTGGCTGCCGGGCGCATCGTGGCGGTCGGCAATTCACTGACCAACATCGCGTACGTGGCACAGCAGCGGCCTGCCATGTTTACGGTGGTCAAGCCGGCCTTCGGCAAGAAAGTGTATTTTGCCTACATAGGGTTGAAAAACGCCGATACCAAGCCCTTGCTCGACGCCGTTGACAAGGTAATTCTAGCCATGCACAAAGATGGACGCCTGGCCGCCATGCAGAAAAAATGGTTTGGCGTAGCAATGGATGTGCCGGTAGCGCCTTTCGTGCCTAACGTCTGAGGCTTGTCGAAGACTCCGCGGCCCACTGTCCGTTGCGGTAAACCCGCCGGATACGTGGGGCCTGCCGGGGCTCGCAGCCTATCACCACAGAAAGCCTATGCTTGACCTCTCTACCATGATCCATTCCTTTCCCTTGCTGATCAAGGCATCGGAAATGACGATTCTCATCTCATTCATGGGCTTGTGCGTGGGTTATATCCTGGCGATCGGCGTGGCCAGCGCCCGCCTTTCTTCAAACGCGGCCTGGCAGCAGGCGGGCGCGCTTTATGTGTTTGTTTTCCGCGGCATCCCTCTTTTGGTCCAGTTGATGGTGGCGTATTATTTCTTGCCATTTCTGGGCATTAACGTGTCGCCCGTCGTGGCCTCGACGCTGGCCATTTCGCTGTGCGAGGGCGCCTATCTGGGTGAAATATTGCGCGGCGGGTTCCTGGGCATTCCCAAGGGGCAGCTTGAAGCCACGCAACTATTGGGCTTCTCGCGTTTCGATACGCTGGTGCGAATCGAAATTCCGCAGGCGTTGAAGCTCACCATGCCTTCCCTCATCAGCGAAATGATTTTGCTGGTGAAGGCCTCGTCGCTGATTTCGATCGTGGGTGTGGCCGAAATTACACGCACGGCGCAAAACATGGCGGCAAGCACGTTCATGCCGCTGGAAACCTATATTGCCGCTGGCTGCGTCTATATGGTGATAAATGGCGTGCTGTCCCTGGCCGGCCATGTGGCTGAACAACGTTACGGGCGGTCCTGACGATGCGATTCAATATGGACATCGTGAGTCACTACTGGCCCGATATTATCCATGGCTTCATGATTACGCTGGCCTCCTGGGGCGGGGCCGTAGTCCTGGGTCTTGCCGTGGGCTTTTTGATTGCCGTGCTGCAGTTGTTTGGCGGACGCTGGGTACGTGCCGTTTTGCGTGTATATATCGAGGTGCTGCGCACTACCCCTTTTTTGATCCAGCTGTTTATTCTGTATTACGGCGGCCCTTCAATAGGCATTGAATTGTCGGCCATGACCGCCGGCATTGTGGCGTTGGGCCTGTATGGCAGCGCTTATTTCGCCGAGTGTTTCCGCTCCGGGTTCATGTCGGTGCCGCGCGGCCACATCGAGGCCGCGCAATGCCTGGGCTTTTCGCGCCTGGCCACTGTATGGCGCGTGCAACTGCCGCAAATGCTGGTCATCATCACCCCGGCACTGATCAATCTGATCATTATCCTGAGCAAGGAAACAGCGGTTTTGTCGGTGGTGACCGTGCCCGAATTGACGGCGGTGCTGACGCAAATAGGCACCGAACAATTTTCCTATGTTGAAACGACGCTGATTTTATGCGTCTGTTATCTGCTGCTGATCGGTGTTACCGAACGCCTGGGCCGTTGGGCCGAAGTGCGCATGAGCCGTTTTTTGGTACGTTAAGCGAGCGCAAGTTCGCTCATCTGGAGACGCAATGAATCTGAACACCGCCGCGAATGTGCAGGAATATCTGGTTGAGGCCCGCGGCGTCAGCAAGAGCTATGGCCCGGCCCGCGTGTTGAACAATATATCGCTGGGTGTGCGCAAGTCCGAAGTCACTTGCATTATCGGTCCCTCGGGTTCAGGGAAAAGCACCTTGCTGCGTTCGCTGGCCTTTCTCGAAGAGTACGACGGGGGCGAGGTGCTGATCGAAGGCGAGTTGCTGGGCTACGTCGATCGGGATGGGGTGCGGGTCCGGGCGCCTCTGGCGGAGATCAACCGGGTACGCCGTCATGTGGGCATGGTTTTTCAGCAGTTCAATTTATGGCCGCATATGACCGCCGCGGGCAATGTCGCCGAAGCGTTGGTCCGGGTTAAAAAGCTGCCTCGCCGCGAGGCTCGCGAGCGGGCTTTGCACATGCTCGACAAGGTCGGCCTGCTCGAGAAGGCCGATGCCTATCCAATACGTCTGTCGGGCGGCCAGCAGCAACGTGTGGCCATTGCGCGCGCCCTGGCCATGGAGCCGCATATCATGCTGTTCGACGAGCCCACGTCGGCGCTTGATCCCGAGTTGGTGGGCGAGGTGTTGCAGGTCATGAAGACGCTGGCGCGCGAAGGAATGACAATGGTGGTGGTGACCCACGAAATGGGGTTCGCCGCGCAGGTGGCTGATAGAGTTGTGTTTATCGATAAGGGCGAGATCGCGGCCAGCGGGCCGCCTCGGGAGATTTTTCACGATCCGAATAATTCGCGCCTGCAGCAATTTTTGCAGAATTACCTCGACCGCAATGCGTTCTGGACGCGTTCGGCGGAGCCGGTCGAAACAGGTTCTGCGATGGCCTGAGATATGTCTGACAGTCTCACGCGTTTCTTGACCTGTTTTTTTATTTCGGAATAACAAAGAGTAGTCACTATGTTCGAGCATTTGGAAAAGTACGCCGGCGACCCGATCTTCCGTCTGGGCGAGGCTTTTCATCAGGATCCACGTTCGCAAAAGGTCAATCTGACCGTCGGCCTGTATTACGATAATGAAGGCCGCATTCCTTTGCTGAAAACGGTGCAAGAGGCCGAAGCGCGCCGCAATGCAAATCCGCAGCCGCGCCCCTATTTGCCTATTGAAGGCCTGGCGTCTTATCGCAGCGCTGTGCAGAAACTGCTGTTTGGCGCTAATCACGAAGTATTGCGTAGCGGCCGCGTGGCCACGATACAAAGCGTAGGCGGCACCGGCGCCCTGAAAGTGGGCGGCGACTTTTTGCACGCTGCGTATCCCGACAGCGAGATGTGGATCAGCGACCCGGCCTGGGATAACCATTTTGCGATATTCCAGGGCGCGGGCATCAAGACGCATACCTATGCGTATTACGACCCCGAGACTAAGGCCCTGCTGTTTGATCAAATGCTTGGTCAGCTAAGCGCTTTGCCCAAACACAGTATTGTTTTGCTGCACCCCTGCTGCCACAATCCGACCGGTGTGGATTTGTCGCCCGAGCAGTGGCGGCAACTGATTCCGGTGCTGGCGGCCGGCGAATTGATTCCTTTCCTGGACATCGCCTATCAGGGCTTCGGCGCCGGCTTGCAAGAAGATGCCTACGCGGTCCGTGCCATGGCCGACGCGGGTCTGTCGTTTCTGGTGGCCAATTCTTTCTCCAAGAATTTCTCGCTCTACGCCGAACGTTGCGGGGGGTTGTCGGTAGTGTGCTCATCGCCCGATGAGACCGAGCGCGTACTGGGACAGCTTAAGGCCATTGTGCGCCGTATCTACTCGAATCCGCCCATGCATGGCGGGCAAGTCACGGCCAGCGTCCTGAACGACCCCGAGTTGTATGCCTTGTGGGAAGATGAGGTCGCGCAGATGCGTACGCGCATCGCCTCTGTGCGGCAAAAGGCCCACGAGCAACTGTCAGCCAAGCTGCCTGCTTATGATTCACGCTACTTTGTCACCCAGCGCGGCATGTTTAGCTATACAGGCCTGTCCACGGCGCAATTGCAGGCGCTGCGTGAAAAGCATGGGGTATATATTATTGATTCGGGCCGTATCAGCGTGCCTGGGCTCAACACGCATAATATGGATTACTTCACTGATGCAATGGCCAGCGTTCTTCGAGGGTGATAGGTGGCGCCATCTGTAGCGCCACCCCTTGTGGGTGGCAAACCCTCGACAAGAAAATAGGTATCTTGCATTGATGACAGGCACAAGGCCTGTCGCTACAAACTTCACGTACGCGTTTTTGCAAACACCGTCGTGTTCGTCAAGGATCCGCACGACGGGTTTTGTAGCGGCACCCCTTGTGGGTGCCATCGTCCCGCATCGAAACACTAACATCCACTGCTGCCACATCGCTCCTCTCTGGATAAATAATCAGGTAAAACCATGCAAAACCTTTCCGCGATTCCAACCCTTGAGGCACTAAGTGGATTGATATCGTGCTTGCGTCCAGGCGACGACCTGGAACGCTATCTGCACGACGATAGCGGTGTTCGATGCGACGGCCAGCCGTCCCTGGTGTTTCGCCCTTCGACTCCCGGGCAGGTCGCCGACATCGTGCGGGCCTGCCATAGGGAGGACCGGGCCCTGACCATTCAGGGCGGCCGCAGCGGCATGGCTGGCGGTGCAATACCCGATAAAGACGACGTGGTGATATCGCTCGAGCTTCTCGATCAGGTCGAGGAGTTCGATACCGTGGGCGGCACGATTACCGTGCAGGCAGGCATCGTGCTTGAAAATTTGTGTGCCCTGGTCGAGGCGCAGGGCTGGTATTTCCCTTTGGATCTGGGTGCGCGGGGTTCTTGTCAGATTGGCGGCAACGTGGCCACCAATGCGGGCGGCAATCGCGTGTTGCGCTACGGCACCATGCGCGAACTGGTCCTGGGACTTGAAGTTGTACTGGCCGACGGCACAGTGTTGTCAATGATGAACAAGGGGCTTAAAAACAATACCGGGCTCGATCTTAAACATCTGTTCATCGGTACGGAAGGCACACTGGGCGTTATTACACGCGTGGTGCTTCGCTTGTTTCCCAGACCCTTGCGCCGCTATAGCGCCCTGGCCGCCGTCAACGATTTCGAACGGATCACGCAAGTGCTGAAGGCGGCGCGCGCGCGCTTGCCGGAGTTGTCTTCGTTCGAGGTCATGTGGCGGGAGTATCTGGTTGCCGCCGGCCAGGTGCTGAAAAAAACGCCTCCCTTCGAAGCGCGCTACCCCATTTATATTCTGCTCGAAACGGAGAGCGGCGGCTCGTCGCAATCAGCGTCGGCCCTCGAAGATTTTCTGGGCGATCTGCTGGAACGTGGGCAGGTGGTGGACGTGATCATCCCGCAGACCCAGGAACAGGCTGACTCGCTATGGAAGTTTCGGGGTTCGATCGGCGAAATCCTGCGCACCATGCAGCCTTATCTGGCGTTTGATATTGGCATTCCCTTGCAATCCATGCAGAGGTTTATCGATGTGGTCGGCGCTCGCTTGTCGCAGGCTTATCCTGGCGCCCGGAATCTGTTTTTTGGCCATCTTGGCGATGGCAATCTGCATCTATCAACGGGGCCGCATGCGCCTGGCGATCTTCTGGCCATTGAAGAGTTGGTGTATGGCGAGGTCCAGTGTGTCGGGGGCAGCATATCGGCCGAGCACGGCATCGGGCGGATCAAGAAACCATTCCTGAAATACAGCCGTGGCGCCAGCGAACGCCTGGTCATGCAGCAAATCAAGCGCGTCCTGGATGCGCAAGGCGGCCTGAATAAACATCGTGTTATTGATGTGTGATGGGAGCGGGTGGTGGCTTGATTTATGGTTGATGGCAGCCACAAGGGCTGCCGCTACATTATGAAAGAATGGCGGCCACAAGGGCTGCCACTACGTAATTTACGGATACGTTTTTGTAGCGGCACCCCTTGTGGGTGCC
This sequence comes from Paralcaligenes ureilyticus, assembly GCF_004346225.1. Taxonomy (GTDB): domain Bacteria; phylum Pseudomonadota; class Gammaproteobacteria; order Burkholderiales; family Burkholderiaceae_B; genus Paralcaligenes; species Paralcaligenes ureilyticus. The sequence continues at coordinate 161,025 of NZ_SMAJ01000006.1, read as the reverse complement.
ATCTTCGCCTACCCCCCTATGCCGCCAACATCTGCCGGTTCAATTCGTCCTGCAGCTTTCCGCGTGCGGCGAGCCAGCGGTGGAAGGCGCGGCAGTGAGGCTTGTCGAAGGCGTTGTGCTTCCATTTCAGGATGTACGGCCAGGGCAGAGGCAACGCCTGTTTAAACGGGATGACCAACCTGCCCGCAGCCACATCCCGTCCGATCATGGAGCATTGCGCCAGCGCAAACCCCTGCCCGGCAATGGCCGACTCAATGGTCATGTGCGACAGGGAAAAAATTCTGTGACTTTCGATGGCTGTTCCGGTGTGGTCGACCTGCCTGGCGGAAAACCAGTCCTGCCATGACGGCGGCGATGTAAATTTGGGTTGCCAATCGGTCGACAGCAAGGGGTAGTCCAGTATCTGCCTTGGGTTCTTCAGCGTTTTTTTCGGGGCGATCAGGCCCGGGCTGCATACCGGCACCACCAGGTCGGTGTAGAGTTCCAGCGAGTTCTGCGACGCTGCGCTGGCATCGCTGCCGTAGGTGATGCGGAAATCGATATCTTCAAGATCGTTGGCGGGTTCGGAGTGGCTGCCTTTGAACTGAATCGTCAGGTCTGGGTAGTGCGTGTCTTGCCACTCGAATACCAGAGGTGCCAGCCACGCTTTGAGTAATGAGGGCAGGGCGCTTAGCGACAGGTTGCTTTGGCTTTTCGATCGGTCCAGCTCAGCTTGGGCCTCGCGCAGTAATTCGAACGCGTGTGTGCAGGATTCGTGAAAGCGCAGGCCGGCAGCTGTGAGGCGCAGGCGTTTGCCATCCTTGAATGTCAGGCTTGCCTCCAAAGCGTCTTCCAGGAGTTTGATTTGCTGGCTGATCGCGCCGGGGGTGATCTGCAGCCGCCTGGCCGCCTCGGCCAAGGTCTGGCTATGGCCTATGGCTTCAAAAATCTGCAGCGCGCGCAAGGGTGGGAGCTTGTCCATGATTTTGTCCGGTTAAGGCAAAGCGTGGGGCGCGAGCCAGTGATGTGGCACCCACAAGGGGTGCCGCTACATGAGCGGCAGGTGCGTTTTGTAGCGGCAGCCCTCGTGGCTGCCAAAACCCCGATAATCAACTTGCGGCCGTCAACCAACAGCGATTATGTCCGTCAATTTTTCGCTCCAGATACTTTAGATATTCTAAACAATAATTAATATTATCGTAGAATTATTTATTTTATTATGGCGTGAATGAAATCGGCAATCAGGGACGTGAAGCGTGCCCGGCTCCAAGGAGGTTGACATGTTTTTAAAGAATGCATGGTATGTAGCGGCGCTTGAAGGCGAGGTGGGCCGTGCTTTGCATGCAGCGCGGATTCTGGGCGAAGATGTGCTTCTGTATCGCAAGCAGGATGGGCAGGTTGTGGCGCTTGAAGACGCCTGTCCGCATCGCAAGCTGCCCCTGTCGATGGGGCGTTTGCTGGGCGACGAGGTCGAGTGCGGATACCACGGCCTGACCTTCGATTGTTCGGGCAGTTGTGTGCGTGCGCCGGGTGTGGCGCATATCCCGAAAGCCGCTTTCGTGCGCCACTATCCTACGGCCGAACGCTATGGGCTGGTGTGGATCTGGATGGGAGAGGCCGCCCTGGCCGATCCCGCCACAATCATCAAGGTGAATCACTGGGGCGACCCCGCCTGGGGTATGAATCGTGGCGATGCGATGACGGTGCAGTGCAATTATCAATACGTCACCGACAATCTGCTGGATCCCTCGCATGTGTCCTGGGTTCATCAGACCTCGTTTGGCAATGCGGCGATCGTGGGTGTTCCTTTGCAAACCGAGGTCAAGGATGACGGCGTCGTGGTGTCGCGCTGGATGCGCGATGTCGAGGTGGCGCCCTTTTATGCCAAGTTCGTCAAATTTTCGGGCCATTGCGATCGCAAGCAGCAATATGAGGTGTACTTCCCCTCGAATGCCATCATCAAGGCGATCTTCACACCGGCCGGGACTGCCGCCGACTCGGAGCCTTTCCATGATGATGTGTTCCTGATGGATTCGTATAACTTCATGACGCCGGTCGACGAATCCACAACCCGCTATTACTGGTTCCAGATGCGCAACTTCAGTCCCGACGATGAGAACGTGTCGCGCCAGTTTTCGGAAGATGTGCGCCACGCTTTCGAGGAAGACCGCGCGGTATTGACGGCGGTGCATGCGGGCATGGCGAAAAGCCCGTCAAAACTCGATTTGCCTCTGGATTCCGGGCCGTTGCGGTTTCGTCGCAAGCTGCAGCAAATGATTCAGGCTGAACAGGCTGCGGCAGAGGCCTCGAGCAGCCATGCCAAGGCATCCGCGGCGTTGCAGGAAGCCTGATATGGATGATGGCGTCGCGGCGTCCAACCGAGTCTTTCGTGACTACATGGTGCTTGCCAAGATACCTGAAAGCCAGGTCATTACGTCTTTGGTTTTGGCCCCCGTGTCAGGAGAGGGCGTGCCTGCCTACCACCCCGGTCAGCACCTGATTTTTCGCCTGGATGCACCCGGTGCGAAAATCTTGCGCCACTATAGTATTTCGGGCGACCCGGCCGCGCCGGGCGCCTTGCGGGTTTCGGTCAAGCGCGAACCGCCGCCCCGTGATCGGCCGGAGCTGCCCCCGGGCGTGGGGTCGGGCCATATGCACGACCGCGTTCAAGTGGGCGATACCTTGACGGCCGCCGGGCCGGTGGGTGATTTCGTGCTGGCTGAAGATTCCGGGCGTCCGGTGTTGCTTTTGAGCGGCGGCGTAGGCCTGACCCCCATGATGTGCATGCTGCATCGTTTGGTGCAGGCATCCAGCCGCCCGGTCTATTTTGTGCATGCCTGCGAGAACGGCGAAGTACACGCGTTTGCCGACGAGGTCGCCGCGCTGGCGCGGCAACGTCCGGGCGTCCGCGTTCATTTCTGTTATCGCGAACCAACGGTACAAGACCGGGAGCGGCCTCGTTTTCAGAGTACAGGCCTGATCAATCGCGAAACTCTGCAGACCTTGTTGCCGCTGGACGATTACGACGTTTATCTGTGCGGACCGCCTGCTTTTATGCAGGCCAACTGGCGCTTGTTGCGCGGGCTGGGAATTGCAGCAGATCGGATTCATTATGAATTTTTCGGACCCGCCACCGTGCTGGAAACGGATCAGGACGTGTCTGGCACAAGCGTCGAACGGGATGCGCAGGCGTCTTCCGGCGCTGAATCGGGCGGAGATGGATCCGGTGCCATCCAAGTGAAATTCGGCCCCTCCGGCATAACCGTACCCTGGGACGATGGTTGCCCTTCCTTGCTGGATCTGGCCGAGCAGGCAGGTTTGAGCCCCAATTACAACTGCCGCGCGGGGCTTTGCAATACCTGCATGTCCACCTTGGTGGCCGGTGAGGTTGATTATTTCGAGGAGCCGCTCGATCCGCCGCCCGAGGGTAAGGTGCTGTTGTGCTGTTCGCGGCCGGTGGGTTCTGTGGTGATCGAGCTTGCGTCGTAGATGTGTGTTGACAGGCGGCATCTTGCATCGATGACAGGCACAAGGCCTGTCGCTACATTCACGTGCACGTTTTTTGTAGCGGCACCCCTTGTGGGTGCCATGTTTGCCAAGATTTCAAACGTAGCCCGTCGCTAATACTTGCCGGCGAACTTGTAGCGGTTTCCCGGATGCCACATGCACGCGTTCGACGTAAAGGCGCGGTTCGAAAACGTGACCCGATCCATGACCAGGCACGGCTGCGACATGGGGATATCCAGTTGCGCTGCTATCTCCTTGGTGGGCAATTTAACCTCGATGGTGTATTGCCCGTTAGGTAGAGGCGCGACCCTCATCAGGTATTCGTTGGGCGTCAGGACCTGCCAGTCCTGCTCCAGATAATCGGGGGCCACCGCGGCGTCCACCAGCCGGTCTTCCACCTGGATCGCAATATCGTTTTCATAATGCACGATCACCGAATGAAACAGCTTCGCGCCAGGTGCGATCTGGAATCGCCGCGCCTGAAGATCATTGGCGCGAACCGAATCCAGTTGCAAAACCTTGCTGGAGTGACGATGGCCGCGATCGCGGATGTCCTGCGCAATACTGCGGATTTCGATCAGGGTAGACTGGAACTTGGGCTGTGCCACGTAGGTGCCCGAGCCTTTGTAGCGCACCAGCAGCTGATCGGTGGTCAGTTCACGCAGCGCGCGATTGACGGTCATGCGGGATACCTTGAACGTTTCGCACAGCGCCAGTTCGGTCGGAATCAAATCACCCTCTTTCCAGGTGCCGTTCTGAATGTGTTCGAGCACGTAGTTTTTAATTTGCTGGTAAGCCGGCTGGGCCAAGCTGGGTGTGATGGCTGCAACGGCGCGTTTGTGACGCATGGTGTCTCCCAAAAAACTTGACGTGTCGTCATTTAACAAAATCCTGTTTAAATGTATAGACAAATTGACACTTTGCCTATACATTACAACTTGAGCTTACAAGAAATCAAGCGGTTTGTCGGCTGATTTCGGTTTCAGGGTGAAGCGGGGCCCCCAGAGATGGCCAAATAGCGCGCCCAATATTTCAGGAGAAGAATGTGTCCAAAGACTCAATTGCCGCCATCGATCATGATCCGCGCTACGATGCCGGCCGCGAAATCCATGCGCCGACCGGTTCCACACTGAGTTGCAAGAGTTGGGTTACCGAAGCGGCCTATCGCATGATCCAGAATAATCTGGATCCGGCGGTGGCCGAAAACCCCACGCATCTGGTGGTGTACGGCGGGATCGGACGGGCGGCGCGCAACTGGGAGTGCTACGACAAGATTCTCGAAACGCTAAAAAACCTGGAGGAAGACGAATCGTTGCTGGTCCAGTCGGGCAAGCCGGTAGGGGTGTTCAAGACCCACAAAGACGCGCCGCGCGTGCTGATTGCCAACTCCAATCTGGTGCCCAAATGGGCTAACTGGGAGAAATTTCACGAACTGGATCGCGCCGGGCTGTTCATGTATGGCCAGATGACGGCGGGCAGCTGGATCTACATTGGCAGCCAGGGCATTATTCAAGGTACCTATGAAACCTTTGCCGAAGCGGCGCGCCAGCATTTCGACGGCACGTTCGAGGGGCGCTGGATTCTGACGGCTGGCCTGGGCGGCATGGGCGGCGCCCAGCCTTTGGCAGCCAGCTTTGCGGGCGCGTGTTCGCTAACCGTCGAATGCCAGCAGTCGAGCATCGACTTTCGCCTTAAAACCCACTATCTGGATAAACAGGCTCGCAATCTGGATGAGGCGCTTGAGCTCATCGCCCATCACACGGCCCGCAAAGAAGCGGTCTCTGTCGGTTTGTTGGGTAACGCCGCGGAGGTGTTGCCCGAGCTGGTGCGCCGTGCGCGTCAAGGCGGCCTGCGTCCGGACCTGGTGACCGATCAGACCTCCGCTCATGATCTGGTCAATGGTTATTTGCCTATCGGCTGGACCGTCGAGCAGTGGAAATCGGCCCAAAAAGACCCGAGCCAGCATGCCCGGCTGCAAGCCGAAGCGGCGCGCTCCTGCGCCGCGCATGTGCGGGCCATGCTGGATTTTCAGAGCATGGGTTTGCCGGTGGTCGACTACGGCAACAATATCCGGCAGGTGGCCTACGATGAAGGCGTCAAGAACGCTTTCGATTTCCCTGGATTCGTGCCGGCCTATATCCGGCCCCTGTTCTGCCAGGGCAAGGGGCCTTTCCGCTGGGTAGCCTTGTCGGGCGACCCCGAAGATATCTATAAAACCGACCGGAAAATCAAAGAGCTGTTTCCGCAAAACAAGCCCGTGCATCGCTGGCTGGATATGGCCCGCGAGCGCATTCCGTTCCAGGGGTTGCCCGCGCGAATTTGCTGGCTGGGTCTGGGTGAGCGCGATGTGGCCGGCCTGGCGTTTAACGATATGGTCAAAAGCGGTGAATTGAAAGGCCCGATCGTGATCGGCCGCGATCACCTGGACACCGGCTCGGTGGCCAGCCCCAATCGCGAAACGGAAGCCATGCGCGACGGCACCGACGCGGTGTCCGACTGGCCTTTGCTGAATGCGCTGCTCAATACGGCAGGAGGCGCTTCATGGGTGTCGTTTCATCACGGCGGCGGCGTAGGCATGGGGTATAGCCAGCACGCCGGCATGGTGATTGTGGCCGACGGCAGCGATGCCGCGCACGAGCGCCTGGCCCGTGTTCTGGTCAACGATTGCGCCAGCGGCGTAATGCGCCATGCCGATGCCGGTTATGAGCTGGCGATCAAAACCGCCAAAGACTATGGGCTGAAACTGCCGATGATCAAGTAGCCCGGTTCTTCAAATCATTTTTTCCGATAACACGTTACAGATCAAGAGCTCGCCATGAAATCCACCCTGTTGATTCAAGCCGGAAAACTCAGCCTCGAAGACATACGCCGAATATGGCGTGACCAGGTGGAGTTGTCGCTGCCCGGCGATGCCATCGAGGCTATGAATGCGTCGTCGGCCATCGTCAGGAAAATCATCGAACAGGGTGATGCGGCCTACGGCATCAATACGGGCTTTGGCAAACTGGCGCAGACGCATATTCCGGATGAGGACCTTGAAACGCTGCAGAAGAACCTGATTCTTTCGCACTCGGTTGGTGTGGGCGAGCCCCTGCCCGCCGAGGTGGTGCGCCTGGTCATGGCCTTGAAAGTGGGTAGCCTGGCGCGCGGCTTTTCGGGTATCCGCTCGGTCGTGGTCGCGACCCTGCTGGAGATGTATAACGCGGGGATCGTGCCGTATATACCCGCCAAGGGTTCGGTGGGCGCGTCGGGCGACCTGGCGCCCTTGTCGCACATGACGCTCTCGCTGATCGGCGAGGGGCGTGCCTACTTCAAGGGCCAGTTAATGGCCTCGCGCGAGGCCTTGCGGCAGGCAGGCATTACGCCGATTGTGCTGGCCGCCAAAGAAGGTCTGGCGCTGATCAACGGCACTCAGGTATCGACCGCTTTGTCTTTGAACGGCTTGTTCCTGGGCGAGATTCTGTTTCGCAACGCGGTCCTGGCAGGGGCGCTTAGCGTCGACGCCGCCAAAGGCAGCGACGCCCCGTTCGATCCGCGCGTGCACGAGATTCGCGGCCAGGTGGGCCAGATCTACGCCGCCGATCTGTACCGCCGCTTGCTGGCAGGTAGCGAAATCCGCCAGTCTCATGTGTTCAATGACAATAAAGTGCAGGATCCGTACAGCCTGCGCTGCCAGCCGCAGGTAATGGGCGCCGTGCACGACTTGTTGCGGCAGTCGGCGCAGACCCTGTTGATCGAGGCCAACGCGGTGACTGATAATCCTTTGATTTTCCCAGGAGAAAACGGCGAGCCGGATCGGGTCATTTCGGGCGGCAACTTTCATGCCGAGCCGGTCGCCTTCGCCTCGGACATTCTGGCTCTGGCCATTGCCGAAATCGGCGGCCTGGCCGAGCGCCGCGTGGCCTTGCTGATCGACGCCAGCATTTCGGGTTTGCCGCCTTTTCTGGTGCCTTCCGCGGGCCTGAATTCGGGCTTCATGATTGCGCATGTCACGGCGGCTGCGCTGGCTTCGGAAAACAAATCGCTGGCGCATCCGGCCAGCGTCGATAGTCTGCCGACCTCGGCCAATCAGGAAGACCACGTCAGCATGGCCACCTTTGCCGGCCGGCGCCTGATCGATATGGTGCAGAATACGGCCACGATCATCGGAATCGAATTGATGTGCGCGGCGCAGGGGATCGATTTCCATGCGCCTTTGAAAACCTCGGCGCCGCTGCAACGCGTGCACGGCCTGATTCGCGCGGCCGTCCCGTTCTATAGCGAGGATCGTTTGCTTGCGCCCGATATCGAGGCGCTAAGCGCCTGCGTGCTGGACGAAACGTTGATTGCCGGGCAGGAGGCGTTTTTTAGTTCGGCGGTTTGAGGGTTTGAGGGGATGGATGGCACCCACAAGGGGTGCCGCTACAACAAGGACCGCCACCATCGCCCGCAATCAAAACAATATCTACAAACCCTTCTTCAACCAACCCAACGCGATTTCAACCGTGGCCTGCACCACGGGCTCGACGGCGTTGGCGCGTTCTTCGGCGTAGGCATAGGGATGGCTTTCATCCATATAGGTGATCTGCGCCTGTTCCAACTGCACCGCATATATGCCGTTGGCTGGCTGGCCGTAATGGCGCGTAATGTAGCCGCCCTTGAAGCGTCCGTTGGCGACGGCGGAGTAGCGGCCGTCTTGCCGGGCCCGGTCTGCCAATTCCTCGGCCAGGCCAACGGGAGTGCTGGCATCGTTGGACGTGCCAAAATTGAAGTCCGGCAGCCGGCCTTCAAAAAACCGCGGCACATGCGAACGTATGGAGTGCGCTTCCCATAGCAATACCCTTCCATGTATGGCCTTGAGCCTTGCCAGCTCTTGCTGGAGCGCCGTATGGTAGGGCTTCCAGTACAGATCCAGGCGCCGCTGCTGCTCGGCTTGGTCAGGCTCCCGCCCGGGCGCATACAGCGCTTGCTTGTCGAAGGTGTCCACCGGCAGCAGGCCCGTGGTGTCTTGCCCAGGGTAAAGGTTGGCGCCGTCGGGCGGGCGGTTCAGGTCGACGACATAGCGCGAATAGCTGGGTTGCAGAATCGAAGCGCCCCATATTTTCGCGAAGCCGTATAAACGATCCAGATGCCAATCCGTATCGTCATAGCGTTGCGCCACGGGCGTCATGCCATGGGCGATATCGTCCGGAATGCGGGTGCCCATATGCGGGATGGACACCAATAACGGAATCGATCCTTGGGCCAGGGTAAAGACGGGTATATCGGTGGGGCTATTCATGATCCATTTTCCTTATTGCAGTAATTTCGAGAGCGCCTGGCGGTAGCGTGCATAGGCCTGTTCCTCGTCGCGATGGCGCCGATCGTGCACGAGCCGGGCGCCGGCGACGTAAACATCGCGTATGGGCGTTTCGCTGCGTTCGCTAAAAACCATGCCCGAGAGCCAGGCGTCGGGGTGCTGTTCGGCCAGGTGAGGATGATCGGGGTCGAGCACCATAAAGTCGGCCTGGCGCCCGAGGGCAAGCGATCCGACGGCGCGACCGCTTGCCTGGGCGCCACCTTGCGTTGCGGCGTCGAATAGCCGGTCTGCCACCTGGGCGTGTTGGGCCGATGCGAGCACATTGCGCTCGTGGCGCGTTAGACGTTGTCCGTATTCCAGCAGGCGCAGCTCCGAGCGCCAGTCCAGGCCGATATGGCTATCCGACCCGAGCCCGAAACGCCCATCGGCCATCAGGTAATCATGGGTCGGGAAAATACCGTCGCCCAAATTGGCTTCAGTAGTCAGGCATAGCCCCGTAACGGCGCCGCTGCGCGCCAGCGATTGCGTTTCGCCCGCGTCCACGTGCGTCGCGTGCACCAGGCACCAGCGTTGATCGACCGCGAAATGATCCAGCAGCCACCGCACTGGGCGCGCGCCTTCGCTTGCCACGCAGGCTTCGACTTCGGCCATTTGTTCGGCGATATGTATGTGTATGGGCGCGCCGGGGAAATGACGGTCCATTCCCTTGAGCAGTTCCGTCAGCGTCGCACCCGATACGGCGCGTAGGGAATGAGGCGCGACACCGTAGCGCCGCCGCACCGTTTCGGGATGACTGCGGCGCAAGTCTTCGAGCAGGGCCAGCAATTGCTCTGGCGTGTTCAGAAAGCGCTGCTGGTCCTCGCGCGGCGCCTGCGCGCCGAAACCGCTGTACTGATACAGCACGGGCAGCAGGGTCAGGCCCATACCCGCCTGCTCGGCGGCATCGGCCAGGCGCTGCGACATTTCGGCAGGCTGGACGTAGCGTTCGCCGCCGGGTTGGTGGTGTATGTAATGAAATTCGCAGACCGACGTGTAGCCCGCTTTCAACATTTCGATGTACAGCCAATGGGCGATGGCGGCCATGCTCTCGGGCGAGATGCGCGCGGCAAAACGGTACATAAGGTCGCGCCAGCTCCAGAAGCTGTCGGCGGCCTGGGCGCGGTATTCCGTGAGTCCGGACATGGCGCTCTGGAACGCATGTGAATGCAGATTGGGCATGCCGGCCAGAATAGGCCCGTGCGCGCGCTGCAATTGCGGAATCGTTTTGAGTGTGTCCGCCGACGTATGGCTGCGCACCGTGGCGAGCGTTCCGTGTTCGTCCCATTGCAGCAGTACATCGGGCTGCCAGCCATTGGGCAAGCGGGCATGTGTCGTGAAGAGGGATCCGCCCGCGTGCGTTGAAATCGGGTCAGTCATGATGCGATCATCCGTTTGTCCAGCGCAATTCGGCCGTGGCGCACGACCAGCGTACAGCGATCCAGGCCGCTCCAGTAGGCCAGTTCGGCCAAAGATTGAATGTTCCAGGCAACGAAATCGGCCGGTGCACCTATCGCAATTTCACCGCATACATCGGGATGGCCCAGTGCGCGCGCGGCGTGAGTTGTGACGCCTGCCAGCACTTCGGCCACCGGCATCCTGAACAAAGTGCAGGCCATGTTCAGCATGAGCAGCAACGAGGTGGTGGGTGAAGTGCCCGGATTGCTGTCGGTGGCGATGGCGATGGGTACGCGGTGGCGGCGCAGCAGGGCCAGGGGCGGCAGCTGCGTTTCGCGTATAAAGTAATAGGCGCCGGGCAGCAATACCGCTACGCTGCCGGCATCGCGCAGGGCGATTACGCCGGCTTCATCAAGGTACTCCAGATGATCGGCCGACAGCGCTTTATGGCGGGCCGCCAGGGCTGTGCCGCCCATCAAGGATAGTTGTTCTGCATGCATCTTGACCGGCAGCTGAAATCGTTCGGCGGCCTGGAATACCCGTTCGGATTGCGCCAGGGTAAAGCCTATACGCTCGCAGAATACATCTACGGCATCGACCAGGCCTTCTTCAGCCAGGGCCGGCAGCATGACTTCGCACACCAGGTTTATGTAGTCGTCGGCGCGGCCGGCGTACTCGGGTGGGAGCGCATGCGCGCCCAGGAAAGTGGTGGCAACGGTCACTGGCCGTTCCTGTCCCAGACGGCGGGCGACGCGCAGCATTTTGCGTTCGCTCTCCAAATTCAGCCCGTAGCCCGATTTGATCTCGATGGCGGTCACGCCCTCGGCACGCAGTGCGTCGAGCCGGCGCAGGGCTGAAGCGAAAAGCTCATCTGCGCTGGCGGCGCGCGTGGCGCGCACCGTGGACACGATGCCGCCGCCTTGCCGGGCAATCTCTTCGTAGCTTGCGCCCGCGAGCCGCAGCGCAAATTCTTCGGCGCGGTTTCCTCCGTACACCAGATGCGTGTGGCAGTCGATCAGGCCCGGAGTCACCAGCGCGCCGCCCAGACTATGCACGTGAGTGGAGTTGCTTTGGTAGACGGCGGGCAATTGGGCCGAATCGCCGAACCACTCAATGCGCTGATCGCGCACGGCTATGGTGGCATTTTCGAGGATATGTTCTGGATTGGCGGTTGGTGCGAGTCTCGCGTGGGTCCATAGAGTAATCCCTGTCATGGTGCGTTCCCCTGAATGCGCAAGCGCACATCGATCAAACGTGAGTCCGGCTGGTTCGGCTTTATGGTCAGTGTCAAAGCCGCGTGCCGGGCAAGAACGATATGCAGCGTATCGCCGGTTTGCAGCGTGTAGGCGGCCGGCGTCGGCCGAGACAGAGTTATCGTGAACGATCCGGCCGCACAATGCAAAAGCGTGCTGTCCGGTTCCAGATTCAGGGTTTGCGCGGCTTCCCGCAAGTCTAACTGCCCGACGCAAGCGCCCCGTCTTGTCATCAGGTTGAAATCCTGCGTCGGGCCACTAGGCAACTGAGCGGTGATGCTCGTTTCACCTCTGAATTGGTACGGTTTCCAGCAGGGCAGGCTGTGTTGTTCATGCGTGTCGTCATTGACGAGAACCATGGGGCCGCCGCGCGTTACGACCAGGGTGCGGTCGATATGGCTGAAGCTGGAAAACGGCCCCGCTTGCGCCACATCGGCCAGGCTTATGCGCCAGACGAACGTATCGAGCGTCGCTGCATTGGGGTGGCTTGCGATCTCGCGGGTGACTCCACCGCCGTTTTTCCATGGCATGGGCCGCAAGTCGCGGGCGGCGATCAATTCGAAGTGAAAGGGAGTGGCAGCAGGGTCGGAATCAGGCGGCATAGGCGTTCGTGGTCGGCGCATGAAGGTGTTTGTATATACAATTATTCATCAATTGGCCTGGAATGGCAATTCATACCGCTTGGTGTATCGTTTCAGGGTGGGAATCGGGCCGTATCAAGCAAGCCTTCCACACGGTAAGTAAGGTGATTATCAGCGATAATGACTTCATGAGCCTGGACAAGGAGATTGATCATGGCCACTGATACCGTAATTGTTCTGGTGATTTTTGTCGTGGGCGTGGCCTGTTCCCTCACGCTGCTGGGGTGGTTGACCCATATCGTCCGCCGTGACAAGCGCGACCGCGATAAGTAGGTTGGGGTGGTGAGTATGGAGTGTAGGTCGAATGTAGCGGCACCCCTTGTGGGTGCTACCTCCGATACCCTCAAATACAGAATCAACAAAAGGCAACAACCGACGAGGAACGGATGAAAGACAGCAGCAGTTTCGACAACGCCATGACGGCCGATGCGCTACCTGAATCGTCGCTCGTCTCTCCTGCCGCCAGCGTGAGCGAGCTGATTGAAATCACGCCCGCCACTCATCCGGTCGACATAGACCTGGTTTACGCGACGCCCAATAATTTAGCGGGCCGCCCGGTTTATGCACAGGCGCGCTGCGCGTTGCGGCCGCAGGCGGCTGCCTGTTTGCTTAAAGCGGCGCTTGCCGCGCAGCGCGCCGGCTATCGGCTCAGGGTGTTTGATGCCTACCGCCCGCCGCGCGCGCAACAGATCTTTTGGGCCCTGTGCCCCGACCCTCGCTATATTGCCGATGCGAACCTGGGTTCGAATCACACCCGTGGCGTGGCCGTTGACGTAACTCTGCTTGATGAAAAGGGCGCGGCCCTGGACATGGGCACTGGCTTTGACGCCATGGAAGACCGTTCGCACCACGACCGCAATGATCTGGCCGCCGGTGTGCAGCGCAATCGCTGCCTCCTGTTGGGCATCATGTTGCGGGCGGGGTTCCGCTCGATCAATACGGAATGGTGGCATTACGAATTGCCCGATTCGCGCAGCTACGCCTTGTTGGACGATCCGATTGTCACGGCGGTGGCGAAATAGGCAGGGTTTCGGTAGCGGCACCCCTTGTGGGTGCCATGTCGAAAGCAAGCTCTATGAACTTGCAGTAAGCTACTGAGCTCTTTATCTTGTTTTCTGGAAATTTGCGGGATTATGAATTCGTCTGCCCTCTCCTATACCTTTTCGCAGCGCGCTCAAAAACTTACGGGTTCGGCCATACGCGAGATTCTCAAAATCACCGTGCGGCCTGAAATTATCTCGTTTGCTGGCGGATTGCCGGCTCCTAAAGGGTTTCCGACCGAGGCCATCAACCGCGCGTACGATCGCGTGCTTGCCCAAATGGGCCCTGTGGCTTTGCAGTACGGCCCAACGGAAGGCTATGCACCGCTGCGCGCATGGGTAGCCGAAGATCTGAAGCGTTCCGGAGCTCACGACATCAGTGTGGATGAAGTCCTGATTGTGTCGGGTTCGCAGCAGGCGCTCGATATGCTGGGCAAGCTTTTTGTCGATCCGGGCAGCAAGGTTCTGGTCGAGGCGCCCAGCTATCTGGGGGCGCTGCAGTCTTTTTCCCTGTTCGAACCCACCTATGTGCCCGCGCCTACCGATGAAGGCGGCCTGATACCCGAGGGTTTGACCGACGAGCGCGTCAAGGATGCGCGATTTATTTATGCCTTGCCTAATTTCCAGAATCCTACCGGCCTGACCTTGAGCCTGGCGCGGCGCCAGGCCCTGGTAGAACGGTGCGCGGCTGTCGGTTTGCCGATTATTGAGGATGATCCCTACGGCGATTTGCGTTACGCAGGCGAAGCCTTGCCGGGTTTGCTGGGCCTGGGGCGCGCGGCCGGCGCTACCGTGATTCGACTGGGCACTTTCTCGAAAGTGTTGGCGCCTGGCTTGCGTTTGGGCTATATCGCCGCGCCCAAAGACATCATTTCCAAGTTGGTGCAAATCAAGCAGGCAACCGATCTGCATACCGCGTCCATTACCCAGATGGCTGTTTACGAGGTGGTCAAAGACGGCTTCTTGGGCACGCATTTGCCCACCGTGCGCGAACTGTACAAACAGCAGTGCACGTATATGCTCGATGCCATGGCCACGCATTTTCCGGCAACGGCCACCTGGACCCGGCCCGAAGGCGGCATGTTTATCTGGGTGACGCTGCCTGCGCATATCGATAGCACCGAGTTGCTGGCGCGCGCCATACAAAAGAATGTCGCTTTCGTTCCAGGTGCGCCGTTCTATACCGATGAGGATGCACCCAAAAACACGATGCGGCTTAGCTTTGTTACCGTGTCCGAGGCAAAAATTCGCGAAGGCGTTGCGGTGCTGGGGCAACTGATCAAAGAGAGCTAGAGCATTTTCGGTTGAAGTGTTTACGGAACTGAACGTGCTTCGGTCGCTGTTTTTTTGAGCCGTTTTGGGTGGTGGGGTCGTTCTATTAAGACGCCGCAGGGCGAGGGGTGAGTACCGTCCGGATCAAGCACGCCGTGCCGGCCCCGCCCCGGCCCCCATAGACGGCGTTTTCAGATACCAAAATGTCTAGCCAAATACCCAAACATCCCATGCCGTATACCGTTTGACCCAAAATGCTCCAGGTCAGGCCGGGCGGCTATAACAGGCCAGCCGATCCCGCAGCGATAGCCTCTTCGAGGATATCGAGCGCCTGCGTCATCTCGGCCGGCGTGACCGTCAGCGGCGGCGTCAGGGTCAGGACATTGCCCATCGTTGTCTTGAACGACAGGCCTCGATCGAGTGCGCGATACAGCACCGCCTCCGCCAGGTCGTTATCGGGCAATTTGTCCGAGCGGCTCTTGACCAGCTCGATGCCCAGCAGCAGGCCGCGGCCGCGCACGTCGCCGATGGCGGGCAGGCGGTTTTTCATCTCGTCCATGCGCGCCAGCGCCAATGCGCCAACCGCTGCCGCGTTGGCAACCAGATCCTCATCCTCGATGATTTCGATTGTGGTGAGTGCCGCGCGCGTCGTAACGGGATTTTTCTCGTGCGTGTAGTGGCCGAAGGCCCAGTCGCCTGCTACGTCCAGATCCGAGCGCGCGATGCATGCGGCGATCGGCAGGATGCCGCCGCCCAGCGCCTTGCCCATTACCAGAATGTCCGGCACCACGCCGTCGTGGTCGCATGCAAACATCCGCCCGGTCTTGCCCAGGCCGGTCGGTATTTCGTCGAAGATAAGGAGTGCGCCATGCCGGTCGCAGGCCTCGCGCACCTTCTTCCAATAGCCTGGCGGCGGCAGATAGGGTACGGCGCGCGCCGGTTCGGCGATCACAGCGGCTACATCCCCTTCGCGTCCCAGCACGTAATCGACCATGCCGGCGCATGCCATGTGGCAGCGATCGAGCAAGGGCTGCCCGTTGTCATCGCAATCGTGGCCGTAGGCGCAGCGGTAGCAGGCAAAGGGTGCGACGTGCTGTGAGCCCGCCACCAACGGTGCGGCGGGCCCTGAGCGGAACAGCGCCTCGCCCGACAGGCTCGATGCGCCAATTCCGGCGCCATGAAAGGCATCCCAGAAGGACAGTGTCTTGAAGCGGCCCGTTGCGGCACGGGCAAGTTTGATGGCGACTTCGTTTGCGTCGGAGCCGCCGGTGGTGAGCAGCACCTTGGAGAGATTGCCCGGAGCGATGGCGCCAAGCTTTTCGGCCAGCAGTATGGCGGTCTCGCAGGCATAGCGCCGGGGCGCGAATGAAAGCGCGTCCATCTGCGCGGCAATGGCCTGCTTCAGGCGCGGATGGCCATAGCCGATGTGGTGGACATTGTTGCCGTGAAAGTCCATGTAGCGCCTGCCGGCCACGTCCTCGATCCAGATCCCTTGAGCCTTGGCAATGACGTTCAGGCAAGGAGTGGACACCGATTGGTGCAGGAATGCGCCGGCGTCGCGCTCGAGAAGCGACCGCGTCGGCTTGTCCAAAGACCGGCGCTGCCAGGCGCGGCGGCGATCCGTAAGATTCGTGTCGCCTTCGGACTGGGCGACCGGGCCGGTGGGGCTCTCTTTGCGTGCCGGTTGTTTCATTCTCTGACGCTTGCCTTGGTCGAGATACGTGACAGTCCGATCAGTACGAGCAGCGTGCCTGTGCCCAGAATCATCGTCAGCGTTGCCGCCTCGAAGATCGCGCCGCGATCAGACAGTGAAAAGATGCCTATCGGCAGCGTTACCCATCCCGGCGGATAAATCATCAGGGTAGCGCCCAATTCTCCCATCGACAGGGCGAAGCTCAGGCTGAATGCGGCGATCAGATAGGGCATGATGAGCGGCAGTGTTACCCGGCGCAGCCGATAGAAAGGCCGTGCGCCCAGGCTCTCGGCGACTTGCTCGTATTCGGGCGGCAGGCGCGTTAGCCCGGCCGAGACGTTGCCGTAGGTAAAGGCTGAGATCAGCAGAAAGTGTGCAATGAACACGATCAGCGCGGTGCCGTTCAGGAGGACGGGAGGCTGGCTGAAGGCCACGAGCAGGCCCAGGCCGATCGATACCGATGGCACAGCGCTGGGTATGAAGAACACCGCATCGAGAATCCGCTTGGGCAGACCCTTCATGGTGCGAAGGGCGAGTGCCGCCCACGTACCGCTCAGCAAGGCCGCCGCGCTGGCCGCAACGCCGGTCAGGACACTGATCTGCAACTGGTCGGCGGATTCTGTTTTGAGGGCCTGTGCGTAGTGTGCAAGTGTCAGGTGGCTGGGCAGTATGTCGTTCCATTGACCGCTGATGCTGGCCAGCGCGATGACGCCGATGGGCAGGCCGTAGATCACGCCGAACAACGCTGCCATGACCGTCCAGGAGAAAATCCGTCCCCATTTAGCCCAGACTAACACGGCGGCCTCCAAAATATGACACAGCCAGCCGATACAGCGCATAGAGGCCAAGCGACAGGACGATGTTGACCACTGCAATGATGCAGGCCGTGGTGTAGTCGAACTCCTGGATCGCTTTGTCGTAAATGAGCAGCGGTAGGGTAATGACTCCTTTGGCGCCGATGAACAGGACGATGCCGAATTCATTGACCGTCAGAAGAAGGCACAAGCTGCCGCCGGCGATCAGGGCGGGCAGTGCGGCGGGCAGGATGATCTGGCGCACGATGCGCCAGGGCCGTGCGCCCAGACTGCTGGCGACCTCGATCTGCGCCGCGTCGATCAGCGAGAAGTTGGCCAGCAGCGGACGCATCACGAACGGTGTGTAAACGGTGATTTCGGCAAGGATGACGCCCCATTGTGAATAGAGAAAATGAAGCGGAGGCAGGTCCAGATGCATCATGTGCATCAGCGATTGATTGATGAGGCCGGCCGAGCCGTAGATGAAAGTGAAAGCGAGCGCCACGAGGAAGGTCGGCAGCGCGATGAAGGTATCGATCAGCCGCCCGATCAGCCGTGCGCCGGGAAACGGGATAAAGGAGATGATCAGCGAGAGCACGAAGCCCAGCACGAGGCAGCCCGCCGAGGCGGTGAGCGCGATGGTGATGGTGTGAAAGAGCCCGCTCAAGAATTGATTGGAGCGTAGTACCGCGTCGAAGCCCGCCAGCGACACGACGTGCTGATCTCCTTCAAGGGCCTGGCGCAGGATCAGCCCAAGCGGATAGAAGAACAACAGCGCGAGAATCGTCAGCGGCGGCGCAACCCAGAATCTGCGCATCGCCCGGCCCGAGCGAGACGGCTGCGGGATTGCCATTGCCATGTCAGCCATTGGTGTCGGACTCCGGTACAAGGGTGACGTCCGCCGGATCGAAATGCACGGCGAGCGACGCTCCCAGCGCCGGGGGCTCGGCCAGGGGCGTCGACGACAGGCGCAGCGTCTGGCCCTGCACATCGAGAGTGATGCTATGCAGATCGCCTTGCCACTGAACGCCGCGCACGACGCCCGTCAGGGTATTGCCGCAGGCCTCGCCTGGATGAAGCCGCAGGTCGTGCGGACGCACGCACACCAGGCAATCGCTGCCCTCGGGCAAAGCGTGGTGATTGCGCCCCCTCAGCAAAGTCTGTCCAAATTGGACGGATGCCAGGCCGGCATCGATCGTGGCCAGTGACTTCGCCGCAAGGATGTTGGCGCGTCCGAGGAATTCAGCCGCGAAGCGATTCGGCGGATTGCGGTAAAGCGCTTGCGCGCTGCCAAACGCAACCAGTTTGCTGTCGCGCATGATGCCGATGTGATTGGCAAGCGTCAGCGCCTCGGCCTGGTCGTGCGTGACATACAGCACCGTCAGGGAAGGAAGATCGCGATGCAGCTTGGCCAGTTCGTCGAGCATCGAGCGGCGGATCTGCGCATCGAGCGCCGAGAGCGGCTCGTCGAGCAGGAGTACTTGGGGGCGAATCGCCAGCGCACGGGCGATCGCCACACGTTGCTGCTGACCGCCCGAGAGCTCGCGCGGATAGCGTTTCGTGTAGGCCTCCATGCCGACCAGCCGCAGACATTCCGGGATGCGCTGGCTGATGAGTTCGGCCGTGACGCCGCGGGCGCGCAGCCCGAACGCCACATTGTCCTCGACGCGCATGTGCGGAAACAAGGCATAGTTCTGCACCACCATGCCGATGTTGCGATCGCACGGGGCCACGTGAGTGACATCGCGGTCGCCGATAATGATGCGCCCGGCCGTCGGCTTGACGAAACCGGCGACCGCTCGCAGCGCCGTCGTCTTGCCCGAGCCTGACGGGCCGATCAGCGCAACGATTTCACCCGGCTTGACGGTCAGGGTCAGCGAATCCAGGACGAGCTGGCTGCCATACGCGACGGAAACGTTCTCGAAGCCGATGCCGGCAGCCCCGGAGGGAGGGAGCGCCGACGCGGCCGACACGCGTGTTGGCAGCTCGCGGGTCATGGCCATGCCGTCCATCAGTTGTTCGAGATGGCTTTGTTGTAGGCGGCCACGTCCTGCTTCAGGTCGCCCAGGACGCGGGCCCAGTCGGGCGACCAGATATTGACGCCTTCGAGCATCGCATTGAGCTTCTTGAAGTTCTCGTCGCTCGGATGAACATCGGTGCGCACCGGGAAGCCGCCTGCGACCACGCTGACGTCTTTCTGCGCCGGCTGCGAGAGCAGGAAATCGATCAGCTTCTTGCCGTTCTCCGAATGCGGGGCGCGTGCGACCAGGGCGATGTAGTAGGGCAGTGAAAAGGCTGTTTTCCTGCCGTCGGGTCCGACCGGGAAGAAAACCTGGACATTCGGATTGCTGCGCATCTGCGCCAGATTCATCTGCAGGTCGCCGTTGGCCACGTACAGTTCGCCCTTGTTGACCAGCGCGGTGAGCTTGCCGGTCGAGGCCGATGGGCCAAGATTATTGACCTGCAGCTTTCCAAGGTAATCAAGGCCCGCCTGCTTGCCTCCGAACGCATGGAAGGCCTGCAGCATCAACGCGGTGCCGTCGCCGGCCTGGCCCGGCGTCGAATACTGGATTTTCATCTTGAATTTGGGATCGAGCAGGTCGGTATAGCTCTTGGGCGGCGCCTTGAGCATCTTGGTGTTATAGATGAAGTTCGGATAGTTGTTGACCATGGCCACATAGAGGCCCTTGGGGTCTTTGTCGGCCGCTTTGATCTTGTCGGCACCAGTGGGCGTAAAGCGTTGCAATAGGCCATCGGCGGCCGCTTTCTGCATGAAGGGCGGCAGGGTGACGAGCACATCGGCCTGCGTGTTGGACTTTTCCTTCATCAGCCGATCGACCACTCCGCTCGATCCTGCTTCGATGTATTGAACCTTGACGCCTGTAGCCTTGGTGAAGGCGGCGAACTGGTCGCCCAGCCAACTGGGCGACCCGTCATGCAGACCGTCCGCGCTATAGATCGTTACGACATTGGATTGTGCCAGAACCGGGCTTGTGATGGCGGCAAGAATACAGGCGGCCGCTAGCATTAGTTTCGTCTTCATGTTCATCCTTCCTTGCGTTGAGTTGGAATGCAGAGAGAACTTTTTACTTATTTATTGCGGATACTCGATCGTCCCGGCTTGTGCCGAGACGATCTACCCTCCTTAATTTCCTATACTTTGCCTTCTGTTCGTGTCATGCCTATGACATGAGGGATGATGATTGAGAAAAGTATAGTATTTCCAAAAAAATGGTCAAGATATCAAAAAGAACCACAACAACGACATTGTCTCAAGCCCATGGCATTGACCAGGTGCGCACGTTGGTATAACTCTTCATCGCCTCCACGATGCCCTCCTTGTAGCCGTTGCCCGAATCCTTGATGCCGCCAAACGGCGACATTTCGATGCGGTAGCCGGGAACCTCCCAGATATTCACCGTGCCCACTTCGAGCTCATTGACGAATTTCGTGATGTGATCCAGCCGGTTGGTGCATACGCCCGACGAGAGGCCGAACGCGGTCGAATTCGAAATACGGATGATTTCCTCGATCTGGTCGGGGACGCGGATGATGGGAATCACCGGGCCGAAGGTCTCTTCGCGCACCAATTCGCATTTGTACGGGATGTGATCGACCACGCACGGGGCGAACAGCGCGCCCTGGCGCGGCCCGCCATACAGCACCTTGGCGCCCTGGGCAACGGCGTCCTGCACGCGCCTCTCAAAAAGCTGTGCAGCCGCTTCGGTGATGACCGTGCCGACATCGACCGAGGGATCCATCGGATCGCCGCACTTGAGTTTCTTGGCGTGGACCAGGACGCGTTCGACGAACGCATCGGCGACGCTCTCGACGACCAGAATGCGTTTGACCGCCGTGCAGCGCTGGCCGGAATTTTTGGTGGCGCCCTGGACGGCCAGCAGCGCCGCGCGGTCCAGGTCGGCGTCCGCCATGATGATGAGCGGGTCGTTGCCGCCCAGTTCCAGCACGACGCGGCGGTAGCCGGCCTTTTCGGCGATATATTTGCCGACCCGCACCGACCCGGTGAACGTGACGAGATCGCAGTCGGGATCGGTGATCATCGAGTCGCCCATGGTGCGGGGGTTGCCGGTGACGACGCTCAGCATTTCGGGGGGCAGCCCCGCTTCGTAGAGCACATCGGCCAGCGCGAGAGCGGTCAGGGGCGTGAGCTCGGTGGGTTTAAGCACGATCCGGTTATTGGTGGCGATGGCCGGCGCGAGCTTGTGGCTGACCATGTTCAGCGGATGGTTGAACGGGGTGATCGCCGAGATCGCGCCCAGCAGGGGCGTACGCATGGTGAATATCTTGCGGTTCTTGCCGTTGGGGCTGATGTCGCACGAATAAATTTCGCCGTCGTCCTTGATAACGAGCTGGGCCGCGAACGACCACACATCGTAAGCACGGCTGGCTTCGTAGAGCGAGTCTTTCCAGCATAATCCGGATTCCGCGGTAATCAGCCGGGCGAAATCATCCTTGCGGTTGCGCAGGATTTCCGCGGTCGTCTGCAAAATGCGCTGGCGCTCGAAACGGGTGAGTGTGGGGCGATAGGCGCGCGCGCGGGCGAAGGCCTCGCGAACATGTTCGGGGCGGCCCGCCGGAACCGTGCCGACCACTTCGTTGTTATAGGGGTTGAACACCTCGATGACTTCGTCGGTGTCAACCCGCTTGCCTGCGATACGCATGGATTCTCGCCGGATGGCGGGCTTCATGGGTGCGTTCATAAAATACCTCGGTAAGTCGATTCCGATCCACGCAACGTGGGGACGGGTTTGTAGCGGCAGCCCTTGTGGCTGCCACCGATGTCAGCGCCACGCAGCGTGAGGGCGGGCAGGGAAAGCTTCGCGGCCTCAGGCGACATGATTGAGGGCAATGGCGAAGACGTCGTAATTTCGCGGCTCGCGCTCTTTGGGCCAATCCACCTTGCGATTGACCAGCAGCGGCACGGTCTGCTCGGTGAGCCCGCCGTGCGAGCGCAGCGGCTCTTTCAGGCCCGATAGATCGTGGCGCTTGGCGCTGGTGCCAAAGACCTTGTGGCGCGTGGCGAGCACGACGATATCGCCGATGCGGTCGGGCGGCAGGTCGAAGCGCTCGCACGCTTGCTCGTTGGAGAGCGCCAGATCGATCCCTTCGAGCGCACGCAGCCGCGCCATCAGGGCTTGGGCGTCCGCGCCTTGCGGCAGGTAAATCGTGGCAAACGAGCCCAGCGCGCCGTGGTGGGCGACATAGGGATCGGTGATGGGCAGGATCACGCGCGCCGTGCCTTGACCCATCCATTCGTCGAAGACGTCCTGCAGGTACATCACATCAGGCGAGCCGTCGGCCTTGTGTTTGTCGTTCATGCCGTGATCGGCGGTGAGCGCCAGAACACACCCTTCCGCTTCGAGCAGTCCCACGTAGCGGTCGAGCATCGCGTAAAAATCGTTGGCGTTCTTCGTGCCCGGCGCGGCCTTGTGCTGCACATAGTCGGTGGTCGAGAGGTACATGAGATCGGGGTGAAAATTTCTGAGCAGCTTGACCCCCGCGGCGAAGACGAATTCGGACAGATCGGCCGAATACACCTCGGGCAGCGGCAGGCCGACGAACGACAGGACGTCGCCGATGCCGTTATCGGCTTCGGTGGCCTGGTTGGCCTTTTCCGCCGAGAAGGCGATCGCTCGCCCGGTCGAAAAGTCCAGGCCCTTGCCCAGCAGCGTGCGCAGCTTGTCCTTGGCCGTCACCACCGCCACCTTCGCTCCCGCGTCGTGGAAAGCCTGGAAAATCGTGGGCGCGCGCAAAAAGCGCGCCTCATTCATCATGACCTCTTCGCCGGTGCCGCGGTCGTAGAAGTAATTGCCCGCAATGCCGTGCAGCTTCGGGGGCTGGCCGGTAATGATGGAGATATTGTTGGGGTTGGTGAAGCTGGGGATCACGCATTTTCCGAGCAGATTCGCGCCGGTTTTCATCAGCCGGTCCAGATGGGGCGCCAGCCCCGCCTTGATGGCTTCTTCGATATAGCCAGGTTCCGAGCCGTCCAGGCAGATCGCCACGGTGGGCATGCGCGGGTAGCGATACTCGCGGCCGTTCACGTTGATGGCGGATTTGTGTAGCTGATTCATGATTCCATTCCTTAAGCAGCCCGGGTGGCCGAATCCGTCACGCCCATTTCCTGCAGAACCTCGCGCACGGCGGCCAGCGCGCCGCGCATTTCTTTCTCGCCCAGGCGTCCGATGCAGCCGATGCGAAACGAGTCGGCCACCGTCAACTTGCCTGGGTAGATAATGAAACCCCGATCCTTGAGGCCGTCGTAGAAGTCCTGGAAGATGAAGCGGGGATGATTCATCATATGGAAGGTGACGATGATGGGGGCCTGTAGGTGAGGCGCGAGCAAAGGCTTGAAACCTAGCGCCGTCATGCCTTCGAGAAGAATGCGGCAGTTGCTTTGATAGCGCCCGCCGCGCCCGGCGACGCCGCCTTCGGCCGTGAATTCCTCGAGCGCCTGGTGAAACGCGACAATGACATGGATAGGTGGCGTGAAGCGGTATTGCCCGGTCTTTTCGAAATTGGCCCACTGGTCATGGAGATCGAGAACCAGTGTTGTTGCATTGCCTTTGCACGCTCCAAGGGCGGCACGCCGGCAAACGACGAAGCCCAGTCCGGGGACGCCTTCAATGCATTTGTTCGAGGAGGCGGCGAGCGCGTCGACGTGCAGCGCGCGGGCGTCCAGCGGCAGCGCTCCGAAAGCGCTCATCGAATCGATCAGATAGCCCTTCCGGTATTTGGCCGCGAGTGCGCCGATCTGCACGATGGGGTTCAGTATCCCCGAGGTCGTCTCGCAATGGATGGTGAAAATGTGAGTAATCGAGGGCGTAGCCTTCAGAATGGCCTCGACCTCGTTTAAATCCGGCGGCGTATCTTCGGCTGTTTCATGAACGACCGTTTCGCGCCCGGCAATCTCGAGAATACGCTTGGCCCGGCGCCCGTACGCGCCGTTGATGAGAACCAGGACCTTGCCTGTGGGCGGCACAAAGCTTGTCAGCATGGCCTCGACGGCAAAAGTGCCCGAGCCTTGCATCGGCACCGTTACGTAGTCGCCGCCGCCGTTGGCGATTTCGCACAGCCTCGTCAGTACGGCCTTGTTGATCGCGATGAAACTGGCATCACGCGAGCCCCAGTCGTGCACCATCGCCGCTTTGACGGTGCGTGAGGTGGTCAGTGGACCCGGCGTAAGAAGAAACGGATCGCCCGTTTCGGAGGCTGCCGGCTTCGAATGCGTGGAATGTGTCATCGGGTGTCCGTCCTGCGTTGGGCGTGTAGCCTCGAGCGTGCCGCACTGAAACAATGCTAAGACAAACCATAAAAATAGTCAATATGCCACACTAAACCACAAGTAACTTATTATGTAGCTGTCTTGAAGTCTCAGAATAGACGCATCAGCATCAGGCCGACGACGGTGAGCGCGGCCGAAACGGCTCGTACTCGGGTGAAAGGTTCTTTGAGGGCAAAGACGGCAATGAGTCCGCCGAACAATATGCTTGTTTCGCGAACCGCCGCGACGAGCGCGATCGGCGCCACGGTCATTGCCCAGATGACGATCCAGTAGGCCGCCAGAGACATGGCGCCGCCGGCCAGACCAGGCAGCAGAAAGCCGAAAGCAGGCCTGATCCCCTGCAGGCCTTTGCGCCACAGGCAGAAGATCAGCATTGGGAAGGTGTCGACGACGAAAAGCGTGGCGGCATAAGCGTTCACGTCGTTCGATATGCGCGCGCCGACGCCGTCGACCACGGTGTACGCGGCGATGGTGGCGGCTGTGATCAGCGCGCAGCCCACGGCGGCACGGCTGGGCGCCATTTTGTGCCGGTGCCCGCGCAGGGAAATAAGCACTACTCCCGTGCCCAGCAGCGCAATGCCCGCGATATTGCCTGGGCTCATGTGGTCTTGCAGTGCGAGCAGGGAGATGCACGCTGTCATGAGCGGCGCAGAGCCGCGCGCGATCGGGTAGATTTGCCCCATGTCTGCGCGCCGGTACGCCTCGGACAGGGAAAGGTAGTAGCCGAAATGGATCAGCACGGAAGCGGCCACCCACGGCCATGCCGCTAGGCGAGGCAAGCCCGTGATCAACAGGGCCGGCAGCGCGATCACGCCGCAGGCGACGCAGATCAGCGTCATGGCCAGGAAGGGGTCGAGCTTGATCTTGATAAGGGCGTTCCAGCCCGCGTGAAGCGCCGCCGCGGCCAGCACGGCGAAAAAGACCGAAAGGGCCATCGTTGCGGGTGCGGTCATTGTTTGGCGACGATGACTTCCCAGTGCTGGGCGATAGCGGCGCGGGCAATGGACTCGGGCGGAAGTTCATCGACAATCAACCCGGCGATATGCGCCACGGAGGTAATCAGCACAGGCGTGCTGTGCTCGAATTTGGAGTGATCGGCCAGGATGTAAACCTTCTGTCCTGTCTTCATCATCGTATGCCTTTGCTCGGCGGCCAGCCGCGAG
This sequence comes from Paralcaligenes ureilyticus, assembly GCF_004346225.1. Taxonomy (GTDB): domain Bacteria; phylum Pseudomonadota; class Gammaproteobacteria; order Burkholderiales; family Burkholderiaceae_B; genus Paralcaligenes; species Paralcaligenes ureilyticus. Next base: position 135,665 of record NZ_SMAJ01000006.1, on the reverse strand, counting down.
TAATCGGTAAATTCCCCTTCGGGGGAAATGCCGCCCACGCCGATAAAGGCCAGATCGACCCGGAAGTGGGCCAGAGCCGCAATGGTTTCCACGCCGAACGCCGCCTCGTCATTGGGGTCGATCTGGCCCCCAAGCATGATGACCTTTACACCGGGTGCGCGGCACAACATGGTTGCGATGGGCAGGCTGTTGGTGATGACGGTCAGGTTGTTGAGCTCCATGAGAGCCGCGCCCATGCTGTAGGTGGTCGAGCCCGAGTCGATCAGCACGACCATGCCGTCGCTGACAAGGCTGGCCGCCCGGCGCCCGATGGCCTGTTTGCCCGCGGTGTTTGCACTGACACGGGCAGCCAGTGAGGGCTCGGCCACGGCACGCCGCGCCGCGCCGCCGTGCACGACGTTCGCGCGCCCTTGCCCGGCCAATGCCTTGATGTCCCGGCGGATAGTCTCGCGTGAAACCCCGAGCTTGGCGGCCAGATCGGCAACGCTGACGGACCCGTTTGCATCGAGTGCCTGCGAAATGTGGTCGATGCGGCTGACGGCGAGTTGACGGTTCATGTGAGTCGGATTCCGTGGAAAGGGAAAATTTTATGTAACATTTTTGGATGGGTACTGCAAGCCCGGTTGAGGGCGGCCAGATTGGCGGCAGCCCGCTTCCAGCCTGAGCGGTTGCCTTTGCTGCAGGCACGATTTTTTCGCAATCATGAGTCAATATGTTGTATTAAGTGGTTTTTTGAGGCAATCTATGCATATGTGAGCATTTCAACATTAAACTCGAGGAAACTCAACACATGTCAGCGAGTATTCCCCAGCATGCACGAGTGGTGATCGTCGGCGGTGGCATCATCGGCTGCTCTGTAGCCTACCATCTGACGAAAATGGGCTGGACCGACGTGGCCCTGCTCGAACAAGGCCAGCTCTCTTGCGGCACAACCTGGCACGCGGCCGGCCTGGTCGGGCAGTTGCGCGCGCAGGAAAGCATGACCCGTCTGATTCGCTACTCGACCGCACTTTATGCCGGGCTGGAAGCCGATACCGGCCTGGCTACCGGCTGGAAGCAATGCGGGTCGTTGTCGGTGGCGCGCACGGCCGAGCGCATGACGCAACTCAAACGCACCGCTGCCGTGGCGCGCGCATATGGGGTGGAGTGCGAGGTAATCAGCCCGAAAGCCGCCGGCGAGCTGTGGCCGGCGATGCGTACGGATGACTTGCTGGGGGCCGTCTGGCTGCCTGGCGACGGCAAGGCGAACCCGACCGATTTGACTCAGGCGCTTGCGCGCGGCACCCGCATGCGCGGCGGACGCATCATTGAAAACACCCGGGTAACGGCCATCCACACGCGGCAGACGCCAGGGGGGCGGGAGGTGAGTGGCCTTGCGTGGCGCAATAAAGACGGTGAGGAAGGCGCGATCGAGGCGGAAATCGTTGTCAATTGTGCAGGCCAATGGGCCAAGGCGCTTGGCAGGCTGGCCGATGTTGCGGTGCCGCTGCATTCGGCCGAGCACTACTATATTGTGACCGAACGCATCGAAGGCGTGCACCCCGACCTGCCGGTGATGCGTGATCCGGACGGCTACATTTATTTCAAGGAAGAAGTCGGCGGCCTTGTGATGGGCGGTTTCGAGCCCAACGCAAAGCCATGGGGCATGGACGGCATTCCGGACAATTTCGAGTTTCAACTGCTCCCCGACGATTGGGATCAGTTTCAGGTGCTGATGGAAAATGCGCTGCAGCGTGTTCCCGCGCTCGAAACGGCCCAGATCAAGCAGTTCTACAACGGGCCGGAGTCGTTTACGCCCGACAACAATTTCATTCTTGGCGAAGCGCCCGAACTGCGGCACTTTTTCGTTGGTGCGGGCTTTAATTCGATGGGCATCGCGTCGGCAGGCGGGGCGGGGATGGCGCTAGCCGAATGGATTGCCGCCGGTACGCCGACGATGGACCTGTGGCCCGTCGATATTCGCCGTTTCGCACGCTTTAACGCCAACGACGTCTGGCTGCACGACCGCATCAAGGAAACGCTGGGCCTGCACTATGCGATGCCCTGGCCTAACCGCGAGCTCGACACCGCCCGGCCGTTCCGGCGTTCACCGCTTTATACGCAATTGCGCGACGACGGCGCGTGCTTTGGCAGCAAGATGGGCTGGGAACGCGCCAATTTCTTCGCGCCCAGTTCCGATGAGGCCCGCATCGACTACACATTCGGCCAGCAGAATTGGCTGGCGTGGAACGGCGCGGAGCATCGCGCCTGCCGCGAGGCCGTGGCGTTATTCGACATGAGCTCGTTTTCCAAATTCCTGGTGAAGGGTCGCGACGCGCAAGCTGTGCTGCAAACCATTGTCGCCAACGATGTCGACGTTGCCCCGGGAACGACCGTTTATACCGGCATGTTGAATGACCGCGGCACGTACGAGTCCGACTTCACGCTATGCCGGCTGGCCTTCGATCAGTACCTGATCGTCACCGGGTCGGCGCAAACCACTCGCGACTTCGATTACATCGAACAGCAGATCCCGCAGGACAAACACTGTGTGCTGGTCGATGTGACCGGCCAGTATGCGGTGCTTGCGGTCATGGGGCCGCGGGCACGCGATTTATTGCAGAGCGTGTCCAAAGCGGACTGGAGCAACGCCGCGTTTGCGTTCGGCCAGAGCCGCGAGGTTGATCTGGGCTACGCAACCGTGCGCGCCACGCGCCTGACCTATGTGGGCGAACTGGGCTGGGAGCTTTACGTGCCGGTCGAATTTGCCGTCGGCGTGTACGAAACACTGCACGCGGCGGGCAAACCGTTTGGCCTGGTCAACGCCGGTTATTACGCCATCGATTCGCTGCGTATCGAGAAAGGCTACCGCGCCTGGGGGCGCGAGCTCACGCCCGACTGCAATCCGTTCGAGGCGGGGCTCGAATTTGCCTGCAAGCTTAAAAAAGACATTCCGTTCCACGGGCGCGACGCGCTGCTGGAACTGCGCAAGCAGCCGGCGTGCCGGCGCATGGTGGTGCTGACCGCCGACGGCGCGGCGCAGCACATGCTATGGGGCGGCGAGGCGATTTTGCGCGATGGGCGGCCGGTCGGCTTTGTCACCTCGGCGGCCTTCGGGCACACGCTGGGTTGCCCGGTGGCCATGGGCTATGTCAACAACCCGGATGGCCCGGCCAGCGTCGACTATCTGAGCACAGGCCGGTATGCGATCGATGTCGCCGGCGAACTGTTGCCTGCGACGCTTCATTTGAAAGCGCCTTACGACCCGCGCTCGGAACGCGTGAAGGCCTGACATTGTTCAATGCAATGATGACTCGTCCGGTTAAACTTCGTATTCAACCATCCTGGCTTGCAGCCAGGACTAGGATGACGATATCAACCTGTGCATTGAAAACCACTAGTGAATACTTCAGACGCTTCCATCCCCGATCTGTCCGATATGCGGCCCGACGACTGGGTCGAGCACTGGCTGCCGCGCGCATGGGGGCCTTATGCGCGCCTATGTCGCCTGGATCGTCCGGTAGGTACTTGGCTGACCTTGCTGCCGTGCCTGGCGGCGCTCGTGCAGGCCGCCGACGGCTGGCCCACTGTGTGGCGCCTGTTCATTTTTTCTCTAGGCGCGCTGTTGATGCGGGGCATAGGCTGCACCATCAACGACATCTGCGATCGCGATATTGACCAGAAGGTTGAACGCACGCGTTTTCGGCCACTGACCAGCGGCCAGATAAGCCTGAAAAATGCGCTGTATTTTCTGTTGGGACAGCTGCTGGTCTGTGCCGTGCTGCTGCTGGCGATCAATGCCTATAGCCGATGGCTGGCCGTCTTGTTGTTGCCCATTGTGGCCGTATACCCTTTGTGCAAGCGCTTTACCTATTGGCCGCAAGTGGTGTTGGGAATAGGCTTTAACTGGGGCATGCTTATGGCGTGGTCCGACACGCGCAATATCGTGCCGCTGGCCGCCGTCGCCATGTGGGTGGGGGCCGTGCTGTGGCAGGTGGGATACGACTCGATCTACGCTTACGTTGACGTACGCGACGACAAGGAGCTGGGCCTGCATTCCACCGCCATGCGCTTCGCCGACAAGGGCAAGCAGTGGATCAGCGGTTTTTATATCGCGACGATCGTGCTTTGGGTGTATAGCGGCGTTGCGCTTCACATGGCCTGGGGTTATTACCTGATCCTGGCCGTGATCGCCGGACATTTCGTGTGGCAGATGCGCCTGTTCAACCTGGCACGCCCAGATCAAAACTTTATGCTGTTTCGCGCCAATATCTGGGTCGGCGTGTTGATGATTGTGGCGGCGCTTGGCGGGACGGTGTTGGGGTGATCAAAGTTGGCCAGCACTATCCCACGGGTTGATTAATGGAAGGTCCAGGTTTTTAAAATCTTTGGTATTTCGGGTGGCTAGAACGGCCTTTCGGGTGAGACAGATGGCGGCAATTTGTGCATCGGCCAGGTTTATGGGTTTACCCAGACGCTCACGCTGCGAAACAATGACGGCATAGGCCGTGGCCGCCGAGCTATCGAACGCCAGCACGGATTCAAAAAAATCTTCTTCAAACATAGCTGTCACGGCTTGTTGCAGGGCAGCCTTGCGTTTACCGTCGGGCAGGCGTGTAGCCCCATGCAGCATTTCAGCCATGGAAATCGACGTGGTGAATAAATCGCGGGGCGGCTGCGCATCAATCCAGCGCAGCACTTGACGAGCAGGTTGTGGCCGCATCAACTCGGAAAGCACATTGGTGTCGAGCACGATCATTCGTGGAAATCCACGCTGCGTGTTGGCTCAGTTCGGGCGGGGATGTCTAGTTCGGCTCCGCCAATGTCAGAAAAACGGCGATGTATGCGACTGCCCAGCCCACCGCGTACATGCGAGGTTTCAAGCGCTATGCGCAGGATACGGCGCGCCTCCTCCTCCATCGAATGGCCATGCTCGGCCGCCTCGAGGCGTAAACGGGCCTTGATCTCGTCATTAAGATTGCGAATCGTCAGGCTTGCCATATGTTGTTTCTCCTGATTGGAGCGTGCAAGTTGATATCAATGAAATCAATGATATCATTTTGGCAAGTTGTCGTAAACAAAGCGACTTGCTTAAGGCCGTTACCGCTCCGGCAACTCCCGTGCCGCGACGCCTTCGTAGGTAGGCAGGTACTGCCGGGGAATCGGCCCCTTGTTGCGGCCGCCTTGTTCGGTTTGCTCCCAGGCATGAGCCAAAATTCCAACCGAACGCGACAGGCAGAAGATGCCTCGCGCCAGCGGAGCGGGAAAACCCAGCTCGGCGTAGATAACCGCGCTTGCGCCGTCGATATTCATGGGAATGGGCTTTCCCTTTTTGGCCGAAAGCGCGCGCTCTACCGCCCTGGCAATGGTTGCGAACTGTCCCGACACTTCGCCCTGTGCCGCGGCTTGATCCACCAGATCGAGCAGACGCGGCGCTCGCGGATCGAGGGGATGGAAACGGTGGCCGAAACCCGGTATGTATTTGCCGTGGTTCGCGGTAAAGTCCGCCAGCGCTTTGCCGACGGCCGAAGCCTCGTCACGGCCAGCGGCAATAAGCGCCGCAATATCGTGATACAAGCCCACGGCCTGTTCGCCCGCGCCTCCGTGCACGTCGCCCAATACGTTCACGGCCGACCCGATGGCGTTGTTCAGGCCAACGCCGCAGGTAATGGCCATGCGTGAAATGGCAATGCTCGGGGCCTGAGGCCCGTGATCCACGGACGAGACCAGGGCGGCCTCCAGCAGTTTCCCTTGTGCCCGGCTGGGTAGTTCGCCGCGCAGCATGAGCCAGACCATCTCCGCGAAGCCGATATTTCCAATTAGATCCTCGATGGCGTAGCCGCGGTAGCGGATGCTGCCCGGCTTCATGTCGATAATCTCGGTGTGCCACCAGTTTTTGCTGGCCAGCCCATCGTTTGTTGTTGGCGTGCTCATACGATGCCTTCCTTGTTGAAGCGGGTGATGTCTTCGCGGGTATAGCCCAGATGCTCGAGCAGCGCGTTGGTGTCCTGGCCCAGGATCGGCGGCGGGGTATCCACCGCAGGCGAATCGCCGTTGAGCTTGACGCCGCTACGCACAACCCGGATATCGCGATCGGCGCCAGGCACGTTTTCGAAGGTGGCGATCATGCCGCGATCGCGTATTTGCGGATGAGCCAGAGCGTCTTTTACCTCGTAGATCGGTCCCGCGGGAATGCCTGCATCCGTCAGTAAAGGCCACCATTCGATAGCCGGCCGGCCAGCCAGAGCCCGTTCAATCTGCTCTTTCAAAAGCAGGCGATTTTGCAGACGTGCTTCTCTTACAGAGTAACGGCTATCGCAGGCGAGATCATCGCGGCCCAGAACCTTGCACAAGGCCTCGAACTGCTCCTGCTTATTTGCTGCGATATTCAAGAGGCCATCGCCGGTCTTGAACGTTCCGGACGGACTGGCTGTACTATTTTCGTTGCCCATGGGCCGGGGCTCTTGCCCCGCATTCATATAATTGGACACCGCCCAGCCCATGGTGGCGATCATCGATTCCAGCATGGATACATCGATAAATTGCGCTTCGCTGCGGGAGTGGTCGGCCAGTGTTGCCGCGACCGCGAAGGCGGCGGTCAGGCCGCCGACCGTGTCGGCTATTGGATAGCCGACGCGATAGGGCGCGTTGGCCGGATCACCCGTAATGCTCATCGTGCCCGACATGCCCTGAATGATCTGGTCGTAGGCCGGCAGATTTCTTAACGGACCTTCCTGTCCGAAACCTGAAATGGCGCAATAAACCAATCGGGGCTGATGTTGACGTAACACCGTGAAGTCCAGGCCAAGACGCTTCATAACCCCCGGTCTGAAATTCTCGATCACGACATCCGCATTTTTAACCAGGCGCAGGAATATTTCCTTGCCTTCGGCTTTTTTCAGATTGAGCGTCATTGAGCGTTTGCCGGCGTTCTGGGCCAGAAATGAGAGGCCCATAAGCCTGCCGTTCAACTCCGGGTCGGCGCCCAGCTGCCGCGCCAGGTCGCCGGTGCCCGGCGTTTCCACCTTGATGACATCGGCCCCCATCAGCGCCAATTGATGGCCGCAGAAGGGCCCTGCCAGCACGTTGGTGAGGTCCAGGACTCGTACATTTTTTAACGGTTTTATCATGACATTCGAGCCGTAGCACCCAGGAGGTTTGAACAGGTTGTCGTCCAGGCCAGTTGACGCGGCTTAATTAATACGCAGATTGCCTTCCTTGATGATGGTCGACCATTTGACCGAGTCTTTATGTATGGTGTCGGAAAATTCCTGCACTGTTCCGCCTAGCACGACATTGCCTTCTTCCATGATCTTGGCGCGCAGTGTCTGGCCTTTCAAGACTTCGTTGATATGCGAGTTCAGCAGTTCGATGATGTCTTTGGGCGTACCCGCAGGCACCAGAATTCCTGTCAGCGAGGCGGACTCGAATCCGGGCAGCGTGTTGTCCAGGGGAGGAATATTGGGAAACTGCGGAATCGACTGTGGCGTGGTGATTGCCAGCATTTTGACTTTGGGGTTTTTCAACTGCGGTAGGGCCGCGGGCGCCGAGGCGAAGAAGGCGTCGACTTGCCCGCCCAGCAGATCGGTCATGGCCGGCGCCGCGCCTTTATAGGGCACGTGCAAAACGTCCAGGCCAGCCTCCTTGGCAAAGAAGCGGCCGGTAATGTCGCCCACCGTGCCGGTGCCGGCATTGCCGATAGTCAGCTTGCCCGGGTTGGCCTTGGCGTACTGGATTAGCTCGGCGACCGATTTATACGGCTTGTCGGCCCGCACCACCAGCACCATCGGCTGCGAGGCGACCGAAGCCACTGGCGAAAAATCCTTGGCAACGTTGTACGAGATCTTTTTATATAAATAGGGGTTGATGGACAGATTCGACGTTTGGCCCAGGGCCATGGTGTAGCCATTGGGAGTCGATCGGGCCAGGGTTCCCATGCCTACCGTGCCGCCTGCGCCGGGACGGTTTTCGACAATGACGCTCCAGCCGTATTTTTTGGATAGGGCGGTGCCTAGGAATCGGGCCATGGTGTCGGTTCCTCCGCCGGGGGGAAAAGGCACTATCAGCTTGATGGACTGGGTGGGGTAAGTTTCGGCGCCATGGGCGCCAGGCGCCACGGCCAGGATGCTGGCCAGCACCGAAGCAGCAGCCAGGAATTTGCGGGTGTAAATCATGATATCTCCTGAGTTTTTATGAGTTAAAGCTTCCAGCCGGTTTGCTTTGGACCTTCTTGCCGGCGCCGTCCCGGCAGGGCTGATCGCGCGTGCCGTCACAAAAAGGGTGTAGGCATATTCGGACGTATTCGTGAGGGAAACCATGGTGGTCATTAAATCCAATTACTGATATAAACGTCTATTCGATAATTGTGATCAATTGATTACTATGGGTTATGAATTAAAGATTGAAATTCGCGATCTCCGTTATTTCGAAACGATTGCCGAGCTTGGACACCTGGGTAGAGCCGCGGATGTGCTGTGCCGCAGTCAGCCAGCCCTGACCAAGTGTCTGCACAGGCTGGAAAATGAAATAGGCGCGGCGCTTTTTGAGCGCAAGGGCAGAGGCCTGGAACTTACCGCGGTAGGCAGGGAGTTTTATATCCGGGCTTCGAAAATCTGCGAGACCAACGATCGCTATCTGAGCGACATGAGGGAATTCGTCGCCGGTTCGGTAGGCAAGGTGCGTGTGGGCTGCGGCCCGATTACGGCCGATTATCTGCTGCCCATCATCTGCAATCTGGTTCTGCGGCATGCTCCCAACGTTTCTCTGGAAATCATGATCAACACCAATTATTTCCTGAAAGAGCAAATCAAGCAGGACCGGCTTGACCTGATTGTCGGAGTGGTAACCGACGATGATGAGTTCAGGCACCAGGCGTTCATTGACGATATCGTGGTCGTGGCTGCGCGCAAAGGTCATCCGATTTTTCAATCGGGCCCGGTGAAATTGCGCAATCTGCTGGAGTACCAGTGGATTTTGCCCACGACGCTTGTGGCAAGCCGAAAGTGGCTGGATAAAGTCTTTTTGGCGCACAAGCTCCATCGGCCCAACGCTCACATTGAGACGAATTCGTTGCCGTCCATTCACGATGTGATCGGCAGCACGGATTTGTTGTGCTTCCTGTCGAGGCTGACGCTGGACCATCCTAAAACCCGCGGCATGCTCAAAGAAGTCGAGCTCGCGGAAACCACCATGGTGCGCAAACTCGGCATTACTTATCCGCATGGTTCGCTGATGCCGGCCACCGCCAGGCTAATCGACCTGCTCAATCAGCATCACCATGCGCATATGGCTACCGTGGTCGGCGGCACGCCTGCCACTACATGAACGGTCGATCGCGCTTTTCGGCTGGCTGTCAGGTAACACCCCCGCGCTTGCGCTACAGTTATGCCTGACAGGCGCATCGCATCATCAAAGGCTGGACCAGACGGTGGCCGGAACAAGAAACTTGCAAGGAGACGCGGTCATGGTCGCTCAGGCGCCGCAAACGACGAAACTGGAATTTGATTACATCATTGTGGGAGCCGGTTCGGCGGGCTGCCTGCTGGCCAATCGATTGTCGGCCAATCCGGCGCACCGTGTTCTGCTGCTTGAAGCCGGCGGCCGCGACAACTGGCGCTGGATTCATATTCCGGTGGGCTATCTGTATTGCATCGGCAATCCTCGTACTGACTGGTGTTATCGCACCCAGCCCGATCCGGGGATCAATAATCGCAGCCTGGGCTATCCGCGCGGGCGTGTGTTGGGCGGCAGCTCGTCGATCAACGGCATGGTCTACATGCGCGGCCAGGCCGCCGATTACGACGGCTGGGCCGCGCTGGGCAATTCCGGCTGGGGCTGGGAAGATGTTTTGCCGGTGTTCAAGCGGGTCGAAGACCATCATGGCGGCAGCAGCGAGTTTCATGGCGCGTCGGGCACATGGCGCGTCGAGCGCCAGCGTTTATCCTGGGAAGTGCTCGATGCCTTTCGCCAGGCGGCGGCCCAGGCCGATATCCCGGCGATTGACGATTTCAATCGTGGCGACAACGAAGGCTGCGCCTATTTCGAGGTCAACCAGCGCCGCGGCGTGCGCTGGACGGCGGCCAAAGCCTTCCTGCATCCGATTGCCAACCGCGCCAATTTAACGGTGCTTACCGGTGCACAGGCAGAGCGCATCGTGTTTGCAGAACGCAAGGCGCAGGGAATCAGCTTTGTGCAAAATGGTCAGAAGTTGTTTGCCAGCGCCCGCACCGAGGTCATTCTGTCGGCGGGCTCCATAGGTTCGGCGCAATTGCTGCAGGTCTCGGGAGTTGGACCGGGTGCTTTGCTGCAGTCGCTGGGCATACCCGTCGTGCACGACTCGGCCGGTGTCGGGCAAAATCTGCAGGATCATTTGCAATTGCGCATGATTTATAAGGTGCAGAACGCCAAAACCTTGAATACCATGGTGTCTTCGTGGTGGGGCAAGGCCAAAATGGGCCTGCAATATACACTGCAAAAAAGCGGACCTCTGTCCATGGCGCCATCGCAACTGGGGGCGTTTGCCCGCTCGAGCCCGGATCGAAGCCGCGCCAATCTGGAATATCACGTGCAGCCCCTGTCGCTGGAAAAATTCGGCGATGACTTGCACCAATTTCCGGCGATCACCGCATCGGTCTGCAATCTGCAGCCGACCAGCCGCGGGCATGTGCAGATCACGACGCCCCAGGCCACCGATGCCCCCAATATTCTATGCAACTATTTGCAAACCGAGGAAGATCGCCGGGTTGCGGCCGACAGCATACGGCTGACGCGTAAAATCGTGGCGCAGCCCGCCCTGGCCAAATACCAGCCGCAAGAATACAAACCCGGCCCGGCCACCAGCACGCAAGCCCAGCTCGAGGCGGCGGCGGGAGATATCGGCACCACGATTTTCCATCCGGTGGGCACCTGCAAGATGGGGGTCGATTCCATGGCGGTGGTCGATCCCGAACTGCGTGTGCTGGGGGTGCAGAATCTACGCGTGGTCGACGCTTCAATCATGCCGACCATCACCTCGGGCAATACGAATTCGCCCACCATCATGATTGCCGAGAAGGGCGCGCAGTTTATTCTGGCCTCGGCTTGAGGGGTGCCGGCGTGCCGGTTTTTTATAAAACTGACGATCAGCTGAAAATCCGTGCGACAATTTGTACTGCCTTGATTTTGGCAGCCACAAGGGCTGCCGCTACATTTGTACGTGATTTTCCACCAGGTTAAAAATGCCCGATTTGATTGAGCTGATTGCCAGCGTCTTGTTCGCAATCGCGATTATCCATACGTTTTCTGTTCCGGTTTTTGCACGCTTGTCGCATCGCGGCGGCCGCCATGCGGGTTTATGGCACATGCTGTCCGAAGTCGAAGCGGTGTTTGGCGTATGGGCGTTTATTCTTTTGGTGATCATGGCCTTGCTCAAGGGCACGGGCGGTGCCGTGGCCTATATGGACACGCGCAATTTTACCGAGCCCGCGTTCGTGTTTGCCATTATGGTTGTGGCTGCCAGCCGTCCCATACTGGAACTGGTCGGCATGGTGGTGCAAGGTGTCGCCCGGGTTTTGCCGTTCCGCACTGAACTGGCGACCTATTTCCTTACCTTGTCGCTGGTGCCGCTGTCGGGCTCTTTCATCACCGAGCCGGCCGCCATGACGCTGGCGGCCCTGTTGTTGCGCGATGGCTATTTCAGGCATTCCGAACAAACCGGGTTCAAGTACATGACGCTGGGCGTGCTGTTCGTCAATGTGTCGATAGGCGGCGTGCTCACTTCGTACGCCGCGCCGCCGGTGTTGATGGTGGCTCATACCTTTGGCTGGGACGCCACCTACATGGCGACGCACTTTGGCTGGCGTGCGGCCTGCGCGGTCATTATCAACGCCGCTGTCTTGACGCTGATCTGCCGCAAATACCTGCTAAGCGGAGAATTGGGAGCCGGGCGGAACGTCGATGCAGACGGGCCGGGTCAGCCGAAACTGGCCAGCGCCGCGCCGCGCGCGCCCGTGCCGGCGCTGGTCATGGCGATCCATCTGCTGTTTCTTCTGGGTGTGGTGCTCGGCGCGCATCACCCCACCATTTTCCTTGGCCTGTTGATGTTCTTTATAGGCTATACCGAGGCTTACAAGGGCCATCAGGACACCTTGATGATCAAGGAGGGCCTGCTGGTGGGTTTTTTCCTGGCTGGCCTGGTGGTGCTGGGCGGCCTGCAAAAATGGTGGTTGCAGGATTTGCTGGCTGGCTTGCAGCCCGTTGTGCTCTATTGGGGGGCTACCGCGTTGACGGCGGTGACGGATAACGCGGCCCTGACGTATCTGGGGTCGATGGTCGACGGCACCAGCGACTTGTGGCGCTACATGCTGGTGGCGGGAGCTGTGACCGGCGGCGGACTGACCGTTATTGCCAATGCGCCCAATCCGGCGGGATTTTCGATTTTGAAGAATTATTTTCCCGACGGCGCCATTTCGCCCATCAAATTGCTGGCGGCGGCGGCCATTCCCACGCTGGTGGCCGCATTCATGTTTCTGCTGCCCAATTCGTTTGGCTGAAGCGGCCTGTGAACGGTTGTGGGGCGCGAGCGCCTCGGCAGGGCTTATGGCGCGCTATTTCCTTCGCCGACAAAATGTGCTGTCTGCGGCGCTATCAGGCGGTCGAAGTGCATGACGCTTCGAGTCTCGGGCGTATATGAATCCCATTTGGGTATCGCCGCATGATTGGGGTTGCCGCAATAGGCGAAGGCGACCCATGCTTTCTGCATGGCGTTCGATAGCCCCCGAAATTCTTCCTTGTCGAGCCCGTCAAGCATGGGCGCGTCGTCCCATTTTTCCAGGTTGTTGAAAACAAAGGGTATCTCCAGGCAATGGCATGCCTCAAAATGCCCGGGAGACTGCCAGTCGAACTCGTACACGTAAGAGACAAGCTTCCTGCTGCTGAAGGATTCCGCCAATTGCAGCGAAGGGTGTCTGAAAACCTTGTCGGTGTACATGTCTCCCAGTATTGCCGCAGAGGTCGGCACGGCCCGCCGTCGCGTGTAGGCGTCCAGGCGCATCGCCGCGTGTTGGCCGAACTCTTTGCGGAACAGCTCCTTTACGACCGAGTCATCCGCATTTTGCACGTTGCTGTCGAAATGATAAAAGGCGGCCATTTCTTCTCGTGTGGTGCCGATGAGTAAATCGATATTCAGCTTGCGGTCGCCTTCGAGCGTGCTCGACAGTTCGTTGCAGATGAACTCTCCATCCCGGACAAGCCAGAATGGAGGCTTGGTCTGCGCCAGCTTGTGCTCGGCAACAGCCAGAGATTGCTGCGCTTTCAATAAATCCTGTACGGCAATCTGTTTCAGTTTATGGGCCTCATGGCGGCTTATATCGAGAATTTTCAGGAAGGAGTGCCCCATTTTTTCCGCCTCGTCAGGCTCGGTGAACAGCCTGCCAATCGACGCGCTTTGCAATATGGCTCGCCTGAACAGGCCGTCCAGATTGGGCATAGTCAGCAGTGCCGCTATGGAGCCGCCTCCCGCCGACTGTCCTATCAGGGTAATGTTGTCCGGGTCGCCGCCGAAATGGTGAATATGGTCTTTCACCCACTGCACAGCCAGCACCTGATCTTTTAGCCCCAGATTCCCGTCGCAGAAGCCTGGCAGATATAAAAAACCGAGAGCGCCCAATCGGTAGTTGATGGATACGGTAACGACTTGCCCGTTTCTTGCCATGTTTTCGCCCGAATACCAGGGCAATGATCCAGCGCCGCTGGAGAATGCGCCGCCATGTATCCAGACGACCACCGGCAGTTTGCCCGGATCGGCTGCCGGGGTGCAGATATCCAGAGTCAGGCAGTCTTCGTTTTGGGGCAAGGAAAAATCGCCCATGGCCGCGGCCAGGCGAGATCTGTTTTGCGGCGCGATGGGTCGGTCCTGCGTGGCGTCATAGTCTCCTTGCCATGGCTTTGCGGGCAAGGGTGGATTAAACCGCAGGTCTCCGACCATGGGCTGGGCGTAGGGGATGCCTCGGTAAATGCACACGCCGTTGACGCGGCTTCCCTTCATGACTCCGTGAGGGATCGTGGCATAGCAGTTTGAGCTTTCATTGGAATGACTCATGGGCAGGCCTTGGAGTTAACGACGAAAAATCAGGACGGGGATTTGACCCGACACTATTTGGTGACCGGAAACCTCTTCTCCAGCGGAGCCAGGATCAGGCGGTCGCCGAGCATGAAAATAAAGACGATGGAAAAGCAGACCGCCAGAAAGGTAACGGTTTCGGCGGTTGATTGCGCCTGCAGCATTAAATATCCCAGCCCGTTGGGCGCGCCTAAAAGTTCGGCAACAAGCGCGATTTTCCAGGCGATGCCGTAGGAAATCTTTATCGCCGCCAGAATGAACGGGGTAAGCAGGCGCAGGTTTATCCTGAGCCAGATTCGCGTAGGTTTGCGTGTAAAGCTCCTGCCCATTTCAATGAGCTCTTTGTCAATGGAACGAAAACCTTGGTCGATGTTGATCAGACAAAATGGGATCAATATGGCCACTTGTACGAATACCACCCCAAAATTGCCCGCCTTGAACCATATGGCGGCCAGAATGGCCCAGCCTATTGACGGGAATGAGTTTAAAAATGGCTTTATGCGCTCATTGATCACTCCGTCGCAAACGGGAAGCGTGTTGGCGATGAAGGCCAATACGCCTCCGATCAGGCATGCGATCAGAACCGAGAGAACGACCCGCACGGTGGACACCAGGGCATTGTCCAGGAACTCCGGATCCCGCAGCAGTTCGAACAGCCTTTTGGCCACGGGCCAAGGGCCTGGCAGCACGAAATCGGGCAAGCCTAGAGCCGTGATCCACCAGATTGCCAAAAACAGGACAACAAGCAGCTCACCCAGGAACCGCCCCAGCATATCTTGTTGCCAGTTTGCCCGCGGCTCAGATTTTTGCATATTCATCAAAGCGAGTCTGGATCGGTTTGAAGAAAAACCGTTCGGTGCAATAAACGAAAAATATGATTAGAAACAGGATGACGAAAATGGTGGTGGTGTCGTAGTCCTGGCGCGCAAGGTTGATCACATATCCCAGGCCTGAGTTGCCTCCGAACAGTTCGGCGGCCAGCGTGACTTTCCAGGCGACTCCAAACATGAGCCGTATGGTTGCAAAAACATAGGGATACAGCAGCGGCAGCACGATTTTTCGCAGTTTCCTGATCTTGTTTCGTGAAAAACTCTGCCCCATTTCCATGAGTTCGAAGTCCAGATTGTTCAGGCCGCTGCTTAAATTTATTAAAGCGAATGGAATCAGAACGGCGCTGATTGCAAAAATGACGGAGATGGAATTTATGCCAAACCACATTCCAGCCAGCAACGCCCAACCCACGCCCGAGAACGATCCCAGAAATGCGCCGAACCGTTGATGGATGGCGAACCGGAAAACCGGAAAATAATAAGGGATCAGGGCGAGTATCGAACCTATCAGGAACGACAGGAATATCGCCATCCCTACGTGGTAAAGAGAAAATCCCAGTTGCTCCACCAGGTTCAGGTTGGACAGAAAGGCCCCAATGCCGCGCAGAACGGCAAGAGGGCTTGGCATTTGATACGAAGGGCTTACCCAGGAAAGAAGGCTCCAGCCAAGCAGGCATAGAAGCGTGAAGCCATGTGTTGCAGCCGTCTTTTGGAAATCCGTTCTGCGAGCGCTTTGTGTTGTTTCCATTTCCGATCAGCTTTTCCCGGGGGCGAGTTACGCCTTGATGTGCAGCTTGTCCCATAGAAATGATTCTATCGGCGGCGCTTTCTTGATGACGCCCAGCTCCTCGGACAAGTCGTAAAACTTGTTGATTGCCATGGCGTGCTCTTTGGTGAAGTCCCCCGGGACATCGGAGACATTGCCGAACCACCACTCAAAGAAGGCCGGATCCAGGCCGCTTTTCTGCGAGACCGAATTAAATACCTCCGTTCTGTTGCTCAACGCGTACTTAATGGACGCATCGAACATCCTGATAAATTCCAGATAGGCATCGGGATCGGCTTTTAGCTTTTCAGGATATGAAACATTAACGGCGCTGACGAATCGCACTTTGAACATCTCGATGTTGTCTCTTGCGGTTTCGGCTATGG
Source organism: Paralcaligenes ureilyticus (assembly GCF_004346225.1). Lineage (GTDB taxonomy): Bacteria > Pseudomonadota > Gammaproteobacteria > Burkholderiales > Burkholderiaceae_B > Paralcaligenes > Paralcaligenes ureilyticus. The sequence goes on along the minus strand of NZ_SMAJ01000006.1, from coordinate 119,606 downwards.
TTCGATATTCCCCGGAACGGATGGCCCTGTATGCCTGGCTGTGAATCAGGGTTGCCGCGTCTACGCTTGCCCTGGAGAGCGCAGCGGGCAAATTCGAGGCGGGAATTTGCAGTTGTTTCAAATCGCCGCCTTGCAGGTTGGTGTTGATGCCATATTTCTTTTGGAGCGCTATTCTGACTTGCGTGTAGCCCGTGGATTTCAGGCTGTAGGAGCCCAGTATTTTTCCCTTCAATTCCTTCGGGCTGTGAAGCGGGCTATCTTTCTTGACCCAGATTCCCCCGCCCAAACCGCCCTTTGACTGCTGCAAGGCGGTGTTCAGCAGGCGTAATTCCAGGCCCCTGGACGCGGCTGCGGGCAAGCCGATAACCGCCGTCATGATGACGTCGTATTGCTTCGAGGATGTGGCTTGCAGTAATTGCGGGATAGCCAGCCCTTTAGTCTCGATGTCAATTAAATCCGATTTGACCTTGCCGTTGTTGATGGCCCACGTCACCGCGTCATAGGCGGGATCCAGCAAGTAAGCATAAGAAATCTTCTTGCGTGCGGGGGCGGCGTAGCCTGGCCTGGCCACCGTCATCAGGCTTGGAAATGCGATCAATGCCATTTTTAACAGGCTGCGTCTTTTCATCTGTAGCTCCTTTCTAAGCGGATAGTCACGTTTTGCTGTCCGACTCGATAGAGTTGAACATCTGAAGCAATCGGTTGCGATGCAAAGCCAGCGCAGGCAGGCCCAGGCTTCGAGGTCTGGCATCCGGCAGGGGAATATTTTCTTTGACTATCGTCGGTTTCTTCGTCAGCAAAATGATCCGGTCCGCCAGTTGCACGGCCTCGTCAATATCGTGCGTAACAAACACAATCGTTTTTCCTGTTTTTTGCCATATTTGTTCTATCTCCACCCGCATTCTTTCCCTGGTGGTCGGATCCAGGGCAGAGAACGGCTCGTCCATGAAAATGATTTCGGGATCGACGGCAAGGGCTCTGGCGATCGCAACGCGCTGCCGTTCGCCGCCGGAGAGTATGGAGGGATATTTCTTCACCTCTTTCGATAGCCCAACCAGGGCGAGCAGGTCCAGCGCTTTTTGCTCTCTGGCGCTCTTGTTTCCCGGGCCCAGGCGCAGTTCTATTCCCAGGAGGACATTTTCCATGGCATTGCGCCACGAAACCAGCCGGGGCGATTGGAAGACGTATGCAATCTTGGACCAGGCTATGGAAGGATCCAGCCCCATGATTTGCACGGTTCCGGAGGTGATGGGCAATAATCCCCCCATCACTCTGAGGCTGGTCGATTTTCCGCAGCCCGATGGCCCCAGCAGGCAAACGAACTCTCCTTTGTTTACTTCAAAGCTCAGGCGATCGTATATTTTCTGCCCGCCGAGTTCCACCACGACATCTTGAAAGTTAATAACAACTTCTTTTGTCTCTATTGTCATAGGCGTTTTTTTATGTCTTGTGCGCGGGCTCGGCAATCCGGTTTTTAATGCACGAGCATAGCCAGTCTTGTCATTCAGTCGGTCCAATCTTAAATTATTCGCCCCGGAAGTAAAAGGAAATTCTCGCCACCGCCATATCCCTCTTGCCTCGGCCATCCGCACTCCAGAGCAAAAACGGCTAAAATCGTGTGCTTACTTAGTTGGTTTTTCAGGGATTTGTTGTCGTGCCTATTTATGCTTATAAATGCAGCGCCTGCGGACATGAACAGGACGTGCTGCAGAAAATGTCGGATCCGCGGTTAACGGTGTGTCCTCAGTGTGGTCAAAGCACCTATGTCAAGCAAGTTACCGCAGCGGGATTTCAATTGAAGGGTTCGGGCTGGTATGTGACCGATTTCCGCGGCAACGGCAGCAAGCCCGACACAGGCCATACACACTCGACCAACGGCCATAGCTCTTCGTCCACGGGGGCTCATGATGGGGCGTCCGCTTCGACGCCTGCTTCGACTAATGGCGGCGCAAGCTCCAACGGTTCGGCAACCAACGGCTCGTCCTCGACGTCCCATACCGAGAACAAGACGGCTGCGCCCAAGACAGCCGCAGCGCCGCCGGCCTCATCGTCATCGGCTGCTGCTGCGCCGAAACACTAGGAATACATGCGTTTCTTCAAGCGATACTTCATTACCGGTTTGCTGATCTGGATTCCGCTGGTCATTACCGTCTGGGTGATCACGCTTTTGATCCGGACGATGGATAGTTTCGTACCGAGCTTCCTGTCGTCGCAATCATTGTTCGGGGTCCGGATTCCCGGGTTTCCTGTCGTCCTTGTGCTGGTGGTGGTGTTGGTCACAGGGCTGTTCGGCGCCAATTTCATAGGCCGTGCCTTTGTTGATCGCTGGGAAAAGCTGCTGGGCCGGATTCCGCTGGTGCGTTCCATCTACAACTCGGTCAAGCAGGTCAGCGATACAGTGCTCGCGCCCAATGGCCAGGCATTTCGCGAAGCCGTGCTGGTGCAATATCCGCGCCAGGGCTCCTGGACCATTGCGTTCCTGACCGGATCGCCCAGCGGCGAGGTGGCGGCTTATCTTCCAGGCCGGCACGTAAGCGTATATGTGCCCACCACACCCAATCCCACCTCGGGCTTTTTTTTGATGATGCCGCGCGAGGATGTGCATGTCCTGGATATGAGCGTGGACGCCGCGCTCAAGTACATCGTGTCCATGGGGGTGGTTGCGCCCGCAGTCGGCAAATTGCTGGAAGGCGGCGACCCGGCCGCGCTCGGCGGGCATACGCATGATGCGGCCGATCATGTGGCGGACACGCCCGATCAGCGGCCCCCAGCCTGAATTCAAGAGTTTTTTACACGGAGTAATTCTTCATGCGTACCTGCTACACCGGCGAGGTTTCTCCAAGCCATTTGGATCAAACGGTCACCTTGTTTGGTTGGGTGCATCGTCGCCGTGACCACGGGGGCGTTATTTTTATCGACTTGCGCGACCGCGCCGGCCTGGCGCAGATTGTGGTTGATCCCGATAACGTCGCCGCTTTCGAAATAGCTGAAAAACTGCGCAACGAGTTCTGCGTACGCGTGACGGGCCTGGTGCGCCGCCGTCCCGAAGGGACGACCAATAGCGAGTTGGCATCGGGTGAAATTGAAGTCCTGTGCCGCGAAATTGAGATCCTCAATCCGTCGGTTACTCCGCCGTTTCAGCTCGATGATGATAATTTGTCGGAAACCACGCGCCTGACGCACCGTGTCCTGGATCTGCGCCGCCCGCAGATGCAGCACAACCTTATGCTGCGCTATCGCGTGTCGATCGAAGTGCGCAAGTATCTTGATGCCTTGGGCTTTATCGACATTGAAACCCCCATGCTTACCAAAAGCACGCCCGAGGGTGCGCGCGATTACCTGGTGCCTTCGCGCGTGAACGCAGGCCAGTTTTTCGCGCTGCCGCAGTCGCCGCAGCTTTTCAAGCAGTTGCTGATGGTGGCGGGCTTCGATCGCTACTATCAGATCACGAAATGTTTTCGCGACGAAGACCTGCGCGCCGATCGTCAGCCGGAATTTACGCAAATCGATTGCGAAACGTCGTTCCTCAACGAAGAGCAGATCCGCGAAATCTTCGAGGGCATGATTCGGCACGTTTTCAGTACTGTCCAAAAAGTGGAATTGCCTGCCGTTTTCCCTATCATGGCCTGGGACGAGGCCATGCGCCGTTATGGTTCGGACAAGCCCGATTTGCGTGTCACGCTCGAGTTCACCGATGTGTCCGATCTTATGCGAGACGTGGACTTCAAGGTGTTTTCGGGCCCTGCCAACGATGCGGCCAGCCGCGTGGTGGCCCTGCGTGTTCCGGGCGGAGCGGCCATGCCGCGCAGCGAAATCGATGCCTACACCAAGTTCGTGGGCATATACGGCGCGAAAGGCCTGGCTTATATCAAGGTGAATGATGCCACCTCCATTCCCGATGGACTGCAGTCGCCCATCGTCAAGAACATCCATGGCCAGGTACTGATTCAGCTGATCGAACGCACGGGCGCGCAAAGTGGTGACCTGATTTTCTTTGGCGCCGACAAGACCAAAGTGGTCAACGACGCTATGGGCGCGTTGCGCGTCAAGATCGGCCACAGTGAATTCGGCAAGAAAGCCGGGCTGTTCGTGCCGGGCTGGAAACCCTTGTGGGTCGTCGACTTCCCCATGTTCGAGTACGACCAGGCGGAAGGCCGTTATTTTGCGGCGCACCATCCGTTCACCAGCCCCAAGGATGGCCACGAAGATTATCTCGAGACCGATCCTGCGCGTGCCTTGGCAAAGGCCTACGATATGGTTCTCAACGGCTGGGAGATCGGTGGCGGTTCGGTGCGTATTCATCGTGCCGATGTGCAGAACAAGGTTTTCCGGGCACTGAATATCGATGCCGACGAGGCGCGCAATAAATTCGGATTCCTGCTCGATGCGCTGCAGTATGGCGCGCCGCCGCATGGCGGGGTGGCCTTCGGTCTGGATCGTCTGGTGACCATGATGGCGGGCGCCGAGTCGATCCGCGACGTAATCGCCTTCCCCAAAACCCAGCGTGCGCAATGCCTGCTGACCCAGGCCCCCTCGGCTGTCGACGAGAAACAACTGCGCGAACTGCATATTCGCCTGCGTACCGCCGAGTGATTCGTGGGGCCTTGGTGTTTTACCGGATCACTTTAAGACAGGAAAAGTGTACGATCGGAGAGGCGCCACCGCACGAAACATCATAAAGGCTGTCTGTGTCCGTACTTCGCATCGTCAGTTACAACATCCATAAAGGCCGGTCAGCAACGGGCAGCCGCGAGTGCCTGCCCGATTTGCGATTAGGCTTGTATGGCCTGCGTCCCGATCTATTGTTTCTGCAAGAGGTTCAGGGGCGCAACGAACGGCACATCAGCCTGGATGCGCAGCATGAATCGCTCGCGGCGGCGCTTCGCATGGATGCTGCATACGGCTGCAATGCCGTTCATCAGAATACCGATCATGGCAATGCCTTGCTGTCGCGCTTTCCCATACTGAGTCACGAAAACCAGGATATCTCCGACCACAAGCTTGAGCAACGCGGGCTTTTGCATGTCAAGGTTCAGGTTGGCGATACCGTCGTTCACTGTCTTGTCGTGCATTTGGGCTTGTTCGCCGGCAGCCGCTCGCGCCAGGTTGCCGCGTTGGTCGAGCGCATCAAGCGTTTGGTGCCGGTCGATGAGCCCGTCCTGATTGCGGGCGATTTTAACGACTGGAACAATCGCCTTGCGCCGTTATTTGTGCAGCAATTGGGGTTGTTCGAAGTGTTTGCGGTGGCGCCCGAAGGGGTTGCTACCGGGCCTGCGAAGCTGCGCAATTCCGTCAGGCGTCTGGGAAAAAGCTTGCGCCGCTTCCCCAAACCCATGGCCTTGCCGCAGTCCGTACGCGAGCTTGGCATGAATGGGGCGGCACGCTTGACCTTGCCGCCGCGTACCTTCCCGGCGGTATTTCCCTGGCTTCGCCTGGACCGCATTTATCAGCGCGGCTTTGCCGTGCGTCACGCCCGTGTGCTCCACGGCTCGCCCTGGAAGCAACTGTCCGATCATGCCCCCTTGTTTGCTGAACTGGAGCTTCCCTGATCCTCATGCCGGTCCTGCGGTCTGCGTCGCACAAGGATTTACATTTGCGCTGGCGCAAGGGCAATCAGCTTGATCTGCTGCAAAACGGCGAGCAGTTTTTTCCGGCTTTGTTCCAGGCAATCGACGCGGCGCAAACGTCGATTCACCTGGAAACCTATATCTTCAATCTGGATCGCACAGGGCTTCGCTTGCTTGATCATCTGCAGCAGGCCTGCGCGCGCGGCGTCAAGGTACGTGTGGTGATTGACGGATATGGCAGCCTGTTGCATGCGCAGACGCTGGCCGAACGGTTTGCCGCGATGGGCGTGCAGCACCGGATATATCGCCCCGAACCCAAGGGTTGGGCGAGACTCTTGCCTAATCCCAGACGTTTGCGGCGCCTGCACCGCAAGGTGGCCGTGACGGACGGCCGTATTGCCTTTGTGGGTGGCATTAATATTCTGGATGATTTCGAGGATGTGCCCGATGACGGCTTGCCGCCTCGACCGCGCTTTGACTTCACGGTGCGTGTGCAAGGCCCGTTGGTGGCCGATATCGTTTCTGCGCAAAGCCAGTTGTGGCTGCGCATGGGCTGGCGCCGTCGTGACGATTGGGAGGGTTTTGCGCGGCGCCTGGCCGATTGGCGCAAATGGCGTCGTGAGCGCCATACAGAGCCATCGTCGGGCATCGACTCGGGATTGCTCGCCACACTGGTGCTGCGCGACAACGTTCGCTATCGGCAGACGATAGAAAATGTCTATGTGCAGGCCATCCGCAGCGCGAAAAACCGCGTTGTCATCGCCAACGCGTACTTCTTCCCTGGACGGCGTTTGCGTCAGTCGCTAGAGGAGGCCGCCGCGCGGGGCGTTCGGGTTTGCCTGCTATTGCAGGGGCGCAGCGAATATCCCATGCAATATCGTGCCGGCCGGTTCATGTATGACAAGCTACTCGACGATGGCATCGAGGTCTACGAATACCAGGCGAGCTACCTGCATGCCAAGGTCGCCGCTATCGACGCGCTTGCCACGGTCGGCTCGTCCAACCTCGACCCCTTTAGCCTGCTGCTGGCGCGCGAGGCCAACGTCTTCGTCGATGACGTCGACTTCTCCAGTCGCCTGGTTGGTGCACTGGATGCGGTCATGCATAACGACGCGCGGCGCGTCACGTCGGCGGGCCTGCAAAAGCGCAGCTTCCTGGGTCGCTGGATCGACGCCGTTTCGTATTTCATGCTGCGTGTGGGTGTGGCATTGACCGGTAAATCGTCGCTGTATTGAAGTGTCGGGGGATGGCAGCCGCAAGGGGTCGCTTGGATTGCCGATATGGCAGCCACAAGGGCTGCCGCTACAAAACCTTGACGTCCGATGCGCTATCGGTCAAACGAACTCCTTCGCTCATGTAGCGGCACCCCTTGTGGGTGCCATTTCCCACATCGCCTCAATCCAGCTGCAAGTGCGCTTCCTTGGCAACCTTTTTCCATTTGGCAATTTCTTCAGTCACAAACGCTCGTAATTGTTCGGGGTTTGACGCCACGACATCGGCGCCCAGCCCTTCGAGTTGCGTTCGCACTTTGGGTTCTTTCAATACCTCGGTAATCGCGGCTGAGACCTTGTTCAGGATGGGCTTGGGTGTTCCTGCCGGTGCAAAAATGGCATTCCACTCATAGGACGAAAATCCCGGCAGGCCGGATTCGGCAATGGTTGGAATAGTGGGCATCAGGCTGGATCTCGTTGTGCCGCCTACGGCCACGGCTCGCAATTTGGCGCTTTTTATGTGCGCCCAGGACGATCCCAGGCTTGCAAACATCAGTGGCACCTGTCCGGCCATGACATCCAACATGGCTGGGCCGCCGCCCTTATAGGGTACGTGCACCAGGTGCGTGCCGGCCATCAGATTGAACAGTTCGCCGGCAAGATGTTGAGCCGAGCCCGGGCCGGCCGATGCAAAGTAGGTGGGATGTTGGCGATCCTTACCCAGTTTGATCAGGTCGGCGACGGATTTAATCTGGCTTTTGGGGTTCACGACCAACACGTTGGGCACTTTGAGCAATAGGGATACGGGCTCAAAGTCCTTTTGCACGTCAAAGCTCATTTTGGATCGCAGCGCCGGATTCTGCGCGAAATTGGAGGCATCCAGCATCAAGGTGTAGCCGTCGGCAGTACTACGTGAGACGAATCCTTCGCCTATCATGCCACCCGCGCCGCCTTTGTTTTCTATCACTACCGTCTGCCCCAGCTTCTTGCCCAGTTCGGGTGCAATCAGTCGGCCCACGACATCTACGGTGCCGCCGGGTGGATAGGTCACGATCAATGTAATGGGTTTGTCGGGATACGCGGCAAACGCCAGGGTAGCCGCGCCGGCGGCGCAGGCGCCCAGTAAATAACGGATAGTCTTCTTCAATGCGATGGAACAAAAAAGCATGATGAGTCTCCTTAAAATTGAAATAACAGGCGAGGGGTGTCCACCAGAATGGCGAACCGATCTTCTTCTTGTGGAATCCAGTCGGCCAGGTGTTGCAATGCGCGATCAAATCCGGCGCTTGCTTCATGTTCGGTATGAGGCCAGTCGCTGCCCCAGACCAAACGCCGCGCCGAAAAAGCCTGTAGCAGACGGTGGGCGACGAGGCTGGACTGAGCGATGGTTTTCTCGGACCAGACGCGGTAAGCCGCTGATAATTTCACCCATACACGCTGGGTTTGCGCAAGGCCGCACAGGTAATCGAGTGTTGACAGATCGATGCCCGATTCATAATCCGGGCGGCCAAAATGATCAATGACGATTTTGCAATCGAAGGCCAGCAATGGCGGCAGTACGTCTGGAAGTTGAGTGACCGGACAATGCACTTCGATATGCCAGTCCAGTTGCCGGGCTTCGGACAGAAACCGGCGCCAGGTCTCGTTTTGGAATCCGGGCAAGTCCTGGCCGAATAAATTCATGCGGGCGCCGACGACTCCTGCATGAGCCATTTCGTGCAGAATGGCCTTGGGCGTCGCGGGGTCGAGCGCTACGACTCCTTTGCACAGTCCCTTGGCCTGGCGCAAGCACCGCAGCAAATGGCGATTGTCGTAGCCGAGGAAGCTGGGCTGCACCAGAACGCCGCCTGCCAGGCCATGATCGTGCAGTAAAGACAGATAGCGTCCCAGTGGTGCCGGATAGTCGGGCGTGTAACGGCGCTGCGCAATCATGGGCAGATCGCGATCGAATACATGGGCATGTGCGTCGATCGCGCCTGGCGGCATATTTCCTGGGAGGGATCTGGCGCTCATGAGCAAGTCTGAGTGGCTGAGAATAGGGGTAATTCTAGGCATTCAGGCCATAATCATCTATTATTTAATCAATATTTATTCATATTTATAAGATATGGAAATTAGCCAATTGCGCGGTTTTCTTGCGATCCTGGACGAAGGTGCCATTGGCCGGGCAGCCCACAAACTGGATATTGCACAGCCGGCGCTGAGCCAGTCGATTTCAAGAATGGAAAAGAGCCTGGGCACCGTGCTTTTCGAGCGATCCAGGCGAGGCGCCAAGCCCACTGCGGCCGCTCTGGTCATGGCGCAAGATATCCGCAACGGCTTGTACTTGCTGGATGAAGCCGCCCACAAGGCTCAACAGGCCCAAACCGGGCTGTCGGGCACATTGCGTATCGGTCTGGTCTCCTCCGCCTTGTTTGAGGTATTGCCCAAGGTGATCGCGATTATTCGTCAATATGCTCCCGGCCTGCAGTTGGTGTTGAAGGAAATGAGTAACGAAGAGCAGGTGTCGGCCTTGGGGGAAGGAGCGCTCGATGTGGGTCTGATGCACTCGCCTGTCGCTGTCAGCGGCCTCATGAATGAGCGTGTGTTGCGCAGAGACAAATTGATTGCGGCCGTACCCAGTGGACTGGCCTTGAAGCTAAAAAAGAAAATTTCCTTGCAGCAAGTGGCCGAGCAGGGTTTGGTCTTGTATCCCAAGGATCAGTTGCCGCATCTATACGCGGGGATAACACAGGCCCTTCGCCAAGCCGGCTACGAGGTCAAAATCAATCAGCATGCCAATCGCACCATGACGGTACTGGCCTGCGTTGCAGGCGGTTGCGGAATCGGTTTATTGCCAAACTGGATTCAAACCATCGATTTTCCGGGCGTCACCTTTTGCCCCATTTCCGACGGCGATGGTTTACCCAGTTTTGATCTGCTTGCCATCTGGTCCGCACGCAGCAAATTCAATCTGACGAAATGGTTTGCGCTGGTGTAGAGGAGCGCCCCCTTTGTGGCTGCCATCGTCTTTCTGTATATACCCTTCTTGCAGAGTGCCGGATACGTGTGGCATTAATGGCCTGTCCCGACTGGCATGACGTTGCGAAAATACATCGGAATAGCTAATAACTAATTGATTGATCAGCGTTTTATGTGATTTGAATATTCCCGTACTAAAATTGTGGCTAATCAGCGCATCGCGTAGTGCTTGGTGCTTACGCCCTTAATGACGCGTTGTTTTGCGTTAAAGACCAAACACTATGTGTCAGTTGTTGGGCATGAGTTGTGCCACTCCCACCGATATCACCTTTTCCTTTACGGGTTTTGCGGCGCGCGGGGGGCAAACTGATCATCATGCCGATGGTTTTGGCGTAGCTTTCTTCGAGAACAAAGCCTGCCGCCTGTTTATCGATAATGCGCCGTCGTGCCGGTCGCCCGTGGCCGAACTCATCAAACGTTATCCCATCAAGTCCAAGAATGTGATTGCGCATATACGCAAGGCAACGCAGGGTTCCATCGAACTGGAGAACTGCCATCCTTTCATGCGTGAGTTATGGGGCCGACACTGGATTTTTGCCCATAATGGCGACCTGAAGGACTATTCGCCCACGCTGGACGGCCAATACCGGCCGGTAGGTGGGACCGATAGCGAAGCCGCGTTCTGTCAGATTTTGCAGGGTTTACGGCGTCGGTTCGGTTACGAAGCGCCTTCGAACGCCCAACTGTTCGACGCAGTTGAATCGCTGACCCGCGAACTCACCCACTACGGGGTGTTCAATTTTCTGATTTCCAATGGCCGCGTGCTATTCGCGCATTGTTCGACCAATTTGCATTACATTGTTCGCAAATGGCCGTTTAACAAGGCGCATTTGCTCGATGCCGACATGACGGTCGATTTTTCGCAGACCAACCGCCAGGGCGATTGCGTAGCGGTGATAGCCACCAAGCCTCTTACCGATAATGAAACCTGGACCCGCCTGGATGCCGGCCAGCTGATCATGTTTGAAAATGGGCTTGCGGCCAGGCAAACGGTTATTCCCATCCCTGAAGCGGTGCAGCGGAAAAATGCCGAGAACCTGGCCTGCGCGTAAGGCTTGCAATGCATCGAGCGGGAATTTGACGATCAGCTCAGGGGAGCAAGGCCATGCTTCTGCACGATACTGAGCAGTTTCAATGCCATTCCGCTAGGTTGTTTGGCGCCTGTTTCCCATTTCTTTATGGTCGATTCGCTGGTATTTAGATAGCGCGCGAAAACGGGTTGGCTGACATGGTTTGCTTCCCGAATATGTTTAATCTGATCTGGAGCCATCACAGTAGGAATGACAAGACAGGACTCGTCGAACTCACGCATAGTTGCTTTGCTGATTGCGTTTGCGTGATACAGCCCGTTGGCTGCGCTATGAATCGCTTCCAACGCCTTGCTTTTGAATATTGGCTTCCTCATCATGACATATCTCGAATAGATCGCCGTTAGATACGGCAATGTTAATGTTGGTTGCGCTTGACCGTTGGTACAAAATAGCCAGCTTTCGGAAATCGGATAGTTCGGATGCTTTGATATTAGCGCTGTCCTGTTTGGCGTATAAATGGACGTAGATCCACAAATGTCCATAATCAGTAAGGACTATTGATCGGTAAAGATTATTCTTCAACCGAATTTTAACTACGCCACCACCCAAATTACCGATGCTGATGCGCTGAGCCTGTCTGATCCTTCGGCATAGCGTGACATCTGAAATCTCGATTTTATTTGCAGCGCGCCTAAACCAGGCCGTTTTGAAAACGCGTGTTGGGGGATCGGTATAAGTAGACAAAAGTATATCACTCAGTGCCATATTTTTAAAATCATGAGGAGTGAATACCTTATGTGAATAAGCGTGCGAATCCAATTGTGGCAAGTACGCCGGATAAAGCTGTCTTCATCACGATGCACACAAGAGCCCGCCTTGATCGGTGCATAATTCCTTTCGGACGCCGCACGTAATACACTGGGGCAGGCGATCATTTTTGTGACAGGGACCTTTATCCTCATGGTCCCTCCGTTTCCTGGAGGCTATCCATGTCTGCACGTTTATCAGCCGTCGAGGCTGCCCTCCCTGGATCGAATTTCTATATACGCAAAGTGGCCGTGTGCGGCGCAGGGGTCATGGGGGCACAGATCGCCGCCCATTGCGTCAATGCTGGCGTGCCGGTGGTGCTGTTCGATTTGTCGGCCAAAGACGGTGATAAAAGCGCCATTGCCAAAAAGGCGATCGCACAGTTGAAGAAGCTGAGCCCGGCGCCGCTGGGTACGCCCGAACTGGGTGATCTGATCACCGCGGCCAATTATGCGGACGACCTGGGCCTCCTGACTCAGTGCGATATCGTCATCGAGGCCATTGCCGAACGCCTGGACTGGAAGCGCGAGCTCTATCATCGATTGGCGCCGGCCATCAAGCCGGGCGCCATTATCGCGAGCAATACGTCGGGCCTGTCGATTACCTCCTTGTCGCAAGCCTTGCCCGAGCCGCTTCGTCATCGCTTTTGCGGGGTGCATTTTTTCAATCCGCCGCGCTACATGAACCTGGTCGAGCTGATTCCCACCGCCGACACCGACTCCGTGTTGCTGGACCAGTTGGAGACCTTTCTGGTGGCGCAATTGGGCAAAGGCGTGGTGCGCGCCCGGGATACTCCCAACTTTGTGGGCAATCGCATAGGCGTATTCGGTATTTTGTCGGTGTTTGCGCAGGCCGACAGGTTCGGCTTGCCGTACGAGTTGGTCGATGAGCTCACTGGTACGCGTTTGGGGCGCGCCAAGTCGGGCACGTTTCGTACGGCCGATGTCGTCGGCCTGGATACGCTGGCGCATGTGGTGCGCACCATGCAGGATCAGTTAACGGACGATCCGTTCCATGCTCATTTCAAGGTGCCGCCGGTGGTGGCGGCCTTGATCGAAAAGGGCGCTTTGGGGCAAAAGACGGGTGCGGGTTTCTATCGCAAGCAAGGCAAAGCCATTTTGCGGATCGACCCCGCCACTCAGGAATATATTCCGGCCGACGCCAAAATCGACGAGGGTGTTGCCGCTATATTGGCCGAACACGATGCTGCCAAGCGGTTAAAGGCGTTGCGCGAGTCCGCGCACCCGCAGGCTCAGTTTGTGTGGGCCGTGCTGCGCGACGGCTTTCATTACAGCGCGGTCCACTTGGCCGATATTGCCGATACGGCGCGGCAAGTGGACCAGGCCATGGCCTGGGGGTTTGGCCATGCATTGGGGCCCTTCGAAATCTGGCAGGCTGCCGGCTGGCAGCAAGTGGCCGGCTGGATAGCCGACGACATCAAGGCCGGGAAGGCCCTGTCCAGCACACCTTTGCCCGCCTGGGTGGGCAGCGGCCCGGTATGGGAGGCGCAGGGTGTGCAGACGGCCGCCGGCTCATGGAATCCCCGTACGCAGAAGTTCGAACCGCGTAGCGCATTGCCGGTGTATCAACGGCAGATCGGCGCCCCGCGTCAGGTGGGGGAACCCAGCACCTTGCATGAAACCGTGGTTTTCGAAAACGAAGCCATCAAGTGCTGGACTTTGCCCGCGCCGCATCCACGAGATGTGTTGATCTTGTCGTTCAAAACCAAAATGCATACGCTCAGTCCCGACGTGGTGCGCGGCATTGCTCATGCGGTCGATCTGGCCGAAGCGTCATTCAAGGCCCTGGTGATAGGCCAGCTCAGCGAACCGTTCTCCGCAGGGGCGGACCTGAAAGCCATGATGCCCGCTTTTGCGGCGGGCGGCGTGGCGGCCGTCGAGCCCATAGAGCGCGAGATGCAGGAAATGGTTTTGCGTCTGCGCTATGCCCAGGTGCCGGTAGTGGCGGCCTTGGCGGGCATGGCGCTGGGCGGCGGGTGCGAGCTTTCTGTGCACTGCGCCAAGCGGGTCGCGCATTTCGAAACCTATATCGGTCTGGTCGAGGTCGGCATAGGCGTGATTCCCGGCGCCGGCGGCATGTCGTATTGCGCGCGCCGTGCCGCGCAGTTGCAGGCTGAAGGGGCGCCCGATGCGCCCCTGTTGGCCTATCTTAAGAAATTCGCCCTGGCCGTGGCCAGCGCGCAGGTGTCGAAATCGGCGCTCGATGCGCGCCACATAGGTTATTTGCTGCCTTCCGATACGGTGGTCATGAATCGCTACGAACTATTGTATGTGGCGGTGCGCGAAGCGTGGGCTCTGGCCGAGTCGGGCTGGCGCCCCCCCATGGCGCAAACCTTTCCTGTGGCGGGGCGCGATGGCGCCGCTACCTTGAAGGCCCAGCTGCTCAATATGAAAGTAGGCGGGTTTATTTCCGATTACGACTTCGTGGTGGCCGAGAAAGTGGCGCATGTGATATGCGGCGGCGACGTTGACCCCGGGTCGATGGTCGATGAGGCGTGGATGCTGGCGCTTGAGCGCGAAGCATTCCTGGGCCTGCTCGGCAATCCGAAAACCCAGGAGCGGATCGCCGGTATATTGAAAACAGGCAAGCCTGTTCGAAATTAAGGAGCTGGACGTGAGCACACTACAACAAGCTTATATCGTTGCCGCAACCCGTACGCCAATCGGGCGGGCGCCGCGCGGCGTGTTGTCGCGTCAGCGTCCCGATGATTTGCTGGCGCGCGTGATTCGGGGCGTGTTGGCGCAGGCGCCGGATCTCGATCCGGGGGCGATCGAAGATGCCATTGTGGGTTGCGCCATTCCCGAAGGCCCGCAGGGCCTGAATGTAGCCCGTATCGGCGCTTTGCTGGCGGGTTTGCCCAGTTCGGTGCCGGGCGTCACTGTCAATCGCTTTTGCGCGTCGGGACTGACGGCCATCGCGATGGCTGCCGACAGGATCCGCGTGGGTGAAGCCGATGTGTTGTTGGCGGCCGGCGTCGAGTCCATGAGTCAGGTGCCTACTATGGGTGTGAGTACGTCGTTTAGTCCGAACATTTTTACGCACGATGAAAACCTGGGTATTGCCTATGGCATGGGTACGACGGCCGAGCAGGTAGCCATGCGCTGGAAGGTGTCGCGCGAGGATCAGGATGCGTTTGCCTTGCGTTCGCATCAACGCGCCATCGCGGCCCAGCAGGCGGGCGAATTTTCCGACGAAATGCTGCCGCTGGATATTGTCAATCATGTGCCGGATTTACGTAGCGGCAAGGTCGCTGAAGTTCATAAGATGGTTAGCCTTGATGAGGGGCCTAGGCCTGATACCAGCCTTGAGGCCCTGGCGAGGTTGCGTCCGGTGTTCGCGGCCAGAGGCAGTGTGACAGCGGGCAATAGTTCGCAAATCTCTGATGGGGCTGGGGCGTTGCTGGTGGTGTCCGAGAGGGCTCTTAAAATCCATAAGCTCACTCCTTTGGCGCGTTTCGTGACTTTCGTTGTGCGCGGCGTTCCGCCGGAGATTATGGGGATAGGGCCTAAGGAAGCGATACCGCGGGCGCTCAAGCACGCTGGCCTGAAGCTTGATCAGATGGGCTGGATTGAATTGAACGAGGCGTTTGCCGCGCAGTCGCTGGCGGTGATCCGCGACCTGGGGCTTGATCCTGATATCGTCAATCCTATGGGTGGCGCTATTGCTTTAGGCCATCCTTTGGGGGCTACGGGCGCGATACGCGCCGCTACAGTGATTCACGGCATACGCCGCCGCAAGTTCGATTACGGCATGCTGACCATGTGCGTGGGCACGGGGATGGGCGCGGCTGGGATTTTCGAGCGTCTGTAGCGGCAGCCCTGTAGCGCCACCCCCGTAGCGCCACCCCTTGTGGGTGGCATTCGCTGAAGGCGGCATTCTTTTGATATACCGCCCTATGCCGCATAAACCTTCTAGCCCCGCATCGTGGGCGGTTAAGGCGGATCGGGCGATTCGGGCACGCCGCGCGCAGGGCCGGCTTCGGGGCGGCGTGCGAACTCGCGAGGCGAATAGCCCACTGGGCTATTCGCAAGCGTCTCGCTCAAACAGCGCACGCCTTGAATCCCCGAAGCCGGCCCTGCGCGCGGCGTGCCCGAATCGCCCGCCCCACCTTAACCGCCCACGACGCTCAATCGGTGGATGCTCGCGTGGTCGTCGGCGTTGTAGCGCCACCCCTTGTGCGTGGCATCGCCCGACCTAATCAATCCCTAGCGCCGCCGCCGGTAGGCCAGGGCGATGCGGGCGAAGGCTATTTGGAGTTCGCGTGTGCCGCCCTGAAATACTACCGGCCGGCCGTGGCGGGTGAAGCAAACCAGACGTTTGGAGGCGATCAGCGGCACGAATTTGGCAAACTGGATGTCGTCCCAGATGATCTGCCGTCGCGTTATCCACGATTGCTCGATGCCGTTGCATGTAATTCGGGTTTCGGAGATCAGCATGAACCGCGCCACGACCAGCAGTGCCATAAAGCACACCAGAATGCCGCCCGCGATCACGGGGTTGACGCTGTGTGCATGCGGGCTGGTGGCTGTGCGGGTGATTTGCATGGCAATGATAAGCAGCACCACCCAGGCCATGATCTTGATCCAGGTGGGCCAGGCCTGGCCATGCAATGGCAGTGGGCCGATATCTTCGAACAAGGCGGAACGTTCTTCGGCGCTGGGGCCGCACATGGGGGGCAGGCCAGGCGGGTACTGCGCTGGCGCTTGCGCCTTGGCGTGATCCACTCAGGCGGCCTTGCGCGCTGCCAGCGCGCTGCCGGCCCGGCTGGCCGTCTTGCGCCCCAGATGGGCTGATATCCACATTCCGATGTCGACCACTTCGTTCAGGTCGACGCCGGTTTCGATATCAAGCCCGTCCATCATGAATAGCACGTCTTCGGTAGCGACGTTGCCCGTAGCGCCTTTGGCATAGGGACAGCCGCCCAGGCCGGCGACGGAAGTGTGGAATATGCTGATGCCGGCTTCGAGCGAGGCCAGGATATTGGCCAGCGATTGGCCGTAGGTATCGTGGAAATGCCCTGAGATGCGGGCTGGATCGATGATCCGGGTGACGGCGTCCATGACCTGCCTGACCCGTTTCGGGGTGCCCACGCCTATGGTGTCGGCCACGTCGATTTCGTCGCAGCCCAAGGCCAGGAAGCGTTGGGCAACATCGACGACGGATTGAATCGGCGTTTCGCCTTGATAGGGACAGCCCAGCGAACAGCTGATGCTGCCGCGCAGGCGTAGTCCGGCGGCTTTGGCTGCCTGGGCAACGGGTTCGAATCGGGCGATGGACTCGGCAATCGAGCAGTTGATGTTTTTCTGCGAAAAGGCTTCGCTGGCCGAACCGAAAATAACGACTTCGTCGGCGCGAACCGCCAGCGCGTCGTTAAAGCCGCGCATATTGGGTGTGAGCACCGAATAGATGGTGTCGGGCAGACGTTGTATGCCCAACATGACCTCGGCGCCATCGGCCATTTGCGGGACCCATTTTGGGGATACGAAAGAAGCGGCCTCGATGTTCTGGAATCCGGCGGAAGTCAGCCGGTCGATCAATTCAATTTTGACGGCCGCGGCGATGATTCCTTTTTCGTTCTGTAATCCGTCGCGTGGGGAAACTTCAACTATTTTGACTCGATCTGGTAAAGACATGAGGTATTCCTGGGTGGAGACAGTTGGCAGGCGGGCTGACAGGAGCCCGCGGCCGGTTTGGAGAAGGAACAGGCTTAATCATAAACCGTTTAGCGCCGTTGAAAACGGCCGTCGTCCGTCCGGACAATGGATTCGTTCAGTTCGAGTTCCAGCAGGCAAGTGTTCAGCGCTCCCGGACTGAGTTGGGTGCGCCGTTGCAGCGTGTCGATATCCACCGGATCGTAGCCTAATGCGTCGAGCACCCGCTGGGTGTCGACGTCTACCGCTTTCGGTGGCGGGGAAGCCATTTTGGTGCGAGAAGGGGCGTCGATGGCTACGCCGGGGCGCGCCAGGCCGAGCTCGTCATGGATGTCGGCCCCCGATTCAACCAGTTTGGCCCCTTGGCGTATCAGGGCGTGGCAGCCGCGCGACAAGGGCGAGTGGATCGAGCCTGGGATGGCGAAAACTTCACGCCCCATGTCGGCCGCGAATTTGGCGGTGATGAGGGAGCCGCTTTGAGTTGCCGCCTCGACGACCAGGACTCCGCGTGCCAGGCCGGCCACGACTCGGTTGCGTTTGGGGAACTGGTAGGGCATTGCGCGCGTGCCCAACGGAAATTCGGACACCAGCGCGCCGTGCAGGGCGATCTGGTGCGCCAGATCGAGATTTTTGGCCGGATACACCACGTCAATGCCCGTACCCAGCACGGCTACGGTGCCGCCGCCCCCCGGGCCGGCGCGCAGGGCGCCTTGGTGCGCAGCGGCGTCTATGCCCAGTGCCAGCCCGCTGGCAATGCACCAGCCATGTTCGGCCAGGTAGCGCGCAAATGCCAGAGCGTTGTCAATGCCGCCCTGGCTGGCATTGCGTGCGCCGACCATGGCAATGATGGGGCTATCGAGCAGTTCAACCCGGCCGTTGACATATAGCAGTAAGGGCGGGTCGTGGGTATCGAGCAGGGCCTTGGGGTAGGCCGGGTCGGCCAGCGTTACGATATGGTGTGCGGGGGCGTCCAGCCATCGGAGCGTGCGGGTAATGATGTCCAGCGTGCCGGGCGCCGGTTCGGCGACCATCTGGCGGGCCAGTTCCTGCGGCAGCAGCCTGGCCCGGGCGGTCGAGGACAGGGCGTAGATGTTTTGCGGCAGGCCGACCTCCTGCAACAGGTGTCGGGCCTGGGTTGCGCCCAGCCCGGGTTCGAGCGACAAGCGCAGCCAGGCGGCGAGTTCTTCGGAGGATAATGGTGGCAACATGGCGTCAGTGTGACACAGCGTACGGCGCGCGTGTCGCCGGCATGACAGAAAAGCCACCGCGCGCGGCCGTTGCTGCATTGCGTCAGCGGGGCTCCGTCAAGACGTCCCGGTGCAGCGTCGCCCAGACTTGTTTTATCATTAGAGCTTGAATGCTTTATCGGATGAGTTTCATGGCTTTGCTTCCTATTCTTCGTTACCCCGATCCGCGCTTGCACAAAATTGCCAAGCCGGTTGATGTTGTGGATGACCGTATACGCGAGCTGGTGCGCGATATGGCCCAGACTATGTATGAGGCCCCGGGGGTAGGGCTGGCGGCCACGCAGGTGGACGTGCATGAACGCGTCGTGGTGATCGACGTGTCCGAAGATGACAGCGATCTGCGCGTCTTGATCAACCCTGAAATCACCTGGAAGAGCGAAGAGGTTCAGGTGTATGAAGAAGGCTGCCTCTCGGTGCCTGGCGTGTACGACGAGGTCGAGCGCGCGGCCCGCATACGCGTGCGCGGCTTGAACGAGCATGGCGAGCACTTCGAGTTCGAAGCCGAGGGTTTGCTGGCGGTATGTGTTCAGCACGAGCTGGACCACCTCATGGGCAAAGTGTTTGTCGAGTATCTGTCCAGGCTTAAACAAAACCGCATCAAGGCCAGGATTCGCAAGCAAGAGCGTCAGGACGCCCAGCGCATGTAGCTGCGGCCAAGCCGGCCAAACGGCACGCTGGGCTAGCCCTGCCTCCAGGGCTGCTGGACTTGGTATCATGCCGGTTCAATTACACGGTTCGATTTTTCTATGCGCATCGCCTTTGCCGGAACTCCGCAATTTGCCCGCCTGGCCCTGGAATCCATTCTGGCGGCCGGCCACGAGGTCGGTTTGGTGTTGACTCAGCCCGATCGTCCTTCCGGACGTGGCCTGAAATTAATGCCAAGTGCGGTCAAGCAGGCGGCAGTGGCTGCAGGGGTTCCCGTGTTGCAGGCCCGCAGCCTGCGGCTCGATGGCAAGTACCCCGATGAGGCGCAGGCGGTGCGGCACGCCTTGTTGGCGTTGGCTCCAGAGGCGATTGTTGTGGCGGCTTATGGATTGATATTGCCCGAGTGGGTGCTGTCCTTGCCTCGATTTGGCTGCCTGAACATTCACGCCAGCCTTTTGCCGCGCTGGCGCGGAGCGGCACCTATACAAAGGGCGATCGAGGCGGGCGACGCCCGGACCGGTATTACGATCATGCAAATGGACGCCGGCCTGGATACGGGCGATATGCTGCGGGTGCAGTCGCTGGAGATCGGCGCCACCCACAATGCGGCGCAGGTGCACGATGAATTGGCCGTGCTGGGGGCCGGGTTGATTGTTCAGGTTCTGGATGAAATCGCCGGCGGTGGCTTGACTGCGGTGCCTCAGCCTGCTGAAGGTGTGAGCTATGCGGCCAAGCTGGACAAGTCCGAGGCCGCTCTGGATTTTCTGCAATCCGCCGCCGTACTCGAGCGGCGCATCCGGGCTTTCAATCCTGTTCCGGGGGCGAGTTTGCGTTTGCCGGGCCTGGACGATCCAGTAAAGGTCTGGTCAGCCGAGGTTTTGAACAGGCCCGCTCAAAAGACTCCAGGTGAATTGGAGGGCGTTGGCCCCGATGGGCTGGACGTGGCGACCGCCGACGGCGTGTTGCGTGTGCTGGAGCTGCAGAAAGCGGGCGGCAAACGTCAGCCGGTTGCGGCTTTTGTGCAGGGCTGGCAGATCCCGGCGTGAGCACCACCCCTTTGTAGCACCACCCCTTGTGGGTGGCAAAGCGCTGCCCATCAAAACGCGGTACCTGCATTTTCGGGGAATGGCAGCCACAAGGGCTGCCGCTACATTAGCGACGGGCGCGTTTTTTGCAGATGCCGTTTTCCCAGCGCCAGGCATCCTCACACATTTCGGCTATGCCTTTATCCGCGCGCCATCCGAGCTTTTCGGCAGCCAGACGGGTGTCGGCCCAGCAAGCTCCGATATCGCCGGGGCGCCGTGCAACGATGTCGTAGGCAATGGCTTTCCGGCTTGCGTGTTCAAAGGCGTGGATCATATCCATCACCGAATAGCCTCTGCCTGTTCCGAGGTTGACCGTCAGCAATTCTTGCCCGGCCTGTTCGCAATATTTTAGAGCGGCAAGATGGCCCTGGGCCAGGTCCGAGACATGAATGTAGTCGCGCACACCCGTCCCGTCGGGGGTGTCATAGTCGTTGCCGAATACTTTCAGGCGAGGATGCCGGCCCGCGGCAACCTGAGCGATGTAGGGCATCAGGTTATTAGGCACGCCCTGAGGGGATTCGCCGATCAGGCCGCTGGGGTGTGCGCCCACCGGGTTGAAGTAGCGCAGCCGCGCAATGCGCCAGCCGGTCGTGGCGCGGTATACGTCTTCCAGAATGTCTTCGACCATCAGTTTGCTGTGGCCGTAGGGGTTGGTCGCCGATCGCGGGTGGTCTTCGGCGAGCGGCAGTATTTGTGGGTTGCCGTATACGGTGGCCGATGATGAAAACACAAAGGTTTTGATGCCGGCCTGATCCATGGCTTGCAGCAAATGCACGCTGCCGTTCACGTTATTGTCGTAATACCGCAGCGGCTGCTGGGTCGATTCGCCGACTGCCTTGAGCCCGGCAAAGTGCATAGTTGCGGAAATGGACTGCGTTTCGAATAGCCTCTCCAGCGTCCGGGCATCGCGCACGTCGCCTTCGACGAATCCGGGTTTGATGCCGGTGATTTGCGCGATACGATCCAGGACGTCGGGCTTGCTGTTGCACAGATTGTCCAGAATGACGACGCGATAGCCCGCTTCTTGCAAAGCCACCGTGGTGTGGCTGCCGATAAAGCCGGTGCCGCCGGTGACCAGGATGGTAGGGGACATGCGTTTCGAGTCGGAATGAACAGGGCTAGATTGTACGGCAAGGCGCGTACGTGAATTTTGTAGCGACAGGCCTTGTGCCTGTCATCCATGCAGGATACATCTCTTGCGCCAGGGATATGCCACCCACAAGGGGTGGCACTACGCGAGCGGATTTTCGGCGGCGGCCTTGGTCAAACGCTGATAATTGTCCTTCAATATTATTCCGGCATAGTACACATGCTCGCGCATCAAGGTTTCGGCGCGGGCCGCGTCGCGTTCGATGAGTGCGTCGACGATACGATGGTGGTCATTGTGCGAGCGCAGGATAATCTGGTGATCGTCCCAAAGCATGATTCGGTCTGAAGCGAAAGGCGTTGTTTGCGCCTGCGTGGCGAATCGAACGACCCAGGGGTTGTTCGCGGCACTCAGTATCGTATTGTGCAGGTCGATATTCATGCGCTGATAAGGTTGATGATCTGCGGGAAGCAGCACGCCTTTGGCCAGGATGCGGTCGCCCGTGGCGAGGCAGGTCTTGAGTATGCGGATGGTGTCGTGGTCCAGGCCGCGCTGAGCCGCTCTTCGACAGGCGAGGCCTTCGAGTACGGACCGCACTTCGTAGGCCCCGACGATTTCTTCAACCTGATATACCCGCACGGTATAGCCGCGTTTGGCCTGGTGATCCAGCAAGCCTTCATTGCCCAGGTTGGCGAGCGCCGCCCGAACCGGTGTGCGTGACACACCCAATCGGGCCGCCAGCGGGATTTCTTCCAGGCGCTGGCCCGGTGCCAGGATTCCCTGCAAAACCCAGGCCCTGAGCGTTTCGGTAACATGTTCTGAAAGTGTGTCCATCGCCAAATTGTATACATAGGGACGAAAAAAATCTGAAATGATGCTTGAAAAATTGCAGCCTTTAGGGAAACTACGGATGCTGTGAACCTCTTATGTATGCATAATTTCCTGAGTTGTTTTAGCAATAGATCACGCTTTTCCTGGATTCGGGTCCTCTCAACCGGTTTGAGGGATTGTATACATGGGTCTTTACAACAAGATGGAAGTGTTGTCGCAAGAACGAACGCCAATTGCATTGGTGACGGGGGCCGGAGGCGGCATTGGCGCGTGTATTTGCCGGAAATTGGCGGCGGCCGGGTTTCGAGTCGTCGCGGGCGACATCGACCCTGCGCGCGCCGGCCGGGTCGCGCGCGAATTGGGCGAATCAGGATCGCCAGGCCATGTTTCCCTGCCTTTCGATGTCAGCGACGAAATCGCAGTCGAAAGCGCATTCGATCATATCGAGCGAGATTGGGGCCCCGTGCAGGTAGTGGTCTGCGCGGCCGGGCTGCTGTTGTTCCAGGCCGATGGAGAACGGCCTTTGATCAAGAACACATCGGTGGACATTTGGGAACGTAGTCAGGCAGTCAATGCGCGCGGCGTGTTTCTTTGCGCCCGAGCCTATATCAATCGGCGTGAGAAGGCGCCCGTGCCGCATGGGCGGTTTGTCACCTTCAGTTCGGTGGCGGCTCAACTGGGCGGCTACCGTTCCAGCGCTTCGTATATCGCCGCCAAATCGGCAGTGTTGGGTTTGACCAAGGCCATGGCCAGAGAGGTTTCGCATTTGGGCATTACGGTAAACAGCGTTGCTCCCGGCTTGATCGATACCGATATGCTCCGAAGCACTATTTCCAGTAGCGGCGCCATGGAAACGGCCGCCGCCAATATTCCTTTGGGGCGTATCGGCACGGTCGACGACGTGGCCTGCGCCGTGGAGTTTCTTGCGTCGGAAAATGCGGCCTATATCACCGGCAGCGTCATCGATGTGAACGGCGGTTACCGCATGCAGTAATAGTTTGGCAAAGTCGCGGCCGTGGTGGCCCAAAACAACAAAGATTGGAGACAGCATGAAAATTTTTAATCGCATTGCCGCGGCAGTTCTTGCAAGCGGCCTTTTGGCAGCCTCGGCGCTAGCGGCGGAACAAGAGCCGGGAGTAACGGATACCACCATCAAGATAGGCGTGTTTTCTCCCTTGTCGGGCAGCGGCATGGCATATGGCTTTGATGTGATCAACGCCGCCAAGATGTGGTACGAAAAAGTCAACAAGGAAGGCGGTATCAACGGGCGCAAGATTGTGCTGTCCGTCGAGGATACGCGCTGCAACGCCAATGACCTGATGGCCGCGGTGAAAAAACTCACCGAGCAGGACAAGGTGTTTCTCCTGAACGGCGGCTCGTGTTCGGCGGCCGTGGTGGCCGCTCGCGAATATGTCGATCGCGCCAAGATTCCGCTCTTGATGCTCAACGCGTCAGGCGACGGCGCCTTGTATCCACCCTCCAAGTACATCTATGGCGCTTTCTCCATTTCCCAGCATGCCGTTGGAGGGTCGATCGTGCAATTTGCGGTCGAGCATTTGAAAGCCAAGAAAATCGGGTACATCAATCATGACGATGCCTACGGAACCTGGAATCTGGACGCGGCCCGGTTTCAGGCCCAGAAGCTGGGCGGGGTGACGCTGGACGTCCAGTCGATCAATCCTTCCATCACTGATGTGACGGCACCCATGCTGAAAATTCGCGCCGCCAACCCCGATGTTCTGTTATTGGCCACCTACGCACGGCCGGCTGCGCTGATTATCAAAAAGGCGCGCGAGATGGGTTGGACCAAACCGATCGTTCTGGCGGTGAATGGCGCCGCCGATGTGACCCAGTTAGTGGCAAACGTGGGCGGTAGCGACGCGCTCAAGAATTTCTATATCCAGGATGTGGTCGCGGGCCTGCCCGACGACCCCAAAATGGCCTGGGTGTACAAGATGTACAAGGATAATTATCCGGATCTCGCGGCCAAGCCGGGGCATCCGCAAACCTTCATGCCCTATGGCATTCCGTCGGCCATGACGGTGGTGGAGGCTCTGAAGGAAGCCGGGCGTGACTTGACTCGGGAAAAAGTCTTGACGGCGCTGGAGCATATGAAGCTGGATTCCAAAGTCATGGCGGGTCCCATTGAATTCACGCCTACCGATCACGCGGGCCAGAAAGCCGCCATTTACATCAAGTTCGATGGGACTCATAGGGAATTGATTCCAGGTTCCTACAAGAGCGACTGGACCTATCAGCCTAAATGAATTCACCCCGGGCGCGGGCTATGCCTAGGCACGCCTGCGCCTTGCGGAGACACGCATGAGTCTTGCCGACATTTGGCTATTTTTGCAGCAGGGTATTTTGTCGGGCCTGGTCACCGGCAGTGTTTATGCCTTGCTGGCTGTTGCAGTGGTGATTATCTTTAAAGCCACGGACGTGCCGAATTTCGCGGCCGGCGAAATCTTCATGCTGGGCGGCTATGCGGCGCTATTTATGATTGTCGCCCTGCATTGGTCCTATTTACTGGTTATTCCCTTGACCCTGATTGTCGTGTCGGCGGTATGCGCTTTTTTTCAGCGCGTCGTCATGGAGCGGGTGGTGATGAACAAAGGGGTGGGCGTGCAATTGGTGATTGCTACCCTGGGCCTGGCTTATGTGCTTAAAGGGCTGGTGCGCCAGACTGGCCTGGGCGATGTGCCGCGATCCTTGCCTCCTTTGGTGTCGACCGATACGGTCATGATTGGCCAGGCCATATTGACCCGGCTGGATGTCATGATTTTTGTAGTGGCCATCGTCGTAATGCTGCTGTTATTTTTCATGTTCAATTACACGCGAATCGGCAAGGCCATGCGGGCCGTGGGCATGAACCCGAAAGCGGCACAGATAGTCGGCGTCAATTTGCAAACCATGCGCATGGCCGTATGGGGGCTTGCCGGCCTGATCTCTGCGGTTTCGGCCATTCTGATCACCCCCAAAATCCTGATGACCCCCGATATTGGCCATATCGTCATATTGGCGTTTGCCGCAGCCATTGTGGGCGGCATCAGCAGTGTGCCCGGTGCGATAGTGGGCGGATTCATCATCGGCATTGCGGAAAACCTGGTGGGCCTGTTCATATCGACCAATGCCATTGTCGTAGCGCCTTTTCTGGCCATCATGATTGTTCTGGTGTTGCGCCCGCAAGGTATTCTGGGCGGCAGCCTGCAGGTTAAAAAGGTATGAAGATCAACCTGGATAAAGCCCTTTTGTGGCTGGCTTTGCTGGTGTTGTTGGTGTTGCCCTTTACCGCCACGGGCTATGTGCTGTATATCGTGAATCTGCTGATGGTTTACGTCATCCTGTCGCTTGGCCTGCATATCGTGATAGGTGAAACCGGCCAGTTTGCCTTGTCGCATGCGGCCTTTTACGGCGTAGGCATCTACACCGCCGCCATTCTCAATACCGCGTGGCACCCGCCGTTTATCGTGTCCATTTTGGCGGGCGGCCTGGTCTCCGCCGTTTTGGGTTATGTGCTCGGCGCCCTGGCCATCCGTATGCGGGATATCTACCTGGCGCTATCGACCTTTGCTTTTGGCGAGGCGATGCAGTGGGTGTTCGTCAACTGGACGGCGGTCACCAATGGCTCCAACGGCTATCAGATGTCGCCGGCCCGGATTTTCGGTTTTCAACTGACCTCCGATATACGCGCCTATCCGTTTGTGGTGGCGATTGCGGCATTGACGCTGTGGCTGACGGTCCTGCTTTCGCGTTCGCGGCTGGGCTCGGCCTTTCGTGCCGTGCGGGAAAGCGATGTGGCGGCGCAGGCCATGGGAGTGAATGTGAATGTGGTCAAGCGCGTGGCCTTTATGTTTTCGGCCGCTTATGCCGGCGTGGCCGGCGGTGTGTACACCACGTTTGCGTCATTTATCCATCCGGACAGCCTGGGCTTTGACGCCACCTTGCTGATTCTGATCATGATTGTGGTCGGAGGGCTGGGTTCGGTGCGCGGTGCGGTGGTGGGTGCCGTGCTCTTCGGCCTGATCTCTGAGGTCTTGCGGCAGGTGCTGTCGTTTCAGGAAATTATTTATGGCCTGATCCTGATCGGATTCATGATGTTTGCTCCCGGAGGCCTGTTCATTAAAAGGCAGGCCCGCGGGGCGCAGCGTTTGTCTCGGTTGCCCGCGACGCAAGGCGTGAAATCGTCGGCCGGACACGACGAGGGCCGCCCATGACCGCCTGCCTGTCGATTGAAAACCTGACGGTGAAGTTTGGCGGCCTCACCGCCGTCAATAATCTGTCCTTCGATATTGAGCAGGGACGCATTCACGCGCTGATCGGCCCCAACGGGGCGGGGAAATCCACCATTTTTAATTGTGTGTCGCGCTATTACGATCCTTACGCGGGAAAAATAGTGTTCGAGGGCCAGGACATTACGCGCCGCTATCCGCACCACATGGCGGGTTTGGGGATAGCCCGCACGTTTCAAAATCTGGAACTCTTCGGTGGGCTTTCGGTCCGAGAAAACGTGCTGCTGGGTTCGTATTCGCATAGCGCGCGCAGCCTGCTTGGCGTGCTGCGGCGTTCCAGCGCCGAGAACATCGAGTTTGCCGAATACCTGCTCCAGCGCGTGGGCTTGATCGACTTCGTCGATGCGCCGGCCAACAGCCTGGATTTCGGCCGCCAGAAGATGCTTGAGCTGGCGCGCGCGCTGGCAATACGCCCCCGGCTGCTGCTGCTCGACGAGCCTGCCGCCGGATTGCGGAATCGGGAAATTGATACGCTGGACCACTTGCTCGTCGAACTGTGCGCCAAGGACGGCATTACGGTGCTGCTGGTCGAGCACGTCATGCAGCTGGTCATGTCGATTTCGCACGCCATTACGGTGATGTCCTTCGGCGAAAAAATAGCGCAGGGCGCTCCGGCCGACATTCGCACCGATCCGCGGGTAATCGAGGCGTATCTGGGCAAGGAGGGCCAGTCATGAGCGGCGCGCTCCTTGAGGTCGAGTCCATCTCGGCGGCGTATGGGCATATTCAGGCCTTGCACGAGGTTTCCCTGTCGGTGCCCGAAGGTGAAATTGTGGCGTTGCTGGGCGCCAATGGCGCGGGTAAATCCACCACCCTCAATGTCATCTCGCGGTTGATTAAGCCGACGGGCGGATCGGTGCATTTCGATGGGCACCCCATACATACCCGGCGAACGGACGAGATCGTGCGCCGGGGCATAGTCCAGGTGCCTGAGGGGCGCGAGATAT
This sequence comes from Paralcaligenes ureilyticus, assembly GCF_004346225.1. Taxonomy (GTDB): domain Bacteria; phylum Pseudomonadota; class Gammaproteobacteria; order Burkholderiales; family Burkholderiaceae_B; genus Paralcaligenes; species Paralcaligenes ureilyticus. Next base: position 92,166 of record NZ_SMAJ01000006.1, on the reverse strand, counting down.
TTCGCGATATGACCGTACGCGAGAACCTGGAAATGGGTGCGTATCAGCGACGCGATCGGCCTGGCGTGCGCACCGATCTGGATCAGATGTGCGATATTTTCCCGCGTCTGCGCGAGCGGATCGGCCAAAAGGCCGCCACACTTTCTGGCGGCGAGCAGCAGATGCTTGCAACGGCCCGGGCCATGATGTCCAGGCCGCGGATGATATTGCTCGATGAGCCGTCGATGGGGTTGGCTCCGCTGATTGTCGAGCAGATTTTTGAAATTATCCGCAGGCTGAATCGCGAACAGGGCATGACGATTTTACTTGTCGAACAGAACGTGAAGCTGGCGCTGTCGGTATCGAGCTACGCCTACATTCTGGAGAACGGCGAGATTTCATTGAAGGGCAAAGCGGCCGATCTGATGGCCGACGATGGCGTGCGTCGCGCCTATCTGGGTGCTTAGAGCAGGGTGGAGATTGGCATGGGCTTGGTACAGGGAAAGCTGGCGTTGGTGACGGGCGCGGGAAAAGGCCTGGGGGCGGCCATAGCCAAAGGCCTGGCGCGCGAAGGCGCGACGGTCGTCGTCGCCGATATGGATGAGCCGGCGGCACTCGCGACCGTTCGCGAGATACAGTCCACGGGCGGCGCGGCGCATTCGTTCGCGTTTGATGTGAGGGTGGCGGCCGATGTCGTCCAAGTGGCCGCCCGGGTGGGCGAACAGCTCGGCGCCATCGACATTCTGGTCAACAATGCCGGTATGTCGGTAAAGGGCCGCTTTGATGATGCGGATAGCCCTGATGTATGGGCCAGGGTAATGCAGGTGAATTTGCAGGGCACGTTCAACGTCAGCCATGCCTTTGTCGGCGCCCTGAAAAAAACGCAAGGCGCGATTATCAATCTTTGTTCCATCGTGGCTTTTGGCAGCGGTATTTCGTCGGTAGGCTATGTGGTGTCAAAGGGTGGGGTGAGGTCGCTGACGCAGGTCATGGCCCGGGATCTGGCCCCGTACGGAGTACGGGTCAATGCCGTGGCGCCGGGCTTGATGGAAACCGATATGACAGCGGGCCAGCGCGCGACGCCGCATGGCACGGATTGGTATTGTTCCCGCACGCCCATGGCCAGAAATGGGACTCCTGAAGAAATCGTAGGTCCGGTCATTTTCCTGGCCTCGTCCATGGCCAGTTACGTCAACGGCGTCATACTGCCCGTGGACGGTGGGTATTTGGCGGTATAAGGCGAAGCAGAATGAAAGCAATGGCGGTGGTCACGGGCGGCGCGAGCGGCATGGGCATGGCGATAGTGCAGCGCCTGGCTCGCGACGGGTTTCGAGTAATGGTTCTGGATCGTAATGAGTTGTTGTTGGGCCGCACGATCGAGGAGTTTCGGGCCGAGGAGCTGGATGTGGAGGGCCGATGCGTTGATCTCACCGACGAGGATGAATTGCGCGCCTTGGCTGCGCAGTTGCCACCGGTAGCCGCTTTGGTGAACAACGCAGGCTTATTCGACGAGCGTCTGTTTTTCGAGGTTTCGAACGAAGATTTTCGCCGCATGTACGAGGTCAACCTGATTGCGGCCGCTACCTTGACGCAAGAGCTTGCCGGGAAAATGACCTCGGGCTCGAAGATAATCAATATTGCTTCGCGTGCTTATCTGGGAGCAAAGAACCATCCTCACTATGTGGCCTCCAAGGCTGCTCTGGTCGGCTACACCCGGGCTTCGGCGATGGAGCTTGCCCCGCGGGGGATATTGGTCAACGCCATCGCGCCAGGCCTGATCGATACGCCGCTGCTGCAGGCTCTAAGCCCTGAGCGGCTTGCGGCCCAACTGGCCTTGCAGCCGACGGGACGAGCCGGACGACCCGACGATGTGGCCAATGCGGTGTCCTTTCTGGCGAGCCCGGCCATGAGCTTTATTACGGGCCAGGTCTTGTTTGTAGATGGCGGCAAGTCGTTGGGCGGGTCGGGAGCATAGGAAATCATGGAAGACGTAAGGTGGGACGAAACCGTGGATGCGGTGGTGATCGGGTCGGGCGCGAGCGGCATGACGGCCGCCCTGACCGCTCATTTCGAAGGCCTGGAGGTGTTGCTCATCGAGAAAACAGGCAGGATCGGCGGCTCGACGGCCGTATCGGGCGGCGCGGTCTGGCTGCCGCTCAATTCGCAGTCCGCGGCGGCGGGCCATCCCGATACCTTTGAGAAGGTGTGGGAATACCTGGACCATACCGTGGGCGATGCCTCGGCGGAGTCCATGAAACGGGCGTATCTGGAAATGGGCCCGAAGATGCTGGACTACATGACGTCTCATGGTGTATTGACGCTGGCGGCACGCACGTTTTCGCCGGACTATTATCCCGATCGTCCAGGCGCCGCCTTGGGCGGGCGGGCGCTTGATCCGGTTGAGTTCGATGGCCGCAGGCTAGGCCGGCATTTCAAGGAGCTGCACGATCCGCTAAAGGAGTTCCTGGTGTTGGGCGGCATGATGGTGTCGTTGGTCGATGTACGGCATTTGCTCAATGTGAGCCATTCCTTTGCATCGTTCTGGCACGCGGGAAAGCTGGTCCTGCGATATGGGTCCGACAGGGTTCGCGGCTATCATCGCGGCACACGACTGTTGCTGGGTAATGCCCTGGCGGCGCAGCTGTTTGCCGGGGTGTTGCATTCCAAGCTGCCTTATTGGCTGTCGACGGCGGCCCGGCGTTTGCATTGCGATGCCAGCGGCCGGGTGGTAGGCGTCACCGTTGCCCGCAACGGTGCCGATGTGAACATACAGGTGCGCAAAGGGGTGGTCGTGGCCAGCGGCGGATTTCCATGGAATGCGTCCCTGCGGCACGCCTTGTATCCCAAGCCGATCGGGATGTGGTCCATGTCCCCAACGGATAATCAGGGCGACGGCATACGGCTCGCGCAAGAGGCGGGGGCCGTCATGGGGCGAGGCCACGTGTCGCCCGCTTTTTGGGCTCCGGTCTCGATATGGACCAAGCCCAACGGCGAAGTGGTTCGCTACCCGCATTTGGTCTGGGATCGATCCAAGCCCGGATTGATTGCCGTCAACGCCCACGGCCGGCGTTTTGTCAACGAGTCTTCTTCTTATCACGAGTTCGTCCTGGGCATGTATCGTTCGAACGAAACGGTGCCCAGCATACCCGCCCATCTGATCTGTGATCAGGCGTTTGTGGATAAATGGGGGCTGGGCCTGGCTTTGCCAGGCGGGCGTCCGAGGCAATACCTGATCGACGCCGGGTATCTGTTAAAGGCGAGTTCACTGGATGAGCTGGCCCGGCTGATGGGGGTGCCTGCCGATGCGCTCGTTCAAACCGTGAATCGTTACAACGATTTGGCAGTGAGTGGTGTGGATACTGATTTTGGCAAAGGCAGTACCGAATACAACCGGTATTTGGGCGACCCGCAGCACAAGCCCAACCCCTGTCTGGCTCCATTGGGCAATGCGCCGTTTTATGCCGTCAAGGTAGTGGCGGGAGATATCGGTACGGCGTGCGGAATTTCCTGTAACGAGTATGCCCAGGCGGTGGGGGCCGATGGTCAGGCGATTGCCGGCTTGTACGTGGCAGGCAACGATATGCAGTCGGTGATGGGAGGGGCATATCCGGCCCCGGGTATTACGCTGGGCCCCGCCCTTACCTTCGGCTGGGTGGCGGGCCGGCAGTTGGCGTTACAGTAGCTCTGGTTTGTCTATTTATCTCAAGGACGATTATGAAGATTTATTTTTCACCCGCCTCGCCGTTTGTGCGCAAATGCATGATCGTGGCGCAGGAACTGGGCCTGGCATCGCAAGTCGAAAAGCTGCCCAGCGCCGCCGGTCCAGTTGTGCGCGATCAGACGGTTGTGGCCGCCAATCCCCTGGGCAAGGTGCCCACGTTTTTTACGGATAAGGGCCAGGCCTTGTACGACAGCCGGGTCATTTGCGAATATCTGAATGATCTGGGCAAAGGAAATCTTTTCCCCAAAGAGTCGGATCTGAAATGGCAGACGCTCACCGAGCAGTCGCTGGCCGACGGCATTCTGGATGCCGCCTTGTTGGCCCGGTACGAAAACGCGATGCGTCCCGAAGAGCTGCGCTGGGACGACTGGACGGCAGGGCAGATGGACAAAATCAAAAGCGGCTTGGGCCATTTCGAAGCGGTGATTGGGGTTCGCGGCAAGACCTTTGATATCGGCACGATTGCTTTGGTGTGCGCCTTGGGGTATCTGGACTTTCGTTTCGCCGATTATGATTGGCGCAGCACTCATCCCGCGTTAGCGGCCTGGTTTGCGGAAATAAGCAAACGGCCTTCGGTCGCCGATACGCGACCCTCCGCCTGATAATCACACGCAATTCATCGGTGCGCGCTGCCGCGGGCCGTTGGATTTGAGGATTGAATATTAATTGTATGGGCGTGCGCGACTTGTCTTTATAATCGCGCCATGACGACAAAAATCCTTATTGTTCGCACATCCTCGCTGGGTGATCTGGTGCATATGCTGCCGGCAATATCCGATATTGCCCGGCATGTCCCGCAGGCGCAGATAGACTGGATTGTCGAAGAGAATTTCGCCGAGATTCCTGCCTGGCATCCGGCCGTCCACGACGTTATAACGGTGGCGCACCGGCGCTGGCGCAAGCATTGGTGGTCGGCCGAAACCCGGGCCGAACGTGCGGCGTTGCGGCAAAACCTGCATTCGCGCCGTTACGATGTAGTGCTTGATATGCAGGCCCTGATGAAATCGGTATGGCTGGTGCGCCAGACGCATGGTTTGCGCCATGGCCTGGACTGGCGATCCGCACGCGAGCCTCTGGCTTCTTTTTTTTACGACGTCAAGCACACCGTCAATTTCTGGCAGCCGGCGGTAACGCGGCAGCGTGAGCTGGCTGCCGCCGCCTTTGCCTATACGTATAGCGGTGCGCCCGATTTCGGGTTACAGGCAGTCATCGGCGGCGCCGTGATTCAGCCCTACGCGGTCATCATGCCGTCGGCCAGCCGCCCCGACAAGCTCTGGCCGGTTGAAGATTGGCACAAAGTTTTTTTGCGCCTGCAAGAGCATGGTCTGGCGCTGCGGCTTTTGGCAGGCACCGAGGCCGAGACGGCCCGGGCCGAGGCGCTTGTGGCGGGTCGGGCCGATGCGCAGGTTTTGCCGCGAATGGGCTTGAACGATATTGCCAAGGTTCTGTCCTGTGCGCGGGTGATGGTCGGGCTCGATAGCGGCCTGACTCATTTGTCGGCAGGCCTGGGGCGGCCCACTGTGGGCATCTACAAGGCGTCGACCCCGGTGCGTACCCCGCTCGAAGGGCCGGCCTACACGGCCAGCCTTGGTGAACGGGGTAATGCGCCCTCGGCAGAAACCGTGCTCAGCGCTCTCGAGCAGGCCCTGGCCTATCGTGACGCGAGCAGCGCCCCCGACAGCTTGGAAGGGTCTTACAGCCTGTCTGGGAGTGATTTCATTTAGAATTGGCATGTGTACCTTTTAGTTACAGCCTTTTTCGTATGGCGGTGATCCTTCATTGAATCGCTTTTTCTACACTGCTTTTATCCGTTTGCTGTCGCCCGGCTTGCTGGGGTGGATGGCATTGCGTGCGCGGCGGGCGGGCGGCGATTGGGGCGTATGGTCGGGCAGCCGTTTTGGCCGTTATGCAGGCGTGAGCGTGCTGAAGAAACCCATCTGGGTGCATGCCGTCAGCCTGGGCGAGACCCGTGCAGCGCAGCCGCTTGTGCAGGCTTTGCTCGATCAGGGCGAGAGCGTGCTCCTCACGCATATGACGGTGACCGGGCGCGCCGAAGGAGCCCTGACCTTTGCAACCGCCATTGCGCAGGGCCGGTTGAAGCAGGAGTGGCTGCCCTACGATTTCCCCGGCTGTACACAGCGGTTTATGGCGCATTACCGGCCGCTCATCGGCATATTGATCGAGCGCGAGGTTTGGCCCAACGCGATTGCGTCGGCTCGCCGGGCACACATACCCATGATGCTGGTGAGCGCGCGCTTTTCCGATCACGCCTTACGTAACAGCCTGCGGGCCGGGCGTGTCATGCGAGAGGCCTATGGCAGCCTTGATGCGGTCTATGCCCAGACGTTAAGCGATGCGCAGCGACTCGAGCAGGCTGGCGCTTCGGCGGTGCGGGTGTCGGGCAATTTCAAATTTGATGTTTCCCTGCCTGCCGACAAGGTGGCGCGCGGCAAGGCTTTCAATGCGGCGCTCAAACGCAAGGTCGTCGCCATTGCCAGCACGCGTGAGGGTGAGGACCAGCTGTTTGTGGATGCGATAGCCCGCAAAGTCGGACGCGCCCGCGGGCATGGCAAGGATCTGGCCGAGCGGGTGATGTTTTATTTGATCCCGCGCCATCCACAACGCTTCGAAGAGGCGGCGGCGTTACTGCAGAAAGCGCAGCTGCCGTTTATGCGGCGCTCCCAGTTGGTTGATATCGGCCAGGCGGGGGCCGCGGCCCTGCGTGCCGGTGGCCAGCCTTTGGTGCTGCTGGGCGATAGTCTGGGCGAAATGCCCAGTTATTACGCGAGCAGCCATATTGCCATTGTGGCGGGCAGCTTTGAGCCTATGGGCGGGCAGAATTTGATTGAGGCGTGCGCGGTAGGCGTGCCGGTACTCGTGGGGCCGCATACCCGGAATTTCGAGCAGGCGGTGGTCGATGCGATCGATGAGGGCGCCGCGATACGGGTCCAGACTGTCGACGCGGCCTTGTGCAAGGCGCTCGATTTGCTGGATCAGCCCGCTGAGCTAAGCAAAATGGGCCAGGCCGGCGCGCATTGGGTGCAAAAGCATACCGGCGCCATCGCCAGGGTCGTCGCCGGGTTGAACGAGATCAAGGCCCGGAAGGCGGTGGCACCCACAAGAGGTGCCGCTACAAAAACGTACCCGCCGCTAACGTAGCGGCACCCCTTGTGGGTGCCATCGACCGCGGCAATAGGCCTGCCCGGGCTGAACCCCGCTCCATCAAAGCCCGTGGTACTTGCGGCCCAGTTCCAGGGTGGCCTGAAAAAATCCCGCCTTGCTGCCGCAATCGTAGCGCAGGCCTTCATACTCAAAACCGTATACCTCTCTGGTGCCGAGCAAACTTGCAATGCCGTCGGTCAGCTGGATTTCGCCGCCTACCCCCGCCTGGACTTGGCGCAGGTGTTCGAAGATTTCAGGTTCCAGCACGTAGCGCCCAACCACGGCGAGTGTGGTGGGCGCGACGTCGGGTGCCGGCTTTTCGACGATCGCCGTCAGGCGGGTTGTTTTGCCGTTGATCCGGCTGCCGGAAATAATTCCGTATTTGTTCGTTTGATCGCGCGGCACATTTTGTATGGCGAGTACGCTGCCGTTTTGTTGGTGTGCGGCCTCAATCAGTTGATGTGTAACCGATGTGGTGGCGTCGATCAGATCGTCGGCCAGCAGCACGACAAAGGGTTCGTTGCCCACAATGGGAGCCGCGCACAGCACGGCGTGCCCCAGCCCCAGCGGGGCGGATTGCCTGGTGTAGATGCAATTGACATGATTGGGGATGATGTTGCGTATGGCATCGAGCAATTTCGTCTTGTGTTTTGATTCAAGGTCGGCTTCGAGCTCGGGAACGCTATCGAAGTGATCTTCGATGGCTCGCTTATTGCGGCCCGTTATGAAAATCAGATCAGTGATGCCTGCTGCGATAGCCTCTTCGACCGCATATTGGATCAGTGGTTTATCGACGATGGGCAGCATTTCCTTGGGCATCGCTTTGGTAGCGGGCAGAAAACGGGTGCCCAGGCCGGCCACGGGAAATACGGCTTTGCGAATTGGCTTCATGATGAATAATTGTTTTTGAGTGCTTTGGTAAGCCTGTCATTTTATGGGATAAAGCGCCTGGGCGTATTGCTCACGCCTGCAGCAAATTCGCACCACGTCACGGCGGCCTGTTAAAACTGTCCCTCACCAACGGATTGGGGTGGGGTATTTGATAAACGGATACCCTTTGATATATCAGCCGCCAGTTACTATAGAATGGGCCGCAAGAAGATGGCTGACCCGTTTGATGCTCACAACGGCCGTCGCGGAAAATGGATGGGGTTCGAACACGGCCGGGAGTCATTTGGAATGGGTAAGGAAAAAGGTGGGTTACCAGAATCGCTTGCGTCTATTTCTGCGACAGATCGTGTCCGGCGGGAAATCGAAGCCCGCATTGTTGCAGGCTTGCTGCCCCCAGGCGCACAATTGGACGAAGGCCGCTTAAGCCGGATATTTTCGATTTCCCGCACGCCGGTTCGAGAGGCCTTGCTTCAATTGCAGGTTCTAGGTTTTGTACGCATAGCGGCGCGGTCGGGCACCTATGTGGTGCAGCTTTCGGCTGGTGAACTGGCCGATATATTCGAAAGCCTGGCGTACGCCGAGGGTTTGTGCGCGCGGCTGGTGGTGCAGCGTATCGGATCGGCGCAGATCAAGGACTTGCGTTTATTGCACAAGGAGGGCAAACGTGCGGTAACTCGTAAAAGCCTGGATGATTATTCTGCTTATAACAAGGCTTTCCACGAGCTTTTTTATGCCAATTGCGGCAATGCTTATTTGATCAATCAGATTACGCAAATGCGCAAGCGCACGAACCCTTACCGCATGCGCCATTTCGACTATACCGACCGCATGGCCAGTTCCTGGTTCGAACATGATCGTTTGCTGCTGGCGGTGGTGAACAAAGACGAACACGGGGCGGCACGCGAAGCGACGGAACATATTTTGGTCGGCGGCAAGGACTTTTGCGACCTGGTTGCTGCGTCTCCGGAGTATCTGCAGTTCGACCCGGACACCAGCGCTGCGTGGGATTGCGGTATTGCCGATATGCCGAGTGTGTTCGCGCCTACGCCTCCTGTGCACTAGCAGAAAGCGCTTCAAAGAACGGAGGGTTGGCTAATACTCTTTGCGTAGGTGGAGACGACTATGCTCAAGCTCAAAATGATGGCATTGGCGGTACTGTTAAGCCTGAGTTCGATTTCCCCAGCCCTTGCTCAATCGGCGCCTCTGAAAATTGTCGTGGGGTTTGCGCCTGGCGGCGGAGTGGATGCATTGGCCAGGATTACGGCGCGTCACCTTGAAACGACGCTCATGCGCTTTGTGGTGGTGGAAAATAAATCGGGGGCGGGCGGCACGATTGCCGCCGATTACGTGGCCAACTCGTCGCCTGACGGCAATACCTTGCTGCTGGGCGATACGTCCTTGCTGATTGCACCGCACGTTTATCCCAAGGTTGCTTACAAATTACCGGGAAGCTTCGAGCCCGTGGGTATGGTCGGGCAGGCCGGTCTGGCGATTGCGGTGCCTGGCAATAGCCCGGCTAAAACGCTGGCCGACTTTTTGGCCATGGCCAAAAAAGCGCCGGGTAAATATCCCTTTGCCTCGGTTGGGGTCGGGTCGATTCATCACCTGGCGGGCGAATTGCTGGAGCTCAAGGCCGGCGTAAAACTTCTGCACGTTCCGTATCGCGGCGGCAGCAAGGTCAACCAGGCGCTGGCGGCGGGTGAGGTATCGATGTCTATTGCCAGCATCGCTTCGGCGATGGGCCTTGCTCAGGCTGGGAAAATCCGCATTCTTGCCGGTTTGTCGGCCAAAAGATTTCCTGCGCTGCCCAATATTCCTACGGTAGCAGAAGCCGTGCCGGGCTACGACGTGACTCCGTCGTTGTTCCTGCTCGCGCCCAAGGGCGCACCAGCCAGTGCGCTGGCGCCAGTGACGGCGGCCTTGAAGCAGGTGCTGCAGGAAAAGGCCGTGCAGGATGCGTTCATCGTGCAAGGATCGGTGGCGCAATACCACGATCCTGCGTGGCAAGCCGGCTGGATGCACTGCGAAGAAGCGCGCTGGGTCGACGTGATCAACCAGGCGCATCTGAAATTTGGCAATTAGCTGTGGATTCTTTATGTACGGAATGCTGCTCGGACAGGCCCAAAAACCCATGGACCTGGTCGTTCCTCCGGCCAGCGAGCAAGTGCCGGTCGATGCAAAGCATCTGGGGGCCACGCTCTGATTGTGATTTCGCTTTGAGGCCGAAATGAAGTCTCGACGGTGTGCGTCTACGGTTTGCTTTGCGTGGCGGCCGGGGCCGCGCCGGCGGCGGGCTGAGTACCCACCGAAGGGACCCCCAGTTTGACGGATTCGGGGCTTTTCTGTGTCAATAGCATATGGGAATCGCGCCCTTCCTCGCTGGGCGGGTTGCCTAAAAAGCCTTGGCCGTAGGCCAGGACAATGATGTTGGCGATCAGAATGAGCAGGAATAGAAAGCGCATGGCCGACAAGAACGGAAAATGGTTTGAGCTGCGCCGGTGTTTTTGGCTGTGCTCGAGTTTTCCGTATTGTAGTTCGAAGTCTGGCTACTGTTCGCAGGCCAGACGGGCCAGGCCGTCAAGCACCGGAGCCGCCAGCCATTCTATGGCTGTGATCGGTAGGCCCAGGCGTGTTTGGGCGGCGGCGAGCAGGGCCAGCGTTTCTTGCTGGACGATGGGCCAGCCGCCGCCGGCGCTGTATATGCGTGGAGCTCGGCCATAGTGCTCCAGCCCGATCAGCCATTGCCGCAATACGGCGCCGGCCTGGGCGGCGGCGATGCCGGTGGCGATAGCCCCATGCGTATCGGTGGGGTAGGCCGTCGTTTCCCCCCGGGCTTGCGGCAGATTGGCGGTGGCCTGGGCGAGCGAAATACGCATGAGCTCCGGCCCAGGGAGAATCAGGCCACCCTCGAAGCTCAGGTGCGGGCTAAGCGTATCGATAGTAGTCGCCGTGCCAAAGCTGGCCAGCATCAATGCAGATTCGGGCTCACGGCCTGTTGTTTGGCCCGCGCGCGCATCCTGTGCGCGCTGCGCCAGAGCCAGCATCGACACCCAGCGGTCGGCGCCCAACTGATCCGGGGATTGATAGCGATTGCGTACCCCCAGTGCTTCGCTGCCACTGGTTACCCAGGCTATGGGGCATGCATGCAAAGCCAGGCAGGACTCGATTGCCGCACAGATCGATGCGCCGGCCACGTTCACGCCCAAGGCGGCCACGGGCGGTGCGGGAAGTTGCGCCAGCCAGCGGGGAAACCGGTCCAGGGCGGCATGGTCGAGCGTCAAAGCCGCCGTTTCGCGCCTGCCGCTTTGACGCTCGACCCAGCCGAATTTGATCCGGGTATTGCCCGCGTCGATCAAAAGCATCATGGCTGCAGCCGCACCGAAATTTCACCGATCGAAATGGCCGTTTCCCCTTCTGCGTTGCGCACCAGAAGCTGCCCAAACGTATTGACGCCGCAGGCGATGCCGGCGTGCATGATGCGCCCGCCTTCGAGCACATTGATGTGTTGGCCGGCCAGGACGTCGGTGCAGGCATAACGCTCGGGGAGAGAGTCAAAACCGTCGCGTACGGCCTGGCTGAAACTGGTCGACCAGGAACGCGCGATAGCGGCGACCATGCTGGCCGTAGAGGTTGCCGCCGCCTGCACGTCTCGCGCGGCGATTTCGGACCAGTCGGCGATTTGCCTGTTTAGCGATTGGCTTAGCGCCCGCGCATCTTCCAGATTAATGCCTATGCCGACAACCACGACGTGGTGGTCCGCCGCCAGGCGCGCCGTGCCTGCGCGAGTAATTTCGACCAATATGCCGGCCAGCTTGGAAAATTGCCAGTACACGTCATTGGGCCATTTCATGACGAGGCGGTTGCGGTGTGCGGGGCCGATCAGTTCGCGCAAGGCTTCGCAGGCGGCCACGCCGGCCAGCGGCGAAAGCGTTGGCAGTTGCCTGGGTGGCAGAAATACATCGAAGGCGCAGGAAAACATCAGGTTGGCGCCGCTGCGGTTCTGCCAGGTGCGGCCGGCTCGCCCACGCCCGCTTTCCTGCAAGTGTGCGCCCAGCAGCCAGGGCCGGGCCATGGATTGCTCGTTATGGCGTGCCCGGGCAAGCAGGTCGCCATTGGTGGAGGCGGTGCGTTCAACCCATTCGATGTGTCTGAAGTTGGGCAAGGCCAGCCGCAGGCTCGCGGCCATTTGGTCCGGCGGCGGCAGAATAGGGGCGGATGACGCTGGCATCGTGGGTAATAGGGTGTTGTAATAGTGGCCGGGCCAGCGGCGGCGCCTCTGGTTAGAGAGAGTCTACCCGATGTTGTTATGATTTGAATCTTTTTTCCGCCTTGATGCTTTATGCCTGTATTTGCTAAAAATGCCGTATTTCAGGGCCTGGCCGGGGCGATTGACTGCACTATCGACTGGCCTGATGGTCCGTTGCGTGGCTGGGCCCTGGTTTTGCACCCGCATCCCTTGCACGGCGGTGCGCGCGATAACAAGATTGTGACCACGATTGCGCGCGCGTGCGTGCAACAGGGTCTGGTGGCGGTGCGACCCAATTTTCGCGGCGTCGGCGCGTCGGCCGGTGAGTTCGATCGGGCGGTGGGCGAAACGGCCGACATGCACGAACTGGTGGCGCAGTTCTCGGCGGCCAACCCCGAACTGGCCGACGGCAAATGGGTGCTGGCGGGGTTTTCGTTCGGGACCGCGGTGGCAGCCCAGTTGTATGCAGGCCTGGCCCAACAGCGGCAGAAAACGCCCAACGCGCTCATATTGGCCGGCACCGCGGTGGATCGCTTCAAGTTTCGCGACGTTGTCGTGCCCGAAGATACCTTGCTGATCCATGGCGAGCGCGACGAAGTGGTGCCCCTGTCCGAGTCCATGGACTTCGCGCGTGCGCATGGCTTGCCGGTTGTCGTCGTGCCCGATGCATCGCATTTTTTTCACGGACGTCTGATTACACTCAAACTGTTGCTGCAGCAACGCCTGGCAGCGTTGTAATTTGTTGGAAAATCCAGTATCAACTGTTTTCAGGTTCGCGCGCTGAATTCTCGGATCAGCCACTTTGTGCCGGGTGGGCTCTGCCTATAATGGGGTCTTTGCTTTTCAGGCCTTCAAGCTTGGACCGTTACTTTGGAAAGTCGATGACCCATTCAGTTCGTTTTCGTTCAGCTCGCTTTCTCAGTGGCCACCGTTCGCGTTACGTCCTTGCCGGACTTGCGCTGAGCCTTGCTCCTCTGGTATCCATGGCGCAAAAATCACCTGCCGCTGTGGCGCCGCCTGCCGCGCCAGTGGCTGCGCCTGCCTCCGCATCTGCGCCGGCCGCGTCCGCGCCAACTGCAAGCGTCCTGGCTCCAGTGGCGGCTCCGGCCGGAACATTGGCCATGGCCGGTGATTTATCCTCGGTTCCAGCACCCGCGATCGAGGCCAAGGCGTGGCTGGTTCTGGATGCCACCAGCGGCCAAATCATCGCCGCGTCCAATCCCGACGAAAAAATTGAACCGGCGTCGCTAACCAAGCTGATGTCGGCCGACATTGTGTTCGATGCGCTCGACAATAAACGTCTTACGCTGGATCAAACCGTCAATATTTCCACGAAAGCCTGGAAAACGGAAGGCTCGCGCATGTTCGTCAAACTCAATACGCAAGTATCGGTTGACGACTTGTTGCAGGGGCTGGTTGTGCAGTCGGGCAATGATGCAACCGTTGCTCTGGCCGAGGCCGTGGCGGGCAGCGAGTCGGCGTTTGTAGCGTTGATGAACCAGGAAGCGGCCCGGATCGGCATGAAAGATACGCATTTTGCCAATTCAACCGGGTTGCCCGATCCCAATCATTACACGACAGTACGCGATTTGGGCATCCTCGCCAACAGCCTGCTGCACAAGCATCCGCAGTACATGCGCTATTACAAAGAAAAAGAATTTACCTATAACAAAATCAAGCAGCTGAATCGCAATCGCCTGTTATGGACCGACCCTACCGTCGATGGCCTGAAAACCGGCCATACCCAGTCGGCGGGTTATTGCCTGGTGGCAAGCGCAATACGCAATGATCGCCGCGTGGTGGCCGTGGTCGTTGGGACCGCGAGCAACTCGGCGCGCACCGAAAGCACTCTCAAGCTGCTGAACTGGGGCTTCCAGAATTTCGACACCATCAAACTGTTCGATACCCAGCATCCGGCGGTGCAGGCCAAGGTGTGGGAAGGGCAGGCCGAGACCGTGGGGTTGGGCGAAATGCAGCCGATCTGGATTACCGTGCCGCGCGGCAAGGGCCCCGAGGTCAAGCCGGTGGCCCAATACACCCAGCCTCTGATTGCACCGCTCAAAAAAGGTGCCAAGGTGGGCACCGTATCCTTGTCGCTGGGTGGCAAAGTACTGCGCCAGGATTCTCTGCTGGTTTTGAACGCTGTGCCTGAGGCCGGGTTCTTCGGGCGCGTTTACGATAAAATCCGTTTGATGTTTCACTAATTTTCAAGCGGATGACAAGGCATAAGTAATGATTCCCGATGTTGATAGCGACAGTATTGTTTATTTGAACGGTGACTACGTCCGTTTGGGCGATGCCAAAATTTCGGTGCTGGATCGTGGGTTTATTTTCGGCGACGGCATTTATGAAGTGGTGCCGGCCTACGGGCGTAAACCTTTTCGCATGGCGGCGCACCTGGCGCGTCTGGAGCGCAGCCTGGCGGCCATCGGTATCAAAGCCGGCCGCTCTCGCGATGACTGGGAAAAGCTGGTGCTCGATATGCTCAAGCGCTCGCCCACAGCGGATTGCATGGTGTACCTGCAGGTGACGCGCGGCGTGGCCAAGCGCGACCACGCGTTCCCCAAAAACGCACTTGTGCCTACGGTGTTCTGCATGGTGTCGCCGTTCACGAGGCCAGACGCTCCTCACCGTGAACAGGGGCTTTCGGTCGTGAGCATGCCCGATCTGCGCTGGCTGCATTGCGAGATCAAGTCCGTGTCGCTATTGGGCAATGTCCTGGCCAAACAGCACGCGATAGAGGCTGGTGTGGACGAGGTGGTGCAGTTTCGCGATGGTTTCCTGTCCGAAGGGTCGTCCTGCAATATATGGGTGGTCAAAGACGGCGTGCTTCTTGCTCCGCCGCGCAACAACCTGATCCTCGAGGGAATACGCTACCGCTTTCTCGAAGAGCTGGCTGGCGATGCCGGAGTGTCATTCGAATCGCGTCCGGTGTCCGAAGCCGAGGTTGCGCAGGCTGATGAGCTGATGCTGTCGTCGGCCACCAAAGAGGTCTTGCCTATTGTCAACTACAACGGCAAGTCCGTGGGAAGCGGCAAGCCGGGCGCCGTGTATGCCAAATTGCGTGCGGGCTACGACAGGGCTATCGCTGCGCTTTAACGATTAACGCCTTATGCCCACGATTCCTCCCGAACAATCCTTAATCGAGTACCCAAGCAATTTTCCGATTAAGGTCATGGGCAAGGCGCATCCCGATTTCGCGCAAACGATGACCGACCTGGTGATGCAGTTCGATCCCCAGTTCGATCCCGCGTCCGTGGAAATGCGCCCCAGCGCCAACGCCAATTACATAGGGTTGACGTTTACCGTACGAGCCACTTCGCGCGAGCAGCTTGATAATTTGTATCGTGCCTTGCATGCTCACCCGATGGTGGCGATAGTCTTGTAATGATCAACGTCAAGTGGTGGGCGCGGCCGGCCGAGTATCTTGATGTCTGGCAGGCCATGCAGGCGTTTACCGAGGCGCGCGACGGGGGCACGCCCGATGAAATCTGGCTGGTGGAGCACCGGCCGGTGTATACCTTGGGGCAGGCGGGCAAGCCCGAACATATCCTGAACAGCGGTTCGATTCCGGTGGTGCAATCGAACCGCGGCGGGCAAGTCACCTATCACGGGCCAGGCCAGGTTCTGGCGTATTGCCTGATCGATTTGCGGCGTCTTGGCATTTATGCCAAAGAGTATGTGGAGTTGCTCGAGAAAGGGGTGATTGGAGTCCTGAAGGAGCTGGGGCTTGCCCGAGCCTGCTGCAAGGCGGGCGCGCCTGGGGTGTATGTGCCTATGGAGCAAGACGATCTGGCCAAGATTGCCGCCTTGGGGATCAAGATTCGCAAAGGTTGCGCTTATCACGGCGTTGCGTTGAATGTGGCCATGGACTTGTCGCCCTTTCTGGGGATTAATCCCTGCGGCTACGAAGGTTTGCGCACTGTTGATTTGCGGACTTGCGGCATATCAATACCGTTTGAACAAGCCGGCGATCTGCTGGCGCTGCGACTGAGCCAGGTTTTCGAGGGGTATGGCTCGGGCGTGCGGTAGATTGGCGTTCTGTATCGCTACCCGTATTACCGCGTTCGCAACGCCACCCGTAGTGCCACCCCTTGTGGGTGGCATTCGCTGCAGGTGGCATTCTTTTGTCGCATAACCTATCCGCCTAGAACCTTTTTTCTAGCCCCGCGACGTGGCCAGTCAAGGTGGGGCGGGCTCTGACGGTCACGGTCATGGCTTCGCCATGACTTCCCGCGCGCAGGACCGGCTTCGGGGCGGCGTGCGAACTCGTGGGGCGAATAGCCCACTGGGCTATTCGCAATCGTCCCACTCAAACAGCGCACGCCTTGCATCCCCGAAGCCGGCCCTGCGCGCGGCGTGCCCGAATCGCCCGCCCCACCTTGACTGGCCACGACGCTATGTTGTGAAGGTGGCAGCCACAAGGGCTGCCGCTACAAGTACCTGTACGCGAGCTTTGTACCGGCAGGCGAATTTTGTAGCGACAGGCCTTGTGCCTGTCATCTACGCAAGACACCGTCTTTCATTCCAGGGTTATGCCACCCACAAGGGGTGGCGCTACATAACGTTCCGGCGGGTCTTTGTAGCGGCACCCCTTGTGGGTGCCACAACAGCGGTCGCGATACCGTCGCCAGCGTAAAATACAAACTCATTTGTTTTCAGTGGTGGGCAAGCAGAAAGCTTCCCGCTTCGCAGCGCCAACAGGAGATCAGCGTGTCCACATCAGAGCAAGCACAATTGTTGGTGGATCGGGTCGATGGGGTAGTCACGTTGACCTTGAATCGGCCGGATCAATTCAATGCCTTGACCGAGGAACTCCTGGCCCAGTTGCAAAGCAGCCTGGATGTATTGGCGCAGGACGCCGACCTGCGCTGTGTGGTGCTTGCCGCCGCGGGGCGGGCGTTTTGCGCCGGCCACGATTTGAAGCAGATGCGCGCTGCGTCCGACCACGATTACTACGTGCGGTTATTCGCGCGTTGCGGGAGGGTGATGCAAAGTTTGGTGGCGTTGCCGGTGCCCGTAATTGCCAAAGTGCACGGGATGGCGACCGCTGCCGGTTGCCAATTGGTCGCCAGTTGCGACCTGGCCATTGCCGCCGATACGGCCAAGTTCGCGGTGTCGGGGATTAATGTCGGCTTGTTTTGTTCGACGCCCGCGGTGGCCTTGTCGCGCAATGTGCCGGCCAAAAAGGCTTTTGAAATGCTGATGACCGGCCGCTTCATCAGCAGTTCCGAAGCGGTGGATAATGGCTTGATCAATCAGGCGGTGGCGCCCGGGCAGCTTGACGCGACCGTGGCAGCCCTGGTGCAGACTATTTGCGCGAAAAGTCCGGTGGCGGTGCGTACCGGCAAGGCCATGTATTATCGGCAACGCAGTATGGGCCTGGCCGATGCGTACGATTATGCCGGGGGTGTTATGGCGCAAAACATGATGGCCCAGGACGTGGCCGAAGGCATCGATGCCTTCACGCAGAAGCGGCCGCCTGTATGGAAGGGGTGTTAGCAGCGGTGTGAAATGGCAGCCACAAGGGCTGCCGCTACATGCGACAGGTATGTTTTTGTAGCGGCACCCCTTGTGGGTGCCATTCCTGCTAATACCGACCTTCCCCAAAGGGAGATTAGGCGGCGCGGCAGGCCACGGGTTAAAATGACTTTTCTATGAACGCAAGACCTGCGTCTTGCCGCAGGAAGCCGTATGACCACACCCGTCGAGCAGTCTCTTGGCCACGAAGCCGCGGCGCAGCCGCCCGCTTACGATCCTACTCAGAAACAGAAATCCCTGGCCAAAACGTCGCGCATTCCCATTAAGGTTGTGCCGGCCGAACGCCTCAGAAAGCCCGACTGGATCCGCGCCAAGGCGCCGGCCGCCGGTTCGCGTTTTTACGATATCAAGCGGATCTTGCGCGAGCACCATCTGCACACGGTTTGCGAAGAAGCGGCGTGCCCCAATATCGGCGAGTGTTTCGGCAAGGGTACGGCCACCTTCATGATCATGGGCGACAAATGCACTCGCCGCTGTCCTTTCTGCGACGTGGGCCACGGCCGTCCGGACGCGCTCGACGAAAACGAGCCCGAAAACCTGGCGCGCACTGTTGCGGCCCTGCGGCTTTCCTATGTGGTGATTACGTCCGTGGACCGCGACGATCTGCGCGATGGCGGGGCCGGTCATTTCGTGGCATGCATACGCAAGGTGCGCGAATTGTCACCCAGCACCCGTATTGAAGTGTTGGTCCCCGATTTTCGCGGCCGTCTCGATCGTGCGCTCGAGGTGCTCAATGGCGGCCCTCCCGATGTGATGAACCACAATCTTGAAACCGTGCCTCGCCTGTACAAGCAGGCCCGGCCCGGGGCCGATTACCAGCACTCGCTCACCTTGCTGTCAGAGTTCAAGAAAGTGCATCCCAATACCCCGACCAAATCGGGGCTGATGCTGGGTCTGGGCGAAACGGACGAGGAAATCCTGCAAGTCATGCGCGATTTGCGCTCTCACAATGTCGATATGCTGACGATAGGGCAATATTTGCAGCCTTCCGAGCATCATCTGCCGGTACTGCGTTATGCGCCGCCCGACATTTTCGACATGCTCAGGCGCGAAGCCCTTGCCATGGGTTTCAGCCATGCGGCGGTAGGCGCCATGGTGCGCTCTTCGTATCATGCCGACGACCAGGCCCACGCGGCGGGCCTGGTCTTTTAAACATCGACGCCCCTTTATGGGGCGTCGGCCATTCAAGAGTCCCACCTGCTTGGGGAAAACACCGATCTTTTAATTGGCGTGGGGTCGCTTACACTCGAAGAATGGGTAGATGAGCCCAAGGGGGGCTTATCGTTTTAAAAGGCATAGTGACCATGAAGTTAATACATAAAACGGTTCTTTTGTCGGCGCTGGCGGTTGGTTTCCTGAGTATCGCCAGCACGACGCAGGCCCGCGACCTGACGATCGCCCTGCGTTCCGAGCCCAGCTCCATGGATCCGCAGTTCCATTCGCTCACGCCCAATACGCAATTGTCGGAAACCATGTTCGATCCCCTGGTGCGTACCGACGCCACGGCCAAGCCTGTACCGTCGCTGGCCGAGTCCTGGACGGTCAACGGCAATGTGTGGTTGTTCAAATTGCGCCCCAATGTCAAATTCTCCGACGGCTCGCCTTTTACAGCCGACGATGTGGTGTTTACCTACGCTCGCGTACCCCTGGTTCCCAATAGCCCTTCATCCTATACGCTGTATTTAAGCAGCGTTGCCAAGGTCGAGGCGGTTGACCCGTTAACGGTAAGGATCACCACCAAGGGGCCATCGCCCGTCTTGCTGGCCAATTTGTCCATGATACCGATCATGTCCAAAAAAGACGCATCCGGCCCGGCGCCCGAAGGCAAGACTACGGTAGAGTTGAATCGCGGCGAGGGCCTGATTGGCACCGGCCCCTATAAATTCGTGTCCTGGAAGCGCGGCGCCGAAATCGTGCTCGATCGCAATCCGTATTACTGGGGCGCGAAGCCCGCCTGGGACAAGGTGATATATCGGCCCATTTCCAATTCGGCGGCGCGGGTTGCGGCGCTTTTGGCGGGCGACGTGGATGTGATCGAGGATCCTCCGACCGACGATTTGCCCAAGCTCAAAAAAGACAAAAAGCTTTACATCCAGGAAACGCCCTCGGTGCGGGTCATTTACGTGGCGCTGAATCAATCCAAGGAAGTGCCTCCGGGCATGGCGGGCACCGGTGGCAAGAATCCGCTTACCGATGCGCGTGTGCGTGAAGCTTTATCGCTGGCGATCGACCGCAAGGCCATTGTTTCGCGCATTATGGGCGGGGTGGCCCAGCCCGCCGCCAATTTGCTGGCCTATCCGGCCTTTGGCGCTTCCAAAAAATATTCCGTCGTGCCCCAGGCCAATACGGCTCGCGCCAAAGAGCTGTTGGCTGCCGCGGGCTACCCCAAAGGCTTCACCGTGTCTTTGGGCTCGCCTGCCGGGCGTTACACCAATGACCAGCGCATTGCGCAGTCAGTGGCCTCCATGTGGGCGCGCATAGGCATCAAGACCGATGTCGAAACCATGGCGCCGCCGGTGTTTTTCAAGAAACGCGACTCTTATTCATTCAGTACTTATCTGGCCGGCTGGGCGGCCAGCTCGGGCGAAATGCTCAACCCGCTCACGGCCCTGGTCGTGACCAAAGACCCGAAGCTTGGGCTGGGAACCACCAACTGGAGCCATTATTCCAATCCCAAAATAGACAGCCTGGTCATGGAGGCGTCCAAAACCCTGGACGACGCCAAGCGCTCTGAAATGCTGCAGAGCGCGGCGAATATGGCGATGGAAAACTACGCCATCTTGCCTTTGCAATTCGAGCTATCGGTCTGGGCGATGAAAAAGGACATCCGCTACGGCGGGCGCACCGATCAAATGACGCTGGCTCAAGACATGACACTGGCCAAGTAAGGCCGGGTTGACAGGTGCTATCGAGCATTATTCGCCGACTGATCCAGACCTTTGTTGTGGTGCTGGTCATGTCGGCGTTGGTATTTGCCGGGCTTTATCTGGTGGGCGACCCGGTGTCCATGCTGGCCAGCCCCGAGGCCACCGATGCCCAGCGCGAGTTGATTCGCCAGTCCCTGGGCCTGAATCTGCCTTTGTGGCATCAGTATTTCATTTTTCTGAGCAAAGCCGTCCATCTGGATTTCGGCAACAGCTTTTTAACCGGCGAGCCGGCCATGCGTTTGATTCTGGAACGCATGCCGGCCACCCTGGAACTGGCCACGGTGGCCATGCTCCTGTCGTTATTGATTGGCGTGCCTCTGGGCATATATGCCGGCCTCAAACCGGAAAGCGTCAGCGCCCGTTCGATCATGACCGGATCGGTGTTGGGTTTTTCGCTGCCCAATTTCTGGGTCGGCCTGATGCTTATCATGGTGTTTGCCGTGTTGCTGGGCTGGTTGCCGGCCGGTGGGCGCGGGCCGGTCGAAACATTCGGGCCGATTCAGCTTAGTGTTTTCAGCTGGGAGGGATGGCGCAACCTGATCCTGCCCGCTTCCACGATCGCCTGTGCCAAGTGCGCCCTGATCATCCGCGTGACGCGCGCCGCCACTCGCGAATGCCTGCCGCTCGATTACATCAAGTTTGCCCGCGCCAAAGGCTTGTCTGAAAAGCGCGTGCTGGGGGTGCATCTGCTCAAGAATATTCTGATTCCCATCGTCACGATAGGGGGTCTCGAATACGGCCAGGTTTTTGCGTTTGCGGTGGTGACGGAAACGGTATTTTCCTGGCCGGGCATGGGCAAACTGCTGATCGATTCGATCATTACGCTGGATCGGCCCGTGGTGGTGGCCTACCTGATGTTGACGGTCGTGTTCCTGGCCATGCTTAACCTGGCGGTAGACATTATCTATACCGTGCTCGATCCGCGCGTACGTTTGGAGGGGGGCGCATGACGACGGCCGATACTCCCATTCAGCCCAGCCTTGTGCCAGCCAGGCGTGAAAGCCTGTTGCGGCTGTTTATCGAGCAGTTCCTGGCCAGCAAGCTGGCGGTGCTGGGTCTTGTTCTGCTGGTTCTGTTTTTATGCCTGGCGATTTTTGCGCCCTGGATTGCGCCGCAAAATCCGTTCGATATCGGGACGCTGGACATCATGGATTCGAAACTGCCTCCCGGGTCGGTGAGCGGCAGTGGCGCCATGACATATTGGCTGGGCACGGACGGCCAGGCGCGCGACGTCTTTTCCGCCATTTTGTATGGCCTGCGCATCAGCCTCATTGTGGGCTTTGTGTCGGTATCCGTCGCCTTTGTGATCGGCTCAACAGTGGGTTTGATTTCGGCCTACTTCGGCGGCCGCGTCGATGCACTCCTGATGCGCATCGTCGACATCCAGTTGTCGTTTCCATCCATACTGGTGGCTCTGATATTGCTGGCGGTGCTGGGCAAAGGCGTAGACAAGGTGATTGTGGCGCTTATTGCCGTGCAGTGGGCGTATTTTGCGCGAGCGGCCAGAGGCGCCGCCATTGTCGAGCGCAACAGAGAATACGTCGAGGCGGCGCGCTGCATGTCGCTGTCCTGGCCGCGAATTTTATTTCATCACGTATTTCCCAATTGCATTCCGCCGCTCATGGTCATTGCCACCATCGATCTCGCGCATGCCATCGCACTTGAAGCCACCTTGTCTTTTCTGGGCGTGGGGGTGCCTGTGACCGAACCGTCGCTGGGTATGCTGATCGCCAACGGCTTCGAGTTCTTGATGTCGGGCAATTACTGGATTTCGTTCTTTCCGGGCATTGCGCTGGCGCTGGTGGTCGTGGCCATTAATCTGGTAGGCGATCATTTACGCGATATTCTCAATCCGCGCAACGAAATTTAGGCAGGAGCTTTTTTTTGCAGACACACGCATCACCGCTTTCTTCCAGCCCATGGCTGCTCGATGTACAGGGGCTGAAAGTCTGGTTCCATACCCGCGCGGGCGTGGTCAAGGCGGTGGACGGCGTTTCCTTGCAGATCAAACGAGGAGAAATCCTGGGGCTGGTGGGCGAATCGGGTTCGGGTAAAAGCATGACCGGTTTTTCCCTGATGAACCTGGTCGACGCTCCGGGCCGGATTCAGGCCGACCGCCTGTTTTTCGACGGGCGCGATTTGCAGACCTTGTCGGCAGGCGAATATCGCGCTTTGCGCGGAAACGACATGGCGATGATTTTTCAAGATCCCATGATGACCCTGAATCCGACCTTGCGCGTCGATACGCAAATGATCGAGACGATACAGGCGCACGAATCCGTTTCGCGGGCGGCGGCCCGTGCCCGTTCGATAGAGGTGCTGGGCATGGTCGGCATCCCGGCTCCGGCCGACCGGATGAGTGTCTATCCGCACCATTTATCGGGCGGCATGCGCCAGCGCATTGCCATCGCCATTGCCTTGTTGAACAGGCCTAAGCTGATCATTGCCGACGAGCCTACGACGGCATTGGACGTGACCATACAGGGGCAGATTCTGTACGAAGTGCAAAAACTGTGCCGTGAAATGGATACGGCGCTGATCTGGATTACGCACGACCTGGCGATTGTGTCGGGGCTGGCCGATCGCCTGGCGGTGATGTACGCAGGCCGCATCGTTGAAACGGCCCCGACGGCCGAAATCATAGGGGCCGCGCAACATCCCTATACCCATGGCCTGATGGCCTCGATTCCTACGTTCGACACCCGCGGCAAGGAACTATTCCAAATTCCCGGCTCGACGCCGTCGCTGCTGAATATGCCCGAAGGCTGCCCGTTTCGCTCTCGCTGCTATCGCGCAACGCCGCAGTGTGTTCAGGAGCCGCTATTCGAGGAAGTCGCGCCCTTGCATAAAGTAAGCTGCTGGCATCGCGGGGTTCAGGCATGAGCGCCGATCGCGACGACATCATTCTTGGCGTGCGCCAGTTGGAACGCCATTATGTGCAGCCGCAAGACATGGTGGATCGGCTAGGGCGTGTGTTGAGGGGGCGTGCCGCGCCTCGGCCGGTGCAGGCCGTGGCAGGTGTCGATCTGGACATTATTGCCGGCGAGGTCATAGGCGTGGTGGGTGAATCGGGTTGCGGAAAATCCACGCTGGGGCGCATGCTGACTGGAATTTTGCCGCCTACGCGGGGTGAAATCTTCTACAAGGGCCGCTCGGTTGCGACGCTTGATGCAGCGGCCCGGCGCCAGTATGAGTTAAGCGTACAGATGATTTTCCAGGATCCTTTCTCGTCGCTGAATCCGCGCATGCGCGTGATCGATATTATTGGCGAGGCTCCGATGGCGCATGGCATGGTTACGCGTGCCGCCAAAGAGGCTTATGTGTGCGAGCTGATGCAGAAAGTGGGCCTGGACCCGTCCTATCGGTTCCGCTATCCGCACCAGTTCTCGGGCGGCCAGCGACAGCGCATCGGTGTGGCTCGCGCCCTGGCTCTGAAGCCTTCGGTCATTGTCTGCGATGAGGCGGTGGCGGCGCTGGATGTGTCGATCCAGGCGCAGGTGCTGAATCTGTTTATCGAGTTGCGGCGTGAATATGGCTTAACGTATTTTTTCATCAGCCACAACCTGGGAGTGGTCAGCCATATTTCCGATCGCGTGGCCATTATGTACCTGGGACGCATTGTCGAAATCGCGCCAACTGAAACCATTTTCAAGGCGGCCAACCACCCGTATACGCAGGCGCTCATTAAAGAGCTGCCCCGTTTGCAGGCTGAACGGCGTCAGTTCGACACGATCAAGGGCGAGCTTCCTTCCCCGAGCGATCCACCCGCGGGCTGCCCGTTTCATCCCCGCTGTCCGCATGCCATGCCGCGCTGCCGCGTCGAGCGTCCGTTGCTTAAATCCGTGGAGCATGACGGGGTTTCGGGAGGAGAGTCCAAGCACCTTAGCGCCTGTCATTTGAATGATGGTTCGTAGGCCGGTTATGAATTTTAGGGTTGAAAATGGCACCCACAAGGGGTGCCGCTACATGAGCGACCGCCACGTTATGTAGCGGCAGCCCTTGTGGCTGCCATCGCGCCGTAAACTATTGATCAGCCCCTATACCTGACGCCCATGCGATCCGCGTCAATTGCAACGATGATTTTGATTCAAGGCTGGATTTTCAAGGAACCTTCAAATGATATTCGCCGATTCCGATTTTGAACCTTTTGTCCTGTCGCGGGCCAAGGGCCACGCGATTCCGCTGGTCTGCGATTCGCCGCACAGCGGCGTCATCTACCCAAAGGACTTCGGTAGTTGCCTGCCCGCGTCGATTTTGCGTTCGGGTGAAGACACCTATGTCGACGAACTTTGGCGCGCCATTCCCGCGGTGGGAGGGTCTTTGTTGGCCGCCAATTTCCCGCGGTCCTATATCGATCCCAACCGTGAACTCACCGATATCGACGTGAACATGCTCGCCGAGCCCTGGGCGACCGAAGTGCATCCCACGGAGAAAACCCGGTTGGGTCACGGGCTGATATGGCGGCTTGCCCGCAAGCAGGCCATTTACGATCGCAAGTTATGGGTGGCTGAAGTCGAAAATCGCATCCAGACCTTCCACCAACCCTATCATGCCGCGCTAAACCAGCAGATAGAAGCGGCCTACGAAAAGTTCGGAGGCGTCTGGCATTTGAACCTGCACTCGATGCCGGCCGATTCCTACGAGGTGCTTGAAATTGACTCGGACCACCCTCTGGCTGATTTTGTGCTGGGAGACCGCGACGGAGTCACCTGTGATCCGGCCTTGGTCGAAACGATCGAAACCTTTTTGATCGGGCGCGGCTATGCGGTGGCGCGCAATGATCCGTTCAAGGGCGTGGCGGTCATTGCCCGCATCGGGCGGCCCGCCGAGAACCGCCACAGCCTGCAAATCGAGGTCAATCGCAAGCTGTATATGGATGAAGATACCTACGAGAAATCGCCGGGCTTTGGCGCCTTGCAGAAATCACTTACCTTGCTGTCCGAACATTTGGCCAAGTTCGTGCAGGCGCAATTGGTGTAGTGGCTCCCCTTGTGGGTGCCAAGGCACGCTATCACCAACCCGGTAAATTGCGTTATCGTATTCCCAAGACACTCCATCATAGTGTCATTCCTAGAGACGAAAATTATGAGTTTATTAGCCGATATTGAACAAAACCATCAAGAACTGATTGCGATCCGCCGCGATATTCATGCGCACCCCGAACTGGCGTTTAACGAACAGCGCACCTCGGCCCTGGTGGCCAAGCGCCTGACTGAATTGGGCCTGGAAGTGCATACGAATATAGGCAAGACGGGGGTTGTGGGGGTGTTGCGCTCTGGAACGGGCGGCCGCTCCATTGGCTTGCGCGCCGATATGGACGCGCTGCCCATGCCCGAGAACAATCGTTTCGCGCATTGCTCGACGAATCCCGGCAAAATGCATGGTTGCGGCCACGACGGCCATACCACCATGCTGCTGGGCGCCGCCCAGTACCTGGCGACGCACAAAAATTTCAACGGCGTGGTCAACTTTATTTTCCAGCCGGCCGAAGAAGGCGGCAATGCCGGCGCCAAGGCCATGATGGACGATGGCCTGTTTGAGCGCTTTCCCTGCGATGTGATCTACGGCATGCATAATATGCCCGGGATGGAGGCGGGTGCTTTCGGCTTTCGTGCGGGGCCGACCATGGCCTCGAGCAATCGCTTCGATATCATTATCAATGGGGTGGGCGGCCACGCCGCACAGCCGCATAAGTCCGTAGACCCGATCATGATCGCGACGGAAATGGTGCAGGCCCTGCAAACCCTCATCACACGCAATAAAAATCCGATCGACACGGCAGTGTTGTCAATTACGCAGATTCATGCGGGTGACGCCTATAACGTGATTCCGGCGCAGGCAGTGATTCGCGGGACCGTCAGAACCTATAGCGTCGAGGTCCTGGATCTGATGGAAAACAATATGCGCCGCATTGTGACCAAACTTTGTGAGGCATACGGCGGCACGGGCGAGCTGGATTTTGTGCGGTGCTATCCGCCCTTGGTCAATTGGCCGCAGCAAACCGAGTTTGCGGCAGATCTGGCCGAAAAAATCTTTGGCGCCGACCGGGTCGATAGGGATACGCCGCCGCATACCGGAGCAGAGGATTTTTCCTTCTATCTGGAAAAAGTGCCCGGCACGTATCTGTTCATCGGCAATGGCGATGGCGATCACCGCATCAATACGTATCACGGCATGGGGCCGTGCCAGCTGCACAATTCCAATTACGATTTCAACGATGCCCTGCTGCCGATAGGTGCCACGTATTGGTCGAAGTTGGTCGAGGCGACGCTGGCCGCGTAGGATAGGTGTTGGACGGGGACGTGGACGCCGTTGTGACGTGCCGGTGGCACCCACAAGGGGTGCCGCTACAAAAACGTATCCGTCCTAATCGAGAACGTACCCGTCGCTAATGTAGCGGCAGCCCTTGTGGCTGCCATTCAACGCTCGTCATCCGAATGGATTTCCAGCGCCTCGAGGAAGCGCGCCACCATGTTGTAGGTGGCGATAGTAGCGGTCAGCTCGACCAGCCGCTTGGCGTCGAAATGCGGTTTGACGGCCGCGAAGACCTCTTTGGGTACGTGCACGTGGCGCGTCATGGCATCGGTGTAGGCCAGCACGGCGCGTTCCTGTTCGTTGAAAACCGTCGATGCTTCCCACTGGTCGAGTGCGTCAAGCTGCCCTTGCGTCATGCCTTCTTTGAGTGCAATGGGGGCGTGCTGGTCGGCTTCGTACGGCGCGCCGTTCAGGATTGCGATGCGCATGATGACCATTTCACGCAGTTTGCCCGGCAATGTGCTGCGTTGCCGGATTCCGGTCAAGTGGCTGAGCCAGCCGCGCGCCACTTCTGGGCTGTGCAGCAGCATTTGGTATAGATGCAGAACGCTTCCGCGCTCGGCTACGATTTGCTCGACGAGCGGCCTGACGTCGGGGTGGTTCAGGTCGGCGTAGGGGAGGCGGGCCATGGTTGTCCTTTCTGGGTAGAGATCGATGATCAGATGTTATGTTGGTAGCGCTTTACGACTAAAGACACTGAATAGCAGATAATAAAGTACACGGCGCCGACAAAGAACAGGGCTTCGACCACGGCGCCGTTGCGCTCGCCCACACCGTAGGCCTGGCCGAAAAAATCGGCCAGGGCAATGACATAGACGAGTGATGTGTCCTGGAACAGAATGATGCCCTGGGTCAGAAAGAGCGGCAGCATATTGCGAAAGGCCTGCGGCAAAATAATCAGGCGCATGGATTGGGAATAGGTCATGCCCAGCGCGAACGCGGCGTGTTGCTGACTACTGGAAATGCTTTGAATTCCGGCGCGGATAATTTCCGAATAGTAGGCTGCTTCATACAGCGCAAAGGCGACCAGGGCCGACACCAGGCGCATGTCGGTGGCGCCTGACAGCCCAAACAGCGACTGCAGAAAGTCCGGTACGATCAGGAAAAACCACAGCAGCACCATGACCAGAGGCACCAGGCGAAATATAGTGACATAAGTGGCCGCCAACACGTTCAAGGTTTTGTAGGACGACAAGCGCATCAGTGCGATCAGCGTGCCCCAGACGATGCCTGCCGCCATCGCCGTAAAGGTAATTTGCAGCGATACACCCATGCCGCGGCCCAATAGGTTGAACGTGCTTTGGTTTAGCCAGCCGAAATCGAATCCAAAGATCATGGTTATTTCCTGAACGACAGGCCGGGGATGTAGCAAAGCCGCTCGATCCGCCACATGATCGCCATGACGCACAGGCTGATCAGGGCGTAGAGCAACGTGACAGCCATAAATGACTCGTAAGAGTGGGCCGTGTAGTCGACCAGTTGGCGCCCCTGCGCGGCCAGTTCCATGAGCCCTATGGTCGAGGCGATTGCCGAGTTCTTGAATATGTTCAGGAATTCGGACGTAATGGGAGGCAGCACGATGCGAAATGAGACAGGCAACAGCACGTATCGATAGGTCTGGAGCAGCGTTAATCCGTTGGCCAGGCCCGCGTTTTTCTGGCCGCGCGGCAAGGCATTGATGCCCGAGCGCACCTGCTCGCAGACCCGCGCGGCGGTGAATACCCCCAGACAGATCATGGCCGCCAGAAACTGCTGAACAAAAGGCGGCAGTTGCTTGAATTGTTCGCCATAAGGCATGAGCTCGGGCACCGCGAAATACCAGATGAAAAACTGCACCAGCAGCGGTACATTGCGAAACAGCTCAACATAGGCGGCGCCGATGGCGCGGCAGGCGCGATTGGGCAGGGTGCGCATGACGCCCAGCGACGTGCCCACGACAAGGGCGATCAACCACGCCGACAGCCCAAGCATCAGCGTGACTTCGAAGCCCGACAGCATCCAGTCCAGGTAAGTCTGGTTTTTGGAGGCGTGCTCCAGAAAAACGCCCCAATCCCATTTGTATGACATAGTGTGCTCGCAATAGAGGCTAAGCGGCGCCGGAGGCCGGCGCCGCTTATGGCACTACCGTGCTTTTAGTTGATGGCTTGATCGTTAGGGTTCGCGTACGCCTTTTTCACCAGGTCGCTCATGGGCATATGGAAATTGCTGCCTTTGGGGGGCACCGGGTTCATGAACCATTTGTCGTAGAGCTTGGCCATTTCACCGCTTTTCATCATACCGGCGATGACGCCGTCGACGACTTGCTTAAAGACAGGGTCGCCCTTTTTCATGAAGAAGCCATAGGGCTCCACCGACTGCGAAGTCCCTACAATTTCCCAATCGTTGGGGTTGCGCGCCAGCGTGCGGGCGCCCGAGAGCAACACGTCGTCCATCATAAAAGCGGAAACACGGCCGGATTGCAATATCAGGAACGCTTCGGCATATTCCTTGGCGCTTTGTATGGTGATGTTGGCGTTTTGCTCATCGTTCATTTTGCGCAGAATCTTTTCCGAGGTTGTGCCGGCCAAGGTCACCACCGATTTGCCGCGAATATCCTTGAAATCTTTGATGCCGCTTTTCTTGTTGACCAGCAGGCGGGTGCCGGCGACAAAATAGGTATCGGCAAAGGTGACCTGTTCCTGGCGTGCTTTCAGGTTGGTGGCTACCCCGCAGGCCAGGTCGACGGTCCCGTTTTGAACCAGAGTAAGTCGATTTTGAGGCGTGAGCGGCATCAGCCGGACGGGTAAATCGGGTTTCTGGACGTCTGTTTTGATCGTGGCGATGATCTGGTTGCAGATGTCCTGCGCAAAGCCTATGGGTTTCTGATTTTCGTCGTAGTAAGAAAATGGAATTGACGACGTTCTATGGCCTATGACCAACACATTATTGGTTTTGATCTTGGTCAGCGTGGGGCTTTTGCTGACGTCCACGGCTGCCTGCGCGGCCATCGTGAACGAGAGCAGACCCAGCGTGGCTCCCAGTACGGCGGTCTTGATCGATAGTGATTTTTGTTTCATTACCTGTCTCCTGTTGTTGCTGAAAATATGAATGCGGCCGTTCGCAGGGCTGTCGGCCCAGGCCTTATTTGGCCGGCACGATGTCCTGCACGGTCTGTACGAAGCGGTTGACGATTTCACTGATGTTGGCTGCGGTGCAAATAAAGGGCGGCGCGAGCAGTACGTGGTCGCCGTGGATGCCGTCGATGGTGCCGCCCGATGGGTACATCATCAGGCCGTTGTGCATGGCCTGGGTCTTTAATTGGCTATTGATTTTCAATGCAGGATCGAAGGGAGCTTTGGTGTTTTTGTCTTGCACGAACTCCACCCCCGTGAACAGGCCGCGGCCGCGAATGTCGCCGATGTAGGGGTGGCCGTCCAGAGCGCTGTGCAGCTCGGTGCGCAGTTGCTCGCCGCGTGCCAGTACGTTTTTCAACAGATGTTCCTTCTGGATGACTTGCTGCACGGCCAATGCGGCGGCGCACGCGGTTGCGTGGCCCATATAGGTGTGTCCGTGCTGGAAAAAACCGGTGCCGCCGGTGATCGCGTTGTAGATTCGGTCGCTGGCGATCATGGCGCCTATAGGTTGATAGCCTGCGCCCAGGCCTTTTGCAATGGTGATGATGTCGGGCACGACCTGGTCCTGGTCGCAGGCGAACAGGTGGCCGGTGCGGCCCATGCCGGACATGACTTCGTCCAGAATCAGCAACACGCCATGGCGATCGCACACTTGCCGGATACGCTGCAGATAGGTTTTGACCGGGGGTACGGCGCCGGCTGTGGCGCCCACCACCGTTTCGGCCACAAAAGCGGCGACGTTTTCGGTGCCCAATTCGAGAATTTTTTGCTCAAGCTCATCGGCCAGCCGCGTGGCGTATTGCTCTTCGCTTTCGTGGGCCAGTTGGTCGCGGTAAGCGTAGCAGGGCGACACGTGGTGGGCGGGCACCAACAAGGGCAGGAATGGCTTGCGCCGTGTGGCATTGCCGCCGATGGCGAGCGCTCCAAGCGTATTGCCATGGTAGCTTTGGCGTCGCGCAATAAAGTATTTGCGCGATGCCTGCCCGGTCTCCACAAAATATTGGCGTGCAAGCTTGAGCGCGGCTTCAATCGCCTCGGAGCCGCCCGACAGGAAATAAACGTGGTTTAGCTCCCCGGGGGCATGCTGCTGCAGAAAATCCGCCAGATCTTCGGTCACTTGCGTGGTGAAAAACGAGGAATGGACATAAGCAATCTGGTCAAGCTGCTTTTTGATGGCTTCGATGATGGCCGGGTGACCGTGGCCCAGACACGAAACGGCAGCGCCGCCCGATGCGTCGATATAGCTTTTGTTGTTCTGGTCGAAAACTTCTATGCCTTGTCCGCGCACGGCGATATCAAGATGCTTTTTGGGGTTGCGGTGGAAAACATGGGTCATGGCGGTGCCTGGCTGATAATGAGGTGGTAATTCAACAAACGTTTCTTATATAATATACAAAGAAACAAATAAATCAAACCAATTTCTGTGTAACAAGGTATTGTCAGAAACGTGCTGTTTTCAAAACTTGACTTGGCTTTAATCGCTGTACTCTACAAACTGTTGTTTTTTCCGCTCATATCATGATGAATCAAAAAAATAGTCCGCCGCAGCATCTCGATGCCCTGGTCGCGTTGGTACGGCAGGAGTTTCCATCCATGACCCAGCAGTTCCAGGTGGGCGCGAAGTATCTGACCGATTTCCCGGCCGAAGTACCGATTTCGTCCATGCGCAAGATCGCCCGGCAGGCTCAGGTACAGCCGGCAACGCTGGTGCGTTTGGCCCAGCACCTGGGATTCGACGGATGGGAGTCGCTAAAGGAGGTGTTCGTCCAGTCTTTCCGCCAGACGCCCAAGTTGTATACCCTGCAGGCTAAAAAGGTGGTTCGCTCGAAAAGCCCGCAGGCCATGATAGGCAAAGCGCTGGCGGTGCAAGCCTGCAATCTGGCTTCGCTGGAAGAGTTGAACGCAGGGCGCATGCCGGTGGCGGTGGATTTGCTGGCGAGCGCCCGCTTTGTCCATGTGGCGGGCTTTCGCGCTTGCTTTGCACCGGCGTTCAGCTTCCACTATTTGTACAGACTCTTTCGTTCGACGGTGGGCATGCTGCGTGGCGATGTGGGTACGCTGGAAATGGAGTGTCGTGCGCTCGCGGCTGACGATATCCTGGTCGTGATGAGTTTTGTGCCGTATTCGCACGAGTCCTTGCAGGTGACACAGGCGGCGCATAAGGCGGGCTGCAAGGTGTTGGCGATCTGCGATAGCGTGTTGGCGCCCATTGCCTTGAAGGCCGATGCAATTTTGCTTTTTTCCACCGACACGCCTTCGTTTTTCCCCTCCCTGACTTCGGCCCAGGCTCTGATTGAGGTATTGATCGAGCAGTTAGTGGTTAAAAGCGGTAAACAGGCCGTGGGCCAGATTGAACGTACAGAAATGCAGTTGCATCAGACAGGCGCGTATTTGTAAAGGCGGAATGCATATGCTTTCTAGAATCGAATTGACGGGCACGCCGTTCGAAGTGGGCCATTCCCTGGGCAAGTTTGGCGCAACCGTTGCGCATTCGTATCTGGTTTCGTCCGCGCCTTGGCAAAGCGTCATGGCCTGGAAGGGGCGGTCTGCGGCGCAGGCCATGGTCAGCCTGATACAGCAGCGTTTTTCCCGGATTTGGGAGGAGCTCGGCGGCCTGGCGGCGGGGCTCGAGCTGCCCGTAGAAGAGGTGGCGTTGTGGAATTGCCGTGGCGATGTATGGGCCATGGCCCCCGATGGATGCACGACGGTGCAACTGCCGTCGGCGCCGAGCCCGCGCATGACGCACAACGAAGACGGCGATCCCGGGTTTGCAGGATTTTGCGCCATCGCCGAGGTGGCCATCGATCAAGGCTCGCGGTTTGCTTCTTTTGTGTATCCAGCCTCCCTGCCCGGGCACACCTTTGCCGTGACCGAGGCGGGCCTGGCGATGACGGTCAATAATTTGCGGTCTCGCGATGTGGCGGTCGGCGTACCTCGCATGATCCTCACGCGTGCGCTGCTGGACCAACCCGGCGTTCCCGCGGCATTGGATTTACTGCGTCAAACGCCGCGTGCTGGCGGCTTTCACTTAACCCTGGCGCAGCGTGGCCATGCCGACCTATGGAGTGTCGAGTTCAATGCGGCAGGGGTATCGGCGAAGCGCATACAGGCGCCGGCCTTGCATGCCAATCATGCGATTCATGCCGATTTGCGCGATTTTCCGCAAATCATTACAGAATCTTCGCGTTGTCGCCAGATGCGCGGCGATGCGATGCTGGACGAGGCGGTGCGCGGTGCGTCTATGGCTGGTTCGCACGATGGTGAAAATCGGGAGCCTCGGGGGCGAGACGCGCGCAAGGCCGGCCCAGCGAAAGGGCCTGCGGTCGATCCCCTGGCTATCCTGGCCGACCAGCAGAACGCGGAATTCCCGATTTACCGCAATGCGCCCAACGATAGCGATGCCGAGAACACCATGGCCACCGCCGACATCCGCGTAGAAAACGAGGCGGTGCGTTGGGACGTCTATGAACGCCCGGGCGAGCCGCCGCGGTTTCGGTTGCGTGACGCGCGGGTGTGTGCGATGTGAAGAAAGATGGGTTCAATGTGACGAAAATGGCAGCCACAAGGGCTGCCCCTACAAACCCTCCAGTCAATCATGTAGCGCCACCCCTTGTGGGTGGCAAAACCCTGGCAATCACCCGTCCCGGCCCCACAAGACATCGGCTCCGCCTTGCGTTTTGTTAAGCACCCGCGCCAATACGAAACACAGATCGGATAGCCGGTTCAGATACTGTTTGACAGGCGGGCTGATCGTTTCGTGCTGGTTCAACGTGAGCACGGTTCGCTCGGCGCGACGGCATATGGTGCGCGCCATATGCGCCAGTGCTGCGGCACGGCTCCCGCCGGGCAGGATGAATTCTTTTAACGGCCCAAGTTCAGCGTTGTAGTGCGCCAGCGCCTGATCCAGGCGCAGCACGTGTTCCGTTGACAGCGCGGTGTGGCCGGGGATGCATAGCTCGGCACCCATATCGAACAGGTCGTTTTGTATGCGCGCCAGCAAGGTATCGATGGCTTGGGGCAAAGATTCGCTGCGCAACAGGCCGATGGCGCTATTGAGTTCGTCGACGTCGCCCAGCGCGGCAACGCGCGGTGTGTCTTTGCCGATGCGGCTGCCATCGCCCAGGCCGGTGGTGCCGGCATCGCCGGTACGTGTAGTGATGACAGACAATCTGGTGGCCATGATTCAGGACTCCTTCGCCAGGCGCTGCAGGGCATCGCCCGTTACTCGAACGATACGCCATTCCGGCAATATCTCGGCGCCATGGCGCTTGTAGAAGTCGATGGCATTCTGGTTCCAGTCCAGCACGGTCCACTCGAAGCGCCCGCAATCCTGTTCGACGGCGAGTTGCGCCAGGTGCCGCAACGCCATGCTGCCCAGGCCGCGTCCGCGATGCTCGGGTTGCACGTAGATATCTTCGAGGTACAGGCCGCGCTTGTCGAGAAAGCTGGAGTAGTTGTAAAACCACATGATGTAAGCGATGGGACGGTCCGGCTCGGCGTCGGAGTGAATCACCAGGCAATGCGCCGCCGGTTGCGGGCCGAAAAAACTCGCACGCAGGCTGTCTTGGGTCGCTTTGAATATTTCAGTCAGTTTCTCAAAAACCGCCATCTCCCGCATTAGCGCGTGTATGAACGGGATGTCCGGTTCGCGCGCCGGGCGCAGCCGGTAATGGTCTGACGGGGCACGCTTGTTTACGGGCCTGTCTGAATGCGCTGCCTTTGTTGGGTAACTGTCACTTACGTGTTTCAAGCCGGCTCCTTTGTTTGGCGTTATGCTTGGTTCGCGGATATTGCTCTCGGAATATCGAGGTTTCATGTAAGGAGTTTAAGGCATGTTTTTATCCAATCGACTGGGGCGGCAGGCTGTAATGGCCGGCTTGATGTTGACATCGGTCTATGCCGTGACGGCGCAGGCCCAGCAGGCCAGCGCCTCGGGTGAGGTACGGCGCGTTGACGCGGCGGCGGGCAAAGTGGCCATCAAGCAGGGCGCCATTGCCGATCTACAGTTACCGGCCATGACGCTGATCTATCAGATTGATCCGTCTTTACTCAAAGGCATCCAGCCTGGCGACAAGGTATCGTTTACCGCCAAACGCGAAGGCGGCAAATATATCGTGACGCAGATCAAGAAATAAGGGTGATGGGCGAGCGCCTGGACCGTGAATTATGTAGGGGCAGCCCTTGTGGCTGCCATGTCCGATAAACGAGGGCGCAGGTTATTGCGTAAATGGCAGCCACAAGGGCTGCCCCTACATACGTTTACAGCACATACCATGACCGTATATAGGCGCCTGTTGGCGCCTTTTTGTTGGCTTTCAGTTATCTATAAGCAGAAATAAAAAATACGATTGTGATAACATCTGCATTAAATAATCACAAATGTTATATATTGGATACGCCAACAGCCATGCGCGACTCCGCACAAACGTACTTGCCTCCGGCGGTCGACGACGAAATAGATTTGTTCGAACTCTTCAATATTCTTTGGAACAGGAAATTCGTTATTTTGGCATTTACAGTGCTCGTTACGATTGTGGCGACAGCCTATGCCTTTACGGCCAAGCAAAAATGGACGTCTGTTGCGTACGTCAGCGCGCCTCGCGTCGAGCAAATAAAAGCCTATCTGGAGCAGCGTCGGGCATTGGCACGGGTGGACGGGAACAAGCCGGTCAATACTTTGCCTCTGATTCAGAGCCTGTTTTCCAGCTTTATCGCTTTGAGCTCCGCAGAGAACAACAAGCAAGCGTTTTTGTCGGAAAGCCGGTACTACAAGGATTTAGCCGCCAATGCAAAGGCTGGAAATGCCCAGTATTTATTGGTGAACCTAGCTAAGAAGAACCTGCTGGTAAAGCAACCGGGCAAGGATGATATCGCGCCTTACTATGCAATATCCTTTACCGCGGATACGGCCAAAGATGCACAGAGTGTTCTCAGCAACTATATCGCCGCCATCAATAAACAAACATTCCGGCGCGTGGACGGTGAGTTCGGCGATAGCCTCAATGCCAGCGTTCTATCGCGCCAGGCCGAGTTGGCCGATATCGAGTTCAAATTAAAAAGTGCCCGCGAGCAGGAAATCGCCAGCCTGCAGGCGGCACTGCTAACCGCAAATACGGCTGGGCTTAAGGACTACGCCGTTGGGCGAAGTTTTGCGGGGAATACGGTTATTGAACTGAGCGATACGCATCGCTTGTTTATGTTGGGTCAAAAACTTCTAAATGCTGAATTGACTACGGCCAAGACGGCCCCGCTGATCTTTCCGTCCCGTTATTACGAGATCAAGCGCGAGTTGAATTTGCTCGAGCCATTGCTCAAGTATCAGGTTGCGTCATCGTATAGCTACAGCTATCAGCTTGCCCCGACATTACCTCAGACACGGGATGCTCCGAAACGCTCGCTTATCGTTATGTTGGGCCTGATATTGGGCGGCATGCTCGGATGCGGTTGGGTGTTGCTGGGCGAAATGGTTCGCAAGCGTAAAGATACCGAGCCAGGGTCCGTTCCTGCTGCGGCTCTTCAGTAGCAGCACCTCTTGCAGGTGCCGGTTGCCAATGATGGATACGCTTTTGTAGCGGCAGCCCTTGTGGCTGCCATGTTCGATAAACGGGGCGCAGGTTATTGCGTAAATGGCACCCACAAGGGGTGCCGCTACATATGCCCTACAGCACGCTACATCTTCCTACAGCACGTACCTGGCCAGATCCTGGCTGCTGGCGGCTTCCTCGAGCTTGTCGTTGACATAGGCCGCATCGATAGTGATGGTTTTCCCGCTGCTGGCCGAGGCATCGAACGACAGGTCTTCGAGCAGTTTTTCCATGACCGTGTACAGGCGCCGCGCGCCGATATTCTCGGTGCGTTCATTCACCTCGAACGCCAGTTCGGCCAGCCTTTTCACGCCTTCGTCAGTAAATGAAAGCGTGACGTCTTCGGTGGCCAGCAGCGCGCTGTATTGTTTGGTGAGGGACGAATCGGTATCGCACAGAATACGCACGAAGTCTTCCGCCGATAGCGAGTCGAGCTCGACGCGAATCGGGAAGCGTCCTTGCAGTTCGGGTATCAGGTCCGAGGGACGCGACAGGTGGAACGCGCCCGAGGCAATGAACAGGATGTGGTCGGTGCGCACGACGCCGTACTTGGTGTTGACGCTCGTGCCCTCGACCAGAGGCAGCAGATCGCGTTGTACGCCCTGGCGCGATACGTCGGCGCCGGCGTGTTCCTGGCGCGACGCGATCTTGTCGATTTCGTCCAGGAATACGATGCCGTTTTGCTCCGCATTCGTAATGGCGTTGGTGCGCAAATCTTCTTCATTGATACGGCGCGACGCTTCTTCCTCGGTCAGAAGCTTGAATGCTTCTTTGACCGTCATTTTGCGCTGTTTCTTTTTGTCGCGGCCCAGGCCGGCAAACATGCCCTTGAGCTGCTCGGTCATTTCTTCCATGCCTGGAGGAGCCATGATTTCCATTTGCGGCGCGGCCTGGGCGACTTCGATCTCGATTTCCAGGTCGTCGATCTTGTGTTCGCGCAACCGCTTGCGGAAAACCTGGCGAGCCGAATTTTCTTCGCGCTGAGGTTCGCCCTGGGCGTTGCGCGCAGGGGAAATCAGCACGTCGAGAATGCGGTCCTCGGCGGCGTCTTCGGCCTGGGTGCGCACCTGGCGTATTTGTACATCGCGGGTTTGCTTGATCGAGATTTCGACCAGGTCGCGGATGATGGTGTCGACATCGCGGCCCACGTAGCCTACTTCAGTGAACTTGGTGGCTTCAATCTTGATGAAAGGGGCATTGGCCAGTTTGGCCAGGCGTCGCGCGATCTCGGTTTTTCCCACGCCGGTGGGCCCGATCATGAGTATGTTTTTGGGCAGGATTTCGTGGCGCAAGGGTTCGGGCACTTGCTGGCGGCGCCACCGGTTGCGCAGCGCCACCGCCACGGAGCGCTTGGCGCGATTTTGCCCGACAATATTCTTGTCGAGTTCGGAGACGATTTCTCCGGGAGTCATGGTGCTGGCTGACATATGGGCGGTGCTCGGCGTTAAAGAGTTTCGACGATGTGGTTCTGGTTGGTGTAGATGCACAGGTCGCCGGCTATTTCGAGGGATTTTTTAACGATCTCGGCAGGCGCTATTTCGGTATTGTGCAGCAGGGCCAGGGCGGCAGCCTGAGCATAGGCGCCGCCTGAACCGATGGCGGCCAGGCCGTGCTCGGGTTCGAGCACGTCGCCGGTGCCGGTGAGTACCAGCGTATGTTCGTGGTCGGCCACGATCAGCATGGCCTCGAGGCGGCGCAAGGCGCGGTCGGTGCGCCAGTCGCGCGTTAGTTCGACGGCTGCGCGCATCAGGTGGCCCTGATGTTTTTCCAGCTTGGCTTCGAAGCGTTCTTGCAAGGTGAAGGCGTCGGCCGTAGCGCCCGCAAAGCCGGCCAGGACTTTGTCGTGATACAGGCGACGGATTTTGCGCGCAGTGGCCTTGACGACGATATTGCCCAGCGTTACCTGGCCGTCGCCGCCCAACGCAACCTGATTGCCGCGCCGGACGCAAATAATGGTGGTGGCGTGAAATTGTTCCATGTGGCTTTTCCTTTGAACCCTTTATCTGGAGGCGAACCCCCAGAGTTCAAGAGGAAAAAGCCATCATTCAATCTCCGTAAAGCTTTTGGCGCATTTCGCGCCGTTCCTGGGCTTCGAGTGACAGGGTGGCCGTGGGCCGTGCCAGCAGGCGTGCCAGCCCTATGGGCTCGGCAGTTTCTTCGCACCAGCCGTATTCGCCCGAATCGATGCGGGTAATGGACTGCTGCACCTTCTTGAGCAGTTTACGCTCGCGGTCGCGGGTGCGCAATTCAAGCGCATGCTCTTCTTCGATCGTGGCGCGATCGGCCGGATCGGGCACGAACTGAGTCTCGCGCAGGTTTTCTGTGGTGGCGCCGGCATTACTGATAATGTCCTGCTCCAGCCGTTTCAAGCGATCTCTGAAGAAGGCCAACTGGGCTTCATTCATGTAGTCGGATTCCGGCATCGCCAGCAGTTCTTTTTCTGTCAGAAGGTGATTCTGAACGGCGGTTGCGGCAGATTTGCTTGCCATGATGTACCTCTTTTATATGTGATGTTGGCACTCGTTACCTATGTTGCTATCTCCGGCAGCGGGGTACGTTATGAGGCCAGGCATTGCTCCAAACCCCGAGTAAAAATTTCTTCGGGGAGTTTATGACCGATAAATACCATTTTGGTATTGGGTTTTTCGTTGGACATCCAGGGTTTTCCGGGTTCGGCTCCCATCATCATGTGCACGCCTTGAAATAGCATACGACGATTAATGCCTTTCAGGTAGAGAATGCCTTTATATCGCAAAAGATCCGGGCCGTAGACCTGGACGATACCGCTTAGAAACTCTTCAAGGCGTTCCGGGTTGAAGGCCTTGTTGGAGCGGAACACGAAGGCTCCGATGGCATCGTCGTGGTGGGCGTGATGGTGATCCTGGTGGTGGTGCGCGCAATGGTCGTCGCACTCGCCGTCGTGGTCGTGGTCATGATCGTGGTGCTCGTGACCTTGCTCGTCTTCATGGTCGTGCGCCGCGTCGGGATGTTCGTCGGCCAGAAAGTCGGGATCGATGTCCAGAATGGAGTTCAGGTTGAAGCCGCTTACATCGATGATGGCTTTGAGGTCGGTTTGACCGAAGTTGACCGGTTCGATCGAGGCGCGCGGATTGATATGCATCAAGCGTGAACGCAAAGCCTGGTAATCGACCTCGTTGACCAGATCCTTTTTGGAAATCAGGATGCGGTCGGCAAAGCCCACTTGTTTTTGCGACTCTTCCTGCTTGTCGAGGGTTTCCATGCCGTGTTTGGCATCGACCACGGTAATGACGGCATCGAGCCGGTAGTAATCGGCGATCTCGTCGTCCATGAAAAAGGTCTGGCACACCGGGCCTGGATTGGCCATGCCGGTGGTTTCGATCACGACGCGTTCGAAGGTCAGTTCGCCCGCTTCGCGTTTGACGCTCAAATCGGTCAAGGTGCGCATCAGGTCGCCGCGCACGGTGCAGCATACGCAGCCGTTGCTCAGTTCGATGATCTGTTCTTCGCTATCTTGCACCAGCAGATCGGTGTCGATGCTTTCGGGCCCGAATTCGTTTTCGATGACCGCAATTCGGCGGCCGTGATATTCGGTCAAGATGCGTTTGAGCAGGGTTGTTTTCCCTGCACCGAGAAAACCGGTGAGTATTGTCACCGGTACCATTTTCTCCGGACTAGGAGCGGCTTTCATTATGGGCCTCGCTGGCGCGGGTCAAAAGGCAGAAGACGCTTGGATGAGTGGCAACTATCAGTTTGCACCGCAAAATAACTTAACGTGCGATTACAGCACAGCATACGCTTTAGAGCAAATAGAGCCCTGGAAAATTGTATTTTCGTGATAAATCAGGCACCTGGAGGCGTTCATACGGCCGATTTCCGCAGGATATATCGGCGTGGGTCACGGGCCATTATCGATGGCACCCACAAGGGGTGCCGCTACAAAACCACCCGACACGCTAAGTAGCGGCACCCCTTGTGGGTGCCATAATCCGGCCATCAAACGACATTTCCAACCCCCGCCAGGTGCTTAGTGGTTATGTGAATGGGCGTGAGGCGCTTGTCCCTGGCATTGCTGACACAGGGCGCGCAATTCGGTTTCGTGGGTCGAGAGCGTGAAGCCGGCCTGGGCTACTTTTTGTGCCAGTTGCCGGCTGAGGGCAGGGTCGCTCAACTCGGCCACGGCACCGCAGCCGGTGCAGATGACCAGCAGGTCGTGCGGTGTTCCGGCGGCGTCGAGGCAGGCCGTCCAGGCGTTGATGGCGTCCAGGCGGTGGATCAAGCCCTCTTCGACCAGAAAGTCCAGTGCGCGGTATACCGTGGGCGGGGCGGCGCCGGCCTGCGCCGGCCGTATTTCCTCGAGCAGCTCGTAGGCTTTCAGGCTGCGCCGCTGGCGCAAGAGTATCTCCAGCACCTTGCGCCGGATGGGTGTCAAGCGTTTGCCGCGCGAGCGGCACAGGGACTCGGCGGTGTCGAGCTGGCGGGCAAGGACAGCGGGTGTGGTGGGGCGGTCTGGCATGGCAGTGCGCGGGAACGGCTCGTCAGCCTAATGTTAGAATAGTTATGTTATAACATAACAAGTACGTAAGCCCAGCTCCATCCACTCCTTAGACTCAAACCCGGGCGCCTCGCCCCTGCTATCCATGTCCTTGCTTCCTGCTCATGCCGATCGTCTGCGCTCTTACCGCGGCTCGGCGCTTCTGGCGTCTTGCGGCGCCCGTGTCGCTCGTGTGGCGCTGGTCGTTGCCGCGATGTGGGGCCTGACCGGCTGGGCTATGGGCTGGTGGCGGATTTGACGCGATGATGGGCGCAGTCATTGAGCTGGATCGAGTGTCTTTCGGATGGCGCGAACGCGTTGCCATCCGCGATCTGAGCGGAGCTTTTGAGCGTGGGTCGCTGACGGCGGTTGTCGGCCCCAACGGGGCGGGCAAATCGACGCTGATCAAGGGCATCATGGGCGTGCTGAGTCCTTTGCGTGGCCGCATCCGCTTGGGCGGCGACACCCGTGACGACATGGCGTGCCTGCCCCAGGTCGGAGAACTGGATCGCAGTTTTCCCATCAGCACCTATGACCTGGTGGCCATGGGCGCCTGGCGCCGGGTAGGGGCCTGGGGGCGTTTCGACGCCGCTGAGCGCGAGCGTGTATGGCAGGCGCTGGAGACGGTGGGAATGGCCGATTTCGGCGCGCGGGTTATTGGCACCCTGTCGGGCGGACAACTGCAGCGCGCGCTGTTTGCCCGTTTGTTGCTGCATGATGCGCAAACCTTGCTGCTGGACGAACCTTTTGCGGCGGTCGATCGCGCAACGACCGAAGATCTGATGGCATTGTTGCTGCGCTGGAATGATGAGGGCCGCACTGTGATTGCGGTGTTGCATGACCTGGACATGGTGCGGGCTTCGTTTCCCCAGGCTTTGCTGTTGGCCGGCCAGGCGGTTGGATGGGGGGCGACGGCCGATGTGCTTACCCCCGAAAACCTGCATCTGGCGCGTCATCTGTGCGCGGGGGACTATTGATGATGTGGTTGTATGACTGGTTCTTCGCGCCGTTTGTCGAGTATGGATTCATGGGCCGGGCGCTGGCCGGGTCGTTTGCACTGGCGTTTGCCGCGGGTCCGTTGGGTGTATTTCTGGTGTTGCGCCGGATGAGCCTGATGGGCGATGCGATGGCGCACGCCATTTTGCCTGGCGTCGCTGTTGGATTTTTGACCGCGGGGCTATCCCTGGGTGCCATGACGATAGGGGGCATGGTGACAGGCTTGATCGTGGCCCTGCTGGCAGGTGCCGTGGCGCGTGCGACACCGCTCCGGGAGGACGCCAGTTTTGCGGCGTTTTATCTGGTTTCTTTGGGGCTGGGCGTGCTGTTGGTGTCGCTGCGCGGCTCGAACATGGATTTGATTCATGTCCTG
Organism: Paralcaligenes ureilyticus; assembly: GCF_004346225.1. Classification (GTDB taxonomy): domain Bacteria; phylum Pseudomonadota; class Gammaproteobacteria; order Burkholderiales; family Burkholderiaceae_B; genus Paralcaligenes; species Paralcaligenes ureilyticus. Next base: position 49,805 of record NZ_SMAJ01000006.1, on the reverse strand, counting down.
TTCGGGACGATTCTGGGCCTCGATGACGCCTCTCTGCTGCTGGTGACGATATGCAGCAGCATTACTTTGGTGGTGATGGCCGTTATTTTCCGGCCACTGGTGGTCGAGTGCCTGGATCCGGGTTTTCTGCGCGCCGAGCGCGGGCCGGGATCGCTGAGCCATATGGTGTTTCTGGTGTTGCTGGTCATGACCCTGGTTGCAGGCTTCCAGGTGCTGGGCACCCTGATGGTGGTGGGCATCATGATGCTGCCTGCCACCGCGGCCCGTTTCTGGGCGCGCTCGGCCGGTTGGCAAATGATGTTGGCTGGGGCCATAGGCGTGTTTTCCTGTTATGTTGGTTTGCTGGTGTCTTATCATGCCAACGTGCCGGCCTCGCCCGCCATCATTCTGTCCGCGGGCGCGGTGTATTTTTTGTCGATATTCCTGGGGCCGCAGGGCGGCCTGCTGCAGGCGGCCAGACGGGCTCGCGCGCGCCATCGCCGTTTGTCGCAGATGGGTGAAAATAATTGATTATTTCGTACGGAGAGTGTGTATGTCTGGCGCATGCGTAATGAAGATAGACACGTGGTCGTTGCCCCGCAAAATACGGTCGGCGCTTGCGGGCGCAATGCTGCTGGTGGCAAGCCCCTTTGTTCACGCAGCCGACTCGGTGCCTCTGGATGTCGTCGCAAGCTTTTCGGTGTTGGGCGATATGGTTCGGGTTATCGGCGGCGATCATGTTGCCCTGACTACGATCGTGGGCCCCAATGGCGATGCGCACACCTTTGAACCAACCCCCAAGGACGCCCGCGCCTTGTCGCAGGCCAAGGTTTTGTTTGTCAACGGACTGGGGTTTGAATCCTGGATGCCGCGGCTCGTGGCCGCCTCGGGATTCAAGGGGCAAGAGGTCGTGGCAAGCAAGGGCGTGACGCCGCGCGAGCTGACGCCGGCCGAGCAGGCACTGGCGGCGATGGAAGAAAAGCACGAGCGCGCGCCGGGGCGCCATGCACATGCAAGCCGGGCAGGCGCTGGCAGCCATGGCCGTGACGCGCAGGAAAATTCGACCGACCACGCACATATCGATCCGCACGCCTGGCAAAGCCTGAGCAATGGCCTGATTTATGTTCAGAACATAACGGCGGCACTGGCGGCGGCCGATCCTCGGCATGCGGACGATTATCGGGAGCATGCGCGGATGTACATGCAGCAGATCAAAACGCTGGACGCCCGCATCAAGCAATCGCTGGCGGCCATTCCGGAGGCGCGGCGCAAGGTTGTTACTTCGCACGATGCGTTTGGCTATTTCGGCCAGGCGTATGGCGTACAGTTTATTTCGACGGTCGGTATTTCCAACGAGGCCGAGCCGTCGGCCAAAGAAGTCGCCAACATCATCAGGCAGGTCAGGCGAGAGCATGTTCCTGCGGTGTTTATCGAGAACATAAGCAACGCGAAACTGATCCGTCAGATTTCTCGTGAAACCGGCGCCAAGGTGGGCGGAACCTTGTATTCCGACGCGCTGGCTCCTCCCGATCAGCCGGCGGGCACGTATCTGGGCATGTTCGAGTGGAACGCCGGCAAGCTTATCTATGCCTTGGATACCAAGAAACAATAATTACCGCTTGCGGTTGGCGCGCGGGTGGGCCTGGTCGTAGGCTTTTGCCAGGTGCTGAAAATCCAGCCGGGTGTAGATCTGGGTGGTGGAAATATTGGCATGCCCCAGCATGTCCTGCACCGCTCGCAGGTCTTGCGCCGATTGCAGCACGTGGCTGGCGAAGCTGTGGCGCAGAATATGCGGGTGCACATGCACAGGCAAGCCCGCGCGGGTAGCCAACAGGTCAAGTTGCAACTGCACCACCCGGGGCGAAATCCGTTTGCCGCGCGCACCTATAAACAGCGCTGCCGCATCTGCCGGGGCCGCGCCCTCGGGTGCCAATTGATTGCGCACCTCCAGCCAGCGTTCGATGGCTTGCACCGCCTTGCCTCCCAAGGGCACGCTGCGTGTCTTGTTGCCTTTGCCTTTGACAGTGACTTCGTGCTCGTCGAGCTGAATCCAGCTTTGCGTTTCGTAGCCCGCGGCCCGTGTGTAGCGCCAATCGAGGCTGACCAGTTCGGCCAGGCGCAGGCCGCTGGAATAAAGCACTTCGAACATGGCCTGGTCGCGGCATTCGATAGGCGTCTTGGGCTCCGGCAAGCCCGGGTGATCCAGCAATACCTGCGCCTGCTCGACCGACAGGGCTTTGGGCAAATTGCGCGGCGCTTTGGGAGCCCGTATGCCGGCCACCGGGTTATGAGTAAGACCGGCTTGAGGCGACCACCATTGATAGAATCCGCGCCAGGCGGCCAGGGCGCGCGCCAGGCTGCGCGGCCCCAGGCCCTGCCCGTGCAGGCGAGCCACCGATTGCCGGATGTGGCCTTCTGTCACACACTCGATCGCGATGCCGGGTTGGCATTCGACAAGATGCTGCAGGTCGTGCCGGTAACCGTCCACCGTGTGTGCGGAATAGCGCCGATTGGCTTGCAGGTGAGCCAGCCATTGTTCCATTGGTGGCGGCAGGACGTGCATGAACGTGTTCAGTCGGCGCCCGACAGGCGGCTCAAGCTGGCGCTGGCCAGGTCGTTGATGGTGTCCAGAAAGCTGGTGCCCATGTCCTGGGTGAAACGATCGGGGTCGTCGGATCCCAATACCAGCAAGCCAAAGGGCGCGTCGGCCCCCGTTGGTTTGAGTGCGATGATGGCGAGCGAGGCGGGCTTGGAACCCAGCCAGCCGGCGACTTCCTGGTCTTGCAAGGGGCCGCAATAAGGCTTGGCCAGCGTGCGGGCATATTCTTTGACGAGATCATTGACATCTTGCGTGAATTCGCTGTCGACGAGCTTGGGCAAGTCCCATAGGCGTAGCGCGATAGTGGGCAAGTCGAACAGATCGCTCAGATTGCGCACAATGTGCGCGGGGAGTTGGGTGGGATCCGATTCGGCCAGCATTTTGCGGCACCAGGTATTTAAGGCTTTGCCGATTTTTTCGTTGCCCGATGCGTTGCCGATCAGCCCGGCGAGCCGCCATTCGAGGTCTTTGGTTTTGGCGCGTAAAGTCATGATCTGGCGTTCGCCCAAAGAGATCGCGCGCGCCTCGTGGGGGTGGGGTACGCGCAGGCTGGCAAACAGATCGGCGTTGTCTTGCAGGAACTCGGGATTCTCTTTAAGAAACTGGGCGATGTCTTCGGCGGAAATGGGGTCGGAGCTCATGGCTTGGGAGGTTCCTTGAGGTTGAGGGAGTGAGTGAGGGCATCGATATCGACCTGGCCATTGAAAACGGTTATCGCCGGGCCGCTCATGGTGAGCTGGGTTGCGTTCCAGGATATGGTCAGCGGCCCGCCGCGCGTATGCACTTGCACCGGGCTGTCGAGCAGCCCGCGGCGTATACCGGCGACAACGGCGGCACAGGCGCCTGTGCCGCATGCCAGCGTTTCGCCCGCGCCGCGCTCGTAGACGCGCAGCCTGATCGTGCGGCGATCGACGATTTGCATGAATCCGGCATTGACCCGTCTGGCAAAGCGAGGGTGCGACTCGATAAGCGGCCCCTGTTCGCCGACCGGGGCCGCGTCGACATCGGCCACCTGCTGTACCGCGTGCGGATTGGAGATCGCCACCAGCGACAGATCCACCGTTGTGTTGTTGGGTAGAGGCAATGTCCAGAGCGTGTCGGCGGCGCAGGCTCTGGATGCCAGGCCCTGAGTGTCGAAGGACACGTCGGCGGGCTCGAAGCGGGTTTGGCCCATGTCGACGGTGACCTCGCCGTTGGCCGCTTGATCGAGTGTCAGCAGGCCGGTGGCGATTTCGGCACGCAAAGGGTTGCGTCCCGACAGGCCCTGCTCGTGTACGAACTGCACGAAACAACGCGCGCCGTTGCCGCAATGCTCAACTTCGCTGCCGTCGGAGTTGAAGATGCGGTAGCGGAAATCGGCTTCGGGGTGATGCGGCGCCTGAACCAGCAGGATTTGGTCGGCGCCGATGCCGAAATGGCGGTCGGCCAGGGCGCGCGCGCGTTGCGGCGTCATGTCGATACTTTGGCGCACGCCGTCGAGCACGACAAAGTCGTTGCCTGCGCCATGCATTTTTGAGAAATTCCAGATCATGTTCAGGATTATCCCCTAATAGAATCTTTTTTCACCTTCGGGGCGTGTTTTAAAGCGACGATGCACCCAATAGTACTGGGCGGGATCGGGCCTGACCCAGCTTTCGATCAGTTGGTTGATGCGCACGGTGGCCTGCTCCAGAGTCTGTTCGCCGGGAAAATCGTCCAGCGGCGGCAGTACCTGAACGTTATAACGGCCTGTTTCGGGATCCAGCCGGCTCACGACCGGCACCACGACCGCCTCCCATGCCTTGGCAATTTGCGCGGTGGCGGGAATCGTGGCGGCCTGTACACCGAAAAAAGGGGCGAACACGGCGCCTTTGCGACCAAAGTCCATATCGGGCAAATAATAAATGGGTATGCCGGCGCGAAGCTGCCGGATCAGGCCGCGCACGCCGTCGTGGCGGCTGACCAGGCGCACGTCGTTGAAGCGCCCGCGGCCTTCGCGTACCAGATAGTCGACGTCGGCATCGCTTTGCGGGGTATAGAGGGTTGCCGATTGCAGCAGGAATTGCGATAGCCGCGTTGCAGCCGCATCGAGTGCAATGAAGTGCGGCGCGAGCATGATGATGCGGCGCTTGGCCGCCAGCAACCGTTCCAGATGCTCCAGTCCGCTGATTTGAACGGCTTCCTTGATCGTTGCAGAGGGGCCGAACCAGAACAGGCCTCGATCGACGACGGACTGCGCAAGCAGATAAAAATGGCGCTGCAGCCAGGCCTCTTGCTCGGATGGCGAGCGCTCGGGGAAACACAGCGCCAGGTTGATTCTGACAATGCGCGCCCGGGAGCGCAGCAGTTTGGGTGTGAGCCACCCCAGTATGCGTCCGTAGCGTAGGCGTGTACGTGTATTGCAACGGCCGAAGTAGGAAAAAATGGCTCGCAGCAGGGTTAATTTGCTCAGATTCATGTCAGGTCGGACGGTGGAGGGGGGCGCCCTTGGGTATTTTGTAGCGGTTGTAGCTCCATAAGTATTGCGTGGGGCAGCGGCGTATCAACGTTTCCATGGCGTGATTGATCAGCGCGGCCTGTTCGTCGGCTGAGTCAGGTAAGGGCTCAGGCAGGCGCATGTAGTGGATACGCCAGCCCTGGCCTTGCGGCAGGCGTTCGCCCGCGGTCAGGATCACCGCGACTCCGGTTTGGGCCGCCAGCTTGCCCGCCAACGTCATGGTGTACGCAGGCTTGTCAAAGAAAGGCGCCCACACGCCGTCGCCGCCGCCAGGCACCTGGTCGGGCAACATGCCCACGGCTTCGCCGCGTTTGAGTGCGCGTACGAACTCGCGTACACCCTGCCGGTTGGCCGGCACGGCGTTGAGCTGCGAGGTGTTGCGCGCACTTTCCATGACCGGGGCCAGAAAGGCTTGGCGAGGCGGGCGATACATGACGGTAATGCGGCCGTGGCGAGTCAGGTAGCGGGCCGTGATTTCAAAGCAGCCCAAATGCGGGGTCAGGTACAGAATGCCGCGTCCTTCGCCCAAGGCCGCTTCAACCACGGCATTGTCGTCGGTGACGACCTTGTCCAGGCATTGCTGGTTGCGCAGCCAGACCTTGGGGAGCTCCATGATCATGGCGCCGGTCTGGGCTGCAGCTTGGCGCGCGAAAGCGGGGTTGGGGTAGCCGGCCTGTTTGGCATTGGTCTGCAGGCGTCGGCGGTATTTGCCTGGGATGGCGTAGACCAGAAGGCCGCTTATCCGGCCGATACCGTGCAGGATGGGCAGGGGCACGGCAGCAAGCACACGGAACAGAATCAGCAGCATAAAACAACAATAACCCTTTTATAACCAATGGAAAAATACGCTTTCACCTATTTTCGCTTAAAATACGCTCTATCGCTAAGTTAACCGACAACTTGCGGGGCGATAGGCAGGCCATTTTCAAAAACGGCCAGGTCAAAAAAAACCGCTAAAGCGTCGCGCCCCGTCTTCCAGGCTATAGGCTTCCGAGGTGCAACGCATTCCGTTCAACCTCAAGGTCGCATCGTGCGGCCATTAAAAGGAACGTATTGCTGTGGTAAACAACGATTTTCTCTTTACATCCGAATCGGTCTCCGAAGGCCATCCCGACAAAGTCGCGGATCAAATTTCCGACTCCATCCTCGATGCCATTTTTACCCAGGACCCCAAAGCGCGGGTTGCAGCCGAAACGCTATGCAACACGGGCCTGGTTGTGCTGGCTGGTGAAATCACCACCACCGCCAATGTGGATTACATCCAGGTTGCGCGCGACACCATCAAACGCATCGGCTACGACAATACCGATTACGGGATCGACTACAAAGGTTGCGCGGTGCTGGTGGCTTATGACAAACAGTCGCCCGATATTGCTCAAGGCGTAGATCGCAGCCCCGAAGAACTGCTCAATCAGGGCGCCGGCGACCAGGGCCTGATGTTCGGCTATGCCTGCGACGAAACCCCCGACCTCATGCCGGCTCCGATCTGGTATGCGCACCGTCTGGTGCAGCGCCAGAGCGAGTTGCGCAAAGACGGCCGTCTGCCGTGGTTGCGTCCCGATGCCAAGTCGCAGGTTACTTTCCGCTATGTCAACGGCAAGCCTGCCGAAGTTCATACCGTGGTGCTCTCCACCCAGCATGCGCCTGAAATCTCGCAAAGCGACATCCACGAAGCCGTCATCGAGCAAATCATCAAGCCCTGCTTTCCGGAAGGCATGCTTACGGCCCAGACCAAATACCTGGTCAACCCGACCGGCGTATTTGTCATCGGCGGGCCGCAAGGCGATTGCGGTCTGACCGGCCGCAAGATTATCGTCGATACCTACGGCGGCGCATGCCCCCATGGCGGTGGCGCGTTCTCGGGCAAGGATCCCTCCAAGGTCGACCGCTCTGCCGCCTATGCCGCGCGCTATGTGGCCAAGAATGTGGTGGCAGCCGGCTTGGCGCGTCAATGCCAGGTGCAGGTCAGTTATGCCATTGGCGTGGCCGAACCCATCAACATCACGGTGTACACCGAAGGTACGGGCATCATCCCCGACGAGCAGATCGCCCGCCTGGTTCGCGAGCAGTTTGATCTGCGCCCGCGCGGTATTATCGAAATGCTCGATCTGCTTCGCCCCATCTACGCCAAAACAGCGGCCTATGGGCACTTTGGGCGTTCCGAGCCCGAGTTCAGCTGGGAAGCCACCGACAAAGTGCTGGATCTTCAGCAGGCGGTCAAGCTGGCGGTGTAAATCTGGAATACGCCCGATGTCGGGCGTATTGTCGGGCGCGATCTGGGAGGAGTTCTGATTTTCATGACGGCAAGCACTCGCCCCGACGACGATAGTTATAGTCTTAAACGCAGCGATTCACCCTGCGTGGCGGTGTGTTCAACCTTGTACGATGAAGTCTGCCGAGGTTGTGGGCGCACCACCATGGAAGTGGCCAATTGGGTCTTTTTGTCTGATGATGAAAAGCACGCGATCTGGCAGCGCATCAAGGCGCAGGGCTATCCGCGAAACAGAGGTTAAATAGGTAGCGCAATTGCGCTACAATTTCGGCTTTCCTGAGGAGTGCTGCAACGGGATTTTGCCGGGTTCGCGCCCGCCGCCCCGCTAGGCTCAGGAAACGCTTTTTGATTCAACGGCGCTCATCATCTCCTGTATCGTAGGCGAAGGTGAGCGGCAACCCCATCCGCACTTTTCCCGTACAGGTTTATTGGATTATTACCATGAACACTGTCGCTGAAACCGTTTTTTCCGATTACACCATTGCCGATATCGGCCTGGCCGGCTGGGGCCGTCGCGAAATCGCGATCGCCGAAACCGAAATGCCCGGCCTGATGGCTACTCGCGACGAGTATGCCCAGTCCCAGCCCCTGAAAGGCGCGCGGATTGCCGGCAGCCTGCACATGACCATTCAAACCGCGGTGCTGATCGAGACCCTGGTTGCCCTGGGCGCCGAGGTGCGCTGGGCGTCATGCAATATTTTTTCCACGCAAGACCATGCCGCGGCCGCGATTGCCGCCGGCGGTACGGCCGTGTTTGCCGTCAAGGGCGAAACCCTTGAAGACTATTGGCAATATACCCACAAAATATTCCAGTGGCCCAATGGGCAGCATGCCAACATGATTCTCGATGACGGCGGCGATGCCACGGCTCTTTTGCATTTGGGAACCAAGGCCGAAGCCAATCTGTCGGTGCTCGACAAACCGGGCAGCGAAGAAGAGCGTGTTCTGTTTGCGTCCATCAAGGCGCAACTAAAGGTCGACCCCAAGTGGTATTCCACTCGCCTGGCGCAGATCAAGGGCGTTACCGAAGAAACGACGACCGGCGTGCATCGCTTGTATCAGATGTCCAAGAAAGGCGAACTCGCCATCCCCGCCATCAACGTGAACGATTCGGTCACGAAGTCCAAGTTCGACAATCTGTATGGCTGCCGCGAGTCGCTGGTCGACGGCATCAAGCGCGCTACCGACGTGATGGTGGCGGGCAAGGTCGCGCTGGTTTGCGGCTTTGGCGATGTGGGCAAGGGGTGTGCGCAGGCCCTGTCTGCCTTGCGCGCCCAGGTTTGGGTAACCGAAGTCGATCCGATCTGCGCTTTGCAGGCGTCGATGGAAGGCTACAAGGTCGTTACCATCGAAGAGGCCGCTGACAAAGCGGATATTTTCGTAACGGCTACCGGCAACTACCATGTCATTACGCGTGCCCACATGGAGCGCATGAAAGATCAGGCCATTGTCTGCAATATTGGCCACTTCGATAATGAAATCGATGTTGCGTCCGTCGAGAACCTGAAGTGGGAAGAGGTCAAGCCGCAGGTCGACCACATTATTTTCCCCGATGGAAAACGCATCATTCTGCTGGCCAAAGGCCGCCTGGTGAATCTCGGTTGCGCCACTGGCCATCCGTCTTTCGTGATGTCGGCCTCGTTCACCAACCAGACGATTGCGCAGATCGAGCTCTATACGCGTGGCAGCGCCTACAAGACGGGGCAGGTTTATGTTTTGCCCAAGCATCTGGATGAGAAAGTGGCGCGGCTTCATCTTAAAAAGCTGGGTGTTCATCTGACTGAACTGCGCGCCGATCAGGCCGAGTATATTAACGTGCCGGTAACCGGGCCGTTCAAGCCCGATCACTACCGTTATTAAACCCCTGGCGGATGTGGCACCCACAAGGGGTGCCGCTACAAACGCAGGTCGCAAGCGCCTGCGGCCTGACGATTTATACGGAGTCTGATTATGCAACTCATCCTGGTCTGGATTTTGAATGCAGTGGCGCTGCTGATCGTGGCTTATGTATTGCCCGGCATCAGTGTGTCGTCTTTCGGCTCGGCGCTGATCGCGGCGCTGGTATTGGGCTTGCTCAATACGCTGGTCAAGCCGGTGTTGATATTGCTGACTTTGCCCATCACGATTGTGACCCTTGGCCTGTTCCTTCTGGTGCTCAATGCTCTGGTGTTCTGGTTTGCGGGCTCGATTCTAAAAGGCTTTCACGTCAACGGCTTCTGGTGGGCCGTGCTGGGCGCCATTGTCTATAGTCTGGTTTCCGGATTGCTTTCCAGGTTGTTGTATTCATGAATTCTGCGTCATCGATAAGTCTGGAGTTTTTCCCTCCCCGCGATATAGCCGCCCAAGAAAAACTGGTGCGCTCGGCCAAGCAGTTGCTGGCCTTGCATCCCAGCTATGTCAGCGTCACCTTCGGCGCTGGCGGGTCTACCCGTTCGGGCACGGCCGATACGGTGAGCCTCATGCAGAACCTGGGCTGCGAGGCGGCCCCTCATCTATCGTGCATAGGGTCCAGTCGCGCCGTATTGACCGAGATTCTGGATGCGTATCGCGCGGCCGGGATCCGGCGTATTGTGGCGCTGCGCGGCGATACGCCTTCGGGCATGGGGGTCGAAGCGGGCGAGCTGCGCTATGCCAGCGATCTCGTTCGATTCATCCGCGAGCATAGCGGCGACTGGTTTCATATTGAAGTGGCCGCGTATCCGGAAATGCACCCGCAGGCGCTTAATGCATCCGAAGACCTGGATCATTTCGTCACCAAGGTCAAGGCGGGGGCCAATAGCGCGATTACGCAGTATTTTTTCAATGCCGACGCGTATTCCGATTTTGTGAACCGGGTCCGGGCCAAAGGGGTATCGATACCCATCGTGCCGGGGATCATGCCGATTACCAATCATTCGCAGTTAGTGCGGTTCTCGACGATGTGCGGCGCGGAAATCCCGCGCTGGATTCGTCTTCGCCTGGCCGAGTTCGGCGATGACCGCGCTTCGATCAAGGCTTTCGGGGCGGACGTGATTACCCGCTTGTGCCAGCGCCTGTTGGATCAAGGCGCGCCGGGGTTGCATTTTTATACGCTTAATAATGCGGATTCTATCCTGGCCATTCATCGCGGTTTGAGCTGATCGGTGGTCGCGTGATTGTGGTGAGGTGGCAGCCCTTGTGGCTGCCAAGCCCCGCGCCTCTTTTTATCAGCCCTACAAAAGAACCGGCGCGGGCACGGCCCACCCTTTATCGGTCAGCACGGCGTCCAGCCGGACGTCGTGCCCGGCTGGGGTGTAGGCTTGACTGGACAGATCCCCGCAGGACCAGGCTATCCCTATGGTGGTGCAAGAATGTTGCTGCGTCTTGATCGCCGCGAGTGTGCGGTCGTAATAGCCCTTGCCGTATCCGATGCGGTCGCCTGCGCGGGTGTAGCCCAGCGTGGGCACCAGCACCAGATCGGGTAATGGCGCCAGTTCACTTTGAGGCTCGGCGATGCCGTAAGCGCCAATCTGCATTTCCGTGTCGGGTGTCCATACCCGGAATTCCAGGGGTGCGTCGATGTCGGCGACCACCGGCAGCGAAACCGTAAGCCCGTTTTCTTCCACCCATTGATGCAGCAGCGGCTGGAGTTCAGGCTCTTCGTCCATAGACCAGAACGCCGCGATATGCTGCGGGGCGGGACGATTGGCGGCCAGCAGCCTGGCACGGGTTGTGGCCAGCCAGGTGAACAGACGGCCCCGAATCAGCAATGCGCCACGGTGTCTATCGATGGGATTGATCTCGGCGCGCAACTGTTTTAGTCGCGCGCGAAGGGGGACTGCGTTATTCTCTAGGGTGTTATTCATGGATGGTGCGATCGGAGTCCAAACAAGATGTTATCGAAGCAGCAACAACGGTATCAGAAAACTCGAAATCTTTCTGGCGGACCCCTTGGCGCCTTGTCCCGTAAAAGCTGGTGGCTGGCCTTGTCTTTGGGCCTTGCCGGTTGTGCCGGCGCAAAACTTCCCGACAATACAGCGGATCCCGTCGCACCCCAGGCTTTGGTCGCGCCGCAAGCGACACCTGCGGCTCCTGTGCCCGCGCCGCTGTTGCTGGTGTCCTCGCCCGAGGCGGAACAGGCTGTGTTGGACGCGCGTGCCGCCATGCAGGGCCGCCAGTGGGACAGGCTGGCCAGCTTGGTGCCACTGGCCAAAGGCGACCCTTTATTGGGCGATTATCCGGCCTACTGGTATTTGCGCCAGCAGTTGGCCGATCCCAATGCGCCAGTCCCCACAGCCTTGCTGCAGCAGTTTCTTTCGAACAGTCGCAACGCATATTTAGTCAACCGGCTTAAAGGCGACTGGATTGTCGCTGCCGCTCGTTCCGGCGACTATGCCACGGTCGATAATTTGGGTCCGGTGGAGGTCAGCAATGCGCAGGTCGATTGCGCGCGTTTGCAGGCACAGGCAGCTACCGAGCGGCCGGTATCCGCTGCGCAGACTATGGCTGCATTTGCACCGGGGCAGTCGTGCTGGGCCTTTCTTGGTCAACAGGTTTCAGCCGGGGTGGTGGGGTGGAAGCAGCTCGATCCTGTGTTGCGCGCAACGCTCGAAACCAATAAAACCGGTGATGCGCAACGGCTCGCCGGGCTGATGTTTGCGCCATCGGAAATGTCCGAGTATCGGGCACTGATGCAAAACGCCAGAAAATGGCTGGCGTCGCAGAAGGCGCCCAAGTCGCGCGCGCAAATTGAGCTGGTTACCTTGGCCCTGTCGCGTCTGGCGCGAGGCTCTGATCGTCCCGCGGCGGCGGACTATGTAAGCAGCCAATGGTCGCGATCGGTGCCCGCCGTGGATATGCAGTGGGTGTGGGGGCAATTTGGCTTGGTGTCGGCGCTTAATCTGGAAGGCCAGGCTGTGATGTGGTACAGACGGTCGGGCGATACGCCCATGACCGATTACAACCACGGATGGCAGGTGCGCTCCGAGCTCAGGCAGGGCAGGATCGACTGGCAACAAGTCAGAAAGGCCATTGACAGAATGACCCCGAAGCAGCGCGCCGAGCCGGTATGGACCTATTGGTACGGTCGCGCACTGGCTGCGCAAGGCGATCGCGCCGGCGCGCAGGCGCGTTATACGTCGATTGAGGATAATCTGGATTTTTACGGCCAACTGGCTAATGAAGAGCTTGGCCGTCCCATGACGATACCGCCATTTCCCCCTCCCGTGACCCCTGCTGAATTGGCCGGCGCGCGATCCAATCTGGGTTTGCAGCGAGCCATCAAGCTGTTTCACTTGGGTTGGCGCCCCGAGGCGGTGCCGGAATGGAACTTCTATCTGCGTGGCATGAGCGACCGGGAATTGCTGGCCGCAGCCGAACTGGCCCGGCGTGAGCAGATTTTTGACCGGGTAGTGAATACGTCGTTGCAGACGAAACATGAAATCGACTTCAAACAGCGGTTCATTGCTCCCTTCGAAGGCCGGGTAGCGGAAAAAGCGCGCCAGATCAATCTGGATCCAGCGTGGGTTTATGGCCTGATTCGTCAAGAGTCGCGTTTCATCACCGATGCCCGGTCCAGTGTCGGGGCATCCGGGCTGATGCAGCTTATGCCTGCCACGGCCCGTTGGGTGGCACGCAAGATCGGCATGAACGACTTTACACCCTCGTCGGTCAACGACTTTGACACCAATACCGTATTGGGCACCAACTATCTGAACATGGTATTGCAGGATCTCGATGGCTCGCAGGTGCTGGCCACGGCGGGCTACAACGCGGGCCCCAAACGTTCGGTGCTGTGGCGATCCAAGCTTCAGGGGCCTGTTGAAGGCGCCATTTTCGCCGAAACCATTCCCTTTACCGAAACCCGTTTGTATGTCAAGCACGTAATGTCCAACGCCGCCTATTACGCCACCATGTTTACCGGCCGGCCCAATTCCCTGAAAGCGCGCCTGGGCATGATTTCCCCCGAGCCGGACACCAAAGTCAATTTGCCGTAAATATTATTTTGATTAATGGCACCCCTTGTTTGTAGCGGCACCCCTCGTGGGTGCCATCTCCCCCAATGACCAAACAATGACGACAGCCCACCCCGACCCCGCCACCCACGGCCTCGATGTCTATATCGTCGGTGGAGCGGTGCGTGATCGTTTGCTGGGTTTGCCGGCCGGCGACCGCGACTGGGTGGTGGTGGGATCCTCACCCGAGGAAATGGCCAGGCGCGGCTTTATTCCGGTGGGCGGAGACTTCCCGGTCTTCCTGCATCCCAAGACCAAAGAAGAATACGCGCTGGCGCGCACCGAGCGCAAATCCGGCCGGGGGTACAAGGGCTTTACCTTCTACGCCGGAGTCGATGTCACATTGGCCGAGGACCTGAAGCGGCGCGACCTGACCATCAATGCGATTGCCCAGGCGGCCGACGGCCGCTTGTTTGACCCGCTTGAGGGGCAGGCCGACATCAGGGCTCGCGTGTTGCGCCACGTGGGTCGGGCGTTTGTCGAAGACCCAGTGCGTTTATTGCGCCTGGCCCGATTTGCCGCGCGCTTTCACGACTTCTCGATCGCCCCGGAAACACTGGCGCTGGCGCATCAGCTCGTCACGGACGGCGAGGTGGATATGCTGGTACCCGAACGCGTATGGCGTGAAGTCGTCAAAGGCTTGTCGACCGCGCAGCCGGGCCGTATGTTCCAGGTGCTTGACCTCACCGGCGCTCTGGCCAGAGTAATGCCCGGCCTGATATTTGATCAGGCGATTTATGCACAACTGGCGGCTGCGGCCCTGGCCAATTTGCCTGTAGCTTCCCGTTTTGCCTTGCTGTGCCGCCTGTCGGCGCGACCGGAAGAATTGGCCAATCATTTGCGTGCGCCGACCGAGTGCCGTGACTATGCACGCCTGTTGCCGTCGGTGCTGCAGGTTGTCGCAAAAGATACAAGGGAGACCGTCGCAGGCAAGCCCGGCGGCTCGCCTTCGGGCGATCCGCTTGAAGAATGCCTTGCTCTTCTCGAACGTTGCGATGCGCTGCGCAAGCCGGCACGCTTCCTGGATCTGCTCGATGCCGCTGCGTGTGTCGTCGACGTGAATACGGCAATATGGCGCGAGCGCGTCTCAGCCGTTCGATCGATCGATGCCGGCGCGATTGCGCAAGCATGCCGCGGCGAGCCCGAAAAAATCAAAATCGCATTGCGCGAGGCGCGCCTGACGGCGTTGGCCAAACTGATGAAGCGCGGCGTGTAGGCAGTTTGGAAGGCGATCTCGCAAGGCATCAAGAAACGCGCTGCAAGAAAACATGGTCGGCAACAGCCGGCGCCAAAACCGTCGGAATCAAAAAAACCAAAGCCGGGGAGACCCTTGTGGAGCCCTTTTGAGGCGCGTGAAGCGCCGATGTGGGCGAACGCAAGGGTCTCCCCGGCTGAGCGCATAACCCATTCCATTTCCAAATCAACCGTGTATTTTTATTGATGGCAGCCACAAGGGCTGCCGCTACACTTGCACTTCGCGTTCACAAACTCACAAGCGATCCCGCCGATCTCCCAACGCAAAGCCCATCAACGGATCATCCATCCCGCGGCCTATCGCCAACACCTTGAACAACTCACCCATTTCAGTTTCGGCAACCAGCTTTTGTACCGAAGCCATCGTCTTCGCGCGTGCTTTGGCGTTTTCGGCATCCATCCCGCTGAGCAAATCAGGCAGGCCTGCATTCATCAGAAAGCGGGCCTGCGACGTATAGCCCAGTACATCCAGCCCGCCCGCCAGCGCCGCATCGGCCATCGCCGTGAAATCCACATGCGTAGTGATGTCCTGCAACCCCGGGTGTATGAGCGGCTCGCCATGCGCATGATGGCGAAAATGGCACATCAAAGTGCCGCTCGCGCGCTGAGGGTGGTAGTACTCGCGTTGCGGAAAGCCATAATCGATAAGCAGAGCCGCGCCGCGTTCGAGCCACTCGCCCATTTGGCGAACCCACCCTTCGGCCCGCCTATTGATTTCCGATCGATATCCGGCAAGCGGAGGCATGCGTTGCGCGACGATTTCTTGCAAAGTCTTTGGCGCAAGACGCTCGACGTAGATAAACGGCGTTGCAGATCGTGATGCTCCGGGCTCGGCATCGTGCAGGGCGCGATCGGCGTACCCTAGCCGAGTGGTCGATTGGTCCAGTGTCATGGCGCTCGTGTCGCCGTTGATGGCACTTAGGCTGACTCCCACTTCATAAAGCTGTTCGTCCTGGCCCCACTGGAACAGGGTGGCGGGCATCGCATCGAGTACCTCATTGGCCAGAACGCATCCGGAAAAGGCTTCAGGCAGGCTGTCCAGCCATGTGACGGACGCGCCGAATTCGGCTAGGCGCTGTTGCTGGCGCGTACGCAAATCGGCCGATATTTCAAGTATCTGGTAATGCGGATCAATACCCATCTCGCGCAGGGCGGCAATGACAGCGGCGGCGAGCGCACCGGACCCCGCGCCGAACTCCAGAATGCATGGCGATTCGCTGGCTTTCAATATCTGTGCGGCCTGCCGAGCCAGAACTTGACCGAATAGCGGTGTCAGTTCGGGTGCCGTGGTGAAGTCGCCGTTGGGCAGATCGCTTGCGAATTTGCTGGATCCGGCGGCGTAATAGCCTAGCCCCGGCGCATAGAGTGCGAGGTTCATCCACTGTTCGAAGGGCATGAATCCTAGAGACGCCTGTTCGATAGTCTGGATCAGATGGTCTTGCATTGCCTGCTGATGGGCAAGCGTCACGGGCTCCAGGGCGGGCAGGCCGGTGGGGGTGGCAGGATGCTGATTAATCGTCATGGTGGTGGGCTTGTTCGGCGCTGTTGCCGGCTGATTGTTTGAGCGTATAGAGCGCGTGGCACATGGCGATCAGAAAGGCGAGCAAAAGCGCCGCGCTTGCCGCAACGATGAGGTTGCCCAGGGCGATCCAGAGCGGAAAAGCAAGTAGGAAGGCAAGCAGCAAGGGCTTGCGAGCAAGCAGTTTCATGGGCGCCAAAAGAAAGGTGTCATTTCATTCTTGAATCAACTATGAACGCGAAAGCGAAGCGTAGCCGTAACGTAGGTAGCTTGGATGTAGCGGCACCCCTTGTGGCTACCATCGATAAAAGTACACGGTTGATTTAGAAACGGAATCAGCTATTTTATCGCGTCGAGAATGCGGCCTGTGACGCGCCAAAAAAAAGCCTCGCGTTTCACGCGAGGCTTTTTCGGCAGGGATTTGGCGTTTATACCCGCCTTTGTGTGAAGGCGGAGGTTTGACGCTATTTAGACGAAGTCGCGATCTGAAGTACTTTTTTCGCGACTGGCACCGACTTTCTCGCCAAAACTCGGGCGGGCGGCAGAACGTTCGCGCGGAGCGGAGCGTACGGCCGGTTTACTGGAGCTCTTGCGGGCGAATTCGGGGCGTGGCGTGGCTGTGCGACGGTCAGCGAACGCCGGGCGTGGGGCATGGACAGGCTTGTCGCCGAAGCTGGGACGTTCCGCACGTACATGCGAATCACGTTGCGGTGCATCGGCGCCGGGCCGGGCGCTAAATGCCGGACGCTCGGTACGGGGCCGGTCGTTATACGAAGGGCGCTCGGCGCGCGGTGCGCCGTTCGTGCGGCCTTCGTAGGCCGGCTTGTCGGCAAAGCGAGGCTTGCCTGCATAGGCGGGCTTATCGCCGAAGCTGGGCTTGCCGGCATAAGCGGGCTTGTCACCGAAGCGAGGTTTGGCCGCATAAGCGGGCTTGTCGCCAAAGCGTGACTTCCCTTCGTAGGCAGGCTTGTCGCCGTACGCACGGTCGTTGCCAGGCTTGTGGCCATAGCTGGGTTTGCCGCCGCCGAAACCGCTGCGGGCACCGAAACTCTTGCCGCTGCCCTTGCGGTCCGTATAGGTGGGGCGTGCCGTTTTCTTCGGCTCCAGGCCTTCGATGGTCTGGACAGCAATGGGCTGGCCGATGAAATGTTCGATACGGCGTATTTTGTGGCGCTCGGCCAGAGTGGCCAGCGTAATGGCCAAACCGCTGTGGCCGGCGCGGCCCGTACGGCCGATACGGTGTACGTAGTCTTCGGCTTGCATGGGCAAGTCGTAGTTGAAGGCGTGGCTGATGCCTTGTACGTCGATGCCGCGTGCGGCGACGTCGGTGGCCACAAGGATGCGCAGACGGCCTTTTTGCAGCAGGCCTAGTGTGCGGGTACGCTGGCGCTGATTCATGTCGCCGTGCAGGGCGGCTGCCGAGAAACCTTGTTCGGATAACCGGTCGGCGAGCGTATCGGCACCGCGTTTGGTGGCGGTAAAGACGATGGCCTGTTGCAGGCTGGCGTCGCGCAGCAGGTGGTCAAGCAGGCGCAGCTTGTGGCTGTTGTCGTCGGCGTAGAGCAGGCTTTGGGTGATGTTGGTGTGTTGCTGTTTCTGGCTGGACAATTCGATACGCAGCGGGTCGCGCATCATTTTTCCGGCCAGGTGGGCAATGGTGCCGTCCAGGGTTGCCGAAAACAGCAGGGTCTGGCGGCTGGCGGGCGTGCTGGCGACGATGGTTTCGATGTCTTCGATGAAGCCCATATCGAGCATGCGATCGGCTTCGTCGAGCACCAGGGTGTGGACGGTCGATAAATTGACCCGTCTGGATTGCAAATGGTCGATCAGGCGACCCGGGGTGGCTACCAGTACGTCGACACGGCGCGACAAAGCCTTGAGTTGAGCGGCGTAGGGCATGCCGCCGACGACGGTTGCGGTACGCAAGTCTTTAAGATTCGCACCGTATGAGCGTGTGGCATCGGTGACTTGCATGGCCAGTTCGCGGGTGGGGGTCAGCACCAGGATTTGCACGCCCGTGCCTTTGTTGGCGGGCATCGTGGATATGCGGTTAAGCGCCGGCAGCATGAAGGCGGCGGTTTTGCCGCTGCCTGTTTGCGAGGACACCATCAGGTCGTGCCCGGCCAATGCCTTGGGAATGGCGGCGGCTTGAACAGGAGTGGGTTCGGTGAAGCCGGCTTTCAGGACGGCGGACAATAGGTCAGGTGCGAGACCCAGGGTTTCGAAAGACATGCGTGATCCTTTGCCGAATAAACGGCGCATACACGTAGCGTCGGCTCATGTGTGGCCGGGCGCAGGTTGATTGGCATCGTGCCGACCAAATCAACCTAAAGTGCTGCGCGTACCGTGGTGACGGGCGGCGAAAGGTTCGGAGGTCAGGAAGCGATGGCGTTCGACATGGGTGCTGATAAGTCAGTCAACTGCTGAGACACAGCGTGAATGCTGTAAAAAAATGTCGACGCATTAATGTTGCAGTGCGCAAATTATAGCTGGATCTATAAACTAGGGAAACCCCGGTGTTGTAAATAAGGGAATGTGCGGTTTGTCGCGACGCCCTGTAGCGCCACCCCTTGTGGGTGGCATTCGTCCTTTCGCATTAATCTGATCTTGCTTAAAACCTTCTAGCCCCGCGTCGTGGCCAGTCAAGGTGGATCGGGCTCTGACGGTCACGGTCATGGCTTCGCCATGACTACCCGCGCGCAGGGTCGGCTTCGGGGCGGCGTGCGAACTCGTGGGGCGAATAGCCCACTGGGCTATTCGCAAGCGTCCCACTCAAACAGCGCACGCCTTGCATCCCCGAAGCCGGCCCTGCGCGCGGCGTGCCCGAATCGCCCGCCCCACCTTAACCGCCCACGACGCTCGATTGGCGGAGGATTGGGGGATTGTTGATAATTGACCGTCAATGAATTTGATTGACGTGACCGTCGCTGATGTAGCGCCACCCCTTGTGGGTGGCATGGCGTTCTAAAAATACCGCCTCGGCTATCAACGATTTTGGCAGCCACAAGGGCTGCCGCTACATGTGTTTCCTTTACGCGCCGACCCAATCGATGGGCGCCTGGCCTTGTTGTTCTAACCAATCGTTGGCTTGTTTGAAATGCTGGCAGCCTATGAAAGGCTTGGGCGGGCGCTGGGCGGAGAGGGGTGAGGGATGGTTGGCGGTGAGAATGAGTTGTTGCGGGTTGTTGGGCAAAAGTTGCCGTTTGGCTTGCGCGTGCGAGCCCCACAGCATGAATACTTTGGGTTGGGGGCTTTGTGCCACCCGCTTGATGAGAGCGTCGGTGACGACTTCCCAGCCTTGCTTCGCGTGTGAAGCAGGTTGATGCGCTTCCACGGTCAGCACGGTGTTCAGCAACAGCACGCCTTGCCTGGCCCAGCGGGAGAGTTCGTTGCCCGGTGCGGGGGCGGCCTCGGGGTATTCCAGCGCCAGTTCTTTGAAGATATTTCTCAGGCTTGGTGGGCAGGGGCAGGCGTTGGGCACAGAGAAGGCCAGCCCTTGCGCCTGGTTGGGCCCATGGTACGGGTCTTGCCCCAGGATGACGACACGAACCGTGTCCGGTTGTACAAAGTGCAGTGCGCGAAATGGTTGTTGGGGATAGATTTCAGCCCCGGCTTCAAGCCGCGCGGCAAGAAATCTCGATAATTGTCGAAGGGCTTCCTTGGGTTCGGGCACGCGCAAGATTTCTTTCCACACTTCGTCGAGGCTTTGGAGGTGGCTTAGCAGCGTGCTGTTCAACGCGTTTTGCGCGGGGCTGAATTGAGACATGGTTGCAGTATCCAGGGGTTCAGGCGGCAAGCGCCGCGATCAGGCCGCCGTGGTAGGCGGCAATTTTTTGTGCGAGCAGTGGGCTTTGCTTTTGCCACGCAGCGATCTGCGCGGGCGTGCGCGTCGGGGCGGGCGCCCATATCGCCTCGGGGAAGCGGCTATCGGCCCGCCAGCGTGGAATGATGTGCCAATGCAGGTGGGGCGTCATGTTGCCGAACTGTGCCAGGTTGATTTTGTCGGGCTTCATGTGGTGTCGCAGCGCTTGTTCCACCTGCCATACGACTGCCATTAAATCCGTACGCTGTGTGGGCGATAGCTCGGTCATTTCCTTTACATGGTCGTTCCAGATGACTCGCGTCAAGCCTGGATAATCGGCATCGGCTACCGCTATGACTCGTAGTTGGCTGTTTTGCCAAAGCACGTCATCGCCAGTGTGGTGGCATAAAGGGCAATCGCTGATTTTTGTCATGATGGTCGAGATGGCCTGGTCAGTGGGTATCGAGTGCCTTTTCCAGCGCTGTGACGGTGCGTTCGAGCACCGCCACGCGGGCGTGCCGCTTGTCGTTCGATGAGAGCGCATGCCATGGGGCGCGGACTGTGTCGGTGCGGGCCAGCATCTCGTTGGCCGCTTGCATATAGGCTGTCCATTTTTTTCGATTGCGCCAGTCCTCAGGCGTAATTTTGAAGTTTTTGAAGGGCGAGGCTTCGCGTTCGTGAAAGCGTTTCAATTGTTCTGCGCGCGTCACGGCGAGCCAAAATTTCACCAGCACCGCACCGTTGTCGGTCAGCTGGGCCTCGAACTGATTGATTTCTGCATAGGCGCGTTGCCAGTCCGCCGGCGCCGCGTATTTCTCGACGCGTTCGACGAGTACGCGCCCATACCACGATCGATCAAAAATCGCGATTTTTCCTGGAGCTGGCAGGCAGCGCCAGAATCGCCACAGGTACGGGTGGGCGATCTCGATATCGCTGGGGGCGGCAATGGGATGAATGCTGTATTGGCGAGCGTCGAAGGCGTGAGTGACACGCCGGATGGCGCCGCCTTTGCCCGCAGCATCTTGGCCTTCGAAGACCAGGATCAAAGAGCGGGCCTTGAACTTGTCGT
This sequence comes from Paralcaligenes ureilyticus, assembly GCF_004346225.1. GTDB lineage: Bacteria > Pseudomonadota > Gammaproteobacteria > Burkholderiales > Burkholderiaceae_B > Paralcaligenes > Paralcaligenes ureilyticus. The sequence continues at coordinate 28,863 of NZ_SMAJ01000006.1, read as the reverse complement.
GACGCACCAGTTCGGCCAGGCGTGCCTGCCAATACTCCAGTTGCGTATCGTATTCCTTGCTATCGAGCTGCGCTGTATAGTCCAGCTTCTCGATCCGCGGAGGGATTTTTGCTCCGGCCATGGCGCGACCGCCAGCCGCTTTTGGAATTCCATTGTCCGGTGCGAAATTGGAACGGATCGGGGAAGGTTTTTGCTGCAAGGCTGCCAGAATGGCCTGACCGGTTGCGACGGCCCGCATATCCGGATCTGCGCTGGGAATGATGTGCCATGGGGCAAAATCGGCCTGGGTCAGGTTGATCGAAAGTTCTCCCGCGCTGCGCAGGCGCGCAAATTTCTTTCGAACCTTGATCTCGCTGGGATGGACTTGCCAGGCGGTTTCACGATGGGCCAGGAGGTCGTCGGTGCGCTTTTTCTGGGCCTCGCGCGAGAGGTGATGCCAGAGCTTGATGATTTGTATGCCGTCGCCGGCCAGCATGGATTCGAATTCGCGTATGCCTTGCGCGAGGCTCTGGATGACGCCCGGATCGGGTTTCTTTTTGGCGGCTTCTCTGAGCAAGGGTTGGTACCACGAGCCGAACACGATGCCGGTGCGGCCCAGGGCCGGCAACGGCTGCCAGTAGCGCCACAGCGGCGGATAGCGTTTTTCCTCGGGGGTAGCCTCGCCAAAGGCCATCGTGCGAATAAAGCGCGCGTCCATCCATTCGTTGATCAGGTTGACCGAGGCGCCCGTGCCTGCTCCGTCTATACCGGCAATCACGATCAACAAAGCACGCTGAGCTTTTTGCAGCCGCGCGTATTGTGCCTTGAGGAGCGCTGTGCGAAGTTTCGCCTCGATGGGCCCTGCCTGTTCCTTGCTGAGTTTCGGGTCGGATTCTGCGGCAGTAAACATGAACGGATTCCAGGGTGTTAGGGGAGAACGGTAGTGGATGTTTTGTAGATACCGGTTTGATTATTGGCGATTATGGCAGCCACAAGGGCTGCCGCTACATGGCGTACCGGGTAGTTTTGTAGCGGCACCCCTTGTGGGTGCCATTCCCCCGCAGCACTCCATGACTCCGCAGTTCCTATTCCGCCGCGAACAAATCGCGCAGGGCAACGCCTGGTTCCTTGGCTCGCATGAATGCCTCGCCTATCAGGAATGCATCCACCTTGTGTTGGCGCATGAGAGCCACGTCGTCGGCTTTGAGAATGCCGCTTTCGGTGATGACCCGTTTGTGAGGTGGGACGGCGGGCAGGAGGTCCAGGGTGTTTTGCAGCGAGGTTTCGAAGCTGCGCAGATTGCGGTTGTTGATACCCAGTAGCGGCGTATGCAGCTCGAGCGCGACATCCAGCTCGGCTCGATCATGGATTTCGACCAGCACGTCCATGCCCAATTCGATGGCTATTTCTTCAAATTCGCGTAACTGATGCGGGCTTAGAGCGGCCACAATCAACAGTACGCAGTCGGCTCCCAGCGCGCGGGCGTGGATGATCTGGTAGGGATCAATGATGAAATCTTTGCGCAAAACCGGCAAGCTGCAGGCGGCGCGAGCCTGCCGCAGGTGGTCGTAGGAACCTTGGAAGAACTGTATGTCGGTCAGAACTGAAAGGCAGGTTGCTCCGTACGCGGCATAAGACGCCGCAATTTCGCTTGGAACGAAATGTTTGCGTATGACCCCCCGGGAGGGAGAGGCCTTCTTGATTTCGGCGATGATACCGGGCTTTCCCTGGGCGATTTTCTCTTCGATGGCGCGGGCAAAGCCGCGTACATCCTTGCGGCTTTTGGCCTCGCGCAGAAGATCGGCCTCGCTGCGCATCTGGCGCGCGGTAGATATCTCTATTTTCTTGGTGTCGAGGATTTTGGCAAGAATATCGTTCATGCGCTGAGTTTCCGTGTATAGGTGCAGAACTCGTCCAGTTTAGCGCGGGCCGACCCGTTGGCAATGGCTTCGAAAGCCAGCTTCAGGCCGTCCTGGATGGAGTCGGCCCGGTTGCCGGCGTAGATGGCCAGGCCGGCATTGAAGGCTACGATATCACGAGCCGCGCCCGAAACGTTTCCCAGGGCCTCCAGGACCAGCTTGGCGGACTCCTCGCGATTATTGACCTTGATGGAACGGTTCGACACCATGGACATGCCGAAATCTTCCGGGTGGATTTCGTATTCGCGCACCTTGTCATCCTTGAGTTCTCCGACCAGGGTGGCTGCACCCAGCGAGGCCTCGTCCATACCGTCCTTGCCGTGCACGATAAGCACGTGCTTGGAACCCAGGCGTTGCAGCACACGCACCTGTATGCCGACCAGATCGGGGTGAAACACCCCCATCAACTGATTGGCGGCGCTCGCCGGGTTGGTGAGGGGGCCAAGTATGTTGAATATCGTTCGAACTCCCAGCTCTTTGCGCACGGCCGCTACATTCTTCATTGCGCCATGATGGGCCGGGGCGAACATAAAGCCGATGCCGATCTGTGCAATACCCTGGGCGACCTGTTCCGGGTTTAGCGTGATCTGGGCGCCCAGCGCTTCCAGCACATCGGCACTGCCCGAAGACGATGAAGCGCTGCGATTGCCGTGTTTGGCGATTTTGACGCCCGCTGCGGCGGCCACAAACATGGCGGCTGTGGAAATATTGAAGGTGTGCGAGCCGTCGCCGCCGGTGCCGCACATGTCCAGCAGGTTTTCCGGGTCTGGCGTCGTCACAGGCAGCGCGAATTCGCGCATGACCTGAGCGGCGGCGGTAATTTCGCCTACCGTTTCTTTTTTGACGCGCAGGCCCATCAGCAAGGCGCTGGCAATTTGCGGGGACATTTCGCCGCGCATCAGCATGCGCGTGAGATGCAGCATTTCGTCGTGGAAAATTTCGCGGTGTTCAATGCAGCGCGCCAGCGCTTCGGCAGGAGTTATGGTCATGGTTGTGTTCCCGGTTATAGCGTTAAGAAATTGCGCAGCAACGCGTGGCCGTGCTCGCTAAGAATGGATTCAGGATGAAACTGTACTCCGTAAACCGGCAGCGTTTTGTGACGCACGCCCATGATTTCATGGTCTTCGGTTTGCGCCGTGACTTCCAGGCAGTCGGGCAGGCTGGCGCGTTCGATGGCTAGGGAGTGGTAGCGGGTGACGGTATACGGTGAAGGCAAGTCTTTGAAAACATCGGTGCCGGTATGGGTAACCGGTGAGGTTTTGCCGTGCATGATGTGCTGGGCGCGCACAATTTTGCCGCCGTAGGCGGCGCCTATGGCCTGGTGGCCCAGGCAGACCCCCAGGATCGGCACTTTGCCGGCAAAGTACTGGATCAGTTCGACCGAGATGCCGGCTTCGGCGGGTGAGCAGGGGCCGGGCGAGACGCAGATGCGGCCGGGCTTGAGCGCCGCGATTTCAGCGACCGTGGCCTGGTCATTGCGTATCACTTTGACCTCCTCGCCCAGCTCGCCGAAATATTGCACCAGGTTGTAGGTAAACGAATCGTAATTATCGAGCATCAATAGCATGTGGTTCTCCTGACGATGCCGGCGGCATCAAATGGGCTCGTCCAGACCAAACTGAACTTGTTCGGCGGCCCGCAGCACGGCGCGTGCCTTGGCCTCGGTTTCGAGCCATTCTTTTTCGGGATCGGAATCGGCCACGATGCCGGCGGCTGCCTGCACGTACAACATGCCGTCCTTGATGATGCCGGTGCGTATGGCGATCGCCACATCCATCTCGCCGCCGTAGCTCAGGTAGCCCGCTGCTCCGCCGTAAATGCCGCGCCGTACGGGTTCGAGCTCATCGATGATTTCCATGGCTCGCACCTTGGGGGCGCCGGTGAGCGTTCCGGCGGGGAACGTAGCGCGCAGCACATCGATATTGCTCATGCCCTCGTTCAGCGTACCGCTCACGTTGGAGACCAGGTGCATGACATGCGAGTAGCGCTCGATCGCCATGGTGTCGGTGACTTTGACCGAGCCGGTCTGGGCGATGCGGCCCACATCGTTGCGCGCCAGGTCTATCAGCATGACGTGTTCGGCGCGCTCTTTGGGGTCTGCCAGCAGCTCTTCGGCGAGCAAGGCGTCTTCTTCGGGCGTGGCGCCGCGTTTGCGGGTGCCTGCCAGAGGGCGTATGGTCACTTCGCACTGCTTGCGATCTTCCTGGTTGACGATTTCCTGGCGCACCAGGATTTCGGGCGACGAGCCCACTACGTGGAAATTGTCGAAATCCCAGTAGTACATATAGGGCGATGGGTTCAGCGAACGCAGGGATCGGTACAGCGACAAGGGGGAGTCGCGAAACGGTTTGGCGATGACCTGGCCGATCTGGACTTGCATCAGATCGCCCGCGGCAATGTATTCCTTGGCCTTTTGCACGGCGGCAATGTAGTCGTCTTTTTTGAAGTCGCGGCGAATATTGGTTTGCATGCTGGCATAGGCATACGGGATCACGACCGGCGTGCGCAGTTTTTCGCGCAGTTCTTTGAGGCGTCGTTTGGCCAGGGCGTAGCTTTCGGGCTGATGCGGGTCGGCGTAGACGATCAGGTAGGTGTGCCCCGCCAGATTGTCGACGATGACGAGCTCGTCGATGTGCAGCAGCATGATGTCCGGCGTGCCGCCTTCCTGCCCGGCTGGAAAGGGCTTGGTCGATGGGCCGAGCCGGGGCTCCATATGGCGCACGGTGTCATACCCGAAATAGCCGGCCAGGCCGCCCGCAAAGCGGGGCATTCCGGGGCGGATGGCTACCTTGAACCGCTTCTGGTAGCGCTCGATGAAATCCAGCGGGTCGCCTTCGTGGGTTTCCACGACCTCGCCCCGATGCAGCACCTCGGTGAGTGTGCCCGATGCGCGGATCACGGTCTTGGCCGGTAGGCCTATGAACGAATAGCGCCCGAAGCGTTCGCCGCCCACGACCGACTCCAGCAGGCAGCTATTGCGTCCGCCCTCCGGTCCGGCATGGGCCAGCTTCAGATAGATCGCCAGCGGCGTATCCAGATCGGCGTAGGTTTCGGCGATGAGCGGGATTCGGTTGTAGCCCAAGGCGGCCAGTGCCTGGAATTCGATTTCTGTCATAGTGGTCTCGATGTGATGCAGCTTTACATACAAGCCGGGCAGGAATCAAAAAAGCCCGGCCAAATTAGGTTCCGGGCTTAGTTTTTCAGGTAATGCTGTCGGCATGAAAAAGACGTAGTCTTGAAGGCCGGGCGAGAATTACCGCTACCCAGAACACAAACGCCACCAGCGCCAATAGGCGCTGGGCGTAGGGTAATAGAAGGTAGTGGCAGTCATGGTATTGGTTGGGTGTGGCGTGTTTTAGTGCCTGGCCGGCCCTGTAGGCCTTTGCTTGGATAGGCGATACTATATCATCGACGGCGGGAATTCGCACGTGTTGGTTTCATCATTGATGGCAGCCACAAGGGCTGCCGCTACAAAAACGTGACGGTGAATCATGTGGCGGCACCCTGTAGCGCCACCCCTTGTGGGTGGCATCATCCTCACAATCAAGGCAATATTTTGCATGGATGACAGGCACAAGGCCTGTCGCTACAGGCCTGTCGCTACAACAAGAAGCGCCCTCGTGGCGAAGGCCTGCCGTTACACCGAGATGGATTCAGCCTTGACGATTTCGCTGCGCATGGCCGCGATGACTGCTTTGTAATCGGCCTGGCCGAAAATGGCGGAGCCGGCCACGAAGGTGTCGGCGCCTGCGGCGCGTATGGCGGCAATGTTGTCGACCTTGACCCCGCCATCGACCTCGAGGGCAATGTCCTGGCCGCCGTTGTCGCGCCAGGCGTCGATTTTTTGCCGCACCTGAGCCAGCTTGTCCAGCGTTGCCGGAATGAAGTGCTGGCCGCCGAACCCCGGATTGACGGACATCAGCAACACCACATCGAGCTTGTCCATGACGTAGTCCAGCCAGTTGAGCGGCGTGGCGGGGCTGAACACCAGCCCCGCCTTGCAGCCATGTTCTTTGATTAGAGCCAGGGATCGGTCGGGGTGGCGCGAGGCCTCGGGGTGAAAACTGATGATGTGGGCGCCGGCTTTGGCAAATTGCGGGATAATGGCGTCGACCGGCTCGACCATCAGATGAACGTCAATGGGCACCGTGGAGTAGGGCCGTATGGCCTCGCATATCATGGGGCCCATCGTCAGATTGGGAACAAAATGGTTGTCCATGACGTCGAAATGTATCCAGTCGGCGCCGGCGGCAACGACGTTGCGGACTTCTTCACCCAGACGGGCGAAATCGGCCGCCAGGATACTGGGCGCGATGCGGGTGGCAGGCATGGGTGTCAACTGAATCCGTGGTTCGAGAATAGAATCGAGTATGTGCCATTATTACAGATTGGCGTCGAATGTCCTTTTTACACCGATGAATCGCTTAATTCGGGATCTCCTCGTGAAACCTTACGATCTGACTATTACCGTGACCCCGCAGTATCTGCCCGAGCAGTCCGAGCCCAGTGAGCACCAATTCCTGTTTGCTTACACGGTGCGTATTACCAATAGCGGCGAACATGCGGCTCAGGTTATCAGCCGCCACTGGATCATTACCGATGGCCAGCAACGGGTCCAGGAGGTTCGCGGCCTGGGCGTGGTGGGGCAGCAGCCTTTGCTCAGTCCGGGGGAAACCTTTGAATACACCAGTGGCTGTCCACTGCCCACTCCCATCGGGACGATGCGGGGCGCTTATCATTGCGTGGGTGAAAATGGCATCCCCTTCGAAGTTCCCATCAACGAGTTTGTGCTGGCCATGCCGCGCACGCTGCATTAATCCGTATACGGATGTTCTCATTTTTAAAGTAGTGCATGAAAAGAATATGGCTGTCCTCCTTCCTGCTAACCCTTTTGGCGGCGTGCAGCACCGTGCCGGAACACAATCAGGCGCCTGCACCCGGCCCCGCTCCGGCGCCCAGCATTGCGGAGCAACCTCTGCGCGTGCCCGGCCTCGGCTCCATGCCGGATACCGCGCCGCGTGCGCTGGCCGCCAGGTTCCAGCCTACGACCTGGGCGGCTCTGCCTGGCTGGCAAAGCGACGATTTGTCCCATGTCTGGAAAGGGTTCGTCAATAACTGCAAGGGCCTGATGCGGCCTGTGTCGGGGTCCCTGGCGATGCCGGCGCGAGCGACTCCGCGTGCCTGGCAGCCGGTGTGTGCCGCGGTGCTCTCGTCGGGTATTTCGGTGACAACTCCTGATCCGACGTCGGTGCGGCGGTTTTTGCAGGATCATTTGCAGCCCTGGCGCGTGCTGGATTCCGCGGGCCATCCGGCCGTCAATACCGTGACGGGCTATTACGAGCCGCTGGTGCATGCGTCGCGCACGCGTGGCGGCCAATATCAATGGCCTTTGTACGCGGCGCCTGATGATTTGCTGACCATCGATCTGGGTTCCGTTTATCCGGAGCTGGCCGGCAAACGCGTGCGCGGCAAGCTGGTGGGCAAACGCGTCGTGCCTTATGACACTCGGGCGGAGATCGCCGCGTCCGCCAAACAGCCTCCCGTTATTGTCTGGGTCAATGATCCCGTGGAAGCTTTTTTCCTTACCGTGCAAGGATCGGGGCGCGCCTTGCTGCCTTCGGGCGAAACAATACGCCTGGCGTATGCCGACCACAACGGCCGGCCCTATGCCTCGATAGGGAAATGGTTGGCCGATCACGGGCAGATGCCGTTGGCAAAGGCGTCGATGCAGAACATCAAGGCCTGGGCCAAGCTGCATCCCGACCGCGTGCAGGAAATGCTCAATGCCAATCCGGCCGAAGTCTTTTTCCGCGAAGAGGCTGTGTCTGACGCGGACCTGGGCCCGCGCGGGGCGTATGGCATTGCCTTGATTGGCCAGCGTGCAATTGCCGTCGACACCAGCTTTGTACCGCTGGGGGCGCCTGTTTATTTGAGCACGACCTATCCCGCTACGGCCCGCCCGCTTGACCGGCTGGTGTTTGCGCAAGACACTGGGGCTGCTATCAAGGGTGCAGGCCGCGCCGATTTTTATTGGGGCTTTGGCGACGAGGCCGGCGCCCAGGCCGGGCGCATGAAACAACGCGGTGAAATGTGGCTGTTGTGGCCCAAACAGGCGGGAGCTCCCTCGGCGCGATGAACAAAGAGTCCGTTGTCGTCTGCGGCGCCGGTATTGTTGGGTTGGCCTGTGCCTTGGGGCTGGCCAGAGGTGGCTTTGGCGTGACGTTGATTGGGCCGCGTCCCGCGTCCCCGCCGCCTGAAGTCGATGTGTATTGCCCGCGGGTTTACGCCATTTCGGCGGCCAGCCAGCAGTTTCTGGCCGATCTGGGCGTTTGGAGCATGCTGGATTCAACGCGCCTGACGCCGGTCGAGGGTATGGAAGTGTACGGCGATGCCAATGGCTGCGTCACACTGCAGGCATGGCAAGCCGCTCAAACGACCCTGGCCTGGATAGTCGAATCCAGTGAGCTCGAGCGCGTGTTGCAGCAGGCTGTGCAGGTGTATGGCATACGCTGGCAGTCCGAGTCGTTTCACGAGCGGCAGGCGGGCGTCGTGGTGACCGAGTCGGGCCAGCGCTTTGCGGCCGATCTGTTGATCGGAGCGGACGGCGCGAGCTCGCCGGTGCGCCATGCCGCCGGCATTTCTACCCGGTCCAGGCCTTACGGCGATATCGGCCTGGTTGTGCATTTGACGTCCGATCTGCCGCATCAGCAAACCGCTTTGCAATGGTTTACCGCCGATGGCGTCCTGGCGCTTTTGCCCATGCCCGATACGGCCGACGGCCACCAGGTGTCGATGGTCTGGTCCATGCCGCAGGCTTTGGCCAAGGCGTTGCAGAATCTACCCGAACCGCAACGCAATGGGGATCTGCAGGCCCGTTTGCAAGCCGTCACCGGCGGGCGTTTGGGGCACTTGCAGGTGCGCAGCCCGCTGTTTGGCTTCCCCTTGTTTCTGGAGCAGAGCACCATGATTGCGCCGGGTGTGGCGCTGGTGGGCGATGCGGCGCACCGGATTCATCCGCTGGCCGGTCAAGGCTTGAATCTGGGCCTGGCCGATGTGCAGGAACTGTTGCGTGTGCTGGGCGAGAAAGAAGCTTATCGAAGTGTGGCGGATTATCGTGTGCTACAACGCTATCGTCGCGCGCGCGCTGAGCCGGTGTTGGCCATGCGCGTGGCCACCGATGGCCTTCATCGCCTGTTTTCCGCGCAGTCGGCACCGGTCGCGTGGGCGCGTAATGTGGGCATGCAATGCGTTGATCGCCTGCCTTTCATCAAACGGTTTTTGATTGCCGGCGCCTCGGGGCGATAGCCCTTTTGGGCCTGGCGTCCGGCAAGGAATCAGGAGTTTTTATGAGTAAGCGGTTCTCGATGTGTCTGGGTACGATTTTATGCGCCGGCCTGGGCCTTTTTGGTGTCCCTGGACAGGCGCAAACCGTCAGCGCCGCACCTGCTCCGCTGGCTGAGTCCATACCTGCTTCGCAGGGCAATAGTGCGCTGGATGCCATCAAGAAGGCGTTTTCCGCCCGCTTCCCGGAGGTGGATGTGGCGGCCGTGCGCGAAACGCCGTTCCCGGGCTTGTATGAAGTGCAGATTGGCATGGACGTGGTGTATACCGATGCCGAGGTCAGCTATTTGCTGCAGGGTTCCCTGATCGACGCGAAGAGCCGTGTCGATCTGACTTCAGAACGCCTGGCTGCACTCTCGAAAGTGTCTTTTGCGTCATTGCCGCTCGATCTGGCCATCAAACAGGTCAAAGGCACGGGCGCGCACAAGATGGCGGTTTTTGAGGATCCCAATTGTGTGTATTGCAAGCAGCTGCATCACACTTTGAAAGACATCGACAACGTCACGGTCTATACATTTTTGTTGCCAATCCTGACGCCCGACTCGGCGATCAAGGCCCGCGACGTCTGGTGCGCCAAGGATCAAGCGGGCGCCTGGACCGACTGGATGGTGAATGGCAAGGTCCCGGCCCAGGCCCAGTGCGATACACCCACCAAGCAAATTCTGGCGCTGGGTAAAAAGCTGATGATACAAGGCACGCCTGCTATCTTTTTTGCAGATGGCACTCGCGTCAATGGCGCTTTGCCGCTGGACGCCTTGCGGGAGAAGCTGGACAGTCTGAACTAACCCATTGCGGGCGATTTCCATGAAAATGAAAATAGCGGTACTCGACGATTATCTGAAGGTTGCGCAACACTTGGCCGATTGGCCATCGCTGGACAGCGGTGCGGAGCTTACGGTGTTTACGGAAACGTTGCCGCAAGCGCCCCGTGAAAGGGCCGCGGCTTTGGCCGGCTTCGACGTTATTGTGGCTATGCGCGAGCGCACTCCGTTTCCGTCTGAACTGCTGCAGCAACTGCCTCGTCTGCGTTTGCTGATTACCACCGGCATGCGCAATTCAAGCATAGATATGCCGGCATGCAAGGCGCAAGGGGTTGTCGTATGCGGCGCGCCGGGCAGTCCTGCGGCCGTTTCCGCCACGGCGGAATTGGCCTGGGCGCACATTCTGGGTTTGTTCAAGAACCTGGCCGCGGAAGACCGGGGGATGCGTTCGGGGCTGTGGCAAACCCGGCTGCCGGGCATTGTTGCGGGCAAAACCCTGGGGGTGCTGGGTTTGGGCAAGCTGGGCCAGGCCGTGGCCGTGGCGGGCAAGGCCTTTGGCATGAATGTATTGGCATATAGCCCGCATCTGACGGACGAGCGCGCGGCGCAGGCCGGAGTGCGCCGTGTCGACAAACATGCGCTGTTTAGCCAGTCCGATGTCGTCAGTCTGCACCTGGTGTTGAGCGCGAGCACTCGCGGCCTGGTCGATGCCCAGTCGCTGCGGGCCATGAAAGCCAGCGCGTACTTGGTGAACACGTCGCGTGCCGGGTTGGTGGATGTGGCGGTTTTGTATCGTCTGTTGAAAGAAAAGAAAATAGCGGGAGCCGGCCTGGATGTTTATCCCGACGAGCCGCTGGCAGCCGATGATCCGATCCGCCGGCTTGACAATGTGTTGCTCACGCCTCATCTGGGGTATGTCAATCCGGAAAATTTTCAGGCTTTTTATCAGAATGCGGTCAAGGCCGTTGCCGCCTGGGCGGGCGGGCAGCCGATCCATGTGCTGAACTGAGGCCCTTGCCCATGAGAGGCGGCGGGCCTGCTTTGCGATGAAAGCGGTCGTGGAAGAAACCAGGCGGCGCGGCGCCCGGCCCAATGGTGTCAGCTTGTTTTCAGTAAAAGTTAACCATTGTTGATACTGCGCAAGGCTTGCCCAGATTATTATCGCAATTGCATTACTGCTGCCTTTTCATCCTGCGGGTTTCATCATGTCGGTTATTGGTGCGATCATTGTGCTGTACCTATATTTGCATTTCGCTCATTGATTCAATCGGCCAATTATTGTTGCAAATTGACAGTGTTCAGCGCGGTTTCGGAACATTGTCATAACACTTGAACGGTACGATGCAGGCGGCCATTGTGGCTATTTGAACGTGCTCTTAATTTTTTTGGAAAATTATCCATGAATACATTATCGAAAACCTGTGCCATGGCCGTAGGCGCATTCGCCGCGGCGATCAGTTTTTCCTGGGCGCCGGCAAATGCCGCCACAACGAGTACGGCCGCTCCGGCCAGTTCGGCCGTGGTGACCGGTGTGTGCAATGATGGAACGTCTTATACCGGAGATACTAAAAAGGGCGCTTGCCGTGGGCATAAAGGGGTTAAGGAGTGGTATGGCAGCAAAGGCGCTTCGGCTACTCCAGCGGCAGCGGCGCCCGTAGCGGCTGCTCCGGCTGCGGCGGCAACCTCCAAGGCAGCGCCTGCTTCGGCCAAGGCGGCTCCTGCGAAGTCTGCGGTGGCGGCGGGCGGCGGGGCTGGCAAGGTGTGGGTGAACTCGAAGAGCAAGGTCTATCATTGCCAGGGCAGCAAGTGGTATGGCACGACCAAGGCCGGCGAGTACATGACCGAAGCGCAGGCCAAGGCGGCCGGCAATCGCGCCGATCACGGCAAGGCTTGTTCGTAGGCACCTGTAGCGCCACCCCTTGTGGGTGGCATTCGCTGCGGATGGCATTTTTTCGTACCAACCTTATCCGCTTAAAACTTTCTAGCCCCGCATCGTGGGCGGTTAAGGCGGATCGGGCTCTGACGGTCACGGTCATGGCTGCGCCATGACTACCCGCGCGCAGGACCGGCTTCGGGGCGGCGTGCGAACTCGTGGGGCGATCAGTCCACTGGACTGATCGCAAACGTCCCACTCAAACAGCGCACGCCTTGCATCCCCGAATCCGGCCCTGTGCACGGCGTGCCCGAATCGCCCGCCCCACCTTAACCACCCACGACGCTCACGTCGGCGATGTTCGCCGTTAATGTAGCGGCACCCCTTGTGGGTGCCATTGTTCCTAAAACCGAACGGTATTCGCGTGAGAGATAAGCCGCCCAAAGTGCAGAGACGGATGAAGATGGACGGGCTTGCGTTGCTCATCACGCATTCTCTCCCACCTTGATCTCCTTCCCGTCCAGGCCAATCAGGAAGACGATGGATAGCAGGCTAAAGACGGCGATGGCCACAAAGGCGTGGTCGAAACGGCCGGTGATGGCTACGAACGCTGCAAAGGCAACAGGGGCGACCATGTTGGCCAGGTAGACGACAATGGACGAGCCCGCGGCTGTTTCGCCCACCAGCTCGGGCGGCGAGCGGCGCGCGACCTCGGCAATCTGCACGCCGTTCCAACTGGCGGCTGTGGCTCCCGCTGCGGCCGAAAGCAGGATCATGGCCCATAGTGGCCATGCCTCGGTGCTAAAGCCCAGTAATAGGGTCGTCAGGGCGGAACCCACCGCGGTAATGGTGAGAGTCAGGGGCGCGGAGCCGATGCGGTCGGCAAACCACCCCAGTGCGATCCGGCCTGCGACGCCTGCCGCCTGCATAATCGCAAAAACCACGCCGGCCAGGCTTAGCGAGTAGTGCAGATCGTCGACCAGATAGATCACCATAAAGGTGAACCAGCAGCTTTGAGTGGTCGCTAGAAGAAAACCTACCGTCGCCAACTTGGGCAGGCCTGGCCCGCGCGCCAGTGCTTTCAAGGGTATGCCAAGATTGCGGATTGTGTGGCGGTTGGGCCAGGTGTATGTTTTTGCCCGGGCGGCAGGTTCATCGACCCGGCCATGCAGGCGCCAGGTGAGGCACGTCGTGACGACAACCAGTAGCGCGGCGACAAGCAATGCAATGCGCCATCCTGCGATGTCGATCAACGGCGGGATGGCCAGGCCGGCAATAACGCCACCCAATGGTACGCCGGCCTGTTTGATCGAGAAGACCAGGTTTCGGCTCTCCGGGGGTGAAAAACGTTGCAGCACTTCGCTGCCTGCCGGGCTTGCTGTGCCGTAGCTCAGGCCGATCATGAAGCTGGCGATCAGAGCCAGGATGAGCGAGGGGAAGAAAAAGAGAACGACACTTGCCGCGCCAATCAGCAAGCCCAGTTGTACTGCGCGGATTCCGCCGATTTGCCGGATCAAGGTCGTACCGACGATCAGGATGAAGAGAGCACCGATTGTGGTGGCGGCAGTCAGGTACCCGATCCAGCTTCCGTCCCAGCCTAACGGCTCCATCATGGCTGGGAAGGCGATGGGAATAAGCCGGGTGAGAAACGAGGTGGTCGTCTGCAGGACGAGAATCGCAATAACGGGTACGGCCCAGGCTGGAAATACGCGTCTCATCGGTTAATGCGCAGGGTTGAAAAGTTTTGAAACGACAAGCATACCCGACGTTGGCTATTGGAGGAGACCCTTACGGTATTCGGTGTCATAGCCCTCTTGACTATTGATCTACGCCAGCCCGTTTACACACGTTCCGTTTTCTTCTGATTTGATTCGATGCTCGGCATCGAACATGCGCTTTCGTGTGCCAGCAGCCAGCGTTTGCGATCCAGGCCGCCACCGTAGCCCGTCAGCGAGGCATTTGCGCCGATCACTCGGTGGCAGGGAACGACGATGGAGATGGGGTTGGAGCCATTGGCGTGTCCCACGGCACGTGTTGCGGTAGGTCGGCCGATCCGGGCCGCCAGAGTGCTGTAGCTAACGGTATGGCCGACCGGGATACAGCGCAGCGCACTCCATACCTTGCGCTGGAACTCTGTGCCTTTGGTTGCGACCGGCAGGTTGTCGATGGCGTTCAGCTCGCCCTCGAAATAGGCATCCAGCGAGCGGCTGGCTGCCGAGGGGCGCGATGTCTCGCGCAGCTCGATGGCATTTGCGCCATATTGCTGCCGCAGAAGCGTTCGCATGCGCTGCTCGTGATCTTCCCAATCGGCGGCGCGCATGCAATGGTTGTCGTCTGTGACGATCAGCATCGGCCCGGTGGGCGTATTGATACGTTCGAGAGAGAATATTTGCGTCAGCATAGCGATACTCCGGCGTTTGAAGTGAACAATATAGCCCCGGAAAGGGACTTCCGCTGGCGGTTATCGGACGTTATTGTCATATCGCCACGTCTTGTTGACCATCGATCCTGTTTTGAATTCACCGGTCGTCAAATCGTAGTTCAGCCATTAATGGCTGTCCGAAAGCCGCTAGACAAAGCGTGGGCGCTGCATTAGCATTTCTGCATGGATCTGGATCACAATGCATGCTATCGCGCTGTTTGCGCCCGTGACGTTCGCTTCGATGGGCGGTTTTTCACTGCCGTTAAAACCACAGGTATTTACTGTCGCCCGGTCTGTCCGGCGCGCACGCCGCAGTCTGCGAATGTGGTTTTCTACCCTACGGCTGCAGCGGCGCAAGCGGCGGGTTTTCGCCCCTGTCTGCGGTGTCGGCCAGAGACCGCGCCCGATCTGGGAGCATGGCGGGGCACGTCGGATACCGTGGCGCGTGCGCTGGTCATGATAGAGCTGGGTGCTTTGGATGACGCCGATGTGGCCGCCTTGGCCGGCCGCGTGGGCGTGGGTGAGCGGCAGTTGCGGCGCCTTTTCCGTCAACATCTGGGAGCGTCGCCCGTTGCCGTCGCCCAGACCCGTCGCGTTTTGCTGGCCAAGCAGCTTATCCATGAAACACGGCTGCCGATGGCCGAAATCGCTTTCGCCGCGGGTTTCGGCAGCATCCGCCGTTTCAATGAGACTTTCCTGGCATTATTCGCATGCCCTCCCGGCGATTTGCGAGGCTCGGGAAAGGCGGATGTCTCGGCCGGGCCGCATGGCGAAATCGAACTTCTGCTGCGCTATCATCCGCCGTACGATTGGCCGGCCATGCTGGAGTTTCTGCGTCGGCGGGCTATTCCCGGCATCGAGCTCGTTACCGCCGATCGTTATGTGCGATCGGTGCAATTCGATGGGGTGCAGGGAACGGTCGCGGTCCAGGCGGCGAGTGGGGATGCGTTGCGCGCCACGTTGCGGTTTCCCAAGCTTTCGGTATTGCCTGTGATAATTGCGCGACTGCGGCGTGTGTTCGATCTGGCGACCGATCCCATCATTATTGCCGGCCATCTTGCCAAAGATCCGGTGCTGGCCGCGTTGGTTCAGGCGCGGCCGGGTTTGCGCGTGCCGGGCGCCTGGGATGGCTTTGAGTTGGCCATTCGTGCCGTGCTGGGGCAGCAGATCACGGTGGCTGCCGCCGTGCGTCTGGCGGGGCGTTTGGTGGCCATGTATGGCCAACCCATGACACAGCCCGAGGGAGGTTTGACGCATGTGTTCCCCGAACCCGAGGCGTTGGCGGCAGCGGACCTGGCATCGCTTGGCATGCCCCGCAGCCGGGCTGCTGCGCTATCGGCCGTGGCGGCCGCCGCTATGGCCGATACGCATCTCTTTGACGCGAGCCGTGGGTTGGACGAGGCTGTTCAGCGGTTGCGCCTGATTCGCGGCGTGGGAGAGTGGACGGCGCAGTACATTGCCTTGCGCCAGTTGCGCGAGCCCGATGCTTTTCCCGCCGCCGACGTCGTTCTTCTGCATGCCATGGCCAGGCAGGAAGGGCGCGACTATTCTTCATCCGAGATTCTCCAGCGAGCCCAAGCGTGGCGGCCTTGGCGCGCCTATGCGGCGCAACACCTCTGGGCCTCGGCATAAGCATTGTTATGGGGGGCTTTGCCGATTTCTGATAAAGTCTCCCAGGGTAGTATGTGCGGGCGGCTGCGGCGCCGCGAATTCAAGGGTACGAGGGAAATGGGAATGGCATGAGCAAGGGTTGTGTCGCAGGCCTGGTCTTGATACTGGGAGTTGGACTGACAGGGTGCGCGGACTCAGGGAAAGCGGGGTTGGCGGGCCCTCGTAACGAATCCATGTCATTTGACCAGTTGGCGCAAACCGACTTCAACCGTACCGTTACGATCGCCATGCGCGATAACCTGGATAGCCTCAATCGTCTGCTCGAAAAGCTCTATCGCAGGAATCCCGCCGAGTGGCGCAAGACCGGAGCACCCGATTTGGCGACGGCCTTGAAACTGGGGCACAAGGCCATCGAGCTGGGCCAGGCGCCGCCCGATCTGAAGGGCTTTCGCGATATTCAGATTCTTTCCATTGCGCTTGACCCCACCTATCGCGGCGATCGGGTGGGGGCTTTTATTTTTGGCCTGGCCAATATGATTATCCAGGCACACAATGGCAAGACGCGATTTTATGTCTCCGACATTCTAAGTGCTCAGCATGTCTACAACGCGGCTCGCAATGTCGAGATTGCCGCTTGGCTGCTGCAGACCCGGCGCGACGCTTCGGGCCACCATCTGCTGTTGGCCAATGAAATTTCCGGCGATATTGCCAACCTCAGTTTTGAGCGTGAATTTGGCGGACTGATCGGCCGGCTCGATCTGGTGGCCAACCTGCTTGATGAAAATCTTCGGCGAGTGGGCATCAATTATGTGCAAGGCCTGCTGTTCTTCAATTTCCTGCCGGTGCGGTGAGCGTTGTATCTGTTATTAAAATACAAATTTGATTTAGGGGCTTGGCCACTATGCTTAAACCTTTGAGCGGGATACGCGTGCTCGAATTGGGCCAGTTGATTGCCGGCCCGTTTGCCGCCAAGATGCTTGGCGAATTCGGTGCCGAAGTCATCAAGATCGAGCCGCCGAAAACGGGCGACCCATTAAGGAAATGGCGCCTGTTGCATGACGACACCTCGGTTTGGTGGGAAGTGCAATCCCGCAATAAGCAATCCGTCACCCTGGATTTACGCCAGGCCGAAGCCCAGGACGTGATACGCCAGCTGGCGGCGACGACCGACGTCCTGATCGAGAACTTTCGTCCCGGCACGCTGGAGAACTGGGGCCTGGGCTGGGATGCCCTGCATGCGATCAATCCCGGCCTGATCATGCTGCGCGTCTCTGGATATGGGCAGACCGGCCCCTATCGCGATCGCCCGGGTTTTGGCGTGGTGGGCGAGGCCATGGGCGGGCTGCGCCACTTGAGCGGCGAGCCGGGGCGAGCGCCTGTGCGGGTGGGCGTTTCTATCGGGGATTCTCTGTCGGCCCTGCATGGCGTGATTGGCGTGTTGCTGGCCTTGCGTCATCGCGAACAGAATAAGGGCGAAGGCCAGTACGTGGATGTCGCCTTGTATGAGTCGGTATTCAATATGATGGAAAGCTTGCTGCCCGAATATGCCGTGTTTAATGAAATCCGTCAGCCCGCAGGCAGCAGCCTGCCCGGCATTACCCCCAGCAACGCTTATATGTGCGCCGATGGCAAGTATGCTTTGGTGGCGGGTAACGGCGACAGCATTTTCAAGCGCTTGATGTCGGCCATCGACCGCGGCGATTTGGCGGAAAACCCGGCTTATGCGCATAACGACGGGCGTGCGCAGCATGCGCGGGCGATCGATGCAGCCATCGAAGCCTGGACCAGAAAGCATACCCTGGATGAAGTCCTGGAAACGCTGCATGAGGCGCGCATACCGGCGGGACGCGTTTACGATATTGCCGATATCTGCGCAGACCCTCATTACCAAGCGCGTGAGATGATCCTGGATAGCCAGCTGGACGACGGTACTCCCGTCAAGCTGCCCGGCATCGTTCCCAAGCTCAGTTCAACGCCCGGCACCGTTGAGCGCCGCGCTCCCAAGCTGGGCCAGGACACCGAGCGAGTCTTGACGGCTTTGGGTATCGACGCGGATACTCAAAAAGATTGGGCGCGCCGCGGGGTTATCTGAATGCAAAGGATATGGCACCCACAAGGGGTGCCGCTACAAGCGACGGATCCGTTTTTGTAGTGGCACCCCTTGTGGGTGCCATTTTCCCAGAACGTAGATACCGTCTTGGGTATCGACGTTTTGTCAGCGGCACCCCTTGTGGCTGCCATAATCGTTGAGACCCAAAGACGGTACTATCTAGACAGAAAAAATCCCCGAGACCGGCGATTAAGCACCAAGCTGCCCGCTTAACCGGTCTTGCAGACTGCGCAGTTCCGCAGGCAGATGTTTTTTAAGCTTGTCGAACAATTCTGCGTGCAGGCCAAGCTCTTTACGCCACGCGGCGCGATTGATCGACGTGATGTACTGGAACTTGTCGATGCCGAAATCGAGCCCGTCCCAGGTGATGTCTTCGTAGCGGGGCGAAATACCGAACAGATTGTCTTCGCCCTTGGCTGAACCGTCGATGCGTTCGAGCATCCATTTCAGGATGCGCATGTTTTCGCCGAATCCGGGCCAGATAAACTTGCCGTGATCGTCGGTCTGGAACCAGTTGACGCAAAAAAAGCGTGGCAGCGTGGCGCCTGCCGCCTGCAACTGCTCGCCCAGCTTTAACCAATGCGCGAAATAGGCGCTCATGCTGTAGCCGCAAAACGGCAGCATTGCGAAAGGGTCGCGCCTCACTACGCCCTGCGCGCCTGCGGCCGCAGCCGTGGTCTCCGAGCCCAGTGTGGCGGCCATGTACACGCCCTCGGTCCAGTTGCGCGCCTCGGTCACCAGCGGCACCGTGTCTGAACGGCGTCCGCCTACGATGAATGCGTCAATGGCCACCCCGGCGGGGTTGTCCCATTCGGGATCGATCGCCGGGTTTTGCACTGCCGACACGGTGAATCGGGCGTTGGGATGGGCCGCCTTGCGGCCCGAATCGGGCGTCCAGTCCTTGCCGTGCCAATCCAGGCAGTGCTTGGGCGCCGGCCCCATGCCTTCCCACCAGACGTCGCCGTCATCGGTCAGTGCAACGTTGGTGAAGAGCACATTTTCGCGCAGCGATGCCATGCAGTTGAAGTTGGTTTTTTCGTTGGTGCCGGGCGCCACGCCAAAATAGCCCGCTTCGGGGTTGATGGCATACAGGCGGCCATCGGCGCCGGGCTTGATCCAGGCGATATCGTCGCCAATGGTAGTGACTTTCCAGCCCGGCAGCGACGCGGGTGGAATCAGCATCGCGAAGTTGGTTTTTCCGCAGGCAGACGGAAATGCCGCCGCCACGTGCATTTTCTTTCCGGCTGGCGAGGTAACGCCCAGAACGAGCATGTGTTCGGCCATCCAGCCTTGGTCCCGGCCCATGGTGGACGCAATGCGCAGGGCGAAACATTTCTTGCCCAATAACGCGTTGCCCCCGTAGCCGGATCCGAAGGACCATATCTCGCGGCTTTCCGGGTAATGCACGATGTATTTGGTATCGTTGCAGGGCCATGGTACATCGGCCTGACCGGCTGCCAGCGGCTTGCCTACCGAATGTACGCAGGGCACAAATTCGCCCTCGGCGCCCAGCACGTCGTAGACCTTGCGGCCCATTCGTGTCATCAGCCGCATATTGGCAACGACGTAGGGCGAGTCGGATAGCTCTACGCCGATGTGCGCGATGTGCGAACCCAGCGGGCCCATGGAGAAGGGGATCACGTACAGTGTGCGCCCGCGCATGCAGCCTGCGAACAGGCCGTTCAAGGTTTCGCGCATGGCCGCCGGTTCGGTCCAGTTGTTGGTGGGGCCGGCATCGTCTTCTTTTTCACAACAGATAAAGGTGCGGCTCTCTACGCGCGCGACATCGCTGGGATCGGACCATGCCAGGTAGGAGTTGGGCCGTTTGGCCGGATTCAGGCGCTGCAACGTGCCGGCCTGCACCATCAGTTCGCATAATCGATCGTATTCTTCTTGCGAGCCGTCGCACCACTCGATGCGGTCGGGCTGGGTCAGCGCGGCGACCTGCGTTACCCAGGCCTTGAGATGCGCATGGGATACCCACTGGGGGGCATTGAGTTCGAGCGGTGGAGTGGGGTTGGTGGCAGGGGTCATGAGTTTGGTCTCCGTTATAGTTGATATCATACAAGAGAGCGGGTAGGGCGGCGTGAGCGCCTATGGCGCTAAAATGGGCCGAATGTGGGCTCCCACGCACCCGACCCATACCGCATTGTCACGAGATTTGCGCTGTCGTTGTAGAGGTAACGCAGATCTCATCACATTCGAAAGTCAGAGCTTTCCATGGCAGATAACAACAATCATTTAACCAAAATCCTGCAGCAGGTGGGCCAGGCAACAGGCGACGGTGATATCTTCGATGTTGCGCCAGCCTCGCTTTGGCTGGAAGACTACAGCGGCATTCAAACGTTGTTTGCCCAATGGCGCGCCGAGGGGATAAGCAATCTGGGCAGCCATTTGCTGGCCAATCCCCATCTTGTGGAACAGTGCACCCAGCAAATGCGGGTGGTCAACGTGAACCGTCGCACGCTTAGCCTGTTCGAAGCGGATGATCTGGAGCATCTGAAGCAGAATCTCGACCGGATATTCAGGGGTGAAATGCTGGCAGGCTTGATCGGCGAGCTGGTGCAATTATGGAATGGCCAGCGTCATTTTTCGGGCCACAGCGTGAATTACACCGTATCGGGACGCCGCCTGGACGTCCAGATACGAGGCAGCATCCTGGGTGATGAGCCCGACAATTGGAGCCGCGTGCTGGTGGCGGTGGAAGATGTAACCGAGCGGTTGTCCGTCCAAAGCCAGCTGGCGGCCAGCGAGTCGTACGCGCGCGGCCTGTTCCAGCATTCGCCCGTGTCGCTGTGGGTCGAAGACTTCAGTGCGATTCGACGCTTGTTCGATGAGATCCGTCGCGCGGGCATTTCGGATTTCCGCACGTTCACCGATGTTCATCCGGAATTTGTCACTCGCTGTGCGGAAGAAATCAGGGTGATCAATGTCAATCAGACGACTCTCGCATTGTTTGTCGCTCCCGACCAGACAACGCTCTTGAATAATCTGGATAAGGTATTTCGCGATGATATGTATCCGCATTTTCGCGAACAACTGGTTGATTTGTGGGAAGAAAGATTATTTCAGCAGCGGGAGGTGGTGAATCACACGCTTGCTGGCGATCCCTTGTATCTGTACCTGCAGTTTTCGGTACTTCCCGGCCATGAAGAAAACTGGGATCTGGTGCTGGTGGCGCTTACGGATATTACCGCGCGAAAAAAGGCCGAGGCGTATCTCGAGTTTCTGGGCAAGCACGATTCCCTGACCAAGCTGCACAATCGGAGTTTCTATGTCGATGAGCTCAATCGGCTTGAGCGAAAGAAATTCTATCCCGTGAGCATCATTATTATCGATCTGAACGGGCTGAAGGCGATGAACGACGCGCTTGGGCACGCGGCGGGCGATGATTTATTGCGCCGTTTCGGGGAAGTCCTGGATGCCGCGGTCACCAAGCCTGCCTGCGCCTCGCGCATTGGGGGCGATGAATTCGCGGTTTTGTTGCCTTCGACCGATGCGGAGGGCGCGGCCGAGGTCATGGAGCAGATCGTTGCCCTGGTGGCGGTGAATAATCAGTATTATTCGGCGACAACGCTTTCGATCGCCATGGGGTGCGCCACGGCTGTGGATGGAGAACGCCTCGAGCTGGCAATGCAAAGGGCGGATAGGGCGATGTACGAGAGAAAGCGCATGTTTTATACCGAAGAACCCAATGAGCGTCGGCACGCCGATGACGCTGCCGGCGCTTCAGGCGCCTGACGGTATCGTCGGCGCCCGGCCGGATTCTGCGTCAAGGGCGTTTAAGCGCCGCATGATAACGGGCCACGTAGGTGTCGAAGTCTTCACGGTCGCTTTGCTCCAGATGAGCCTGCTCCTGCACCGATTGGGCGGCCATCTGGATCATCTCATGCTGCATCGCAGCATTCAAGGGCCTGGCACGCAGCGCGTCGCGGTGCCGCTGGCTTTGCTGCAAGGTGTAGTCATGCAGGCTGATGCCATCGGCGCGTAGCGCCTCCAACAGTTCGGCTGATGGGGTCTGCTCGCTGTCGCTGAGTTTGGGCCGTTGCGCCTCTACGGCGTGTACATAGTTCTGGCCGCCGTGTGCGGCATCGAGCGCTTCTGCGTAGGGGAGAATGCGCTCGATCAGTTCCAGGCCCCAATCGGCCAGGCCGACGGATTGGTGCGAATCGGCCGCGTCATCGGACCTGATCAACTGCAGGCCTGGCTTGCGGCCTTCCTTGACGACCAGGCCGAAATTGCCGCGGCTGTGGCGGCACGTGCCGTCTTGCGGAAAGAATGGGCTTTCCTCTGTGGCGCAAAAGAGCAGGAAGGCATCCATGAAGTAACTGGTCTGGGGCGAAATGCCGATTGGCGAGTCGGGATCGATATCCAGGCAACGCACCTCTATATATTGCACGCCGCGCTCGGCCAGGGCTGTGACAGGGCGCTCGCAGCGCCCAGTGGTGCGCTTGGGCCGGATCGTGGAGTAATACTCGTTTTCGATTTGCAGCACGTGCGTGTTGAGCTGAATCCATTCGCCGTTGCGATGTGTGCCTATGGCTTCGTAGGCAGGCCACGGTTTGGTGACGGCGTTGTACATACGGGCCAAAAAGGTTTCTATATCGTTATAGCAAAGCTGTAATTCCGATTGCGCCTTGTTTTGATAGCCGAAATCGCTCATGCGCAAGCTGGTGGCGTACGGCAGATACAAGGTGTCGGCGTCCAGGCTTTGCAAGGACTGCCTGGCGCCATGCATGAATGTGCTGGATACGGCAGGCGAGGCCCCGAATAAATACATCAGCAGCCACGAATAACGCGTGAAGTTGCGAATCAGGGCCAGATAGCCTTTGGATCGACGATCTTCAACGGAAGACCCCCGGACGCCGAAACGTTCCCATATTTCGTCCGGCAACGAGAAGTTGTAATGCACGCCGGCGATGCATTGCATGGTTTTGCCGTAGCGCTCGGCCAGGCCGCGCCGGTAGACGTGCTTGAGCATGCCAGTGTTGGAAGTGCCGTACCAGGCGATGGGGATGTCGGCCTCTGCAGGAAGGTGCGCGGGCATCGATTGATTCCAGATCAGTTCCTGGCCGAGTTGCTGCGCCACAAAACGGTGGGTGTCGTCCAGTTCTTCGAGCAGGGCGGCCACCGTGGTGTGGGTTCCCGTAATCATTTCCAGCAACGACTCGGAGTAGTCTGTCGTGATGCGGGGATTAGTCAGCGCCGAGCCCAGCGCGCCCGGGTGCGGCGTACGGGCAAGTACCCCCTGGTTATCGACGCGCAAGCCTTCTTTTTCGATACCGCGTAATATTTTTTTGAGCAATTCGGGGTTCTGGCGCAGTGCCGTGTAGCGGGAGTGCTTGGGAGTCATTGCAGGATTGTTTTTAGTCATTCAGCCTGCGATTTTACGGGTGTTTGACAATTAGTGGTGGGATACAGGTTATGGCGGAAGTGGATTTGGCCGATAGCGGCGCAGGGCCCGGGCCGCGGGGCGGTAAACTGAACATCCTTTGTGGGAAAGGATGGCTGGGAGCCCGAATGTTCAGACGTATGGCAGCGGTTTCAATGGTTTTTATGGCCTTGACGGGATGTTCGCCGGAGTACAACTGGCGAGTGGCCCCGATTGCTGACGGGTCGGTGACGGCGATTTTTCCGGGCAAGCCCGAGACCGGGCAACGCCCGCTGGATTTCTCGGGCCACTCTCTGCAGTTTTCCCTGACGGCAGCTCAAGTCAATGACGCGGCGTTTGCGGTAGGTTACGCGCCGTGGCCCGATGAGTGGGCGAATGACGATCAGGCCAAGCACGATTTTGCCCGGGCGGTGATACGTTCGCTCTATCAGAATCTGGGCGTGGCGCCGCCTCGGGTTTTACCCGAACCCGGCAATCGTTTTACCATTGAGGGCAAGTCGCAAAAGGGCGCTGCCCGGCTCGATGCTAAGGTTTGGCTGCTACCTCGCGGCTTGGTCGAAGGCCTGGTAACCGCTCCCTCCGCGCTTTATCCAAAGCCGGAGGCGGACGAGTTTTTTGGTTCTTTGGGGAAGCCTCGGTAGCGACATTTAGCCAACCGGCTTGCAAAACCGCAGTAATGGCCGCTTGGCGACCGCGCACCTGCAACTTTTGGCAGGCATTTTGAATGTGAAAGTTGACCGTGCGTTCGGCCATGCCCAGAATCATGCTCATTTCCCAACTGGTCTTGCCGATGGCTGCCCAACGCAGGCAGGACAGTTCCTTGGTTGTAAGAGGGTTCATGGATCTGTTTCTTATCATTGGTATGTCGCTTTAATTACAATAACTAAACCAATGTATCAATTTTATTCATTTTGGTAAAATCCAGGGAGACAAAACGATGCTCGGTTTATTCGATGGTGATAAACTTTGAACATCGAATCGGCGCCGATTTGCGTGATCTGCTTGCGGGCGCCTCATAAATCCAGCTAAAGAGTCCATATGGCCCAACTATCTGCTTCATCTACGTCGTCCGTATTGCCTGAAATTCCCGCTTCCAATATTGAAACCCGCGTGCCTGCCGGCTCGGTCGGGTTTGTCACCCCCCAACTTATTGCGTTTAACGACCCTTTGCCGCTCAGCAGCGGCCAGGTTTTGCCGTCTTACGAGCTGGCCGTTGAAACTTACGGTGTGCTGAACCCGGCGCGCACCAATGCCGTGTTGATCTGCCATGCGCTGAATGCTTCGCATCATGTGGCCGGCATGGCCTGCGGCAATCCCAAGGATGTGGGCTGGTGGGACAATATGGTCGGGCCTGGCAAGGCCGTCGATACCGATCGGTTCTTTGTCATTGGCGTCAACAATATTGGCTCGTGTTTCGGTTCAACGGGGCCGGCCAGCCTCAGGCCCGATACGGGCAAGCCTTGGGGCGCGGCATTTCCCGTCCTGACCATCGAAGACTGGGTGCTGGCCCAGGTGCGCCTGGCCGATCATTTCGGCATTGAAAAATTTGCGGCGGTGATGGGTGGGTCGCTGGGTGGCATGCAGGCGTTGAGCTGGGCCATCACCTGCCCCGAGCGGGTCGCGCATTGCATTGTGATTGCCAGCACGCCGCGCCTGTCGGCGCAGAATATCGGGTTTAACGAAGTGGCGCGCCGCTCGATCATCTCCGATCCGGATTTTCATGGCGGCGATTACCTGGCGCACGAGACCTTGCCCAAGGGTGGGCTATCGGTTGCACGTATGCTGGCTCATATTACCTATCTGTCCGATGACGACATGGCCGAGCGATTCGGCCGCACTCAGCGTGCGCCGGCCGAAGGAGGCGAATTTCACTATGGCTATGGGGTTGAGTTCGAAGTGGAGTCGTATCTGCGCCATCAAGGCGAGAAATTCTCGGGCTATTTCGATGCCAATACCTATCTGTTGATTACCCGCGCGCTCGATTATTTCGATCCGGCGCGCAATTTCGGCGGCGATTTGGCTCGGGCCCTGGCCGGGGTAAAGGCCGATTTTCTGCTGGTCTCCTTTACGACCGACTGGCGCTTTCCACCGGCACGCTCGCGCGAAATCGTGCGGGCGCTTCTCAAAAACAATCGGCCGGTCGCGTATGCCGAAATCGACGCACCCCACGGCCACGATGCTTTTTTGCTGGAAGATCCGCGTTATCACGCGGTCGTTCAGGGCTACTATGACCGCATTGCACATAAGCTGGATCTGGCGCCCCGCCGGATGAGCCATGGAGTGTCAGCGTGATGTCAACGCAATCCGTAGTTGCGCCCAACCCTATCAGGCCTGATCTGGCGCGTATCGCCAGCTGGATCATGCCGCAAAGCCGGGTGCTGGATCTGGGGTGCGGCGACGGCGCGCTGTTGGCCTACTTGCACGAGCAAAAAGAAGTGGTGGGCGCAGGTGTTGAACTCGACGATGAACAATTCATCGCCTCGGTGCGTCGCGGTGTTTCGGTGGTGCAGCAAAACCTGGAAGAAGGCCTGGCCTTGTTCGATGACCAGCAGTTCGACACGGTGGTGTTGTCGCAAACATTGCAATCCATGCACCATACCGAACATATCCTGCGCGAGATGGCGCGGGTGGCGCGTTTCGGAATCGTGTCGTTTCCCAACTTCGGTTACTGGCCCCACGGCTGGTCGATTTTGCGCGGGCGCATGCCGGTTACCGGGGAAATGCCGTATCAGTGGTACGACACACCCAACATTCATTTGTGCACATTGAAGGATTTTCAGAATCTGGCCGCTTCGCTCGACTTGCGCATCACGCATCTGGCCACCTTCAATGTCGACAAAGAGATCAAGTTCCTGCCCGGCTGGCGCAGCACGCTGGCGGTGTATCGATTCGAATCGCCCAAACGGGACGCACGCAAATAATAGGGAGAGTCATCGTTCCGTCGTCTAACGTATACGCAAGTCCACGCGTCATTCCTTTGCTGATTCTGGGTTTTTCCAGCGGGTTGCCGCTGGCGCTGACTACCGGGACCTTGCAGGCATGGGCCACGGTGTCTAACGTCTCTTTGCAGGATATTGGCTTTCTGACGCTGATCGGTTCGGCCTATACGCTCAAATTCCTCTGGTCGCCCTTGGTTGATCGTTACGCTCTGCCCGTGCTGGGCCGCCGGCGCAGCTGGATTTTCATGACGCAGATTCTGCTGGCGATGGCTATCGCCAGCATGGGGCTGTTTTCGCCGTCGGGCAGCCTGGCAACCCTGGCGATGCTGGCGGTTGTGGTGGCGTTTTTATCGGCCACGCAGGATATTGCGTTCGATGCCTATAGCACCGATGTATTGCGCAAGCACGAATTGGCGGCCGGCGCCGCGGTCAAGGTGCTGGGCTACCGGATCGCCATGGTCGTATCGGGCGGTCTGGCGTTGATCATTGCCGATCAATGGCTGGGCTGGGGCGGTACCTACTTTCTGATGGGCGCGTTCATGGTGGTGTGCGCATGCGCCACGCTGCTCGCACCCGAGCCCGAAGTGGTCGCCCGCACGCCCCGTACGCTGGGGCTGGCGGTCGTGGAGCCGCTGGCCGAATTTTTCAAGCGGCGCGGCGCCATCACGATTCTGCTTTTGATTGTGCTGTACAAATTGGGCGATGCGTTTGCCGGCGCGTTGTCGACCACCTTTCTATTGCGCGGGGTGGGCTTTAGCGTGTCCGAAGTGGGGACGGTCAATAAAGTGTTCGGGCTGGTTGCCACGATCATCGGCGCCTTGCTGGGCGGCTCGTTAATGGCCCGCATGGGGCTGTACCGTTCGCTAATGATGTTCGGCATCTTCCAGGCGGTTTCGAATTTTGCATACTGGGTGCTGGCCGTGACGCCGCCTCATCTGTATTCGATGGCGGCAGCGGTGGCCATTGAAAACTTGTGCGGAGGCCTGGGGACAGCGGCCTTTGTAGCCTTGTTGATGGCGCTGTGCAATCAGGAGTTCTCCGCGACTCAGTTCGCGCTTTTGTCGGCGCTGTCGGCGGTGGGGCGCACCTACCTGGCCGGCCCCTTGACTCCGCCGCTGGTCGAGCATCTGGGCTGGCCAACTTTCTTCATGGCAACGGTGGCCATATCCGTACCGGGTTTGCTGCTGCTTTGGTGGCGGCGCGCCGAGATCAAGAGCCTGGAGACCATGCGTTCATAGTCTGGGTAGCGCTGCCGGCGTAATGATGTAGTCGCTAGTGTTAGTGTGATAACTTGGGAAAGAGGACGTATGAACCGAAGAGCATTACTCAAAACGGCTGCGTTGAGCGGTTACCTGACCGTTGCCGCGGCGCCGGGCGCAAAGGCGCAATCCGTGGACGAGACGTCGTTGAATGCGGCATTGGAAAGCTTCGCCGGCATTCATCCTGGAACCACTGCTGCGTGCATTTCCATCGAGCGGGCCAGCGGCATAAAGCGTTATGCAGCAGCGGCGGATCGCCCGCTGTTTGTTGGCAGTGCAATAAAGACTTTTATTCTTGCGCACTATTTGCTCGATGTGGAAAGCGGGCGCCTGTCGGAAGGGACGCAAGTCAGTGTGGGGCCCGAGGTGTGGTCGCCGGGCAGCAGTGTGCTGATCGGTCTTCAGGGGAAGACCAGCGCCAAGACCATACTCGAAGCCATGATCACCCATAGCGACAACACGGCTACGGATATTGCGATGAATGCGGTGGGTGCTGATCGGGTGCGCGCGCTGATTGGTAGCGTTGGGCTCAAGCACACGTTGATACCCGATTCGACACGCAAGTTGTTTTCGTACTTGAGCGGCGCCGATAGCGGTGTGGATTTGGGTTGGTCGGGAATGGAGAAGATGGCGGCCGGGCAGTTGCCGGGCAAGCCGAGGCCTCCCATCAACGATAAGCAAACCATGATGAGCACGGCTGCCGAGATGACGAGGTGGTATGAGTATGTGCTGTCGGGAAAGCTGTTCAAAAAACCTGAGACGTTGAGAGAATTCAAGCGTATTTCCGCCATGGCGGATGCGATACCGGCGACTTTGCCTGACGATACGATGGGGTATGGGAAAGGAGGCAGTATCGACTGGGAGGGTTTTCACTGCTTTTCGGTAGCAGGGCAGATGGTGCGGCCTGCGCATAGGGCGAGCTTTTGCTTTATCGTCAACTGGATGGGGGATGACGGGTCCGTAGCGCAGACGTTTGCCGAATTTATCGAGCGGGCGCGCAAGGCGGTTGCGCTGGCGTCGTGATGGTAACTGACTGCTTTTGTAGCGCCACCCCTTGTGGGTGGCATTCGCTGCAGGTGGCATTCTTTTGATACCGCCCTATGCCGCATAAACCTTCTAGCCCCGCATCGTGGGCGGTTAAGGTGGATCGGGCTCTGACGGGCACGGTCATGGCTGCGCCATGACTTCCCGCGCGCAGAACCGGCTTCGGGGCGGCGTGCGAACTCGTGGGGCGAATAGCCCACTGGGCTATTCGCA
>NZ_SMAJ01000005.1 GCF_004346225.1 Paralcaligenes ureilyticus | reverse complement strand
ATCCCGTCTATCACCCCCACGATCTCCGCTATCTTGCTCGAACTCGTCGAAATCTCCTCCATCGTCCCCGCCACCTCGCTCACCGCACGCCCCCCACGCTGCGCCACCTCCGAGGCCCCTTGCGCCAGCGTATCGGCCTGCTGCGCGTGCTCCGTATTCTGCCTCACCGTGCTCGCCAGCTCCTCCATGCTCGCCGCCGTCTGCTGCAACGATGCCGCCTGCTGCTCCGTGCGGCTGCTCAAGTCCGTATTGCCCATGAATATCTCCCGCGACCCCAGCGTGATCTCCTCCACCCCCGTGCGCACCGCCGTCACCGTGCGCGTCAGGCTCTCCTGCATCCGCTTGAGCGACTCGTACAACACCCCTATCTCGTTGCGCGTCTTCACCTCAATGCGCTCCGTTAAATCCCCTCCCGCTATCCGGTCAAAATGTCCCCCAGCCAAGCGCAAGGGACGCAACACCATGCGCCCCAGGAACACATAAGCCAAGAGTGCAATCAGGATCGCCACCACCATCGCCAGAGCTACCGCCCGGATCACCCACACAAATACCTGAACTTCACGTTCATAGGTGCCATCGATCGTGTCCTGTTGGTACATGTTGAGATTATTCAGGGCGAGCTTCAGGTTGTCGCCCATGTAGGAAGCGGTGGACGAAAGAAAAGTTTCGTAATCGCCCAGCTTGCCCTTTTCAAGCAGATCAATCAGCGGCTTGACGCCATTTTTCGTCAAGTCGAGGTAGGCATCGCTCGTTCTGCGATACCATCCATCCGTGTCGTCCATGCCTTTGGTCAAGCCCTGGAAATTCTTAAAAGCCACCTGGGACCGAACGAGCTCCTTGCGCGCCTCATTGATATATCCGCTCGCGTTGCTGCCCAGAGGGCTGGCCGAGCCATCGGCATCCGCCGCGGCAGGTGCATCGGCCGTTTTCTGCTTATCCTTACTTACGATATAGCTCGCCAGCACCTGGCCCAGCAAAGACTGCACGTTTTTGTAATGATCGACGGCCTCGCCGATCACGGCGTGGGCCCGTTGCATCTGAACCACCCGCGTCAAAGACTGATTGTTGGCGCGCAGCGAATAGACCCCCACCGCCGCGCCCGTCACCAGCATGAACAAAAAGAAAACAAGCACCAGGATCAAGCTGGTGCGAACTTTCAATTGGGGCAACTTCAATTTTCCACGCATGGTCTCACAGCCTTACAAAAATCGTTCCGACCTATCTCTATGCTTCACTTTGCGCCCCGCTCAAGCCGCCGCCTGTTCCACCAGCGACATTTCTTCGCTGGTCATGAGTTTTTCAATGTCGACCAGAATCAGCATGCGCTCGCCCAGAGTGCCGATGCCGGTCAGGTATTCGGTGGAAAAAGCCGTGCCGAACTGCGGCGCTGCACTGATTTGCGACTGCTGCAGCATGAGCACATCGGAGACGCCATCGACCACGACGCCGACTACCCGCGAGCCCAGATTCAATATCACCGCGACGGTCTGGTGGTTGTATTCGACATTTTCAAGATTGAACTTGATCCGCATATCGACAATGGGGACGATGATGCCGCGCAGATTGGTGACGCCCTTGATAAAGGATGGAACATTGGCGATACGCGTCACGCTTTGACTGTCGTAGCCGCGGATTTCCTGAACCTTCAATATGTCGATGCCGTATTCCTGGGCCGCCAGCGTAAAAACGAGAAATTCCCGGCCCGTATCATCGGCCCGGTTTGAATTGAAATCAAACTTGTTAATCATTGCGTTCTCCGATAATTCCTTTGATCTCTTTGGCCGCCAGCTCGCGCGTAACGCGCAGCAGCGCAAACACGTCGACAATCAGGGCGACGCTGCCATCGCCTAAAATCGTGGCGGCCGACACACCCGGTATTTTTCGATAATTGGATTCAAGGTTTTTAACCACCACCTGATGCTGCCCGATCAGATGATCAACCAGCAGCGCAAAGCGTACGTCGTCGGCCTGCAGAACCACGGCTATCGACTGTGAAATTTCGGTTTGGGCGTTTTCCACCGAAAACACCTTGTGCAGGGCCACCAGCGGCAGATATTCGCCGCGTACGTGCAGAACATGCTCGTCTTCGGAAATATTGTGTATCTGATCGGCGGTAGGCTGCATCGACTCCATCACATGGCCCAGCGGCAAAATGAAGGTCTCGGCACCGACGCGTACCGACATGCCGTCGAGAATGGCCAAAGTCAAGGGCAATATGATGCGGGTCGTCGTGCCCTGATTGGGGCGTGAAGACAATTGGATATGTCCGCCCATGCCCTGGATATTGCGCCGCACCACATCCATCCCCACGCCTCGCCCGGAAATGTCGGTGATCTGCTCGGCCGTTGAAAACCCGGGAACGAAAATGAGCTGCCAGACTTCCTCATCGGAGGCGTTGTCGCTGACGGCAATGCCTTGCTGCGCGGCTTTTTTGAGGATGCGCTCGCGGTTCAGGCCACAGCCGTCGTCGGACACTTCAATGATGATTTGCCCACCGCTGTGTTGCGCCGACAGGGTGATCTGTCCTTCCGGATTCTTATCGCCGGCTATCCGTTTTTCGGGCGTCTCTATGCCATGATCCAGACTATTGCGCACCAGATGGGTAAGCGGATCGATAATGCGTTCGATCAGGCTCTTGTCGAGTTCCGTGGCGTGCCCATAGGTCTGCAAATTGATCTGCTTGCCCAATCGGGACGCACTCTCGCGCACCAGCCGGGGGAAGCGGCTGAATACGTAATCCATGGGCATCATGCGTATCGACATGACCGATTCCTGCAGGGCCCGGGCATTGCGTTCGAGCTGTTCAATACCGTTGAGCAGGCGATCGTGAAGCACCGGATCGAGCGTGGACGCCGTTTGCACTAGCATCGCCTGCGTAATCACCAGCTCGCCGACCAGGTTGATGATCTGATCGACCTTTTCGACCCCAACCCGAATCGTGCCGGACTCCTTGCCTGCCCTGGATGAGGCTGCGCCGGGGTGGTCGGCGCCACGCGCGGGCGTGGGCGCGGCGCTTGATGCGGCCGTCGGCGAAGGCGCCTGGGTTCCGGATTCCCCACCGGCAGACGCATTATTCGTCGCCGCTGCGGTGTCTACGCCTTCATTCGGTTTGGGCAAGACGCCCGGTTGCGTGATTTGAATCTGGTCGGGATTGACGATAAAACAGCACACCGCCTCGATGTCGTCGGCCGAACAGGTTGTTTGCAGACTAAGGCGCAACACCTTATCGTTTAATTCATGCTGCAGGACTTCGCCCATGATCGCCATTTCGGCCAGCAGCGCATCGGCGTCGCTTGCGCCGAGCTGGCGCAAATCGATACGCACCTGCAAAACCGGTGCGCCCGGCAACACAGGCGATGGCGCCCCGGTGCCGGGCGTGGAGGCCGCCAAGGGGGCCGACGCCGGAGCAGGGGCAGCCTGAGCCGAGGACTGCTCCCGGGCCAGCTCGCGCAACTGGGCGCCTATGCGCTCGTAGGCCTGCGCATCGGGCTCTTGCTCGCTGCGGTACGCCGCTATCTGATCGGTCAACACGTCTTTGGCATCCAGAAACAGGTCTATCATGTCTTTACGCAATGGCATTTCGCCGCGGCGTAAAAAATCCAGCAAATTCTCAAGCAGATGCGTGGTATCGGCCAGGTAGCCAAAACAACCAAAGGTACCGGCCCCCCCCTTGATGGAATGCGCAGCGCGAAAGATGCCGTTGAGCTGATCCGCATCGGGGTGGGCGATGTCCAGCTCCAGCAGCAAACGCTCCATTTCGACGAGCAACTCGTCGGCTTCATCGAAAAATGTCTCGAAGAACTGACTCAGGTCGACACCCGCATCACTCATGACCGCTCCTTTTAACGACCGCCCGGCGCCGGCTAATGCATTGCAGGAACACGCACAGGCGCTCCCTGCGGAAGGAGCGCCTTGGTCGCACTTTCGGGCAAGGAAGGCTCAAGCAGCAAGTTTGACTCCAGCGCGCGCTTCAACTTCAAAGCCGACTCGCCCGCTGCATTCTGTTCATCGATACGACGCTCGGCACGGCGATTCAACACAACAATACTGATACGTCGGTTAACGGCAGCGTTGGGATTATCTTTAATCAGGCTTACTGACGACGACAGGCCCAGGACGCGCTTGACCTTTGTCTCAACCATCCCTCCGGAAATCAACTGCCGGCGCGCCGCATTGGCGCGATCGGCCGAAAGCTCCCAATTGCTGTATTCACGGCCGCCCGCCGCATAGGGCTGCGCATCCGTATGGCCCGATATGCTGATCGTATTGGGTAATTCGTTGAAGACCGGCCCCAGTTCGTGCAGAATCGCGCTCATATACGGCTGAACCTGAGCACTGCCCGTGGTAAACATGGGCCGATTCTGCCGGTCGATAATCTGAATGCGCAGACCGTCGGGCGTCATATCCAGCAATAGCTGCGGGCGAAATTCCTTCAGAACGGGGTCCGACTTGATCAGGTTGTCGAGCTGACCTTTCAGATCCTCCAGCCGGCGCGTGTCCTGCTTGTCGCCTTCCGATTGGCGATCCCCGTGATCGGGCTTGGGCGGCAGCGGCTCTTTATTGGGAATGACACTGGGCGAGCCACCGGGAATCACGGTCGAACTCGAATCCACCTTTGCCCCCCCGGTTACGGCGGTCATGAGCGGCATGCGGAAATAGTCGGCGATGGCCTTGAGGTCCTTGGTGGGCACGATCGAAATCAGCCACATCACCAAAAAAAACGACATCATTGCGGTCACGAAATCCGCATAGGCAATCTTCCAGCTGCCCCCGTGCGCGCCGGCCGCGGGCGCGCGCTTGCGCCGGATAACGACGCGATCCGAGCCCGACGGATTCATAACGCCGGCCCATCAACCTTTTTGGCCGCGCCCGACTTGGTCTGCCGCACATGTTCCTCGAGCTCCAGAAACGAAGGCCGCACCGACGAATACAAAACCTTGCGTCCGAACTCCACCGCCAGCGGCGGCGGGTAGCCATTCATGCTGGCCAGCAGCGTCACCTTGATACACTCCAGAACTTTGACCGAGCTCACCATGCGCCGCTCGACCGAGGCAGCCAGCGGCGCCACAAAGCCATAGGCCAGCAAAATTCCCAGGAAAGTCCCCACCATGGCTTCGGAAATCAAATTGGCGAGAATGGCCGGCGGCTGATCCACCGAGGCCAGGGCCTTGATAACCCCCAGCACCGCCGCCACAATCCCGAATGCCGGCAAACCGTCGGCCACGTCCCGCAGGGAATGGGAAGGGATACTGCGTTCGTGCTGAAAGGCCTCGATTTCCTGATCCATGAGCGTTTCGATCTCGAACGCGCTCATGTTGCCGCTGATCATGATCCGCAGGTAATCGGTAATGAATTCGACCAGCTTGGCGTCGCGCAAGATGCGTGGGTATTCGCTAAACAAGGCGCTGGCGCTGGGGTCTTCGATGTCCGACTCGATCGACATCAGGCCGTCGCGTCTGGCCTTGTTCAAAATGACATAGAGCAACGCCATCAGCTCCATGTACATCGATTTGTTGTAGGGCGACGCCTTCAGTACCCCAGGCAGCGCGTTCAACAGCAGCTTGACCGATTTGCCGCTATTGGCGGAGATGTAGGCTCCCAGCGCTGCCCCGGCAATCAGCACAAACTCGAACGGCTGAAACAGGGCGCCGAAATGCCCGCCTAATGCGGCATAGCTGCCAAATACAGACCCCAGGACAACCAGAAACCCAAAAGCGATGAACACAACAATGCCCTTGCTAAAACAATGCAGCGGTAATGATCACTCTTTCCGGGCATTCAAAAGCGATTGTCAAAGGGGATTTTCCACCCTAAATCAATCCTCTGAACATTGTCTGTCGAGGCACGTCCAGTGTGCTGTTTGGCTAGTTTGTGCATTCAAATTAGCCGAACAGCACATCGAGGTATTTTCTTAAGACGCCGCAGGGCGAGGGGTGGGTACCGTCCGGTCCGTCCAGCGGTCGGGGCGCTGCGCGCTCCGACTGCCCGGGTCTGCCTCGTCCAGGCGGGCGTCGGGCCAAACTCGCTACGCCGCTGGCGCGGCTCCACTCAAACATGGCCCGCCGACAGCCCCCGCCTTCCCTTCGTCAGCACCCGGCGCTGGCCGAATGACCGGACGGTACCCACCCCTCGCCCTGCGGCTGCGCTGGTGACATGCATCGGGGGATGTGAGGGCCGGCGGGTGTTCGTTCGATGGAGGTCTACGGGCAACATGATAGAGACAGACTGCGAGCAACGTGACAAAGAAAGGCAGGCTGCCGGCAAGTGAATTCCCGGCCCCCATAGACGGCGTCTTCAAATACCTACACGTCCAGTGCCGTATATCGTTCGACCAAAAATACTCTAGGGATTGCACACGGCCGATTGCCGAGCCCGGGTTTTCCCGGCCCGTGGCGGCGGGCGGCAAATGGCGCAGACAAAATCATGATCGGGATCATGCGCGTGCGCCACGAATTCTCCCGCACAGGTCACGCAGCGGGACTGCTGCAACATGCCGCTATCGAAAAAACGAACCAGCATCCAGGCACGGGTAAAGCTAAGCACCGGACCGTCGGCGGCATTACCCGCATCGGTGATGGCCTGCTCGAGATACAGGCGATAGGCTTCGATCAAGGCGCGCGCTTTTTTGGCGGGCGTATGCGTATCCAGAAATTTGTACACGCCGTAAAACAGGCTGGAATGGATATTGGGCAGCCAGGTCATGAACCAATCGACAGAAAACGGCAGCATGCCCTTGGGCGGCGAACACCCTCTTATCTCGCGATACAGCCTGGCCAGACGGTCGTAGCTCAGGGAGGTTTCAGCCTGCAACACTTGCAGACGGGCGCCCAGTTCTATCATATCGGTCGCCAGGAGTATTTCCTCGGCGTCTTTGGCAACACTCTTTACTGACATAAACGATACCTGCAACCTGATTAATGCTAGATAACTTGTTCTACGGAATTCTGCGAGAGCAGAATGGTGGAATGGGCCTGCTGCAAAACGCCGCCCAGTACATCCGGAGCCAGGATCGACAACAAATCATGATCGCGCAGGCGGAACCCACAGATCAAAGAACTGGAACCGGCCAGCTTGACCAATTGCGAGGGTGACAGACGCAAGACAATGTTGGCGATGTCTTCGCTAAAGCCCAGGCGAAACATGCCTGCCGCATAGTTATCCCGCAACAAGCGTTGAGCGAGTATCAGATACGACAAATTGACTTCGCAAATATCGCCAAGCGACGTACTTTCGGCACCAGACATAACACCTCCTTTTAACTAGGCTAATCGCCCACATCCAATACAAAAAGGATCAAATACAATCCATGGAAAACACACAAAACATGTAGCATCACGAAACACAAGCGATGTATCTGAATATCCCAATTGCTTAAATAATTCTATTGTGGATATTTTTTGTTAGCGTTTAATGACAAAAATACCATTTCTCTCGTAAGGTTTCTTATATTTTTGTAAATAAACAATCATCAATGCGCCTATTTTTACCTTTCCGAACAGATATATCAACAAAATGTTAATAATTTACAATTCGAGTAAAAACAACAACAAAGATACAAATTGATTCAAACCCAGAAAAAACAGCCAAAGAGACGCCTGAAAAAGATTATTCTTTCCGTGTACATAGCCCGTAAGCCTATGTTTAGTCAGAGAGTCTTGTTTGCTTGAGGCAAGAATCCGGCAAAGCGCCGGAACGGCCTCGAACTGCCCTGCATGCCCTATTGTTACTTTAAATCCACACACGTATGGATACATGGGTGCCGTTTCAGGGGAATGCCTACTTGACAAGAATTTCAACAAACGTTGTATTGGGGCCTGGCGCAAGGCGAGCCGTTCAGGACGGCAAGCTTAGGTAATGCCGGGTCAACTGTAAAAAAAGCTCCAGCCTGGGATCCAGTCCTGTTTCTTCTTGTACGATTTGTGCCACGCGCGGGGCAATTTGAGCCGCCAGGCGGGCATCCAGGAATAACAATCGAAAACGCCGGGCCAGCACGTCTTCGACACAACGCGCATATTCGTAGCGCACGGCAAAGCGCACCATGGATTCAGTCAGCCCGGGCGTGATTTCCTGGTCATGGCCCTCAAGGCTTTGGACGTAATCGCTCTCGCAACCATACGAGTCCAGCCCCGGCGCTGTGGTGATGCTGGCGCGCGTCACGCTGCCATCGTCCGCCCCGACAAGCTTGTAATGGGCTGTCTGGCTGGGGGGCAAATCGGACAATAACGACACCTCGACACACTTGCGCAATACGTCCTCGGCCATGGCCCGATAAGTGGTCCATTTACCTCCGGTCACCGTGATCAGGCCGCTGGGGCTGGCGAGCACCGTATGTTCGCGGCTTATTTTTTTGGTATTGTCGCCCTCTTCATCGTCAGGCGGGCGGACCAAAGGCCGCAAACCCACCCAGATGCTTTTCACGTCGGCGCGCGAGGGTGCGCGTTTCAGGTATTTTGCCGATTCCCTTAATATGAAGTCGACCTCACGCGCGTAGGCATCGGGCTCGCGCGCCAGGTCGTGACGCGGCGTGTCCGTCGTGCCCAAAATCAGCTTGCCCAGCCAGGGCACTGCGAACAGCACACGGCCGTCTTGCGTCTTGGGCACCAGCATCGCGTGGTCACCCGGCGAAAAATCGCGATCCACCACCAGATGCACACCCTGGCTGGGCGCCACCATAGGCTTGACGGTGCGATGCTGTGCCGCGCCGTCCTTCTGACGGATCTCGTCCACCCAGACGCCCGCCGCATTGATGACGCATTTGGCCCGCAACATATATTCCGTGCCGAATTCCTCGTCCTGACAGCGCAAACCCACAACGCGGCCCTGCTCATGAAGCAAATCGGTCACGGTGCAATAGTTCACCAGCAAGGCCCCCCGTGTCGCCGCGGTGCGAGCCAGCGCCAGCGCCAGGCGGGCATCGTCAAACTGGCCGTCCCAGTATTTGACGCCGCCTTTGAGGCCTTTCATTTTGACCCCCGGCAGGCACAGTTCGGTTTGCGCCGCACTTAGAAACTGCGTTGCCCCCAGGCCTGCCTTGCCAGCCAGCGCGTCATAAATCTTTAGCCCTATGCCATAAAACGGGGTTTCCCAATGTTTATAGCTGGGCATGACAAAGGCGAGCGGCCGAGCCAGATGCGGCGCGTTATGCAAGAGCGTCGTGCGTTCGTGCAGGGCTTCACGCACCAGCGCGATATTGCCTTGAGCCAGATAACGCACCCCGCCATGCACCAGTTTGGTTGCCCGCGACGAGGTGCCTTTGGCAAAATCGTGCGACTCCAGCAACACTACCGACAGCCCGCGCAAGGCGGCATCGAGCGCCACTCCCAGGCCGGTTGCGCCACCCCCGATAACGGCCATATCGTATTCGCGGGCCTGGGCCAGCGCCAACAATAAGCGGGTTCGATCGGTAGGTAATGCAGTCGCCATCATCAGAAGAATCGCAAAAGCTCGAAAAATGGAATTTTAGTGCAAGACAGCAATGCCCAGTATGCTAAAAACACAGTTAAAACTACCGGCGTACTTACATGACCTATCTGCTTGCTCTCGATCAAGGCACCTCCAGCTCGCGCAGCATTGTTTTCGACGCGAGCGGAAAAATCGTTGCAATGGCCCAAAAAGAGCTTGCGCAGATCTACCCCGAACCCGGATGGGTCGAGCACGATCCGCTGGAGATATGGCAAACGCAGTTGGGCACGGCCCAGGAGGCGCTGGCCCGCGCCCATCTTAAAGCCGGCGACATCCGCGCCATCGGAATCACCAATCAGCGGGAAACCACCGTTGTATGGAATCGCAAAACCGGCCAGCCCATCCATAACGCCATCGTCTGGCAGGACCACCGCACCGAGCCGGCCTGCGCCGAGTTGCGGGACAAAGGCCTGGAGCCGGCCATACTGCAAAAAACGGGTTTGCGTATCGATGCTTATTTTTCCGGCACCAAGCTCAAATGGATTCTGGATCAGGTGCCAACCGCGCGTGCGCTGGCGCGCAAGGGCAAACTGGCGTTTGGCACGATCGATTCCTGGCTCATCTGGCAACTGACACGCGGCCAGGTGCATGCGACCGATGTCAGCAACGCGTCGCGCACGATGCTGTTCAACGTGCACAGCAATCAATGGGATGAAGAGCTCTTGCAGGCTCTGGATATCGAACCGGGCATGATGCCGCGGGTTTTGCCCTCGGGCGCCGAGTACGGCGCCAGCCACGCGGATTTCCTGGGCCAGGCGATTCCCATCTGTGGTGTTGCCGGCGATCAGCAAAGCGCCCTGTTTGGACAAGCGTGTTTTAGCGAAGGGATGGCCAAAAACACGTATGGCACGGGCTGCTTCACGCTCATGCATACCGGGCACAAATTCCAGGTATCGCAAAACGGGCTTATTACCACCAGCGCCGCGCAAATAACGCCGCAGCCGGAATTTGCCATCGAAGGCAGCGTGTTCGTGGGCGGCGCGGTGGTGCAGTGGCTGCGCGACGGAATGCATGCGTTCGAGCGCAGCAGCGAGGTTGAACAATTGGCGCGCAGCGTGCCGGACTCGGGCGGCGTGGTGCTGGTGCCGGCGTTTACGGGGCTGGGCGCACCTTACTGGCAGCCGAAGGCGCGCGGGGCGATTACCGGGCTGACCCGCGGCTCGACCATGGCGCATATTGCCCGTGCGGCGCTGGAAAGCATTGCGTTTCAAAGTACGGCCTTGCTGCAGGCGATGAGCCGCGACGCGGTGGCCGCAGGCGCGGCACCGCTGGCGGAGGTGCGGGTCGACGGCGGGGCGTGCGTGAATAATATGTTGATGCAGTTTCAGGCTGATTTGCTGGGGATTCCGGTCGTGCGGCCAACCATTATCGAAACGACGGCGCTGGGTGCCGCGTACCTGGCGGGTCTGACCTGTGGCGTTTATCGCAATCAGCAGGAGCTTGCCGATCTGTGGAAGGTTGAGCGCCGCTTCACGCCGCAACTGGATGCCGCCCATGCGCAGGCCCTGATGGATCGCTGGGAACATGCCGTGCGGCAGGCTTGCGCGGAATGACGGGTACTCGCAACGCCACCCGTAACGCTAGCCTGTAGCGCCACCCTGTAGCGCCACCCCTTGTGGGTGGCATTCGCTGAAGGTGGCATCTTTTCGTCGTCATCAACCCTATCTCGGTTATAAATTCTTTCTAGCCCCGCGTCATGGGCGGTTAAGGTGGATCGGTGGGTGTTGGCGCGGTCGTCGGTGGATTGGCCTGGCCGTTGCTCATGTAGCGGCAGCCCTTGTGGCTGCCATCAAAACCTTGCCATCGCCCACGCTTACTGATGCGCCGTCCTTTGTTGAACCAATTTAACAATCAGCGTCAACAGGGAACAAATAATCCAATACACCACACCGGCAAATATCAGCATTTGCACGATGGTTCCATCGCGTTCGCCAATGCTGGTGGCACGCCGGAAAAAGTCGCCCAGGGCAATCACGTAGACGAGCGAGGTATCTTGAAATATCACAATGCATTGAGTCAGGACAATAGGCAGCATTGCCTTGAATGCCTGGGGCAAAATAACATAGCGCATCGATTGCAAGGGGGTCATGCCCACGGCCTTTGCCGCATGAAACTGACCCATCGGCAGGCTCTGTATGCCCGCGCGCATAATTTCGCAGAAAAATGCCGCTTCCAGCAGAGAAAACGCCACCATGGCCGAGATGAGGCGTATATCCACACTGGGTGAAAGATCAAAGATCGCCTTCAAAACTTGCGGCACAATCAGGAAAAACCACAGCAACAGCATAATCAATGGGATCGACCTGAATAGCGATACGTAGGATTGCGCAAAAATAGTCAAGAACCGGTTCTTGGCGATACTGCACATCGCCAGAACGGTGCCCCAGGCCAGCCCGCACACAACGGCCACTGCCGTAATTTTGAGGGTCACCCACATGCCCGTAAAAAGCAGCGCACGTGATTCGAGAATAATGTTCCAGTCTATTTCAAACACATCAGTTCCCCAGCAGGCCTGGTACTTTCGTACGGTTGCGTATCCAGCCCATCAAACGAATGATCAGGAAATTCAGCACCACATAGCCTAGCGTCACGCAGATGAATGATTCGTACGGCTGGGCGGTATAGTCGACAAGTTGACGCGCCTGGCCTGAGAGCTCCAGAAGACCAATGGTGGAGGCCACGGCAGAGTTTTTGGAAATGATCAGGAATTCGGAAGTCAACGGCGGGATAATCGTGCGATACGTCACCGGTAGCAGGATATAGCGATAGGTCTGCAACAAGGTGAACCCCATTGCCAATCCGGCGCTGCGCTGCCCACGCGGCAAGGAATTAATGCCGGCTCGCATCTGTTCGCATATGCGCGAGCCGGTATAAATGCCCAGAGAAAACACCGAGACTACAAAAAATTGTGTGTAAGGCGGCAGGTTCTTCAGCCAGTCGCCCATCCCTTTTGGCAGGAGCTCGGGGACAACGAAATACCAGATGAAGAACTGCACAATCAAAGGGATGTTTCTGAAAATCGACACATAGATCGTGCCGCCCGCCCGCAAATATTTGCTGGGCAAGGTTCGCATGACTCCGAATACAGAACCGACGGCTAGGGCCAGAACCCAGGCCGCTGCCGTCAGCGCGGCCGTATTCAGGAAACCGGTGAACAACCAGCCCAAATAGGTCGAGGGTTCGCCTGTTGCCACCGGTTGCAACAAAACCGCCCAATTCCATTTGTAATCCATCAAAACCTCAGCACACGCGGCGGCCAACGCCTTGGCCGCTTATTTCCTGGCACCCACAGGGGGTGTCGCTACAAATACGCACCCGTCGCATGTAGTGGCAGCCCTTGTGGCTGCCATAAAAACCTTGATAATCAGGGCGCCATTCGCCCCCGATCAGGACACAGGTTTGTCGTTGGGGTGTTCAAATAATTTCTTCATCGTATCCGACAACGGGAAATCAAGATTCAGATTCTTGGGAGGAATAGGATTCATAAACCATTTGTTATAGATTTTCTCAGCCTCGCCGGAGGTTTCGGCGTGGGCAATCACAGCGTTCATCAAAGACTTCAGGCCTTCATCGTTCTTGCGAACCATGCAGCCGTATGCTTCGTAGGATTGCGGTGTGCCCGTGATCACATAGTCGGACGGGTTCTTGGTTTTGGCCCGCTCGCCTGCCAATAGGGCATCGTCCATCATCATGGCTTTCGCGCGGCCCGTCGACAACATCAAAAACGATTCGCTGTGGTCCTTGGCGCTCATAATACTCATGCCCAGGTTCTTCTCGACATTCATGCCACGTATGATTTTTTCGGACGTCGTACCCGCCCCGACCACCAGTGTCTTGCCTTTAAGATCAGAGAAATCGTTAATGCCGGAATCTTTGCGTGCCAGCAAGCGGGTGCCTATCTCGAAAATGCTGTTGGTGAAGTCAACCTGCTTGGCGCGCGAGGCATTGTTCGTCGTGGTTGTGCATTCAAAATCGAAGGTGCCGTTCTGCAGCAAGGAAATCCGGTTTTGCGAGGTAATGGGAATCTGCCGAACTTTCAAATCGGGCATGTTCAATTTCTTTTTAAGCTCGGCAATGATCAGATTGGTAATGTCCATCGAATAGCCAATAGGCTTTTGATTCGCGTCATAATACGAAAACGGAATCGAGGCGTCGCGAAACCCTATGACCACCACACCATCGTCCTTGATTTTCTTCATGGTGCCCGACAAGCCGCCCTCGACGGCAAAAGCCGAACCCATCCCCATCGTCAAGGCCAGGGCCGCTATGCACTGGCCAAATAAAACACTTTTACATAATGTGCCGATTCTGCATCTCATGGTTGCTGCTCCTTTGTGTGGTTGGCCCTATGCCATCTGAAAACGATGGCTGCCGATTGCCTGTTCTAAAACCTATGAATTAAATACGCGCTTGGCCAACGACCGCCGCAGCGCTATCCGTTCCTACAATGTGCGAAACATCCAGCAGGTACATCTGGCGCTGCAATTCGTGCACGGAATCAATGCACACCTGATTGCCATCGCGACTCCAGCGCGGGTGCAAATCACAGCGGTTTTCTTTTCGAAGCCCGGGGTCGGTATAAAAACTGCCCAAGTCGTAGCGCAGCCCGCTTTCTATATCGAACAAAAACAGAATTCGCTGATCCGTGGCCGAATCCGGATAGGTATCGCTTAGCAGCCAGCGCTTATTCGTGGGCGAGAACGTCATGTGGCCATTTTCAGTCAGGACATCGCGGCCTATAACCCGAACTTCACCATCTTCAATATCCGTATAAAGGTGATAATGGATCTCGCCGTTATGTGGCCCCCAAACAATAATATGGCTATCGTCCATCCATAGAGGATGAGATATCTGATATTCGGATTTCTCATAGTCGAAGGTGCCCACCGCGGACGGGTCGAAATCATCAGCCAGTTGCGGCAAGGGATGATCCGAGCATTCCAGCAAGCGCAAGTCTGTGCCATCGGGGTTGACCGTAATCAAACGATGCAGGAAACAGGTTTCGTCTTTGACCCGCTCGGTCCAGCGGTGCAACAGCAGTATCCGCGACGAAGCGGGATTGATTTCAATATGGCTTACCCAATGAATCGCCCGCTCCATCGACGCACGCGGATGGAACTCGCGCAAATTTTTGTAGCTCAACAACAGACGCGATTCACCGCTGGCCATGTCCATATAATGAATGCCATCGTCGCCGGGCGCACCAGGCATGGCGGGTGGTGGTTCGTTCTTGCCATATCCTATGGTTTCATGCGTAATATAAAGGCGGCTATAGTCGACGCACAGGGCGTAACGGCTATTGGGAGCCACCACGTAAACAGGTAGCGGCAGTTGTCGTTTCTCTTTGGTATCGACGTTATAGATGCACGAGCCAAACCCGGGGTAGATTGAAGCCTTATCGGCCGTCCGAATGTTGTAAATGAATTGCCGTCCCGGTGTCCCATCGAGCCATTGCAATTGACAACCCATCTGCCAATTCCAGGCCGTAGTATGGCCCAGGCTGTAATAGGTATCGCGATCCTGCAAATCAAAAAAGCCCACTTCGGCCACGAGATCGGGAGTCAGATCTGCGTCCATCATCGGCACTTGGTTAGCCAGCAAATAGCGATCGCCAGCGTCCCAATTGCTCTTGTTGTAGTAACCAAAGAAATGATGCAAAGGGCCTGTCCCGACGCGACGGCAAGGCACTGCGTTACTGATGATAGGATTATTAGTCATGATGGCCAAGAGGTT
Source organism: Paralcaligenes ureilyticus (assembly GCF_004346225.1). Classification (GTDB taxonomy): domain Bacteria; phylum Pseudomonadota; class Gammaproteobacteria; order Burkholderiales; family Burkholderiaceae_B; genus Paralcaligenes; species Paralcaligenes ureilyticus. Next base: position 251,478 of record NZ_SMAJ01000005.1, on the reverse strand, counting down.
ATGCCGCTGTAGCCATACGGGCAAATTCTTTTTTATACGTACTCTATGCAGATTTGATATACAGTATGAGGTGACAGGAAGGCCGTCAAGGGGTGAAATGGCAGCCACAAGGGCTGCCGCTACAAATAGATGTCCGTGCACCATGTAGCGGCAGCCCTTGTGGCTGCCATCTCTCACTCATATTCACCCCGCCCCTTATTCGCCCCAACCTAACCCAGATAACTCCATCCTCAACATAATGGCCAGATCTCTAAACTTTCAGCAAATCGAAGCGTTCAAAGCTGTTATACAAACAGGCACCACCACGCGTGCCGCGCTGATGCTCAATACCACGCAACCTTCGATCAGCCGCCGTATTGCGGAACTGCAAAACGCATCGGAATTAAAACTATTCGAATTGCATCAGGGGCGCTTGCGGCCGACTAGCGAAGGCAAGCTGCTTTATAAAACCATACAAAAGCATTTTGACGGTCTGGAGAAAATTGAATCGGTCGTCTCCATCCTGCGTAAATCCGGCACTGGAGCGCTTAGAATCGCCTGCACTCCAACACTGGGAAGCGGGCTGATGCCGCCAGTCGTTCGGCAATTTCTGCAAAAATTCCCCAACACCTATGTCAACATTCAAACGCTGGGCACTCCGCAACTGGCCGAGTATCTGCATCAGGACCTCTGCGACGTGGCCTTGACGACCGGGACGCTGGATCAAAAAGACTTTCAGCCCCAAGTCATCAAAACGTCCAGCGCCGTCTGCGTTCTGCCGCTCGATCATCCTTTGAAAAACGTCGATGTCATCGATCTGAAATTGTTAAAAGACGACCGGGTGCTGTCTTTGAGCGATAACGAAGAAATCACCATGCAGATCAAGGCGCTGCTGACCGAGGGCAAGGACTCGAACGACTTCGTTATCGAGACGACCTCGTCGATCACCATTTGCGCACTGGTCGCGGCCGGCAACGGCATCGCCATCGTCAACCCTTATGTGGCTCATACATTTGCCGGCCAACTTCTGATCAAAAAACTCGCGCCGGCCATCAACATCCCTGTGCAAATGGCCATGCCCATACACACCGCCCCATCCCTATTGACACGCCATTTCATAGAAATTTTGCTGGCACACGTTGAAACACTGTAAAAATACGCCGAAGCCCTGCAGATATATTTGTGTGCGTGGCACCCACAAGGGGTGCCGCTACATCCGCTACGGCTACGTTTTTGTAGCGGCACCCCTTGTGGGTGCCATTCACTGTCTATAAATATCGCCTCGTTTATGAACGATTTTGGCAGCCACAAGAGCTGCCACTACAATGACGCACCAGCCGCCACGCGGGCTTGAACGCGCGCTTCTTGTTCTTTTTTGTGCCTCTTATGCCTGATTCGATTCGCCCCGCCGCCCCTACCCACGCCGTGTGGGAAGAAAACGAACAACCCCGGCGCGCGCTGTGGTGCGCCGAAAACCACGGCACGCCACCCAAACGCGTCGTTCCGGTGGATGACGCCCTGACGGCGGACACGGCCTTTCGCCTGGCCAATGCCGGAACGGCGATGCTGTGGCGCGGCGACTTCCAGAACGCCAGGCAGTTGCTGCAGGCCCTGACCCGGCGCGTCGATAAAAGACGAAAGCCTAAAAAGGACGTGCTGCCGTCCGAGGCCTTCGGCCTGCATCGCCTGGCCCAATCGCAACGCGCCCGCCTTTTGAATAGTCTGCTGATCGAACTGGATGGCGATTTTCACATTGGACTGCGCCGCGCTCCCGATGTGCGGGCGGCGTGCGAGGCCGCTCTGGGGCAGATGCACGAGCCGCTGCTGCTTTCGCTACGCGCCCTGCAGGGAATCATAGGCTCGTATGAATGGCGCAAAAAAGGCATTGCCGTAGCGGGCCTGTCGCAGAACATACATGTTCATTACGGCGTATTTTCGCCAATCCGGGGCGAGTATATCGAGCTGGTCGCACAGACACCTTTGCCGGCAACCGACCTGGCGTTCGATATCGGCACCGGCAGCGGCGTGCTGGCCGCCGTGCTGGCGCAGCGCGGCATAAAAAGAATTATTGCTACCGAAAATGATCCGCGCGCCCTGGCCTGCGCACGCGAAAATGTTCAACGCCTTGGGCTGGAATCGCAGATCGAAATTCAGGACATTGATCTTTTTCCGGCAGGACAAAGCCCGCTTATCGTTTGCAATCCACCCTGGTTGCCGGCGCGACCCACGCTGCCCCTGGAGCACGCCATCTATGACCCGGACAGCCGCATGCTGTTGGGGTTTTTGAACGGCCTGGCCGCACATCTATGCGATGGTGGCGAAGGCTGGCTGATCATGTCGGATCTGGCCGAACACCTGGGCTTGCGCAGCCGCGAGTTTCTGCTCGATGCCGCCGAACGAGCCGGCCTGCGCATCCTGGCCAGGCACGATGCCCGGCCGCTGCATCCGAAGGCATTGGACGAAACCGACGCACTGCATCTGGCGCGCAAGGCCGAGGTCACGTCGTTGTGGCGGCTGGGTCATTCTGAGCAATAGGCGCTTCATTCACATGCAAGCCTTCACGCCCAAACCCTTTTCGCGCGCGAAATCGCCGTCGCTAAATGCCTTGCGGGCATTCGAAGCCGCGGCCAGGCATCAAAGCTTCTCACGGGCTGCCGACGAACTCAACGTAACGGCGGGGGCCATCGCGCAACAAGTCAAGCTGCTTGAAGACTGGATAGGCTGCCCTTTGTTCCAGCGCCTGGCGCAGGGCATCAAACTGAATAAAGAAGGCCGCCTGGCGCTCCCCATGCTGAGCAAGGCTTTTGATCAGTTGAGCGACGCCGTCACCCAGTTGCAGCATCTGGGCAAGCCCAAAGAGATCTCCATTGCCGCGTTGCCCTCGATTGCCCTGTTGTGGCTATCGCCCAAACTGCCGCGTTTGTCCGCTCTCTTTTCCGAATACGTTATCTCCGTGACCGCGCTCGAACACCCTCCCAACTTGCAGCGCGATCACTTCGACATGGCATTTTTTTACCTGAGCAAAGACGCCCGAAGCTCCACCACCCTGTCCCTGGGGCCAGACGAGCTGCTGCCGGTATGTTCGCCCGCGTTTGCGCAAAAGGCGGGCCCGCTCAAAACCGCCCAGGACCTTCAGTCGCAGCGTCTGCTGCACGACGCTTCATGGCGCCACCACTGGCAGCTCTGGCTTGATTTCGCCGGCTTCGCCGCCGTTGACGCTTCCAGGGGCTCCGTATTTTCGATATACAGCCTTGCCCTGCAGTCAGCGATCGATGGCGCGGGCATCCTTATGGGGCGCAGCTCCCTGGTCGCCCATGCGCTGGAAACCGGCCAGCTCGTTGCGCCCTTCGATGTATGCATGCCGGCTCCCGACGAGTTATGCTTGTTGCTACCCGAAGGGTCTCCATTCATGGCGATGCAAGAACCGCTTCTACGGTGTTTGAAGGCCTAGATATTCTAGGCCTTGGCCTTACAAGAAATCGTTTGCCCAGACTATTTCCGACCCTCTACGATGAAGATCAACAAGCGATTAACGCTTCGATAACCACATCAGGGTGAATCATGAGCATGCTGGCAAGCCGGGACTGGGTTCCGGAAAAAACGGAACAATTCATACAATCCATCTCCCATCGGGCCTCTACCATGCCCGTGGACGAGGTCGACCAACAAATTTCCTCGCTCATCAAGAAAAACAGGAAAATCCACGAGCAGGATTGCTTTAACCTGAACCCGGCCACGAACGTCGTCAACCCGAAAGTAGAAGCCGTGCTGGCGCAAGGCCTGGGCTCGCGCCCTTCGCTGGGATACCCCGGCGACAAATACGAAATGGGTCTGGAAGCGATCGAAGAAATTGAAGTGTTTGCCGCAGAGCTGGCGGCAGAAATATTCAACGCGCGGTATGCCGAAATCCGGGTAGGGTCGGGAGCCTTGGCGAATTTGTACGCGTTCATGGCGACCACAAAACCGGGCGATGCCATCATCGTTCCCCCCCCCTCGATCGGCGGCCATGTTACACATCATCCTGCTGGGGCGGCGGGCTTATACGGATTGCAAGTCCATAGCGCCCCGGTTGATAGTACGCGTTATACGGTCGACGTCGATCGGCTCCGAGCCGACGCACTACGCCTGCGGCCCAAGCTCATTACCATCGGGGGCAGCCTGAATCTATTTAGCCACCCCATCAAAGAAATACGCCAGATTGCAGACGAAATAGGTGCTATCGTGTTATTTGACGCCGCACACATGTCGGGCATGATCGCCGGCCGGGCGTGGCAGCAACCGTTGCAAGAGGGTGCGCACCTCATGACCATGAGCACATACAAAAGCTTAGGGGGCCACGCCGGAGGCTTGATCGTTACCAACGACGCCGACATCGCAAAAAAAATCGATGCCATTGCCTACCCGGGCCTGACAGCGAACTTCGACGCCTCCAAGGCCGCCGCCCTGGCGATGGCGCTCTTGGATTGGAAAGTTTACGGGCAGTCCTATGCCAGCATGATGGCGCAAACCGCCAAGGCGCTGGCCGGCGCCCTGTATAAGAACGATATACCCGTTTTTGCCGCCGACCGGGGCTTTACCACCTCGCATCAATTCGCTGTCGAAGCGGCCGCCTACGGCGGCGGACAAGCCGCCGCAAAAAAATTGCGCCAGATCAATGTCCTGACCTGCGGCATAGGCTTGCCCATGGCTGCGGTTGAGGGCGACGTCAACGGCTTGCGGTTCGGAACCCCCGAGGCGGTGCGCTTTGGCATGCAGCCCGAAGACATGGGGCCTTTGGCCGAACTCATTTCCCAGGGGCTCAAGGCCAACAGCGGCCTGGACGCCCTGGCAAAGAAAGTAAGCCAATACCGCCGCAACTTTACGGAGCTGCACTTTATCCGAACATGAAAACCCGTTTACCTGGCAGGCCCCATAGAGGGCCATCGGGCTAAATATTTATATTTTCCCAGCATCACGCAGGGAAAGCATTGGAGAAGGGAGACAACATGAACAGCAGACTACTTCATACCAGTATTGGCGGTGCCTTGTTGCTGGCGGGCTTTATCAGCACCAATGTCTATGCGCAGGATTCAAAGACGGATACCGTCATCAAACGCGGCGAGCTTATCTGCGGCACCGACAATACCAAGCCCGGGTTTGGCTACCTGAACCCGAAAACCGGCAAACTCGAAGGCTTCGATGTCGATTACTGCCACGCCATGGCGGCGGGCATTCTTGGCGACGGCAACAAGGTCAAGATGATTGCCCTGACCGATAAGAACCGCTTCAACGCCTTGCAGAACGGCGAGGTCGACGTCGTCTTCTTCCACACCACGGTAACCGCCACGCGCGCAACCGCCGTGGGCGCCGACTTTCTTCCCGTCAATTTTTATGACGGCACCGGCGTTCTGGTCAAAAAGGCCGATAAAATCGCCCATATCGCCGATCTGAACGGAGGCACGATTTGCACCACGCAAGGGTCCACCACCGAAGCGGTCTGGGCCGATTACATTAAAAGCCATAAATGGGAAAAGACCACGCAGGTACTGACCTATCAAGATCTGGATAAGCTTTTTGCGGCACTCAACGGCGGCCGCTGCAACGCCATGACGACCGATAAATCGGCCTTGGTCGGCTGGAAGGGCAATGCACCCAAACCGGACGATTTCGATATTCTCCCCGAAACCATCTCCAAGGAACCGCTCGCGGGCTTTGTGCGCCAGGATGATCAAAAATGGCATACCGCGCTCGCCTGGATCGTCTACGCGCTGGTCGAGGCCGAAGAGCTTGGCATTACCTCCAAGAACGTCGCCGAGATGGCCAAAGACCCGAATCCCGATATTCAACGGTTTCTGGGCACTGAGGGCGACCTGGGGAAAGATTTCGGGCTGGCCCCGGATTTCATCCAAAAGGTCATTGCCGCCACCGGCAACTACGGCGAAATCTATGACCGCAACGTCGGGCCCAGCACGCCCTACAGCATTGCCCGAAAGGGAAGCCTGAACGATCTGTGGACTCGCGGCGGCCTGATGTACTCACCTCCCTTCCGCTAATCGCAAAAACCTGGACAGGCCGGGCTACCGGCCTGCCTTGCAAGCGCCCCTAAGCCGCAAACGGGAGTCCGGAGATGAATTCAACAGGTAGACGCCAGCGATACTCCTTGCTCGACCACATCCTGCAAGTCGCGGTGGCCGCAGCCGCCATAGCCGTTGTGGTGGGGCTGGGCAGCAGCATTTATTACGGCTTGGCCGCGCACAAGATCCCCATCAATTTCGGTTTTTTAAGCCAGTCATCGGGCCTTCACCTGACCGAAGGCACTACTCTGGACTGGTCGCATGGCCTCACCCTGAAAAGTTTTGTATCGAGCGACAGCAACCTGCAGGCGCTTATATTGGGGTTGTACAACACGCTCAAAGTCGCGCTGCTGGGCATCCTGCTCAGCACCTTGCTGGGTTTACTGGTGGGGGCGGGCCGAGTGTCGCTCAACTGGATGGTCAATCACGTATCCCTGTGCTTTGTCGAGCTTATACGCAACACGCCATTACTCATACAACTGTTTTTCTGGTATTTTGCCGTCGTTCTGCAACTGCCGCCGTTGCGGGCCGCATCCAGCTGGTACGGCACGATAGCAAGCCGGCAAGGAATTTACACGCCTGGCGTCGTCGTGGCCGGCGCGTGGCCCTATTTCTGGTGGGCCGTCCTGGCCAGCCTCGTCGCACTTGGCGCTGCAGCCAGGATCGCAAAAAAATCGCCCGCCAAAGGGCTCGCAGCCGGTGCCATGGTGGTCGCGATCGGTTGGATCGTGGCCGCCGCCCTGCTGGGTGCGCCGCTGCACGCCGATATCCCGATTGCCTCGCGCTTCAGAGCAAGCGGCGGCTTGGCCTTCAGCCCCGAGTTTGCCGCGATACTACTGGCGCTCGTGGTCTATACCTCGGCATTTATCTCGGAAATCGTCAGGGGCTCGATCGAGGCCGTATCCAAGGGCCAGTGGATGGCTTCCTATGCACTGGGCCTGACGCGAAGACAAGCCATGATCAGCATTATTTTGCCGCAGGCTTTCCGCATCCTGGTTCCGCCTCTGGTCAACCAATATCTGAATCTGGCCAAAAATACCTCGCTGGCCATCGCCATCGGCTTTCCCGACCTGTTCAATATCTATGGCACCATCGCCAACCAGACGGGGCGGAGCATGGAGGGCATACTTATCGTGATGCTCGCCTACTTGATGATCAACTGGCTGATCAGCCTGATCATGAACATTTATAACCGGCGCCTTCTCGCCAGGGGAGCCCGCTAATGCCCCCCACCTTTCTGGCCAAGTGGAAACACCGGCTATTCCCAAATTTCTTTGAAGGCGTGCTGTCGGCCATCACCACTGCCTTGGTCGTGGCGGTTCTGTATGCCTTCCTCAAATGGGTGTTCATAACGGCGAACTGGGCCGTTATTACGGAAAGCATGCGCTTTCTGATGGCGGGGTCCATGCCCATTGCCAGCATAGGGCGAGCCTGGGTCGCCGCCACCCTGTTTTCATTCATGACGGGCCTGAGCCTTGGCGGCCTTACTCGGGCAAAAAATCTGAAGCCGGTGGCCGCCGCAGTCGCCGCGCTCATCCTGATTGCGACCATCTTCTGGGCTATGGGCCGCTATTCCGAGGCATTGACCGCGGCGCTCTTCATTGCGGCGGGCTGCGGCTGGCTGATCATGCAGCGCGTCGCATCGGGCAGCGCGCTGCTTGGCATCGGCTGGATCATCACTACCATCATCATGTGGAACGTGCTGATCCCCGACGACGGGAAAGCGGCAGGAGGCCTGCTGCTGGGCATACTCATGACGCTGGTTGCCGCCGTTTTCAGTTTCCCGCTGGGCGTGTTGCTGGCCCTGGGCCGCACCAACCGTCTGCCCGGAATACGCATCACCTGCGTGGCCTATATCGAACTGATACGTTCGCTGCCTCTTATCTCCATACTCTATTGGGCGTGGATGGTCGTGCCGCTGATTCTGCCTGCCGACTTCCGGATCAACGACCTGGTTCGCGGCGCCGCCGGGTTTACGCTGTTCTATGCCGCCTATGTCGCGGAATACGTCCGCGGTGGACTGCAGGGAGTACCCGAAGGCCAGCTGAACGCGGCGCGCTCACTCGGTTTGAACAGCTTCGCGGCAACGTATTACATCATTCTGCCGCAGGCCCTGCGTTCGGTGCTCCCAGGCCTGGTAGGCAATGTGCTCGACATTTTCAATAATGTGCCGCTACTCTTTATCATCGGGCTGACCGAATTCGTGCGCGCCGGGCAGGTCCTGCTGTCGAACCCGCAGCACTCCGCGCAAATGTATGAGGTTTACACCTTCATGTTTATGGTTTATCTGGTGATAGCCACCTTGCTGTCGTGGAGTTCCCGAGTGGTCGAAAACAAGTTGAGCCATGTCTGATCAGCGAACGAACAATAGCCATTACACTAGGCCTTTCGGATCTTCAAAGAAGGCGTAGTTCAACCATGCTGCAAAAAATCGTACTGGCATGCGTCGTTTTCATTATTATCCTGATCGCCCTCACCTTCGGCGAAACGATTGCACACGAATTCCTGGCCTGGGTTTCCTACCTGACAGGCTTGGTCATCCACAACTTTTCAGATGTGTATTATCTGGTGACGGACTATGTACACGCCCACGCCGCCAAGGTCATTATCGCGCTGGTGCTGACCGTACCCATCAGCCTGTGGATCATCAAGAACCGGGGCGCAGAGCTCAATCACCCCACGAGCACTCGTAAAATTGCCATCGTGCTGGCCATTTTCCTGGGTTGGCTGGGCGGGCATCGCTTTTACCTGGGCCAAATCGGCTGGGGCATCGTGTACCTGATCATCTTCTATCTGTTTACGCCGCTGGTCGTCATCATCAGCCTGATCGACGCCATACGCTACCTGTTCATGAGCGACGAAGAGTTCACGCCCGGCCGCGTGCCGGCGCGATAAGGCCGGCCAAAGCCATCATGCCTTTCAAGCTGATCACAGCGCTACCCGGCGAAGTCCAGAATGCCCGGTTCGATGAATCGCTGATTGCCACGGCGGCGCAGGAAGGTCCCGTAGCCAGCCTATGGGAAGCACCGCAGGGCCTGGTAGTGCCGCGCACCTATCGGCGCCATGAATGCTTTGACGCCGTCTGTGCCAGGTTTGCAGAGCAGGCCTGGCCGATCACGGTCAGGCTATCGGGCGGCGGCGTGGTGCCCCAAGGCCCGGGCATCATCAATCTGAGCCTGGCTTATGCGGTCGAAGGCCCGCCGCTGCAGCATTCGGATGAGGCCTACCGGCTCATTTGCACCCTGATCCAAAACGCCCTCAAGCCTTGGGAAATCGAGACCCGAATCCAGGCGGTGGAAGGATCGTTTTGCGACGGCCGCTACAACCTTGCGTGTGGGCCGGAAAATTCGGCAAAAAAGGTGGTCGGTACGGCGCAACTATGGAGGCGGATTAACCTGGAACACGCCACAGTGCAAGTTGTCCTGGTGCATGCCTTGCTGCTGGCTGCCGTAGATGCGCGGATATTGACCGACCGCGCCAATCAATTGGAACAACAACTGGGCAGCGACAAACGCTACGACGTGGCGCGCATCGCTTCGCTATACGAGTGTCTGCCAGGACTGCCCGCAATGACGCTCGTTGATTTTGTGCGAGGTTTGAAAAAATCCTTGTCCGAGCAGATAGAAGCCATCGTGTAGCGGCAGCCCTTGTGGCTGCCACTTTCCCAAAATACAGGCGCTGCCTTTTATTCCGGCCCTTGCATTACAATTTGATTATCATCACAGACACCGCAAGCGCTCATGGAAAAGAAGACTGCCCGCCTCACCATTTTGATCGATCCGCACAAAAAGAAAGCCTTCGAAGGCTTGTGCGCGGCTCAGGACATTACTCCATCGCAAGTGGTCCGGCAGTTGATCCGCGACTACCTTACCCAACACGGGGTCACTTACGCCCATAGCACCAGTACATCCAACCCCAAGGTTAAAGCGCGTTCGGGCAAATAGCCGCCATCACGCGGGGGTAGCGCCACAAACCTTCATGGCCTGGCCCAGGGTTTCAACCACGCATTCGCGCCCAAGCTTGTCGATCAAACCCATCTTGCCAAGCTTGCTCTCCACACGCGCGTTGGCCTCGGTCAAAATGATGCGCACCTGCTTCTGGCGCCAATCACGCAAAACGGTTTCAAGCGCCTGCAAGCCGGTCGCATCGATAAATGGCACCCGGCGCAAGCGGATGATCAATACACGAAGGTCGGCATCCGTGCTATCGAGCGCTTCCTCAAATGCTTCCACAGCGCCAAAAAAAATAGGCCCTTCAACCGCATAGACATGCACCCCCGGCGGCAACCGGGTAAAGCCCTCTCCCACCAGTTCTCTATGCAGTTCCTGTTCGGACTCTTCGCGCACCACCACGCTGGCCGCCATGCGCCGCAGAAAGTGCAGCATGGCCAGAATCACGCCGATATTGACCGCCACCACCAGATCGACAAAAACGGTAAGGAAAAAGGTGACCAGCAAAATCAGCACATCGGCGCGCGGCGCCCGCCGGATCATTCTGACGAAGTGCCGTGCCTCGCTCATATTCCAGGCCACGACAAACAGAATGGCGGCCAAGGTCGCCAGCGGCACATTGGACGCATAGGGCGCGAGGAACAGGATAATCAGCACCAACGTCAGGCTATGCACAATGCCCGCCAAGGGGCTCGTGCCGCCATTACGAATGTTGGTGGCCGTGCGGGCAATGGCGCCGGTCGCGGCGAACCCGCCAAAGAGCGGCGCCAATACGTTGGCGATGCCCTGCCCGATCAGTTCCTGATTTGAATTGTGGCGCGTGCCGGCCATGCCGTCGGACACCACCGCCGACAACAAGGACTCGATGGCGCCCAACATGGCGATGGCGAAGGCCGGCCCGATAAGTTCGACAATCCGCGACAGGGTGATCTGGGGCAGCTGGAACGCAGGCAGGCTACGCGGAATTTCTCCGAAAGTGCTGCCGATGGTGGCGACGCTTTTGAACGCAAAGACCGACTGCAGAATCGTCACCACGATAAGAGCCACCAAAGGCCCGGGGACGCGTTTGAAGCCAGGCGCCTTGGAGGTGAAGATTACCAGCACCAACGACAGCATGGCCAGGCCGGTGGTGGCCATATCCATCTGCGGAAACGCCTGAAAAAGCGCCCACAGCTTCTGATGAAAATGCTCGCCCGTTATCTTGGGCAAGCCAAAGAAATCCTGCCATTGGCCCACCCAGATGATGACGCCGATGCCCGCCGTAAAGCCGGAAATCACCGGCGCCGGGATGAATTTGATGACGGCGCCCATCCGGGCCAAGCCGAAGCAGAACAATATGATGCCGGCCATCAAGGTGGCAATTTGCAAGCCGTCAACGCCATGCTTGGCAGTGATGCCGGCCAATATGACGATAAAGGCGCCCGTCGGCCCGGCAATCTGGATACGGCTGCCGCCGAATATCGATACAGCCAGCCCTGCCACAATCGACGTGTACAAGCCCATTTCCGGATTGACCCCGGACGCAATCGCAAACGCCATGGCAAGAGGCAACGCCACCACACCGACGATGACCCCGGCCACAATATTGGAAAGCCAGTACGGCCGCCGCAGCAGGCCGGCGCGATGCGCCTCAAACAGGGCAAACATAGTGATCCGGAAAATAAGCTAATAAAATGTGGATATCATTATAATATAATGCGCATTAAATTAATGTAGTGCGCGTTAAACCGCGCGCAGGCCTTGGCGTGGTTGGGGATGGCCCGGCGCCTGCAAGGGGCGCCGCTAGAAAAGGCGAATGGCTGCCACAAGGGCTGCCGCTGCAAAAACGCATCCGTGAATCATGTAGCGGCAGCCCTTGTGGCTGCCATCGCCATCACACACAGTCGCATGTTTCTGTTACATTGCGTTAGTTATGAAAAACTCAGGGCGCTGCCCCGAGAAAGCGTAAAGCATTGTGATAAGAAAGCTTGAGGTGTGGTCATGATTATGATGTTGCCTTTTTTAACCGGGACGATCTCGATCTGGTTGGGGGTGCACGGCCAGCGCCGGGCTTGCCTGTGGTTTTGGGCTATTACCATGGCCGTCTTTCTCGCGTGGTCCCGGTTTCACATGACCGACCCGCTTACCCTGTCGTTTTAGGGTTTGCGCGCCATGTCCACACCGTTTCAATCCGATTCCTCCTACGCCTCGCGCGCCATGAATGCCTTTGCCCTTTTGGGGCTGTGCGGCGTACTGGGGTTCGCCTTTGCATGGCAACTGCTCTATCACGAAATACCCTGCCCCCTGTGCCTGCTGCAGCGCGTAGCTTTCATTCTGGCCGGGATAGGGCTGTTGCTTAACGTCCAGCATGGCCCGGCACCTGCGCACTACGGGATCACCATTCTGTCGGCCTTGGCCGGCGTGTTCGTCGCCGCCCGCCAAATGGCGCTGCATATCGCGCCTGGCGACGCCGGCTACGGCGCGCCGTTTTTAGGTTTGCATTTTTATACCTGGGCGCTGCTGATATTCGTAGCGCTTATCGCGTATTGCGGCCTGATGCTTTGCCTTGACCGGGCCAATGCCCAAACTACGCTCGCACGCAGCACCGGCCCTTATGCCCGGCAGGTTATGTGGCTGTTTTTCCTGCTGGCCCTGGCCAATATGGGCTCGACCCTGCTGGAATGCGGCTTTGGCGCCTGCGTCGACAACCCGATCCGCTATCTCTGGCTTGGCTGAAAAGCCCAGAGCAACTAAATAATGGCAAAGCCAGGCTTGGGCGACGAGCGTGAAACACCGTGAAATAGTTTATTCATCGGCCGCCTCAGAGCACCCCCTATAATTTGCCTTCTTATCAGACCCACCAGATACTTCGTGTTCGCCACTCGCGATCTTTTACGACTCGGGCCATATCATGATCTTCAACTCGCATAACAAATATGGCACGCCAAGCCGTATCTTCCACGGTTTTTGCGCCCTGTGCGTTATTGCCGCACTCATCTTTATTGAAATAAAGCCCTACTTTCCCAAAGGCAGCGACGGCCGCGCGCTGATGCAATACGCGCACATCCAGGCCGGCCTCTTTGTGCTGTGGCTGATCGTGCCCCGAATACTCTGGCGTTCAGCCAACAGCCAGCCAGACATCGATCCGGCACCAGGCCGCTTCATCAAGGCTATTGCCAATCTGACGCACTATATGCTGTATGCGCTGATGCTGGTTCTGCCCATTCTAGGCATCCTGACATGGCAATCCAGCGATCATGTGGTGGATTTTTTCGGCGTCACGCTGCCCACCATCGTGGGTTCGAGCACCGAGGTAAAAGCCATCGTGAAAGGCACCCATGAATTCCTGGGTAACGTTATGCTCTATCTGGTTATTGTGCATATCCTGGCCGCCTTGTGGCATCATTTCGTGGCTAAGGATACGACCTTTGTCCGCATGTTCGGGCGTTAGATTCGCCCTGTTGACGGATGACGTCCTGGTATCACGGATTCTGGCAGCCACAAGGGCTGCCACTACATAGCGGCCGGTACGGTTTTTGTAGCGGCACCCCGCTTTTGTAGCGACACCCCGTTTTTGTAGCGGCACCCCTTGTGGGTGCCGTCATTTGCAACCATGATTTATAGCCGCGCACCATGACAAGCCCTTCCAGCCCGTCCATACACAACCAGGCCTTGACGCCCACGTCCGCATCTTCACGCGTTTTCGGCTGGGCCGACCATGCATCGCTCTGGTTCAGCATGGGCGTGGGGCTTCTGGTCATGCAAGTGGGCGCCTATCTGGTGCCGGCCGCCGGCACGAAAGAAGCCCTGTTCGCCATCATCGCCGGATCGATCATCGGTTCGGGCCTGCTCGCGTGGGTCGCCAAGGTGGGCTGCGACAGCGGTCTGTCCAGCGCAGGGCTGATTCACACCACCTACGGCCGCTATTTTGCGCGCCTGCCGGTTTTCCTGAACATCGTACAGTTGCTGGGCTGGACCACCTTCGAATTGGTGATCATGCGCGAAGGCACCATCACCATCGGCAATCAGGCTTTCGGTTTGAATCTGGATAAAAGCACGGGTGTGATAGTGTCCACCGTGTTCTGGGGCTGCGTACTGACCGCCCTGCTGGCCGGTTCCATGATCACCCTGGTGCGCCGCTTCGTCAGCCGCTATGGCCTGCCGCTGGTCGTGCTGTCTTTACTGTGGCTGACCTGGCAATTCGCCAATCAATTGCAAACCGCGGGCTTGAGCACCGTCTGGAATCGTCAGGGCGATGGCAGCATGGGGGTCTTTTCGGCGCTGGACCTAGTGATCGCGATGCCGGTCTCGTGGCTCCCCCTCGTCGCCGACTATTCCCGCCACGGCCGCACCGGCCGCGGCGCACTGAGCGGAACCTGGCTGGGCTATACCGTTGCCAATATCTGGTGCTACGCGCTGGGCGTAGTGGTGGTCAGCGTCGCCACCCCCAATACCGACCTCGTCAGCGCCTTGCTGCTGGCGCAAGGCGGCCTGATTGCGCTGGGCCTGATACTGATCGACGAACTCGACAATGCCTATGGCGACGTGTATTCGGGATCCGTGTCGGCGCACAGCCTGAAGCCAGGCTGGAGCATCCGCCGCTGGGGTTTATTGCTGGCCGTCGCGAGCACGCTGCTGGCGCTGGTGTTGCCCATGCACGGACTGGAACCCTTCCTATTGATACTCAGCTCGGTGTTCGTACCGCTCTATGGTGTGATACTGGGACGGCTGGGCTTTGGCTATGCGGGCACGCCCGCGCAGACCCCAAAAGTCGACGGCATAGCCGCCTGCATATGGATTCTGGGAATCGCGCTCTATCACGCGCTGGCGCAATGGGCGCCGGATATGGGCTCTGCGCTGCCGGCACTGGCGTTCACGTTCGTACTGGCCATGCTCACGCGCAGGCAACTATCGCCCGTTATCACTTGATATCCGGCAAGTCCTGCGGCTTGTCGATATCCAGCAAACAACCCGTATCGTCAACGGGGATTTGATGCAGCGTAGCCTGGGCGCCGTTCAATACAGAACGCGCGCCCTGATCGCCTGTCAGTGCGCATAAGGATTGATAATAGGCGTGCTCGAACCAGACCGGGTGGCCGCGACGCCCCCGGCAAACTGGCGCGGCCAATGCCTGCCTGCGCGATGCCCGAATCAGTGCCAGCAAGGTAGCCTCTTGTATGAATGGCATGTCGGCCGGCATGATGAGCCATCCCGAAGCATCGGGCCTCTGAGCCACGCCGTACGCCAGGCTATGCGCCATGCCGCGGTGCGCATCCGGGCATACGGCAAAATCCAGGCCGCGATCGCACAAAAGCCGTTGATGCACCTCATCCTGCGGGCCAAGTATAACCAGCGTATCGGCGATTACAGCTTTCAGCTTAAGCGCCGTTAGCAGGAACATGGGTGTGGCGTCGATAAGTTCGAGCCGTTTGTCGCGCCCAAACCGCTGCGAGCGGCCCGCCGCTAAAACAATCGCCGATATTTCCGCCACCGTTGTGTCCTTCTGAAAACGATACCTTCGTAGTGGCAGCCCTTGTGGCTGCCATCCATCAATCCCCCGCCTCACTTCCCCCCTGCACGCGCCGCCACACCCGGCACAAAAGCACAGGCGCTGGCTTGCGACGACGGCTGGGCGGCATTGCGTTGCGCTATAAGCTCGGCCAATATCGACACCGCAATTTCGGCCGGCGCACGGCTATTGATGGCCAGGCCCACCGGCGCATGTAACCGGTTCAACTCGTACTCGGCCACATCGAGCGTCAGCAGTCGCTCGCGCCGCGCCTGCGTGCTTGCCGCAGACCCGATCGCGCCAACAAAGAAAGCCGGTGTTTTCAGCGCTTCCATCAAAGCCATGTCATCCACTTTCGGATCATGGCTAAGCGTCACTATCACCGTTCGACGATCGGGTTTGAAAGCCAGTACGGCATCATCGGGCATGCCGGGCAGCCATTGAACCCCCACCGTACGCCAATTGCGCCGCTGATCTTCCCGAGGATCGTTCAGATACACGGCAAACCCCAGCGCCGGCGCCATCTGCGCAAGATACTCCGACACAGCCCCAGCACCTATGATCAGCAAACGCCAGCGCGGCCCGAACACCTGTACCAGTTCCAATCCGTCAAAACGGAGGGTGAAATCGGCAAGATTAGGCGCCAAAGTCACCGTGCCGCTGGCGAGATCGACATGACGCTCGATCAGTTCACGGCCGTCGATCGCCGCGCACAAAACCCGCAGGCTTGCCAGATCGTGCAATCGCTCAACGACCAGCTCCAGCGTGCCGCCGCAAGGCAAGCCGAAGCGGCGCATTTGAGCGGCATGAATACCGTAACTGATCGTGGATACCGACTGCGGAAAGTCCGCGGCAAAGCGTTGCAGCAAATCGTCTTCAATACAGCCGCCCGATACCGAACCCACGAAATCGCCTGCGTTGCTGGCCGCAAACAGCGAACCACGCGGTCGCGGCGCAGACCCCCAGTTGCGCACCACTGTTACCAGCGCCACGGCTTTGCCTTGCTCCATCCAGGCCACCGCGCTTTGAAGTACTTGAATATCGGCCGCATCCATCAGCATCGCCCATCCATAAATTTTGTGGCGGTACCCCTTGTGGGCCCACCAAAAGAATCAAGGCTTGCGCCGGCAGTGCAGGGTTCTACCCTGCGAATCCGCCGGCGTCCAGAAACGCCTGCTCCTCGTCCGTCGTGATGCGCCCAAGCGCGACATTCCTATGGGGAAAACGCCCGAACCGCCGCACAATTTCACAATGCTCTTGCGCATACTTTATATCGCCCGGACTGTATCGTCGATAGAGTTCAAGTGCATAGCGCTGATCATCGATATTCTCCGAGTGCATAAAAGGCAGGCAAACAAACGACTTAAGTTCATCTTCAATGGCGGCGATGGCGTTCGAAGCGATAGCGGTCCGCGCATAAAACCGTGCCAGGGAATCCGTGGCATACATGTGCGCCGAACCGCGAAAGACATTGCGTGGAAACTGATCCAGCAAAAGGATCAAGGCCAACGCGGCGTAGGGATCGCTTAGCCAGTCGTCGTGTTCGCGCCGGGCTGCGGCAAAATGCAAATCAAAAAAGGCGTCGCGAAACGACTGATCAAAACCGGCATCTTTCCTGAACCAGCGCGCGGGGCCCGCATCGCGCCAAAAGCGCACCACCGCATCGGCCTCGGGAAACACCTTTCAGTGCCCCATTTTCTTGGCGCTGATACCGCCCGCCATACCCATGTTTTCCTTAGGGAAGTCGATCAATCGCACGCGTACATCGCGTTCCGGAATGCCCGTGATCTCGCTCGCGGTTTTGCTTAAAGACGCAATCAGCGCCGACTTGAGCTCTTCGGTGCGGCCCACAATAAACTCCACCTGATACATCACCGTGGCCGCGCCGAACTGGCCTGCATCCAGATAATGTTCACGGGGCAATTCGTGCAACATAACCCGTACGCTGGCCTGCGGCGCGCCGATGCTGTCGACCACAGCATTGCTGGAGCGTTCAAGCAACTGTTTTTTCTGATCGGAAGAAAGACCTTGGGTAGCGCTAATCGTAATGTATGGCATGCGAAATCTCTTAAGTAAGGTAATGGAAAAGAAGGGGTTCCGCCCCAATGCGTCTGCGGAACAACCTTTATATTATCTATGCAGCCAACGATCTGTACAAACCAGGATGGGCGGCGGCGGTCGGAATTAGCCTGGATGGTGGCTGAAATGGGCCTGGATGGCACCCACAAGGGGTGCCGCTACAAATGCATATCCGTGAATCATGTAGCGGCACCCCTTGTGGGTGCCATGCCCGCGTTATCCCACCTGCGAAGGACTCACACCGTCCAGGCGACGCGCCCAGGGCTCGACCTTGCGCAGACTTAGGCGTTTTTCCACCAGTTGGCGCATTTTTTCAGTCAGCGCGCCCACCGCCGCGAGCGCGCGCAGCTCGTCCGTATCCAGGCGATTGCGGTACAGCACATTCAGGATACGGCTTAACGTCCACGCCGGATACGGACGCTCCACGCGAGCCAGATTGCTATCGGGGGCCACCCAACCAGGCTCGAGTACCCGGTAATACCAACCCGTACGCCCGCTGGTTTGCACACGCAAGGCCATTTGCTCGACATTGAAACGGACATTTAATTTCCAGCAGGGCTGGCGCGGTTGGCTGACCTGTATAAGGGCATGCCCCAGCCTGAAGATATCGCCGGCCGACACCGTATCTTCGGTCAGGCCATAGGTCGAGATATTCTCGCCAAAACCGCCGACAGCCAGGTTTTGCACACCAGGCACGGCCGACAATTCAAACGCCCACATGGAATAGTGCTCGGCGGCGTAATGATGCACTGCTTTCTCGGGGCCGCCATGATGGCGCGGATCGCCTTGCTGGTCGGAGCCAAAGCCCGCAAAATCCAGAAATTCCGGCTCGGACAACGCCTGTTTATCTATGGCGCTTGGTTCGCCTCGCGGCCCAAAAGGCTGCGGCCTGCCTGCCCGCAACGACAGCAAGGGCCAAGTTGCCGATCTATTCTCCATCGCCACCGGCGCGTTCTTTCGACGATTGGGCCATAAGCCACCTGATTCAAGTGAGCCCATTATATATTCAAACATATCGACTATTTAAGCACCGCAACGGGCCATTCACGCAGATTTTCCTGGCCATACACGTTAATATCCGCGCAGGACAATGTCTTGAACCCGAGGCAAACGGCCGGTATTGGATGAAGATTTCTGCCGATGCGTTGTAATTCCATTTCCAAATCGATTGTGAACGCGAAAGCGAAGCATAGACAGTACATTAGGTATGGCAAGCAAAGCTGACAAAGCGCACGATTGATTTAGAAATGGAATAAGGTCCGGAACGGGAAAATACAGGATCAAGGGAACCTACTTGGCGCGGGCGGGTCATTAATGAGTTGCCGCGGTGTTGCGAAGATACGGCTTTGGTTGGCGAGGCATTCGTAGCGGACGGGGCATGTGGCACCCACAAGGGGTGCCGCTACATTAGCGGACGGTACGTCTGCTGACGGCCGGTTCGTTAGCGGCCGGTTCGCTTTGTAGCGCCACCCCTCGTGGGTGGCGCAATCCTTCACAACAAACACGACATTCACATGACATACGGATTGGCAATTGCAGTGGCTTCAACTACCCACCCACCCTTGCGCGGAGCATAAATGAATTGGAATCACGAGGTGCTCGATAGCGCTATCTGGATAGCGCAGGCTTATGCCATTACGGTGGTGCTGTCCGGTTTGACGATATGGGGTTTGGCCCGGTTCACCCTTTGGGGCCGGCAATTCTGGAATCTGGCAGGCGCCTATTTTTCTCCAAAACGCAGCTGGCGCCCGCTGGCCGCGCTGGCGTTCATCCTGTTTTTAACCTTGAGCGCCGTACGCCTCGACGTCTTGTTCTCGTCCTGGTACAACAATATGTATACAGCGCTGCAAAAGCTGGACGAAGCGCAATTCTGGTTTGCAATGTGGCTCTTCGCGGTACTGGCCACCATACACGTGGTTCGCTCGTTGATCGATTTTTACGTACAACAGGCCTTCGGCGTCCACTGGCGGGTGTGGCTTAACGAACAAATGCTGAGCCGCTGGATCGACCGCCAGGCTTATTATCGTTCGCAGTACCTGGAGCGCCCAATCGATAACCCCGATCAGCGCATACAGCAAGACGTCGCAACCTTCGTGACCACATCACTCACCTTGTCCATGGGTGTGGTCAACGCCCTGGTGTCGACCTTTGCCTTTACCCTGATTTTGTGGAATTTATCCGGCACGCTGGCCATCATGGGCCTGGACATACCACGCGGCATGGTGTTCCTGGTGTTCGTCTATGTGCTGATCGCTACCGTATTCGCCATACGCATCGGCCGCCCGTTGATCAGCCTGAATTTCCTAAGCGAGCGCTTCAACGCCGATTACCGCTATGCCCTGGTGCGCTTGCGCGAATACGCCGAAAGCGTGGCTTTCTATGCGGGTGAAAAAGTCGAAGGCGCCTTGTTGCGCAGCCGGTTTGCACAGATCATCGCAAACGCCTGGGCCATTATTTATCGCTCGCTGAAGTTTCTGGGGTTCAACTTTTCGGTCACGCAGACTGCCGTGGTCTTCCCCTTTATCATTCAGGCGCAACGTTTCTTCACCAAGAAGATCAGCCTGGGCGACTTGATGCAGACTGCGCAAGCCTTTGGCCGGCTGCAAGACAATCTGTCGTTCTTCCGCAATGCGTACGATAGCTTCGCCGCATACCGGGCGACCCTCGATCGCCTGACGGGCTTTACGACGGCTATCCAGAATTCATATACCTTGCCCGCGCCCAATACCCATGCCAAAGGCAAGCGGGTCGCCCTCGATCACCTGACTGTACGCACGCCTGACAATAAAATCCTGCTCGATCGCCTGTCGCTCGAAGTCCAGCCCGGCGCACCTCTTCTGATTCGCGGGGCGTCGGGTTCGGGCAAAACCACTTTGCTGCGCTCCATCGCCGGCCTCTGGCCCTACTGCGAAGGCGATATTATCCGACCCGACCACGACGTACTGTTCTTGTCGCAAAAGCCCTACCTGCCTTTAGGCAGCTTGCGTGAAGCCCTGTACTATCCCAACCAATTGCCCGACACAGAGCGTGCCATCGCATACACCAGCGGCGCAGCGGCGCAAGACCCATCCTCAAGTGGATCGAAGAACGCCATCAAAGACTTCGATAACGTGTTCGGCCCGGGCAATTTGCTGCTTGATCCTAAACGTTCAAACCCGCCCGATGATCGCGCCCAGGACATGCTGCGGCAAGTGCAGTTGGGTCATCTGGCCGCGCGCCTTGACGAAATCGCCGACTGGGGCCGCATCCTTTCGCTGGGCGAACAACAGCGCCTGGCCTTTGGCCGCCTGCTCCTGGCCGCGCCGGACGCGGCGTTTCTGGACGAAGCGACATCGGCCCTGGATGAAGGCCTGGAAGAATCCATGTATCGTCTTACACGCGAGCTTCTGCCTGACACAATCCTGCTAAGCGTCGGACATCGCAGCACGCTGACTGCGTATCACCCGCGGCAACTTGCGCTCAAAGGCGGCGGCGCGTGGGAATTGAGTTAAGGGATCGAACATGAACTACTTCATCATCAAACAGCTCCACATGAGCGCCGCGGCCTTAAGCATTATTTTCTTTGTCGTTCGCGCCTATTGGTCCATTACCGGCTCGGGCCTGCTTGCGCGCCGCCTCGTCAGAATCCTTCCCCATGTGATCGACACCGTGCTGCTTGTTTGCGGGGTTATTCTGACTTTCATGCTGGGCGGCCTGCAACCCTGGATCATCGCCAAGCTCGTGGCCCTGGTGTTATATATAGGCATAGGCACGATCGCCATCAAACGCGGCAAAACCGCCGGGTCGCGCGGCGCGGCAGCGTTGATTGCCATTGCCATATTCTTTTATATCGTGGGTGTGGCCATACGGCATAATCCCATGTCGTGGATGGGGTGAGGTTGTTTTATTTTGGATGAATGGCAGCCACAAGGGCTGCCGCTACAACATCCTATTTATCCACAACGAAACCCGATGACCTGATCACCGGCTCCCACCGTTGACGAAACGCGTCGATCAACTGCTCGGTCTTGGCGGCATCGGCCACGACGGGGATCAACCCGTTTTCCCGCAACGTTTTTTGCACGCTGGGTGTCGAGACGACTTCCATGATGGCCTTTCCCAGCATCCGGACTTCAGCATTGGGCATACTGGCCGGCGCAAAAAAGGCATTCCATCCCAGCGCCTCGAGCTTGACGCCGGCTTGCGTAAAGGTGGGTATTGCGGATAACTGCGGCTCGCGTTCCGTACCCGACGTGGCCAGAATTCGAATTTTTTTATTCAGGTGCTGCGCAACCTGCATGTCCAGTGTATCAACGGCAAACGGAACCGAATGGTCGATAAGATCGGCCATAGGCAACGCCGGATCCCGATGGCCGACGATTCCCGCCTTGACCCCGATTTTATCGGCCAGCATCAAGCCGACGAAATGCGACAGGCTGCCTGTTGCCGGCACGCTTAGCTTGAATTCATCGGGATGCGCACGCGCCCAATCGACCAGCCCCGCCAGATTTTTAATTGGGCTGTCGCTCGCCACGGCCACGCCGAACTGGTACTGGGCCACCATGGATACGGCCTTGAAGTCTGCCCGAGGATCGTACGCCAGCTTTTTATATACCAAAGGCGCCGCCACCATGACAGCCGGGTTGCTCAGCAACACCACATTTTTGGCCGGCGTAGCCTTCACATAATCGGCAGCGACTCGGCCACCTGCCCCTGTCCTGTTCTCGATAGTGATGAAGATACCCAAATTGCTTTGCAGTTCTTGCGCAATAATGCGGGCAGCCCGATCCGACGCGCCCCCCGGCGCATAGCCGACAATCATCGTCAGCGGCCCATCCAGCCTGCCGGGCCCGGCAAAAGCGGTGGCCGCCGCCAGGCCGGAACAGGCGGCGAAGACCAACGCCGCCATCTTCAACAAAATACCGCGCATACATTCTCCGAACCCACCGTCGCCATGATGACCAGCTTAACCAGCATTGCGCTCATCGATCAAATCAATGAGCGCGTACCAGCCAAACGGGGAGAAACAAAACGGGGGACAACAATTATGCGCCAAACAAGGCGGTTTACACCACTACCACGAGCCTATCAGGTGCTGCACCAGCAGGCTGCTGAGCAAAACCGACATCCACACGCCCAATCCCAGCAAAACTGGGCGGATGCCGGCCGTTGCCATGCGGCGCAGATCGGAGGACAGGCCAATTGCCGTCAGAGCCACGATAATCAGGAATTCGGCCATGAAATGGATCCCGCCATTCCAGGCTTGAGGAATCATGCCGCTTGAGCGCAACCCCGAGGCCGCCAGAAACCACAAGATGAACCAGGGAAAAATCCGCGCCAGGCTGAAATCGCCCGCGCCTTGCTTTTTACTGCGCCAGGCGACGTAACAGGCCAGCGCCAGACAAATCGGGATAATGAGTGTTGCGCGGGTGAGTTTGACGATTGTCGCGTAATCGCCAGCCGCCGTGCTGTAGCTGTAGCCGGCCGCCACAACGGACGAGGTATCGTTGATGGCCGTGCCGGCCCACATGCCAAAGCCGGCATCCGACATATGCAACCAGTGCCCCAGCAGGGGAAACGTCAGCACCGCGATAATATTGAAGATGAATATAGTGGAAATGGCAAACGCCGTTTCGTGGTCATCAGATTTGATGATGGGCGTGACCGCAGCAATGGCCGACCCTCCGCAAATGGCTGTACCTACGCCGATCAAAGTCTGAAGCTTGGGCGGAATCTTCAGCCACTTGCCCAACAGGTAGGCCGAACCAAACGCCACACAGATTGTCACGAACGTGACCGACAACGACTCTACGCCGGTCTTGGCCACCTGCTGAATGCTCAGGCCAAACCCCAGAGCGATAATCGACCACTGCAGTATCTTTTTGGAAGCAAACCCCAAGCCCGGCTTGAATACAGGGGCAACGCCCATTGAGTTGCGAATCAAAATGCCCAGAACAATTCCAAACACAGGGCCGCCGATAATGGGCGCCCAGCGACCCAGGAGCAAAGCGGCAATACCCACCGCCGCCGCCAACAACAAGCCATACAGAGGCGAAGGCTGCACGGACACGGGCCCGCGGTTTTTGGCGCCGGATCGCGGCGCGTGCGGCCGTGCTCCTGTTTGGGATCCGGCGTGGGGTGATGCGGCTATCATGGTGATCTCTTATGTATTAATGAATGAAAGTAATTTTAGGATTGCTTTATATATAAGAAAATTCATTAATGCTTATTAATGGTATAAAATTTACTGATGATTGGAGTCAGCTTTCGACAGATTGAGGTGTTCGCAGCCATTGCCGCTACCGGCAGCGTGCGCGCGGCTTCCGAGCGCCTGTTCGTAACGCAGCCTGCGGCCAGCATGGCCTTGGCCGAGCTGGAGCGTCAGTTGAATGCGCCGCTGTTCGATCGTATGCGGGGGCGCCTGTATCTCAGTTCGCGCGGTAAAGAACTGCTTCCCCTCGCCCAGGAAGTCATTGAACGCATGCATGAGATGCTGCGCCAGGCGGGCGGTGCCCAAGCGACCCTGACCGGCGAATTGCGCGTGGGTGCGAGCAACACGATAGGCAACTATCTGGTGGGAGAATTGCTCGGCCCCTTTATCGGCGCGCATCCAAAGGTGTCGCTGAGGGTCAGCGTCAACAACACCCGCAACATCATCGACGGGCTCCTCGAGCACAATATCGATGTGGGCTGCGTGGAGGGCCCCGTCAACCACCCACTGCTCGACGTGCAGACCTGGCGCGACGATGCGCTGGTGGTGTGCGCCGCGGCCCATCACCCTTTGACTCAAACCCAGCGCCTGCAGCCCCGGCATTTCAAGAATGCCAAATGGATACTGCGCGAGCCGGGTTCGGCCATGCGGGTATTAAGCCAACAAGCCTTGAATTCCCTGCCGCTTGGCCAGATCGTGCTGGAACTGGGGCAGGTCGAAGCCATAAAACAGGCGGTGATCGCGGGACTGGGCATTGCCTGCCTGCCGATAAACGCCACCGTGGATGCTGTCGCGTGCGGACGGCTGACCATTCTGGACACCCCGTTTCTGGATCTGCACCGGCGCTTGTCGCTGGTACTGCATAAGGCCCGTTACCGCGGCGCCCTGATCGAAGCCTTTGTGACAAGCCTGGAAATCGATCCACCCTGACCCAGGCAGTGCGCACTGCAAGATGCTGTCCTGCATGGGCAGCCCTATCAAAACGCCCTCTTTAAGGTTTTACTTCGCCATGACCACCCCTTTGGACTTGCCCGCCTATGAAACGATTGCCTTGGTGCTGCAAGGCGGCGGCGCACTGGGCGCCTACCAGGCGGGCGTGTTCCAGGGCCTGACCGAAGCCCACATCAAGCCCAACCGTTTTTCCGGCATCTCCATCGGGGCATTGAACATTGCCATCATCGCCGGCAACGCCCCGCGCAAACGCCTGGCGCGGCTTGTCGAATTCTGGGAAACCATCTGCCAGCCGGGCCTGGGCTTTGCCGCCAATCCTTTTATCGAACAAAGCCTGTTCAACCTTAACGACACAATGCGCCAGGGCATGAGCTTCTTGAGTGCGATGAACACCGTCATAGGCGGCCAGCAAGGGTTTTTCCGGCCGCGTTTTCCTGCGCCATCGCTGGATATAGCGGGCGAACCGGACAATACCAGCTACTACGACACCCAACCGCTTAAGGAAACACTGGAGCGCCTGTGCGATTTCGACCGCATCAACTCGGGCGAGCTGCACGTATCGGTGGGCGCCGTGAACGTCCGCACGGGCAATTTCACTCATTTCGACAACACCCAAATCGCCTTGAAGCCCGAGCATTTCATGGCATCAGCCGCCCTGCCGCCAGCCTTCCCGGCCATCGAAATCGAGGGCGACTATTACTGGGATGGCGGCCTGGTTTCGAACACGCCGTTGGCCGACGTACTCAATTCGCGCCCCCGCACCGACACCCTGGCCTTCCAGGTCGACCTGTGGAGCGCGCGCGGACGTGCGCCCGCCACCATGAATGAAGTATCCGATCGCATAAAAGAAATACAGTATTCCAGCCGCACGCGCCTGATTACCGACCAATTGCGCTGGACCCAGCACCTGCGCGTTCTGCTCTCGCATATTCTTGAAGATATTCCGGCGGACGTGCGAGCCCAGGATACCTATTGCAAGCTGGCCCAGGAGCTATCGAGCAGCAAGCGCTACAACGTGGTGCATCTGATTTATCGCGACAAGCCCTACGAACAACACTATAAAGATTACCAATTCAGCCTGGCCACCATGCGCGAACACTGGGCTGCCGGCCTGCAGGATATCCACGACACACTGAAAGATCCGACGCGCCTGGCCATGCCCGACAACGATTCCGGATTCGTCACGCACGACGTACACGGCGAAGAAATCGAGCGATCGATGCACAAACCCAAAACCGCCTAGCGGCGGGAGATGGCAGCCACAAGGGCTGCCGCTACATGAACGACGGGCACGTTTTTGTTGTAGCGGCACCCCTTGTGGGTGCCATTATTTCCAAAGAACAAAAGAACCAAAGCCGTCGCACGACTATCGTCCGCCTGGCTAAACAATGTCCTATCAGATATATCATTAACAACTAATGTTAAAACAATAGTTGCCTAGTCAGCTATGTAGCGCTAGAATGTTTTCCATGAAGAACGCACCGCACGCCATTTCCGGCCACGCAAACCCCACACGTCCCAACGGCGTGGCTTCCGCTGGGCGCTCGCCCACCTCCAGCCGCAAGGCGGGGGCCAAATCGGCGTTTTATCACCCCGACGAGCAATCGCTCAGGCAAGACAACAATATCGGCCATCTCATCAAGAATGTCTACGCGTCGATCAATCGCATGATCGACCAAGGTGTTGCGCCCATCGGCCTGACGGCCAAGCAATGGAAGCCGCTCATCATGATTTGCCACCACGACATCGATACCCCGGCGGAACTGTCTCGCGTGACGAACGTAGATACCGGCGCCATGACGCGCGTTCTCGATCGCCTTGAAGCCAAAGGCTTTATAAGCCGGCATCGCTGCCTGGAAGATCGCCGTGTGGTCAAACTGGCATTGACCGACAGCGGGCAACAGGTCATAGGAGGCATCCTCGGTCCTGTAGCCGATACATTGAACAATCACCTGGCGGGTTTTTCAAAACAAGAAACGGAGCTGCTGCTCGACTTCCTGCGACGCATGATTGCCAATGGCGCCAATCCAGCCGCGTGCGCCGATCCTGACGCAGAGCACGACCCGCAGATCAGACCGCCCCGCAGGCCGGATTCGTCAAAGGCATAACCCGGCGCCAACTACCGGATAACGTCTTCGGCGCCAGACACGCCTCCCTTTATCCCTATACCTCCAGCCTTTCGAAACTCACCTCACGTTTTGCATTGCCTCTACCGATTTTTACAGATTATTGTCTAGTCAGATACAGCCCTATCAAACATATTCAGTTTACTGTCAGCATGAAACTCCTCGCACCTCTACTACTCGTTACCGCGCTTACCGGCTGCGCCGCCATCAATCCTGGCGCACCTGCCGTGAAAGAGATTCAGGGCGCCCAGCTCGGCCTGCGCGATACCCCTATTGCGTGGCCTGTGGATCAGTGGTGGCAGCGCTACCAAGACCCGCAACTCGACCGCCTGATCGAACAAGCCCTGCGCAACAACCCGTCGATGGCCGCTGCGCAAGCGCGCCTGGGGATGGCCAATGCCGCAGTCAGCGGCGCGCGCGCCGTACAACTGCCTCAGCTTAATGCCGGGTACCAGATGACGCGCGAACGCTTTTCAGAAAACTACATCTACCCGCCTCCGTTTGCGGGCTCCATGCAAACCGATAACTCGCTGCAGCTGAACCTGGGCCTGGACCTGGACCTATGGGGTAAAAATCGCGCCCATTACACTGCCGCCGTCTCGCGCGCGGCCGCGGCCCAGGCCGACACGCAACTGGCTCGCAACGCGCTCATCAGCGCTGTCACGCAAAGCTATTTCAACCTGCAAAATTCGCTGGCGCAGCACCAAGTCATCGAACGTATCGTCAAACAGCTTGAAGATGTTGCCAAAATTACGCACCAACGGGTCACGGCAGGCCTGGACACCCAGGTCGAAGTCAATCAGGCGGATTCAGCGCTGTCGGCAGCCAGAGTTCAGTTAAGTCAGGTTGGCACCAACGCCGATTTGCTGCGTCATCAACTATCGGCGCTGACGGGTGAAGGCCCCGAGCAAGGTCGGGCCATCACGCGGGCGACGCTCGCCGCCGTGCCCGAAGGCGTGCCTAGCCAATTACCCATGAACCTGTTGGGACGCCGGCCCGATATCGTTGCCGCCAAGCTCCAGGTTAAAGCCAGTTCGAGCGAAATCTCCGCCGCCAAGGCAGAGTTCTATCCCGACATCAATCTATCGGCTTTTGCCGGATTCATGTCGCTGGGCCTGGATAATCTGCTCAAAGGCGGAAGCAAGGTATACGGCGCGGGCCCGGCCATTACGCTGCCGATATTCCATGGCGGTGCCCTGAATGCACAGCTCAATAGCAAGCGATCCGAGCGGGACCTGGCCATTGCCCAATATAACCAGACTGTACTGACGGCGGTGCGTGAAGTGGCCGATGCCAGCACAGCGATACGCGCCCTGCAAGGGCAGATTGTCGACCAGCGGGCGAGCTACAAAGCCATTTCATCGGCCTACGACATCGCGGTGCAGCGTTATCGCTCCGGCCTGGGCAATTACGTGCAAGTGCTGCTGGCGCAAAACGAAGTCCAGAAACAAGCCATTCTGGATACCGACCTGCGGGCACGCGCCTATAACCTCGACGCGCAACTGGCAACGGCGCTGGGCGGCGGCTACGACTCTGCGGCAACACCTGCCGCCGGCGTCCCGGCCACACCCGGCGCGGCGTCCGGCACCCGCAAATCCAACTGATACACGACTGACTGAAACACGAGAAAGCAATGACTACCGAAAACAAATCGGCCTCCAAACGCAAACCGCTGCTGCTTGGCGCAGCGCTAATATTTATTGTCCTGGGCATTGTCTACGCCATCTGGTGGGTGCTGGTGCTGTCGCACTACGAGTCCACCGACGATGCTTACGTACATGGCAATCTGGTGCAGGTCACCTCGCAAATTTCCGGCACCGTCATAGCCATTGAAGCCGACGATACGCAACACGTTCAGATGGGCGCTCCACTCATCAAGCTCGACGCCACCGATGCCGATGTCGCGCTTAAACAGGCCGAAGCCTCGCTTGCCCAGGCCGTACGCCATACGCGCACACTGTATGTGCAAAACGACGCGCTCAAGGCCGACGTCGCGCTGCAACAAGCCAATGTCGAGCGCGCCGAGGTGGATCTGAACAAGGCCCAAAGCGATCTGAAGCGCCGCCAGACCCTAGCTAAAACAGGCGGCATCAGCGGCGAAGAAATTCTGCATGCCCAGACGGCCGTGAAAGCTGCGCAGGCCGGCGTCGCTCAGGCTCACGCCGCATTGGCCGCCTCGCGGGCCAAGCTGCAAACCAACCAGGCCCTGACGACCGGCACGACGGTAGCCGCGCACCCCGACGTGCAACTGGCCGCCGACCGCGTGCGCAACGCCTGGCTTGCCCGTGCGCGCACTGCCCTGCCCGCCCCCATCAACGGCGTGGTCGCGCAGCGCTCGGTGCAGGTTGGCCAGCACGTCGCACCGGGCACGCCGCTGATGACGCTGGTTCCGCTGCAGCAAGTGTGGGTTGAAGGCAATTTCAAGGAAAACCAAGTGGCCCATATGCTGCCGGGCCAGAAGGTGGAACTTACCGCCGACGTTTATGGCGACAATGTGGTCTACCACGGCAAAATAGAAGGCATCGCAGCCGGCACCGGCAGCGCCTTTGCCTTACTGCCTGCGCAAAACGCCAGCGGCAACTGGATCAAGGTTGTGCAACGCATTCCCGTACGCATCTCGCTGGACCCCAAAGAATTGGCCGAACATCCCTTGCGCGTCGGCCTGTCAATGGTTGCCAAAGTGCACTTGGTCAAGCCCGACCAGAAGGACGCGGCGCAAGGCGAAAACTCCAAACTCGAAACCAATGTGTTTGAAGGCAGCAAAGACGGCGTGGACGCAGTCATTGACAAAATCATCAAAGAAAATCTTGAATCATGAGCAGCGACGAAACCGTCACCCCCTCGGCGCCTGCCAAGTCTAAACAACCTGTCTACGCGCCGCTGGAAGGCCGCGCCCGCATGTTCGGAACCATCGCGGTGTCAGCCGCGGTCTTCATGAACGTGCTGGACTCATCCATTGCCAATGTCTCCATCCCCACCATCGCGGGAGACCTGGGGGTGAGCGCCACTCAAGGCACTTGGGTGATTACTTCCTTTGCGGTAGCCAACGCGATCACGATTCCGCTGACGGGATGGCTGACACAGCGCTTCGGCCAGGTACGCCTCTTTGTCATGTCGATCTTCCTGTTCGTGCTGTCTTCATGGCTGTGCGGGCTCTCGTGGTCGATTGAATCGCTCGTGGTCTTTCGTATCATCCAGGGCGCAGTGGCCGGCCCGATGATCCCCTTGTCGCAATCCCTGATGCTGGCCAGCTACCCCAAGGAAAAGGCCGGCATGGCGCTGGCGCTATGGTCGATTACCGTATTGGTGGGGCCGGTGGCCGGCCCCCTGCTGGGCGGCGTCATTTCCGACAATTACAACTGGTCGTGGATTTTTTATATTAATGTGCCGGTAGGCCTGCTCGCCGGCTGGGGAACCTGGGAAATTTACAAAAGCCGCGATTCCCTGCGGGTCAGGCTGCCGATCGATCGCATCGGCCTGGCGTTGCTGATCCTATGGGTCGGCGCGCTGCAGTTGATGCTGGACAAAGGCAAGGAGCTGGACTGGTTTTCCAGCTCCGCCATTACCACCATGGCCATTGTGGTGGTCGTTTCCTTCGTATTTTTTGTGATTTGGGAATTGACCGCCAAACATCCGGTGGTCGACCTGACGCTTTTCAAAGGCCGCAACTTCACCTCGGGCACCGTTACCATTTCGGTCGCCTACGGCGTGTTCTTCGGCACCGTCGTGCTGCTGCCGCTATGGATGCAAAGCACGCTTGGGTACACGGCCACCGACGCCGGCATTGCCTCGGCCCCGGTAGGTATTCTCGCCATCATTTTTTCACCCATCGTGGGGAAAATGCTGGCCAAACGCGACCCGCGTTATATCGTGACCACTTCGTTCCTGATCTTTGCTCTCATCAGCTACATGAGAGCCGAATTCAATACCGACGTCGACATCGTCACCATCATGATCCCCACCTTCATCCAGGGTGCGGCCATGGCCATGTTCTTCATTCCCCTGACCACCATTACGCTTTCGGGCCTGGACCCGCATCGCATCCCCGCCGCCGCAGGCCTGACGAACTTCGTACGCGTGCTCTTCGGCGCATTCGGCACCTCGATTACCACCACCCTATGGGAAAACCGCGCTGTCCTGCATCACGCCCATTTGGCCGAAATTGCACGCCCCGGCCAACCCGCGTTCGATGCGGTCATGGCCGGCCTGCACACCAAGGGGATGACCCAGGCGCAATCGGCAACGCTCATCAACAATCTGATCAACCAGCAAGCGTTCACCATGTCGGCCGCCGACATATTCTATGCCTCGGCCATCCTCTTTCTGGTGCTGATCGGCCTGGTCTGGTTTGCCCGTCCGAAGAAAGTAATCGCCGATGGCAGCCTCGCCGCAGGAGCCCACTAAAATGAATCCGGCCGCCCCCAATCGCGGCCCTTCAGTTTGCGACCGGCTGGAGTTCTATGCTATAGTCTCGCTTCTTTAATTCCCCGATAGCTCAGTCGGTAGAGCGACGGACTGTTAATCCGCAGGTCCCTGGTTCGAGCCCAGGTCGGGGAGCCAAAAAAATCAAGCCTTTCAAGTCATTGAAGGGCTTTTTTTTTCGGCTATCGGGCGCAACGCGTTGACGGAGGCATGGCAGCCACAAGGGCTGCCGCTACATTATTGGCGGCTACGTTTTTGTAGCGGCAACCCTTGTGGCTGCCGAATCGCCAACAAAATAATGACCGTTATAAAGGCGGCACAAGGCCGTTCAATCCGACCGTGACGCGCGCGGCGCTGATTGAGCCATCCGGCTGCTTTATTGCGCGAATCGATACATGCTCGCCCGGCTTGAGCACACCGCGATTGCTCGGAGACAACATAACGATCGGCACACCGTCCGGTATTTGCACCTGCTGCTCGCCGCCCTTGTAATGCAAGGTCAATACTCGCCCATGCACGGCGGTTACGACTTTATTCACTGTGGCGTTGGTCATGGTGTTTTCGTGGTCCATAGGGCGATGACCCTCTCCTGTGCCGCGCATGCTCTCGGGAAAAATATGCACTTCCAACGCCACCAACTGGCCATTGGGCCCCGGACGGGCCGCCGTACCGACGAATTTGCCGATGGTGATATCGGCCAGGCTGGCAGCCGCCATAGCCGTGACCTGGACCGCATCGTCAAGTTTCACATTGAAGACGGCAGCATCGCTGGCTTTTACCGTCAGGACGGAATGATCGAGCTTTTCGATTTCACCACGTACCCGCAGCGGTTGCGCGAAAGAGGAGGCAGAAACGGTCGCCAGCAGTAGCGCGACCAAGAGGTGGGCAAGTTTCATGATGTGTTTTCCGGTGAGGCAAGCCCGCCTGGGAAATAACGCAAACGGTTCTTGCACTTTACCGCGGAAAAACCGCTGCGTAACAGGAATCCGCCGCGCAAGAAGTTAAAAATAATTTGTTTTCTGAGCAAGTGTCAGGTTAATGTCAGCTTCGTGTAGGCATTATGCAAGCATAATCAAGCAATATAGAATGCACAGGGTGGGAGCTTCTACAATAAACGCCCCTCCAGCGTAAACCTGTACAACGAAAGGTGCTGGAAAAGCTGTGAACAGAAGACGGGATCTCGGCGCGCAACGCCAAAATACTTGCAACGTTACAACATGTACATGTACTCATCTACTATTGATCAACGGACCTAAGTGAACCCAGTGCATCCGGCATAAAGGCAGCCACAAGGGCTGCCTCTACAAGGGAGCGCACTCTGTAATCCGAAAGAAGCGTTGAATGGCGCATCTGGTGCACAGGCCCCAAAAGGGACGCGGCACCGACAGGGAAGGCATCATGACCAAGATTGTGGTAATTGAACGTAATGTTTTCTTTAGAGCTGGAATTGTGCAATTGCTGTCCGGCCTGACACCCGAGGTCACCGTATCGGGACACGCCTATTCCGACCTGGACGTGGAGCCCGATAAAACTCGTCAGGCCACGCTGGTATTGCTATCTGTTTCGTCGCCCGAAAGACGAGACTCGCTGATTGCAGCCAGTAACCGGGCCTATTCGCCAAAGTCCATGATACTCATGTCGGAAGGCGAGCCTACCACGGACTCCATGCAAGGGTTGCCGGCCGTCGTGGCCGGGCTGATCAATAAACAGTCCGCGCCGGAAGTCTTTCTTGCCTGTGTCAGAGTCGTGCTCGCAGGAGGGCTCTGCTTCCCCCAGCGCATGGGCGACGCCCCCGAAATACCGCATCGGTCGACCAACATTCCCGACACGGAGATATCCGGCAAGAGCGAGAGCAAGCCGGTTCCCGCGGGTACCGAGGCCGCCATGCTGGGACTCACGCCCCGACAATACGAGGTGCTTGTTTTGTTGGCCCGCGGGAATCCCATAAAAGCGGTAGCACGCAACCTGAATATTTCAGTCGCTACGGCCAAGGTGCACACCGATAGCGTGTACCAACGGCTCGGCGTACATAATCGCGGCGAGGCAATTTATGCGGCCTCGGCACGAGGTGCCAGGCTGGGACGGGCCACGTCGGACCCAGCACCGACAGCGCACTTTGACGGCCGTGAAGGGTAGTGTCTTATAGGCTCACACACTGTCGGTTCGACGATGCGGCCTCGATTGTCGACGATTTTGGCAGTCACAAAGGCTGCCACTACAAGCGACGAGCCCATCCCTGTTTTTTGCGCCGAGGGTCCATGATTTCATCATTCGTTCTCCGGCCTGTCCACACGGCGGCGCTGGGCATAAGCGCCGTGTTCATGTTGTCGGCGATGGCGCACGCGGCACCTACCCCGCCTACGGCCTCTCAGCTGGCACCGGAGCGAACGGCCGGGGTTCCCATCGTCGATGGTCAGATCGACAGGGCGATTGCTCAGCTCGACGCCTTGGCCGATAGCGTTATGAAAAAAAGCGGCATACCCGGAATGTCGGTAGCCGTTGTCAAAGACGGCAAAACGGTCTATGCCAAGGGTTTTGGCGTACGAAAAATCGGCGAAGACGCGCGGGTTGATGCCGACACTGTGTTTCAACTGGCATCATTGTCAAAAGCTCTTGGGTCCACCGTCGTTGCGCATCAGGTGGGCGAAGGCATTATTCGCTGGAAAACTCCCGTCGTAAAACACCTGCCATGGTTCGCACTGGACGATCCGTGGGTGACGCAACACGTCACCATCGGCGACCTGTTTTCGCATCGCTCGGGCCTGCCCGATCTGGCCGGCGAAGATTTAATAAACCTGGGCTACAATAAACAGGAAATCATCAAAAGCCTGCGATTCCTGCGGCTCAAGCCATTTCGCAATTCATACAGCTACAGCAGTATGGGGTTGACCGCCGCCGCCGAATCCGTCGCAGCGGCATCGGGCGAAGACTGGGCGACGCTGTCGCAGAATGTGTTGTACGGCCCACTAGGCATGAGCTCTACCAGTTCGCGCTATGCCGATTTCGCAAAGCGCAGCGATCGCGCTTACGCGCATATCCGCGGCGCGCACGGCTTCGAGGCCATCTACACACCGCAAACCGACTCCCAGGCGCCGGCAGGAGGGGCCAGTTCTTCAGCCAATGACATGGCTAAATGGATGGCCATGGTATTGCAGTACGGCCGCTATCAAGGCCGCCGGATCGTCGCCAAAGACGCACTATTGCCGGCCATCACGCCCCAGACCCTAACGCACCGGCCCACCTCGGCCAGCGCCCGGTCATCTTTTTACGGTTATGGTTTTAACGTAGGCATCCAGCCCAGCGGACGAGTGATGCTCAGTCACTCCGGCGCGCTAACGGAGGGCGTGGCAACAACGTTCGAGTTGATCCCTTCGGCCCATGTCGGAATCGTGGTACTAAGCAATGCCTCGCCCGTAGGAGCCGTCGAAGCCTTGGCGGTGGAGTTCACCGAGCTGGTCCAGCTTGGCACCATTACCCGCGATTGGTATAGCCTCTACGCCAACGCGATGGCAGGGATGGACACGCCTTTTGGCGAGCTCGCGGGGCAACATCCGCCCATGCAGGCGAATACAGGTTCGCCGCCGGCGTCCTACACAGGCACCTACACCAATAACTACTTTGGCCCCATCACCGTCAAAGACCATGCCGGCAAGCTTTTGCTGACTATTGGGCCGCAAAACCGGAAATATACACTTCAGCCCTGGGGCAAAAACAGATTTGTATTCCCGCTTTCAACGCAATATGAACCGCCCGGCTCCGTCTCGTCTGCCGACTTCACCATGAGCGATACGGGAAAGGGAAAAAGCCTGATGATCGAATTCCTCAACAGGAACGGCCAGGGCACTTTTGTGAGGCGGGGGAATTAAGGGCTGCCATTCTGTTTTTGTAGCGGCACCCCTTGTGGGTGCCAGAATCGCCGACAATAAAGGCGGCGTTTTGCGTCGATGACAGGCACAAGGCCTGTCGCTACAAAATTCACGTTCACATTTCGTAGCGGCACCCCTTGTGGGTGCCATAAAACCGTTGACCGTCAAGGCCAACTATCGAAAACATCGAACTCAAACTCGGCCTGCCTGGAAATCCGGGGATAGTGGCCTTACTATATCGTCGGACGCCGTGCCGCAGAACCTATTGGCCATCCATCCTGAAAACCAGAATCGCACCACTGCCATCACACTCATGACGACTTCCCCTGCGCCGCAATACTGGACTGAACAGCTCATCGCACTAAGCCCGCCGCGCGCAAAGTCTTTGGTCATGACCTTGTTTGGCGATGTAATCCGACCGCACGGCGGCGCCCTTTGGCTGGGGAGCCTGATCCGGCTACTGGCGCCCTTTGGCGTTAACGACCGCTTGGTCCGCACCAGCGTGTTTCGCCTGGCCGAAGAAGGCTGGCTTAGCGCCCAGCGCGAGGGGCGTCGCAGCCTGTACGCATTGAGCAGCACAGCGGCACGCCGCTTCGAACTGGCCTACCGACGGATCTACGAACCCGCCAGCCTGGAGTGGGACGGCATATGGACGCTGGTATTTGCCGCCGCCGATGCACTCAACGCCAAACAGCGCGCCGATCTACGCCGCGAATTGCTTTGGGAAGGTTTCGGGTCCGTCGCACCCATGGTTTTCATACACCCGCGCGCCAATCACGACACGCTCGACGACATACTGACTCGCGCCCGGATCAAATCCAAGGTCTTTGTATGCTCCGCCACTCAGACCGAGGCGCTGGAAGGCCGGCCGCTGGGCGACCTGATCGGCCAATGCTGGCAGTTGGGCGCCGTTGCCGACGACTACGAGGCCTTTACCGCCCGCTTTGCGCCGGCGCAAGCACTCCTCGAACAAAAAAAGGCGATCGATCCAGAGCAGGCTTTCATTATTCGCACTTTATTGATACACGAGTATCGACGCCTGCATCTGCACGACCCGCTATTGCCGCTGGAGTTGCTGCCCGCGAACTGGGCGGGCACTCGCGCTTATGAGCTTTGCCGCGCCATTTACAGCTTAAGCGTCGAACGCGCCGAGCGTTATATTCTGGACACCCTGCGACGAGAAGACGATCACGCACCCGAAGCCGCCCCCTACTTCTATCAGCGTTTCGGTGGTTTGCTGACGCCTTGATCGCAGTAGCGGCATATGTCCGCGAAAGGATGACGCCTCAAGAACAGCGCCTCCATTTATATCTAATCGCTATTAGTATACTAATAAATAGTCGTTCTTATAATAAGAAAAAGTTGAAATAATAGTGCCTGGGTTTTATCGACCATTATTTCAGGGGTCATGCATGAAAAAAATTATCGCGCTTGTGATCGGCATGGGTTTTGCCTCATTGAGCTTTGCCGCCACACCTTTGCTCACGCCCGCAGAGCTCAAGCCATTGATAACAGACCCGGCGGTGCGCGTGATCGATGTGCGTCCCAGCAAAGAGTACAACAGCAACCATATACCAGGCGCCGTATCCGCCCCCTACGGGAAATGGCGCGGCCCGGCGACCAACCCGGGAGAACTCCCGCCGCTGGCAAAATTGACCGCGCTCATCCAAAGCCTGGGGCTTAGCCCCGATACACACGCCGTGGTGGTTTCTTCCGGTGCCGATTCAACGGACTTCGGCGCATCCGCGCGAGTTTACTGGACACTGAAAGTCCTGGGGCTGAAAGATTTATCCATTCTAAATGGCGGCGTCAAAGCGTGGAGCGCCGCTTCATTGGAACAGGATCGCGCCGCCGTCAAGGTAACCCCCAGTGCATACACTCCAACGCTGGATCAAAACCTCATCGCATCGCGCGACGAAGTTGCCAAGCAAATCGGCAATCCCCATACCCGGCTGATCGACGCGCGTCCTCCGGAATTTTTCAATGGTGACGTTCGCCATCCCGCCGCGAAAATATCAGGCACGATCCATACCGCCATTAATTTCGACAACGACAAATGGTTCAAACCCGGCACCTCGACTTTTGTCTCCGCCCAGGATGCCCAAAAAATCTGGACCAAGTCAGGAATCAAAGGCGAGAGCGAGGACGTGTCCTTCTGCAACACAGGTCACTGGGCCGCCACAAACTGGTTTGCCATGTCGGAAGTTCTAGGCAAGAAAGACGTCAAGCTATACCCGGGATCCATGGTCGACTGGACCCAGGCCCCGACTCCCCTGGCGATGGACAATGTGCCAAGCCGCGGCAAGCAGCTCGTTTATGATGCCAAGGCGTGGTTCACTAAAATCTTCCAGTAATACCTATGCGACCCTTCATGAGCCGCTTGCCACTGGCGGCCCTCGTGGCCGCTTTTTTTGTCGGCCTGGCCTGGTTCGTATCGGCGCGTCAGGCGCTGTTGCTGTTGGTCGGCGTCGGTTTGGGCAGCGTTTTAGCCTCCACGCGCTTTAGCTTTACCACCGGCTGGCGGCGGCTTATTCTAAGCCGCGATCCACGCAGCGTTATCGCGCAACTGACACTATTGGCTGCGGCAGCGGCGATTTCGATGCCTTTGCTGGCGCGGTTTCCCACAGAGCTCAATGCCGCGCTTGGCCCTCCCAGCATCAGCCTTCTGGTGGGCGCATTCGTGTTTGGGCTAACCATGCAGATCGCCGACGGCTGCGGCTCGGGCACACTCTACAAAGCGGGCCTTGGCGTCCCGCTCAATATGACCATTCTTCCATTATTTGCGCTGGGCAGCTTTATAGGCTCGGCGCAGATGGACTGGTGGCTGGCGCTTGGAAACGTCAACCCCATCGGCTTGGTGCAGTTATACGGACCCATCGAAGCCTTCGGCATTACCTGCCTGGGTTTGATTGTCCTGGCGTTGGCGGCCTTGATCTGGTCAGGTAAAAAGACGCCCTGGTTTGACCGGCGGCTACTGATCGGAGCCATCGCCCTCGCCGTGCTGATGGGCTTGAACCTTATCATTGCCGGCCAGCCATGGGGCATCGTGTACGGGTTCGGACTGTGGGCCGCCAAAATCGCAACGGCCAGCGGCTTCTTCAACCCCAGTCATAACTGGTTTTGGAGCCAGCCGGACAATTCCCAAATACTCTCTCAGTTCGTGCTATTGGACGTTACTTCCATTACCAATATCGGCGTACTGGCCGGCGCATTGTTGGTGTCGGCCGGCAAGCCGCCGGCCCGGGCGCCACGCCTGACGCCGACCCAATGGGCCGCGGGACTGGTTGCGGGTTTTGTCATGGGATACAGCTCACGGCTCGCCTTCGGCTGCAATGTCGGCGCCGTGTTCAGCGGCATATCAACCGGCAGCCTCCACGGCTGGATTTGGGTGCCCATGGCGTTTTGCGGTACGCTGATCGGAGTTCGTCTGCGCCGATATCTCAATTTTTCCGGATAGCCGTGAAGACTTTTTCTTTTCGTCTGATTTTTTGGACTCTATTGATCGTCTTTATAGGGTGGGATGCCGTGGCGTCTCCACCCATCAATGTGCGCCTGGAACCACCGCTGATCGCGGCGGGATCGGGGCAGGCTTCCACCGGAGGGCACTGCTCTTCGGCGCACTGAACCGCTCAGCCGATACGAAGTTTGTCCCCCAACCATACCGCTTGTGATTGGGTCTTGATTTGCGCGACGCGCTGATCAACCTGTTCCTGGGTGATTGAACTAACCGGGTGGCTAATAATGATCGGCTCCAGTTCCGCCATGCCCAAGGCCGTACGGGTCAAAGCGGTTTCGCGCACGAATTCCGTGGTAACGATGGCGGCAGTGGGTATGCCGCGTTTTTCCAGTGCGATGGCGTCACGTATGCACGCCGAGGTGCATGAGCCGCAATCGCCGATTGCGGTCAAAACAATATCGTTTTCGGCGGCAATTTTTTCGATCAATTCGGGAAACGCGTCTTTTGAGAAACTGTGCTTCACGTAATAATTCACTTGGGCAAACTTGACGCTTTCGCCCAAGGCGGCCATGGCGCCGCGCAGCAGCTTGTTGGCATTCCACTTGGCATTGTCCAGGACGCCCAGGCGCAAGCCGTCGAGCTTGCCAGCCCGTGGGGCCAGCGCAACATTCTCGGCGCGAATGAGCCCGCGCGGATCATAAACGCGAACTTGGCGGGTATCGACTTTTTGCAACATAACAAGCCTCTTGAGATTAAAGGGCGCAGGCGCCGTCGGTGCAGTCGGATTCTACGGTGTCGACCCTTGGATCGATCGCACGCAAGACCGGAGTGCTCATGTGTCCCCAGCCCGGGATCAAGCCCGAGAACTGGCCGGCGTCGCCGCCGATGACGAACAGGTGGATGTGATCGGGGCTGGGTGTGATGGGGATGATCGTGTCCGGCTCGCGCTTGTACCACTTGGGCAGATTGCGGTTATAAACCTTGCCATAACGATGCCCGTACGCCAGATCGATAAAGCGGTTGCCATGGTTGGTCCAGATATAGTTGCGAATGTCGGCACGCGACCAACCGTGGCGTGCGATCGCATGCGCATGCTCCATCCCCAGTACGACCGTGCAGTGGCCTCCAAGCACGGCGCTGTTCGAGGCAATGGTGCTCATGGCCGAGCAGATCGTGTCCAGAATGCCTTCGGGATCATTGGCAATATGATTGGTGACACTATGCAGCGCTTCGGCCGCGATGACGAACACTGTGCTGTCTTCAGCCTTGTAGCCATGTTCCACGTGATACGGCGCGAGCGGGCTTGCGGCTTCATTTTCAGCTACGCAATAGGTGTATTTTCCCGGATGGCCCAAGGTGCTCTTGTCCAGGTCGCCCGGCCAGCCGCCGCCGACATTCAACATGATCAACCGAACCGCGC
This sequence comes from Paralcaligenes ureilyticus, assembly GCF_004346225.1. Taxonomy (GTDB): domain Bacteria; phylum Pseudomonadota; class Gammaproteobacteria; order Burkholderiales; family Burkholderiaceae_B; genus Paralcaligenes; species Paralcaligenes ureilyticus. The sequence goes on along the minus strand of NZ_SMAJ01000005.1, from coordinate 211,497 downwards.
GGCCGATAGTGGCGTTGGCGCGATTGCCGGACCCGAAGGCATTGCATCCCGCATTCATGCCGATTTCCCGGGCAATAGGACCGTTTACCACGATAAGCGGCGAGGCTACATGCGTAGTCGCCTGGACACCATTGAGATTGAATGCCGGGTCGGTAAGGGCCAGCATGGCCGCCCGCACGACCGGGGCGTATTCAGGCTTGCATCCCGCCATCACCATATTGATGGCCAGGATTTCGCGGCTAAGCTCGCCCCAACGCGGCGCCACACGGCACTCGACGAATTCCGGCTTGCCTCCCAAAGCCGCAACGACTTCAGACACTTTTTCCTGGGTGGGCGGAACGACGGGCAAGCCGTCGGTGAATCCGCGTTCGAAGTAATACTCCACCAGATCCACATCGGGGCTGACCATCTCCATTGTTAATTCAGTGCGTTCCAATGTTGCCGCCATGTCGAAGCTCCTTACGGTGAATGCTGGGTTCATCCAAGAATACCGAATCAAGCCTATTTATGACAATAACAATCTATTTCTTTTTATTATTCCTATTTATGCATATATCCACTTGTGCCGGCAGGGCTGTGTCAAGATCGCTTGCCCTTACCCCGCTTGCGTTCGCTGGCCGGCCATTGCTGCCGGATCAGGTCCAAAAAGCTGCTGGCCGCCGGAGCCAGGCTTCTGTTCCTTAATGTGATGACGCCCAATTCCCTGCTGATGGAAGGCTGCACGATGGGGCGTGCGGCCAGGCCGGCGCTTAATGCTTCGGGCAACGCGCCACCGGGAACAATCGCAATGCCGACCCCTGCGAGGACAAATTGAATGAGGGTGGCGAACTGGGTCACGCTGACCGAATGCATCAAGCTGAATCCGGCCGAAGTGGCAGCCAGGTCGGCGATCCTGCGGATCCGCGATTCCCTGGGTAGCGATACCAGTTGCAGTCCACGCAGTTTAATGAAAGGTATGCCCCTCTGGCCTGCGAGCGGATGCCCCACCGGCAAAACAACATGCAAGGCTTCCGAGCCCAGCGGGATGCAATCCAGGGCCGGATGCACTTCGTCGATGTACGTTATGCCCAAATCGGCGATGCCACTTCGGACATCTTCAAGCACCGTGCCGTGCAGTCCTTCGCGGATATGAACTTCAACGCCTTGGCGATCCGTTCGATAGCGAGCCACCATGCGCGCCAGCGAAGTGTGCGCGACCGACATGACGGCAGACACGATGACTTGCCCTCGCTGCTCGTCGGCGATTTCGCGCATGTTTGTCAACGAGATACGCAAGTCATCAAGGATGCGCAACGCCACGGCGACAAATTCCTGTCCGGCGGGAGTGATCTCGACATGGCGGGTACTACGTCGAAAAAGCGCAACCCCTATCTGCTGCTCGACACGCTGGACGGTTCTCGTCAAGGCAGGTTGAGACATGTTCAGGGTCAACGACGCAGCGATGAAATTCCCGCATTCGGCCACCGCAACAATGGCAAGAAGTTCCTTTGCACCGATATCTGGAAAATTTGCAGGATGGATGGAAGTCCCCTGTCTAGGCAATTTAATGCGTCAGTTGGAATAATGACCAACAATAGATTGTTGTGGACATTAAACAAGCTCGTCTGCCAAAATGCAATCGGTAAAAATATCAAAAAAATATCCAACATGGAGACAAGCATGCCTTTAATATCTACACGCATTATCCCGGTGGCCCTCACTGCCCTCACCCTCTCTTTTTTGCTCAGCAACGTCCAGGCCGCACCAGCCGAAATCGTTTTGGGGGCATCCATACAGTTGACCGGGCCCATTTCAAATACGGGCCGCTACTACCCGGACGCATACAAGTTTGCTGTCGATAAAATCAACTCTGCCGGAGGCATCAAGGTCGGCCAGAAAACATACCACCTAGCCTTGAAACTCTACGACAATCAATCAGACGTCAACTTGAGCGTGCGGCAATATACGCAGCTTGTATCTCACGACAAAGTCAATTTCTTGCTCGGCCCTTACGGCAGCAACTTTACCGTCGCCGACTCTGCGGTTTCGGAAAAATATCATGTGCCCATGGTGGAAGGCGGTGGCGCTTCGGACGAAATTTTCTCTCGTAACTTTCACTATATTTTCGGCACGCTGGCGCCGGGAAGCGCCTATTTTCGCAGCACCGTAGCCATGTTAACCAAGCTGCATCCTGTGCCTGCGTCGGTGGCACTGCTTTGTGCCGACGACTCCTTTGATGTAACCCTGGCCAAAAATACGCGTCCCTTGCTAAAGGCAGCCGGACTGAATTTGGTGATGGACGAACGCTTCAGTACCAACACCACCAACTTCAGCTCCCTGCTATCGCAAATCAAATCAAGAAAAGTCGATGCGGTTTTAGTGGGCGGCCACGAAACTGAAATCCTGAATTTCATACGCCAGGCTAAAAGCCTTGACGTCAATCCCCATATCTATTCGTTTACCGTAGGGGTGCCCAGCGAAGATTTTCGCAAAGCATTGGGCAAGGATGCCGACTACGCCTTTGGCATGACGGCGTGGCTGCCCAGCACATCGCGCAAAGACAAATGGTTCGGCGATGCCAAGCAATTTGCCACAGCGTACGCGGCGAAATATGGCTATGAGCCCGACTATCATGTAGCGTCCGGAGTGGCTGACGTTGAAACCATCGTCAACGCCATCGAAAAAGCCAACTCGCTCGACCCTGGAAAGGTGCGCGATGCGATCGCTGCCAGTGACTTTGATAGCCTGTACGGAAAGATTGCGTTTAGCGCAACCGGGCAAATCAACCTGGACCAAACCGTCATCCAAGTTCAAGATGGCGCCGTCAAACCCGTTTTTAACGGGCAGAAGTTCATGGACCAACCCCAATATCCCATACCTTCATGGTCTAAACGTTAACTGTTGGGGCCAGGCTTTCGCTGGTAGGAGGGTGGCACCCACAAGGGGTGCCGCTACATGTCACAGACACGTTTTTGTAGCGGCACCCCTTGTGGGTGCCAAAGCCCTGAGGGGAAAAATGGCATCTACAAATTGAACGGATGCGTTTTACAAACTGCTGTAAGGCTCTTGCCCGGATTCAATAAACCAACTGGATACTCACGCTCGCGCCTGCCGCGGGAACCACAAAACGCGCTTCATCGTAGGTCGCCGGACGCATCCTCGGCTTTGGATTATTGGAAAACCCGTAGCCCTTTTTAGGTACGCCAAAGAAATTGGTTTCCAGTTTTCCACTATTGTTGTCATCGTGAAAAGCGGCAATGGCGTAGCTGCCCGGCACGATATCCGACAAAACGATCCGGGCGGAATGCGAGGCGGCGTCGATGGGCAGCATGATGCGCCGTATGGCCTTGGAATCGTCTTTGGGAAAGCCGGCAGCGCTCGAGAACAGGGCTACCGCCACCTTGCCCTGCGTATCGCGCACGCCGGAAATATTGATCGCCAGCGTGGCGGCAAAAGCGCCAGACTGCCAAATCAGCAGTAATAACAGAGCTGGCAGGAACAGCCAATAGCGAACACGACCCGGTGTCGGAAACGCAGCAGGCTCGTCCATGAGGCCTCCTTTTATTATCAAACCGCGCGTCCATGCCACCAGCCGTGAAAGCTCAACGGGGTGGAATGCTCAAGCAGCACCCTGCATACCGGCCCGTCGGCCAGGCGCTCTGCGCGAAAAACACCTAAAAACGAATTTCCGGTTTTTCCATCCAGGCCCAACGACAATAGCCAGCCCGGCTCATTGTCCGCCATGCCGTCAGGCACAAATATCGGCTCGCCCAGATGAACGTCATTGCCCATATACGCGACTTCGCGCCCGCCACCCTGGACATCCAGCCGGGCCAGCCCGTTATGGAAAACGGTCGTGTGCGGCGCGGTAGCGAAATAGCCATAACGATAACGACCGCCCGCAACGCGAGGGTCGACCATGGGAAACTCATGGTTGTCGCCACTTAGCACATCTTCGGTAATTTGCCTTTGTTCGGGGTTGATCACGTAGCGACGAACGGTGCCTGCGTAGTTCTGCTCGCCCTGCCGGCCTTGCATAATGGCCCTGAAAGCGGCATTGGGCCCAAGAAAATGATCAGGCTTATCGTAGCCCACAAAATCGGCAATGATGGAATCGTTCATTTCGAAGGCATTGAGGCTATGCCACATGAAACACGCGGACGTTTCCAGAACAATGGGCGCCTTGACGCCTTCGCGGTCAATGATCATCAGCAGATTGCCCAGTTCCGGCTTCCATTGCAGGCTATCGGTGAAACTGTTCCAGCCGCTCAAAAACCGGGCCAGCCCCAGCTTTACCGGATGCAGCAAAACAAGCGCATAGCGCTGCGTTGCGAACCAGTCGTGTATGTAAACGGAACGCGGCGCCGGGATGCGCTGATGGCGTTGCAACGCGCCATCAGCCGCATGTTCGGCCAAGTGCAGATGCATGCGCGGCCCATGCTCAACGCCCAGCAATAGCCAGGCGCCCGTTTTAGGATCGGTCTTGGTATGAGCCTTGTAATCCGGGCGCGCATCCGGCGAGCCCACCGCCTGCGCGCCCAAGGTGTCCAGGGTTTGCGGGTCCAGGCCATAAGGCAAGCCCACCTCGTCAAAGGCGTATAAGCGGCGATTTTTCAATACGACCGTTACCCCGGCCTGCGATTTAATGCGATTGCCCATATTCTGCAGCGCTCCGCCCGGTGCCAGAGTGGTCCAGGTGGGCAGGGTCAATCGGCCGGCCAGCTCTTCGGCCAGATACTTCTCGGTACGCACAAAACGATTGCGATAGCGAACCTTGCCGGCGCGAAAATCAAAGGCCTGGACCATGCCGTCGCCATCGAGCAAATGTTGCTTGCGCACGCCCCCCAGCTCGAAGCGCCCCGGCCCATTGCGATAAAGCGTGCCTTGCAGCCCGCCCGGCAACAGCCCGTCGACTTGAGGGTAGTAATCATGTTCTACCGTCATCGAGCTTCCCAGGCCCGCTAGCCAAACGCGGCTATCTGCGTCATTTCCATTGTGCGTCATAACGTTTCCCCCAATCATCGGGTAAAGCGAGTGGCGATGCAATCAAGGCGGCGGTGGTGAACGGCATAGGGCCGCAATACCAGCCAAAACGCCGCAGTAGCCATAAATCACCGACTCATCTATGATACAGCGGGCAGGGGCCTTATCTCCCTTAAAAAATACTCCACAGGAGAAGACATAATGTTACATACCACTCGACTGGCGGCCGTTTGTGCGGCTGCGTTTTCCGTTGCTTGCGGCTCGGCTCTGGCACAGGTTCCCAACGGCTACCCGGCCACGTATCAAAAACTGATCGATGCAGCGAAAAAAGAAGGCAAGGTTGTGGTTTATTCCACGACCGACACCAAGGCGGCCACCCCCGTGGTCAAAGACTTCGAAGCGCTCTATCCGGACGTCAAGGTCGAATACAACGACATGAACAGCACCGAAATCTACAACCGCTATATCAGCGAACAGGCGGCGGGTGGTGCCAGCGGCGATGTGGTCTGGAGTTCATCGATGGATTCGGCCCTGAAACTGGCGGCCGACTATGCCCTGGCCTACAAGTCGGAAGAAACCCCTAAGCTGCCGGCTTGGTCCATGTGGAAAGACAAGGCCTACGGCACGACCTTCGAGCCCGCCGTCTTCATCTACAACACGCGCCTGATCAAGAAAGAAGAAGTACCCACCACTCATGCTGCCTTTGCCAAGCTGGTCAGCAGCCAGGCCGAGCGTTTCAAAAACAAGGTCACGACCTACGATATCGAGAAATCGGCTGTCGGTTTCATGTTTGCCGTGCAAGATAATCTGGACGATCCCAACTACTTCGACTTCGTCCGCGATGTGGGTCACGCGGGCCTGGTGGTGCAGTCCTCTACCGGTACCATGATGGAACGCGTGTCGTCCGGCGAAAACCTGATCGGCTATAACATTCTGGGCTCCTACGCCGAAACCCGCGCCAAAAAAGATCCGTCGATCGGCGTGGCATACCCCACCGACTACGTCCTGGTGCTGTCGCGCGTGGCCTTCATCAGCAAGAAGGCCAAGCACAAAAATGCCGCCAAGTTGTGGATGGATTATCTGCTGTCCAAACGCGGCCAGAACGTGCTTGCCAACAAAGCTGACCTGGCTTCGGTACGCGACGATATCGACGGCGACAACGACGTCGACGGCATGACCAAAAAACTGGGGAAGGCGCTCAAGCCCATTCCAGTCAACGAATCCCTGCTGGACTATTTGCAGCAAGACAAACGCCTGGCATTCATCAAAAAATGGCGGACGGCGGCAGGCAAGTGATCATGTAGCGGCGGTGTAGATTTGTAGCGGCAGCCCTCGTGGCTGCCATTCGCGTCACGCAAAACCATGCCTTTGCTGGGGGCCGCTTCAGGTGCCGACATGGCACCCACAAGGGGTGCCGCTACATTAGCGGCGGACACGTTTTTGTAGCGGCAGCCCTTGTGGCTGCCATCTGCAACGTTAGAAATCAAAACCGCATCGGAGATAGGCCCATGAATTCGCTCCGCAGGAAATGGCAATCATTGCCGCGCGGTCTGGTGGTGCTGATCACGACACTGGCCATCTACGTGCCGCTGACGCTGATCATTGCCCAGAGCTTCATGTCGGCGCCGTTTTTCATGCCGTCCAAATCGTACGGCCTCGAAGCGTTTCGCTTCATCTTCGCCGACCCCGATTTCACCAAGGCGCTCGTCAGCGGTTTCATCCTGGCGTTCGGGCTGTTCATCATCGCCGTGCCGCTGGGCGCCATGCTGGCGTTCCTGATGGCCCGCACCGACCTGCCGGGGCGACGCTGGATCGAGCCGCTTATCCTGGTGCCCGTCTTCGTATCGCCGATGGTGCTGGGGTTCGGTTACGTTGTGGCGGCCGGGCCGGTGGGCTTTTTTTCGCTATGGGCGAAGGATTTGCTGGGCTTCACGCCCTGGAATATCTATTCTCTGACCAGTATCGTCATCATCGCCGGGCTGACTCACGTGCCCTACGCCTATCTGTATATTTCCTCGGCATTGCGCAGTATGGGATCGGATGTGGAAGAAGCGGCCCGGGTAACCGGCGCTTCGCCGCTGCAGGTGATGATGTCGGTCAGCCTGCCCATGGTGCGCCCGGCCTTGCTGTATGCCTCGGTGCTGCTGTTCTTCCTGGGTCTGGAAGTGTTTGGCCTGATGCTGGTGCTGGGCGACCCTGAAGGCCACCTGGTCATGTCCACCTATCTGTACAAGCTGACCAACAAGCTGGGCACACCCTCCTACCATCTGATGGCCGCTGTCGCCGTGGTGCTTATCACCTTTACGATTCCACTGGTCATGCTGCAGCGGCGGCTGATGCGCTCGGCCAACCGCTACGTCACGGTCAAGGGCAAGGCGTCGCGCTCGCGGCCGCTGCCTCTGGGCAAGTGGCGCTGGCCGGCCGGCGCCGTGGTCATGCTATGGCTGGTGGTGGCGGTCGTCGTGCCGCTGGCGGGGGTATTCCTGCGCTCGTTCGTCTCCAATTGGGGAATGGGGGTGTCATTATTCGACGTCCTGTCGCTCGAAGCCTTTCGCACCATTCTCAGCCAGACAACCCTCATGCGAGCCATCGTCAACTCGGTGGCCATCGGTGTCATAGGCGGGGCGCTGGCGGTGGCCTGCTACACCGCAATCGGCCTATCCATGCACCGCAAACCGGACAGGGTCACCCGATTCATGGACTACAGCGTGCTGGTGCCCCGCGCGGTGCCGGGGCTGCTGGCGGGCCTGGCGTTCTTGTGGGTATTCCTGTTCGTGCCCATGGTGCTGGACAACTCGCTGGAAGACGGTTGGCTGTCTGCGCTACCTATGGCCGAATGGCTGCGCGACAATTTTATCGAAACCCTGCGCGGCCTGCGCTCCACCATTTTCAGCGTCTGGCTGGCGTATTCAGTCGTGTGGATGGCCTACGGTCTGCGGCTGATTTCTTCTACCCTCCTGCAGGTCGGGCCCGAACTCGAAGAGGCCGCTCGCAGCACCGGTGCCAGCCGCGCGCAGGTCACGCGGCACGTCACCGTTCCATTGGCGCGCTATGGGCTGATCGGCTCGTGGCTGCTCATGTTCCTGATTTTCGAGCGTGAGTATTCAACCGGCGTTTACCTGCTGTCGCCCGGCACCGAAACCATAGGCTCGATGCTGGTGTCGCTATGGGCTTCAGGCGCCATCGACATCGTTGCTGCGTTGTCTTTCATCAATATCGTTCTAGTGGTGGCCGGTCTGGCGATCGCCCTGCGATTCGGAGTCAAACTTCATGATTGAGCTAAGCGTTGAAAACCTGCATCTGGATTACGGCAGCAACCCCGTGCTCAAAGGCGTTTCCATGGAACTGCGGCGCGGCGAAGTGGTGTCTTTGCTGGGCCCTTCGGGCAGCGGCAAGACGACGCTGCTGCGCGCCGTCGCCGGCCTGGAAGCCGCCAAAAAAGGCCGCATTACCATCAACGAGCGTATCGTCTTCGACGACGCCACCCACAGCGAAGTGGCCGCCGAGTTCCGGGATTTGGGGCTGGTGTTTCAATCCTACGCCCTGTGGCCACACAAGACCGTCTATGAAAACGTGGCCTATCCACTCAAATTGCGCAAGGTTGCGGGTGCCGAACTGCGCGAACGTGTACAAAAAGTGCTCGACCAACTGGGGCTGGGCCACCTTGGCGCGCGCCACCCGCACGAACTCTCGGGCGGGCAGCAGCAACGCGTGGCGATAGGCCGGGCACTGGTCTATAACCCACCCGTGCTTTTACTGGACGAACCGCTTTCAAATCTGGACGCCAAACTGCGGGAAGAAGCGCGCGCGTTCCTGCGCGAGCTGATCATGCGCCTGGGCCTTTCGGCGCTAATGGTCACGCACGACCAAGCCGAAGCCATGGCCATTTCGGACCGCATCCTGCTGCTCAACAACGGCAAAATCGAACAGCAAGGCACCCCCCAGGAAATGTACGGTTCGCCCACCACCTTGTTCTGCGCCGAATTCATGGGCAGCAACAACCGCCTGCCCGGCCGCGTGACCGAGGTGCAAGACGGCCGCGCCCGCATCCAGGGCCGCGGATGGTCGTTGTGGGGCAAGGCCGGCGCGGGCCTGGAGGCCGGCAGGGACGCAGTGGCCATCATTCGTGTGGAACAGGTGCGGCTGGCCGACAGCGCTACCGACAACAGCCTGGAAATGCCGCTGGTAACCAGCATGTATCTGGGCGACCGGTGGGAATATGTATTTCGCGCAGCCGATGAAAACCCGGCGCAGGCTCTGGCCCTGCGCGCCTATGGCCTGAACAGCCGCGCGCCCGGGAATCATCATCTGATGCTGCCCGACGACCAGGTTTGGGTATTTCCATCCTTATGAACCAAAGCCGATGCCACATCGAAAGTCTGAATTTTAGGGTAAACCACAAGAGCAAACTGGCTAGAGCCTATAGTTAAATGGTGCTCAAGTGGTCAGACCACATTAAAACAAATACCGGGCGTGTATTGCGCACACCCATTGCGGAGGGAGATCCATGAATATTCTGAAAACCGGACACTGGGTGGCGCGGCTTGCCGTCTGCTCGCTCGTAAGCGGCTTGATGGCCTTCAGCGGCCCGGCATCGGCCAACAAAAAAGACGATACGCTGCGTTTTGCCTACGATCAGGCACCCGAAAGCGTGGATCCCTACTTCAATAATGTGCGCATAGGCGTGATCATCGGCGCCAATGTCTGGGATACGCTCATTTACCGCGACCCGGAAACCAATGAATACAAAGGGCTGCTGGCCAAAAGCTGGAAGCAGGTCGATGACCACACGATCGATTTCGAATTGCGCCAGGGCATCAAATTTCACAATGGCGAAGACTTCGACGCGGATTCGGTGGTGTACACGCTCAACTTCATTGCCGACCCCAAAAACAAGGTAACCACCCAGCAAAACGTCAACTGGATTGCAAAGGCCGAAAAGCTGGGCAAATACAAGGTAAGGCTGACCACCAAAGGGGTGTTCCCGGCCGCTATCGAGTATCTGGCGGGCCCCGTGGTCATACACCCTGCCAAATACTACAAAGAGGTGGGCCCTAAAGGCATGAATGCCAAGCCCGTCGGCACAGGCCCCTACATGGTGTCGCAATACACCCCGGGCAAGTCGATTACGCTGGTGCGCAACCCCCATTATTTCGCCGATTCGCCCAAGGCGCATGCCAAGATCGGCAAAATTGAAATCCGCTTTATTCCAGACCGCCAGACCCAGATGGCCGAGGCACTGTCTTCGGGCGTGGACTTCATCATGTACGTGCCCAAGGATCAGGCCGATCAGGCCGCCCAGGTGCCGAACCTGCAAGTGGTCAGCGGCGAAACCATGCGGATTTCGTTTCTTCAGATGAACATGCGCGACGGTTCTCCCTTGCCCCAGTTAAAAGACATACGAGTGCGCCAGGCCATTATCCATGCCATAGACCGCGCCTCCATTGCCAAGAATATTGTCGGGGCGGGTGCACGGGTCCTCAACACCATGTGCTTCCCCTCGCAGTTCGGCTGCACCGACGAAGGCGCACCGCGCTACACGTACGACCCGGCCTTGTCGAAAAAGCTGTTGGCCGAAGCGGGCTTTCCCAATGGCTTTGACATCAGCATCCTGGCCTATCGCGAACGCAACCAGATCGAAGCCATTATCGGCAACCTGAAAGCGGTAGGAATCAAGGCCAAACTCAACTTCCTGCAATACGCCGCCATGCGCGACATGAACCGCTCCAACAAGTCGGAACTGGTCAATCAAACCTGGGGTTCCTTTTCGGTGAACGATGTATCGGCATCGACACCGGTGTTTTATGGCGGCGGCTCGGACGACGTAACCCATGACAAACAAGTGATCGAATGGCTGAATAAAGGCAACAACTCGGTCGACCCGCAGGTGCGCAAAGATGCCTACAAAAAGGCGCTGGACCGGATCGCCGACCAGGCCTACGGCGTACCGTTGTGGTCATTGCCGGTCTATTACGTGGCCAACAAGGAATTGAGTTTCAAGGCCTATCCCGATGAGCTGGTGCGTTTCTGGGAAATGAGCTGGAAGTAGGCACGATTCTGGCGCACCCACAAGGGGTGCCGCTACATTAACTACTGGCACGTTTTTGTAGCGGCACCCCTTGTGGGTGCCATCATCAACAAACCACTCCATCAGCAAACCATCGACAAGCAGCAGGAAGGATCAGATTTATGTCTGCGTACATCATAAAACGGCTGGCGCTGGCGGTGCTGGTGGCGCTGACCGTATCGATCATCGCCTTCCTCTTGCTGCGCCTGTCGGGCGATCCGGCTATTGCGATCGCCGGTGAAGGCGCACGACAGGCCGACATCGACCTGATACGTCAGACCTACGGCTTTGACCGGCCCTTGCCCGTGCAATATTTCGATTGGCTGGGCAAAATATTGCATGGCAACTTCGGCGATTCGATCTACTTCAAAACACCCGCCGGCCCGCTTATTTTCGAGAAACTGCAAACCACCCTGATCCTGGGCGTGGCCGCGCTTGCCGTGGCCTTGGGGATATCCGTACCCCTGGGAGTGCTGGCCGCCATTTACAGAAATAGCTGGATCGACCGCCTGTGCCTAGCGGTGGCTGTGGTAGGCCAGGCGCTGCCCAATTTCTTTTTTGCGCTGCTGCTGATTATGCTGCTGTCGATTTCGCTGCACATTCTGCCGGTATCGGGCAGCGGAACCTGGCAGCATTTCGTCATGCCGGCCATATCACTGGGCTATTACGTGGCACCCGCCTTCATGCGCCTGATACGCGCCGGCATGGTCGAGGTGCTCGAGGCCGACTATATTCGTACAGCGCGCGCCAAAGGCTTATCCACCGGACGCGTTATTTTCAAGCACGCGCTACGCAACGCCATCGTGCCTGTCGTAGCCCTGACCGCCGTGCAACTGGGCTTTCTGCTGGGCGGCTCGGTCGTGGTGGAAACCATTTTCGCGCTGGACGGGCTCGGGTATCTGGCTTACCAGAGCATTACCTTCAAGGATTTTCCGGTGATGCAGCTGATTGTGTTGTTGCTCTCGGTCATTTATGTGCTGCTGACGCTGGCCTCCGACATTGCCAATGCATGGCTCGATCCGCGTATCAGGGTGGCGTAGATATGACATTGAAGATAAATGGCACCCACAAGGGGTGCCGCTACAAAAACGTACCAGCTGCTCATGTAGCGGCACCCCTTGTGGGTGCCAAAACCCGACCGCCCATTGAGACGCCTTGAACATGAAATCAAACAGCTCAGGCAAAGAATCCGCGGTCGCGATCGACACGGGAAACACCATGAGTGGCGCACCCGCAAACGCGCCTGGCGCAGCCATTTCCAAACACGGTTTCTGGCGCCGCGCGCGGCGCAACAAGGCGTTCATGGTGGGCGGTGGCCTGTTGCTGCTGATCTTCCTGATTGCCATCTTCGCCCCCTGGCTATCGCCGCACGATCCCTACACGCAAAACCTGATCAACCGCAACGTCCCCCCCGTTTGGTATGCCAGAGGGTCCTGGGTGCACCCCCTGGGCACCGATCCGCTGGGTCGCGACTATCTTTCGCGCCTGTTTTACGGTGCGCGCATTTCCCTGCTTATCGGTGCCAGCGTCGCCCTGATTTCCGGGCTGATAGGCGCAACCATGGGTATGCTGGCCGGCTATTTCGGCGGCAAGACCGACATGCTCGTGTCTTTCCTGGTGACAACCCGTCTGTCGATGCCGGTGATACTGGTCGCATTGGCCACCGTTGCGATCATGGGCAGCTCTTTGTGGGTAGTCATCATCGTGCTGGGCCTGCTCAAATGGGACCGTTATGCCGTGGTCATGCGCAGCGCCACTCAGCAAGTACGTTCGCTGGATTACGTAGCAGCCGCACAATCGGCGGGAGCCTCCACCTTGCGGATACTGTTGCAAGAGGTGCTGCCCAATGTCGTTCCTCATCTGATCGTGATCGCTACCCTTGAAGCAGCCAGCGCCATTCTGCTCGAAGCCGCACTGTCCTTTCTGGGCCTGGGCGTGCAACCGCCGTTGCCTTCCTGGGGGCTGATGATTTCGGAAGCCAAGACCTATATGTTTTTTTCGTTCTGGCTTATTGCCTTGCCGGGCAGCGCGCTGGCCTTGCTGATTTTCTCGATCAACCTGGCGGGCGACGGGCTGCACGATCTACTCTCGCCCGAAGGGAGGTCTTAGGCCTATGGACAACATCGTTCTGGACGTCCAGGGCCTGAATGTCGATCTGGCCACGCCAAACGGCCCGCTGCACGCCGTACGCAATGTCTCGTTCCAGGTTCGGCGCGGCGAGACCTTGTGCCTGGTAGGCGAATCGGGTTGCGGCAAATCCATGACTTCGCTGGCTTTGATGAGCCTGCTGCCCAAGGTGGCAAAGCGCAGCGCGCAGCACCTTTCTTTTTTAGGCGAAGACTTGGCCGCGGCCGACAAAAAACGCATCAATGCCTTGCGCGGCAACAAGATGGCCATGATCTTCCAGGAACCCATGACCGCCTTGAATCCCGCCTATACCATCGGCAACCAGTTGATGGAGTCCTACCTGCAGCATCGACGCAGCAGCGCGGCCGAGGCCCGCGCACGAGCCATCGACTTGCTGGAAAAAGTAGGCATCACCTCCAGCGCCCAGCGCCTCGACCAGTACCCTCATCAGTTATCCGGCGGGTTGCGCCAGCGGGTCATGATTGCCATGGCGCTGATGTGCAGCCCCGAGCTGCTGATTGCCGACGAACCCAGCACGGCGCTGGATGTGACCATACAGGCACAGATTCTGCGGTTGCTCGCCGACCTGCAGCAGGAACTGGGCATCGCCATGATACTCATTACCCACGATCTGGGCGTGGTGGCGCGCATTGCCCACCGCGTGGCCGTCATGTACGCCGGAGAGGTCGTCGAAGAAGGCCTGGCGCACGACCTCTTTGCCGACCCGCGCCATCCGTATACGCAAGGCTTGCTAAGCTGCATTCCCGTGCCGGGGCGCACCGCGCCGGGCGGAAGGCTGGGCACCATACCGGGCGTGGTGCCCTCCTTGATCGGCGAATTCCAGGGCTGCGGTTTTCGCGAGCGCTGCCCGCATGCGCAAGAACGTTGTCGAGTAACGGTGCCCGTGCACACATCCGAACACGATCATCGCTGGCGCTGCATCCTGAATGGAGCGCCGGCATGAGCGCCCTGCTTCAGGCCCACGACCTGACACGTTCCTTTCGCGTCGGGGGCGGCATGTTTGCGCCGCGCCGCACGCTGCATGCCGTCAATGGCGTCGACCTCAGCCTGCATCGCGGCGACGTGCTGGCCATCGTCGGCGAGTCGGGTTGCGGGAAATCGACGCTGGCCCGCATGTTGCTGGGGCTGCTCGCGCCCAGCGGCGGTCACATCACCCTCGAGGATCAGAACATACACAGCCTGGATCGCCGCGCCCTGGCGCGCCGCATTCAACCTATATTCCAGGACCCCTACTCGTCACTCAACCCGCGACGCAGCATCAGCTCGATCATCGCGTTTCCGCTTCAGGTGCACGGCCTGGGTTTGGCGGCCGAGCAGCGCCGCAAGGCCATCGAAATGATGGAGCGCGTAGGGCTTCCGGCGCGCTACGCCGACCATACGCCAGGCCAGTTGTCGGGTGGGCAGCGTCAGCGCGTGGCGATTGCCCGCGCTTTGGTGATGAACCCGGAAATCGTGATTTGCGACGAGCCGACTTCAGCCCTGGATGTTTCGGTTCAGGCGCAAATCCTGAATTTGCTGCTCGATCTGCGCCGAGAATTCGGCCTGACCTATGTGTTCATCAGCCATAACCTGGCCGTGGTTGAACACATCGCCACCCACGTGGCCGTGATGTATCTGGGCCGAGTGGTGGAACAAACGGAGACGGCAAACCTGTTTCGCCAACCGCGCCATCCGTACACTCAGGCCCTGCTGGCTTCAGTGCTAACGCCGGAACCTGGCCTGGGGCTGCCCGATATCGGTCTGGGCCTGGCCTTCCCCGACCCGCTCAATCCACCGCCCGGCTGCTCGTTTTACCCGCGCTGCCCGCAACGCCTGCCCCAGTGCAGCAGCCAGCGCCCCGCCCTTATTCAACATGAGCAAGGCCAAGTCGCCTGCCATCTGTATCCGCCTACCATCCAAGGACACGCATCATGAATCGCTCAGAAGCCGTCATCGCCGCCCAACGCCATTTCGATTCCGGCCAATTCCAGGAAACCCTGGCGCGGCGCATCGCCATTCCCACCGAAAGCCAGAACCCCGAACGCGCCCCGATTCTGGCCACCTATCTGGAAAACGAGATGCGCCCGGCGTTTGAAGCCATGGGGTTCAGTTGCCAGATCATGAGCCATCCCAAGGCTCGCGCCCCCTTTCTGTTTGCACAACGGATTGAAGACCCCAGCCTGCCCACCGTCTTTGGCTACGGCCACGGCGACGTGATCCGCGGCCTGGAGCGCGAATGGAAAGAACCGCTCTCGCCCTGGTTGCTTACCGAATCCGATGGCCGCTGGTACGGGCGCGGCATTGCCGACAACAAAGGCCAGCACAGCGTCAACATGGAAGCCATGCGCACCGTCCTGCAGACCCGCGGAAAGTTGGGTTTCAATGCCAAGTATCTGATAGAAATGGGCGAAGAAACCGGCTCGCAGGGCTTGCGCGAACTGTGCGAGGCCAACAAGGAATTATTCAGCGCCGATCTCCTCATCGCCTCGGATGGGCCACGCTTAAGCGCCGAACGCCCCACAGTATTTCTGGGCTCGCGCGGCAGCGTCAACTTCGATCTGAGCATCGAAGCACGGGCGGGCGGTCATCACTCGGGAAACTGGGGCGGCCTGATTTCGAACCCCGGCATACAACTGGCGCATGCCATTGCCAGCATCGTATCGCCCACGGGCCAGATCCGCATCCCCGAATGGGTGCCCGCGGAACTGCCTGCTTCGGTTCGCCGCGCGCTGGCCGACTGCGAAGTCGATGGCGGCGCCGACGGGCCGCAGATCGAACCCTGGTGGGGCGAGCCTGGGCTGTCTCCGGCCGAGCGGGTCTTTGGCTGGTGCTCGTTCGAAGTCCTGGCGTATAAAACCGGCAACCCGGAGACTCCCGTGAATGCGATTCCGGCGCGTGCCTGGGCACGCTGCCAATTGCGTTTTGTCGTGGGAATCGATCCTGCCAACGTCCTGCCCGCCTTGCGCCGCCACCTGGATCGCCAGGGCTTTCCCATGGTCAAGCTTGCGCAGAATCGCGAGGGTTTGTTTCAGGCCACGCGCATCGACCCCGACGACGCGTGGGTGCAATGGGCCGTGGCCTCGATTGCACAAACCAGCGGCAAGAAGCCGGCCGTCCTGCCCAATCTGGGCGGGTCGCTGCCCAATGACATTTTCACCGACGTATTGGGCCTGCGCACGGTGTGGGTACCTCACTCCTACCCCGGCTGCTCGCAGCACGCGCCCAACGAGCACCTGCCGCCGGCCGTACTGCGCGAAGGCCTCGCCGTCATGACTGGCCTGTATTGGGACATGGGAGCCGGCGACACCCCCAAACACGCTCAGACGAAGGCGCACTCATGACAGCTCCCGGCAATAATTATTGCGAGCTCGACGACCTGGCCGAGTCGACCGAATTCCTCGCCAAGACCCGCCATCACATCCACCACAATCCCGAGCTTTCCTTTCACGAAGTGGATACCTCCGAACTAGTGGCGCAAAACCTGGCCCAGTGGGGCTACCAGGTCACGCGCAACGTAGGCGGGCACGGCGTGGTGGCAACGCTGAAGGTAGGCCATGGCACGCGCAGCGTTAGCGTGCGCGCCGATATGGACGCCTTGCCAATTCTGGAAGAAACCGGCTTGCCCTATGCGAGCCGCCACGCCGGCCGCATGCATGCCTGCGGACACGACGGCCACACCACCATGCTGCTGGGCGCCGCCCGGCATCTGGCGGCCACGCGCAACTTTTCCGGCACGGTGCATCTGGTTTTTCAGCCCGCCGAAGAAGCCGGCCGCAACAGCGGCGCCCAGCAGATGATTGCCGACGGCCTGTTTGAACGTTTTCCGTGCGACGCCATCTTCGGCCTGCACAACCATCCCGGTTATCCGGCGGGCACTTTCATGTTTGGCAGCGGCCCCTTCATGGCCGCCTCCGATACGGTAAAGATCACGATACACGGCCGCGGCGGCCATGCCGCCCGTCCTCACCTGGCGGTCGACCCGATCCTGATCGCCGGCAGCCTGGTCATGGCGCTGCAAAGCGTGGTGTCGCGCAACATCGACCCCACCCAAACCGCTATCGTCACCATCGGCATGCTCAACGCCGGCATCGCCGCCAACGTCATCCCCGAATCGGCCAGCATGGCTTTAAGCGTGCGCTCGTTCAGCCCTGCAGTGCGCGAGCAGTTGCAGCAGCGCATCACCGAGCTGGTGACGCTGCATGTGCAGGGCTACGGCGGCCGCGTGGAGATTGACTACCAGCAGGGCTACCCGGTCCTGGTCAATACCGAAGCCGAGGCCGAATTCGCTCGCGGAGTGGCCGAAGAACTGGTCGGCCCGGCGCGCGTGATCGCTCCCTTTGGACCCGTCACCGGCAGCGAAGATTTCGCCTACTACCTGCAGCACAAGCCGGGATGTTTCCTGCGCCTTGGAAATGGCGACACCCCCATGCTGCACAACGCCTCGTACGACTTCACCGACGGCAACCTGACCGTGGGCGCCGCCTACTGGGCAAGGCTGGTCGAACGGTTTTTAGGGCAAGAGAAAATCGCGTGATTGACTTTGACGTGGGCGGCGGCACCACAAGATTTTGTAGCGGCACCCCTTGTGGGTGCCATTCTTTGTAGCGCCACCCCTTGTGGGTGACAAAATCTTGGCGATCAGACGGTATCTTGCGCAGATGACAGGCACAAGGCCTGTCGCTACAGATTCACGGGTGCGTTTTTGTAGATACTGTTTTGCATGGCTTTTGTAGTGGCATTCCTGGCGGGAGCCACTACAACCAAGATGCCGGACGGTGAAAATTACGCGCGCCTGATCAATCTTGATCGCACAGCAACACGCTGTTACCCCCTCTGAAAATCTGCGCTGCGGCGGCAAGATTTGGCTCACTTCCGAGCATCGTCAAGCTTGCGCCCCTGCCTTTATTTTTCCCGACTATATGTGCGTTATCGAACGGAACGCCGTCTGACAAAGGGAAATAATAGCTATTCGTATGGCATGCCGCCCGAATTGGCGGACGCAAGAAAACTTGGATCAATCTGGAGAACAAACATGAAGCTAAGCAGCAAGCAACCCACTTATGCAAGCATGCGTCTTATTGCGGCAGCAGCTCTGGCCGCGACTCTGACTTTCGCGCCGGGCGCGGTTTTCGCCGCCACCCCCGCTTCCGCGTCGGGGACGGTTCACGCCGCTAGCGAGACTCACCAGGACCGCACTGAACAACGCATCGCCAACATGCACGCCAAGCTTAAGATCACGGCGGCACAGGAAGATCAGTGGGCCAAAGTTGCCCAGATAATGCGTGAAAATGCAAAAACCATGGACACGCTTATTCAGGCAAGGGACGATCATGCCAAGGACATGACCGCTGTCGACAATCTTAAATCCTACGGTGATATCACCGATGCCCATGCGGACGGGATCAAAAAACTGACCCCGGCGTTTGCCGCACTTTATTCCAGCATGTCGGACTCTCAGAAAAAAGACGCGGATACCTTGTTCCGTCATCGTGACCACAAGCGTGGCCATAAGATGTCCAAGGCAAAATAACTACGAACAGGATTATGCCCGGGCCAGGCAATTCCAGTCCCCGGTTCGTGATCGGATCAAGCATTCGAAAAAGGAAACATCATTATGAAATCCTCAATACGGCAGCCTGGCGGTGTAAGGTTAGCCGGCCGCAAGGCCGTGACCGCACTGGCCTTTGCTTCGCTGATAAGTGGCTTGTCGATAACGTCGGCGCTAGCGGAACAAAACAATGAGCATGACAATCGTAGCCAACGTGCGTCGCATAACGATCATTATCGGAATGAATCGCGTAACCATCGCAGGGTCTATAGGGAGCCGCCGCCTGAGCGTCGGCGTTATTACTACGCGCAACCCGTCTACGTCCCGCCGCCTGTGTACTATGAGCCACAGCAATCACCCGGCATCAGTTTATTTTTCCCGCTCGATTTTCGGCGGTAAGCCATGGCGTGATACGCGACGGGTAGGTTTTGTAGGGGCGACCCTTGTGGTCGCCCTTAGCGCGTCAGCCCTTGCAGGTATCGTCTGCCGAATGGGTGACCACAAGGGTCGCCCCTACATGCCTACTCCTCGATCCCGAGGCCCCGTTCAATAATGCCTTCAACATAGCTGACAAGAAATTGAGACAAGGCTTTACCTGTCATTACATTGTGGCTGACGGACCCGGAAGGAGTGCCTTTTAGCTCGCCATCCTGATAAACGCGGGCGTTCCAATCGACGGTTGCACCGGGCGTGTACGTGACGTTGTACTGAAACGTTTCACCGCCTACCTTGCGGGTGTATATATCCTGTATGGATTTTGATCGATTTGCCACGTGAATCCCCAGTTGTGTTGCGCACTGAGCTTCAAGCAAAATGCAGTATTACCCTTGAAAACCCGGTACACGAATGTATTATCGACTGGAGTGCAACAAACCTCAACATGGCTTTGCGGCCATAAGGCGACGCGGTATGATGCTCGCCATCGACGGGCGTTTCCCGCCTTTTCAGCGTAAGCCTGATGACATCGCCTGATCACACGTCATTTCCGACACATATCCGGATCTTTAGTTTTAGCGGGCGCTTGGCGCTGTGGTGGCTGATTGCACTGATCGCGCTCATGGCGTTGACACTCGCGCCCGCCCGCGCTCAGCCGCGCGACGCGAAAGTGGGCGGCGAAGCGCCGGTAGACGTCAGTACTGCTCTGGACACTTTGCGCGCGCAAATGGATTCGGTGCAAAAAAGCCTGAAAGAACCGCAAACCGACGCCGAGCTGGTGGACTTGCGGGCCACCGCGCAGGCCGCTCAAGCCAAAGCCGATGCGGCCGCCGCCGCCATTGCACCCCAACTGACCAGCGTACAAGCCCGGCTGGCTCAATTGGGCGTTCCCAGTACGGACACACCCGAAGCGGCCGATGTCGCGGCACAACGGACAGAACTGACTAAAAGCAGCAGCAAGCTGGACGCACAAAACAAACTGGCCCGCCTGATTTCCGTCGAAGCCGGGCAGGCTGCCGAACAAATCCTGTCGCTGCGCCGTTCCCAGTTCCAGGCCCGAATGGGCGAGCGCACCGATTCCATCCTGGGAGAACCTTTCTGGGCCGAATTGCACCGCGAATGGCCCAAGGACGCGCGCCGGCTGAAACCGCTGCGCACAGAGCTGACGGCCGTCCTGGCCGCTACGCCGCTGCAGGCTTGGATCGGCATTTTTCTGGCCATCGTGCTCATACTGGGCTTGCGCGTATTCGCCGGCCGCGCTCTGATACGCCTGACCACAACACGTGTGCCGCCCGGGCGACTGCGGCGGTCACTATTCGCCATGGCGGTGGTTCTGCTCAGCATCGCCACGCCCGGCCTGGTTGCCGACGCTTTGCGCATAGGCCTGGCCCGGTCCAATTCACTATCCGACGCGTTCTCCACCCTGCTGGACTGGGTGCTGGTCATCTCTTGTTACGGCGGCTTGATTGCGGGCCTCGGCTCGGCGCTGCTGGCGCCCGTACGTCCATCGTGGCGTTTGCCGCCCATACTTGATACCGTTGCGTCGAGCCTGGGGCGATTTCCACTGATTCTCGCGATAGTCGTATCGATAGGCTGGTTTTTCGAAGAGCTGGCAAAGATAATCAACGCCAGCCTGGCCGCCACGGTTACCATCGAATGCTTCATGGCGCTCGCCCTGGCCGTTACGATGGCCGCCGCGTTGCTGCGCGCCAGCCGGTTGCGGCGCCGACACAAGCTGGATCCGGAGAGCGCGCAATCCCCCGCCAGCCCCTTGTGGCTGACTGCCTTGTTCAGTTTGGCCTGGCTGGTGCTGGTCGGCGGCGTGATATGCGTCCTCACGGGCTTCGTCGCATTTGGCAGTTTTGTCATCAAGCAAATGGTCTGGTACGCCGTCGTGCTAAGCGCCATGTATCTGTTGACGGTGCTGATACACGACGGCTGCGTGAGCCTGCTCGCCTCGATACGGCACAATGCCGAGGATGAACACCTGGCGCGACCCCTGACCCGTGCCCGCAGTCAGGCCGTCGTAGTGCTGTCGGGCCTGGGCCGCTTGGGCATCGTGCTGCTCGCCGTGGCTTTTTTACTGGCGCCGTTCGGCGAAGGGCCAGCCGAACTGCTTAGCCACATTGATTATCTGCATGCCGGAATTTCAATCGGCGAGGTGCAGATCCGCCCCACCTCTGTGCTGCAATCGGCAGTGGTCTTGTTATTGGGTTTCGGATGCGTACGAATTCTGCAGCGCTGGCTGGCGGCCCAATATCTGCCTACCACCAGCCTGGACCCCGGCATGCGCCAATCCACGGCCAATTTATTCAGCTACGCAGGCTATGTGCTGGCGGTGGCGCTGGCCCTGTCGGCGGCGGGCCTCAGCCTGGAGCGAGTCGCGTGGATAGCCAGCGCGCTATCGGTCGGCATCGGCTTCGGGCTGCAGGCCGTGGTGCAAAATTTTGTTTCCGGCCTGATACTGCTCGCCGAACGGCCGGTCAGGGTAGGCGACTGGGTATCCCTTGGAGGCGTCGAGGGCGATATACGCCGCATTAATGTGCGCGCCACCGAAATCCAGATGAGCGACCGCTCCACGGTCATCGTGCCCAATTCCGAATTCATTACCAAGGTCGTGCGCAACGTTACGCACGCCAATCCGTTGGGCCTGGTGCAAATCAAGCTGCCCATGCCGCTCTCAACCGATGCGGAGCGGGTGCGCAGCCTTATCGTTGAGATATTCCGCAGTCACGACGACGTGCTCGACGAGCCTGCCCCCAAGGTCTTGCTCGACGGCATAGATCCCAACCACGGCCTCCTAGTATTCAACGCCACCGGCTATGTCAATTCACCGCGCGCGGCCTACGGCGTGCGCAGTGCACTGCTGTTCGAGGTATTGAAGCAGCTCGGGCAAGCCAACCTGCCGCTATCGAAGCCATCCACCATAATCATGATGCCGCCCGATACGCCAGTCCTGCCCGGCACGGACGCTGCCATGCCGACGGCGCCCGCCTGACTTGCCGCGCTGCGCGAATGGCACCCACAAGGGGTGCCGCTACAAAAACCTTGACGTCCAAGGCGATATCGACAAAGACCTACCCGTGAATCATGTAGCGCCACCCCTTGTGGGTGGCATTTTTTACATAAAGACGACCCCGACTGTCAATGGTTTTGCCACCCACAAGGGGTGGCGCTACAAGGTGGCGCTACTGGGTGACGCTACGAGGTGGCGCTACAACCGCTTATTCAGGACGCTGCCGCAGGGTGTGAACCCAATCGGGGTTGGGCTGCCCTTCCCATGCCAATACCTGGGCACGCGAGGGCGCACGCCACACTCCGCCGCCGATGCTGGGCAGCGGCTTGACCCGATACCAGAACCAGCGGCCGTCTTCGTCTTGCGATGCCCAGTTCCAGCCTTCCGGCGCAGCGGTCCAATCGAGAGTACACACTTATGCTATCTCAGGATAATTGTTTGCCAAAGCTCGTTTTTCCATATCGATCAATGAAAAATACTTTTCAACATCAACGTTCTGAAAACGCAAAACGTTTGCCCTTTTCAGCAATTCCTTACCGTACAAATCCTTGTCCATGTCCAAAAAAGCCATTAAAAGGCCCTGGTACTTATCTTCATCCAAAGTAGCCGACACAATCAGCAAAGGATTTGGCGTCCACTCCGTAAAATCCATTGTTTGTATCCCCGCCAACACTTCGGGGCAATGAGATCGGATCAGATCCAAATACCAACCATCGATAGCGGTAATATCAATCTCATGGCTAGTCAGTGCATTGATCAAGCCCAATGGATTCCCATAAGGGCCCCTTGATTCGGCAAACAGTGCCCTTCCGTATTTCGCCGCATACGACGACAAATGCATTCGAGGCGCATTCCAGCCAGACTGCGAGTCTTTGACCATCCATCCGTAGCGCGAACCAAAGCTGTCTTCAAGACGGCCCCATCCTTCACTCTCCCGAATTAAAAACTCGCTCCTGTAACGCGCCAGCCCCCCATATGCAGGCCAGGCGGGAATTACGCCAACCAAAGGCCGGACTTCAAGGCCCGCCGCAAGGGCACGGATAAATGGCCACCCACACATAAACACCGCACACAATCCCGGCCTGCTCCACAAATCGGAAATGGGTTTTGGCCAGGCGTGATCGATTACCTCAACCTGTAGATCCGCCTTATTTAAAGCGTATTGAAGCAGGCCGGCCCACGCATTTTTTGCACTGGGACAGACATCGTACATTCTTGTCGAAGCAATCAAACCCATGGTTTCCTGTGTTTACGCAAACCTTAGTATCTGCCCCACGCCTTTTATTTTGGCTTTTTCCAATAAGGCATGCCCCAAGGCAATATCTGTTGTGGATAAGCCCCTGTGCCAGAACAAAATGGTTTCACCATCGTTTTCCCTGCCGGATTTCAATCCAGCGACAATCTGGCCAAGCTCAGCATGAAGATTGTGTTCAGTCAGCTTATCGCTATCCACGTGGGCACGCAAAGAGCCGAAAGGAAGTCCTTTACGACATTGCCCCCAGTCGTCAACCACCACCTTGTCCATTATGTCTGTAAGCGATAGCTCAACCGCACTCATCGTGCCATAAGGCACAACAAATGCCCCTTTCTTTATCCACCCTGTTTTTAATAAAGGAGCCGGTTCAGGTAAACGGGACGCCTCTACAATAATATCGGCGTCGCGTACGCAATCTTCCCAATTGTTGACAGCAATAACCGGTTTCTTTAAATCCCGGGATAGCCGTTCAGCAAACGCATTCTGGCTTTCAGGCCTTTTGGAATGAACACGGATTTCATCAAAATCGTATAAGGAATCCAACAACCTCACATTCCAATAAGATGTCCCTCGCGATCCAATGTGCCCAAGAACTTTACTGTTTTTCCTTGCCAGATATTTTGCACCCAACGCAGTGACCGCGCCCGTGCGCATGTCTGTAATGGATGTCGCATTAATAATGGCTAGCGGTTTGCCCGTTACAGGGGAGAACAGACTCAACAGGGCAAGCTCCGAAGGCAGGTCGACTTTGTAATTATCAACAAAGTCCCCTACAACCTTGATGCCTGCGACATCCAAAGACTTTATATACCCTCTCAAGACATTGAAATGCCCTTTGTCCGATGATTCAGGCACCAAGTGCACCCTGGGCTCGATAACCGTTTCTTTTTTCCCCTGTGCCAACAGAGCAGACTCAACCGCAGCCAATATTTCTGCATCGGTAAGCGATAACGCTTCGATATCCGGCCCATTCAAGTAGGTAATATTTATTGATTGCACCTAAAGCTCCTATCTACTGCAGAGGTTTAATGTTTGCCTTTTTAATAATGGCGCCCCAGTTTTTCGTATCTGCCGCTATTTTTTTGGAAAAATCCTCAGGCGTGCTTCCAACCGTCGTAACGCCCAGCGCCGATAGTTTATTCTTGACGTTTACATCACTCAGAACTGCAGCGACGTCTTTCTGTATTTTCTGGACAATCGCCTGGGGAACATTTTTTTGCGTGATCAATCCATACCAGGAAGTCACATCGAACCCTTTATATCCACTGTCGGATACGGTAGGAACGCCGGGCAACTCCGGGAGTTGCTCGGGGCCAGCTACGGCCAGAGCAGTCAATTTGCCATCTTTGATATAGGGCAGAACAGTGGAAATGCCGGCGAACATGGCACTCACATTTCCCGCTATCACATCGTTTAACGCCGGCGACATTCCCGCATAAGGTACATGCAGCATGTTGATTCCCGCCATTTGCTTCAATAACTCGCCGGCCAGATGGGCTCCGCTGCCTATACCCGGCGAAGAAAAATCAACCTTGTCCGGATTGGCTTTTGCATAGCTGATAAATTCGGCAAAACTCTTCACCGGCATTTTTTTCCCAACGACCAATACGTTTGGCGAAGCTGCCAACTCGGTAATGGGCGCAAAATCCGCCACTTTAAAAGTCAATTTCGTGAATAACAATTCATTGACGGTCAGGTTTCCTACGGGCGCCAGCACCAGGGTATAACCATCTGGAGCAGCCTTGGCCCCCATGGACATACCTATATTGCCAGCCGCCCCAGGTTTATTTTCAACAATGACCGACTGCTTCCATTTTTCCGCCAAATGCTGAGCAACAATTCGTGCAAGCGTGTCCGCTATGCCTGCCGCCGCGAACGGAACTATCAACTTAACGGATCGATCCGGATAGGTTCCCGCACTTGCCGCAAACGCATTGCCCATTGAGGCAAGCGATACCACGCCCACCAATAACCCAGCTATTTTCTTTACGATACTCATAAAAGTCTCCGATGGTGCGAATTAGCCTTAAATGTTTGCCAACAGGGATCCGACAACTCTAGAGCTACAAGACATAACGGGTCGGCAATCACAAGATTGCGCGGCCTGTTTACTAAAAAAATGGGTTTGCATAATTATGTATAGACATATACATAATGTAGAGAATAACGGACGGCGCGTCAATAGCTTATAAAACCAGACTCTCTAACGCCCCACCGCATAGGCCTGCATTAGCCTGGGTGAGGCGGCCGCGTGCAGCAGGCCATCAGCCTCGCGCGATGCGACGGCCAGACGCCCGCCGCTAATTCGAATGGCACCTACAAGGGATATTGCGGCAGAAACGTACTCACCGCTGATGTAGCGGCAGCCCTTGTGGCTGCCATGTTTGCAAAACGGGGCGCAAGTTATTGTGCCGATGGCAGCCACAAGGGCTGCCGCTACAAACGCATACCACCTACAACGGGTCACGCAACAGATCAATCGGACTCAGCCACATTAACGCCCCACCGCATAAGCCTGCATCAACCTGGGCGAGGCGGCCGCGCGCAGCAAGCCATCGGTATCGCGCGAGGCGGCGGTCAGGCGTCCAATGCTCCACGGCTCGGACTCTTCAATCTGATGGCCTCGACTGCGCAGATCGTCCATCATCGCGCTTCCCACGCTGCTCTCGATCGTAATGTTCCCAGGCTTTCGGGCACGCGGATAAAAAGAACTGGGAAAATGCTGGGTATGGAACATGGGCATATCAATGGCCTCCTGCAGGTTCAAACCCTGATGGACATGCCGCAAAAACAATATCAACTGCCACTGCTCTTGCTGGTCGCCGCCCGGCGTGCCAAACACCATGTAGGGCGCGCCGTCTTTCAACAGAAAGGTGGGACTCAAGGTAGTCCTGGGGCGTTTGTTCGGCGCCAGCGTCCCCGGCAAACCCTCCTCCAGCCAGAACATCTGCGCCCGCGTATTCAAACCAAAACCCAGCTCCGGAATGACCGGCGACGACTGCAGCCAGCCCCCCGAGGGCGTAACGGTGATCATGTTGCCCCATCGATCAATCACATCGATGTGCGTGGTGTCGCCACGTCTGGCGGAAACGGCCCGGTTGGCCAAATCCATGGCTGAAACCGGCGTGTCGAGCGCCGTTTGCGGTGAAAGACGCTCGAGGCTGGCCACGACGCGGCTCACTTGCGCTTCATAGCCCGGAATCACGCCCGGACTTAGCTGATTGAAGGCCCGATCACCGATCAAGCGGCTGCGCGCCCGGTTGTAGTCATCAGACAGCAAGGCCGAAATAGGCACATCCACAAAATGGGTATCGCCGTAATAGGCTTCGCGATCGGCAAACGCGAGCTTCATGGCTTCAACCAGCACATGCACAAAGCGCGGGTCATCGGCCTCCAGGCTTGAAATATCCGTGTGCTTGAGCAGCGCCAGAACCTGCAGAAAGGTTGGCCCCTGACTCCAGGGCCCCGTTTTCGACACCGTCATATTGCCATACTGATACTGCAAGGGTGTTTCGTAACTGGCCGACCAACGGGCCATGTCATCGCCGCAGATAACGCCTTTATGAGGAGTTCCGCTCTCATCCATCACTTCGGTTTGCGACGCGAATCGGTCAATGGCCTGGGCCACGAAGCCCTGGTAAAACACTTTTCTGGCCTTTTCAATTTGGGCCTCGCGATCGCTGCCCGCGCTTTCCGCTTCGGCCAACAGGCGAGTCCACGTCTGCGCCAGCACAGGATTGCAAAAAAGCTTGCCGCCCTCGGGCACGGCACCGCCGGGCAGGTAGGTTTGGGCGGAGCTAGGCCAATACGTTTGAAAAAAATCTTTCATGTTGGCAATAACATTCGATATGCGCGGCAGCAACGGATGCCCCGTCTGCGCATAATAAATGGCCGGCTCCAGCACTTCACGCAACCGCATCGTGCCATGATCGCGCAACAGGATCATCCAGGCATCGAAAGCGCCGGGCACGACAGCCGCCAGCAAACCGTTGCCGGGGATCATCGACAAGCCTTCGGACCGGTAATGATCCAGCGTCGCCCCGCCCGGAGTGGTCCCCTGCCCGCACAACACTTCAATTTTTTTTGTGCGCGCAGAGTAAAAAATACCGGGTACTTCACCTGCCGGGCCCACCAGGTTGGGCTCCACCACATGCAGCATGAACCCGCCGGCCACGCACGCATCAAAGGCATTGCCGCCGCGCTCCAGCATCGCCATGCATACCGAGGAGGCAAGCCAATGGGTAGAGGTGACAACACCGAAGGTGCCGGTAATTTCTGGGCGGGTCGTAAACATGATGAGTAGTTTTAGAAGGTAGGAAAGACAATGTGGAGGCAGTGGTTTACAGCGCGTGGATGGCACCCACAAGGGGTGCCGCTACAAAAACGTGGCCACCACAACGCCCAGAACGAAACACGTCTATTTGGCTGCCATCGTAACGCCCTTCAAACGAATCAGCCCATCGGGATAGGGTACAAACCCCTGCAGCTGTTTTTTCAACGCAAACGTCCAGGGCAGGTAGTAGGTATAAAAAACAGGACGCTTGGCCTGCATCTGTTCCAGGAACTTGGCGTAGAGCACCTTGCGCTTGTTGGTGTCCAGTTCCACCCGCGCGTCGACCAATAGCTGGTTCATGGTTTTGTCGCAGAACTTGCCATCGTTCAGGCTTCCCTTGCAACCCACGTACTGGAAAACGTTGGCGCTGGGATCCACCCGCCCCGACCATCCGGCCTGCGCCAGCTGAAAATCGCCCCTGGCCATGGCGGACTGCAAGGCCGCAAACTGCATGGGCCGCAGCGTAATATCAAACCCCGCCTCGCGGCCCATGGCCTGTATCATCTCCATGACCTGCTGCATGATCGTGTTGGTGCCGTAGGTAATCTCGACCTTGACCCGGTCAAACCCGGCCTCCTTCAATAGCTCGCGGGCTTTCTTTACATCGCTTCCCTTGCGTTCGAATTTTTTGTCGTATGCAAAGCTGGCCGGAGGAAAAGGCTGAAATGCAGGTTGATACAACCCCAAGCCCACCACCTGGTTGATGGCGTCCTTATCGAGGGCCAGATCGAAGGCTTGCCGCACACGCGCATCTTTGGCGAAGGGGTTGATTGCGCCGCGGGGGCCATTGGCAAAATTAACCGAAATCGCCTGAAATCCCAGGCCGGTAATGGGCGCGAAAACCAACTTGGGATCGTCCTTTACCGTTTGCGCATCGCTGGGGGCGATCCGTTCCGCAATATCCAGACCGCCGGCGCGCAAATCGTTCAGGCGCACCGTTGCATCGGGAATCGGCTTGAAGACAAGCCTGTCGAAATGGTAATCCGCCGCATCCCAGTATTGGGGAAATTTTTCCAGCACGATGCGGTCGTTTTGCACGCGCTCTTTAAAGCGATAGGGGCCCGAGCACACCGGTTGCTTGCCGGGATTTTTATCGAAGCTTGCGGGCGACTGCATCATGCCGGCACGGTCGGACAATTGCGACAGCAGCGATGCGTCAGGCTCGGTCAGATGCAGGACAACCGTTTTGGAGTCCGGTGCATCGACACTGGCCAGCGTCGCCAGCTCGCTCTTGCGGTTGCTGTCGGGCAAGGTTTTGGCGCGATCCAGATTGGCCTTGACCGAAGCCGCATCGACCGGCGTGCCATCGTGGTAGACCACGTGATCGCGCAAAGTGAATTTCAAGGTTTTATTGTCGGTCCAGGTCCACGATGTCGCCAACTGGGGCACGAACTTCAGGTCGGGAGTGATGTCCACCAGTTTGTCGCACAGCGACGCAAACACAATACGCCCTACAAATGTTCTTGATCGCGCAGGGTCAAGCTGATCGGGATCATCCTGCAGGCCGATAGTCAGCGTGGTCTGGGCAAACGCCACGCCCGACAAAAGCAGGCCTGCCACCGCCGCCAGTTTCAAGATTATTTTATGCATGATGAGTCCCCTAAATGTGGATAAGCATTTCGATGACGAAAGGCAATATGCTTTTGTAGCGGCACCCCTTGTGGGTGCCACGGGCATTTGTTGCCGACTAAAATGACACCCACAAGGGGTGTCGCTACAACAGATTAAGACGCCCCCCACCGAGGGGTGGCGCCACAACAGATTAAGATGCCACCCACAAGGGGTGGCGCTGCAAAGTCAATAAACACCTATACGGTGGCGCGCCACGAAATGGCCGGGGCTCACCTCGGCCAGAGGTTCAACCCGCGGCTCATCGCCCACCAGGCGCACCGCGCTGGGTATTTCGTCGACCAGCAGCGAATGGGCCCGATGGCGGCGGCTGGGATCGGCAATGGGCACGGCGGCCATCAATTTTCGGGTATAGGGGTGCTGCGGGTTTTCAAAAACAGCCGACCGCGGCCCTATTTCCACCACTTGCCCCAGGTACATCACAACCACCCGGTGGCTAATGCGTTCGACCACCGCCATGTCGTGAGAAATAAACAAAATAGCCAAACCGAACTCGCGCTGAAGATCGAGCAGCAGGTTCACGATCTGGGCCTGTATCGATACATCCAGGGCCGACACGGACTCATCGGCAATCACAATTTTCGGATTCAAGGCCAGCGCCCGGGCGATACATATACGCTGCCTTTGCCCGCCCGAGAATTCATGGGGATAGCGGTCTATCATCTCGGGGCTAAGGCCACACTTGTCCATCAGCCAGCGCACTCGCTCTTGCGCCGCGCGCCCCTTGGCAACACCGTGAATCAGCAACGGCTCCATGATCGAATAGCCGATGGTCACGCGTGGGTCGAGCGAGGCGAACGGATCCTGGAAAATAAACTGGATATTGCGGCGCAAGGCCTGCATTTCGGCGCTGCGCAAATGGCCTATATCCTGCCCCTGAAAAATGATTTTCCCGGCACGCGCGTTTTCCAGGCGCGCCAGGGACCGCCCCGTCGTGGTCTTTCCGCAACCCGACTCACCCACCAGCGCCAGCGTTTCTCCGGGGTACATATCGAAGCTGACCTGCTCGACCGCATGCACGCGTTTCTTTACACGCCCGAGCCAATCGCTGGCGATATCGAATCGGGCCACCAATTTATCGACTTGCAGAATCGGCCCCGCCTCATGCTTCACGGTGCCGGGCAGGAAAGCAGGCGCGACCGTGCCTGGGTTATCCGAAACCTCGGCGCCCAGCAGAGCAAATGGCGCGGGGTCGCGCACACCGGTCATGGCGCCCAGCCTGGGCACGGCGGATAACAAGGCTTTGGTATAGCGATGATTAGGCCGCAAAAATATGTCGTCCGACGAATTCTCTTCGACGCTTTCACCGCGATACATCACCATCACACGATCAGCAACCTCGGCCACCACACCCATATCGTGCGTGATAAAAATCACGCCCATGTCCATATCCTGCTGCAGCTGGCGAATCAATTGCAGAATCTGCGCCTGGATCGTGACATCCAGTGCTGTCGTAGGTTCGTCGGCGATCAGAACCTGAGGCTTGCATGACAGCGCCATGGCGATCATGATGCGCTGGCGCATCCCGCCCGACAACTGATGTGGATACCGATCCTGGATGGCGCGCGCGTCCGGAATGCGCACTGTTTCGAGCAGGCGCAGCGTTTCGGCACGAGCGGCTGCCGAGTTCATGCCCTGATGCAGTTGCAGGGCTTCGGCAATTTGCCGTCCAGCCGTGAAGCTCGGGTTCAGCGAGGTCATCGGCTCTTGAAAAATCATGGCAATATCGGCGCCGCGTGCCGTTTTCATGACGGCTTCGGAGGCAGTCGTCAGATTCAGCACCTCATTGCTGCGCCGACGCAGCAGGATTTCGCCTTGCGTAATGCGGCCCGCACCAAATTCGACCAGACGCATCAGGGACAAGGAGGTCACCGACTTACCCGACCCGGACTCTCCGACAATCGCCAGCGTTTCGCCCCGGTCGACATGAAAAGAAACATTGCTCACCGCGTCGACCACGCGATCGGGCGTTTTAAAGACGACGCTCAGGCCAGAGACCTGAACGACGCGTTTTTCATTCATCGACGACGTCATTTACGCACCCTGTCGCGGATCGAGCGCATCGCGCAAGCCATCGCCCAACAAATTGAACCCCAGCACCACCAGGAAAATCGCCAGGCCCGGGAAGACCGACATCCACGGCGCCTGCACCATGAAATCTTTTGCGGTGTTCAGCATGGATCCCCAGGAAGGACTGGGCGGCTGCAGGCCCAGGCCCAGGAACGACAAACTGGCCTCGGCAATAATGGCTTTGGCAATCAGGATGGTGGCCTGGACGATGAGCGGGGGCATCACGTTGGGTAAAATATGACGCACGATGATGCGTGTATTGGACGCCCCCAGCGAGCGCGTGCTTTGCACATAGTCTTCGTTTTTAATGGCCAGGACCTGGCCGCGCGTCAGGCGTATGAGAAGCGGCGCGGCCGACACCCCGATTGCAAGCATGGCGTTGATCAGGCTGGGCCCCAGAAACGCGGCGAGCGCAATGGCCAGAATAAGAAAGGGGATGGAAAAAAGGGCCTCGGTGACCCGGGATATGCAGCCATCGATCCAGCCGCCGAAATAGCCCGCCAGCAAACCAAACGGCACGCCCACCACCAGGGCAATCAGCACAGAAGCCATGCCCGCGATGAGCGAAGCACGCGCGCCATACACCATGCGGGAAAAAATATCGCGCCCTAATTCATCGGTGCCGAACCAATGCGCCGCGGAGGGCGCCTTGCGTATCGTCGAGAAACTGACCTGTATGGGGTCGTAGCCCGCAAGCAGCGGCGCGCACACGGCTACCAGAACGAAAAACAGGACAACCACGCCACCCAGCATGGCCGAGTGATTGCGCCTGAACTTGCCCCAGGCGCGGCTCTTGCGCTGCGGCGGGGTGATTGGCCCGGCGTTGATGGCGTGCGTGCTCATGCGTACCTCAACCGCGGATTAACGAGGATATACAAAACATCGGCGACCAGCGTCAGCGCTATGAACCCGAAGGAAATGCACAACACAATCCCCTCCACAACCGCATAGTCGCGATTGAACACGGCGTCCACCAGCAATTTGCCAAAGCCGGGTATGCCGAAGACCTGCTCGGTCAGCACCGCGCCCGCCAGCAATTCGCCAAACAGTATCGTCACCAGAGTCACAATCGGCATTAGCGCATTGCGTAAGGCGTGGCGCAATACCACGACCGATTCCGAAGCCCCTTTGGCGCGCGCCGTGCGCACGTAATCGGCGCTTAACGCCTCCAGCATGGCCGAGCGCGTATGGCGCATCAGGTAGGCGCTGATCACCGTGGACAGCACGACAGCCGGCATCAGCATGGTTTTTAAAGACAGCCACAAGTCCTCGGACGGAGGCACAAAACCCGAGGCCGGCAGCAACTTCCATTGGACCGCCACCAGCATGATCAGGAGTATGCCCAGCCAGAAGTTCGGGATGGACATGCCCGAGAGCGCCATCATATTGGCGCCGAACTCAAACCGCGTCCCTTTCTTGACGGCGGCCAGGATGCCCAGCGGAATTCCAATGCCTATGGCCAGAATCATGGCCATGATTGACAGTTGAATCGTGACCGGCAGCTTTTGAGCGATAAGCTTCGTTACGGGAATGTCGGTACGCAAGGACATGCCCAGATTTCCCTGCCCCACCTGCTTGATCCAGGCGAAATACTGTACCGGGATCGGATCATTAAGCCGATATTTTTCGCGCAGATAAGTCAGCACTGCCGGGTCGCGCTCTTCGCTCGCCATCGCCAGCACCGGATCGCCGGGCAAGATTCTCTGTAGGCCAAACACCATCATGGATACCAATATCAGCGTTGGTATGGCCACGATGATGCGACGCAAAATAAGCTTGAACATGTAGAAATATCCTGGCGCGCCGGCGTTATCTCAACTTACCCTTTGGCAAACGAAACGCCTTTGAGGCGGATCATCCCGTCGGGGAACGGGTCAAAGCCTTGCACTTTTTTGCGCACGACGAACGGCCAGGGCTGGTAATAGGTGTACATGCTGGGCAGCTCATCCTGCAAAATGGCCTGCGCCTTATCGTAGAGGGCTTTGCGCTTGGCCGTATCAGGCACGGTGCGGGCTTCCTTAAGCAGTTTATCAACCTCGGGATTGCAATACTTGCCGTCGTTCAAGGAGCCCCCGCAGGTCACAAAATTATAAATATTGCCGTCGGGGTCTACGCGGCCCGACCAGCCACGCATGTCCACCTGAAAATTGCCCTTGCGGTCGTCGGCCAGCATGGCTGCATATTCGGTCGGACGCAGGCTTATCTGGAACCCGGCCTGGGCGGCCATGGCCTGAACCATTTCAGCCGTTGATGAGGCGATGGTGTTGTTGCCGAAGCTGAGCTCGGCCTTCACGGTCGTCATGCCGGCCTGCTTCAGCAGTGCGCGGGCCTTGGCAATATCGGGCTTGGTAACGGGGAACTTGTCGCTGTAATAAGGGCTGGCAAGCGGAAAGGGCTGCTGCGCCGGCACGAAAATGCCGCCGCCTATGACTTTATTGATGGCATCGCGGTCAATAGTCAGCTCGAAGGCTTGCCGCACCAGCTTGTTGGCGAATGGATTGGTTTTGGACTTGGGACCATTGTTGGTATTGAACATGAACTGCTGAAAACCCAGACCCGTTACCGGCTTGAAAACCAGATTGGGGTCGGCCTTGACCTGGGCCACATCGCTTGGATTCAAGCGTTCGAGGATATCGATGCTGCCCGAGCGCAGGTTCTGCAACCGCACCGTGGTGTCCGGAATGGGCATGAACACCAGCTTCTGAAAATGGTAATCGCCGGCATCGTAATACTTGTCGAATTTTTCAAGCACGATGCGATCATTTTGCACACGCTCGACAAACTTGTACGGGCCCGAACAAACCGGGTGGCGCCCAACGGTCGAGGCGCTATCGGCACCCGCGAAACTCTTGGGCGACAGCATCATGCCCGCGCGATCGGACAATTGCGCAAGCAGTGTGGCGTCAGGCTGTTTGACCGTAATCACCAGAGTGGTAGGATTGGGCGCATCCACCTGTGCGACGGACGCCAATTCACCTTTGCGCATGCTTTCGGGCATGGTCCGATCCCGATCCAGATTGGCTTTGGCCGCAGCCGCGTCAAAGTGTGTGCCATCGTGAAATACCGCGTCATCGCGCAATTTGAACGTCAAGACCTTGTTGTCCGCGCTCCATGACCATGACGTCGCCAGGCGGGGAACGAATTCCAGCTTGGCATTGGTGTCGACCAATTTATCGCACAAAGAGGCAAAGACCATGCGCGCCACGTAGGTGCGCGAACGCGCCGGATCCAGCGTGTCGGGGTCTTCCTGCATACCAATGCGCAACGTCTGGGCGAAGCTGGCCGTAGCCGCTACACCCAGCAAAATTCCGCCCAGCGCCATGGTGATTCTTTTCATCGTTATGTCTCCTAATTTATTTTATTAAAACCCGACGGCCTGGCCATCACGCCGGCTATCGCTTGCTGCCACATACCCATGCTCATTATCGTCTGCGGACAGGCGCCAGATAAACTGGCCGGCGCCGAAATCCATATACGGATCGTAGACCGACTGGAACTTATGTCCAAGCGATTTCAGGCCGGCAACGGTATCGGCACCCATGTTCGGTTCGATATCGAGGGAAAAATCGCGATTGATCTTCCAGCGCGGCGCGCAGCATGCCGCCTGCGGCTGCTGATCGTAATCGATCATCCGCACCAGGGTTTGCACATGCCCCTGGGGCTGTATGTCGCCGCCCATGACGCCAAAACTCATGACCGGCTTGCCGTCCTTGGTGAGGAACCCCGGAATAATCGTGTGAAAGGGCCGCTTGCCTCCCGCCACGACATTGGGCGACTGCGGATCCATCGAAAATCCCACGCCCCGGTTCTGCAGGCTGATCCCGGTATCGGGCACGACCACCCCGGAACCAAAACCCATGTAGTTCGATTGAATGAAGGAAATCATCATGCCGCTTTCATCGGCCGCCGACAGGTAGATTGTCCCGCCTGCATGAGGGCGGCCCGCCTGATAGACGCCCGCGCGATCCCGGGAGATGAGCGCAGCGCGGCTCTTCAGGTAGTTGTCGTCGAGCATCTGCGAGGGTGAAACATCCATCGCCCGCGGATCGGCCGCGTACTGATACAAATCGGCGAAGGCCAGCTTCATGGCTTCGATCTGCAAGTGCTGCGACTGCACCGAGTCAACCGGCATCTGGCGCAAATCGAAATGCTCAAGCATGCCCAAAGCCATCAGCGCCGCGATGCCCTGCCCGTTGGGCGGAATTTCATGCACCGTGTAGCCATGATAATTTTTTGACAGGGGCTCGACCCATTCGGGCCGATAATTGCGCAAGTCGTCGAGCGTCATCGCACCATCGCCCGCGCGGCTAAAGGCCGCAATCTTTTCAGCCAGCTCACCTTCATAAAAATCGCGGCCGCGGCTTTGCGCAATACGCTTGAGCGTTTCGGCGGCTCCCGCAAGACGGAACATCTCCCCAATTTCAGGGGCCCTGCCCTTGGGCATGAAGGCCTGGGCGTAACCGGGCTGGCCCTTGAGTTCGGGCACGGCCTTGGCCCATTTGCCTGCCACGATGGGCGGCACGGCATACCCGCGGCGGGCGACCTCGATGGCCGGCTCGAACAGGTCTTCAAACGGCAGACGCCCAAATTTTTCGTGCAAGGCGGCCCAGCCCGCCACCACCCCCGGCACCGTGACCGTGTCCCATCCGCGTACGGGCTGCTTGGCCAGGCCATTGCCGTCAACCCCGTGACGGCGCTTGAAGTACTCGACGTTCCACGCGGCCGGGGCCACGCCGGAAGAATTCAAGCCATGCAATTTTTTGCCATCCCACACGATGGCAAAACAATCGCCGCCCAGTCCGCAGGACACCGGCTCCACCAGCACCATCATCGCACCCGCCGCGATGGCGGCATCGACAGCGTTGCCCCCTTTCAGCAACATGCGCAACCCCGCCTGAGCACCCAGCGGATGAGAGGTCGACACCACGTTACGGGCAAACAAGGGAATGCGGCTGGTGGGATAGGGATTGGACCAATTGAAATTCTTCATGGCAGGCAGATATAGAGGATATATATGTATGGAGGGCTTATAAGCTACTATCACGCAATCATTAAATCAATTTATTTTTAATATTTCATTCACAATATTTTCTTATGAGCTTGCTTCGCTTCATGCGCACCTTTGTAGCCGTCGCCCATCACGGCTCTTTTTCCGATGCGGCGGATCATGTCGGCCTGACCCAGGCGGCCGTCAGCCTGCAAATGCGGGCGCTTGAAGACGAATTCGGACGAGCGCTGTTCGACCGTACCGGCCGCCTGGCCGCGCTTAATGCCGCAGGGCAAGAATTGCTGCCCGAGATCGAACAACTACTTGAACACTACGAACGAATACGCAGGCCCAAACCGGCCCCCGGGGAGTTCGTCGGAAGCCTCACCGTGGGTGCCATCGTATCGTGCATGAGCGTCTTGGCGATCGTCGTGTCACGCCTGAAAAGCGAACACCGAGGATTGGAAATCCGGCTGGTCTCGGGCAAATCCAGCGAACTCAGCCACAAGGTCGACAACGGCGACATTGACGCGGCGCTGGTCGTAGGCACGGCGAAGAAAATGGCCGGCACCCGATGGAGGATGCTGTATCAGGAACCGCTACGCGTCATTACGCCACCGTCCGTGCCGGGTGATAACCCCAGGAACATCCTTAAAAACCATCCCTTCCTGCGCTTTGACCGGTCCCAGCACACGGGGGCACAGATCGACCGCGTATTAAAAAAAATGGGTGTTGCGCCTGATGATTTCCTTGAATTGAACGCCATCGAACAAGTGCTGGACCTGGTCAGGCACGGCGTGGGGGTCACCGTTCTGCCGCTGCTGCATACCGTCAAGTGGGCAGACGTCAAAGACCTGCGAACCTTGCCCCTGCCCGATGAGCTGGGCCCTGTCACGCGCGACGTCGGCATGCTGGAGCGCCGCGACCACCGTCAGCAGGACGTCACCAAAGCCATTTTCAGCCGCTATTCGGCCATGGCTGCGCAATAGGGAGGCGGTTTGGGTGGCACCCACAAGGGGTGCCGCTACAAAAACGTACCCACTACTCACGTAGCGGCAGCCCTTGTGGCTGCCATTTTGCCAATCGAAAACCAGATAGCCGAGTATAGTTGCAGCAAGTCAGCTGGATGCTCTATATTTACCCTCACTCTTTTCTCGGGAACTCACCATGAGTCAAATTCAAATTGCAGTTGTCGTCGGCAGCCTGCGCAAAGATTCATTCAACCGCAAGCTGGCTGGCGCTTTGGCCAAACTGGCGCCGTCCGATTTTTCGTTCAAACAGGTACAGATCGGCGACTTGCCGCTGTACAACCAGGACGACGACGCCAACCAGGCCGCGCCCGTCAAACGCCTGAAAGCCGAAATCGCCGCCTCGCAAGGCCTGCTTTTTGTTACGCCCGAATACAACCGTTCAATGCCCGGCGTGCTTAAAAACGCCATCGACCACGCCTCGCGCCCCTATGGCCAGAACGCCTGGGCCGGCAAACCCGCCGGCGTACTGGGCATATCGGTGGGCGCCATAGGCACGGCGCTGGCTCAACAACATTTGCGCAACGTGCTGGCCTACTTGAACGTACCGGCACTCGGCCAGCCCGAAGTATTTCTTCAACACAAAGAAGGCCTGTTCGACGCGAACGGCAGCATAAGCGCAGACAGCCACAAGTTCCTGCAAAACTGGATGGATCAGTATGTAGACTGGGTGAAAAAACACCTGGCCTGAAGCAGTCGCGGGTTTGCGGCACCCACAAGGGGTGCCGCTACACACAAAAGAAGCCGCTACAAGAGCGTACCCGTAGCAGGTGTAGTGGCAGCCCTTGTGGCTGCCATAAAACCCACCGAATCACTAAGTGAAAGCCATGAACGAAAGTTTTCCGGGTTTCTCCGGCCCCGCCGCCAGCACAGAGGCGCCACTGGAAATGCTGGCAGCCTGCCACATCCGGATCGAGCGCCAATGCGCCACTTTAAAGCGCCTGGCGCTGCACGTGGCCCAGCATGGCGCGGATGCACAGGCCAGCACAGCCGCCGCGAACGTAATGCGCTATTTCGACACGGCGGCACTGCAGCACCACGCCGATGAGGAAGAAAACCTGTTCCCCGCCCTGATCGAATCCATGGCCGGCTCGGACGCAGTCTGCATACGAGAAATGACGCAAGGCCTGGCGGATGACCACCGCGCACTGGAAGCGCGCTGGCGGCGTCTGCGCCAGGTGCTGGAACACATCGCGGCGGGCCAGCCCACTAATCTGCCCACCGATGACATCGACGCATTTACCGGCCTGTACGAGCGCCACCTCAAGCTTGAAGAAGACGAGTTGTTGCCGATGGCGGCCCGTTTGCTTGGCGACGATGAGCTGGCCGCCATCGGTCGCGCCATGCGCGAGCGACGAGGCATAGGCGAAGTTTAGGCCGCCGGAACAATCGGCTTTTCAAGCGGCACAATAACCATCCACGACACGCCAAATTGGTCGGCGACCATGCCAAAGCGCGAGGCATAGAACGTCTTGTCCATGGGCATCTGCACCTGCCCGCCTTTGGACAATGCCGCAAACAGGCGTTCGGCCTCGGCATCGCTACTCGCATTGAGCGATAGTGAAAATCCCTTGAAGTCAGGCTTGCCTTGGCACCGGCCATCGGAAGCATGCACCGTGCTCTCGCCGATGCGCATGGTCATGTGCATGATCTTGTTCTCGGAACCCGCAGGCATCTGCGCCTTGCATTCTTCAGAGGGTTCGGGGCCATCTTTCATACGCATAAGCATCACCACCTCGGCGCCCAGCGTACTGCGATAAAAATTGGCCGCCTCTTCACAGCGGCCATCGAAAAACAGGTAGGGTGTGACTTGCATGGCAATCTCCTTCAAGACTTGGAATATGAAAGGCGAGGATGTCGGCAGGTTTATTCAGACACAGTGTTGCACTTTTGTGTACACCGTACACAAAATAGTAGCAAAGATAATGTACAGTGTCTACATCTTTTGGAGGAATAATGAAAGCCAATGTAAGCCGGCCGCCGGCGCGCAGCACTTATCGCCATGGAGACCTGCGCCACGCACTCCTGGAAGCGGGAATCGACCTGGCGCGTGCGGGCGGCCCCGACGCGATCGTGCTGCGCGAGGCCACCCGTCGCGCAGGCGTAGTGCCCAATGCCGCCTACCGGCATTTCGCCAGCCGGCATGAATTGCTCCAAGCCGTACGCGCAGCCGCTCTTTCCGAACTGGCAGTGGCGATGGAAACGGAATTGGCGGGGCTGCATCAGGGGAAAAATCCTGTTGAATTCGCCCGCGCCAGCGTGCGAGCCGTGGGCACCGCTTATTTGCGATTCGCCCAAACCGAAACAGGGCTGTTTCGTACCGCATTTGCGGCCACCGATCCGGTGGAACAGGACACCGACCCCGCAAAAACAGGCGCCACGGGCCTCAACCCCTATCAATTGCTAGGCTTGGCCCTTGACAGGCTGGTCAAAGCCGGCGTGCTTGCCCCGAATCGCCGCGCGGACGCCGAATACCTGGCCTGGTCAGCCGTGCACGGCCTGGCCATGTTGATTATTGAAGGCCCCTTGCACAACCTGACCCCCGCGCAGACAGCCGTTGTCGGTCAGCGCCTGCTGGACATGGTCGAAAAAGGGTTATAACGTTCGAAGCGCTAGCGGCGCCACCCGCGACCACCCCAGCCATGGTGACGACGGCCACCACCCCACCAGCCAAAGCCGAAGTTCAAAGATACCGGCGGACCGATATAAGCGGGGGCCGGCTCCACGTAGACAGGGGCGGGTTCCACATAAGCGGGCGCCGCATAATAGCCGTCCGAGTAGCTATAAGACGAATAGCCAGCCGGATAGACGGCGCAACCGCCGAGAACTGCCATCACACTGAGCGAAAAAATCAGGCGTTTCGCCACGCCGGTCGTAATTTGTCTCATGTCGTTTGGACATCGCCGGTACCCGGCGGTTCGATAATCACGGGCTTTGTTACAACTGTAGTGAATCGGTTGCAAGGGCTTGTAGCGGCAGCCCTTGTGGCTGCCATCGGTGATCTGAAAATACCGCAACGATTATCAACGATTTGGCACCCACAAGAGGTGCCGCTACATGCGACGGCCACGTCAATTAGACCCACCAACGATCCCCCAAACACCCACCACACGAGCGTCGGGGCCAGTCAAGGTGGGGCGGGCGATTCGGGCGCGCCGCGCGCAGGGCCGGCTTCGGGGATTCAAGGCGTGCGCTGTTTGAGCGGGACGCTTGCGAATAGCCTGGGGGGCTATTCGCCTCGCGAGTTCGCACGCCGCCCCGAAGCCGGTCCTGCGCGCGGGAAGTTCTGGCGCAGCCAGAACCGTGCCCGTCCGAGCCCGATCCACCTTGACTGGCCCCGATGCGGGGCTAGAAGAAGGTTCCAAGCAAGATAACATTAATGCGAAAGGATGAATGCCACCCACAAGGGGTGGCGCTACGGGTTTTGTGCTATTTTTGCTTCTTGTCATCAGAACCGGATAGATCAATCATGCAATATCGACGTTTAGGCAAAAGCAATCTCAAAGTGTCGGCCCTATGTCTGGGCACCATGATGTTCGGCGACCAAACCGAACTGGACGAAGCGCGGAGCATCGTCGCCTCGGCCCACGAACACGGAATCAACTTCATCGACACCGCCGACGTATACACCAAAGGCGAATCCGAACAAATGGTGGGCAAGCTGCTACACGCCAATCGCCATGACTGGGTACTGGCGACCAAGCTGGGCAACGCCATGAGCGCGCAACCCAACCAATCGCACTACTCACGCAGCTGGATGATGCGCGAAGTCGACAACAGCCTGCGGCGCCTGGCGACCGATTACGTCGACATCCTGTACCTGCACCGCGACTTTCATGGAGAAAACCTGGAAGAAGCCGTACGAACCCTGGGCGACCTGATCCGCGAAGGCAAAATCCGCGCCTTCGGCGTTTCCAACTTCCGCGGCTGGCGCATTGCCGAAATCATTCGTTTATGCGAAAAAACCAACGTCCCCGCCCCCATCGTATGCCAGCCTTACTACAACCTGCTCAATCGCGGCCCCGAAGTGGAAATCCTGCCCGCCTGCGCGCATTACGGACTGGGCGTGGCGTCATACAGCCCCATTGCCCGCGGGGTTCTAACAGGCAAATACCTGCCCGGACAAAGCCCCGCCGACAGCACCCGCGCGGCGCGCGGCGACAAACGCATGATGGAGACCGAATTCCGTGAAGAATCGCTGTTGATTGCGCAAACACTGCAGCGGCATTGCGAAGCACGCGATATCAAGCCCGGACACTTCGCCACGGCATGGGTTCTGGCCAACGCACTGGTCAGCGCCGTGATCGCCGGGCCACGCACCCTGGCTCAAATGGAAGACTATTACCCTGCCATCGATATCAAGATCTCCGCCCAGGAAGAAGCCCTGGTCGATAGCCTCGTCAGCCCCGGGCACCCTTCAAGCCCGGGCTACAACGATCCCGGCTATCCGTTCTTCGGACGAGTCGCAAAAACCCAGTCCCAGAAAGACGTGGTCACCCCATAATAAACATTGGCGCCCGGCTGGTGGTGCAATGCGTGGGCCCGCTTGCGCGACTGGAACCAGCCGCCCTTGGCCCGCCAATGGTGGGAGGCGTGATGCATGACGTCATAAAACAAGTACCCGCACATTACGCCCAAGGTCGCGGCGAGCGCCAGCCACACATCAATCAACAAGAAAAGCGGCGCAAACACCAGCGCCGCAATCAATAACAGGCTGCCCACGGTAGAGGTGCCTATCAACGCAAAAGGCCGTTTGTGATGTTCGTCGTGCCAGCGTTTGAAAGGCTGCAGACCGTGCAGAATATGGCGGTGCAAGACATATTCGATCAGGCTCCATACCGCCAGCCCCAGCACCAAGGCCAGCGCCAACACCGGCCAGCGCCCAATCGGCGTATAAAACAACACCGCAAAAAAACCTGCGAGAATAGTCGCCGGGTACACAACAAAATCAGCGGCATACGCGACCGGGCTGTGCTCAAGTGCAAAAAATTTCATCGGTATCCTCGGTTTGCACCATATGGTCAGGCTAATCGTCATGATACCGGAGTTTGCATCAACCAATAAACGGAGTTTGCAACAATCAAAACCTTCCGGAATTAAAATGTCATAATCGCGTCTGACCAGGCAATTGAACTCTGCCAGGGCGAACATGTCTACCCGTATGCCTGCAGCCCGCACTGAAGGAAATTAAGCCCAAACCATGACCACCCTGTCTTCGACGCGGCGCTCGATGCTGCTGATCGGCATACCCGTGCTGGCTGTCCTGGGCGGCGCGATCTGGCTGATAACCCACCACAAAACCGATGCCGCGCCGCCACCTGCGCAGACAACGTCGGTCGTGGCCACAACGACCCGGGTACAGCAACACGACGTCCCTATCTATCTTACCGGCATCGGCACCGTCACCGCACGCGAAAGTGTCACGGTCAGGGCACGCGTAGATGGCCAGCTGGAGGCCATCGGCTTCAAGGAGGGGCAGGACGTCACCCAGGGACAATTGATTGCCCAGATCGATCCGCGCACGCTGCAGGCCCAGCTGGATCAGGCGCTGGCTCAGAAGGCAAAAGACGCGGCGCAACTGGCCAACGCCCGGCTGGACCTGCGCCGTTATACGGACCTGGCCAAACAAAACGCCTCGCCCCGGCAACTCCTGGACACTCAGCGAGCTCAAGTAGCCCAGCTGGAGGCCGCCCTACAGGCCGACGAGGCGCAAGTCAACTACGCCAAAACCCAATTTAGCTTTACCCGCATTACCGCTCCGATCAGCGGGCGCGTGGGTGCCAGGCTGGTCGATCCGGGCAATATCGTACACGCGACGGACCCCAACGGCCTGGTGGTCATTAATCAGATCGATCCCATCTCCGTCGTATTCACCCTGCCTGAAGAATCGTTCCAGGATATCAACCAAGCCCTGCATAACAGCAAAACTCCTCTGGCCGTAACGGCTTATGCCCGCAACAACCCCGAAGCGCTGGGGCAAGGCCACCTGATCCTGCTGAACAACCAGATCGACACCAGCACCGGCACCGTGCAGTTGAAGGCCGATTTTCCAAACTCGGACCACAAGCTGTGGCCCGGCCAGTACGTCAATGCCCGGCTTTACCTGGGCGTGCGCAAAAGCGCGTTGACCATCCCCTCGCAGGCCGTCTTGCGCGGGCCCGAGGGCAACTTCACCTTCGTCGTCGACGCGAACGACACGGCGCGGGTTCAAGCCATTCATGTGCTTGGAATCCAGGACGGCCTGGCCATTGTCGACAAAGGGTTGCAAGCC
Organism: Paralcaligenes ureilyticus; assembly: GCF_004346225.1. Classification (GTDB taxonomy): domain Bacteria; phylum Pseudomonadota; class Gammaproteobacteria; order Burkholderiales; family Burkholderiaceae_B; genus Paralcaligenes; species Paralcaligenes ureilyticus. The sequence goes on along the minus strand of NZ_SMAJ01000005.1, from coordinate 167,769 downwards.
GGGCAAAGGATCGTGACAGACGGCCAGTACAAACTCAAGACGGGAGTCAAAGTCACTGAATCAAGTCCGCAAAAGGCAGCCAGCACGACCCAGGACGACACCAATTGAGCATCTCCGCCACATTCATCAAGCGGCCGATTGGCACGTCGCTGCTGGCGCTGGCGCTCTTTCTGGTCGGGGCGGCGGTATGGCCGCTCCTCCCGGTCGCCCCCCTGCCGCAGGTGGACTTCCCCACTATCCAGGTCACCGGCAAGCTGCCGGGCGGCGACCCCGAGACGATGGCCTCGAGCGTGGCCCAGCCGCTGGAGCGACAGTTCTCCCAAATAGCGGGCCTGACACAAATGACCTCGGTCAGCGCGCTGGGCTCGACGCAAATCACGCTGCAATTCGATCTGGCGCGCAATATCGACTCTGCGTCGCTGGACGTACAGTCGGCCATCAATGCGGCCACCGGGCAGCTACCGGCCAATATGCCCAGCCCGCCCACCTTTCGCAAGATCAATCCGGCCGACTTCTCCATCATGCTCCTGTCGGTCCAGTCCGACGTGCTGCCGCTGACGCAAGTCAATGATTACGCCGACAACATACTGGCGCAGCAACTCTCGCAAATCGAAGGTGTCGGGCTAGTCAACATTTTTGGCCAGAAGAAACCGGCCATACGCATACAGGTAGACCCCGTCAAACTGGCGGCCCTGGGCCTGAGCCTGGAAGACATACGCGGCGTCATTGCCAACACCACGGTCAACCAGCCCAAAGGCACGATAGATGGCCCCAAGCAAAGCTTTACCGTCTACACCAACGACCAGCTGCTCGATGCCCAGCCCTGGAATGACGTCGTGCTGGCCTATCGCAATGGCACGCCGATACGAATCAAGGACGTGGGCATTGCGGTGCCCGGAGCCGAAGATGTCAAGCAGGCAGCCTGGGCCTTTCCCGGAAAGGCCGCGACTCCGGGCGACTCAGCCATCAGCGGCCCATCGCTGATCGTGGGCATCACCAAGCAGCCCGGCGCGAACGTCGTGGAAACCGTGGAGCGCATCAAGGCGGCGATGCCACACCTGCTGGCCTCCATTCCGCCCACGGTCCATGTCAGCACCATGACCGACCGCACGCAAAACATACGCGCTTCGCTGCACGAAGTCGAACTGACCCTGCTGCTGTCGATTTGTCTGGTGGTCGGCACGATTTTCGTTTTCCTGCGCAGCGTCCCGGCCACCCTGATACCCAGCGCCACCGTGCCGCTGGCGCTATTGGGCACGGCCGCCATCATGTATCTGGTGGGATTTAGCCTGGACAATCTGTCGTTGATGGCGCTGACCATTGCCGTGGGCTTCGTTGTGGACGACGCCATCGTGATGCTGGAAAACATATATCGCCACATCGAAGAGGGCATGCCGCCGATGGAGGCAGCCTACAAGGGGTCGGCCGAAATCGGCTTTACCATTGTTTCGATTTCAATTTCACTGATTGCCGTATTCATACCCCTGTTGCTGATGGGCGGCATTGTCGGCCGGCTGTTTCGCGAATTCGCAATTACGGTGACGCTCACCATCGTGGTCTCGGTCGTGGTGTCGCTCACGCTGACCCCCATGCTCTGCTCACGCTTTCTCAAAAACAGCAATCGCGAATCGCATGGCCGCATCTATCGCACGTTCGAGCGCGGCTTTGACCTCCTGCATAACGGCTACCGGCGCGGACTGAACCTGGTCTTGCGCCATCAGTTCATTACGCTGTGCAGCTTTATTGCCACCGTCGCGGCCACAGCGGTACTGTTCATCGTCATTCCAAAGGGCTTCTTCCCCCAGCAGGACACCGGCTTCGTCTTCGGCTTTGCCGAAACCTCGCAGGACTCATCATTCTCGGCCATGAACACGCGCATGATGGCGCTGGCCGACGTCATACGCGAAGACCCGGACGTTAGCGGGTTTGGCATGAGCAGCAACCAGCCTACCTTCAACACCGGCCGATTCTTCATCAACCTCAAGCCCAAGGACCAGGGCCGCACCATCAGCGCCGACCAGGTCATTGCGCGCTTAAGGCCGAAACTTGCCGATATCGAGGGCATCCGGCTCTTCATGCAGGCCGGACAAGACATCAATGTGGGCGGCCGGCTGTCGCGCACCCAATACCAGTACACGTTGACCGACGCCAATCTGGATGAGCTCAATATCTGGGCGCCCAGGCTGCTCGCGCGCTTTCGGCAACTGCCGGAGCTGACCGATGTAGCCTCCGACCAGCAAAACGCGGCCAGCACGGCAACCATCACCATAGACCGGGCCCGGGCGGCGAGCTTTGGCATCACGCCGGCCCTGATCGACGCAACCATCTACGACGCCATAGGCCAGCGCCAGGTGGCGCAATACTTCACGCAGATCAACAGCTACCACGTCGTGCTGGAAGTCACTCCGCGCCTGCAGGAAGACCCCAATCTTTTCAGCAAGCTTTACGTGACCTCGCCCATTACCAAGCAGCAAGTGCCGCTGTCGAGTTTCGTTACGGTGGACACCAACAAGACAGGCTACCTGTCGATCAGCCATCAAAGCCAGTTTCCCGCGGTCACCCTGTCATTCAATCTGGCCCCGGGCGTGGCGCTTGGACAAGCCGTCACGGCGATCGAGAAGGCCCAGTCCACGATGAACGTGCCGCAGTCGCTGATTGGAGCATTCCAGGGAACGGCCAAGGCCTTTGGCGATTCGCTGGCCAGCCAACCCTATCTGATCGCCGCCGCGCTGGTCGCCGTTTACATCGTGCTGGGGCTGCTGTATGAAAGCTACATCCACCCGCTGACGATTCTGTCGACCCTGCCCTCGGCCGGCGTGGGCGCATTGCTGATACTGATGGCCAATGGCTACGATCTGAGCGTTATTGCCCTCATCGGGATTATTTTGCTGATCGGTATCGTCAAGAAAAACGGCATCATGATGATCGACTTTGCGCTTACCGCCGAACGCGAGCACGGGATGTCGCCGCGAGACGCCATCTATCAGGCCTGCCTTTTGCGTTTTCGCCCCATCATGATGACCACCATGTGCGCGCTGCTAAGCGGCCTGCCCCTGATGCTGGGCCACGGCGCCGGATCGGAACTGCGCCAGCCGCTGGGCTTTGCCATGGTGGGCGGCCTGATCCTATCGCAAGCCTTGACGCTCTTCACCACGCCGGTCATCTACCTTTACCTGGACCGCGCCCACTATTGGTATATGCGCCGCAAGCAGGCCCGCCGCGCGTATAAAGCCAGAAAGGCGCGTCTGGCCCGGCGCGCCCTGCGGAATGAATAAAGGAAAGCGCGAGTAGGGCGAGCGCGAATGGGACGATGGCACCCACAAGGGGTGCCGCTACAAATACGTACCCGTGAATCATGTAGCGGCAGCCCTTGTGGCTGCCATTTTTTTGTTGCACCTTGCCTATATATTTTTGTAGCACCCCGTTTTTGTAGCACCCCGCCTATATATCAGAGGTGCATATCGCCCGCTCGCCCAGAAAATCCAGCAACAGCCTGACGGCCGGCACCAGGCCGCGGCGGGATGCAAAAGCAGCATGCAAGATGCCGGGCGGCAAGCTCCAGCCCGACAGCACCGTCACCAGGCGCCCGTCGGCCAGTTCTTCGCGACACATGTAGCTGGGCAGTACGCCCACGCCGGTTCCGGCCAGGATGGCATATTTCAGGCTCAGCAAATCGTCGGCCACATAACGCGGCTGGTGCCGGAAGACCCGTTCCTTCCCATCGGGCGCAAGCATTCGCCATACCGACCGGCCGTCGGCCGCCGACATGGCGACCGTATCGAACCGGCCCAGATCCTCCGGCGTCAGAGGATGCCCCTGACGCTGCAATTGCACCGGGCTGATGACGATCACGGCTTGCGACACCCCGAGGTGCTTGACGACCAGACTTCCGCTGTCCTCAAGGGTTGCGCGCACTCGCAAGGCAATGTCCACGCCTTCATCAACCAGATCGACTACCCGATTACTGACCTCCATAATTACCTGCACCTGAGGATGGCGCGCCATGAATTCCGGTAAAACCTGGCCGACCCAGGACTGCGCCAAGGTTACCGGGCAACTTAACCGGACAATCCCGCGCGGCTCGCTCCGCGTCTGCGCAATGATGGCCACCGCTGAATCGGCTTCTTCGCATACGGCGACACAATGACGCAGATATATTTCGCCCACCGCCGTTAGCGACAACTTGCGCGTAGTCCGCTGCAAAAGACGCACGCCCAGATCCGTCTCGAGCTTGGCCACGCGACGCGACAAACGCGATTTCGGCAGCCCCAGCGACCGCCCTGCCGCCGCAAACCCGCCACGAGTCACCACCTCGGCAAAATACCGCATGTCATTCAGATCTTGCATGCTCGGCTCCAATTAGATCAATAAATAGAACAATCTATTGTAATTTCGCTATCTTATCAGTGAATCGATACTTATCCATAATGTATTCCATCGCCGGACACTCGGCTTCCCAGATACGGAAAAATCATGAAACTGCTACATATCGATTCAAGCGTAAACGGCGCCAACTCTGTCTCGCGCCAATTAACCGAACACATTGTCGAACTATGGAGTGCCAGCCATCCCGATATCGAAATCGATTATCTGGACTTGGCCTCGGCTGCTCCCAGCCATCTGTCGGCAGAATCCATGAGCTTCAGGCTGCCGCCCACCGCCACCGAGTTGAGCGAAGTGCAAAAGCGCGAAAACATTCTTTCCGAAGCGCTGGTCGCACAGTTTCTGGCCGCCGATGTAGTCGTCGTGGGCGCGCCGCTGTACAACTTTTCCATACCCAGCCAACTCAAAGCCTGGATAGACCGCATCGCCCAGGTCGGCCGCACCTTCAAATACACCGAAAGCGGGCCCGTAGGGCTGGCCACCGGCAAAACGGTGATCGTGGCCTCCAGCCGCGGCGGGATCTATTCCACGAGCGAGGCCAGCCGCGCCATGGAGCATCAGGAAAGCTATCTGCAGATCATATTCGGCTTCTTCGGCATTACCGACGTGCGTTTCGTACGCGCCGAGGGTCTTAATATGGGGGTCGATATCCGCGCTCGCGCCATCGCCGCGGCGCAGGAAGAAATCAGGAATCTGGATACGGCCATGCGCGAAAGCGATGCCCTGATTGCGGCCTGATCGGTAATGGGTGCCGCCATTCTGTTTTTGTAGCGGCAGCCCTTGTGGCTGCCATCGCCGCCGGCAATCCAGGCGGCGTTTTGCATCGATGACAGGCACAAGGCCTGTCGCTACAGGGTGGCAACAACCTGTCAGATCGGCCGCCAACACCCCGTCAGGTCAGATTGTCCGCCGCCCAGCGCTCGCACTCCAATGCAAGGCGCATCATGGTCTGAACAATCTGCACCTCGGTGCTGCCGGCCGCGCGCTGGGCTGCGCCAAAGGCTGCCAGGCTTTCATCGGTTGGGAACCAGTCTTTTTCCGGCTGGATTTCAAGGCCGTCGACGTGCTTGATGTGGCCGTTGGGCAAGATATACCATGTATTCATAAGATTGAAAGAGCCCTTGTTTTATCGAAAAAGGCACACCCTGCCGGCCTGATACCTGTATCAACCATTGCAAGTAAACAACGATGATGTGGCACCCACAAGGGGTGCCGCTACATTCAGCGGTGCCGTCACACTCGGGGGTACCGCCATATTCGCCGTCGCGATCCGTGTCAACGATTGCAAGTAAACAACAATTCCTTGCATAACCGCGTGCCAAGGCGGATTAAAATACGTATTCAACGAATTCGATTGGGTTGTTGCCGCTTCAATACGATAATGCCATATCTGAACGCCGGATAGGCATTGCACCGTCGGGTTCAGTAACCTTATTACTTTATGTAAGGGCGGCACATTCGCCTTCTGCCTCAAAACACCGCTACTACATGTCCCACTCTTATGTTTTGCATGGCTTGCAACAGCCGGAATTGCTGCGTCTCACTACACTGGCTGATCTGTTCGAGGCAACGGCGAAACGCTTTCCCCAAAAAACCGCACTGATTTTCGGCGAGCACAGCTTAAGCTATGCCGAGCTGAACGCCTTGGCCGACCGCGCCGCCCACAGGCTGATCGAGGCCGGCGCACGCGCCGGGCATATTATTGGCCTATGGCTGCCGCGCGGCATCGATTTGCTGGTGATGCAATTGGCCATCGCCAAAACCGGCGCCGCCTGGCTGCCTTTTGATGCGGACACTCCGGTTGAGCGCATCGCCGTATGCCTTGATGACGCCGAGGCGTTTGCGCTTGTCAGCTGTGCAAGTTTGCAAACGCAGCTAAGCAGTCTGGGCACTCCCGTGCATGTCGCCGAGCACCTGCTGGCCTCGCTTGAAAACCCCGCAGCGCCCTTGCGGCGGCGCATCGGCACACACCCCTACGACACCGCTTACGTGATCTACACGTCCGGGTCGACCGGCAAGCCCAAAGGCATTGCCATCAGCCAGGGCAGCATCTGCCATTTTCTGCAAAGCGAAAACGCCGTGCTCGGCGTGCGCGACAGCGACCGCGTGTATCAAGGGTTTTCGGTTGCCTTCGACATGTCGTTCGAAGAAATCTGGATCAGCTACCTGGCAGGCGCCGCATTGTGGATTGCTCCCAAGGAAATTGCTTCCGATCCCGAGGCCCTGCCCCGTGCACTCGATCGGCAGCATATTACCGTGCTGCATGCCGTGCCGACCCTGCTGGCGCTCTTCACCGAGGACGTGCCCAGTTTGCGCATCATCAATCTGGGCGGCGAAATGTGCCCTGAATCGCTGGTGCGGCGCTGGGCGCTGCCCGGACGCCAGATGTTCAATACCTACGGCCCGACTGAGGCCACGGTGTCGGCCAGCCTCGCGCAACTGAACCCAGGCGAGCCAGTGACCATAGGTCAGCCGCTGCCTAATTACGGCTTGCTGGTGGTCGCCACCGACGAACCCGGCGTGGACGGCCAGGTACTGCGCATTTTGCCGCACGGCGAAACCGGCGAGCTATGCATCACCGGACCGGGCGTGGCCGCAGGCTACCTGGGCCGGCCTGAGCTGACCCGCGAAAAATTCCTGCCCAACCCATGGAGCACGGGCGAACACGACCAGCGGCTTTACCGCACCGGCGACCTGGCCCGCATCGACGCCAATCGTCAAGTGCATTGCCTGGGTCGGGCCGACGACCAGATCAAGATTCGCGGCTTTCGAGTCGAACTGGGTGAAATCGAGGCTGTCCTGGCCCAGCAACCCGGCATCGGCACGGCGGCCGTGGTGTTGCGCCAGGATCAAGGCATCGATCAACTGATCGCCTTCTGGGTCGCAGGCAACGGCCAAAGCGCCGCGTCCGATGCAGCGCCGAATGCCGAGGCCGCCTCTTCAGACGCCGTTGAATCCGCCAATACCTCTACGGCCGAGCTACCCGTTCCCTTGGGCGATGGCACCCACGAGGGGTGCCGCTACAAAAATACGGCCGAGCTGCGCACGGCGCTGGGCTTGCGCCTGCCGCCTTATATGGTGCCGGCGCGCTTCGAGCGCCTGACGGAGATGCCCAGGCTGGCCTCGGGAAAAATCGACCGCAAAGCGCTCAAGGCAATGCCGCTGGCTGTCCGCGGGCCCGCCGAAGGCTCCGATGCTGCGCAAGGCCCGGCCGAAGTCGCCCTGTTTGCCGCCCTGGAAACACTTTTTCCAGGCCAAGCCATACGGCGCGAACTGGACTTTTTCAGCGACCTGGGCGGCCATTCCCTCTTTGCGGCGCGGCTGGCGTCGGCGCTGCGCGCCGACCCGCGTTTTGCCCAGGTCACCGTACGCGACATCTATCAAAACCGCCAGATCGGCGCGCTGTCCCAGGCATTGGCCGGCGCCATGGCGCGGCAAGCCAGCGACACCGCGGCGGGCCACGTTGAACGCACCGCGCACCCCACGCGCATCATGCACTCGCGCTGGCGCCGCTGGCGCTGCGGCGTAGCGCAGGCCTTTACCGTGCCGTTCCTGGTGACGTTCAAAATGGCGCAGTGGCTGATTCCATTTTTCTGCTATCAGTATCTAACGGGCGACCCCGGCGACTCGATCAAGTTCGCGGTCATCGTATCCATAGGCGCTTATTTGCTGGCCACCATAGTCGAATTCATTCTGGCCTGCGCCGCCAAGTGGTTGATACTGGGCCGCCTGAAACCCGGGCGCTACCCCCTCTGGGGCGTCACCTACTTCCGCTGGTGGCTGACCGACCGCATCCTGGAAGCGGCGCCGCTATACATGCTGAACGGCTCGTCTTTATACGTCTATTGGCTGCGGGCTCTGGGTGCAAAAATCGGCAACAACGTACTGATAGGCTCGACCACTTTGCGCGTCCCCGACCTGCTCACCATCGGCGATGGCGTGAGCATAGGCAACGGCGTCAACCTGGAAAACGCTCGTGTGCAAAATGGCGAATTGATTCTGGGTGCCATCACGATCGAAGACGAAGCGTCGCTAGGCTCTTATGTCGTGATGGAAGGCAATACCCACGTGGCCGAATGGGGCCATGTGCAGGGGCAGTCGGCCTTGCGCGATGGCACGCGCGTGCCGACCAGGCGTATCTGGGGCGGGTCTCCGGCGACCGATCACGGCGAGTTCGATCCCGCCAGCCTGCCGCCCAGGCCCATCGAATCACGGTCTCGCATCGCAGGCAAGAACGTCTATTACGTACTGGGCGCCCTGCTGATCAGCATCCTGTTTTTCGTCCCCCTGTTTCCGACCTTCATGCTGGTGGACTATCTGGACATCGACAACCTGTCGGTGGGGGCGCTGGCCAGATCCGGCTTCGCCAACGATTACGATGTGTTCGCGCTGCGCCTGATCAAGTATTTTCTGCTTGCGCTTCCCGCCAGCGTTGTCATGGTTGTCCTGACCGCCCTGGTCGCCGCCGGCATACGCTGGGCCCTGCTGCCTAAACTCAAGCCCGGCCGCTACCCGGTAAACGGCAATGTCTATCTGTACAAATGGCTGGTGAATCAGATCCAGGAGTCCAGCCTGCAGGTGTTGCATGGCGTTTATGCCACCGTGTTTTCCTCCACCTGGTACCGGCTGTTGGGCGCCAAGGTGGGCCGGGACGCAGAAATCTCAACCGCGCTGGGCGTTGTGCCCGACATGCTGTCCCTGGGTGACGAAACCTTTATTGCCGACGCCGTCATGCTGGGCGACGAACACATAGACGGCGGCTGGATGACGGTCCAGCCTACGGTGATTGCACGACGCAGTTTCGTGGGCAACGGCACCTATATACCCGACGGCACCAATCTGCCCGAAAACGTGCTCATCGGCGTGTTATCGAGCCTACCGCGCGACACCCCCGTACGCAACGGCGATACCTGGCTCGGATCGCCGCCCCTTAATCTGCCCGCTCGCGAAACGGTCCAGGGCTTCCCCGAAGAGCTCACTTACCACCCATCGCAATCACGGCGCTGGCAGCGCGGCCTGGTCGAAACCTTCCGCATCGTCGCGCCCCACTCGCTGGTGATCGCGGCCGGTTATGCCATTGTGCTCGATGTCGTGCCTATTGCAGGCGCCGGCCACTGGCTCCAAGCCACCTGGGAACTGGCCGTATCGGGCCTGCTGTTCGGCCTGGCGACGTTTCTGTTCGTCGCCTTTTTCAAGTGGGTTCTGCTGGGGCGCTACAAGCGCTGCGCCGTGCCCATGTGGACGCCCTTCGTCTGGCTATCCGAAGCCACCACCAATATGTATGAAGGCATAGCGGTGCCCAACTTCCTGCGGTACTTGCGCGGCACGCCGTTTTTGCCCAAGGCGCTCAACCTGTTGGGCGCCCACATTGGGCGCGGCGTCTACCTGGACACCACCGACATGACCGAATTCGACTGTGTGTATATCGGCGATTACAGCGAACTCAACGCCCTGTGCTGCCCCCAAACTCATTTGTTCGAGGATCGGGTCATGAAAATCGACGACGTACGCATCGGCGCGCGCGCCTATATGGGGCCGCGCAGTACGGTTCTATATAGCGCCATCGTGGCCGACGACGTGCACCTGGGTCCGCTGACACTGGTCATGAAGGGCGAAAACATACCCGCCGGCACGGCCTGGCACGGCTGCCCCGCCATGCCCCAGTCCGATCCCCCCTGCTACACTTGATCTCCTTTTATGCGGGCAACCCCACTGTGTCGACCTCCTCTTTCTCCACTCTCGCCCTAACGCCCGCTGAACTCGACAACCTCGAGCAACTGGGCTATCGCGATATGACGCCGATTCAGGCGCAAAGCCTGCCCCTGATTCTCGCGGGCCAGGATCTGATCGCCCAGGCCAAGACGGGCAGCGGCAAAACGGCCGCCTTCGGGCTGGGCGTCCTGCACAAGATCAATCCCGCCGACTTTGCCACTCAGGCGTTGGTGCTGTGTCCGACACGCGAACTGGCCGACCAGGTGGCCAACGAATTGCGCCGCCTGGCACGCTCGACCAGCAATGTGAAAATCCTGACAGTGTGCGGGGGCACGCCTATCCGGCCGCAAATCGAATCGCTCGCCCGCGGCGCGCATGTCATTGTCGGCACACCCGGCCGGCTGCTGGACCACATCGAACGAGCAAGCATCGACTTGTCGACCATTCATACCCTGGTGCTCGACGAAGCCGATCGCATGGTCGATATGGGTTTTTACGACGATATCGTCACGGTCGTGGACGCCTGCGCATCCACCCGGCAAACCCTGCTGTTTTCAGCGACCTACCCCGCCGACATCCGCCGTGCGAGCGCGCGATTCCTCAAGAAGCCGGCCGAAGTCAAGGTCGAATCCCTGCACGATGCCAGCGAGATCGAACAACATTTTTACGAAATCCAGCCCGACAGCCGCAACGCCGCCGTCACCCAGCTGCTTGAGCATTTCAGGCCGGTCTCGACCCTGGCCTTCTGCAATACCAAAGCACAATGCGAAACACTGGCCACCGAATTGCGCGCCCGCGGGTTCAGCGCCCTGGCTCTGCACGGCGACCTCGACCAGCGAGAACGCGAAGACGTGCTGGTGCAGTTTGCGAACCAGAGTTGCTCGGTGCTCATTGCCACCGATGTCGCCGCGCGCGGTCTGGACATCCAGACCCTGGAGGCGGTGATCAATGTCGATGTGACTCCAGACGCCGAGATGCACATCCACCGCATCGGCCGCACCGGCCGCGGCAACGAAAAGGGCCTGGCGCTAAGCCTGTGCGCACCGCAGGAAATGCGCTGGGCCAACCTGATCGAGCAATACCAGGGCGCGCCACTCGTGTGGTCCAACCTGGCAGCGCTAAAACCCGCGCCTGGCGGCCGTTTGCGCGCGCCCATGGTCACGTTGTGCATTCAAGGCGGCAAAAAGGACAAGCTGCGCCCGGGCGACCTGTTGGGAGCGCTTACCGGCGACGCTGGCCTGACAGCCACACAAGTGGGTAAAATAAACATCTTGCAGTTCGTCAGCTTCGTGGCGCTGGATCGGCATATCGCCAAAGAGGCCTACGCGAAGTTAAGCAACAGCAATATCAAGGGTCGGCGCTTCAGAATGCGTTTCATGCCAGGTAATTAGGCACGGTACAACTCGCAGGAACACCAGAGGTTCATAAAACGTGATTGCACTTCGGCCAACGCGTAAGCAAATTTACCCAATATTAAGAAAAATTGTCCGAACCCTCATCGGACTGCTTTTCCTGACCGCTACTTACATAGGCGCCGCGGCGAGCGTACACGCACAGAAACCGGCGCCCGCACCGGTCGCTGCACCGGCCCTCACAGCACCCACATCCGGCCAACAACCTAAACCAGCAATCGCCCCGGCCGATACCGAGGCCATTGCCCTGACAAAAAAAATAATTATCGACGACCTGACGCGTTGGGTAAACGGCGATCATTCCAAATTGGCGTCGTTTCACAAATTCATGTTTCACTACGATGTCAGCGTCAATGCCGATCAACTGGCCAAGGCGTATCAGAATAGCGAAGCCGAAGGCGACGACAAGTACAAAAACAGAATATTGCGTATCGGCGGACCCGTCTCGCGCACAGGCCCGAACAACGCCGCCCCCTACTTGATACTGGGCAATGCAGCCTCGGCCATAACCGTTAAAGCGATGTTGAGTCGCAGCGAATCAAGCAAAGCACCCACACTGGCCAAAGACGGCCGGGCCAGCCTGATCTGCAAAGAAGAAGGCATCAAATCGGGAGTCATCAGGCTCGACCAGTGCCTCACCCTTGATACCGCCTTGCTGGCTACCAAACAAAGAGAAGACAAATGGCTGAACGACTTCTTCGCTATTGACGTAGTGCCCTCGGAAAACCCCGGCACCTCGCTAGTGGGGCAACTCTACGTCAAAATCGAAGCCGTCCGCAAAGACTCGGAATGCCACGAACATTGGACCCCGAATTGCAGCGTCAAGCTGGAACATCAAAAATTCGACGCCACTCTGGCGCAACGCTATCGGGATCTGGCCGCGGCTCTGACTTGGAAGTAGCATACAGATGCTCGGCTCCCACGAGCTTGGCAATGAGGAGCGAGCTAGAGCATTTTTGGTCAAACGGTACACGGTGCGGGATGTTCGGCTGGACGCGTTTTGGTATTTGAAAACGCCGTCTATGGAGGCCGGGGCGGGGCATGCCCGGAATTCACTTGCCGGCAGCCTGCCTCTGACGTAGCCCGTAGCCTGCCTCTATCACGTTGCCCGTGACCTCACTCGATCAAACACCCGCCGACCCCCATATATCCTCGGTGCATGTCACCAGCGCAGCCGCAGGGCGAGGGGTGGGTACCGTCCGGTCATTCGGCCAGCGCCGGGTGCTGACGAAGGGAAGGCGGGGGGTGTCGGCGGGCGCTGTCTGAACGCAGCCGCGCCAGCGGCGGAGAGAGTTCGCCCGACGCCCGCCTGGACGAGGCAGACCCGGGCAGTCGGGGCGCGTAGCGCCACGACCGCTGGACGGACCGGACGGTATCCACCCCTCGCCCTGCGGCGTCTTAACAGAATGACCTCCCACCCAAAAACAGCTCAAAAAAACAGCTCAAAAAAACAGCGACACGAAACGCGTTCAGTTCCGTAAAACACTTCAACCGAAAATGCCCTAGACACCCTCTGCGTCAATGGTCGCAACAGTTTGACCCTCCGCAACGGGATCGCCTTCTTTGACAAGGAGACGAACAACACGGCCCGAAACGGCACTTAATACAGGGATTTCCATTTTCATGGAGTCGATAATCATGATCGACTCATCTTCGTCAATTTCCGCTCCCTCCTGAACCTCAATCTTCCATACCTTTCCAGAAACGTCCGATGTAATTTCCTTATGTGCCATTTTATTTCTCCCGTTGTAACGTCGTATTGATGAAGCGAGGCCATGAGCAGCTACCTTGCGCTTTTAGAAACCGGGCCTGCCACTTCCATTCCCAGCCCGGTATGCACATGGCCAGAGCGAAATTGCTCGCTCCGGAGCACCCGCTGCACGAACGGAATGTTGTGCTTAATACCTTCGATAACCGTTGCGTCAAGGGCCGCCAACATACGGTCGATTGCATTGTCACGATTGTGTCCATGCGCGATGACCTTGACAATCAGGGGGTCGTAATGCGAGGTTATTTCATCCCCTTCCGAGTAACCGGTTTCCGTACGAATTTCCAACCCAGGCGCAAGCCTGAATGTCTTGAGAATTCCTGGGGACGGATAAAACCGTACCGGGTCTTCCGCGTAAATACGTGCCTCAATTGCGTGGCCATTGTTCGGGATGGCCGCCGGCAGAACGCTATCGAGCCTTTCGCCAGCGGCCAGCCGGATTTGGGCGACGACCAAATCAATACCTGTAATTTCTTCCGTCACTGCGTGCTCCACTTGAAGCCGCGTATTCATTTCCAGAAACCGGAAGTCCGTACCCTTCTCGTAAAGTGTTTCAACCGTTCCAATCACATCATAAGGAAGCTTGCCGAGGACCTTTACGATATCGTTCGCGGCCTTCTCTACCGTGGTACGAGAAATCAAAGGCGCCGGGGATTCTTCAATAACCTTTTGATAACGACGCTGAACGGAACAATCGCGCTCAAATAAATGCCGGATATTGCCATATCGATCAGCGAGTACCTGAAACTCAATGTGGCGTGGCTTTAACATCAGGTTCTCAAGGTATAGCTCTGTGCTGCAAAAACTTCTTTCTGCCAATGAACGTGCTTTTTCTATAGCCTTGATTAATTCAGACTCATCACGCGCGCCTACCATCCCAATACCTCCCCCTCCCGCCGCGGGCTTTACAAGCACGGGGTAACCCAGAATCCGTGCCGCCTCAAGCGCTGCATCGGTTCGCCCGTCCAGCAACCCGGAGCTCGGCGCCATTGACAACCCGTGGCGAGACATCAGATCGCGCGCTCTTGTTTTGTGCCCCATGGCCTCGATCCACTTGGGGCTTGGGCCAATAAAGCGAGCGCCAGCAGCGTTGACACGTTGTGCAAATTCAGCACTTTCCGACAAAAACCCATAGCCCGGGTGAACACCATCCGCCCCAGATCGGCTCAAAACCTGCATCAATACTTCCTGATTCAGGTAACTGGCCTTTGGCTCAGACGCACCAATAGAGTATGTTTCATCCGCATCGGCGAGATATCGAAGGCCGGCATCGGCCTCGGAATATACAGCGACACTCCGAATACCCAGCACGCGAAGCGCGCGAAGAACGCGCGCCGCGACGGCGCCGCGATTTGCAACGAGAACTTTGTTGAACATGATATTGCCCAATGACACTTCACAACTACTTCGGCTTTCTGAGGTCGGCGTCCACAAGGTCCGGTAAATCTTTCGCAACGTGCTGCCACATTGTCAATTCGCCGCGGACTTTCGCCCTGAGTTCGGCCGGCGGCATGGAAACCGCTTCACTTCCGGCAACAAGAAGTTTCTTTGAAAAATCCTTGTCAGAGGTAACTTTTTTTGTGGCTTGGGCAAGCCGAGCCTGTATCGAAGCCGGGGTATTGGCCGGCGCAAACACAACATACTGAATGCTGATATCGTAATTCACGCCAATTTCCGACAAGCTAGGTACGGACGCAAGCGCCGGGCTGCGTTTCAAAGACGTGACTCCCAGCGCCTTGAGCTTTCCGCTTTGAATGAACGGCAGCAGTACGGGTAGTGCCGCATACACCATATTGACCTGGCCGGCAATCGCGTCAGTTGTGGCCGCGGCTCCTCCTTTATAAGGAACGTGCAGCAACTTCATGCCCGCACGTGAATTCATCAACTCCACAAAAGTGCGCAAGGACGCACTGGATATCGTGTATTTGCCAGGTGCCGATTTTGCCGCGGCAATGAGTTCTTTCATCGTTGAAAATTTTGTCTTGGGGTTGGCCGCAACGACAAACGGTGTGTTCGCAACCAGACCGACCGGGGTCAGTCCCGTCAACGCATCAAAGGGCGGCATAGGGCCGAAAACCGAATTCCAGATGTAGGCGCCATCGCTAAAGAGTAGCGTGTAGCCGTCTGGAGTCGACCTCGCGACTACGTCGCTGCCAATATTGGTCGAAGCGCCAGGCCGATTGTCCACGACAACAGGTTGGCCCGTCTGCTCGGAGAGCTTCTTGGCATACAAGCGAGCGACAAAATCCGTACTGCCTCCTGGCGAATAGGGAACAACGAGGTGAATTAATCGCGTGGGATAATCCTGTGCGATAGCAGGGCTTAGGCTGGTAACTATCGTGATAACGACAATCCCTGCAAGGCGGCTGAAGTACTTGTTCATAAGTCTCCTTTGTTTAATTTTTCGCCTACAGAACCATATCGATTCTGCTTAAAATGGCAATGTCTCTTTGGCGATGTTTTTTGCTTCGGAATACGCACTACGCTGTTGAATCGGCTCGGGCTTTAGCCGTTGCCGCTTGATATGAAATTCTTCGAAACGGGCCAATGCGCCCAAAGCATGACTGGCCATGGTGAAATTTTCGAACACAGGGATACCTGCTGCCACCGCGCGCTCGGTCTGCAAGCGCCGCGCCGCATCGGTCTCGGGGTTGCCATCCGAGCGCAAGACCATCACTAAGCCCGTGCCATTACGTGCTGACCGGCCATGTGCTATGCACGCATCGACGATATGCTCTACTGTGCGCCTGTCGCGATAGCTCAATAACACGGGTAAATTCAGATGAACTACGATCATATCAATCCCGCCATCCTCGCATAAGGCATCCAGAATCTCACTGGCCACTCGGCCTTCTGTACGATCAAAGACGTTGGCCGGCAAATCGATGGGATTATTGTCGCTTGCGCCGTCAGGCAAGTTCAGTGCATGCAATCGCGCTTTAGTGTCGGCTGCGAATGTCGCCAATGAAAAACCTTTTTGAGCGAAGCGGTCGGTTGCCACGACACTGGCCCCGCCCCCATTTCCAAAAAGGGCGAGGTCACGTGTTGGGCGCTCCAAATTCGGCGTCATGGTTTGGAATAGCAGCAAAACCTCGATCAGCTCCTCCACCGTGTCCACTAAAAGACAGCCCGTTTGCGACGCTACGGCTTGCCACGCACGAAGGTCTCCGGCCAATGAGCCTGTGTGTGATGCGGCTGCCTGTTGACCCTGCGACGTCCACCCACCTTTGAGCAGCACGACCGGCTTCCTGGCTGCGGCCGCATTCAAGAGATCGAAGAAACGTCTTCCATCCTTAATATCCTCCAGATAGAGCCCAATCACTCGAGTCAAGTCGTCGGAAAGAAAATGTTCCAATAAGTCGTTCGGCCCCAGATCGATGCTATTGCCGACCGTTACCACCGAACTAAAACGCAGACCACGTGCCTGTCCGCAACGCACGAGGTCAATACCAAATCCGCCACTTTGCGAAATGATACCGACATGCCCTTCCGGGTTTTGGATCTTCTGCGTTTCCGTGAAGGTTACGCGCCCACGAGGCGTATATATTCCAAGACAGTTCGGGCCCAGAACGCGCATGCCCCCAGCCTTGATGGCCGCAGCCAATTCAGCATCACTTTCGGCGCCGTTGCTTCCCTCACCGAACCCGCTCGTCATGATTTGCGCAAATCGCACTTTTCCGGCGCCCTTTCTCAATAGCCCAGGCACAGCATGCCGCGGCGCCGCAACGTAGGCATAGTCGATTTCGCACGGAACATCGCTGAAATTCCGATAGGCGCGCCTGCCGCCGATTTCGGTCATACTCGGGTGGATCGGATAAATTTCCCCCATAAATCCAAGCATCTCGATATTGCGAATAAAGCGGTTTCCTGCGCCTCGACCTGAAGCCGACACGCCCGCCACGGCAATAGTTTTGGGCACAAACAAGGGTTGAAAATTTACGGACCGTGGCCCTGGCGGTGCATGCGCGCGGCGACGGCCGGTTGCAAAAGTGATCCGGGCATCTACCGCGATGGCGCCACTTTCACTCACAATCAAGGGATTGATGTCGAGTTCCTGAATGTCATCGGCAAGCACCATCAAAACACCGCCGACGCCCCCGACTTTGACAAGGGCGTCGACCAGAGCCTCCTCGTTGGCGACCACACCGCCACGCGCACCTTGCAGAACAGGAAATGCAAGCAACTCTTTAAGCATGGTTCGCGCTTCGTTCTCATCGATGGGACACACGCGAAATGTCACATCGGAAAAAATCTCAACAAAAATGCCGCCGAGGCCCACCATCACCATGGGCCCGAACTGAGGATCGATATAGCCGCCAACAACGAGCTCGTGGCCCGGAGGTGCCATTTCTTCAACCAGAAACCCTTCAACCAAGGCCGGATCAGCACGCCAGCCTTCACGAATCCCGCATGCCGCCTTCTGTACGGCATCGGCATCGTCCAACCCAAGCCGCACACCACCCAGGTCGCTCTTGTGCAAGGCATTCGACGACAATACCTTGACCACATAAGGAGGCGATAAGTCACTACAGGCAAGCGCCGCCGCAACAGGATCCACCGCCGTCCTGGTTCGAGGAACGGTCAGGCCAAAGGACGAGAGCAAGGCCTTCGCCGCATACTCATCCAAAGCAGTCTGCCCAAGTTTTCTGCACTGCTCGACGTAGGCCAGCACGCCACTCACACCGGTATTCTCAGCAGCGATCACTTGCAACTCCATGAAACTATTGTTCAACGAGTACTTCCCCTAGTCGGTCGCTAATAACTCGTCGGCCAGATGGAGAGCGTGTGTTTCCCTACAAAACCCTCGCCACAGTGAACCTTGAGTAGATTTTTCAACATTTTGCGTGTATCCCGCGGATCGATGACCGCGTGAGCTTCATACAGGGCAGCGAGCGACCATGCAGACGAATCCCGTTCGAGATCGGCAAGCAAAGCGTCGAATCGGGCGGGGTCTTCCTCCCGCTTCAGCTTGTGCAGCATGTGCACACCCAGCGTCGGATCAACAAATCCCAGATCCGCCGTAGGCCACGCCAAGACTTCATGGGAGTTTTTACCTCCGCCCATATTCAGGTAGGCCTGGCCATAGCTTTTGCGCATGATTACCGAAATCTTCGGCACGCTTACTAGGCTAATCGCATTCATCCAGTTCATGATGCGTCCTGGAGCCCAACGTTTCTCACTGTCCATCCCAATCAGAAATCCCGGCTGGTCAACCAGAAAAACAAGAGGTATGTTGTACGAATCACACAACACCATAAAGCTCGTTGCCTTACGCATGGCGTCGATATCGATGGCGCCGCCCTTGAACTTAGGGTTGTTCGCTATGATCCCTACGGAATATCCGTCGATCCTTGTCAACCCGGTAGTGATTGACTTGCCGAATCGCGCCTTCAATTCAAAAAAACTGTCGCGATCGCTAATCGATTGAATGATTCCGCGTACGTCGTATACCTTGTTGCGACTTTCAGGAAGCACCTCCAGTATGGCTTCCCCCGTTTCGTCGGTGCCTTGCGGCACGGCGCAACGAGGGGGCCTCTGGCCTGCATGACTCGGCAAGTAGCCAAGAAACTTGCGAATCATTTCAAGCGCTTGCTCATCCGTATCCACCGCAACATCGACCAGCCCGGTTACTTCGGTGTGCAAGCGCCAGCCACCCAACTCTTCCGCATCAACCTCCTGGTTGATCGCTATCGATGTGACACGGCTGCTGGCCACGGCCATGGTCGCGCCTTTGCGCATCACGGCGAAATCCGACATACAGCTATACCAGGTCGATGAGCCATAGCAATTACCCAGCAGCGCGGATACCCAGGGAGTCTTTCGACTACGCAGGTATTCGACCGCATCCTGGCCAAGCATGGCTCTGCCCGCCGCGCCCATCCGGTCGGGCATACGCGCACCCGCCGATTCGCCCAGAAAAACGAGCGGCATACCCCGTTCAGTGGCAATCTCTCGGATATGCCGAATTTTTTTGCCATTAATGGCGCTGCTGGTCGCCCCCACCACCGTAAAGTCGTTTGATACGACGCCGACCGGCCGTCCATCGATGGCGCCATAACCCGCAATTTTTGCATCGGCCGGTGTCTTACCTTTCGTTTCCGGGTGGATGCCGCGCGCGAACATGCCGGACTCGACGAAACTCCCCGCATCGAGCAAAACATCCAAACGCTCACGCGCATTCAACTGCCCCGATCGGCGCCGGCTTGCCAGCTTCGCCTCACCGCCCATAGCGAGAGCCTCAGCGGTATGACTCTTGAGTTCGTCCAACTGCACACCAAACTTCATCACCTGCCTCCGTAAAAGGCAAGTGTCAGATACAAGATACTATGCGGTCAAACACAGAATTAGCATCACAATATGCGTTAGCATCATAGATTCAAATCCTGGACCGACTTGGAAAGCTTCACATAGGAAAAGAGATGGCGCTCAGAATCAACCTAAAGCAGATCAGCGCATTCCGATCCGTAATGATTTCCGGATCGACAAGCGCGGCGGCTGAATTGCTTAACGTCTCGCAATCGGCCGTCAGCCGATTGATACAGAATCTTGAGGCACAGACTGCTTTTCAACTTTTCCTCCGTCAAAACGGAAGGCTTTATCCGACGCCGGAAGCGGAGGCTTTGCTAAAGGAAGTCGAGCAAGCCTATAGCCGGCTGGATCATCTGGATAACGTGATGCGCAGCCCTCGGCTGCTAGAGAGCAAACACCTGCGCCTCATCGTCTCGACCCCGTTTGCACAATGGTTTTTACCGGCGGCGCTGGCTCAGTTCCAAAGACAGCGCCCCGATATTCGAGTATCAATCAAGATTGTAGTCAGGCGCGACATGGCAAAGTGGCTTGAAGAGCAAAAATTCGACGTTGCCCTGATTACATTTCCGGTTGACTACCCGGCCGCGCATTCGCGCAAGCTGCCCAGCCTGAATGGCGTCTGCATATTGCCACTGAGCCATCCACTAGCACAGGCATCCGTCGTGCATGCCAAGGACCTCGCAAGCCAACTATTCATCTCGATCATTCCGGACACTGTCCTGAGGATGAAGGTAGACCAGGTTTTCAATCAACTTTCCATCCAGAGATCTCTCATGATCGAAACACAATCGGGGGCATCGATCTGTAGCTTGGTCGCAGAAGGCCTGGGCGTGTCAGTGGTCGACCCCATTACCGTTGGGAATCCAATTGGGAAAAAATTTGCAGTGAAGGCGTTCCACCCAACCATTAAATTCGACTTTGGAATCCTGCTTCCCATTCAACGGCCGGTTTCTGAACATGCAGATAAATTTATCAGCATAGTGCGGGAGCAGGCGTTCGCCCTGGAACAACTGTGCAATGCGCTATAACAAGGCAAATCACCGGAGAGTTACCCGAGCGGGCGTTCGACCGCAAACCACCGCAATCCACAAATTATCCACTCAATGGTAATTTAGTCAGCCCCACCCTGCGAAAATCTCGCGATACCGCGCCTGAACCACGGCCCGGCCGTAGCGTTTCTCAAGACGCCTGACAATAAAGTGACCACGCGCCATATCCTGAAAATGGTCAATAAAGACATAATTCACGCCGCCCCCCATCACGGCGCCCAACACAGGGATGGCCTGCGCCAATACCTTGTCGGCCACTTGGCTGGAAAAGCGCGCGGCCACTTTTTCGACAAAGCGACCCACCAATGGCACAGCCGCTGCCTTGCCGGCAAGCTCGCCCGCCTTGGCTGCGGCAATATAATCGGCCGCCGCGGCCAAGGCCTGGCTAAGCGCCGTTCTGACCATGAAATAGGCCGATTCGGCCGCATCATCGTCTTTTGACCGGCCGCCCAGCGCAAAAACCTCAATGCAGGCCAGGCGGCTTTCGGCGCCGGACAAGTCCTCTCCTTCGCTGCGGGCAATATCGGCAATCGAGCGCAGTATCACCGCGGTCGATACCGGCAATTCCACCGCCAGGCCGGGCAACCCGAAAACACCGCCCGCGGCACCCGCCAAAGTCGCAGCGATTTTGTGCGAAGAGTCCCAGGAGGCCTTTTGCACCTTCTGCGCATCCATCGTAAAAATGGCCACATCCGCGACCCTGAGCAGCGACCTCTTCGTGTATTCGGCAATTTTGCGTTGCCAGTTGTGCGGCAGGCGGTCTATCCCCAAAGTCAAAGGCTTACCCACATAATTGGCAATTTTTATGCCCACGCCCGGCTCTTCCAGCAAGCGGACGGCTTTGCGTAAATCGGCCATTTCCTGGGTGGTGAACGTACTCATGACGTCAGTGTAATCCCGGCATTCCTTTTCAAGCATCCGTATCTTTTCGGAGCAGCCCATCCGATGCAAGGTCATTTTTGACTTTCAGAATGTTGGCACCCACAAGGGGTGCCGCTACAAAAACACGCCCAATGCCGCTAAAAAATTTCGTCGGAAACACTTGATTTTTCCAATTGTGCTTATTAATATAACTTTATGAACAATGAATCATCCGTACTGCACAAAAGCCGCATGCCGCTGTATTTGCAGGTTGCGAAACTCATGCGGCAAAAGATTGAAAGCCAGCAATGGCGTTTCGGCGAACAAATACCAACGCTGGACGAGCTCGAAAAAGAATACAAAGTTTCGCGCATTACCTTGCGCGGCGCCCTGAATCAATTGGAGCAATTTGGTGTCGTGCGACGCACGCGCGGGCTGGGTACGTTTGTGGCAAAGGACTTGTCGGAAGAACGCTGGTTCAAGTTGGCGAACAATCTGGACGAACTGGTTGAAAAGGTGGTGGACCTCAAAATACGGCTGCTTCATATCGACCAGACCGAGTGTTCGTTGGCACCCGCATTTCAATTCGGCGAAATCGGCGCCGCCTACCGCCGGCTCAAGCGCGTGCATTATCACGAAGGCGTTCCCTATTGCCTGATCGAGATATATCTGGACAAGGCTATTTTCGACTCTGACCCCGAGGCATTCAGCAATGCGCCTGTCGTACCTCAATTGGCGAAGCGGCGTGATGTGCAGATCGGCGGCGCAAAACAGATTCTGCGAATCACCGTTACGGATGAGGATACGGCATCTCACCTGAATATCGGAGTCGGCGATCCCATCGCAGACGTTTGCCGCACCATTCTGGATGAAAACAACCGAATCATTTATTACGCCCACATTCAATACCCAACCCAGATGATTCAGGTAGAAACCGATTTGATGCAAGGCATGCCCCGCCATCAAAAGAAACGCCCATCCAAGAAAGAACAAATCATTCTGGATAAACCGGACACATGAAAATGTGCCGAGAAAAACCGAGACAGAACAATCCTTGATTCGGAGATTTACGTGGCAGGACGCAAAGAAACAAACGCAATCGCGCATATCTGCTGGGCGGTTTTCCCCTTTCTGTGCCTGATTCTTTTCTGGATATTCTTGCGAGCCTCGGGCCTGATGAATCCCTCTTTACTGCCTTCTCCGTTAGAGGTCATGCAGACTTTCTGGATTCAGTTGACCAAGGGCGACCTACTCATAAACATCATAATGTCGGTACAGCGAGTCCTGTTCGGACTGTTGCTTGGCATGCTGCTCGCGGTGCCCGTTGGATTCCTGATCGGCTGGTACAGGCCGGTGCGCCGCTTTGTAGACCCATTGATCAATTTTTTCCGAGCATTGCCGCCCATTGCACTGATCCCGTTGGTGATCGTCTATCTTGGCATCGGCGAGCTGGCCAAGATCGTGATCCTGTTCTATGCCTCGTTTTTTTCCGCCGTTATCGTCATGTACGAAGGCATGACACAAATCAGTCCCGTTTACATACGGGTGGCGCGGGCACTGGGGGCCAGTGATCTGGAAATCTTCATCAAAGTGATGGTGCCCATGACTGTCCCTCACATGCTGACTGCGCTGCGAGTTGCGCTAGGAGTGGCCTGGGCCACGCTGGTGGCGGCCGAGCTGGTCGCCGCGCAACAAGGATTGGGTGCGATGATCCAGAACGCCTCTGCCTTCTTTGATCTGCGTACCATCTATCTCGGAATCATTTGCATCGGAATACTGGCGTTGCTGATGGATGTCGCATTGCGCCATCTATCGAAGCGGCTCGTCAGTTGGCAAGACAAAGCGGAGGCCTGATCCATGGAATCAAAAGAGCGCATACGTTTCGATAATGTATCCATGCAGTACCAAACCCCCGGTGGATTGCTGGAAGTCGTCAAACAGATGTCATTTTCGGTGAACCAGGGGGATTTCATTTCCTTGGTCGGCCCGTCGGGTTGCGGCAAGACGACGCTGCTGAACATGGCCGCGGGTTTTCTCAAGCCGAGCAGCGGCGTCGTAACGCTTGACGGCACGCCGATCGAAGGCCCAGGGCCAGACCGTGGCGTCATGTTCCAGGAGTATGGCGTATTCCCTTGGTTAACCGTCGAACAAAACATCGCCTTCGGACTGAATCTGAAGGCCAACGGCGGGCGCAGTACACAGGAAAAGCAAGCGATCATCGACCGTTATCTGGAACTGATGGGGCTCTCGAGCTTTCGCAGGGCTTATCCCAAAACCCTGTCCGGCGGCATGCGCCAGCGCCTGGCACTGGCGCGCACCTACGCCGTGCATCCGGAATTCGTGCTGATGGACGAACCGTTTGGCGCGCTAGACGCTCAAACGCGCAGCGCCATGCACGATCTGCTGCTGGAGGTACTGCATGCGGAAGGCAAAACTGTCTTGCTCATCACTCACTCGGTTGAGGAAGCCGTGTACCTTTCCAACAAGGTTCTGGTCATTTCCGCCCGACCCTCGCGCATACAGGAAGTAATCGATATCCCATTTCCCTATCCGCGTGCCCACTCCCTGCAGGAAACACCCGAATTCAACACGCTGCGCTCCCGCATACACAATTTGGTCATGCGGGAATATGCAGCGCAAGAAGCCCAGGCAGCAACAAAAATGGCAGGCTAGCCATCACGATATTTCTCAAAACAACGGAGATAAAACCATGAAACGCCGTACTTTTATTCAGCTTGCCGCAGCCACTGCGGCGGTACCTTCGATCGCATTTTCCAAGACAAAAAAAGTGAAGCTCGGATACCTGCACACCTTGGCGGTTGACGGCCAGATGTGGCTGGCCGACTCGCAAGGTTTGTGGAAGAAGGAAGGCCTGGATATGGAATTCATCCAGTTCCAGACCGGACTTGAACTGTTCCAGGCCATGAGCGGCGGCAGCATCGACGTGCTGAGCACAGGCGCCGTCATGTCGAATTTTCCGGCTCGAGGTCAAGGCAAGGTATTCCTGATCAATGACATCGAATTCGCCACCGCACAACTATGGGTGCATCCCGACATGGGCATCCACGACTGGGCCGATTTAAAAGGCAAGAAAATCTCTACCACGGCCGGGACCACCGCCCATGTGTTCCTGGACACTGCGCTACGTGCCCATGGGATTGATCCCAAGAAAGACGTGCAGCTCGTCAACCAGCGTATGCCCGATGCGGTCACTGCTTTCATTTCCAAAGCCGTACCGGCTGTAGCGCTGTGGGTGCCCTTCAATATTCCGATCCGCAACAAATCGCCTGGTGCAAAAATGCTGGGCGACGCATCAGCCTACTACCCCAAGGCAGCGATTGTCGACGGCTGGGCTGCGCGCAACGACTTCTACGACAAGGAGAAGGACGTGCTCGAGCGCATCATTCGCGCCTGGGTCAGCGCTAACGACTATTTCGTCGCCAATCCGGACAAGGCTCTGATCCAGCTCCAGGCCAAGCACTATCCCAATGTTCCTTTGGCCGATCTCAAGGAACAATTCCATGCGCAAAAAATGTTCACGTCAAAAGAGTGGGCCAAACTTTATGCAGACGGCACAGTCACGAAATGGCTACAGAAGGTGACCGACTTTTTCGTGGACTTCGCGCATATTTCGGATGCTGTACCGGCCTCGCAATACTTTGATCCAAAACTCTATCTCAAGGTAATGAAGTCATGAATTCCGGGCAAAACGGGAACGAGCCCGCCTACGATTACATCATCGTCGGTGCGGGCTCGGCAGGCTGTGTGCTAGCCAACCGATTATCTGAAAATCCCTCGGTCAAGGTGTTGCTGATCGAAGCAGGCAAACCCAACCGGAACTTCTGGCTGCACCTTCCTGTGGGGTATTTCAAGACCATCTACGATCAACGATTTTCCCGGCTCTTCGATACCGAGCCCTGCGAAGGCTCGGCGGGCCGCAACATCATCTGGCCCCGCGGCCGGGTGCTGGGCGGCTCGAGCTCCATCAACGGCCTGCTCTACATCCGGGGACAGCACCAGGATTACGACAACTGGGCGAATCTCGGCGCAAGCGGGTGGGAATATCGCTCGGTGTTGCCGTTTTTCAAACGTTCCGAAGGCTACGAGCACGGCGAAAACGACTACCATGGCGGCCGCGGCGAACTGGGCGTCTCGGATCTGAAGAACGATCATATCTACTGCAACGCGTGGGTCCAAGCCGGCCAGCAGTTCGGACTGCCGCTGAACAGCGACTTCAACGCGGCGACCGATTATGGTGTTGGAGCCTATCAGCTCACCATCAGGAATGGCTGGCGCTCCAGCTCGGCCGTAGCCTTTCTGCGGCCGGCACAACACCGGGCCAATCTCACTGTGCTGACACAGGCGCACCTGTACCGCGTCCTATTCGATGGCACAACAGCGACAGGTGTCGAATGGGGCCAGAACGGTGAAACCCGCCGGGCCCGTGCCGAGCGCGAGGTGATCCTTTCCGCCGGCACAATTCAGTCGCCGCAGTTATTGCAGCTGTCAGGCATAGGCCCGGCAGCCCTTCTGGAAGAGCACGGCATCAAGGTGGTCGTCGATGCCCCCGAGGTTGGAGAAAACCTGAAAGACCATTATCAGGCACGCACCATCGTCCGGCTGAAGAAAAAACTATCGCTTAATAACGATGTGCGTAATCCGCTCAAGCTGGCGGAAATGGGACTGGAATGGATGTTCAAACGGTCTGGCCCACTGACCGTCGGCGCCGGGCAGGTCGGCGGATTCGCCAAAACCGAATACGCGCGGCAGGATCGCGCCGATATGCAGTTCAACGTCATGCCCCTGTCCGTCGACAAACCCGGCACGCCGCTGCATGACTACCCGGGATTCACCGCGTCAGCCTGCCAATGCCGCCCCGC
Source organism: Paralcaligenes ureilyticus (assembly GCF_004346225.1). Lineage (GTDB taxonomy): Bacteria > Pseudomonadota > Gammaproteobacteria > Burkholderiales > Burkholderiaceae_B > Paralcaligenes > Paralcaligenes ureilyticus. The sequence continues at coordinate 141,395 of NZ_SMAJ01000005.1, read as the reverse complement.
CTCGCGTGGACGACTGCAGATCCGCTCGGCAGACCCGTTGGCTCCTCCGCGTATCGAAACCCGCTACCTGAGCGAAGAGATCGACCGCAGCACCCTTGCGGCCGGCGTAGAGATGCTGCGCGAAATATATTCCCAACCCGCGTTTCGCGAACTGATCGACGGCGAGGTGCTTCCCGGATCACACCGCAAGACGCGCAGCGACCTCGTCAATTTCGCGCGCGAAGCGGGCGGAACGGTATTTCATCCCGTAGGCACCTGCCGGATGGGTTCGGACAGGGACGCAGTGGTCGACCCAACATTGAAGGTACGCGGCGTACAGCGGCTGCGCGTGATCGACGCTTCCATAATGCCCGAAATCGTGTCGGCCAACACCAATGCCGCATCCATCATGATCGGTGAAAAAGGCGCTGATCTGATTCTCACCAGCCCATAGCAAATAGCCTATAAGGGCACGCCCAGCATGTATGTATTTCCAGACTCTCTTCCCATCCACCTGGCAAAAGTGGACGCGCTCGTGTATCGCGCCCCCATCGCCGACCCGGTGCAAACGTCTTTTGGAACGATGTACGACCGTCCGGCCGTACTGGTCAGGGCGGAAGACCATGAGGGTATGGTTGGCTGGGGCGAAATATGGTGCAATTTTCCCAATGTGGGCGCCGAGCATCGCGCGCGTATGCTTGAATCCTGCATTGCACCCATCCTGCTGGAGCAGGAATGGGCACATCCGACGCACGCCTTTGAAGCACTGAGTCGACGCTTGGAGGTGCTGGCTATTCAATGCGGTGAACCGGGAACTATTGCGCAAGCCATTGCCGGCACCGATATGGCGCTATGGGATCTGGCCGCCAAGCGTCTGAACCAGCCGTTATGGAAACTCTTCGGCGGCGCGCCGCAGGTACAAACCTATGCTTCGGGCCTCAGCCCTGCCCAACCCGAGAAACTGGCCGCTATCAAACATAGGGAAGGCTACCGCAGCTTCAAGCTAAAGGTTGGGTTTGGCACTGAACGCGATATCGCCAATCTTCGCGCACTGCGCGAACTGTTCGGATCCGGCACGGTTCTTATGATTGACGCGAATCAGGCATGGACACCCGAAGCAGCCTTGGAAATGAGCCGCCGACTCGCTCCATTCAACCCCATCTGGATGGAGGAGCCGATCCGGGCGGATCACACATTAGCGGACTGGCAGAGCCTGGCCAAAGCATCTCCTATTCCTATCGCTGCCGGCGAAAACATGCGCAGTACGGAGGAATTTTCCGCCGCTATCGCATCTGGAGTGTTTGCCGTGATTCAACCCGATCTGGGCAAATGGGGCGGTTTCAGCGGCTGCCTGCCAGTGGCCCAGCGCGCCATCGACCACGGCCGCATGTTTTGTCCCCATTGGCTGGGCGGCGGCGTCGGCCTGATCGCATCAATGCAGTTCAAAGCCATAATGGGCAGTTCAGGCTATGTCGAGGTGGATTCCAATCCGAATCCCTTGCGCGATCTATTCGCCACCCCCTACCTGCGACCTGATAATGGAACTATCACACTGTCGGATCAACCCGGCCTCGGGATTACGCCGGATCTTGATGCAGCGCGAGGCTTTCTGGTGAAACATCGGTAACATCGTCCTGATATTTCGCAGCGACAGACCTCGATCCGCACCGAACTCCCAACTGCTACACTCACAGCCCACATCAAGCATTGCATGGCCTCATGAACAATTCAGCGTTCGGTCGCCCTTTTACCCGGGCGCCGACAAGCGGCGCCTATTTTCCGCACCCTCACTGAGCTCCTATGCAAACCCAAAGCTTTATCCCCGGCAAAGACGCCTCGCTCGAATCGACTATCGACACCATGCAGAAAAAGCTGGCGGCTCGCGGGTTCCGGCTAAATGAATCCTCCCTGCTGCACGAAGTCGACGGCATCTGGTCCACCCACATGAAGGACAATGACTGCCCAATGCTGTTTTCAAACGGCAAGGGCGCGACCGAACTGGCGGCGCGCGCCAGCGCTTACGGCGAATTTTTCGAGCGCCTGGGCACCCATTATTTCTGGACCCACTTTTATCTGGGCGAAACCCGTGCCAACCGTCCTTTCGTGCACTATCCGCAAGAGCGCTGGTTTGCACCCACATCGGACGGCAAATGGCCCGATGAAATGCTTAACTCCGAGTTGCGTGCGTTCTACAACCCCGAGGGCGAAATCGACGGCGAAGTGCTGGTCGACCTGAATTCCGGCCATGTGAAGCGCGGCATCTGCACCCTGCCCTACACGCGCCTTCGCGACAGCGTCCAGGTTTACATCCCCGTCAATATCATCGGCAATCTGTACGTCAGTAATGGAATGGCGGCAGGCAACACCCTGATGGAAGCGCGCACCCAGGCCCTGTCCGAGATTTTCGAGCGCCACATCAAGTACCGCGTCATCAGCGAAGCGCTGTGCCTGCCCGAAGTGCCCGACGAAGTGATTGCGCGCTTCCCGAACATTAAGGCCGGCATCGCAGGCTTGCGTCAGGCGGGTTTTGGCATCATGGTCAAGGATGCTTCGCTGGGCGGACGCTATCCCGTCATGAATGTCACGCTGGTGCACCCGAAAGATCAAGGCGTATTTTCCAGCTACGGCGCACACCCACGCCTGGAGATCGCGCTCGAGCGCGCCATGACCGAACTGCTGCAAGGCCGCGCGCTGGACTCGCTGGAGGGCTTTCCCGAGCCTGGCTTTGACATGAGCGAGATCAATGCCGTCTCCAATCTGGAAATTCATTTTGTCGATTCCAGCGGTGTGATCAGCTGGAACTTCATGGGCAATACACCGGACTTCGCGTTTGCCGACTGGAACTTCGGCACCACCACCGAGGAAGACTACCATTGGCTTGTGCAATGCATTCACGGCGAGGGTAAAGACATTTACGTGTCCGACTTCAGCGAGCAAGGTGCCTACAGTTGCCGCATCCTGGTGCCCGGCATGTCCGAAATTTATCCGGTCGAAGATCTCGAGTGGGAAAACAATAGCATCGGCAATGCCATTCGCCCTGCACTGCTGCGCCTGTCCGATCTAAGCGATGCCGACGCGACCCAATTGCTGTCCGACCTGCAAACCATGAACCTGAATGATGAGCGCCCGCTCTGGGAAATTCTGGGTCTGGCGATTCCCGTGGGCACGCCATGGAAGCAACTGCGCATCGGTGAACTGAAAACGTTGCTTGCGCTCGCTGTGGGTGATGAAGACGCCACCCGGGAAGGCTGCGACTGGATCCACCACTTTAACGATCTGAACCCCGCGCGCCGCCTGGTGTATCGCTGCATTGAAAGCATGCTTAACGTCGAAAACGCAGAGAACTACCAGCGCTCGCTGGTGATGATGTATGGCGCAGCCACGGTACGCCAGGCCCAGGCCCTGCTTGACCGCAGCGAACGTTTCTTCGGGCTGGAAGCGTTGGGCCCGGATATGCAGGGCAGCGCCATGCACCAGACGCTGCTGACGGCTTACGATAAATTATTTGCGGGTGATAAGGCATAGGCTGATATCGGTGCATGCCACAACGGTTCTGAAATTACGTTCGCGCACGCTGCACGCACGCGCAAAGCGCGGTGTACCTCATATGGAACATTGCGGATAGTGAGAATAGTGGCGTTACTCAAATCAGGCATGATGCTTTCCCTTCGGCTCAAACCGAATTACCAGGCGCTGTCCGCAGGCTTCGGCGTAGCGAGTTTGGCCCGACGCCCGCGACGAGGCAGATCCGGATCAATCACGCCGTGCCGGCCCAGCCCCTGCCCCCATAGACGGCATTTTCAGATACCAATACGTCCGGCCAAACACCCAGACATCCCGCGCCGTATACCGGTTGACCAAAAATGCTCTAGTGTGCTTTCTTTTTGGGGGAAGATGCATAGTGACGTATGGATTCCATAACCCCCGCGTGACCCCAACAAAAACGCCAACTCCGAAGAATTGGCGCAAGTGTTTGATTTTTCTGGTGCCGATGAAAGGAGTCGAACCCTCGACCTTCTCATTACGAATGAGCTGCTCTACCAACTGAGCTACATCGGCTTCGCAGATGACGGGGCTACACCCGAGCCATCCCGACCAAGCCCGCTATTATACACATTTGTCATGGTCGATAAGGACACAAGGTCGGGGCCTTGAGCCAGCACTGCCCGTAAATGCGACGAGCAGGCCGCACACGCTCGCACACCCTACATGGCCACCGCCATGGCCCTTTGCGCAAATTCCATCACCGACATTTTTTTGCCGTTGACGTCGACGCTGTTATTTTCGTATTTGATCGCGGCCACTGCCTTGTCGCCATCCACTTTGGCCAAGCCAGCTGCCTGCAGCTTGCCCGCATAGGCATCGAACAGCATTCCGCCCACCGCATCGGCTTGTGGATTGGCTTGCGTCCCGCCCTGCAACTGGCTGGCCAACCTGGACAGCATGGGTTTGGAAATCGAGAAATTCAGCGCGATCTGTTTCAGGATCTGCGGCAACAAGGTGTCAAGGCCGGCCTGGGCAGCGGCCGCCTTGTCAGAGGGGCTGCTTAGATCAAGCTTCAGCGACGCCGTGCTTTCGCCTTTGTCGTTTTTCCACACCAGCGAGTCAACCGAAACCGAAGGGTTGCTGGCCAGCACATCCATGAATTTTTCACGCAGTGTGGCGGACTCGGCGTCAGTCAGTTGCAGGTCTTCGTCATTTTGGACCCCGTGCGCGGCCTTGAACGCGTTGTACTGGTTGGCCAGCGCATTGACTGCGTCGATATTGAAGTGGCTGGCCCGGCCGGTAAAGGACATGCTGCCCAGATCGGCCTTCGCGGCACTGACCTGCCCCAGCTCGTAATGCAAGTCGGCATCGAGCAGCTGGTCTTTTTGTTGCGTGTTAAGCCCAACAGCCAGTTTTTGGACCTGCACAGGCTCGTCACTGTCGGACGAGAAAGCCATGCTGTCGGCGTTAAGGCTGTTTTGAATATGGGTGACGCCCTCGGCGGGCGTCGTGGTTTTGCTGCCTAACACAATGCCTTTGATCTGCACCTCTTCGCGAGGCTGCGTCTGAGCAAACCCAAGCGAGTCAAACCGGCCCGATACCGTGCTGTTTTTGTAGTCCTGCGAAAAAACGATATTGACCTTGCCGCCGCTGAATTGGGTGCTGGTGCCATCCTCGGCATAGGTCAAAGGCTTCAGATCCCACTGGGAATCGCCTTGCCCCGAGAAACCGATTTTGGTGACGGCGGCCACGGGAGCCTCGCCCTTGGCGCTATCGAACCATTTTTGGGTGGCCGCAGTAGGCATCAATTGTGCCTGGCTGTAAGCCAGCATGGGCATAGCGCTGCCGGCGCGCAGCGCCTCGATGGGGAATGGGCCGTGCTGCAGATGATCGGCCAATTTGAATTCCATGGGCTTGCCGTCATTACCTATCATCGCCAGCGTATAGACGACGTCAGACGAAAACACACCACGCTTGTAATCGACGATGGAAACCTTCAAACCGCTACCGCCCAGGTCCGGGCCCAGCATTTTGACCAGACGCTGATTGGCTTGAACGACGGCCTGCTCAATAACGGTTTGAGCCCGCTTGCCCACGTACCAGGAGGAGCCCGTATAGGCAACCCCCAGAACCACGACGATGCCAAGTAGCTTTGCGCTTGTTTTCATTGATAGCCTGCTGAAATGTGATGAGCCAACTGGCGCGTCCAAACGCGCCATACAGACGCATCATAACCAATAGGCGGCTGCACGGCATATAGGCCATGGCGCCACGGTATACACTTTAAGCGGGCTGCCCGCGTGGCGATCCACTCTTTCATCACTTTTGCCGGGCACGATCAGACGTCATGAAGACTCCATTCGATTTTTATTTTGATTTTTCTTCACCCTACGCCTACTGCGCCAGCACGCGCATCGATGATCTGGCGGCCGAATTTGGGCGTACCGTGCGCTGGCACCCCATCCTGCTGGGGCCGGTATTCAAGCAAATGGGGGTGTTGCCCGTTGCCCAGGTGCCAATCAAAGGAAGCTACGCGATGCACGATTTTGCGCGCACCGCCGCCCTCTTTGACATCCCGTACGTGCAGCCCGCCCAATTCCCGATTTCCACGGTCACTGCGGCGCGCTCCATGGTATGGATCGAAAAGAATCTGGGCGAGGCCCGTGCCCGGCAATTCGCGCATGCGGCTTATCGCGCCTATTTCGCCGGGCAGCAGGATATCGGCAATGTCGATGTGGTTTTGGCACTGGCGAACGATATAGGTATAGACACGGCCGAGCTGGCGGCCGGCATACAACAAGACCAGATTAAAACGGCCCTGAAGGAACAGATAGAAGCGGCCACCGCCCGCGGCGTGTTCGGCGCGCCTTTTATTTTTGTCGACGACGAACCCTTTTGGGGGTTCGACCGTTTTGACTATATTCGGAAATGGTTGCAGCGGTGATGGCAACGGGTTCGTCGATGGCACCCACAAGGGGTGCCGTCACATGATCACAACTTGCGCGACAGCTCTTTGGGCAAGGGAAATGATACGTTTTCCAGGGCTCCGGACAAGGCACGCACGGAACCCGCGCCCAGCTCTTTAAGGCGGACAATGACCTGCTGCACCAGTATTTCAGGCGCAGAGGCTCCGGCCGTGACGCCCACTCGCCGGGCCTGCGCCAGCCAGGCCGGATCGATCATGTCGGGGCCATCGATAAGATGTGCGACCGCGCCCTTGCGCTCGGCGACCTCGCGCAGGCGATTCGAATTGGAGCTATTGGTGCTGCCCACCACCAACACCAGATCGCAGTCGGGCGCCATCATCTTGACGGCGTCCTGGCGGTTTTGCGTGGCATAGCAAATATCGCTTTTCTTGGGTTCGATAATCGTCGGGAAACGAGTGCGCAGAGCGTGAGCGACCGCAGCGGCATCGTCTACGGACAAAGTGGTTTGGGTCACGAACGCCAGATTGTCGGGATCGCGCACCTGCAGCGCCGCCACGTCCTGCACCGTTTCCACCAGGTACATGCCGCCATCGGCCTGGCCCAGCGTACCCTCGACCTCCGGGTGCCCGCGATGCCCAATCATGATGATTTCCCGCCCGGCCGCGCGCATTTTGGCGACCTCAACGTGGACTTTGGTGACCAACGGGCAGGTTGCGTCGAACACCTTCAGACCCATGCTCAACGCCTCGTCGCGCACAGCGCGGGCTACGCCGTGCGCAGAAAAGACAACGATGGCGCCCTTGGGCGCTTCGTGCAGCTCGTTGATGAAAATAGCCCCTTTGGCTTTCAGATCCTGCACGACATAACGGTTGTGCACGATCTCATGGCGCACATAAATAGGCGCCCCATGTATTTCGAGGGCCCGCTCGACGATATCGATCGCGCGGTCCACGCCCGCGCAAAACCCTCGCGGCTGGGCCAGAACGACTTCAAGGCCATCGGGCGCTTCTTTTTCCGGCGCAAGCATCACAGCACCCCTAATAAAGCAACATCAATCCGCAGGTCGGCACCCGCCAGCGGATGGTTGAAATCGAACAACGCCCAGGCATCCCCCATCTCTTTGAGCACGCCCGAATAGCGGCCGCCGTTGGGTGCGGTGAATTCGACCAGATCGCCGGGCTGAAACCGAGTGTCGGGGGCGGCATTGGCGGCCAGCATGGTCTGCGTCACGCGCTGCAGCAGGTCGGGATTGCGGTCGCCATAGGCTTGCGCCGCGGGCAGCTCGACACTGAATTTTGTGCCGTCCGCATGCCCCACCAACGCTTCTTCCATACCCGGCGCCCACTGTCCGCTACCCATCTGCAGGGTAGCGGGGCGACCCTCAAAGGTGTCGGCAAACACCGATCCGGCGGCAGGGCCCGAAGTCAGCACTATGCGGTAATGCAGGGTCAGGTAGGAATCCGGGCGGACAAAAGCGTTCACTGAATCAAGAATCGAAGTCAAAATCTGTCACCGTACAGGGTCATTACTAATAACGTCTATTTTAGAGCCTCTTATGACACTTCACACGACCCTGCCCACCCCCGAGCGTCCACGCGAACGCCTGATCACACACGGAGCCCGTGTTTTAACGGCTCCTGAACTGCTGGCGATTATCCTGCGCACCGGCATCAAAGGCTGCAACGCCGTAGAACTGGCGCAGCGCCTGATCACACGATTTGGCGGCTTGCGCGACCTTTTGGCCGCCGATGCGCAAACGCTCATGACCGTAGACGGGCTGGGCCTGGCCAAAACCTGCGAACTGCTCGCCATCAACGAGCTGAACCGCCGGGCGCTCGAAGAAGACCTGAAGTCAGGCCAGGCGCTCGATCAGCCGCAGCGCGTCAAACACTACTGCACCGCAGCCCTGGGACACCTGCGTGTCGAGCATTGCATTGCGCTGTACCTCGATAGCCAATACCGCCTGATCATCGCCGAGGAAATTTCCCGCGGCACGCTTACCCAGGCATCGGTATATCCGCGCGAGGTCATCAAGGCAGGCCTGCGGCATCACGCCGCCGCCCTGATCCTCGCACACAACCACCCATCGGGAGTCTCCGAACCCAGCGAAGCCGACCTGGCGCTCACCCGTCACCTGAAACACGCCCTGGCGCTGGTCGACATCCGCCTGCTCGACCACCTGATCATCACCGCAGGCCAAGCCGTATCCATGGCCGAACGCGGCCAGATTTAAATGCCGTAATGGTATAAGCTTCAATCACTTGCATACTTTGACAGCGCGGATCGCACCATCATGACGAAACGTCTGTGGGATATTTCACCTCCGGTTTCCACCCGTTCGCCGGTATTTCCCGGCGACACGCCTTATCGTCAGCAATGGCGCTGGACAATCGGCGCAGATTGCCCGGTCAACGTCAGCGAAATCACCTTGTCGCCGCACGTGGGCGCGCACGCCGATGCGCCTTTGCACTACGACGCAACGGGTGCGGCCATCGGCGCGGTCGACCTGGAGCCGTTCCTGGGGCCCTGCCGGGTCATCCATGCCGTGCATGGCCGCCCGCTGATCACCATCGCCGACTTGCTCCCCTTTCTGGCCGATATGCCGCCACGCATTCTGGTCAGAACCGCCCGGCGAGCCGTCAGCGACCGCTGGAGCGACGAATTCTCCGCCTACGCACCCGAAACCGTGGCCTTTCTGGCTGAAAAAGGGGCCAGATTGATCGGCATCGACACCCCCAGCATCGATCCGGCATCCAGCAAAACGCTGGATAGTCATCAGACCATTTTGCGTCACGACATGCGGGTATTGGAAAACCTGGTGCTCGACGATGTGCCGGCAGGCGATTACGAGCTGATTGCGCTTCCCCTGGCCTTTATCGAAGCCGACGCCAGCCCTGTGCGCGCAGTGTTGCGTTCGCTGGGCTGATCATGTAGCGGCAGCCCTTGTGGCTGCCATTCGGAAGGCCCCAAAAAGAAGCCCCCAAAAAGGAAATTTACAAATAAGCTCTTTCCATACTACAATAGCCGGCTATTTACAGGGCACGTTGTCAGGTGCTGGGTTAACGCGCCTGGCGGGGCACGGAGTTGGTGCGCCGGGCTGGCGTATAAACGACAACTGACTGGCGACCCGAACTATTTGGGATGGATATCCCACGAATAACAGGAATCGATATGAAAGCAAGCATCCACCCCGAATACCGTGAAGTGGTATTTCTGGATCAGCAAACCGGCACCAAATTTATTTCGCGCTCGACCCTCACCAGCCGCGAAACAGTCGAGCTCGACGGGAAAACCTACCCGCTTTTCAAGTGCGACGTAACGTCCGAATCGCACCCGTTCTACACCGGCGCTCAAACGCGTCTCGTGGAAACCGGCCGCGTTGAAAAATTCCGCGCCCGCTTCGCCCGCACCGCAGGCACCACCAAAAAGGCATCGTAAGCCGACACGATCTGCGTCGTCTACCGAAGGCAGCCTTGCGGCTGCCTTTTTACTTTAAGATATCCTCTTTGTTTTTCTCTTCGGGGCGCCTCTTTCCGTGTCACCCAACGACACCCGATCCACACCGGCCCGCCTGACTGCGCCGGCCACGACCAAATTACCCAGAGTCCTGTTGCTGGTTCTGGGAGTCGTTTACATTTTTTCCGGCCTTTTTTTCAGGGATCCGTGGAAAACCGATGACGTCGTCGGCCTGGCCACCATGCTCACGGCGCTTCATGGCCCGGCGCACGCCTGGCTGCTTCCCCAGGTAGGCGTGCTGGCCCACGCGCAAGATGGCCCCTTGCCGACCTGGGTGGGCGCTTTCAGCATCTGGCTGTTCGGCCCGTTGTTCGAGCATTTCACCTCGTCGCTCAACGCCTCGATCATTGCCTCGCGCCTGCCCAACCTTCTCTGGTTTGCGCTGGTCACAAGCTCTGTATGGTATGGCACCTATCTGCTGGGGCGCCGTCCCGAACCGCAACCGCTGGCACTGCCGTTCGGCGGCGAGCCTACGGTGCGCGATTACGGCCGCATGATCGCCGATGCCGCGCTGCTGCTCATTATTGCCACGGCCGGCATTTTATTGCGCATGCATGAAACCTCCGAGGTGCCTGCCATTATTGCGTTTCAGGCCTTGGCTTTTTATGCCGTCGCCCGCATGCTGGACCGCCCGCTATCGGGCGCCGTGACCCTCGGCGTAGCTCTGGCGGGGGCCTTTCTAACCCGAGGCTGGATTGGCGCGCTGCCCATCATGCTGGCCATTCCCTTTATCTTCATGCCGCGCAGCGCTTTGTGGCATGGCAAGCAATGGCTGATTATTACCGCCGTAGTGGCGATTTCACTGGTGGCCCTATGGTGGATTCCCGCCCATCAGATAGGCGCTTACTGGATGCAAAACTGGTGGCTGTGGAATATCAACTCCTTTTCCTGGCCCCGTTACGAAACCGCGATAAGCATCTTGCGCGATCTGCCCTGGTTTCTTTGGCCGACCTGGCCATTCGCCATTCTGGCCATCTGGCGCTGGCGTTCGTGGCTTGCATCTCCCCATATCTGGATCCCCTTGATGTTCGCCTTTTGGCCACTGGCGTTCATGTTTTTTCTAACCGACGTATTCGAGCCCGAATACAGCCTGATGGCTGTGCCTGTCGCCATTCTTGCCGCCTTTTCACTGCCGACGCTGCGCCGCGGCGTAGTCAATTCGCTGGACTGGTTCGCCGTCATGTGTTTTTCCCTGACGGCGGCCACCGTATGGCTGGGTTGGATAGCCATGCAAACGGGGTGGCCGACGCAAATCGCCCACAATATCGCGCGCCAAACCACCGGCTACGAACCCCATGTCGCGCCCGCCGCGGTGCTGATCGCGCTGGCGGCAACCGCGGCGTGGCTTGGCCTGGTGCGCTGGCGGCTGCACTCCAAGCCGCTGGCCTTGTGGCGCGGAACGGTTTTGTCGGCCTGCGGGCTGGTTACGACCTGGGTGCTGCTGGCCACGCTCTGGATGCCCGCGATCGATTACGTGCGCAGCTACCGCGACGTATCGGCTCAATTAAGCACGGCCCTGCAAACCTACAAGAGACCGCATGAATGCGTGCGTGCCCTGGGAGTCGGCTCAGGCCAGCGCGCCTCCTTTCTGGCCTTCAACAACATCAATTTCAGTTACGACTCGCACTGCACATTGATTTTGCAGCAAACCTCGCCACAAAGCCTTGAAAATGGCCGGGCCGCCTATTCAGGCGCGGCGGAATCGGGCGCAGCCCAGGTGCTGTGGCAGGGCAAACGCGGGCCGGACCGCCGGGAAATCTTCCGTTTGCTGCGCATCGTCAAGCCATGACTCCAGCGGTGCATCCACCCGCACGCTTTTGGCTTTACATCAGGGAAACGCTCAGGCAAGCCTGGCCGGTGCTCATCAGCTCATGGGCAGGTGTTGCGTTCGGTGTTCTCGACACCACCATGGCAGGCCACGCAAGCGCCGCCGATCTGCAGGCCATGGCGCTGGCGGCCTCTATCTATATCACCATTTTTGTCGGCTTGATGGGGGTGGTGCATGCGCTCATTCCCATTTTGGCGCAGCTCTACGGCGCCGAACGTTACACCGACGTAGGCAAAACCTGGGGGCAAGGCGTCTGGCTGGCGCTGGGCCTGTCCCTGGCAGGCGCGTTGACCATGCTGTTTCCCAACGTGTGGCTAGGGCTGTCGGGCCAGGTGGAACCCGCCGTGCGCCAGGGCATCACCTGGTATTTGCGGGCTCTGATACTCGCCTTGCCGGCCACGCTGGTTTTTCGCACGATCTACGCGCTGGGCACGGCCGTATCGCGCCCCAAAACCGTCATGATCATCAATCTGACCAGCGTCGCCTTCAAATTCGCCTTCAACTGGATTTTCATATTCGGCAAACTCGGGCTGCCGGCGATGGGCGCGGCAGGCGCCGGCCTATCCACCGCTGTAACAGCCTGGCTTTGTTTGGGTGCCGGGCTATGGGTGATCCACCACGACCCTTACTACACTCGCCTCAAGCCTACGCTGGGCCGCATACACTGGCCGATTCTAAAGGATCTGTTGCGCCTCGGGCTGCCGATGGGCGGCTCGTACCTGGTGGAAGTCTGCGCCTTCAGCTTCATGGCCTTGCTGGTGGCCCGCGAAGGCATGTTTGTATCAGGCGGGCATCAAATCACTTCCAACCTGGCGGCCCTGTGCTACATGATGCCCATGGCAGTGGGCATCGCGTCGGCATCACTTACCGCACAAGCCATAGGCGCCAACGACCTTCACCGCGCCCGCAAAACAGGGCTGGCCGGAATCGTCGTGGTGATAACCGGCGCGCTCATCACCGCCAGCCTGCTGATTGTCGGTCGCCCACTGATTCTGGCCGCGTATACCGACGATATACGGGTTGCCGCCGTAGCAGCCACTTTGCTGCAGATTCTTCCTTTTTTCCATCTATGCGATGCCATGCAATGCATAGGCTCCTATTTGCTGCGGGCCTATAAAGTAGCCGTCATACCCTTGCTTCTGCAGATCATAGCCCTGACCGGCATCGGCTTGGTCGGCGGCTGGTGGCTGGGCTACGGCCCCGCCGCAGGCGCCCTTCAGCCCTTGCTCGCGTCAACCATGCCCGGAGCGCCGCCCGGCGCCGCCGCCATGTGGCTGATGGCCCTGGTCGGCCTGGGCCTTTCAGCCCTGCTGCTGCACGGCTGGTACTGGCGGGTAGTCGCTCTGCATGCGAGAAAAATGCTTCACTAGGTAATGTGCCAATGTTTTAGATGTGCCAATGTTTTAGTGAAGGAGCCGTCTTGATGTGTCAAGATTCTGGCACCCACAAGGGGTGCCGCTACAAAAACGTACCCGCCGCTTGTAGTGGCAGCCCTTGTGGCTGCCATCAGCGTTGATAACCAAGACGATCCTACAGACGCCATGCCACCCACAAGGGGTGGCGCTACATCATCGACGACCACACGAGCATCCACCAATCGAGCGGCATGGCCGGTTAAGGTGGGGCGGGCGACTCGGGCACGCCGCGCGCAGGGCCGGCTTCGGGGATCCAAGGCGTGCGCTGTTTGAGTGGGACGTTTGCGATCAGTCCAGTGGACTGATCGCCCCACGAGTTCGCACGCCGCCCCGAAGCCGGCCCTGCGCGCGGGGAGTCATGGCGCAGCCATGACCGTGCCCGTCGGAGCCCGAACCGCCTTAACCGGCCATGCCGCGGGGCTAGAAGGTTTTACGCGGATAGGGTTGATACGAAAAAATGCCACCTGCAGCGAATGCCACCCGTCAAACGCCACATACCAGAAACGCCACCTTCAGCGAATGCCACCCACAAGGGGTGGCGCTACGGGGGTGGCGCTACAAGGTACCGCTACAGATGCCGCAACAAACTATTGAGGGCGATAAATGTAATCGCGCCGCCAAGGGTAGTTTAGATCGGCCGGATAATCGAGCTCGTCGGCACGCCCCGTAGAGATCGGTTGCGCCACTACCTGATGCAGGGCAACCCAGCCATGCTCAAAACCCATGGCGCATCCTGCCAGATACATACGATACGCGCGCAGCGACCGCTCGCCCTGCTCGCCGCCCAGAATCGCGCGGGCCTCGGGCAAGCGTGCCTCGAGCGCATCGCTCCACGCCCACAGAGTACGAGCGTAATGAGGCCGCAGATTTTCAACATCCAGATCCTCCAGGCCGCCATCGGTAAGCGTCGCCAGCACATTGCTGATGTGGGTCAGCTCACCGCCCGGAAATATATACTTCTCGATAAACTCGCCCATGCCCGAGCCCAACTCGGGATTATCAATACCGCCCGCCGTAATGCCATGATTGAGCACCAGCCCGCCAGGGCGCACCAGGCGGCGCAGTTTCGAAAAATAGCCCTTCAGCTGAGCCCGGCCAACGTGTTCGAACATACCCACCGACGCAATCTTGTCATAAGGCACAGACTCGTCGAGCTTGCGGTAATCCAGCAGATGCATCCGAACCCGCCCGCCAAGGCCTTTTTCCTCGATCAGGCGATTCACATGAGCATGCTGGTTCTTCGACAAAGTAATACCGGTAGCATCCACCCCGTAATGCTCGGCCGCCCACAGTAACAAACCGCCCCAACCCGCCCCTACGTCAAGCATCCGCTCGCCCGCGTGCAGCTTCAATTTGCGGCATATATGATCGAGCTTGGCCTCCTGTGCCTGCGCAACTGTCATGTCGGGTTCGCGAAAATACGCGCAGGAATACACCCGTCGTGGATCGAGCCACAGCGCATAAAAATCGTCGGACAGATCGTAATGAAATTGAATCTGGCGCTCATCGCGTTCAATCGAATGCCGCCATACCGAAACCAGATTCTGCACCAGGCTGGTCAGCCAGCCGCCGCGCGCTGCATCAACCGGCGATCCTGGCAAAATAGCTACGGCAAGACGCATCAGGTCACGCATGGACCCGTCAATATCCACCTTGCCCTCAACATAGTCCTCGCCTATCACCCCCACCTGCCCCGCTGCCAAATGCATCAGGCTGGCCTTGTCTTTAACCATCATCCGGACCTGGGAACCCGGACTGCCCAAATGCGTACCGTCGGGCAGCACCAGCTCAAGAGATACCGGCAAAGACGCGATCTTGTTTTCTATAGCCGAAAAAACCGAACTCACAAACAGCCTCCTAGTCTAAAACCACGCAATCACGAATACACTCGGAACCACGCCCGGCCGAACTGGAACACGCGCGAATCCTGGCAGCGGATACGGATATTCTGCGCTATTGCCAGGATGGCACCCACAAGGGGTGCCGCTACAACAAAAAAGAACCACAATTCGGCCGAAAAAAGCACAATTCGCCCGAAAAAGAACCACAATTCAGCCGAAAACGGGCCATTCTTTATCCAAAGAAATAACACAAACTGAACCATGCTAAGATTCAAGCCGGTTGTAACCGCTGTTCAATTTATCACCAAATAGCGGCATGCGGGCACCCCTTCACCCTTGCGCCATCCATTTTTTGTAGTCATTTCCCGACACATGCGACGTTGCCCACCGCCGCCGCCCGATGACGACGGGTTTCCCTGATCGGGCCGGCGCAGCTCGTACCTTCCTTACATGCCATCTGCCAAAAACAAACAAGCCATACCGGGTTGGCTCATCCTGATGGGCCTGCTGACAGCGCTTGGCCCGCTGGCTATCGACATGTACCTGCCTGCGTTTCCCTCCATCGTAGCCGGGTTGCACTCCACCCAGGGGCAGGTGGAACGCACCTTGGCGAGCTACCTGTTCGGGCTGGCTCTGGCACAGATTTTCTATGGCCCTTTTGCCGATCGCTACGGCCGCAAGCTTCCCCTGATGGCAGGTCTGGTGCTGTTCATCGTCGCCTCGATCGCCTGCGGCCTGACCGACAACGTCGAGCATCTGACCTTATGGCGCATCGTACAGGCCTTTGGCGGCGCCTCCGGCATGGTCATCCCGCGTGCCGTCATCCGGGACAATTTCGATACCCGCGACGCCGCCAAGGCCCTGTCCTTATTGATACTGGTAATGGGCGTGACGCCCATCCTTGCCCCGCTGCTGGGCGGACAAGTCCTGATTTTCGGCAGCTGGCGCGGCCTGTTCGCCATCATGGCCACCGGCGGCTTGCTGCTGCTCATTGCGGTGGCCCGCACCATGCGCGAAACGCTGCCGCCGGAAAAGGTCATTGCGCTGCGGATTTCGACCATTGCCCGCAACTATTGGGGACTGATGCGCCACCGGAAATTCATGTGTTACACGCTGGCGGGGGGGTTGGGCTCGGCCGGCATGTTTGCCTATATCGCCGGTTCTCCGCGCGTATTTATCGAAATTTTTCATGTGGACCCAAAATATTTCGGTTTTTTATTCGGCCTGAACGCCGCTGCGCTGATCGTCGCCTCGCAGATCAGCGCACGGCTGCTCAATCGCCATACCCCCCAGGCGTTACTGAAAAACGCGCAGATCACCCTGGCCTGCGCCACCCTCGCGGCGCTGCTGATTACCCTGACGGGTGGCATGACGCTGTTTATCCTGATGCTGTGCCTGATGTGCTTCATGGCAAGCCAGGGTTTCGTCAATCCCAATGCCGCCGCGCTGGCCCTGGCCGAGCAAGGCGGGCGCCTGGGCGTGGCCTCGGCGTTGATGGGCACCCTGCAGATGCTTTGCGGTGCTTTGTCCGGCCTGGCCGTGAGCGAATGGCAGTCCAGTACGCCCCTGCCTTTAACCGGCCTGCTGGCGCTATGCGCGTGCCTCTCATGGCTATTTGGACGCATTGCGCTACGATCAACTTGATTCCAGACGGTAAACCGTAGTAGACTGTCAGGCTTTACGAACATCACCGGTCCGGTCTTTTAACTGGCTGCAGATTAGATAATCAGATCATCAAGGGGTATAACCATGGCACGCGTATGCCAAGTTACCGGCAAAGGCCCAATGACGGGCAACAATGTTTCGCACGCAAACAACAAAACCAAGCGTCGCTTCTTACCTAACCTGCAATCGCGCCGTTTCTGGGTCGAGAGCGAAAACCGCTGGGTGCGCCTGCGCGTTAGCGCCAAGGCGATCCGCACCATCGACAAGAACGGCATCGATGTCGTTTTGGCCGATTTGCGCGCCCGTGGCGCACTGGCTTGATGCCGGCGCTAGCGTTCTAACCATCAGGAGCTCATCATGGCAAAAGGTATCCGCGAGAAAATCAAACTCGAGTCCACCGCAGGCACAGGTCACTTTTACACGACTACCAAAAACAAGCGCACCACGCCCGAGAAAATGCTGATCAAGAAATTTGATCCGGTTGCTCGCAAGCACGTCGACTACAAAGAAACCAAGCTTAAATAAACGGTTTTCTGTAAAAGCCCTGCTACGGCAGGGCTTTTTTTTGCGCCCTATAATGCAGAGCTTGTGCATCCACCGATAAGCCACCCGAATCCCATGCAGGAACGCTACAACCCCATTGCCGTCGAATCGGCCTCCCATCAAAACTGGCAAGCGCGCGATGCGTACCGCGTCGTCGAACACGCCACATTTCCCGATGGCTCGGCCAAACCCAAGTTCTATGCCTGCTCCATGCTGCCCTACCCCAGCGGCAAGCTGCACATGGGGCATGTACGCAACTACACGATCAACGACATGATGACGCGCCAGTTGCGCATGCGCGGCTATAACGTGCTGATGCCCATGGGCTGGGACGCATTCGGCATGCCGGCGGAAAACGCCGCCATCAAATCCAAGGTGCCGCCGGCCAAATGGACTTACGACAACATCGCCTACATGAAGAAGCAGATGCAGGCGATGGGGCTGGCCATCGACTGGTCGCGCGAAATGTGCGCCTGCGATCCAAAATACTACAAATGGAATCAATGGCTGTTCCTGAAGATGCTGGAAAAAGGCATCGCCTACCGCAAGACTCAGGTCGTCAACTGGGATCCCGTCGACAACACGGTGCTGGCCAACGAGCAGGTCATAGACGGGCGCGGCTGGCGCTCGGGCGCCCTGGTTGAAAAACGCGAGATTCCGGGCTATTACCTGCGCATCACCGACTACGCCGACGAGCTGCTCGAACACGTGCAAAACGAACTGCCCGGCTGGCCCGAACGCGTACGCCTGATGCAGGAAAACTGGATCGGCAAAAGCGAAGGCGTGCGCTTTGCGTTTACACACACGATCAAAAACAACGACGGCAAACTGATACAAGATGGACGCCTGTACGTCTTTACGACGCGCGCCGACACCATCATGGGCGTGACCTTTTGCGCCGTGGCGCCCGAACATCCGCTGGCGACGCACGCCGCTCAAAGCCGGCCCGAGCTGGCCGCGTTCATCGAGGCCTGCAAACAAGGTGGCACAACCGAGGCTGAATTGGCCACGCGCGAAAAAGAGGGCATGCCTACGGGGCTTGCCGTCACGCACCCGATTACCGGCGCTCTTGTGGACGTATGGGTTGGCAATTACGTGCTGATGAGCTATGGCGACGGGGCCGTCATGGGCGTGCCCGGCCACGACGAACGTGACTTTGCCTTTGCCAAAAAATACGGGCTGCCCATCGCGCAGGTCATTGCCCACGAAGGCAAAACCTATAGCACGGACGCCTGGCAGGAATGGTATGGCGACAAGCAAACAGGCCGCACCATGCACTCGGGCAAATACGACGGCCTGAGCACTGGCGACGCCGTCAATGCCGTAGCCCGCGACCTGGCGGAAAAAAATCTGGGCGAAAAACAGACCACCTGGCGCTTGCGCGACTGGGGCATTTCGCGCCAACGCTATTGGGGCACGCCCATCCCCATCATCCATTGCCCAGACTGTGGCCCAGTCCCGGTTCCAGAGCAGGATTTGCCGGTGGTACTGCCCGACGACCTGATCCCAGACGGCAGCGGCAACCCTCTGACCAAACATGAAGCGTTCCTATCTTGCTCATGCCCGCGTTGCGGAAAGGCGGCGCGACGTGAAACCGACACCATGGATACCTTCGTGGATTCATCCTGGTATTTCATGCGTTACACGTCGCCGGGCAACGATCAGGCCATGATCGATGCCCGCAACGATTACTGGATGCCTATGGACCAGTACATCGGCGGCATCGAGCACGCGGTGCTGCATCTGTTGTACGCGCGCTTCTGGACGCGCGTCATGCGCGATCTGGGCATGCTGAAATTTGACGAACCGTTCACCAGGCTCTTGTGCCAGGGCATGGTGCTCAACCATATCTACTCGCGCAAGAACGCACATGGCGGCATCGAATATTTTTGGCCCGAAGAGGTCGAAAACATCTACGACGCAAAGGGCGCCATCACGGGCGCACGCCGGCGCTCGGATGGCTCGGCCATTCAGTACGGCGGTATCGGCACCATGTCCAAGTCCAAGAACAATGGCGTCGACCCGCAATCCCTCATTGACACGCTGGGCGCCGACACGGCACGCCTGTTCGTCATGTTTGCCAGCCCCCCCGAACAAACGCTCGAATGGTCCGATTCCGGCGTCGAAGGCGCCCACCGCTTTCTGCGCAAACTCTGGGCGCTGTGCCATGGCCGGCAAGCCCGGGTTGCGGCAGCGCATAACGTACAGGCCGAAGCGCCCGCCGACGAGGCCACCAAAGCCTTGCGCCGCGAAATATACAGTCTGCTCAAGCAGGCTGACTACGATTACCAGCGCATCCAATACAACACGGTGGTATCGACCAGCATGAAAATGCTCAATGCCATCGAATCGGCCAAGCTGGACGACAGCCCGCGCGCCACACAAGCCTTGGCCGAAACCCTTGGAATCCTGTTGCGCGTACTGTATCCGGTCGTGCCTCACATCACTTGGCAGCTCTGGCAGGATATGGGCTACGACCAAGCCTACGGCGACCTGCTCGACGCCCCCTGGCCCGCTCTGGATGCAACGGCATTGATCGCCGACGAAATCGAACTCGTGCTGCAAGTCAACGGTAAACTGCGCGGCGCGCTCACCGTGGCCCACAGCGCGAGCAAGGCCGACATTGAAACGCTGGCTGTCGCGCACGAAGCGGTTGGCCGCTTTCTTGAAGGGCGCCCTGTCAAACGAACTATCGTCGTACCCGGCAAACTCGTCAATGTTGTGGGATAAATCATTTATGCCTCGTTTCTCGCTCCGGCGTCCAGGCGCTGTCCGTCCCATGCAACGCGGTGTGAGCGGGCGGTGGCACCCACAAGGGGTGCCGCTACATGCTGGGGCGCCGTTACATGCTCGCCTTGCGCAACAGAGCGTGCGCGGGCTGGCGTGCGCCTTGCTATGCACCCTGCTCGCAGCCTGCGGATTCCATCTGCGCGGCACGGCGCCCTTGCCCTTCGACAGCCTGTACACCAATATCGCCGAAAACTCGGCGTTCGGCGCGCAAATGCGCCGCGCCATCGAGGCCAGCTCGCCCAACACGCGTATTGTCGAGGACGCCGCCCTCGCGCAGGCCAAGCTGATACAGCTGGCCAGTAATCAGTCGCTGCGCCAGTTGTCGATCAATGCACAAGGCCTGGTCGACGAGTACGAATTGAATTTAACGTTTACCTTCGAAGTGGTCGACGCCAAAGGCCATATCCTGATGGCACCCACGACGCTCACCTCGTCGCGCGACCTGCCCTACGATCCTAATGCGGTCCAGGCCAAGCAAGGCGAAATCGGCACGGTCTTCAAAGAAATGCAACAAGGCCTGGTGGACCGGGTTGTGCGCCGCCTGAGTGCGCCCGACGTCATCGAAGCCGCCCGCCGTGCCGGCACACAAAACATCAAGATCAACCCAGCCGATATTCCCTCCGGCCACAATGCGGCGCCCGCCGCCGTACCCTGGAGCATTCCCCGCATCGAACCGGGGGCGGGCGTGTACTGAAGCCACTATGGGACGCCGCCTCGACATCGACAGCCTGCTGCAACATCTGCAGCAGACACAGGCCTCGCTTGATGCAATGTACGTTGTCTCGGGCGACGAGCCGTTGCTGGTCATCGAAGCCATGGACGGCTTGCGTGCCGCGGCAACGCGGGCAGGCTACGCCGAACGCGTCAGCCTCATGCTGGACGCCCGCAGCGACTGGAGCACGGTCATGGCCGCGACCCAGAATATTTCGCTATTTGGCGACAAGCGCCTGGTCGAAATGAAAATTCCCACCGGCAAGCCTGGCAAGACAGGCGGCGAAACACTGACGAAGCTGTCGTCGATGGTGCAGGCACATGAGCTCGCCGACACCGTGGTGCTGATCAGCCTGCCGCGCCTGGATCGCGCCACCGCGGCAAGCAAATGGGCCGGCAGCCTGATGCAGGCCGGCACCTCTATCGAGCTGGCCAACGTTGAACGCACGGCGTTGCCACAGTGGATCGCGCAACGGCTGGCCAGGCAAAACCAGCGCCTGGACGCGGCCACACTGGAATGGATGGCCGACAAGGTCGAAGGCAACCTGTTGGCGGCCTTTCAGGAAGTACAAAAACTGGCCCTGCTGTATCCCGAGGGCAAGATCGACGCCGGCGACGTCGAGCGTGCGGTGCTCAACGTCGCACGCTACGATGTATTCGGCTTGCGCGACGCTATGCTGGCCGGCCAGCCGGCCCGTGCGCTGACCATATTGGCCGGGCTGCGCGCCGAAGGCGAGGCCCTGCCGCTCGTACTGTGGGCCATCGGTGAAGAAATTCGCGTCATGGCGCGCCTGGCGATGGCGCAGGCCGGCGGCCACGACCTGGGCGGCGAGATGCGCCGCCAGCGCATTTTTGGCGCACGCGAACACCTGGTGCGCCAGACGCTGGCCCGGATGCCGCCCAAAGCATGGCCCGCCGCGGTGCTGCACGCCCACGAAGTCGACCGGCTGATCAAGGGGCTGAAAGTGCACGGGCGCCTGAACGACCCCTGGGAAGAGTTGGCGCGGCTAACCCTGCGCATTGCCGTCGCCAAACTGAGATAATCACCGAATACTTCATACGATGACGACCATGACCGATTCCCCCCTTGCCCACGCCGCGCCGCACGACGCGGCCACTTGCGACATGACGGCGCTGGGCCAGCAGGCCCGCCGCGCGTCGCGCCTCATGATGAAAGCGCCGGGGCAAGCCAAGGCCTGCGCGCTGCGCGCCATGGCGGCACGCCTGCAAGCCAGACGCGGCTATCTGCAAGAGCAAAACGCCATCGATCTGGCGGCGGCCAAAGCGGCTGAACTGGCTCCCGCCTTGATCGATCGCCTGACGCTGTCAGACAAGGCCCTGGACACCATGGCCGCGGGCCTGATGCAAATCGCCGACATGCCTGATCCGGTCGGCAGCCTGACCGCGTCGCTCATCCGTCCCAACGGCATGCGCGTGGCGCAAATGCGTGTACCGCTGGGAGTCATCGGCATTATTTACGAGTCGCGCCCCAATGTCACCATCGATGCGGCCGCGCTTTGCCTCAAATCGGGCAATGCCACGATTCTGCGCGGCGGCAGCGAAGCCTTCCATTCCAACCGGGCGCTGGGTGCAATTATCCAGGAAGGCCTGGCCGAGGCGAACCTGCCCGCCCATGCCGTGCAGGTGGTCGGCACCACCGATCGAGCGGCAGTGGGCCAGATGATCACCCTGACCGATTACATCGACGTCATCATCCCGCGCGGCGGCAAGGGGCTGATCGCCAGGCTGGCGGCCGAATCCAGGGTACCGCTGATCAAACACCTGGACGGCAATTGCCACGTTTATATCGATGCCGCCGCCGATCCCGACCGTGCCCACGACATCGCCGTCAACGCCAAAACCTATCGCTACGGCATATGCGGCGCCATGGAAACTCTGCTGGTGCACCGGGATATCGCCAACCGGGTATTGCCTCGCCTGGGCGCGAGCCTGACCGCACTCGGGGTCGAACTGCGCGGCTGCGAACGAACCCGCGTACTGATCCCGTCTGCCGTCCCGGCCACCGACGAAGATTGGGACACCGAATATCTGGCTGCAATACTGGCAATTCGGGTCGTCGACAGCCTCGACGAGGCTATCGACCACATCGCGCGCTGGGGCTCGGGCCACACCGAGTCCATCGTCACCGAAAGCCTGTCGGCGGCTCAGCGCTTCCAGCGCGAGGTCGACTCCAGCTCCGTGTATGTCAACCTGCCCACCTGTTTTGCCGATGGCTATGAATACGGCCTGGGCGCCGAAATCGGCGTTTCAACCAACCGTCTGCATGCACGCGGCCCGGTCGGGCTCGAAGGCCTGACCACGCTGAAATGGGTTCTGTCCGGCGAAGGCCAATTACGCGGCTAAGGCCCTCATACATGCTCTGGATCAAAACCTTCCATATCCTGTTTGTCATCTCGTGGTTTGCCGGCCTGTTCTACCTGCCGCGCATTTACGTCAATCTGGCGCAAACGCAGGACCCGGCCACGACGGCCTGCCTGTTGGGTATGGCGCGCCGCCTGTACCGCTTCGTTACTCCGCTGGCGGCCCTGGCGCTTATCTTCGGCCTGTGGCTGTTTCTGGGCTATCGAATCGGCCAAGGCCAAGGCTGGATGCATGCCAAGCTGTTCTTTGTCGTCGTGCTCGTTGCCTACCACTATGCTTGCGGCCTGTTGTTGAAAAAATTCGCAGCCGGCCAAAATACCCGCAGCCACCGGTTTTACCGATGGTTTAACGAAATACCCGTTATCCTTTTACTGATCATTATTGTTCTGGTCGTAGTCCGGCCCTTTTGATTCCTGACCCTATGACCGATAGCTCCAAACCCCGCAAAATCCTGGCAATCAAGAAAACTGCCGCCAACTCGCCCGACATACCGGCCGAACGTCGCCAGCGCGCGGGCGGCCGCGCGCGGCAGGTCGCCCAGCAAGACCGTGCGCGAAGTCAACAGCGTGCGGCGCCCACGCGAGAAGTTCCAGTAGAGCCCGCTGCGCCAAGAGCTGAGACAAGCCATAAGCCAGTGGGGAGCAGCCGCCAACGGGAACCTCGTTTCGAGACGGAATCTTTTCCCCACGAACATTCCACACCCGACGCCGTGCCCGCCGATGGGCGCGATCGCAACGAAGTCACTGCGCCGCGCGTCCACCGGCGCCCCCGGCCTGCGGCTCAAGCCGAGATTTTTCCCGTTTTCGCACCTTGTCCGCAAGGTATCGAAGAAGCGCTGGCCGCTGAACTACAGGCGCTGGGCTTCGATCAGGTGCAGACCGCCCGTGCCGGATGCCACTTTATGGCCGACTGGACGGGCATCGAGCGCGCCAATCTATATTCGCGGCTGGCCACCCGTATTCTGGTCCAGGTGGCGCATGGCCCGGCGCATCACGAAGACGACATTCTCGATCTTGCCTATCAAACGCCTTGGGAGCGCTGGTTCGGCGCGGAACACAGCCTACGCGTAGACACCTCTGCCATACGCAGCCCCATGAAAAGCCTGCAATATTGCAATCTGCGCGCCAAGGATGGGATTTGCGACCGTTTGCGCGACCGCGAAGGCGCACGCCCCGATATTGATACGGTAAGGCCCGATGCGCGCGTTCACCTGTTTCTAAGCGAAGACACGGCCACGCTGTACCTGGACACGTCGGGCGAGTCGCTGTTCAAACGCGGCTGGCGGCTCGACAAAGGCAGCGCTCCGCTACGCGAAAACCTGGCTGCCGGCCTGTTGGCGCTTTCGGGCTGGGATCCATCCCAGCCCCTGCTCGACCCCTTCTGCGGCAGCGGCACCATTCTTATCGAAGCAGCCTGGATTGCCCTGGGCGTGCCGGCCGGCATCTGGCGCCCCTTCGGTTTCGAGCGCTTGCGCGACCACGATGCCCGGCACTGGCGCGATATCAAAGATGAAGCGCGCACCCATATTGCACCGCAACTGGAAAGCCCGCTGGTCGGCTACGACCTGGACCCGCAGGCGATCGAGGCCGCCCAGCGCAACACCGAAAGAGCGTGGCTGACGACCGACTCGATACGGTTTGAAGTGGGCGACGCGCGCGAGGTTGCACCGCCCGCCGAATCAGGCTGGCTGATTACCAACCCTCCCTACGGGGAACGCATGGCCGCCGACGAAGCGGGTTTATGGCGCGCCTGGTCGGAAAACCTTAAAAGAAACTATAGCGGATGGGAAATCAGCATCATTTCCAGCGACCTGGACCTGCCCCAGTTGCTGCGCTTGAAGCCCAAACGCCGCTACCCCCTGTACAACGGCGCCCTGGACTGCCGCATGTTCAGCTTCGAAATGGTCAAGGCGGGGTACCGCAAGCCTTAAAAGCAACAGTCATGCGGCATCGCAACATTCCACTTGCCTAATCTAGGGTTAACCCCTATAATAGGGTTAACCCTGAACGAAACGTTCAATTTAAGTGGAGTACCGCATGAAAAACCTGAACCAAACCATTCGCCTCACCGACGAACTCGAACGCGAATTGATGCTGCAAGCGATTGAAGACCAATTCCGCTTCCGCCCTCTTGTTGCCTTGAAAAACCTGGCAGCGAAAGTCGCCGGCTTGTTCAGCTCGGCCTCGAGCGCCCCTCAGGTCAAATCGGCCCACTAAGCCCACAAGCTCCTCGCCTGCGCCAAGCAAGGCGGGGATGCCACGCATAAAAGCCGCTTTTGCGGCTTTTATGCTGTGAAGCCCGTCAAAGTACGGGATAATGGCGGACATGAATCCAAGTAAATCCCTGGTAGCCGACGCCGCCGGTGCGCCACCGCTACAGCCTACCCTTCAGACCCCCACCCGCTGGCGCCGTTTCGCGTGCATGATGTACGAGGCGGTGCTGCTATTCGGGGTTATCTTTTTAACCAGCTATCTGTTCGATACACTGACCCAAAGCCGCAGCGGACTCATGTTCCGTCACGGGCGCCAGGTCGTCCTGTTTATCGCCATCGGCGCCTATTTCGTGCTGTGCTGGCGCAAGCAAGGGCAAACCTTGCCCATGAAAACCTGGAACATCCGTCTCATTGACCGCAACGGTCTGCCTCCACCCACCTCGCGTCTTATCCTGCGCTATATCCTGATCTGGCCCATACCGCTGATTGCCGCCATGCTGGTACGGGCCGCCTCACAGGCCACCGGTTACAGTTCCACCGATCTATTGATCGTAGCGGCCCCTTTTACGCTATTTCTCTGGACCTGGCTCGATTCCGACCGGCAATTTCTTCATGATCGGCTGTTGGGCACACGCCTGAGCAATACGGAAGAAAAGTCATCGGTATAAACCCTAGGTCTTCGCGCTTTATGAACCGGAGGGATTGCACAGAACGGGCTTGTCGTTCATGCTCTAGGAAAAATTTCACCTTCCTGCGCGCCCAAGCATCATAGAAGACAATGAACGACCAATACCCGGAGCTGTACCCGTCTTATCACTGGTTCGTCCCTTCTCAATTTAATATTGCACAGGCCTGCGTGCACCGTTGGGCCGAAAACCCGCATGAAGGCCGGCGCATTGCCATTTATTTCGAAGACGAAGCGGGCCAGCGCGAAGTCTGGACTTATGCCCGGCTAGCCGAAAACGCCAGCCAGCTCGCCAACGGCCTGACCCGTATGGGCGTAGCGCGCGGCGACCGCGTCGCTGTCGTAATGGCGCAACGTCCCGAAGCAGCGGCTGCCTATATGGCTATTTTCAGTGTGGGAGCAATCGCCACGCCCATGCCAGCCCAATTGGGCGTCGATGGCCTAAGCAAGCGCCTGCGCGACGCCGAGGCACGCGTTGCCATTGTCGACGGCGCAGGCGGCCCCGATTTGATCCAGGCGCAGATGCGCTGTCCGGCACTGACGCAAATCATAGGGTTGGGCTTCCAGCACGATAATATTATCCCCTGGCGCACGTTGCTCGCCCGCCAGCCGGCCAGTTTCAAAATCAGCCCCACACAATCCAGCGCCCCGGCCCTTTTGCTCTATACATCCGAGGCGGGTCAGAATCCGAAGGGAGCGTTGCTGTCGCATAGCGCGCTCATCGGCAACCTGCCCGGTTTTGTTGCGTCGCAAAACTGGTTTCCGCAAAAATCCGATCAATTCTGGAGCCCGGTCGAATGGACCCGGACCGATGGCCTGATGGGCGCTCTGCTGCCTACCCTGTATTTCGGCCACTCCATTGTTGCTACCCTGGGGCGATTCTCGGCGATACGGGCCTTTGAACTCCTGGAACGCTACCGGGTCACCAATGCCGTGCTGCCGCCCGCGACCATCAAAGCCATGATGAACGAAGTCACCAACCCGCGCGACCAATATCAATTGGCGCTGCGAGCGGTCGCGAGCACCGGTGAAACCCTGGATCAGGCCGCAACAAACTGGTGCATCAATGCGCTGGGCGTTACTCCCAATGAAGTGTTCGGCCAAGCCGAAATGCACTCCCTGATCGGCAATAGCGCGCAGAAGTGGCCGGTGAAGGTCGGCAGCATGGGCCGCCCTTATCCGGGACACCGGGTTGCCGTGCTCGACGCCCAAGGCAAACGCTGCGCGGCAGGCCAGACGGGCGAAATCGCCCTGAATCGCTATGATATGCATGGCCATCTCGATCCCGTCCTGTTTCTGGGTTATTGGCGCAACGACCTGGCCACGCGCGCGAAATTCGTGGACGACTGGTGCCTGAGCGGCGATCGGGCCACGGTCGACAAAGACGGCTATTTCTGGCATGCCAACACTGGCGCCACTACTAATACAAATCCCTGATGGCTATTTATCAATTTGAATCGTTAACCCCCCATATAGACCCCGACACCTTTATTTTCGAGAGCGCCGATATCATCGGCGACGTCACGCTGGCAGCCGGGGTCAGCATCTGGTCCAACGTCAGCATACGCGGCGACAATGCCCCCATCAAGATAGGCCGCGAGAGCAACGTCCAGGAAAACAGCGTATTGCACGTCGACGCCGGCTGCCCGCTGACCATCGGCGATAACGTTTCAATCGGGCATCAAGCCATGCTGCATGGCTGCACCGTCCACGAAGGAACGCTGATCGGCATACAGGCCGTTGTCCTGAACAACGCCGTCATAGGCCGCAACTGCCTGATCGGCGCAGGCGCCCTGGTGCCCGAAGGCCGCCACATCCCCGACAACTCCCTGGTGGTGGGCGTGGGCAAAATCGTGCGCCAGCTCTCGGCCGAAGAAATCCAGGGCCTGTACGACAACGCCCATCATTATGTCGAGCGTGGGCGCCAATATCGCAAAGCGCTGATCTCCCTTCCGAAACAGCCCTGAACGCGAAAGGTTTTGCCACCCACGAGGGGTGGCGCTACATGATTTACGTTCAGGTATTTGTAGCGGCACCCCTTGTGGGTGCCATTCTCGCGAAACAAAAAATACCGCATTGCCTATCAACGGTTTGGCAGCCACAAGGGCTGCCACTACAATCGATCCATGACTGATCAATTGAAGAAATATCTTTTCGAAGACCATAGTGCCCGGGCTCAGGCGGTGAAGCTCAATCACGCCTGGCAAACAGGCATGGCTCATCAGAGCTATCCCGAATGCGTACAGCAATTGCTGGGCGAACTCGTCGCCGCGGCGGTACTGCTCGCGGGCAATATCAAATTCGACGGCTCGCTGGTGCTGCAACTGCAAGGCGACGGACCCGTCGCGTTGATCGTGGTCGAGTGCAGCGCCGATCTGGCGATTCGCGCCACCGCCAGCCTGCGCGAAGGCGTTCCGATCCCATCCATCCCGACCCTTCAAAGCCTGCTCAACGCGCACGGCCAGGGGCGTTTTATCGTGATGCTCGACCCCGGCCGCGATCAACCCCATGCACAGCCCCCCTATCAAGGAGTGGTGCCGCTCGAAGGCCAGACGGTAGCGGAAGTGCTTGAGCTTTATATGCGCCACTCAGAGCAACTGGACACCCGCCTGTGGCTGGCCGCCAACGCCGATCAGTGCGCAGGCTTGCTCATGCAGCGCCTGCCCGATCACGGCGGCATAAGCATCGGCGCAAGCGCCGAAGAACATGAAAGCGCCTGGGAGCGCGCCAGGCATCTGGCGGGAACGCTAAAAACCCATGAGCTGCTGGCGCTGGACACCGACACGCTCATACACCGTCTGTTCTCGGAAGAAACCCTTATTGCCTTCGAACCGCAAAACGTGCGCTGGCACTGCCCCTGCACCCACGCCCGCGTGGCCGACATGCTGCGCATGCTGGGCCGCAGCGAAATCGAAAGCATACTCAGCGAACAAGGGCATGTCGATATCGCCTGCAATTTCTGCGGCAAGCCCTATCGGTTCGACGCCATCGACTGCGCCGGCTTGTTTATCGAAGCGGCCAACGTCTCGCCGGACGATGCCAAATCCGTACATTAATGTAGTGGCAGCCCTCGTGGCTGCCGTCAATATCCCACACCAATCCGGCTAGAACCTTCTTCCTCTTCCCGCATCGTCGGCGATTAAGGATTTTGGCGCCCACGCATAATCCACAATCGACGGCCACGCTTCAGCGGCACACAATGCGGCTATGCGGCTCATCGATCATCTTCTTCATCCCGGGGGCCACCTTCGCCGCCCGCTTCCCGTGGCAACGACCATGGCAGGCCGCCTCGTGCAAAAACGCAAGACCCGCCAACGCGGCACGAGCCTGATCGAATTTTCCATCGTGGCCGTCCCTATTTTGCTGATCGGGCTGGGGTCCGTAGAAATCGCTCAATGGTTTTACGTCAAGCAAGCGGTCAGCATCGCACTGCTGCAAGCCGCCCGCGCCGGCATCACGCAACACGCCAAACCGCAGGTTATGGAAACGGCCTTCGAGCACGCCCTGCAACCGCTCTACGCCTCGCCGGGCCATTCGTCAGCCGACCGCCTGCAACGCGCACTGGCCCGCCGCGCTCAGTTGACCGGCGGGCCTGCGTGGCAAATGGAAATTCTTAATCCCACGCCCGCCGCCTTCCACGACTTCGCCGATGCACGCTTAGGCCTAAGCCGTGAAACCGGGCTGACGGCCATCAACAATAATTACCAGGCCGAACAGGATCAGCGCTATCGTGCCCAGGGCCGCATCCAGGGATTGGGCCCGCGCTCCGGCCTGTCCATCTACCAGGCCAATGTCCTGGCCCTGCGCGTGACGTATCTGCATGAGCCGGTGCTCCCCGGCATGAAGGCGCTAATGAGGCAACTAAGCAAACAGACCGGATCGTACGCCGATCAGGCCATGGCTCGCGGCGGCTATCTGCCCATTAGCCAAGAGCTTGAACTTACGATGCAATCGCATCCGGTCGACTGGCCTGCCTTGGGTAACCAAAAGATCATCAGGCAACAAGCCTACGAGTCCATTCAGGGCACCTCGGCACCACCATCGCCCTGCCATGGCCTATGGTGTCTGGATATGAAACCGTTTAGCGCCGGCTCATTACCTGCGGACCCGGCGTCGCTACCCGGTACATCGCTGCCTGAAACGGGCAATCCTGCTGACAGTGTGGGGAACCCATTGCCCGGAGGCGAAACGGGAGGCGCATCACCTGATCCGGGTATCGACGACTTGGCTGTCACCCCCGATGACCCTGCCTGCGGAGTGACCCTATGCTGCGTGGATGGTTAAGTCATCACAGAATGCAGGGATATTGCGTCAACGGATGTACACAATGGCCTAGATGGCACCCACAAGGGGTGCCGCTACAAAAACGACCCCGTCTCTAATGTAGCGGCACCCCTTGTGGGTGCCAATCAGTGATTACCAAATCCAGTAGCTACCAAATCCTGTCGTTACCAAACTCTTGACAATCAAGGCAGTATCTACAAAGATTGCACCGGTAGAGACACAGAATAGGCCGGCCGTGCCGGTCAAGGATGGAACGCTGCCATGCACCCATCATCCATCACCCACATATCACGACTTAAGCGCGCGTTGCTCTGCGCGGGATTCATCCTGCTCGGGCTGCTGGGCAATAGGGCCATGCCGACCCCGCTGCCGCTCGACCTGCTACAGGTTCCGCCGGGCTTCCACATTGAACTGCTCACCCACGCCGTGCCCAACGCGCGCCAGATGGCTCTTGGCCGCTATGCGAACGGACGGGGCGTGCTCTATGTCGGCAGCATGAGCGCCGGAAATGTCTATGCAGTAGAGCTCGAACAAAACAGGGCGAAAGCTGTACACATCATCGCCTCGGGGCTCGAGCTCCCGGTGGGCGTTGCTTATCGGGATGGCCAGCTATATATATCGGCCGTGTCGCGGATTCTTCGCCTGGACGGAATCGATGATCGGTTGAACCATCCGCCCAAACCCATAGTGGCGACCGATCGCTTCCCCACCGAAACGCATCACGGCTGGAAGTTCATTGCCTTCGGGCCCGACGGCTGGCTTTACGTGCCGGTCGGCGCGCCCTGCAATATCTGCAATCCGGATGCGCGCCACGCCAACATCCAGCGGATGAGGGCCGATGGCAGCCAAACAGAACTTGTCGCGCGCGGCGTGCGCAATTCGGTGGGGTTTGACTGGAATCCTGTCGATCAATCGTTCTGGTTCACCGATAACGGCCGGGACATGATGGGCGACAACTTGCCCAGCGACGAGCTGAACCACGTCACGAAGTCCGGCCAGCATTTCGGCTACCCATACTGCCATCAGGGAGACACACTCGACCCGGAATTTGGAGCCGGACACACTTGCAAGGAGTTCGTCCCTCCCGCAGTCAAACTAGGGCCGCATGTAGCGGCCCTGGGCATGCGATTCTATACCGGCCATCAGTTTCCGCCCGAGTATCGAAACAACCTGTTCATTGCCGAGCACGGCTCGTGGAATCGAAGCAAGAAAATCGGCTACCGAGTGGTCAGGGTCGTACTCGATCATAACAATCGTGTCGTGCGCCAGGAACCGTTTATTGAAGGCTGGTTGCAGCACCGCGCCAATGGCGCGGAAGTCGTATGGGGCCGCCCGGTCGACGTCCTGAACATGCCCGATGGTTCGTTGCTTGTCAGCGACGACCTGGCCGGTGCGATTTACCGCGTGAGCTACGGGCCGTGAATCAGTTGCCTTTCTTCTGCTCCGGCGACGCCAGCGCGGGAGTGCTGACCGACGGCCCTTTCTCGTGAGGGGCCAGTATCTGCACAAAAATCTCGCCGTCCTTCACCATGCCCAGTTCGCCGCGAGCACGTTCTTCGACAGCCTGCGTTCCTGTTTTCAGATCCTGCACTTCGGCGGCCAGCGCGTTATTGCGCGCGAGCAAAGCATCGTTGGTATCGTGTTGGGTAGCCACCTGTTTTTGCAATTCGTGCACACGCCCCCACCCGCCTTTACCCCACCAAAGCGGGTATTGGATGATAAGCGCCAACAACAGCAGAACCAGGAATAGCAATCGCATGTTTTGGGAAACGGCTCTTGTAAATGTGCAGATCGACTACTTTCAGCCCGGCGGCGAGGCCGGGCAGCCACGCTAGCGCAAATTGTAAAACGCGTCGCGTCCCGGGTAACTGGCCACCTCGGCCAGCTCTTCTTCGATACGCAACAATTGATTATATTTGGCCATGCGATCGGAGCGCGACAACGAGCCGGTCTTTATCTGCAAGGCATTGCTGCCTACCGCAATGTCGGCAATGGTCGAATCTTCGGTTTCACCCGAGCGATGGGAAATGACCGCGGTATAACCGGCGCGCTTGGCCATTTCGATGGCGGCGAAGGTTTCGGTCAGGGTGCCGATCTGATTGATTTTGATCAGGATGGAATTGGCAATCCCTTGTTCAATTCCCTGCTTGAAGATTTTGGTGTTGGTAACAAATACATCGTCGCCCACCAACTGCACTTTTTTACCCAGTTGATCGGACAGGATTTTCCAGCCGTCCCAATCATTTTCAGCCATGCCGTCTTCGATCGAAATGATGGGATACTTGTCGCACCAGGTGCTGAGCAAATTGGCGAAATCCTGCGAGGTCAGCGCCACGCCACCCTCGCCCGCCAAATGGTAGCGGCCATCGCGATAGAACTCGGAGCTGGCGCAATCCAGGCCCAGCGCAATCTGCGAACCCGCTTCGTAGCCCGCCGCCGAGATGGCTTGCAAAATCAGTTGAATCGCGGCTTCGTGATTGGCCACGTTGGGCGCAAAGCCGCCCTCGTCGCCCACCGTGGTCGGCATCCCTTGCTGGTCGATCAGTTTTTTAAGGGCATGAAAGACTTCGGCACCCATGCGCAGCGCTTCGCGAAAGCTGCTGGCTCCCAGGGGCAGAATCATGAATTCCTGCAGATCCAGTGTGTTGTTGGCATGCGCGCCGCCATTAATGACGTTCATCATCGGCACCGGCATTTGCATCGGGCCGCTTCCGCCAAAATAGCGATACAGCGACAGGCCCGAGTCGTCGGCCGCCGCGCGCGCCACCGCCATACTGGCGGCCAGGATCGCGTTGGCGCCCAAACGGCCTTTGGTTTCAGTGCCGTCAAGATCGATCAGGGTGCGATCAACAAAAGTCTGTTCCTGCGCATCGAGCCCCATCAGGGCCTCGGAAATTTCGGTATTCAGGTTCTCGACCGCACGCAGCACGCCCTTGCCCGAATAGCGCGACGCATCGCCATCGCGCAGCTCAATAGCCTCGCGCGCACCGGTAGATGCGCCCGACGGTACAGCGGCACGCCCCATCGCGCCCGACTCGAGCAGCACATCACATTCAACGGTCGGGTTGCCGCGCGAATCCAGAATTTCGCGCCCAATGATATCTACGATTGCACTCATGATATTGACTGTCCTGCCTGAGTAATAGGTTTGGCATACGCCTCAGCCTTGCGTCCGAAGCGAAAAATCGGTTAACCGCCCGATTGTACCTGCCCAATCCCGGTTAAGGCCCGGATTGCGCGCGCCAATAGTGATTTTTTGTATTCACGCGACGGTTCCGGCTTCAACCTTTACTGTGCGCAGCCCGGCCTGTTTCATCGCGCAGCCGCTCGTCCAGCCGATCGAGCATGGCGCCCAATGCCGCCAGGTCGTTTAAAGACAAGTCTGTGAGCACCCGCTGAATGAATTCGATACGACGAGGCATGGTCTGCTCCACCACGGCGGCGCCGGCCGTGCTCAACACGACATTGGTCAGACGATTATCCCGTGCATCGCTGTGACGCTCGACCCACCCCAAACGTTCGATGGTCTTGATCTGGCGCGTTAAAGAGGCCGGATCCATGCGCAACGCCTCGGCCAGTTTCTTTTGCGATGTCTCACCCTGCTGGTACAACATCAGCAGCACGCGCCAACGCGGCATGGGCTGACCGATACTGGCATCGAAAGCCGCCAGCAACGCCCGATAGGTGCGTCCCAACTTCTGCAAAACCTTGATCTGCGGGAAATCATCATCGGGCATCGCTATTCTCCCACCGGCACATTGACCTTCACGCTGCGTGATAACTTTATGGGCGGCACCCGCCGTACCCACACAAAGGCAACAAGCGTCACCACCAAAGCCAGCATGACGCCCGAATGGACCGCATCAACCAGCGACACCCGGGCCGCCTCAAGCAGCACGCCGCCGTCCAGACTTAAGGCATGCATATGCGTCAAAAAGCCATTTTGCACTACATCATTCACCAGTACCTGCGGATCTTCCAGGGTTTTAAGCCATGCCGCCGACGGCTGCCCCTGCGTGGCCTGCCGGACTCCGCTTATGTAATAGTGGGTAACCAAAGTGCCGACAATAGCCGTGCCCAGCATCCCGCCTATCATGCGCACCGATTGCAGCAAAGCCGTGGCAATGCCCAGATGCGAGCGTCCGGCCGTCTCTTGAGCGAAAACAGTCAGGTTCGGCATGACAAAGCCCAGGCCCAGGCCGCCCAGCACCATATATACGACAATGATCCAGGTGGCGGTCGCCTGATGCATGGCGATAATTCCCAGGCAACACATCGCCATCAGCGCAAACCCCGCATACAGCATCGCATTAGGGTTGGGAATGCGCGTGATAATACGACTATTGGTGATGCTTCCCACGGTAATGCACACCACCAGCGGCGTAATCAGCACACCCGCTTTTTGAGGCGTCAGGCCAAACCCACCCTGCAGCAGCAGGGGCAAATAAAACAAAATCGCAAACATCGTAAAGCCGGCGAACAGCGATAGACAAAACAGAGCCGCCAGGCTTTTGTTGCGGAACATTTCAATGGGCAGCAGCGGCTCGGGACAACGCCTCTCCCAGTAAAACAAAGCCACAAACGTGATCACGCTAAACAGACACAACCACATCATGGACAAATTAAAGCCTTGCCCCGGCAGAAATTCGACAAGCAACTGCAGGCTGCCCAGACCCAGAGCGACCAGCAGCGCCCCTTGCCAATCCAGACGTATATGGCTGGTCTGAATCTGGCGAATCAGTGGCAGGTAACGCCATACGAACCACAGGCTAAGCAAACCTACCGGCAAATTCACATAGAACACCGAGCGCCAGCCGGCGTACTGCGTAAGAAATCCACCCAGCGATGGCCCAATGGCATTGGCAATGCCAAATGCAGCGCTAAACAACACCTGCCAGCGCAAACGCACATGGGAATCGGGAAACAAATCGGGGATGCAGGCAAACGCCGTGCCCACCAGCATGCCACCGCCTATCCCCTGCAAAGCGCGCGCCAGCACCAGTTGCAGCATGGAATTGGACATGCCGCACAAGGCTGAAGCGGCGCTAAACAGCACGATCGACGCCATGACAAATCGCTTGCGGCCGTAATAATCACCCAGACGTCCGAATATGGGCACGGTAATCACCGAAGTCAACAGATAAGACGTGGCCACCCAGGCATAAAGCTCAAAGCCATTGAGTTCAGCGACGATAGTAGGCAGCGCCGTGCCCACAACCGTCTGATCAATCGCCACCATCATGGTGACAAAGCACAACCCCACCATCGCCAACAATGATTGACGTACTGACAAAACACGCCCGCTATCGGTCGCGCCAGTTGCTGCAATGGGGGCCATGAAATACCTTGATACCACAATCATTGACAAGTCAATAATTCTACCGGGAACCTGGATTAAATACAAGGGATTACCCTTATGTGCTGAATTAGGGAGCGGGTAGGCGTTGTAGTGGCAGCCCTTGTGGCTGCCATCGGCGTTCTAAAAATAGCGCGGTGATTATCAACGATTTGGCAGCCACAAGGGCTGCCACTACATGAGCAACGAACGTCAGCGACAAACATCGCCACCGCTAGCGTCGTGGGCGGTCAAGGTGGGGCGGGCGATTCGGGCACGCCGCGCGCAGGGCCGGCTTTGGGGATGCAAGGCGTGCGCTGTTTGAGTGGGACGTTTGCGATCAGTCCAGTGGACTGATCGCCCCACGAGTTCGCACGCCGCCCCAAAGCCGGCCCTGCGCGCGGGAAGTCATGGCGCAGCCATGACCGTGCACGTCAGAGCCCGATCCGCCTTGACCGGCCGCGATGCGGGGCTAGAAGGTTTTACGCGGATAGGGTTGATACGAAAAAATGCCACCTGCAGCGAATGCCACCCACAAGGGGTGGCGCTACACGCCTTCGACGATATACATAGTCATATTGGCAGCGCCCTCGCGCGCATTGCGGGCACGGCGATACTGGGCCGAGTTATAAAACGCCCTGGCAGCCGCCATCGACGCAAACTCCAGCACAACCGTGCGCGCCGGCGTATCGCCCTCCAGGCCCTCGCACTTGCCGCCCCGAACCAAAACCTTGGCGCCGCAGGAGCTCATCGCCAACGAAGAGAACCGCTTGTATTCCTCATAGCGCTCCGGCTTGGTCACATCAATATTGGCAATAAGGTACGCAGTCATAAATGTCTCGCCAAACTATTCCCACAGTCTCAATCGACACAGTCTAAGCCAATACAGCCTCAATCAAACTGGTCTTCTATAAACCCGCTTTTTTTAACACTGCGATCAATGGCCAGCAATGACTCCAGCAACGCCTCCATATGCTGCAAAGGCACCGCATTGGGGCCATCGGACAAAGCCTCACAAGGTTTGGGATGGGTTTCCATGAACAGGCCCGCCACCCCCACCGCCACCGCCGCTCGCGCCAGCACAGGCACAAACTCACGCTGCCCGCCGGACGACGTGCCCTGCCCGCCCGGCAGCTGCACCGAATGCGTCGCATCGAACACAACCGGGCAGCCCGTCTCGCGCATAATCGCCAAAGAACGCATGTCCGACACCAAATTGTTATAGCCAAACGACGCGCCGCGCTCGCATACCATGATGGTGTCGCCATCGCCGCCCGCGGCAATAGCGGCAGCCCGCGCCTTGGCGACCACCTGCGTCATATCGTGCGGCGCAAGAAACTGGCCTTTCTTGATATTGACCGGCTTTCCGCTCGCCGCGCAGGCATGGATAAAATCGGTCTGACGGCACAGGAAGGCGGGTGTCTGCAACACATCGACCGCCGCCGCCACATCCGCTATCTGCCCAATATCATGTACATCGGTCAGCACCGGAACACCCAGGTCCGCACGCACATCGGCCAGAATCTGCAGGCCTTCGCTCATGCCCGGGCCCCGGTACGAAAGCCCCGAACTGCGATTGGCCTTGTCGAACGAGCTTTTATAAATAAAAGGGATACCCAGCTTGCGAGTAATCTCGACAAGCCGTCCCGCCGTATCAAAGGCCATCTGCCGGGACTCGATCACACACGGGCCGGCAATCAGGAAAAAGGGCTGATCCAGGCCCACTTCAAAGCCGCATAGTTTCATCGGAACCCTCGATATGCCTTCGCCGCTCACACCGCAGACGCTGCCAATTTGACCTCGTGCACGGCGGCGTGCTGCTGTTGATGCGCGATCGCCGCCTGGACATAACTCGTAAACAAGGGATGGCCGTCGCGCGGGGTAGAGGTGAATTCAGGGTGGAACTGCACGCCCATGAACCACGCGTGGCCGGGCAACTCCATGATTTCAGGCAAATGCTCAGTAGGCGTGCGGGCGCTTATCACCAACCCGGCCTGCTCCAGGCGTGAAAGGTACACATTATTGACTTCATAACGGTGACGGTGGCGTTCGTAGACTTCGACACCGTATATTTCGGCTGCGCGCGTTCCAGGCTTGACGGGGCAACGCTGCGCACCCTTGCGCATGGTGCCGCCCAGATCGGAGGATTGATCGCGTTTTTCAATTTGCCCCTCGCGATCCTGCCACTCGGTAATCAAAGCCACAACGGGATGCGGCGCGGCAGGATCGAATTCGGTGCTGTTGGCCCCGCCCAGCATGGCCACGTCGCGCGCGAACTCGATCACCGCCAGTTGCATGCCCAGACAGATGCCCAGATACGGCACGTTATTTTCGCGAGCATAGCGAATTGCCGCAATCTTGCCCTCGATGCCGCGCTTGCCAAAGCCGCCCGGCACCAGAATCGCATCAAGCGATTTGAGGCAATCCACGCCCTGGGCTTCGATCACTTCCGAATCCAAGTATTCGATGACGACACGCGAATGCGTATGGATGCCGGCATGCACCAGCGCTTCGGTGAGGGATTTGTAGGACTCGGTCAGGTCGACATATTTACCGACCATGCCGATCCGAACCGTATGCCGCGGGTGCTCAATGGCTTCAACCAGCCGATCCCACATCGTCAGGTCGGCCGGCGGCGGCGTAATGGCCAAGGCATCGCAGACCAGATTGTCCAGCCCCTGCTTGTGCAGCATGGAGGGAATCTTGTAGATCGAGTCGGAATCCCAGACCGAAATCACGGCATCGAGCGGCACATTCGAGAACAGGGAAATTTTGGCGCGCTCATCGTCGGGAATCGGCCGGTCGGCACGGCACAGCAAGGCATTGGGGTAAATGCCGATCTCGCGCAGCTTTTGCACCGAGTGCTGAGTGGGCTTGGTTTTAAGCTCACCCGCCGTGGCGATGAACGGCACCAAGGTCAGATGGACGAATGCGGCGTTGTTGCGACCCAGGCGCAGGCTCATTTGGCGCACTGCCTCCAGAAACGGCAGCGACTCGATATCGCCCACCGTACCGCCGATTTCAACGATGGCCACATCGGCCGCGCCATTCCAGGCGGACTTGGCGCCGCGTGCAATAAAGTCCTGGATTTCGTTGGTGATATGCGGAATGACCTGTACGGTTTTACCCAGATAATCGCCGCGACGCTCTTTGCGCAGCACCGATTCGTAGATCTGACCGGTCGTAAAGTTATTGACCTTGTGCATCCGCGACGAAATGAAGCGCTCGTAGTGCCCCAGGTCGAGGTCGGTTTCAGCGCCGTCTTCTGTGACGAACACTTCGCCATGCTGAAACGGGCTCATGGTGCCCGGATCGACATTAATGTAAGGGTCTAATTTGATCAGGGTGACGTGCAGGCCGCGAGACTCGAGGATTGCGGCCAATGAAGCAGCAGCAATGCCCTTACCCAGAGAGGACACTACCCCGCCCGTAACAAACACATATTTAGTCATTGTATTGGCGCCCGGGGCCACCGGGCTTGAGCAGGAAATTTGGATTATAGCCTGCTACAGCGGCTGCGTACGCAGCAGCAGCCACTGTTTGGCCGCATCACGTACCCTGGGCAGCAAACGAGCCCGAACCTCGGCATGGTAGCCATTGAGCCACGAAATTTCGGGTTCGGTCAGCAGGCTGCGCTCGATCAGGCGAGTGTCAATCGGGCACAGCGTGAGCGTTTCAAACTTCAGGAATTCGCCAAACTCGGTCGTCATCGCGGGGCGGGCGACGGTCAGGTTTTCGATCCGGATGCCCCAGCGTCCGGGACGATACAAACCCGGTTCGTTGGAGGTGATCATGCCCGGCTCCATACCCATATTGGGCTTGATCGGCGTGCGATAGGAAATGACTTGCGGGCCTTCGTGCACATTTAAAAAATAGCCCACGCCGTGACCCGTGCCATGCCCATACTCGGCGCCCGCCTGCCAGATCGGCAAACGCGCAATCGCATCCAGCGACGGCGAGGCCGTGCCGCGCGGAAATACCGCCTGCGAAAGCGCCACCATGCCCTTCAAGACTGCCGTATAGTCGCGCCGCTGCTCCACAGAAGGCTGGCCCACCGGCACCACGCGTGTAATGTCCGTCGTGCCGCCTTTATATTGGCCACCCGAGTCGATCAGTAACATGCCATCGCCGCGAATCTCGGCGTGCGAAGCCTGGGTGGCGTGATAGTGCGGCATGGCGCCATTGGCGTTAAAGGCAGCAATGGTGCCGAAGCTGGGAGACACGAAGTTGGCCTGGCGTGCCCGCGCCGCGCAGATCTCTTCATCGACGGTCAGTTCAGTAATGGTTTGCTTGCCCTGCGCCGATTCGAACCAGGCGAAGAACTCGCACAAGGCCGCACCGTCCTGCTCCATGGCGTTTCTCACCTGGGCCAGTTCAGCCTCGGTCTTGCGCGACTTAAGCAAATGCGACGGGTTGACAGCCTCGACCTGACCGACATAGGCGGCTGCGGCCAACACGCCCACAGTCGTGCGTGCCGGGTCGACCAGCAAAACCTGGCCCTCGGGCAAAGCCGCCAAAGCAGCGCCGGCCTGCGCATAGGGTTCGATCTGCACCCCATCGCGGCCCAGCGTCGCCCGCAGGGCGGTATCGATTTTCTCGGGCGCCACAAATAAACGCGCAGTATCGCGGCCGATCAGGGCATGAGCAAGAAATACCGGGTTGTACGAGACATCACTGCCGCGCAGGTTGAAAATCCAGGCGATATCGTCCAGCGACGAGACCCAGTGCCAATCGGCCTTGTGCGTGGCCATGGCGGTGCGCACCGCCGCCAGGTTGACGGCCCGGCTGCGACAGGCAAACGGAGCCACATGTTCATAAACGGCCGCCACGGGCAAGGGGCTGCGTTCCGGCCAAATCGTATCGACGACATCCTGATCGCTCACCAGCACAATCCCTTTCTGGCCCAGGTCGGCCTGCCACTGCCTGTAGGCCTGCAGATTAAGCACCTGGCCGTCGACGCCTACGCGGCTGCCCCGCGGCAATTCGGCGGCAAGCCAATCGACAAAGCCCAACACCCCGTCGGCGCCCGCCCGCATGGTCTGGATACCCGTGCCGGCCAGAACCTGCTCGGCCTGCACCCAATACCGGCTGTCGGTCCATACTCCCGCAAACTGCGCCGTAACGACCAGCGTGCCGGCCGAGCCGTCAAAGCCACTTAGCCAACTGCGCGCCTGCCAGTGCTCGGGCAGGTATTCGGAAGAATGGGGATCGGACGACGGCACGATGCAAGCATCGATCTTCTGTGCGGACATGG
This sequence comes from Paralcaligenes ureilyticus, assembly GCF_004346225.1. Taxonomy (GTDB): domain Bacteria; phylum Pseudomonadota; class Gammaproteobacteria; order Burkholderiales; family Burkholderiaceae_B; genus Paralcaligenes; species Paralcaligenes ureilyticus. Next base: position 100,542 of record NZ_SMAJ01000005.1, on the reverse strand, counting down.
CCGCGCGCAAGGCCGCGATGCGTTGGGCAAAAACTGAATTGACCACAAACTTTCCTTTTTTTTACGCGACGGCGGACACGTCGAGCCGTGCCTTTGTTTTGGCCTGAACCTCGGCCACCGTGACGCCAGGCGCCAGTTCGGTAAGCTTCAGCCCATTGGGGGTGACTTCCATCACGCCCAGATCGGTAATGATCAGCTTGACCACGCCCACCCCGGTCAGCGGCAAGGTGCACTCGGGCAGCAGCTTGATGTCTTCGGTGCCGTCTTTCTTACGCGCCACATGTTCCATCAGCACGACGACCTTGCTCACTCCGGCCACCAGGTCCATGGCGCCCCCCATGCCCTTGATCATTTTCCCGGGAATCATCCAATTGGCCAGATCGCCGGTTTCAGACACCTGCATGGCGCCCAGGATGGCCAGATTGACCTTGCCCCCGCGGATCATGGCAAACGAGTCGGCCGACGAGAAGATCGACGACCCCGGCAGCGTTGTAATGGTTTGCTTGCCCGCATTGATCAAATCGGCGTCGATTTCGTCATCGGTGGGAAAAGGGCCTATGCCCAGCAAGCCGTTTTCGGACTGCAGCCACACCTCGACCCCTTTGGGCACATGGTTGGCCACCAGCGTGGGCAGACCGATACCCAGATTGACATAAAAACCGTCTTGCAGTTCACGAGCGGCGCGCGCCGCCATTTCATCACGATTCCAGGCCATTATTGCTCTCCTTATGCTTTGCGGGTGGTGCGTTGTTCGATACGCTTTTCGGGGTGGGCGTTGACCACGATCCGATGGACGTAAATACCCGGCAAATGGACCGCGTCCGGATCGATCTCTCCCAGGTCGACCAGCTTTTCCACCTCGACAATGGTGATCTTGCCCGCCATGGCGACATTCGGGTTGTAATTGCGAGCCGTTTTGCGAAACACCAGATTGCCGCTGCGATCGGCCATATAGGCCTTGACCAGCGACACATCGGACACCAGCGAACGCTCCATCACGTATTTTTCACCGTCGAACTCGCGTACTTCCTTGCCGTCGGCCACGATGGTGCCCACGCCGGTGCGCGTAAAAAAAGCCGGAATGCCGGCGCCGCCCGCACGCAATTTTTCAACCAACGTGCCCTGCGGCGTGAACTCGACCTCGATCTCACCCGCCAAATACTGACGTTCGAATTCTTTGTTTTCACCCACATACGAGGAAATCATTTTCTTGACCTGGCGGGTGTTGAGCAACTGCCCCAAACCAAAGCCATCGACACCCGCGTTGTTGCTGATGCACGTCAGGTTCTTCACACCCGAATCGCGCAAGGCCGCTATCAATGCTTCGGGAATACCGCAAAGCCCAAAGCCGCCTACGGCAATGGTTTGATCGTTGGCGACCACGCCTTTAAGTGCTTCTGCGGCACTTGCATAGACTTTATCCATTACTCCTGTCCTTTAATAAATGAAAAGAATTCACACGCAACCAGCATAGCCAATACTGGACCTCATACAAAACAACGGGCAAAACCCGCCAGCTCCGACGCCGTCCAGGGCGAAGACTTGCCGCTGGCCGAGTCGGTGCCGACCATAATATTTTTACCTTTGGCATAAATCGTCCCCGGATCCTCTTCGCACTCGATGCTCATGTCGAGCTCCATGCTCGAACGCCCTATCCGGGCGAGCGTCAGGCGAACCACGGCGGTGGAGGGATACCGCAAAGGCTTTAGAAAATCCAAAGAGGCGTGCGCCAGCACCCCGACGCGGGTCGACGGCAAAATGATCCCTGCCTGGGCGAACAAACACACGCGAGCCTCTTCGGCATAGCGAAAATAGAGCGTGTTGTTGACATGATTCAAGGCGTCCAGATCGCCCCAGCGCACCGGCATGACCCAATGGAAAACACCCCCGATCCGCGGTGCGCCGGACGACAACGTATCGGGCGCTAACGTAGCGGCACCCCTAGTGGGTGCCACCCCCTCCGGCGAGTACCCGGGTGTCTGCATAACGTAACCTGCCTCTTTATGAATTACTTCCATATTCCAAGTATAACGGCAAGCCCCAGACGCCTCAGACCGCCTCCAGGACACCTACCCTGCCGCCCCAACCCGATTCGGGCCACCGCCACTCAGACTGCAATACAATCGACCATGCAAAACTCACAGGCTTGCAGGGCGAATCGCTTCAAAATACGAAATACCAAAAATCACGGGAGATTTTTATAAATGTCTGAACGCGAATCAATGGAATACGATGTGCTTGTCGTGGGCGGCGGGCCGGCAGGCCTGGCCACGGCCATACGCCTTAAACAGCTGGCCGCCGAGCACCAGCGTGAAGTCAGCGTCTGCATCCTGGAAAAAGGCGCCGAAATCGGCGCTCATATCCTGTCCGGGGCGGTCATGGATCCGCGGGCACTCACCGAGCTCATCCCCGACTGGAAAGAAAAAGGTGCACCGCTCGACACGGCAGTGACGGCCGACAAGTTTCTTTTCCTGACCCAGAAAAAAGCCCGTTCCACACCGGGCTGGCTGCTGCCCCAGTGCTTTCAAAACCACGGCAACTACATCGTGCGATTGGGCGATCTGACGCGCTGGATGGGCACGCAGGCTGAAGAACTGGGCGTAGATATCTTCCCCGGCTTTGCGGCCAGTGAAATTCTCTACACCGAGTCGGGCGCGGTAAAAGGCGTGGCCACCGGAGACATGGGTGTCGCCCGCGATGGCTCCCACACCGATCATTATCAACCGGGCATGGAGCTGCTTGCGCGCTATACGATTTTCGCCGAAGGCTCGCGCGGGCAATTGGGCCGTCAGCTCATTGAACGCTACAAACTGGATGCCGGCCGCGACCCCCAAAGCTATGCCATCGGCATCAAGGAGCTGTGGGAGGTCGACCCCTCCCAGTCCCAGCCCGGGCTGGTGATGCACACCGCAGGCTGGCCGCTCGACACCGACACGTACGGCGGGTCGTTCCTGTATCACTTGTCGAACAATCTGGTGGCCGTGGGTCTAGTCGTGGGCCTGGACTACGCCAATCCGTGGCTGTCGCCCTTCGAAGAATTCCAACGCTACAAAACTCATCCTGCCATACGACCCACTTTTGAAGGCGGCAAGCGTATCGCTTACGGAGCCCGGTCGCTTACAGCCGGCGGCCTGCTCTCTTTGCCCAAGCTCTGTTTCCCGGGCGGAGTCATGGTCGGTTGCGAGGCCGGCGTACTGAACGCCTCGCGCATCAAAGGCAGCCATTCCGCCATTAAAACCGGCGCTCTGGCCGCTGAAGCGGCTTTTGAAGCCCTGCAGGCCGACCGGCGCCACGATGAATTGCTTGGCTATCCGGCTGCCTTCGAAAAATCCTGGCTATATGCCGAACTGAACAAATCGCGCAACTTTAAACAATGGTTCAAGAAAGGCCGCACCATCGCCACGGTCATGACCGGCGTCGAACAATGGTTGCTTAAAGGCAAAATGCCCTGGACGCTGCACCACAGCAAGCCCGATTACGCCAACCTGCAGCCGGCCGCCGAATGCGCCCGCATCGATTACCCCAAGCCCGACGGCAAACTGACCTTCGATCGTCTCAGTTCAGTCTTTATTTCCAATACCAACCACGACGAGAACGAACCCATACACCTCACCCTGAAAGACGCCTCGATTCCGGTTTCCGTCAATCTGGCCAAATACGGCGGCCCCGAAACGCGCTATTGCCCCGCCGGAGTATACGAATTCGTGAAAACCGAGACGGGCGAAGACCGCCTGCAAATCAATGCGCAAAACTGCGTGCACTGTAAAACCTGCGACATCAAAGACCCCACGCAAAACATCGTGTGGGTGGCGCCGCAAGGCGGCGAAGGGCCGGTGTATAGCGGCATGTAGCGGCACCCCTTGTGGGTGCCATCTGCGCCATAACCCGTAGCCCGTTTAGCAAAAATGGCAGCCACAAGGGCTGCCGCTACATGAACAACGATCAAATTTGTTCAACACCGACGGATCGAAATGAGCCCGTCCGCACGCAAATAGAGAATGTGAATGAAATGTACATTGGTAGGATCACGATACTTCGGCGCCTCGGTGCTCGAGGCATTCCTCGCTGACGGGATAGAAATCGCCGGCGTAGTGACGCCAACGGAGGACGATAGGCTGGCACTGGCCGCCCGAGCGGCCAAAATACCGACCATGGTCCACGGCAACCCCAAACTCGTGGGGCCCGAGGTGATTCCCGAAGGTACCGACCTGATCGTCGCGGCGCATACACACGCTCGCGTCACGGACGAGGCGCTGGCGCGCTCGCGCCTGGGCGGCGTGGGGTATCACCCTTCCCTGCTGCCACGCCATCGCGGCATTGCCGCAGTCGAGTGGACCATCCTGGAAGGCGACCCGATCGCCGGCGGATCCGTCTACCATCTTGCGCAAGGATGGGACGCTGGCGCCATCGCGGCGCAGGACTGGTGCTTCGTGCGCCAGGGAGAAACAGCGCGCGAATTATGGGAAAGAGCGCTTGCTCCCATGGGCGTAACGCTGTTGATCGGCGTCGCGCACTATGCGCGCGAACACGACGCGCTGCCCGCCCGGGAGCAGGATCAGCGCTTCGCAACGCGCGCGCCCATGATCCGCCGCCACATCGAGCTGACCGAGGCACCCGACGAGCCGCGCGCGTCCATCGTGGTTACCGCCATCGGCGCCGACCGGCCGGGCATCGTCAGCCTGATCTCGGAACGAGCGCGCAGCTTCGGAGCCAACTGGGCAGGCAGCCGCATGGCAAGCCTGGGGAACCAATTCGCCGGCATGGTGCATTTCGAAGTCGCTCAGCGCAATGCGGATAGCTTCGCGGCGGCATTGCGCGGCCTGGAGGCTTCCGGCTTGCATATTGTGATGGCGCGCAGCGATGCCGCGCCTGCGGCGCCGGGTCAGCGACGCGTCTCGCTCGGGCTGAGCGGCCTCGACCGTCCGGGCATTGTGCAGGATCTGTCGGCCAGCCTGTCCGCGCACGGCATCAGCATTGAAGAGCTGATCACCCACGTCGATCATGCGGACGCGCCAGCCGCCAGCCACCTGTTCAGGGTAAAGGCCATTCTTGCCGTGCCGACGGCATTGCTGATGGATAGTCTGCACGCCCTGCTGGAATCATTGGCCGCCAGCATGGTAGTGGATATCTCGCTGGATCCGAATGACGTGAAGGCCGCGGCCTATCAGCATTGACTGCTCAACTCAACTTCTTTCTGGTCACAGGCGCCAATGTCACCACCACCAGGCCGGCCAGCATAAAGGCGACACCGGCAAGCTCCACCGCCGTCGGACGCTCGTTCAATAGCCACCAGGCAAAAATGATCGCCAGCACCGGGACGCCCAGACTCGACATGCCGGCTACCGTGGCGCTGACCCGTTGCACCACCATCATCCACATCACCCAGCCTACCGCCGAGGCCATCACGCCCATATACAGCAACCCCACCACCGTCTGCGATCCCCAATGAATCGCCATCTGCGGCACGCCCAAAGAGAGCGGCAGGGTAAACAACGTGCCCAGGAGCATCTGCCAGGCGGTTAAATTCAGGACATTGACATTGGGATGGCGCTGGAACAGCATCTTCGCCAGCACCACACCCAGGCCCCAACTGGCGCCCCCCAACAAAGCAAGCAAAGAACTGAGGACGCCGCCGCTCATCCCTTCCCACGGAGCGATCACGGCCACCAAACCCACCGCGGCCAGCACAAAACCCAGCACATGGCGGCGCGTGGGCTTGTCGCCCAATAAAATCCAGGCAAACAGCAGCACCCAGAACGCCATGGTGTATGACAGCATCACCACTTGCCCCGTGCCCCCCGCGATCAGCGCAAACTGCGCCAAACACTGGAAAGCAGTGGTTTGAAACAAGGCAATGCCCAAGGTCAGCCAAAAGGGTGGGAAACGCAACGACTGCCGCGACGCCAGCAAAATGACAAACAAAACCAGGAATCCGATGGCATAGCGCAAAGCCACCAGGTCAAACGGGCCTATCAGGTGGGACAGATGTTTCATGACGATCCAGCTGAACCCCCAAAGCAGCACAGTGAAAGCCATCAGGAAAAAAGCTGCGTGGTCCGGCCGGTCTTTATTCAAAAAAGCTCCACAAGAAAAATGGCACCCACAAGGGGTGCCGCTACATTTCGGCATGGCGGCCACAAGGGCTGCCGCTACAAGCGCCGCCGCAACGTATTTGTAGCGGCACCCCTTGTGGGTGCCGCCATACGGCGGGCGCCGTCACACCCGCTACACCGATTGCGACAACTGATCGAGAATCTGCGGGTTTTCAAGCGTCGACACGTCTTGCGTCACCTTCTCGCCCTTGGCGACCACGCGCAGCAAGCGGCGCATGATTTTACCGGAACGGGTTTTGGGCAGATTCTCGCCAAAACGGATATCTTTCGGCTTGGCAATGGGCCCGATTTCTTTGGACACCCAATCGCGCAACTGTTTTGCAATGGCCTTTGCTTCGGCGCCTTCGGGCAAAGAACGTTTGAGCACCACAAAGGCAACAATCGCTTCACCTGTCGTAGCGTCGGGGCGCCCAACTACTGCGGCCTCGGCCACGAGTTCATGCGACACCAGAGCCGATTCGACCTCCATCGTGCCCAGGCGGTGGCCCGATACGTTCAAGACGTCGTCGATACGGCCCATGATCCAGAAATAACCGTCGGTGTCGCGCTGAGCCCCGTCGCCCGCCAGATAATAGCCTTTGAGCTCCGGCGGAAAATAGCTCTTCTTGAACCGTTCCGGATCACCCCAAATGGTACGCACCATGGCGGGCCAAGGGCGTTTCATGACGAGGAACCCGCCCGTGCCACGCTCGACATCATCGCCGGCCTCATCCACCACCGCCGCAGCGATACCCGGCAACGGCAAGGTGCACGAGCCCGGCTTGAGCGGCGTGACACCCGGCAAGGGCGAAATCATATGGGCGCCCGTCTCGGTTTGCCACCAGGTATCCAGCACCGGACAATGCTCGCGGCCCACATGGGTGTAGTACCACATCCAGGCTTCTGGATTGATAGGCTCGCCCACCGATCCCAAAATGCGCAGGCTGCTTAAATCGTATTCGCGCGGATGAAATTGCGGCGCCGCTTCGGCCGCCTTGGTCAGCGAACGAATCGCCGTGGGCGCGGTATAGAACACCGACACTTTGTGGCGTTCGATCATGTCCCAGAAACGCCCCACATCGGGATAGGTCGGCGTGCCTTCAAACACGACCTGCGTCACCCCCGCCGCCAGCGGTCCGTACGCGACATAGGTGTGCCCTGTCACCCAGCCCACATCGGCGGTACACCAGTACACATCGCTGTCCTTGGCGTCGAACGTCCATTTCATGGTCAACAGCGACCACAACAAAAAGCCCGCCGTGGCATGCTGTACACCCTTGGGCTTGCCGGTAGAGCCTGAGGTGTACAAGATAAACAGAGGATGCTCGCCGCTGAGCGAAACCGGAGCACATGTACTGGGTTGCTTGGCCGTCACGTCATGCATCCACAAATCGCGGCCTTCCTGCCATGCCACCTTGCCACCCGTGCGACGATAGACAATCACATGGCTCACGGCCTCGCACGACCCCATTGTCAGGGCTTCATCTACGGCGGGCTTCAAGGGGATCTTCTTGCCGCCGCGCACTTGCTCGTCGGCTGTGATGACCAGCACCGCACCCACATCGACAATCCGTTCGTGCAGGCTCTTGGACGAAAACCCGCCAAACACCACCGAATGGATAATGCCCAGACGAGCGCAGGCCTGCATGGCCACCACGGCTTCGACCGACATGGGCATGTAAATAACGGCCCGTTGCCCGGCCTTGTAGCCCAACGCCTTGATGCCATTGGCGAACTCGCATACGCGCGCATGCAGCTGCTTATAGCTGACGTGTTCGACCTGGCCATCATCGGCCTCGAAAATAATCGCTGTCTTGTTTGCGGTAGGAGTATTCAAGTGCCGATCGAGACAGTTGGCCGATACATTCATTTCGCCATCGGCAAACCATTTGTAAAACGGCGCCTGCGATTCGTCGAGCACGGTGGCAAAGGGCTTGTCCCAAACCAGATTTTCGCGCGCCAATCTCCCCCAGAATTCCAGCGGCGAACGCTCCGCCTCATCACATAGCGCCCGGTACCCCTCCATACCGGAAATATTGGCATCTTTAACCAGATTGGCGAAAGGCGGGAAGACCCGGTTTTCCACCAAGACTGATTCGATCTCTGTAGTCATGACACTTAGCTCCTATTAGCGAATGAAATAATTTTTTGTAGCGGCACCCCTGTAGCGGCACCCCTTGTGGGTGCCGCCCGCCTCAAACCATAGTATCGCGCTGACGCAGGCCGCGTGCAAAATCGACCCGCGTCAGCACCAGCAGGCCCGCCACGAAAAACAGCCCCGTAAACAGCAGGGCCGCGCGCTGATTGCCGCCGGTGAACCACGTAACCAGGCCATAGCAAAGCGGACCGACCACGGCCGACAGCTGTATGGCGAAGGTCCACAAAGAATAGAATTCGGCCAGACGCTCCTTGGGAGCAAACGCCCCCACCATGGCACGGCCGGCGCTTTGGCTGGTGCCCATGCACAGGCCGGCCAGCGTCGCGGCAATCCAGAATACCCATAGTTGTACAGCGGCGTACGCCACCAGCACCATCACGATCCAGCCGCACAAGGTAAGCGCCAAAGCACGCTTGTGGCCGATACGATCCTGGACATGGCCGAACAAAAAAGCGCCCGCCGCCGCCGCAATATTGACCGTAAAGACCAGGGCCATGGTTTGCGCCATGGTAAAGCCCATGGCCTCGGTGGCATACACCGCGGACAGTGTAATGACCACGGCAATGCCCGCCTGATAGCAAGCACCGCAAAACAGCAATAAGCGAAAATCCTGGAAATGCCGGCTCGTTTCGCGCCAGGCCGTCAGCAGGCGGGCCAACATCCCTTCCGCCGGCCTGTGGCTGGCCTTGGACCGCTCGCGCAAAAACACAAACGAGGGCACCGCCGCCAGGGCGAAAATCAGGCCCGTCAACAGCATGACTCGCGGCACATACAGGCTGGCGGTCTGGCCGTGCGCCGAAGCCCAGGACACGAGCGCCAAGGCCAGTCCCAGGCTCAGCATGCCGCCACAATAACCAAAGCTCCAGCCCCAGCCCGACACTCGGCCCAGAGCGCTGGGTTGGGCTATCTCGGGTAAAAAAGCGGCGACGATCGACTCGCCTACGCAATAACAATAATTCGACAAGGCCAGGACGACCAGGCCCAACGCAATATCCCCGGGGCCGACAAGAGCCAGCAAAAAGGTGCCCGCCACACAGCCCACCGTACTGCTGAACAACAAGCGCCTTTTCGAGGCCCGGGCATCGGCTCGCGCGCCCAGGGCCGGCATGGTCAGCATGACCATCAAATAAGAAAAAGACAGGGCCGCTGTGAACGCCAGTGTGGCCCAAGGCTTCTGGGCAGCCACCACCCCTACGAAATAGGCGCTGAAAACCGTGGTGAGCACCACAGTTGTGTAGCCCGAATTGGCAAAATCGTACATCGCCCAGGCCCACACCTCGCGCCGGGTAACCCCAGGATTGAGCGTACCGTGAAACCCGACCGCGGCCCCCGGCACCCGGCCTGTCATAGTTTCAAGGCGGCAATCCCCGCTCGGGCGATCTCAACATCTTCACTGGACTTGACGCCCGACACACCCACCGCACCCACGACCTGCCCCTGCACCACAACAGGCACGCCGCCTTCGAGCATGCCGTCGAGAAGAGGCACCGACAGAAACGAGAAACGTCCTTGATTGATGGTGTCTTCGTAGCCCTTTGATTCGCGCCGGCCCAGGGCCGCCGTGCGCGCTTTGGCGGGCGAAATATGGGCCGAGATGGGAGCGGCCCCATCCATGCGCGCCAAACCCAGCACGTGCCCGCCGTCATCGACCACCGAAATGGTGACCGCCCATTTATGCTCACCGGCATGCTGCTCGGCCGCGGCCAATATGGTTTTTACATCGGAGGCACTTAATACAGGTTTGGTTTTCATAAAGAATCCTTGATTTGTTCGAGGGCGCTGGGGTCTTCAATCGTGGTCAGGTCGCCCGGATCCCGACCTTCGCATAATGCCACAATCGCACGCCGCAACACCTTGCCGGAGCGGGTTTTGGGCAGGGCTCCCACGAAATGGATACGAGCCGGACGCGCGACGGCGCCAATGCGTTCTTCGATGACGCGCTTAATGTCGTTTTCCAGATCGGCTTGGGCCTGGCCGCCCTCGAAGGCAGCAGGGTCTTTCAGGACCGCGAAGCCCACCGCCACCTGCCCTTTGAGGGCATCGCGCACACCCACTACGGCCGATTCCGCCACGGCGGAATGACTGTTCAGAGACTCTTCGATTTCGCGCGTACCCAAACGGTGCCCCGCCACGTTGATGACGTCGTCCGTGCGCCCCAAAATGAACCAGTAGCCATCGTCGTCGTAAAGCCCCCAATCGAAGGTGGAGTACAAGGTACGATTGGGGATGGCGGAAAAATAGGTGCGTACGAACCGCTCGTCGTCGCCCCATATGGTGGACATGGCGCCGGGCGGCAGAGGCGGAACTATCGCCACGACGCCCTTATCGTTCGGGCCGAGATCTTCACCCGTACTTTCGTCGACCACGCGCACATCGTAGCCAAAAACCGGAAACGAAGGACTACCGAACTTGGTGGGCACGACCTCCACGCCAGGCTGGGCCGACAAAATCGGCCAGCCGGTCTCGGTTTGCCAGTAATTGTCGATAACAGGCTTGCCCAGGCTTTCGGAAATCCAGACAGCCGTGGGCTCGTCCAGCGGTTCGCCCGCCAGGTATAAGGTCTGGAGGCTGGATAAATCATGTTTTTTCAATAGCGCCGGGTCGTGTTTTTTAAGTACCCGGATGGCCGTCGGAGCCGTAAACATGGCATTGGCGCGGTATTTTTCGACCATTTTCCACAATATGGCGCCATCGGGCCGGGTTGGCAGACCCTCGTACATCACCGTAGCCTGGCCATTGAGCAACGGCCCATACACCACATAGGAATGCCCCACCGCCCAGCCGATATCGCTGGTGCACAAATAGGTATCGCCCGGTTTGCCGCCAAATATGTAGCGCATGGACGCCACCATCGCAACGGCGTACCCCCCCGTATCGCGCTGCACCCCCTTGGGGTTTCCCGTGGTGCCCGAGGTGTAAAGAATATAGCTCGGGTCGGACGATTCCAGCCATTCGACCGGCTCTTCCGCCCCATCGTATCTGGCGCGCAGCGTGGCGTAGTCCAGATCGCGGCCGGCAACGGGGTCGAACTTGACCAAACCCCGATTGACGAGCAAAACCGATTTTGGCGGATGCTGCGAGGTTTTCATGGCCTGATCGAGCAAGGGCTTGTAGGGAATAGCCTTGCCCGCGCGGGACCCGGCGTCGGCCGACACGACCACCTTGGGCCGCGCGTCATCGATGCGCTGCGCCAGATTATGCGAGGCGAACCCGCCAAACACAACCGAATGGATGGCTCCGATGCGTGCACACGCCAGCATGATGAACGCCGCCTCGGGAATCATGGGCATGTACACCAGCACGCGATCGCCCTTGCGCACGCCCAGGCCGCGCAATATGGCGGCAGCGGCATTGACCTCGCGCGCCAGGTCGGCGCGAGTGTAAATAACCTCCTGGTCCACCTCGGTAGACACCCAGATCAGGGCCGGTTTATCGGCTTGCGTGGGTAGCCAGCGATCGACAGCGTTATAGCAAAGATTGGTTTTCCCACCGACGAACCACCGCGCAAACGGCGGGTTTGAGTAATCAAGCACCTTGTGAAACGGGGTTTCCCAGTGGATATGCTGCGATTCCCGTCGCCAGAAATTTTCGCGATCCTCTATGGACTGACGATGGAATTCGCGCAATTTCTGCATTGTTGTCTCCAGGTTCGGCGGATCGTTCGAGCGATCCCCATATTAGAAAAATGAGTGAATTAAATTGTATTAGTCTGTGTCAGACAGAATAATTTTAATCCCTGTTCAGGCCCTTTTCATAGTAGAAATGGCCCTTATAGGGTAGTTTCATCCAAGGCCCATGCAAACGCCGGGAGCGCTTTACGTGCCGGACAAGATTAGTTAAACTCGACCCCACTTATTAAAACCAACCGCCAATTTTGCGCTGAATCCAGGGACATTTACATTCCGTTAACACTAACGTTGTAAAAATGCTGGGTAAGGCGCGGCCATACATCGAAGACTATGCCGCCACATCGACTCCTGACCCAGCTATCCTCAACGCTCACTCATCAGAATCTCTGGCGCGCCGGCAAATGCCTGATACTTGCCGCCACAATGGCCCTGGCAGGATGCGCAACCAACGCACAAAACCAACACGCCGACTCCAGTCCCCTCAATCTACGCGACACCTACCTCTCAAGAACCCAGTCCGATCCCCTAGGCGCTTACCTCAAAGTCGAGGACATCAACGCCGACAGCAGCCAGTATCCCGCGGCAAACTCCAAACCTACCAAAGCACTGGCCTCTACCGCCCTGCATTTCCTGGGCATCCGATATCGCTACGGCGGCAGCGCTCCCAATCGGGGCTTCGACTGCAGCGGCCTGGTTGCCTATGCGGCCGAAAAATCCTTGGGCCTCAAATTGCCGCGCCGCGCCGCCGAGATGGCGCATAAAGGCGAATCGATCCAGCCAAAAGACCTGAAAAAGGGCGATCTGGTCTTTTTCAACACCCTGGGGCACCGCTTTTCGCACGTGGGCATCTATTTAGGCGACCATAAATTCGTTCATGCACCTCGCAGAGGCCAAGTCGTACGGGTGGAAAACATGAACGAGGCCTACTGGAAAAAGCGCTACAACGGCGCCCGTCGCCTGGCGGCCAATAGCTCTTCCGAAAAATTGGCCAAAGAAGCCCTCAGCCAGCGCTAGACCGTGAATGGCGTCCAGGCGATGGCGCCGCCAAAATGGCTAGAGCATTTTTGGCCAACCTTGTATACGGCACGGGATGTTTGGGTATTTAGCTGGACGTATTGGTACCTGAAGACGCCGTCTATGGGGGCCGGGGCGGGACCGGCACGGCGTGCTTGATCCGGATCTGCCTCGTCCAGGCGGGCGTCGGGCCAAACTCGCTACGCCGCTGTCGCGGCTGCGCTCAGACATGGCCCGCCGACAGCCCCCGCCTTCCCTTCGTCAGCATCCGGAGCACGCCTTACGCCGGCCCCGCCCCGGCCCCCATAGACGGCTCGCGTCATGGCATGCCAGAAACTCATTGGCCCGCAGCCTGCCTCTGACAGCGCCCGCCGACACCCCCCGCATCCATGACAGGCACAAGGCCTGTCGCTACAACTCCTACATATAGCCGCACTGATCCAGCGCCTGTTTCATGCTGCAAACCGAACGGCGACACGCCAGTACACGTACGCCCGAGCGCTGCGCCGCGGCCCGGAATGTCTTCATGACATTGTGTCCCAGGAAATCGGTCAACAAAATCAGCAACTCCGTCCCTGAAGGCAAGGTAGGCGTTTTCTTTTGATGAGAGGGATCGCGACCGCTGATGTGCTGTCTTATCGCAATATTGCGCCCTTTGAGCAAATCCGGGATATTACCCAGACGATCCGCACCGACCACCACAGCGTTAACCTGTTCAGACATAGCCGCTCCATCCATTGAAATTAACGTAATGATAATCATTCTTATTACTATCGTCAATTACCAAAAATTTTCTGGGGAAAACCCCGATAGAGTTTCTCTCAAAAAATTAAATCAATGTGAATCAACAGCTTATAAAGATTTTCAGACTAACGATGGGACAATTACGCCAATTTTCTGAAAAGAGTAAGGAAATAAAACTGACAAATTGTAAGGAATTCAGTTTGCCGTCAAGCGAAACAGGGAAAATAAAAAACGTTCTTTAACATAGATAGGAGGTGTCCAATCATGCTGTCGAAAACATTCCATACCCTGCCCTTCGCGTTCACCGTGCTCGCGCTGTCGTTAGGGTTGTCCACCGCGCGTGCGGCCGAACCTGAAATCGTTTTGGGAACGTCTGTACAACTCACTGGCGCGAATGCAAATACCGGCCGTTATTATCAGGACGCCTACAAATTTACCATCGACAAAATCAATGCCGCCGGCGGCGTCAAAGTCGACGGAAAGCAGTACAAGCTTGCACTAAAACTTTATGACAACCAGTCCGACGTAAATCTAAGCGTGCGTCAGTACACACAGCTCGTCTCGCAAGACAAGGTCAATTTCCTGTTGGGCGGCTTCGCCAGCAACTTCATGGTCGCAGATTCGGCCGTATCGGAAAAATACCAAATCCCCATGGTTCAAGGCGGTGGAGCATCGGATCAGATCTTTGCGCGCGGTTTCAAATACATTTTTGGAACGCTCCCAGCGGCCAGCGACTATTTTGGCAGCACCATCGCCATGCTGAAAAAAGTAAAGCCTGTTCCCGCCTCGGTCGCCTTGTTATATGCCGATGACTCCTTCGATGTCTCGGTGGCGAAAGGCACACGTCCTTTGCTCAAGAAAGCCGGGTTGAACGTAACCATCGACGAAAAATACAGCGACAACGCAAACGACTTCAACTCTTTGCTCTCGCAAATCAAAGCGAAGAAGGTGGACGCAATCCTGGTCTCCGGCCACGAAACCGGGATCTTGAATTTCGTCCGTCAGGCCAAGAGCCTGAATGTTTCGCCAAAAATGTACTCCTTCACGGTAGGCGTTCCCAGCCAGGATTTTCGCAAAGCGCTGGGTAAAGACGCCGACTACGCATTCGGCATGACCGCCTGGATCCCCGACGCATCGCTGAAGGATAAATGGTTCGGCGACGCCGTCCAGTTCGCGGCCGCCTACAAGACCAAATATGGCTACGAGCCTGACTACCACGCGGCGTCCGGCGCCAGCGACGTTGAAACCATCGTAAACGCCATCGAAAAAGCCAATTCGCTGAATCCTAAAAAAGTACGCGATGCCATCGCCGCCAGCAATTTCGAGAGCCTGTACGGCAAGATCGCATTCAGCCCATCGGGGCAGATCAGCCTCGATCAAACCGTCATTCAGGTGCAAAACGGCGTGCTCAAATCTGTATTCAACGGCACAAACTTCCTCACGCCAGTTCAGTACCCCATGCCCTCGTGGTCCGGCCGTTAAATCTATATGACTAAGAGGAGTTAACGTGGATTTACTTTTGCAAGTCCTCGTCAACGGAATCCTGCAAGGCGGGCTGTACGCCATTATGGCGCTCGGCCTGGCCTTGGTATGGGGCGTGTTGAATATTGTCAATCTCGCCCACGGCGCCTTTATTATGGTGGGCGCCTATATTTCCTGGCATCTGTTTACCTATTTACATCTGGACCCCTTTATAAGCCTGCCGATCACCGCAATCATAATGTTTGGCGTAGGGTACGCCATTCAAAGAGGCATACTGAATTTGATCACGCGCGCGCCGATGTTCAACACGCTGCTGATTACCTTTGGAATTGAAGTCATCCTGACATATGTGGTTCAGCTGGCCTTCTCGGCGGACTTCAAAACGATCAATCCATCTTACGCCGGAAACAGTTTTGCCCTCGGGGCGGTAACCATCCCGCTCGTGCGATTTGCCGCATTTGGGGCGGCGCTGGTATTGACCCTGGCGATGTGGATTTTTCTGCTGCACACCCGATTGGGGCGGGCCATTCGCGCAACGGCGCAAAACCTGGTGGCTGCGCGGCTATACGGCGTGGAGCCACGCCATCTGTATGCGGTGACTTTCGGGCTGGGGCTGGCCCTGGCCGGTGCGGCCGGCGGCTTGTACGGCACCGTATCGCAAATCAACCCATACATTGGTGCGTCACTCACCGTCAAATCATTTGCCATCGCAATCGTCGGCGGCCTGGATTCGCCATTGGGGGCTATCGTTGGCGGCCTGATCATCGGAATCGTGGAAGCCCTGACCGCGTTATACATAGGGCCGACCTACACCGACGTTGCCAGCTTCGGGATTTTGATACTGGTGCTTATCGTTCGACCTAGCGGTTTGCTCGGGAAAACAGCATGAAAAAGCTACCCATTATTCTGATTCCAATTGTCATCATCGCCCTCGGACTACTGCCGTGGTATGGATCGGACGTCATAATCCAGTTCGGCATCAGTACGTTATTACTGGCTGTCCTGGCTCAAGGCTGGAATATTATCGGCGGCTATACCGGTTATGCATCGTTCGGTAATTCCGTCTTTTACGGCCTGGGGGCCTACGGCGTGGGCATTGCCATGGTTCAGTGGCATCTGCCGTTTGCTGTTGGCATGGCCTTCGGGGTGCTGCTTGCCGTTATATTTGCAGTCGTCCTCGGCTTGCCCGTGCTACGTTTGCGAGGCCATTATTTCGCCATTGCCACGTTGGCCCTGGCTCTGGTCATGACCGCCATCGTGTCCAACATTCCGCTGGCCGGAGAAAACATTGGTCTGGTACTGCCTCCGCTGAATAACGACCGGTTTTTCTACGAGCTATCGCTGGGCTTGCTGATCATCACCACACTTACCGTGTACTGGCTGGCGCACAGCCGCTTCGGTTTCGGCCTGATCGCCATTCGTGAAAATGAGGAAGGCGCCGTGGTCATGGGGGTCAATACTACCCGCTACAAGGTCATGGCCTTCGCGCTGGCCGGTATTTTCACTGCACTGGCGGGGGGTATTCAGGCCTACTGGATCACATTCCTGGATCCGGTGAGCGCGTTTGATCTGGGCCTTAACGTAAAAATGATCATCATGGCCGTTTTCGGAGGCCCCGGCACCGTGTTGGGACCCATCATCGGCTCATTCATCCTGTCAGCCATTTCTGAAGTCCTGTCCAGCGAAGTCACCAGCGTTGCAGGCGTATTTTTCGGTGTGGTCATCGTCATTGCCGTCGTTCTCATGCCACGCGGCCTGACCGATGTCATACGGCGCTTTCACCTCTCAGGCTGGCGGTACTTTATCGAAAACATTCGGGCCAACCGCTTATGACAGCCATACTAGAAGCACGTCACCTGACCCGCCGTTTTTCGGGCCTGCTGGCCGTCAACGACGTTAGTTTCACGCTCAATCAGGGTGAAATACTGGGTTTTATTGGCCCCAACGGCGCCGGCAAAACGACATTGATCAGCCTGATAAGCGGCACCCTGGCGCCGACCGAAGGCGAAGTTTTCTTCCTGGGCAAGTCGATCAACTCGGTTCCTGCCTACCAAAGGGCGCGCCTGGGCATAGGCCGTACCTTTCAGATCATGCGGCCCTTTCCAGGCCTGTCGGTACTGGACAACGTGGCGGTCGGCGCTTTGTTCGGGCGCGGCGGCGGCGAAAAGAAATTGCGGGTCGCCCGCGAAAAAGCCCGTGAATGCCTCAATTTCGTGGGCCTGGGCAAACACATCGATCATCGCGCCGAAGAACTGGGCGGCCCGGACCGCAAGCGGCTGGAGCTGGCCAAGGCGCTGGCCATGCAGCCGCAAATCCTGCTGTGCGACGAGGTCATGGCCGGGCTGAACCTGGTCGAGATCGACGAAGTCATCGAGGTGATTCGCAAGGTGCGCAGCCAAGGGATCAGCATCATCGTCATCGAACACGTCATCAAGGCTATCAAGACCCTATCGGACCGAATCATGGTTTTGCACCATGGAGAAAAAATCGCCGATGGCGCCCCCGACGAAGTGCTCGCCAACACCACCGTCGTTGAAGCTTATTTAGGAAAGAAACGCACATGAGCCAAAGCCCTACCCCCTTGCTGCACATGAGCGGCGTGTCGGCAGGCTATGGGGAGATGTCGGTATTGAAGAGTATCGATCTGGACATTTTTCCCTCCGAAATTGTCGCCCTGGTAGGCAGCAACGGCGCCGGCAAGACAACGTTGCTGCGCGTCCTGTCGCGCCTGATCAACTGCAGCGGCGAAATCCACTATAGCGGCACGCCGATCAATCACTACACACCCGATCAGGTCTTTGCGCTGGGCATGGTGCAAGTTCCCGAAGGGCGGCAGTTGTTCGACCGCATGTCGGTGCAGGACAACCTGCTGATGGGTGCCTATCACCGCCGCAACCGCAGCGAAGTGGCACAAGACCTGGAAAGAATTTACACCCTGTTTCCGCGGATGGCCGAACGGCGCAAGCAGATCGCCGGCAGCATGTCGGGCGGGGAACAGCAAATGTGCGCCATGGCGCGCGCCATGATGGCCAAACCCACCCTGCTCATGGTCGATGAAATGAGCCTGGGGCTGGCACCCATCATCGTCGACCAACTGATGGACGTGCTGGTCAGCATCCGGGCGCAAGGGGTTACCGTGCTGCTGGTGGAACAGGATATACATCTGGCGCTGGCCACCGCCGACCGCGGCTACGTGGTCGAGACCGGCAAGATCGTGCGGCAAGGCCCGGCCAAGGAACTGATCGACGACCCGGCGCTGCAGCAGGCCTATCTGGGACTGTAAGGAATGGCACCCACAAGGGGTTCCGCTACAAAACGCACCTGTCGTTAATGTAGCGGCACCCCTTGTGGGTGCCACTTCCCCTACGAAAACCTACGGGATCTTGACCTCATCAAGCGCCTTCTGTACGACCTCGCGGGTCAATTCAGGCGCCAGCATTTCCAGCAGAACATAAACATAATCGCGCAGGAAAACGCCCGATTTGATGGCCACATTGGTGACATGCGTGCCGAACAAATGCCCCACAGGCAGACCCACCAGCCCTTTGTCGCGACGCGGATCGAACGCCATGCCGGCAATGATTCCTATGCCCATCCCAACGTCCACATACGTTTTGATCACGTCGGCGTCGATCGCCTCAAGCACAATATCGGGCGTTACGCCATTCTCGTCAAAGACCCTATCAATCGCCCTGCGACCTGAAAAAGCGCGGTCGTAAGTCACGATGGGATATTGCGCCAGTTGTTCGAGCGTCAACTTTCGGGCGGCGCTGGATTTCAGTTCAGCCAGCGGATGATCGGGGCGCACGACCACGGCGTGCTCCCAGGAATAAACCGGCAAGGCGGCCAGGCCCGGCGTCTCATCCAGGGTCTCGGTAGCGATGGCGACATCGGCCTGTTCATGCAGCACCATCTGCGCCAGATGCGGCGGGTTGCCTTCGGCCAGCGACAGATGCACCTTGGGAAATTTTTTGCGAAAAGCCGGAATGACCTTGGGAAGAATATAGCGCGCCTGAGCATGGGTACAGGCAATCACCAGCCCGCCCTCGTCACGGCGCGCGAACTCGTCGCTGACCTTTTTCAGGTTGTCGAGTTCACGCATGATGCGATCGATAACCACCGACACCACCGCGCCTGGCTTGGTCAGACCTTTGATACGCTTGCCATGGCGCTCGAAGATTTTTACGCCCAGCTCGGCCTCAAGCTCGATAATGGCTTTGGATACGCCGGGCTGCGAGGTGAAAAGCGCACGCGCGGCTTCCGTCAGGTTGAAATTACGCCGTATAGTCTCGCGTACAAAGCGAAATTGTTGCAGGTTCATAAAAAATAGCCCTATAGGAAGGGCTATTATATGTTATATAAAATATAGTGTTAATTATTTATAGTTATATACTTACTTCATGGAAATGGTTGTATTGACACCGGTGGTATGCGGCGACCAGCGGGCCGTAACGGTTTTGGTTTGAGTCCAGAAGCGTAACCCCTCCTTCCCATTGGGACCCAGATCGCCCAGTTTTGAACCGCGCGAGCCCGTGAAGGCGAACCACGCAACCGGAACGGGAATAGGCAGATTAATGCCGATGTTGCCCACATCAATATTGTTCTGGAAATAGCGCGCCACCCCGCCATCCTGCGTAAAGACCCCGACGCCATTGCCGTTGGGATTCTTGTTGATGAGCTCAATCGCCTCATCGAGCGTGTCCACGCCGACCACATCCAGCACCGGCCCAAACACCTCTTCGCGGTAAATGGTCATATCGGCGTTCACTCCGCCGAAGATCGTCGGCCCTACAAAATTGCCTTTTTCGTACCCGGTAACCTTGATATTGCGGCCATCGAGCAGCAGCTCTGCCCCTTCGTCCACGCCTTTTTGAATCAGGCCCTCTACGCGTTTACGCGCACCTACTGAAACCAACGGGCCCAGATCCGCATCACGATCGGAGCCGACATCGACTTTGAGCTTTTTAGCCCGTTCGACAAAGTCGGGCAGCCAATTACGCGCTTCGCCTACCAGCACGGCCACCGACGTTGCCATGCAGCGTTGGCCCGCCGCCCCAAATGCCGCGCCAAGCAACTGATTCAATGCGGCATCACGATCTGCGTCAGGCAAAATCACGCAATGGTTTTTAGCGCCCATCCCCGCCTGACAACGTTTTCCGTTGTCGGCCGCGCGACGATAAATCTCGGTGCCCACATGGGTAGAGCCAATAAAGGAGATAGCTTTGACATCGGGGTGATCACACAAGCCATTGGCGATTTCAGGGCCGCCATGGATCACATTCAACACTCCAGGCGGCAATCCTGCTTCGAGCGCGAGTTCAGCCAATAGCAGCGACGAACTGGGGTCTTGTTCGGAAGGTTTCAATACAAAGGTATTGCCGACCGTAACCGCCATGGGAAACATCCAGCATGGCAACATGATGGGAAAATTGAACGCTGTGATTCCCCCACACACCCCAAGCGGGTGAGTCAATGTATAAACATCAATACCTCTTGCTGCATTCTCGGCGTATTCGCCCAATTGCAGGGTCGCCATAGAGCAAGCGTGCTCGATGGCTTCAAGGCCACGGCCCACTTCACCCTCGGCATCGGGCAGGGTCTTGCCATGCTCGAGCGTGATCAATTCGGCCAATTTCTTCGTGTTGTCGCGCACCAGTTTTTGTAAGTTCAGCATGACGTGCACACGAGCAGCCTGGCTGGTATTACGCCACTGTGCAAAGGCTTTCTTGGAGTCGGCTATCGCCAGATCCAGCTCTTCCCGGGTCGCAAACGGCACTTGCGCCACCACCTCCTGGGTGGCGGGATTAAGAACATCCCGCCAATCGGTTGTTTTTGATTGGATCAGCTTGCCGCCAATCAGTAAAGGGATACGAGGTACAGCACTCATGAATAGCTCCTTGGCGCATGCACCATGCGCTCAGTATGGTAAATGGACGATCGTTCGGCGTTTTTGTTGATATCTTACTTCTTGACCAATTTATCTTTTATATTTTGGGCGTGACAAGCGCTCCTGTGACGTAGACACTGCGCACTTGCCCAGTGTAGTTGTGTAAAAAACTTATTTCCATCACAATATTTGCACATTGGTTGCTAATAATTGCACAACAGGCGGCGCCGCAGACGCAGTCCGCAGACGAGGAACACACATGCTGGATTGGGACGGCTTGCGTTATTTTCTGGAAGTGGCCCGAACCCAGCGCGTCAGTGCGGCCGCCGTGCGCCTGGGGGTGCAGCACAGCACGGTTTCGCGCCGCATCCAGACCCTGGAGCACGAGCTCGACACCGTGCTGTTCGATAAATCCAAAGCCAGCGGATTCACTCTTACCGAAGACGGGCTGCGCTTTTTCACGTATGCCGAACAAATCGAAGGCACCCTGTTTTCAGCACGCGAAGAGCTCTCGGGGATCGGACAAACGCTATCCGGGCACCTGCGGGTGGGGTCGACTGAAGGGTTCGGCAACTATGTCCTGACTCCACTCATGGTGGATTTTCAGCGTCGCTACCCTGCCATCACCCTGGACATCATGCCCGTGCCGCGTTTCATCAGTTTGTCCAAACGCGAAGCCGATATCGCCATCTCGCTCGAGCAGCCGCAGCGCGGACCGTACATATGCACCAAGCTGATCGACTACTCGCTAAAACTTTACGGCAGCGTGGACTGCCTGGCGCACAAAGGCCCCGTTGCCACGCACAGCGACCTGGCGCGCCATACCTTCATCGGCTACGTGGAAGAACTGCTGTTCAGCGACCGCTTGCGCTACCTGGACGATATCGTGCCCAACAGCCGCGTTGTTTTCAAAAGCACCAGCGTGATTGCCCAATACCACGCAACGCTGCAAGGCCACTCGCTGGCGATCCTGCCATGCTTCATGGCGGCCCAGGATCCACGCCTGCAGGCCGTGCTGGAAAACGAAATAACCGTCAAGCGCAGCTTCTGGATGTACTGCCACGAAGACCTGCGCCGTTCCAAGCGTGTCATGGCCCTGTGGGACTTCCTGAAAAAAACCGTATCGCTCAACGAGCCCCTGCTGGCCGGAAAATCGGACCGGCTGCTCTATCTGCCTGAAGCGGCGCCATAGATTTACCAGCGCACCCGTTGCCAATGTAGCGGCAGCCCTCGTGGCTGCCAAAATCCTGCCACCCACAAGGGGTGGCGCTACACATTCTGGTTGGTTCTCGTAGAGGTAGCCCTCGTGCTGCCATTACGTAATGGCTACGGCCTGCGCCCCTTTCTTCGGCGCCTTGACACGCAGCTTGCGCCACATCATGACCGCCATCAAAAGCGTAAATGCGCCGTGCACCACCCATAGGCCCACGTCAAAGCTCAGTTTGCCGCTGCCGACCCAGCCGCGCGACAGATTGATCAGATTCATATAAAGCAAACCGATCAGGCCTGCCACCAGAATATCGCCGGAACGGCCCAGGCGCGGATTGACGGCTCCCAGCGGAATAGCCAGCAAAGCCAGATTCAGCGCCGCCAGCGGTAAAGAAAGGCGCCACATCAGCTGAGAGCGTGCCGTATTGGTATTGTCGCCAACCAATTGGTCGGTGGGCCGCGCCTTGAGCTGACGCTCGGCCATTTCGCGCGCCACCTTGACGGAGCCAGCGTCATTCTTGCTTTCAAGCCGAAAGCCATAGCGCCTGAAATCGAACAGACGCAATTGAGGCTTGCCCGGCTTCAAATCGTAGCGATGACCGCGATCCAGTATCAGAAAGCGGTCGCCGTTGGCCTCGGTCTCTACCCGGGCGCTATCGGCAGAAATCACGGTCAGCCAATCGGGCTCGATGACCCGGGCAATCACGTGACCGAGCTGATCGCCCGGCTTGCTGGGGTCTTCGGCAAAAAACACCCGCGCGCCGTTGTCGGTTTCAATGAATTGCCCCGCCGTCACCTTGGACAGATCGGAGCGCTGTTCATAGCGCTGGCGGTACTCGGCGATCTGGCGATACGCCCAGGGCGAAGCGACCAGCGTCAGAACCGCAATCGCCACCGCGACCGGAGCCGCGCAACGCAATACCGGCCCGACCCAATCCTTGAGCGACAGACCGCTGGCAAACCAAACCACCATTTCAGACTCTCGGAAATTCCGGGCTACCGTGGTCAATACAGCAATAAAGAGCGACACCGACAAAATAACAGGTAGCGCAGTAATGCTCGAGAACGCCGCCAGGCCAAACACCACGTCGGCGCCGATCGTGCCGTTGGCGGCCTCCCCCAGCAAACGCACCAGCAACACGCTAAGCCATACAATAAGCAGCGTGGAGAACACCACGCCCGCATGACTCATGATTTCGGATACTACGGAACGTTTAAATAGTGACATGTGAAAATATGCGAGATAATCGCGAGTAATCCTGTACGACGCACTTTTTGGAAATTCGAATGGAATTTAGCACACAGACCACCGCCTCCTTGCATCAAATTAAAACCGCTGCCCTGGCCGTGGGCGTTTTTACCGACGGAATCCTGAGCGCAGCCGCCGACATTATCGATCGCGCGAGCAACGGCGCAGTCCGTGAAACGCTTAAATCCGAATTTCCGGCCAAAGCCGGTACCCATCTGGTTTTGCGCAACATTCCGGGGGTTACCGCCGCCCGAGTCATTTTAATCGGCCTGGGCCAGCAAGACCGCTACAACGCCACTACGCACGCCAGTGCCGAATTCACCTTCGCCCACTACTGCGTGCAAGCCAATCTCGCCGAAGGGGTGTCCACCCTCGCGTCCATCGAATGCGCTGACGCCAGCGTACGCAATCGCGCCCAGGCGGCAGCCGTCGCTGTGGGACGCGCCATCTATCATTATGACGCCACCTTGGGCAAACGCGACCGGAAACCCGCGCCCCGGTTAAAGAAATTCGCCCTCTCCATTTCCCGCAACCAGGCCAGCCATGCACAACAAGGGCTGAAAAACGGCGCCGCCATCGCCCACGGCATGAATCTCACCCGGGAACTGGGCGATTTACCCGCCAACATCTGCACCCCCACACATCTGGGCAGCGTCGCCAAAAAACTGGCCAAAGAATTCAAAAGCCTCAAGGCCGAGGTGCTGGATCGCAAACAAATCGAAGCGCTCAAGATGGGCTCATTCCTGTCTGTCGCGCGCGGCTCGTATGAAGCACCCGCTTTCATCATCATCAAACACGTCCCGGCCACCCGCGCAGCCGACAAAACCCGCAAGGCGCCCATTGTACTGGTCGGTAAAGGTGTCACCTTTGACGCGGGCGGCATTTCTCTCAAGCCCGCCAGCAATATGGACGAAATGAAATACGATATGTGCGGCGCCGCCAGTGTGCTGGGGACCCTGCGCGCCATCGCCGAACTCGAGCTCGACCAGGAGGTCATCGGGCTGATCCCCACCTGCGAAAACCTGCCCAGCGGCCGCGCCAACAAGCCGGGCGATGTTGTCACGAGCATGTCGGGGCAAACCATCGAAATCCTTAATACCGATGCGGAAGGCCGCCTGATCCTGTGCGATGCGCTCACCTATGCCGAGCGTTTCAAACCTGCCGCCGTCATCGATATCGCCACACTGACAGGCGCATGCATCGTTGCGCTGGGCCACGTCAATTCGGGTCTCTTCAGCAAAAACGACGCTCTGGCCGAAAGCCTTCTGCAAGCAGGCCGCGACGCCAACGACGTCGCATGGCGCCTGCCGCTCCAAGATGCCTACCAGGAGCAGCTTCACTCCAACTTCGCCGATATCGCCAATATCGGCGGGCCACCGGCCGGATCGGTAACCGCCGCCTGCTTTCTGTCGCGCTTTACCGGCAACTACACCTGGGCTCATCTGGATATTGCCGGCACCGCCTGGCGTAGCGGCAAGGAAAAAGGCGCCACCGGGCGGCCCGTTCCCCTGCTCGTTCAGTACTTGCTCAACCAGGCGTAAACAGCGCAAATGGCCCGTGTCGATTTCGCCTTTGGCGCCCAGGACCGCTTGCGCATGGCCTGCGAGGTCGCGCACAAACACTACCTGGCGTCGCGCAGCCTCATCGTATATTGCCGGGACGAGCAAATGCTGGGGGACTTCGACCGCCAGTTGTGGGGCTTCGACCCCACCGCTTTCGTGCCGCACGTCCGGGCCGACGACCCGCTGGCCTCCAGCACCCCCGTCTGGCTCACGGCCGACCCGCCGCAGCCTGCCCGGCACGGCGCGCCGGCCGCCTGGCTGCTCAACCTCGATAGCCAATGCCCACCTGGCGCAGAAGGCTTCGAGCGCATCCTGGAAATCGTCTCCGACAAACCCGAGGACAAACAGGCTGCCCGCCTGCGCTGGCGCCAGTATCAAGCCGACGGGCACACCCCCTGCGCGCACGACGTATCGAATACGTAGCGGCGGGCACGTTTTTGTAGCGGCACCCCTTGTGGGTGCCATCGCCCTTGCACGCATGACATGCCGGCAGCAAGCTGCCGTCCAACGGGAACCAAGTGCGTCCCCATCACTCTAAGAGTAAGATAAGAGGTTGTACAAGATGACTTTACCCTCTGGCTCACTTGCAAATTCAGTTGTTTGTCAGGTATCCTAGAGACCTCCATTTTGGCATCGGTTGGCATACTGCCCCGCCGATATTAAAGGATTTACTATGAGCGATTTCCAACAAGCCCCGCTGCCGTCTCGCGGCACCTATACGACCGCCCCCGGGGAAGTCGTACGCAATCGCGTGCTGCGCAATACCTATTGGCTGCTAACACTGTCGCTGATCCCCACCGTATTGGGCGCAATGCTGGGTATGCACTTGGGGGTCGGTCATGCCATGGGCGCCAACCCAGGCACCAGCGCCATTATTTTCCTGGCAGGCGCCTTTGGCCTGATGTTCCTGGTCGAGCGCAACAAGAACAACTCCATGGGCGTCGTCCTGCTGCTGGCCTTCACGTTCTTCATGGGCGTCATGTTGTCGCAACTGCTCGGGCGCATCATGGGCCTGGGCAACGGCGCACAACTCATCATGCTGGCGTTCGGCGGCACCGCTGTCGTGTTTGGCGCAATGGCCAGCATCGCCACCACGACCAAACGCGATTTCACGCACCTGCAAAAATTCCTGTTTATCGGCGTGGTCGTGCTCATCGTGGCTTCGCTGGCCAACATCTTCTTGCAGCTGCCCGCGCTCATGCTGACCGTGTCGGTCATGGCCATCGTCATTTTCTCGGCCTTCCTGCTGGTCGATCTGCAACGCGTCATCAACGGCGGCGAAACCAACTACGTCACCGCTACCCTGGCTATTTACCTGGACCTCTACAACGTCTTCGTCAATTTGTTGATGCTGCTGGGAATTTTTGGCGGCAACCGCAATTAGGCGCTAACGCAAGCACCGGTTCAATGGCAGCCACAAGGGCTGCCACTACATGATTCACGGTCACGTTTTTGTAGCGGCACCCCTGTAGCGGCACCCCTTGTGGGTGCCATTTTTCTATAGAAAGATGCCGTTTCAATTGCCAAGGTTCTGCGACCCACAAGGGGTGGCGCTACGGGTGGCGCTACAAATAGAACCTTACCGCTTCACCCAAATCCACAACCCCTCCGCACCCACCAGCACCACGGCGATCCAGATCGGGATATAAGTCCACCAAGCGCTGGCTGTCATACCCTCGCCCAGCAACAGGAAAGCCACCCAGAACAGCAGAACGGGTTCGACATAGCCCATGATTCCGAATAAACCCAAAGGCAGCATGCGGCTGGCCGACAGATAACAAACCAGGGCTGTCGAACTAATGACCCCCAACAAAGGAATCAGGCCCAGAAGGCGGGGATACTGAAAAACCTGATCCATCAAACCCGGGTTTTGCGATGCCAGGACGACAATCGCCGCGGGCGTCAAAAACAACATGTCAAACCACAAGCACGTCAGCGAACGCAAGCGTAGCGCGCGGCGCAGCATGAAGTACGGTGGATAGCCGAACACGACCAAAGCCGTCGCCCACGAAAACGAACCCACGCGGATAAATTCGTGCGCCACCCCCACCATCGCCACGCTTACCGCCAGCCATTGCACCCGGCTAAGGCGTTCCTGATAAAAAAAGCGGCCCACCAGCACCATGGAAAGCGGCAATAAAAAATAGCCCAGCGACACGTCCAGGGCCTTTTGATGCAAAGGAGCCCAGGTGAACAGCCACAACTGCGCCCCCAGCAAGGCAGCGCTGGTAAAAAGAAGCGGCCAAAGCCGCCACCCGCAGCGCAGCCGGCGCACTATTTGCGCAATATCGTCCCATGACCGATTGCGAGAGACCAAAATAGCAATGGCGGGCAACGCCAGCAGAACGCGCCAGGCAAAAATCTGTTCGCCTGTCAGGGGGAACAACAGGACGGTGTAATAGTAAAGTCCGGCAAATAGTGCGGAAGAAAAAACCGATAACGCGATGCCTTGCTTCACATCAACCCTTTTGAAAAACTCCTGAACCATTGACTGAACAAAGCCTACCCGCCTATGCCACCCACAAGGGGTGGCGCTACAAAATGACAGGCACAAGGCCTGTCGCTACAAAAACGTGACCG
Source organism: Paralcaligenes ureilyticus (assembly GCF_004346225.1). Classification (GTDB taxonomy): domain Bacteria; phylum Pseudomonadota; class Gammaproteobacteria; order Burkholderiales; family Burkholderiaceae_B; genus Paralcaligenes; species Paralcaligenes ureilyticus. The sequence continues at coordinate 72,936 of NZ_SMAJ01000005.1, read as the reverse complement.
TGAATAATGTAGCGGCAGCCCTTGTGGCTGCCAAACATCGCATCGACGGATAATGACATAAAAAAATAATGCCATCCCTCATGACGCATCAATATAAATCATCATTCTAAAAAGTGGCGCGTAGAAATACAGATGGCACCCAAAAGGCGTGCTGACTTACTTATTGCAACGATGCCATATCGAGCCTAAGATTCTCCCCACCTCATATCATGCATGTGGGACTTTTTACCCGAACACCGCTTTCATTACGGCAGATCAAACGAAGGGGTAACGATGTTCGTCCGATATTCAAAAATTTTGCTGGTGGCAGCGATTGCGTTATTCGCATCGCTGGTCGCTTTTGGCAACATTACCGACTATGGCAGCAACTTTGCGTTTGTTAGCCATGTATTGATGATGGATACCATCTTTCCAGACGCGACCATCAAGTACCGTGCCATTGATTCCGTTTTTCTACACCACGTGGCCTATATCTTCATTATCGTGCTTGAGACGGTTACGGCCATACTGTGCTGGATCGGTGCCATCCGTCTGCTGAAGCGGGTCAACGCTCCGGCCCCTGAATTCAATCGTCTGAAAAGCACCGCCATTGCTGGCCTGACACTGGGTTTTCTGGTTTGGCAGGTGGGTTTCATGTCTATCGGCGGCGAGTGGTTTGGGATGTGGATGTCCAAGCAGTGGAACGGCGTAACCAATGCGTTCCAGTTTTTTACCACTATCGGCGTCGTGCTGATCTATCTCGTGCAAAAAGACGGCGATAAATGAAGCGCTAGGAAAATTAACTCGAGAGCGACCTGCTTGTCCCAAGGGGTGGCGCTACAAAAAAATGGCAGCCACAAGGGCTGCCACTACAAGCAACGAGCACGCCAACATTAGCAACGAGCACGCCAATAAAATCACAACAATGCCGCCAACATCCACTACACAAGCGGCGTGCCCGGTTAAGGTGGGGCGGGCGACTTGGGCGCGCCGCGTGCAGGGCCGGCTTCGGGGAGGCAAGGCGTGCGCTGTTTGAGTGGGACGTTTGCGAATAGCCCAGTGGGCTATTCGCCCCACGAGTTCGCACGCCGCCCCGAAGCCGGCCCTGCGCGCGGGGAGTCATGGCGCAGCCATGACCGTGCCCGTCGGAGCCCGACCCGCCTTAACCGGGCACGCCGCGGGTTTAGAAAGAAGATTCTAGCGACGAGCACGTACAGGCCTTGTTCAAACGAAACAGGCGTTCGCGCTTTAGGGTTTCGCCAATCGGCTCACCCTCTCTACCTACCGCCAGCAGGTCCAATGGAATGGCCTCCAGGGCACGCTGCATGGCCTCGGGATAGTTCTGCCAGCACTGCAGCAAAAACTTGTCGGGGTCATAGAGAGCAAGCCCCAGCCCATGCAGCTCAGTACGATTGAAATCCTTGATATTGCGCGTCAGAACCGCGACCGACGCGACCGGCCACCTGGCCTGTGCAGCCCGCGCAGCGGCGATCACATGCCAATCCTTGGGATCACTGCGACGCAAACCGCCCTTGAAGGCCGAAACGTCTCCCTGATCTGCATCGGGAAACTCCGTTTGCAAAGCCTCCCACTGGACCTGTAAATCGGGCGCCGATGCCTGCCATAAATGCGCCGCCGTGCGGCGCCACTCATCACCGATAATCGGGCTCCATGCAGGACGAAAACAATTCTCGCCCGCCAGCCGAAGCAGCACACGGCGCAATACACTGGAAATCAGCACACAGGTGTCGATCACAACTACATCAGGCAATTCGGCCACCCCTTCGCTCCTTGAAACCTGCGCCACCCACACGGCCCGCCCACTGCGCCATCAATACCGTTGCAGCTCCATCAGGACTTTGCGCGTCAACAACGGACGCCCCGCCAATTGCTCATCGAGCCGCTCGCGCAAAGAGGCACGCAAATCCGGCTCCGCACGCGCATCGTCAAAATCGGGAACAGGCTGCTCCACCCCATAACCGGTTTCAGTCAACAGTATCCATTCGAAACGCCGCAGCGCGCCGGCCGCCGACGACCCTTGCGCCAATTGCGCCAAGGCGGCGTCGTAGGCATCGAACAGCACTGCATGCGGATCTTCACGCGGCAGCAAGCGCAGCAGCAATTCATTCATATACCACGCCGACATATAAGCACGGCCCGCCAAAGGCCAGACTCCGGCACACTCGGCGCGCGTCAGCGTCTTGACCTCGCCCGCGCCGCTCCACGACAGCTCGAGCGGCTGAAACATGGACAAGACAGGGCGCAGAGTCGAATAAGGCCTTTTGGCCCCCTTCGCTACCAGCGCTACATTACCGTATTCGCGTGTAAAAGCTTGAACGATCAGCGACGTTTCGCGCCAGGGCGCCGCGTGCAGCTGATAGCCACGCGCCTCGTGGACGCGCTGTCCGCGTCTACTCATACCCTAAATCGCGCAGGGCCCCTTCGCGATCCGACCACCCCTTGCGCACCTTGATGTACACCTCCAGATGCACCGGCTTGTCCAACAGCTCGGCCATATCGTGGCGCGCTTCGGAGGCAATTCTTTTCATGTGCGCACCGCCCGTTCCCAGCAATATAGGCCTGTGGCTTTCGCGCTCAACGATCACACAGGCCGCTATCCGCGCACCCTTGTCGGTTTCTTCCCATTGTTCTATTACCACCGTGCAGCCGTAGGGCAGTTCATCGCCCACCAAGCGGAAAATCTTTTCACGCACCAGCTCGGCGGCAATAAAACGCATCGGCCGGTCCGTCAAGGTATCGGCTTCGAACATGGCTTCGCCCTCGGGCAGGCGGCTGCCAATTTCGGTCAGCAGATTCTCAAGCTGGACCCCACGCAAAGCACTGACGGGCACCACAGCGGCATAGGGAAATTGCGCCATGATCTTGCCCACGTAGGCGAACATCGCATTTTTATCTTTCAGCGCGTCGACCTTGTTGATGGCCAGAATGGTCTGCCCACCCTTGGGCAGCAGGGGTAGCAGCTGCGCATCGCCCGAAGACCATTTGCCGGCCTCCACCACGTGCACAACGACATCCACTTCCGCCAGCGCCTGCGTCACCACGCGATTCATCATGCGGTTCATGGCGCCGCCGTGGCGTGTTTGAAAACCCGGCGTATCCACAAATACAAATTGCTCATGGTCGCGCGTCAACACGCCGTGAATACGATGGCGCGTGGTCTGCGCCTTGCGCGACACAATCGAAATCTTGCTGCCGATCAGCGCATTGGTCAGCGTCGATTTGCCGACATTGGGCCGGCCCACAAACGCAATAAAACCACAGCGGAAAGCATCGCTCATTGGGTCTCTTGGGGCACAGCCACCGGTAAGGACAATTGCGTCGATTTGCGCGCCCGCGCCCCGCCGCGGGAACCCTTGGGCGGAGCCAGCGCTTCGACCGCCGCAATAGCCAGGGTAGCGGCAGCCTGCTCGGCCGCCCGCCGGCTGGCTCCGCCCGCAGTTACAGTGATCTCAAGCTTGGCGATGCTGCACTCCACTTCGAACAATTGATTATGCGCCGCGCCGTGCGTCGCAATGACGGTATATACCGGCAAGGCGATCTTGCGCCCCTGCAGCAATTCCTGCAGCAAGGTTTTGGGATCTTTGCCTAGCGTTTTGGGGTCAATATTGACCAGTATGGGCGCATATTGGCGTGCAATGACCTTCTGGGCCGATTCGAATCCCGAATCGAGAAACACGGCGCCGAAGATGGCCTCGACCGCATCGGCCAGAATCGACGGGCGGCGAAACCCGCCGCTTTTGAGCTCGCCTTCGCCCAGGCGCAGGTATTGCGACAAGCTGAGCCTTTGAGCGATGTCGGCCAGGGACGACTGCTTGACCAGATTGGCGCGCGAACGCGATAAATCGCCTTCGTCGATTTTGCTGAAGCGTTTGAACAAAAGCGCAGCCACTACGAAATTAAGCACCGAATCACCCAGAAACTCGAGGCGTTCGTTATGGTGCGCACTATGGCTGCGATGCGTTACGGCCTGCTCGAGCAGGGCGCCATCGCGAAACTGATAGTCCAGGGCGGACTCAAGGGAAGCAAGGCTAGTCATTAGTGGAACCGGCCTATGCGGCTGGGCTCGCTGAAATTCATCCAGATGAAAAAGGCGCGTCCCACAATATTCTGATCCGGCACAAAACCCCAATAACGACTATCCAGGCTATTGTCGCGGTTATCGCCCATCATGAAATAATGCTTCGGGGGCACCGTACAACGCACGCCATTGCTGAAATATTCGCAATTGTTGCGGTAAGGATAATCTGAAATAGGCATAAAGTCTTGGGGCGCTTCCTTATTTAACAAAATACTGTGCTCGACCGTCCCCAGTTGTTCGGTGTAACGCCCCACATAGGCGGAACGATCCGGTTCAAAATAATCGCCCGCGCGCACATGGGCGACTTCATGGCCGTTGATGGACAATGTTTTGTTCTGGTACAACACCACGTCGCCAGGCAAACCCACTACACGCTTGATGTAATCGACGCTGGGGTCGACCGGATAGCGAAAAACCATCACGTCGCCACGCGACGGCGTGCCTATGCTGATGATTTTCTTGTCGATAATGGGCAGACGTATGCCGTACTGAAACTTGTTCACCAGGATCAGGTCGCCGTTTTGCAGCGTGGGCAGCATGGATCCCGATGGGATCCGGAACGGCTCGATGACAAACGAGCGCAAGACGAACACAAAGAGAATGACCGGAAAAAAACTGACGCAGTACTCGATAAACCACGGAGTGCTATTGGCCCTGTCGTAAGCCTCCTGACGCAAGCGCGCAGCTTCCTGGGCATCGACGCCCGCCAGCCCGTAATCGGCATTAACCATGGCCGCCTGCGCCCGCGCACGCCGGCGCGCTCGCAAAACGAAATAATCCAGACACCACACCAGGCCGGTAACCACCAGCAGCACAAATAAAATCAGCGCAAAATCCCAGCTCATGCCAAACATACCTTCCTCGTTGTAAGTGCCTACTTGTCTTCGACCTGCAAAATAGCCAGGAACGCTTCCTGCGGAATCTCGACGTTGCCGACCTGTTTCATGCGTTTCTTGCCCGCTTTCTGTTTCTCGAGCAATTTCTTCTTGCGGCTGATATCGCCTCCGTAACACTTGGCCAACACATTTTTGCGCAAGGCCTTGACGTTTTCCCGGGCAATGACTTCGGCGCCGATAGCCGCCTGGATGGCAATGTCGAACATCTGGCGCGGTATCAGGCTGCGCATTTTGGAGACCACCTCGCGCCCGCGGTAACGCGCGTTGGAGCGGTGCACAATCATGGAAAGCGCATCGACCCGGTCACCGTTGATCACCAGATCGACACGCACCACATCGGCCGCACGGTACTCTTTGAATTCATAATCCATCGACGCATAGCCGCGAGACACGGACTTAAGCTTGTCGAAGAAGTCGAGCACGATTTCGGCCAGGGGAATTTCGTAGACCAAATGCACCTGCCGGCCGTGATACGACATATTGATCTGATTGCCCCGCTTGACCGTACAAAGCGTCATGACCGACCCCACATACTCTTGCGGCATGAACAAGGTCACTGTCACGACAGGCTCGCGTATCTCGACCACATTGCCCACCTCGGGCATGCGCGAAGGGCTTTCGATAAGGGCAACCGAGCCATCGCGCTGCTCGACCTCGTAGACCACCGTGGGCGCGGTGGTGATGATGTCCATGTCGAACTCGCGCTCCAGGCGTTCCTGCACAATTTCCATGTGCAGCAGGCCCAGGAAGCCGCAGCGAAAACCAAACCCAAGCGCCTGCGACACTTCAGGCTCGTACATAAGCGACGAATCGTTCAGCTTCAACTTCTCGAGCGAATCGCGCAACTGATCGTATTCGCTGCTTTCGACCGGATAAAGCCCCGCAAACACTTGGGGCTTGACCTCTTTAAAACCCGGCAACGCGGCACTGGCGGGGCGCCCGGCCAGCGTCAGCGTGTCGCCGACCTTGGCGTGTTCGAGCTCTTTGATTCCGGCAATGACAAAACCCACGCCGCCGGCCGACAGTTCTTTGCGCGTTTCGGACTTGGGCGTAAAGACGCCGACCTGCTCGCACAAATGGGTAGCGCCGCTGGCCATCAGCAACACCTTGTCCTTGGGTTTGAGTACGCCATTGACAATACGCACCAGCATCACCACACCCACGTAATTATCGAACCACGAATCGATAATCAGGGCCTGCAGAGGCTGGGCCGGGTCTCCGGCGGGCGCCGGCACGCGCGCGACGATCTGTTCGAGAATCTCGTCGATACCCACGCCCGTCTTGGCGCTGGCCAAAACGGCTTCGGAAGCATCAATGCCGATAATGTCCTCGATTTCCTGGCGCGCGCCATCGGGATCGGCCGAGGGCAGATCCATTTTATTGAGCACCGGGATCACCTCGACACCCAGCTCAATCGCCGTGTAACAGTTTGCGACAGTCTGGGCTTCGACGCCTTGCGAGGCATCGACCACCAGCAAAGCCCCCTCGCACGCCGACAAGGAGCGGCTGACTTCGTAGGAAAAGTCCACGTGCCCCGGGGTGTCGATCAGATTCAGCTCGTAGGTACTGCCATCTTGCGCCAGGTAACGCAGCGCGGCCGTCTGCGCCTTGATGGTGATCCCGCGCTCACGCTCGATCTCCATGGAATCAAGCACTTGGGATGACATTTCGCGATCGGCCAAGCCTCCGCAACGGTGAATCAGGCGATCAGCCAGGGTCGACTTGCCATGGTCGATGTGGGCAATAATAGAAAAGTTGCGGATATGATCCATACACCAGACAAAGCCGCATAGCGCGGAATAAATGAGTTGTGCCAAGACAAAAAAAGGAGCGCATAGTTGCGCTCCCTTGCGGCTATCGTGGCATTTTAACGGTTTCTACGGATTATTTTCCGGGTGTAATCGTAACCCACTGAGTTTGATCGCCACGCAAAACCAGCAGCGCCGCCGCCCGAGACGTGCTCAGTTGCGAAACCAGCTTGGCAAACTGCTCGGGACCGGTGATATCCACATCGTTGACCGTCAGGATCACGTCGCCCACATTAATGCCGGCCGTAGCAGCGGGCTCGCCCACTTCGGTGACCTGCACGCCGCCGCTGAACTTGTCTTTGCTGTGCACTTCGGCAGGGACTTCGGTCACCTTCAGGCCCAGCGAGTCAGTCGGAATTTCCTTGGGCGCCTTCGGTTCGGCCGCCTTCTTGGCCGCCGTCGCCTTCAGTTCGGCCACCTTGACGTGGAGCGTCACCATCTTACCTTTGCGCCAGACTTCCATGGGCACCTCGGTACCGGGCTTGGTAGCGCCAACAATGCGTGGCAGATCGGTCCAGTGGGCAATCGATTTACCGTTGAACTTGGTGATCACATCGCCCGCCTTGATACCGGCCGCTGCGGCAGGAGCACCGCTTTCAACGTTGCTGACCATGGCGCCTTGAGCCTTGGGAAGACCGATGGCCTTGGCCACGTCGTCAGACACCTGGCCAATCTGCACCCCGATACGGCCGCGGGTCACCTTGCCACTGGCTTTAAGCTGGTCAACCACACGCATCACTTCGTCGATCGGAATGGCCAGGGAAATACCCATAAAGCCGCCGCTCTGAGAAATAATCTGCGAGTTGATACCTATGACCTGGCCGGCCAGATTGATGAGCGGCCCACCCGAATTACCAGGATTGACGGCAACATCGGTCTGAATAAACGGCAGGTAGTCGCCCGTATCGCGATTAATGGCGCTGATAATGCCCGCCGTCACCGTTGAATCGAGCCCAAAAGGCGAGCCAATAGCCAAGACCCATTGACCTTTTTTTATCTGATTGGAGTCACCAATGGGAATAGGCGTCATCCCCTTGATGTCGATTTTGATCAGCGCAACATCGGTGCGCGGATCGGTGCCAATAACCTTGGCCTTGTATTCTTTGCCATTGGTCAGGGTGACGAAGATGCCATTGGAATCGGCCACCACATGGTTATTGGTCAAAATGTAACCATCGGACGATATAAAGAAACCGGAACCGACGCCGCGAGGCACTGTGTGCTCTTTCGGGCTGGGCGAAGACGGTGCAGGCGCGCGACGGCGCTGACCAGGCTGGCTAGGCTGACCCGGCATCTGGAAGTCGGGGCCGAAGAACCAGCGGAACATATCGTAGGGATCGTTGCTGTTGGGACCCATACCCTGGGCGCGCACAGGCACGGCTTCGGTGGTGCGGATATTGACCACCGAACCTTCTGTCCTGGCGACCACAGCGGTAAAGTCGGGCAGGGCCAGCGTTGCCGCCGGACTCTGCGCATGCGCACCACCCACGGCGGAAAACGCAAGCAACGCGCTCACCGATGCCGTAGCCATGATTCGTCTAATTTTGCTATCGGCTGCATGTGTTGAAAACATCATAGAACTCCTTTGACAGTATCTGAAATTACCGGGGAGCGATCAACGGCGCGTATTGGGCATGCTGCGCAATGTCGCGCAGCGTGGCTGCCGGCACTTCGCCTATGGCGGTGAGCCGGTAGTCGCCGATTTTCGCACCAAAAATATTCATCGCCCCCTTGTGTACGGCCCCCGTAAGAGGGGCCGTTTTGCGCGTACGGTCTGTCGGCTCTATAAAGACTGAAATAGCCGCCAAACCATCCGACAAAACCAGCTGGCTTACCTTCCTGCCCGCATTCATGGACCGCGAAACCTGAGTAATGGTCTCGAAGCCGGCCGGAGCAGGAATCTGCCACCCCATTTTGGCCAGATCGATGGGCGCCATAGGGGATTCAAGCACCCGCCAACCGTCCGTTTTCCAATGGGGATCCAATTGCTCGTCTGAAATAGTGTCATCCATGTGCAAAGACGTGAATGAAATCTGATCGACCACTTCGCGGTGCAGCCCCAAGGTTTGGGCCTTGAGCAGCAAATGAGTGGCGACATCGGCACAGAAACGGTAGCCGTAGCGATGAGCATCGCGCGGATTAAGCTCGATGACCGTACACTCTCGCCCCGCAACACGGCTGGGAACCCTGCCCTTCTTGATCGCATAATGCGCGGGAATGCTCTTGCCGTCGCCCAGCAGCAGAGCGGGAAAACGATCACCACGCCCGCGCTGCAGCACTATGGTTTTTTTCTCGGGAATAAGACACTGAACGGCGTTGTTATGCCTGACGAACTCGCGCGGCGCGCCATCGAGCATTTCGAGCAGCTCGCGCTCGCCGGTCCCATCCATCCGGTGTACGACCCGGGTCGACTGCATGACCGGGCCCTGCTGGTAGGTAAACACACCCGAATAATTGCTCTGACGAGCCGCCGTCTGGATTTCTTGCAACAGCGCTACAAGGGGATCGGGAACCGCCTGAGGCGAATCTTCCGCCGCCCATGCCGGCGCGGCCAGCACGCAGGCTGCCGCCATACACAGAACCGCCGCCAGACCGCCGACGCGCGACCCGTACAAGCGTCCGGCGCCGGGGGAAGGAGCGGCCAATGCACCCATTAGCGTTGATCTCCGGCGTCGAAAGACACCTGCCGCACCGGGCTGATGCCCGCTATCTGGCGATGCGCATCAAGATAATCGCGCAAACCCGGATCGTCGGCGCTGGCCACCACCTGAGTGGCCGTCGCGCCCGGATTCGATCCGGCAGTGCCCCCGGAGAAATAAGGCAGCGCCACCCAGGCAACCGAAACCACCGCCGCCGCCACCGCCAGACCCGATAAGCCCAGGCGCACCGAAGACAGCCGGTGCCGCATGGGTGCCACAATGGGCGGCTCGGCTTCTATCGCCTGGGAAAGTCTCGCCAGGAAAAGATCGGAGGGGTGCAAGGCAAGATCGCCGTTGCGCAATACATCGCCCACCAAATGGTAGGTATCCCATATTTGCCGTCCGGCAGGAGAATCAAGGCCCTCAGGGCAAAGTGCATCGCCTTCACCGTCCATCCAGACGGAAACCGACGACTCCAGCGTAACTGAGTCAGGGTCGTGTCCGGGTTTAGCCGCTACTTGCATAGGAGTCTCCTTACCAGCGATGATCGGCATCGTTGCCCAAAACAGGGCGTAATTGGGCCGCAATCGCTTCTCGCGCCCGGAATATGCGTGAACGCACCGTCCCGATGGGGCAGTTCATACTCTGGGCGATATCTTCGTAGCTCATGCCTTCTATCTCACGCAAAACGATAGCCGTACGCAACTCCGCAGGCAAAGCGTCGATGGCCGTGTTAACGGTTTCAACGATCTGACGGCTTGCCAATTGCGATTCTGGCGTACTGATATCGGTTAGGTTGTCGATTTGACTAAAAGTTTCACCATCTTCGGTTTCTATTGCACTGGGAGTGCTGGGACGACGCCCATTGGCCACCTGCCAATTGCGCGCGGTATTGATGGCTATGCGATAAAGCCAGGTGTAAAACGCACTGTCGCCGCGAAACTGGGGCAAAGCACGGTAGGCCTTGATAAAGGCCTCTTGGGCCACATCCTCGACCTCGGACGAATCACGCACCATGCGCGAAAGCAGGCGCATTATTTTGCGCTGATACTTTAAAACCAGCAGATCGAAAGCGTGCTTGTCGCCACGCTGCACGCGATCGACCAGTTCGGCATCGACATCGCGCTCGCTCATCGCCCCCCTCCCTTTTCAGCGCGCCATTCGGGCAGCGTCGCCTGCCTGGCAAGCAGCACACGCAGTTCGCGCCACGCTTCGGGCGAAACACTGGCCTTCCAGACAGTCAATTCCAGCATCGTTTCCTTTGAGCCGGAGGCCAGCGCCGCGCGAAAGCGCAAACGCACCCACGCAAAGGCGGGCCAGGCATGGGTCAGTTGCAAAGGACGCCGGGCGGCGGCGTTGACCAGCGCCCATTGGCGTGCGCCATCGAACTCGAGCATCGCCGGCGTTTGGCCTCGAAATAAGGGTTTTCCCCTAAATGCCGAGATGGCAGCCACGAGGGCTGCCGCTACGGAAACCAGCCCGAGGATTATGTAGCGCCACCCCTCGTGGGTGGCAAAACCTTGGCAGCCTAGCGGATATCCACATTCCGGGAAGATGGCACCCACAAGGGGTGCCGCTACAACATGCGCCGCCGTCACGACATGGGGTGCCGCCACATAGGCCAGCGCCGAGGCGGCGGCAGAAACAATACCCGCAGCAAGCACGGTCGCCCAGCGCGGTTGCCGGACGGTCCATTGCCTGATGCGGTTCATGGGGCGCTGCGGCCTAAATCCGCCGGACAACCATCGACCCGTTTGTTCCACCAAAACCGAAAGAATTCGACAGTGCCACGTCGATCTTGAGGTCACGCGCCTCGTTGGCGCAGTAATCCAGATCGCACTCCGGATCCTGATTGAAAATATTGATCGTGGGGGGTGAAATTTGATGATAGACCGCCAGGGTCGTGAATACAGCCTCGATGCCGCCCGCCGCACCCAGCAAATGGCCCGTCATCGATTTGGTGGAATTGACCACCAGTTTTTTCGCATGATCGCCAAAAGCCAGCTTGAGCGCCTCGGTTTCGTTTTTATCGCCCAAGGGGGTCGATGTGCCGTGAGCGTTGACGTAGTCGACCTGATCGGGATTGACCCCGCTATTGCGCAAGGCATTGGCCACGCCGCGCCGCGGGCCGTCGCGGTCCGGCGAAGTGATGTGGTGCGCATCGGAGCTCATGCCATAGCCGGCAAATTCGCCATAGATGCGCGCGCCGCGCGCGCGGGCATGCTCGTACTCTTCAAGCACCACCACGCCCGCCCCTTCACCCAGCACAAATCCGTCGCGGTCGCGATCCCAGGGGCGCGAAGCCGTGGCGGGGTCATCGTTGCGAGTGGACAAGGCGCGCATGGCCGCAAACCCGCCTATCCCCAAGGGCGAGACGGTGGCCTCGGCCCCGCCGGCCACCATGACATCGGCATCGCCGTATTCAATCAGGCGCGCCGCATCGCCAATGGAGTGCAGGCCCGTTGTGCAGGCCGAAACCACGGCATAGCTGGGGCCTTTGAGACTCAGCATGATCGATAGCTGGCCGGAAATCAGGTTGATCAGCGACGCCGGCACAAAAAATGGCGATATCCGCCGTGGCCCGCGTGCCATATATTCAATTTGAGTTTCTTCAATACGCGACAAGCCGCCTATGCCCGAACCGACAATGACGCCTATGCGTTCGGCATTGGCCTGCGTGACCTCCAGGCCGCTATCGCGCCAGGCTTGCACGCCCGCCGCCACGCCGTAATGGATGAAGGTATCCATCTGCTTGGCCTCTTTGCTGGACATGACTTGCGTCACGTCAAAGCCTTTGACCTCGCCCGCTATCTGGGCGCTGAAAGCGGAAGCATCAAAACGCGTAATACGGCCTATGCCCGAACGCCCATTGACGATATTGTCCCAGGCGCCATCAATATCGTTGCCGACGGGCGAAACAATACCAAGACCGGTGATGACGACACGTCGTTTCACGGATGGCTTCTCCTATAAAAACAAAGGCGGCTTGAAGCGAATACGCCAACGCCCGCGCCGTACGCAGCGCTTGTGGCAGGCCTACTCTCTAGAAACCGCCCTGACCCCGCCCAGGCAAACACCGGGCTTGCGTCATGAAAGTTGAAACTACTGTTTGCTATGCGACGAGATATAGTCAACCGCTTGCTGAACCGTCGTGATTTTCTCGGCCTCTTCATCCGGGATTTCGGTTTCAAATTCATCTTCAAGCGCCATCACAAGCTCGACCATATCGAGCGAATCGGCACCGAGGTCGTCAAGGAAGGAAGATTCGTTTTTGATCTCGGCTTCGTTGACGCCAAGTTGTTCAGCGACGATCTTTTTGACGCGCTGTTCGATGCTTTCCATGCAGATCTCCAAGTTGGGAAAATTCCCGCGAATTATAGCCAAACGAAATAGTTATGGGGTTTGGCCATGATAAAAAAACGGCATTTCCGGATAAAAACAGCATGACACGCCGGCAGCGTGCGCCGTCCCCCCTGAACACCTCTTGACTGAACGGATTTTACCCCGTTCAGCTGATTATTCCATCTTAAATCGATCGGCCGCTTGAAAACCAGGCGCTCGACAGTACAACGCGTACAAACCGCCGGGGCAGACAAGACGCACGATCGACTTGCAACGAAAACTACATATACATGCCACCATTGACATGCACGGTTGTACCCGTAATATAGGCCGCCTGCGGGCCGGCAAGAAAGGCCACGGCATTGGCCACATCGGCAGGCGCACCCATGCGGCCCAGTGGTATTTGCGACAAAATGGTTGCGGCCTGCGCCTCGGTTAACGCGCGAGTCATATCGGTTTCGATGAACCCGGGCGCCACACAATTGACCGTAATATTGCGACCGCCCAGCTCACGTGCCAAAGCGCGAACCATGCCCGCGACCCCGGCCTTGGCGGCCGCATAATTGGCCTGGCCCGGGTTGCCGCTGGAGCCCACCACCGACGTAATATTGATAATGCGGCCCCAACGGGCTTTCATCATGCCCTTCATGACGCAGCGCGACAAACGAAACACGGCGGAAAGATTGGTGTCGAGCACTGCATCCCAGTCTTCGTCCTTCATACGGACGGCCAGATTGTCACGCGTAATGCCGGCATTGTTCACCAGAATATGAGGCCCGCCGCCTTCCAGCTTGGCCAGATCATCGCACAGGGCTTCGCAGGCCGACAGATCGGTGACATCCAGCACCACGCCGCGGCCGCCCACCGCAGCCAATGCTTCGGAAATGGTCTGGGCGCCGGCGGCAGAGGTCGCGGTGGCGACGACATGCGCGCCGCGGGCGGCCAGTTCAAGCGCAATGGCGCGGCCTATGCCGCGGGTAGCGCCGGTGACAAGGGCCACTTTGCCCTGGAGCTGCGTGTCTTGCATGATTTTTATCCTTGTAAGGCGCCCAGCGCTGCGTCCAGCGAAGCTGGATCGGTGATCGAAAGGCCGGTCAGGCTGGAGTCTATGCGTTTGACCAAACCACTCAGTACCCGGCCCGGCCCGCATTCGACGATATGGCTGATGCCTTGCGCCTTCATGGCCTGCACGGTTTCCACCCAGCGCACCGCGTGCCAGGCCTGGCGCACCAGTGCGCTCTTGATGGCCGCAGGCTCGGCCGGACTGGCCACATCGACATTGTTGATAATCGGAATAAGCGGCGTTTTCAGTTCGACCTGCGCCAGGGCCTGTTCAAGCCGAACAGCCGCCGGCTGCAGAAGGCTGGAGTGAAACGGCGCGGACACCGGCAAAACCAGGGCACGCTTTGCGCCCGCCGCCTTGGCCAGAACACAGGCGCGTTCAACGGCGGTTTTATGCCCCGCAATGACAACCTGCGAAGGCGCATTGAAATTGACCGCTTCAACCACTTCGCCCTGGGCAGCCTGCGCGCAGACGTTTTTGACGGCCTCATCGTCCAGCCCCAGGATAGCCGCCATACCCCCTGTTCCTACGGGTACCGCCGCTTGCATCGCATCGGCGCGCACACGCACGATCCGCAGCGCGTCGCCCAGCGTCAAAGCGCCCGCGGCCGTCAACGCCGAATATTCGCCCAGGCTGTGGCCGGCCAGCAGCACCGGCGCCGCCCCACCCGCCGCTATCCAGGCACGATACACCGCCACGGCCGCCGCCAACATGACGGGTTGAGTATTGGTCGTAAGATTAAGCTGGTCGGCGGGGCCTTGGGAAATCAGAGCCCCCAGATCCTGGCCGAGCGCCGCCGACGCCTGCTCCGTTACCTGGGCAACCGTCGCGTTGCCGGCCCACGCATCCAGCATGCCTACCGATTGCGACCCCTGCCCAGGAAAGACAAATGCGATTTTCATTTTTACATCCTCGCGAGGATCGAGCCCCATGTAAAGCCGCCGCCGACACCCTGCATCAAGACCAGATGGCCGGGCTTGATGCGGCCGTCGCGGCGCGCCACATCGAGCGCCAAAGGCACACTGGCTGCCGACGTATTGGCATGTTTATCGAGAGTGATGATTACCTTTTCGTCGGGGATGCCCAATCGTTTGCTCAAAAAATTCAAGATCCGGACGTTCGCCTGATGCGGCACCAGCCAGTCAATATCGGTCAGGGCCACGCCGGCCTCGATGCAAACATCGCGGGCCGAGCGAGTCAGTGCGGTAACCGCCAACTTGAATACCGCCTGGCCGTCCATCCGCAAAAACGGATCGCCCACCACCTTGCCGTGCGCCACATTGCCGGCCGCGCAAAGAATGTTCATCTGGCTGCCATCGGCATTCAACCGGGCTCCGATAATGCCGGGCTCGTCCGAGGCCTTCAGCACCACGGCGCCCGCACCGTCGCCAAACAGCACGCACGTGCCGCGATCATTCCAGTCCAGGATGCTGGAGAAAACCTCTGCGCCGATCACCAGGGCCACGCGGGCGCGTTTGGCTTGAATGAATGCGTCGGCAGTGGCCAGGGCATAGACAAAGCCGCTGCATACGGCCTGCACGTCGAAGGCAGCGCCGCCTTTAATCCCCAAACCCGCCTGCACCAGGCACGCGGTGCTTGGAAAGACGAAATCGGGCGTCGACGTCGCAACGATAATCAGGTCTATCTCATCGGCTGCGACACCCGCATCATCCAGCGCAGCCCGGGCGGCCCGGGTCGCCAGCAGGCTGGTTTTTTCTTCCGGCGCCGCGATATGGCGCTGCTTTATTCCGGTGCGCTCCACAATCCAGCTGTCCGAAGTCTCGATCTGTCGCGTCGCCAATTCAGCGGCAAGCTCATCATTGCTCACAACCCGCGAAGGCAGATAAGCCCCCGATCCAATTATCCTGGCATAAGACATACTCGATTCCATCTAGGCGCCCGGGTGAGGCGCAGGTTGGGGCGCGTCGTCAGAAACTTGCGTCGCTCGCACATCGGCCACCCGCAAGCTCTGGCGCAATTGATCAATTGCGCTGGTCGTACCCTGAAGCAGTCCATTTTGCACGGCTTCGTACGCGCGCTGCAAAGCACAGCCAAAGGCATAGACGTCGGCCGAGCCGTGGCTTTTAATGACAATCCCGCGCAAGCCCAGCAGGGCTGCGCCGTTATAGCGCCGATTATCGACACGCGCGCGAAAACGGTTCAGAACCGGCGTCGCCAGCAAACCGGTGGCCAGAGACAGCGGATCGCGCTTGAACTCCTGACGCATCATGCTGGCGACCATTTTGGCCAGGCCTTCGAGCGACTTGAGCACGACATTGCCTACGAATCCATCGCAGACCACGACATCAACCGTGCCCTTGCAAATATCGTCGCCTTCGACGTTGCCGTAGAAATTCAGGCCGCTGGCGCGCAAAAGCTCGGCCGCGTGCTTGACCACCTCGTTACCCTTGATGACCTCTTCGCCAATATTGAGCAGCCCTATGGTGGGCCTGTCGCGCCGGTCGACGGTCTGCGCCAGGGCGGCACCCATGATGGCGAACTGCAGCAAATGCTCGGCCGAGCAATCGACATTGGCCCCCAGATCGAGCATGATCGTGGCGCCACCGGTTTGATTGGGAATAGACGTGGCAATAGCCGGGCGGTCGATGCCGTCCAGCGTCTTCAAGACATAACGCGTAATGGCCATCCAGGCCCCGGTGTTGCCGGCCGAGATGCAGGCATCGGCCAGGCCGTCCTTGACCGCCCGTGCCGCCACCCGCATCGACGAATCTTTTTTGCGGCGCAACGCCACCTCGACCGAATCGTCCATGGCGACCACTTCGGACGCGGGCAGAATTTCACACCAATCACTCGCGCAACCCAGTTCCTTGAGTTTGGCGCCTATCGCCTGCGGGTCGCCCACCAGCAGAAAGCGGGTATCGGGACGCTTGACCGCGAATTGGCGGGCAGCCGGAATCGTGACCGCCAGGCCAATATCGCCACCCATGCAGTCGATAGCAATCCGAACCACAGATGTAGTCATTGAGGGCGTGCTTTACAGTCCAGACCGAACACGCAACGCAATTATTCGTCGTTCTTGGTCTTGAGAACTTTACGGCCGCGGTAAATTCCGTTGGGGCTGATGTGATGACGCAGATGCAGCTCGCCCGTGGTGGGCTCGACAGCCGTGGAAGGCGTAGTCAGAAAGTCGTGCGCACGATGCATGCCACGCTTAGACGGACTCTTTTTGTTTTGCTGGACGGCCATAATGACTCCTGAAAAGCGGGTCGCAATTGTAAGCGATAAATCCCGCCTGTTAGATTAAAAAACTCAATTCTTTTTTAGCTGACTCAGCACCGCGAACGGCGATGGCCTGCCGGCATCAGTATCGGACTCATCGTGCTGAACAATAAGGGGCGACACTGACGGACAAACATCGTGCTTGGGCACGTAGGGCAGGCTCAGGATGATTTCATCCTCAACCAGCGCCAGGACATCAAGGCGCGGCGAACCGACGATACGCTCGATGAAATCTTCGGGCTGTCCTTCAACAAGCACCGCATCATCTTCAAGGCCTGCCTCGGTATTCACCATCTGCAAGCGATTTTCGGCGTCTATCGGCCATGCAAAGGGCGCGAGGCAGCGCTGACACTCCAGCATGGGGCAAGCCTTGACACGTAAATGCAGATAACTGCGCCCAAACGAATCCTTTTCACCCCGCAGCGACCACGATACCGGGCTGTCATCCTGCTCGGGCAAATCCTCGGTCAGCCGCTCGCAATGCAGCAACGACGTCTGGCCGCTAACCTCCAGACCCGTTCGGGTCAGCTCAAACGTGTCCACATACTTGCCTGCATCCACGTTGGTCCCTCCGCAATTTTCACAACCGTTTCCCAAAACCCGTTTTCTACCAACCGCCTTTTCGCAGGCAGATGCCCGACCCCAAAAAGGACATATGCGGTTTCTTAAACAAGGAAAACATTAGATAATAACGCGTTCGGCAATTTTCAGTCAAACCAAACATCAGGTAAACACCTTAAACCATCAACCATGCGTCTTATTCTGGCCTCAAGCTCTTCCTACCGCCAAACCATGCTGGCGCGCCTGCGCATACCCTATACCGCCATTGCCCCCAATGTGGACGAAACGCCCTTCCCCGGGGAAAACCCCGCCGACCTTGCGCTACGGCTTTCAATTGCCAAGGCCAGCGCTGTCGCCGGCGACCATCCCAACGCCCTGGTCATTGGCTCGGACCAGGTCGCCACCATTAACGGCGAACCCATCGGCAAAGCCGGCAGCTTCGAGCGGGCGCAGATCCAATTGCGGCAGTTAAGCGGCCAGACCGTAGAATTCCACAGTGCCTTATGCGTTACCGACGGGCGACGCCGCGAAACCGCCGACGTGCTGACCTACTGCCAGTTCCGCACGCTGGACGACGTCGAAATCGACACCTATCTGCGCGTCGAGCAGCCCTACGATACCGCAGGCAGCGCCAAGGCCGAAAGTCTGGGGATCGCGCTGATGGAAAGCATGCATTCGGACGACCCGACGGCTATTATTGGCCTGCCGCTTATAGCCCTGTGCCGCATGTTGCGTTCGTTTGGGCTTAACCCTATAACTTCCTTAGAGATGCTGTGAAAACAAGCGGAATTTTACATTTGATCCCCGTCGGCATGGGCGACGCGGCACCGGATATCTGGCTGCCCCGCACGGTCCGCGAGCTGGCCGCACGCCTGGACACCTATATTGCGGAAAACGCCAAAACCGCGCGGGCCTTCCTGAAGCTGATCGGCACGCTGCGGCCGCTGCAGGAAATCACCATTCACACCCTTGACAGCCATGTCGATGCCCAGCAAATGCGCGCCTGGTTGACGCCGCTGCAAGAAGGTGGCGAAATCGGCCTGGTTTCCGAGGCCGGCTGCCCTGCCGTAGCCGATCCGGGCGCCAAAGTGGTGGCCATCGCCCATACCATGGGCCTGCAAGTCCACCCTTGGGTAGGCCCCTCGTCCATCCTTCTCGGACTCATGGCCAGCGGCCTGGACGGCCAGCGCTTTGCCTTCCATGGCTATGCCCCGGTCGAGCCGGCCGCGCGCGCCAGGCAACTCAAATCATGGGAGGTAGTCTCGCAGCAACAGACCCAAACCCAGATACTGATCGAAACGCCCTATCGCAACGCCGCCATGTTCGACACGCTCAGGCAAACGCTTAAAGGCAACACCCGTTTATGTGTAGCCCGTTCGCTCACGACAGCCGACGAATGGATACAGACTCATACCGTGGCCGAGTGGAAATCGCGGCCCGCCCCCGACCTGAACAAAATGCCCACCCTCTTCCTGTACCTGGCCGGCGTCTGACTGATATGCATAGGGATGTTGCCAGGGTCGATATGTGCGGCGATAGCGCCAGGGTTGAAAATGGCACCCACAAGGGGTGCCGCTACATTAACAACCGCATTCTTGCCCTCTTTACCGTCCTCGGCCTGACCACCCTGCTTGCGGCATGCAGCAGCTACGCCCCCGGCGGCTTGCGGATCGACCGCAGCATCCAGGCCAAGAGCCAGGACAGCCGGGTCGAACTGGTCGTGTTGCACTACACGGCCGCCGACCGCGCACAATCCCTGAAAATACTGTCCGAACAAAACGTCAGCAGCCACTACCTGATCACCGACGATGCCGTGCCTCACGTCTATCAACTGGTAGGTGAAGATCGCCGCGCCTGGCATGCGGGAATCAGCCAATGGTATGGCCGCAACAACCTCAACGCCGCCTCGATCGGCATCGAAATCGTCAATCAAGGCCCCGAGGGCGTACATTGGGCCGCGTACACACCGGCCCAGATCTCCACGGTTATCACCCTGCTGCGCGGCATTATCCAACGCCACCAGATCAAACCCTACAACGTCGTGGGCCACAGCGATATCGCCCCGCAACGCAAAACCGATCCAGGCCCCGCATTTCCCTGGAAACAACTCGCGCAAGCGGGCATCGGACGCTGGTACGACGAGGCCCAGGCGGGTCTGTACAAACGCCAATTCGAGCGCGAAGGCCTGCCTGACGTGTGCTGGTTTCAAAAAGAACTGGAACGCCTGGGCTACCAGACATCCACGAGCGGAGTGCTGGACCTAGCCACCAAAAATGTGATCGCGGCCTTTCAGATGCATTACCGACCCAGCCGTTACGATGGAATGCCCGACGCCGAAACAGCGGCTATTTTGAAGGCATTGCCTTAAGATTTGAAACGGCGTTGTTTAACCACATAAGCAACCCGGGCGAGCAATAGCGCCGCCACGATGACTCCATACACGTAGGGCTCGAAAAAATTGTTTTTGCCGGCCCGTATCAGCCAGAAATGCCATACCGACAGGGCCGCAACCGCGTATACGCTGCGGTGCAGAATCTGCCAGCGACGTCCCAGGCGCCGAATCCAGCCCTGCGTAGAGGTGAAGGCCAGCGCCAGCATGGGGATAAACGCCAGCATGCCGACGGTAACGAAGGTGCGCGCCAGCACGTCGTGCCACATCGAAACCAAAGACCAGTCGCGTTCCCAAAAGGCCCATCCCAAGAGGTGCAATACGGTGTAAAAAAAAGCAAACAAGCCCAGCATGCGGCGGCAACGCACCAGCGCGGGCTGGCCGATGAGCCGGCGCAAAGGTGTAACGGCCAAAGTCAGGCACAGCGCAACCAGGGCCCATACGCCCGATGAACGCACAAGGAATTCGGGAGGATTGGCGGTCAGCCCATCGTTCAGTCCCAAGGCTATCCATCGGAACACGGGATAAAGCGCCAGTAAAAAGATAAGAGGCTTGATGCGCCCGATCTGTTTGGCCGTCCAGGCAGGCGTCCGGGCGGGATTGGCACCCACAAGGGGCTGGACCGATTCTGCTCGGGTGGTGGTGGCACCCACAAGGGGTGCCGCTACATTAGCGGCCGGCACGTCTTTGTAGCGGCACCCCTTGTGGGTGCCATTTTCAGCATCGTGATCATGCGGCGGCACCCCTTGCGGGTGCCACACATCCGACGAAGAAGCCAACTGATCCGGTACGTTCATGGCATCGTTCAAAAGTATTTCTTCAGATCCATGCCCTGGTACATCGCAGCCACCTGTTCACCGTAGCCGTTGTACATCAAAGTATCGACCCGGGGAGCGAAAAAGCCGCTGCCTATGCGTCGCTCGGTCGCCTGGCTCCAGCGCGGATGAGGCACATTGGGGTTGACGTTGGCATAAAAGGCATATTCGGTGGGCGCGATCTTGGCCCAGCTCGTCATTGGCTGCTTTTCGGTCAGGCGAATCTTCACGATCGATTTACCCGACTTGAACCCGTACTTCCAGGGAATGGCCACACGCATGGGCGCCCCATTCTGATTCGGCAACACCTTGCCATACACCCCAAATACCAACATGGTGAGCGGGTTCATGGCCTCATCGATACGCAGGCCTTCTACATAAGGCCAATCGATGATCCGGTCTCCCAAGCCGGGCATATTGTCCGGCTGCACGGCCGTGACAAACTCAATATATTTGGCGCGGCTGGTAGGCTCGACCTGCTTGAGCAAGGTGGACAAGGAGTATCCCTCCCAGGGGATCACCATCGACCAGGCCTCGACACAACGCAGTCTGTAGACCCGCTCTTCCATAGGCGCGAGGCGGCGCAAATCGTCGATGTCGAAGGTACGGGGTTTAGCCACTTCGCCTTCGACGGCGACCGTCCACGGGCTGGTTTTCATGGCCCCCGCGTAGGTGGCAGGGTCGCTTTTGTCGGTGCCGAACTCGTAGAAATTATTGTAGGTAGAGATGTCTTTTTCGGCGGTAGGGTGTTCCATCACCTGATAGTCGGGATTGGGCTTGCCGGCAAACAGCCCCGACGCGGCCGGGGCCGCCATGGCAGGTAGCGACAAGCCACCTGCCCCCAGGGCTACCGCGCCCAGCCCAAGCTGCTGCATCCAGCGGCGGCGCGCCAGCCAGACCGACTCGGGAGTGATTTCTGAAGAGGCAATGGCGGGAGCTTTGAAATGGGACATGATATTCCTTGTAAACCCTTCCCTATTTGAGGTCTTCAGGACAGGGAAGTTCAAATCGTCTGTTGTTCAAATCTGTATCTTGTATCGATGGCAGCCACAAGGGCTGCCGCTACATGATTCACTGGCATGTATTTGTAGCGGCAGCCCTTGTGGCTGCCAAAATCATCGACAGCCGAGACGCCATCTACAAAATACCGTCCGAAATGTTATATAGACGTCAAATAGAACGTAATTATTCCCTCCCCAGGCAACAAACAGCACTTTTATTTCTTCTTGCTTCCTGTTTTTTCCCAACCAGTTCTATTTTTTACCCGATTTATTCCATATACGTTCGAAAGCGCCGATTGGATGCAGCCCGCCGATTACAGACAGCCCACCGCCTTAAACCCGATCGATCAGCCAGGTTCGCATTTCGCGGACACTGGACACCAATACAGTGGGCGCGGCCGCAACCAAGGTTTGTTTGTCATGCGCGCCATAGGTAACCGCCATGCTGTCAACGCCGGCATTGCTGGCCATCTGGACATCATGAACCGTATCGCCCACCATCACCAGTTGTTCCGGCGCCAGATCAAGCTCATGCATCAGCTCCAGCAACATGCCCGGATGCGGCTTGCTGAAGGACTCATCGGCGCAGCGGGTGGCGTCGAACTGATCGCGCAGGTTCAGGCTGTTTAGCGCTCGATCCAGCCCTGCACGACTTTTCCCCGTGGCCACCGCCAGCCGCACTCCGTGTGCCTTAAGCGCCACGAACAACGACGCAACGCCATCGAACAATTTAAGATCCGGATCGCGGCTAAGAAAGTGAATGCGATAACGCTGCAAAAATAGCGGCATTTTCTCCGGAGTTAGAGACGGAATGGCATGATACAGGGCGCCTTCCAGCGAAAGTCCTATTACCCAGCTCGCATCGGCCGCGGTCGGAACCGGCAGGCCCAGATCGGCGCACGAGGCCTGAATCGCGGCCACAATCGTGTGGGTGGAATCCATCACGGTCCCGTCCCAGTCAAATACAACGGCTGCATAACGCTTCACGAATGGTGCTCCAGCCAGTCCAGGATTTGCTCGCAGGCGGGCGGCAGTTCCGCCTGCAAAACCAGCCCTTCGCCTGACAGCGGGTGAGGTATTTCCAACAAGAAGGCGTGTAAAAACATACGATTGAACCCCAAACGCGTAAATCGGTCCCGCACCTCGTCGGTTCCATATTTATCGTCGCCCACAATAGGATGGCCGGCCGCGGCCAAATGTACACGAATCTGATGAGTGCGTCCGGTGCGCAGCTCCGCCTCCAGCAGGCTAAAGCGCCCATAGCGCTTTCGCAGGGTAATAATCGTATGGGCCTCTTTGCCCTCCCGATCGACCTTGACGCGCCGCTCGCCCGTGGCCGTCAGCCACTTGAGCAAAGGCTGGCGCAAATGCTGTTTGTCATTAACCCAGTCGCCCACGACCAGCGCCTGATAGTGCTTGCGGCCCCGCCCTTCCCGCATCATCTGGTGCAGGGCGAGCAAGGCGCGGCGCTGCTTGGCAACCATCAACAGGCCCGAGGTCTCACGATCCAGCCGATGCGCCAATTCCAGCGTGGCCCCGGGCCGGGCGGCGCGCAGTTGCTCTATGACCCCAAACGCCACGCCGCTGCCGCCATGAACCGCCACGCCGGCGGGTTTATTCACCACCAATAGGGACTCATCTTCGAAAATAATGGGAAATACGCCCGGCGGAACCGCCCGGGGCTCCCCGGCCTGCGGCAGACGCAAAGGCGGCACGCGTACCGTATCGCCCTGTGCAAGGCGGTAATCGGCACCGATGCGTCCCTTATTGACCCGTACTTCACCGCTACGCAGCGCCTTGTACAAATGGCTTTTAGGGACGCCTTTACACAGGCGCAGCAAGAAATTGTCGATCCGCTGCCCGGCCTGCTCGACGTCGATCTGTACAAAACGCACAGTGGGCGCAGGGTTTTTATTATTTTCAGGTTTGCGCATGGAGAAAAGCGGCATATAATCCGAAACAGCCTATAGAAGCTGGAAAATTGCCTGCGTAGAGATGCAGTGGATGCGCCTCCGTCTGGCATACAAGGACATATTGTACTGCCTGTATTTCAGCTTCTGGGTCATAAGGTCGCCGGGCTAATCCTGGTTTGCCAAAGCAGTGGTGTGGCACACAATTGCCCGCTGCTCACGCAAGCCGATTAACAACCGCGTGCGGCGCTAAAAGCTCTTGCAAGTCAAGTCATCGTTTAATTGCACCAGACGCGAACTTAATTTCCGCGTCTGCCGTTTCACAGCATCCCTTTCGTCAACCACTGATATTGTGCACCTGACCTCTCTGCTGACTGAACCGCGTGTCCACCGACACGTTGTGCCTACCTGACCTGTTGGTGGGTGCTACCTGACGTCGTCAGCCTAGTCCCCCTCGCATTGCTTGATCCAGCGCCACACACCGAGTGACCCGCGGTCGTGCGCCGATAAACGGCGCGCCATGACTACGGAGAAAAACACTCATGAAACGAATGTTGTTTAATGCAACGCATCAAGAAGAACTACGCGTTGCGATAGTCGACGGTCAAAAACTGATAGACCTCGACATCGAAGCCGCCGGCCGCGAACAGCGCAAAGGCAATATATATAAAGGGGTCATTACCCGCATCGAACCCGGGCTGGAAGCGTGTTTCGTCAATTACGGCGAAGACCGGCACGGCTTTTTGCCCTTCAAGGAAGTCGCCCGCAGCTACTTCAAAGAAGGCGTCGACGTGCGCACCGCACGCATACAGGACGCCTTGGCCGAAGGCCAGGAACTGATCATTCAGGTCGAAAAGGAAGAGCGCGGCAACAAAGGTGCGGCGCTCACCACCTTCATTTCACTGGCCGGCCGCTACCTGGTGCTGATGCCCAACAACCCTCGTGGAGGCGGCGTCTCGCGTCGGGTCGAAGGCGAAGAACGCCAGGAACTGCGCGACACGATGGACCAGCTTCAACTCCCCCCCGGGATGAGCATTATTGCCCGCACCGCCGGAATCGGGCGCAACGTGGAAGAGCTGCAATGGGACTTGTCCTATCTGATGCAACTCTGGAATGCGATTGACGCGGCCGCCCGCGAAAATTCGGCGCCCATCCTGATCTACCTTGAATCCAGCCTGGTCATACGCGCCATCCGCGATTACTACTCGCCCGAAATCGGCGAAATCCTGATCGACACCGACGATATCGCCGAGCAGGCCAAGGCCTTCATGAGCGTGGTCATGCCCGACAACGTTCAGTCCGTCAAGATTTACCGCGACGACGTCCCGCTGTTTTCACGCTTCCAGATCGAACACCAGATCGAAACGGCCTACTCCCGTACCGTAGAACTGCCTTCGGGCGGCTCGGTGGTCATCGACCATACCGAAGCCCTGGTGGCGGTGGACGTCAACTCGGCACGCTCTACCCGCGGCGCCGACATTGAAGAAACAGCGCTGCGCACCAACCTTGAAGCCGCCGACGAAGTGGCTCGCCAACTGCGCCTGCGCGACCTGGGCGGACTGATCGTCATCGATTTCATCGATATGGAAGAAGGCAAGAACCAGCGCGCCGTCGAACAGCGCCTGCGCGATGCCCTGCATTTCGACCGGGCGCGTGTCCAGATGGGCAAGATTTCCCGCTTCGGCCTTATGGAACTGTCCAGGCAGCGTCTACGCCCTGCGCTGAACGAAGGCTCGCACATTACCTGCCCTCGCTGCAACGGCACAGGTGTCATTCGCGACGCCGAGTCCAGCGCCCTGCACGTCCTGCGCCTGCTGCAGGAAGAGGCCATGAAAGAAAACACGGCGGCCCTGCATGCGCAAGTGCCGGTCGATGTGGCCACGTATCTGCTGAACGAAAAACGCGCCGATATCACCAAGATAGAGTCGCGCCTGAAGGTCAACCTGGTGCTGATACCCAACAAGTATCTGGAAACACCGCATCACCACATCGAGCGCCTGCGTCACGACGACCCGCGTCTGGAAGAAATCAAGACCAGCTTCGATCTGGCCCAAAGCCCCAGCACGGATGTCATCTGGGCACCCAAAGAGCACGAAGCCAAGGCACGCCCCGAAGCCCTGGTCAAAGGCATTACCCCCGCCCACCCGGCTCCGGTGTCACGCGCTGCAGCGCCCGCCGCAGCCGCGGCCACGACGGCCGCCGGCACAGGCTTGTTCCAGCGCTTCATGAACTGGATCACCCGTGGCTCGGAAAGCGCCGGCACGCCAGCCGCCCCCGAACCCGTGGCCGAAGCCACCGATAAACGCCCGCCAGCCGGTCGCAGCGGACGCAACCCGCGCCAGGGCGACAGACGCGAAGGGGGCGATCGCAATCGCCAGCGCCGCGGCCACAATCGCCGCCCCGAAAACCTTGAGGCCGGCAGCGAAGACACTCAACGCCCCCAGGCCAGGCACCAAACTCAACGCGTCCAGGCCAGCGAACCGGACACCGGCAGCCTCCGGCCCGAACAGAGCCCCGACGAATCTGCCGGCTCTGAAGCGCCCAGCAGCCATCGCAGCGGACGAAACCGCCGCGGGCGCAATCGCTCACGCGATGAACGGCCGACCGAAGACCAAGTGGTGAACAACGCGCTGGTCGACGGCGAGAGCCCAAGCGAGCAAGCTGCGCCGCCCGCAACCCAGCCCGTTGCGCGCACGGACGATGCCTCCGATGCCGCGACAACCTCGAGCGTTACGGCTCAAGCCGACGGCGAACAGCAAGATCCCGAGCGCAAACGCCGTCGCCGCCGCAGCCGTCGCGGTCGCCGCAATCCCGATACGGGCGTCGAATCGAGCAGCAACGACACGGCCGATACGGCGGATGACGCTGAACATCCGGCTACCTTCGTCTCGCACGAAACGCCCTCGTTCAATCCAGGCGCTCTACCGGCAGCCGCCACGACTCTTGGTGCATTTCCAGCCGTCGCCCAGGCGCCGGTCGATGTCGCAGCGGCCGAGCCTGCGGGAGAACCCGCCGACGAAAAAGAGTTGGCCCACGCGACTGTCGCCACACCGATTGAGTCGAACGAACGGCCCTCGCCAGCCATAGCCGAACCGGTAGCCGTATTCCACTCGGTCGAACCCGTGGCCGCCGTTTCGCACAACGCTCCTGACCAGGACAGCACCGTTAACGGCCATGTGCCAAGCAACGTCAATGCAGATCGCAATGCCCCAAGCCAAGCCGATAACGTCAACGTTGCCGCCACGGTCGAAGCAACCAGCGAGCTGCTCCACAATATCGTGGCCGGAGCCGGCATGGAATGGGTCGAAACAAAGGTCACTCATCAACCCCCAGCGCCCGTAGCCCCCGTTCACCTGGGACGCGCGCGCAAGCAATCAACCCGGGCCGCGGCAGAACCTTTGGAGCAGGTGGAAACGCACTAGGGGGTAGATGCCGGTAATGGCTGTAATGGCACCCACAAGGGGTGCCGCTACATGACAGGCACAAGGCCTGTCGCTACAAACTTCGCGGATCCGTATTTGTAGTGGCAGCCCTTGTGGCTGCCATTTGCATTTCCGAGACCCACGACGGCGCTTACACACACAAACCTTGCACGCGCCAACACTCGCTCATCCGCGCCGCGCCAGCCACACGAATCGCTCTGTCAGGCCCGCACCAAAGGCTCGGCCATATGGGCGGACAACGATATCGCCTGCCGGCCATCCCACCAGAATATGCGCCCGACCGGAACACGGCGGGCGATTTCTATGGCCTGCCCGGGATCGCTTTCAATGAAATGAGTATGGCCGTGCTCAAGCAGACAATCGGCCTTGTGCTCGGCTGTGCCCGCTGCGTCGTGGCGCCGTGGATCGCGCATAAGCAAAGGCCCCTGAAAACCATGGCGAGTCAGCCAGCCCTGAGTACGCGCCCGATCCTGTTCGGGCCGTCCGGTGATAACGGCCATCTGCGTCAGGTTGACCGGCGGCATCACGGCGCAAGGCGCCAAATCGTCGCGCAAAGCCAGCGCGATATCAAGCGTGGCCGGCTCATATAGCCGCGGCGGCAAATCCGGAGCAAGCACACCGTCCAGATCGACCGCCCAGGACGCATACTCAGACTCCGGACGATCGGGCCTGTTGCCGGTCGCCGCAAAGGCGGGCGTTACAGCCTCGCGTTCCCAGGGAAACCAGGCTCCGGCGCCCTTGGGCATCTCCTGGCCAAAATCGGGCCGGATTCGCGACTCGCTGTCGTAAGCCAAGGCGAATATCGCCACCTCGTACCCGGCCTTTAGCAAAAAGTCGCGGCAATCCACCAGCGTGGTGCCCCGCCCGGCCACATCCTCGACCAACAACACACGAACGCCGGCCGCGGGAGCCAGCGCAGTAAACCAATCCACGGCCCGCGCCGGCCGTGCATAACTGAGGGCGAACAAAGGCAAGGATAAAGCACCCGCCGCCATGATGGCGGGCGCAAGGCCGCCACGGGCAATGGCCACCACGGCATCAAAATGCATGGAGCGCCATTGAGGCACATGGCGCAGAACTTCAGCTTCAACGCGTGGGTAATCGTAGGGAAAAGCCGTACGCAAGGCTCAAGTCCTGCCTTTTAATTAATGTAGCGCCACCCCTTGTGGGTGGCAAAATTCCTGACAATCAAGACGGTATCTTGCATTGATGACAGACACAAGGCCTGTCACTACAGTCTGCCGCTACACCTGTCGCCACAAAAAAACAGACATCACGGCAATCCCGCCAATCAACGAACCTGCTAATTGGCCTTGGCGACGACATCCGCGGGCTGTTGGGTCAGGAGCGCCAGCAGATTCGCCAATTCGACGCGCATCTGGCGCCGATCGATCACCATGTCGATGGCACCCTTTTCGAGCAGAAACTCGGAACGCTGGAACCCCTCGGGCAGCTTTTCGCGCACGGTCTGCTCGATGACGCGCGGCCCGGCAAAGCCGATCAGCGCCTTGGGTTCGGCGATGATCACATCGCCCATAAAGGCAAAACTGGCAGATACCCCCCCCATAGTGGGGTCGGTCAAAATACTGATAAAGGGCAAACCCGCCGTCGACAGGCGGGTCAGCATGGCATTGGTCTTGGCCATTTGCAGCAATGAAAACAAACTTTCCTGCATGCGGGCTCCACCCGAGGCGGCCACACAAATAAACGGGGTGCGATTCTTGATGGCTTCTTGCGCTCCGCGCGCAAACCGCTCACCCACGACCGACCCCATCGACCCGCCCATGAAATCGAATTCGAAACAGGCCAGCACCACAGGTACCGCCAGAATGCTGCCGCTCATGACGACCATGGCTTCGGACTCTTCGGTGTGCTTGGACGCTTCGGCCACGCGCTCGGTATATTTGCGAGTGTCTTTGAACTTGAGCGGATCGCCCGGATAAATATCGCCCCCAATCTCGACCCGGCCTTCGGAATCGAGCAAAGAGGCAATACGCGCCCTGGAACCGATACGCATATGATGACTGCAATTGGGGCATACATGCAGCGAAGCGGCCAGATCTTCGTTATACAACACAGACTCGCAGGAGGGACACTTGACCCACAGGCCTTCGGGGACCCGGCGCGAGCTCGCATCCGTGCTGCGGTTGATGCGTGGAGGAAGAATTTTTTCGAGCCAGCTCATTGTTATAGTCCTTTGATAAGGTTCGACTTCTGATCGAAGCTGTTGTTCTTATGCCTTGGGGGCCTATCCTTAAGCCTGATCCAGCGCATGGCGTATGCCGGCAAGCCAGGCCTTCGCCGCCGTTATGGCGGCCGCGTCGCTGTATTCATTCAAGGCCTGGACGCTCTGCGCAGCCTGATGGGCGGGCGTAGCTGCCGCAACGGCGGCCTCGATGGTTTCAATCAGTTTGCTTCCTATGACGACGGCATCCGCCACCCCGACCAGACGCCGCGCGCTCTGTGCGTCGCGTATGCCAAAACCCACGCCAACCGGCAGCGACACGTGACGGCGGATTTCGGCCACATGGCGCGCCACGTCGTCGCAATCGAGATGGCCGGCGCCGGTGACGCCTTTCAGCGACACATAATACACATAGCCGCGCGCCACCCGGGCCACGTTCTTGATGCGCTCCTCGCTCGAGGTGGGTGCCAGCAGAAAAATCGGCGCTATGCCCGCCGCGTCCAGCGCGGTCGCGAACTCGCCGATCTCTTCGGGAGGGTAATCCACGACCAGCACGCCGTCCACACCGGCTTTCTGCGCCGCCGCGGCAAATTCCAACTGACCCATGCGCTCGATGGGGTTGGCATAGCCCATCAGCACCACGGGCGTGCGTGTATCGCCGCGCCGGAACTCGGCCACCATTTCCAGCACCTGGCGCAGGCCCACGCCGCGCGCGATCGCGCGGTCGCCGGCGCGTTGGATCACCGGACCGTCGGCCATAGGATCGGAAAACGGCACACCCAGCTCGACCACATCCGCCCCCGCCTCCACCAGGGCGTGCATCAGGCGCGGCGTGGCCACCACCGACGGGTCGCCGGCAGTAATGTACGGAATCAGGGCTGTATGCCCGGCCCGCCTGGCAAAGGCGGCTTGCAATCGATCAATCGGGGAATTCATTGTGTAGCGTCCTTCCTTCTTACAGGCTTATACCGCTAAAGTCGGCGACCGTATGCATGTCTTTGTCGCCACGCCCCGATAAATTAACCAAAATGATTTTGTCTTTGGCCAGCCCGGGCGCCATGCGCACAGCGTGGGCTATGGCGTGCGCCGACTCCAGCGCCGGCATAATGCCTTCGGTGCGGCAGCAATCGTGAAACGCCGCCAGCGCCTCATCGTCGGTCACGCCGACATACTGCGCACGGCCGCTATCTTTCAGCCAGGCGTGTTCGGGCCCTACGCCCGGGTAATCAAGCCCGGCCGAAATCGAATGGGTCTCCGTGATCTGGCCGTTCTCATCCTGCATGACATACGTTCGGTTGCCATGCAGTACGCCCACGACGCCGGCGTTCAGCGACGCGGCGTGGCGCCCCGTCTCCAAACCCTCGCCGGCGGCTTCAACGCCTATCAACTGGACGTCCTGGTGCTCGATGTAGGGATAAAAAATACCCATGGCGTTGGAGCCGCCGCCGACCGAGGCCACCACGTAATCGGGCTGCCGGCCCACATTGACCGGCATTTGCTCCAGGCACTCGGTGCCTATGACTGATTGGAAATCGCGCACCATCATGGGATAGGGATGAGGCCCGGCCACCGTGCCGATAATATAAAACGTGTTTTCGACATTGGTGACCCAGTCGCGCATGGCTTCATTGAGCGCATCTTTAAGCGTACGCGAGCCGGACTCGACCGGCACGACCGTGGCCCCCAGCAACTTCATGCGATACATATTGGACGCTTGACGGCGCACGTCTTCGCTACCCATGTAAACCACGCATTCGAGGCCGTAGCGCGCCGCAACGGTGGCGGTCGCCACGCCATGCTGGCCTGCGCCTGTCTCGGCAATGATGCGCGGCTTGCCCATGCGCCGCGCAAGCAGTATCTGCCCTATGCAATTGTTGATTTTGTGCGCGCCCGTGTGATTCAAGTCTTCGCGCTTGAACCAGATTTGCGCTCCCCCCAGCTTTTCGGACCAGCGCCGCGCATGGTAAACGGGGCTGGGGCGCCCCACAAAATGCTTCAGCTCGTAGGCGAATTCGTTCTGAAAATCGGGATCGACCCGATACTTGTCGTAGGCCTCGCGCAATTCGTCGAGGGCATGCACCAGGGTTTCAGCGACAAAAGAACCACCGTACCGGCCAAAGTGCCCCTGGCTATCGGGCAAACTGTATGATTTCAAAGGAGTGCTCTCTTATACGGCATGTTCCGGCGCAGGCCGGCCACAAGTCTCAAATTTAATCGACTATTTTAACAGCGCCGCACCGGCTGTCGCCGCCGGCCCTATTACAAGCCCCAAACCGGCCCGGGCGGCAGGCAGGAAATCTCAATGCCGGCTCGCCGTCACACCCGGGATCTCGTTCAAGGCGGTCAACGCGCGGGCAATCTGTTCGCCGTTTTTCACCTCAATGGTGAAAATCATATGAGCCAGCGAGCGGCGGCTCTGCGTATTGACGCCCACCACGCTTAGCCGCAGACGGGCGAAAACCTCCGACAGATCACGCAACAGCCCGGGAGACTCCTGCCCCCGTATGCTGATATCGACCGGGTACACCGCATCGCCCGTATCGCCCCAGTCCACGTCGATCACACGCTCGGGCTGGCCTACGGCCAACGCAGCGTAAGACGGACAATCATGCCGATGTATGGAAACGCCGCGCCCGCGCGTCACGAATCCGGCGATCCGGTCTGGAGGCGCAGGCCGGCAGCAGCGCGCCAATTGCGTCATGAGGGAATCGACCCCCACCACTAGGACTCCACTCTTGCCGGTTTTAATCGCACTGGCCGCACCGCTGGCCGCCACCACGCGTGCGGCGGGTACCGCAGGCTCAGTTGCCGGCGCCCTGAGCACATAGTCGATCTGGCGCAGGCTGAACTCTTCCTTGGCCACGGCAATATACAGATCGTCGGCCTGGGCGAAATCCAGCTGCTGCGCCAGATGCTCCAGATTGATGGCCGTCTTGCCCAGGCGCTGCAACTCCTTTTCAACCAGGGCCTGGCCGGCGGCGATACGCTGTTGCAGCTCGACGGCGTTGAACCAAGCGCGCACCTTGGCGCGCGAACGCGGGCTGGCCAGAAACCCCAACTGCGGATTGAGCCAATCGCGCGAAGGCCCCCCCGCCTTGGCGGCAATGATTTCCACGGTTTGCCCGGTGGACAGCCGTGTCAGCAAAGGCACCATTTGCCCGTCCACCCGGGCGCCGCGGCAGCGATGCCCCAGATCCGTATGCAGGTAATACGCAAAATCGACCGGCGTAGCGCCCACGGGCAACTCAATGACCCGCGCCTGCGGCGTCATGACATAGATGTGATCGGCCGACGCATCGGGTGCGGCGGACGTGGGTGCCGGCGCCGATGAGTCCTCTTTGTCCCAAGCCAGCAATTGACGCATCCAGGCCAGCTTTTTATCGTAGCCGCCGGCGGCCACCTGCTCGCCACCGCGGGCGCCCGCCTCTTTGTAGCGCCAGTGAGCCGCCATCCCGTATTCGGCAAACTGATGCATTTCGCGGGTGCGAATCTGGATTTCAAAAGGCTTGCCCTCCGCATCGGCCACGACCGTATGCAGGGAACGATAGCCATTGGGCTTGGGGCGCGAGATGTAATCGTCGAACTCGTCCGACACAGGTGCCCACAACGCATGGGCCATGGCCAGAACCGCATAGCAGTTGCGCTCATCCTCGACGATAACCCGCAGGGCGCGCAGGTCGAACAGGCGGTTGAACGTCAGATGCTTGTTCTGCATCTTGTTCCAGATACTATAAATATGCTTGGGCCGCCCCGACACCTGCGCGGCAATATGCGAGTCTTTCAGGGCAGCCTGCAACTGCGCCACCGCATCGGCAATAAAGGCTTCCCGCTGCACCCGTTTTTCTTCAAGCTGGCGGGCGATCGTTTTATAGGTATCGGGCTCCAGGAAGCGGAATGCCAGATCTTCCATCTCCCATTTAAGCTGCCATATCCCCAGACGATTGGCCAGCGGCGTATACAGCTCCATGGTTTCACGCGCAAACGCCGGCGGGCACGGCGTTTTCGAGCTGGCGTGCCAGCGCAGGGACTGCAAACGCGAGGCCAGGCGCATCAACACAATGCGCAGATCGGCCGCCATGGCCAACAGCATCTTGCGCTGCATTTCCTTCTGGTCGCCGCCCGCCGCCGAGGTGTCGCTCGATTGGCCGGCCAGATGGCCCAGGCGCAGCAGTGCGCGCGTACCCTGCACCAACGACACCACCTCGGCGCCGAAAGCCTTGAGTAAAGGATCCTGCCTGGCGCCGGCCGCCGGCGCCTCGACCGGCACGACAGTAAGCAGCGCGCTGGCGCGGGTCACCGCGTCGGTGCCCATTTCGGAAAGCAAACGCACCACAGCCGCGCTATGTTCAGCCAAGGGCTCGCCGGTGCTGGCGTGCAGCCCCTTGAGCGGCTCCCGCACCCAGGCCACGGCCCGCTCGATCAGCGCCCGCCCGGACTCGTCCAGATCGGCGCAAACCTGCCCCCGCCAGCCCGCGTCAAAAGGCGGCGTATCGTCAGCAAAAGAAGCAATCGTAGACATGGCAGGTACTGCGCACACCGATAAAAACCAGGAAGATCGTCCGTCGTCCGCAGTGAACGACGGCAATCCGGCCCATTACAACGCCGCTGTCACCACAATTTCGACCTTGTAGTCAGGGGTGGCCAGACGCGCCTCAATCGTCGCGCGCGCAGGGGTATGCCCGGCCGGCACCCACGCGTCCCAGGCCTTGTTCATCTCGGCGAATTCAGCAATATTGGCCACAAAAATCTGCGCACGCAAAATACGCGTCTTGTCGGTGCCCGCCTCGGCCAGCAAGCGATCGATCGTCGCCAGAATCTGCCGGGTCTGGCCCTGCGCATCCAGCGTGTGATCATCGGCCACTTGCCCGGCCAAATACGCAATCCCGTTGAAAATAGTCATGTCCGACATGCGTTTGCCGACATTTATGCGTTTGATATCGCTCATTGTGCACTCCGTTATAGGTTAAGAAATCGAATCAAGCGGGGGGCAGTTTAAACACTTGCCGCAAATAAGCCAGGTAAGCCGCATCGTCGCACATTGTTTTTTCCGGCGCATCCGACACCTTGGCAACAGGCTGGTCGTTGCAACGAACCATCTTCATGACGATCTGCAAGGGCTCGTGCCCCAAATCGTTGGTCAGGTTGGTGCCTATCCCGAACGACACCTTGCAACGGCCGGCAAAGCGGCGCGCCAGCTCGATCGCGCGCGGAATGGTCAGACTGTCGGAAAAGACCAGGGTCTTGGTGCGCGGATCGGCCCGATTCGCCGCATAATGGGCCAGCAGCCGTTCGCCCCAGACGAAAGGATCGCCCGAATCGTGGCGTGCGCCATCGAAGAGCTTGCAAAAATACATATCGAAATCGCGCAAAAAC
The DNA here is from genome assembly GCF_004346225.1 of Paralcaligenes ureilyticus. Classification (GTDB taxonomy): domain Bacteria; phylum Pseudomonadota; class Gammaproteobacteria; order Burkholderiales; family Burkholderiaceae_B; genus Paralcaligenes; species Paralcaligenes ureilyticus. The sequence continues at coordinate 38,193 of NZ_SMAJ01000005.1, read as the reverse complement.
GCATCCATGCCATAAACATCCGACAGCGCAATGCCCAGATCGCCGCGATACTCCTTGGCCCATATCTCCAGCGCAAAAACCTGCGAGTCACGCAACCTGGGGCCCAGCGCCTGGCACGCCTGCAGATACTCATGACCCATCGTGCCAAGCGGCGTCACACCATGGAGCATCGCCAGCCAGACATTGCTGGTACCGGCAAAATTCGGCCCCATCTGCGCCCTCATGGTAGTCATGACCTCTTCGTGCCACTGCTTCGAGAAGCGGCGACGCGTACCGTATTCAGCCACGCGGAACTCCGCCATCGCCGGATCATCAGTCACCAGATGCATCTTGGACTGCAAGCGTTTACGCCCCTCCACCCAATCGGGCTGCCGGCATTCATTACGAAAATACACCTCGTTGACAATCGCCAGAACCGGTATTTCGAACAATATCGTGTGCAGCCACGGCCCTTTAACGCAGATATCGATCTCGCCAGGCACCGCGCTCTCGGACACCACAATGCACTTCTCAGGCAAATGGAACAACCCGAGAAAATCGACAAAATCGCTTTTGATAAAGCGCAGCCCACGCAGATATTTTTGCTCTTCGTCGGTAAAGCGAAGCTGGCACAAACTATGTATCTCGGCGCGGATTTCATCCAGATAGATCGCAAGATTAATGCCGGGATTGCGGCACTTGTAGCGATACTCGACCTGAGCAGCCGGAAAGTGATGCAACACCACCTGCATCATGGAAAACTTATAGAGATCGGTGTCGAGTAACGATGTGATTATCATTGGGATGCAAGAGACGTTTTAGCTACCATAGCACACCACAGCCCCCCATTGCCCGTAGGCGCCTGGCCGTTTGAGCTCCAGCGCCCACAAGAGGGCCGCCACATTATCGAATGGGCGACCACAAGGGTCGCCCCCACAAACGCGACAGGTACGTTCTGTTTCTGTAGTGGCAGCCCTTGTGGCTGCCATCGGTGTCCTAAAAATACCGCGACGGTTCTCAACGATTTGGCAGCCACAAGGGCTGCCACTACATGCCACGAACGTCAGCGACGAACATCCACCACTCGAGCGTCGTGGCCGGTTAAGGTGGGGCGGGCGACTTGGGCACGCCGCGCGCAGGGCCGGTTTCGGGGAGGCAAGGCGTGCGCTGTTTGAGCAGGACGCTTGCGAATAGCCCAGTGGGCTATTCGCCCTGCGAGTTCGCACGCCGCCCCGAAGCCGGCCCTGCGCGCGGGGAGTCATGGCGCAGCCATGACCGTGCCCGTCGGAGCCCGAACCGCCTTAATCGGCCACGGCGCGGGGCTAGAAGGTTTTATGCGGCATAGAGCGGCACAAAAGAATGCCACGTGCAGCGAATGCCACCCACAAGGGGTGGCGCTACAGGGTGGCGCTACAGGGTGGCGCTACAGGATGCCCGCCCGAGAGCCAAAGACCAGCCGCGCAGGCTGGTCAATCCCAGCCCTGTCCCGCTAATTGGGTAAAATCGTTCTGTAGCGCAATACGTTCACATTGCGAAGATCGAAGCGAGAGCCCTGAATGACCCATGTCGTCACCGAAAACTGTATCAAATGCAAATACACCGACTGCGTCGACGTATGTCCGGTAGACTGCTTTCGCGAAGGCCCCAACTACTTGATGATAGACCCCGACGAATGCATAGACTGCGCCGTCTGCGTACCCGAATGCCCCGCCAATGCCATCTTCGCAGAAGAAGACGTACCCCAGGACCAACTGGACTTCATCCAGATGAATGCCGACCTCTCTCCCGGCCTGCCCACCATCAACCGCTCCAAAAAACCACCCGAAGACGCCGACCAATGGAATGGCGTCGAAGCCAAATTGAAATATCTCGAGCGCTGATTCCAACATCCGGGCAACACTCCAAAAACAGAATGTTGCAGCGCCGCAACACATCCATTTAGCCAATCGCCCATTCGTGCACGGCCCCCTTCGAGGGATTTCCATACCAGGGAGCCACTAGCAATTCTGCCAATTCTGTGATTAGCTAATAACCATATGGCCTTTGTAACCTTATTTTAAGGAGGTCAGATTCTGTTTCCAGGTCAGATCCGCATCGATCCAGGCCGGCGGCAGATAAAAGCAAAATTCGCGAGAGGGGCCTCATTCATGTCCATGCTGTATCAGTTACACGAACTTCAACGATCCTTTCTGACGCCATTGGCAGCATTCACCAGCACCGGCTCGCAACTGTTTTCACACCCCTACAGCCCCTTTGCCTACATGCCGCTATCGCGGCAGCTTGCTGCAAGCTACGAGTTCGTGCACCGCTTGGGCAAAGATTACGAAAAACCACAATGGGGTATCGACTCGACGCAAATCGCGAATCGAACCGTACCCATCGCCATCCACACGGCGATCAACAAACCCTTTTGCCAGCTCGTGCACTTCCAGCGCCAGCTTCCCGCCAAAACCCGGCCAGACCCGACAGTGCTGCTGGTAGCGCCGCTTTCAGGACACCATTCCACACTGCTGCGCGACACCGTGCGCGCGCTGCTGCCCGAGCATAACGTATACATAACGGATTGGGTCGACGCCCGTATGGTGCCGACCACAGCAGGCCCCTTCCACCTGAACGACTACGTCAAGTATGTGCAGGAGTTCATCCGCTTCCTGGGGCCCGACGTTCACGTCATTTCAGTTTGCCAGCCCACCGTGCCCGTCCTGGCGGCCATTTCGCTTATGGCCACCAACAACGATCCTTGCCTGCCGCGCAGCATGGTCATGATGGGAGGCCCCATCGACCCACGCCAATCGCCCACGCAAGTCAATCGCCTGGCCACCACTCATCCTTACTCATGGTTCGAGGACAACCTGATTCAACATGTGCCCACCCGCTTCCCGGGCTCCGGACGGCTCGTTTATCCAGGATTCTTGCAACATGCCGGATTCATGGCCATGAACCCTGACCGGCATCTGCGCTCGCACTACGAGTTTTACCAGCATCTGGTCCGGGGCGACGACAGCGACGCCGAGGCGCACCGTCGCTTTTACGACGAATACAACGCCGTCATGGACATGCCCGCCGAGTTTTATCTGGACACCATCAAAACCGTTTTCCAGGAGCACCAATTACCATCGGGCACCTGGGAAATCGACGGCCAGCGCGTCAATCCGGCCGACATCGGCACCGTGGCCCTGCTGACCATCGAAGGCGAGCTCGACGACATCTCGGGCCAGGGGCAAACACGCGCCGCGCTGACCCTGTGCCGCGGCATCAGCCGCGATCGCAAGCAACACTACACGGCTCCAGCCTGCGGCCACTACGGTATTTTCTCGGGACGCCGCTGGCGCGAAACGATATGTCCTAAAATAGCAACGTTCATACGCCAATCGGCGTAGTCGCTTGCGTTTGGCTTCACCCCGTTCAGGAGCCTTTCGCGGCTCCTGATTTCATTTATGCCCGCATTGTCACTCACCGACCGTATCGACGCCCTCCTGCCCCAAACCCAGTGCACCAAGTGCGGCTACGATGCCTGCCGCCCGTACGCCGAGGCGATGGCGCGGGATCACGAAGCCATTAATCGCTGTCCGCCGGGCGGCGCTGCGGGCATCGCGGCCCTGGCGGAGCTGCTCGACCAGCCCATCGCCTTGCTCGATCCCGATTGCGGCACGCATCAGCCACTTCAGGTGGCGGTCATCGACGAAGCCCATTGCATAGGCTGCACGCTATGCATCCAGGCCTGCCCGGTCGATGCCATCGTAGGCGCCAACAAGCAGATGCATACGGTCATCCCCGACCTGTGCACCGGCTGCGACCTATGCGTGGCGCCCTGCCCGGTAGACTGCATCACCATGGTGCCGACCGGCCACGACTGGACTCCCGCGCTTGCGGGCGCGGCCCGCATCCACTACCGGCAACGACAGTCCCGCCTGATGACCCGGCACCACGAAAACTCAACACTGGCCGCCAGAACTCTGGCCAACAAGGCGGAGCTGGCAAGCGCCGCGCAAAACGATGCCCCTGCCAAACAGCGGCTTATCGCCGACGTGCTCGCCCGCGCCCGCGCCCGCCGCAACAAGGCCACATCATGAACGCAACCGCATGAACGCCACCAAACGCGCCGAAATCTTCGCCCGTCTGCAGGCGGCCAATCCGCAACCCACCACCGAGCTGCGTTACGGCACCACGTTTCAGCTACTGATTGCGGTGATGCTCTCGGCACAAGCCACCGACAAATCGGTGAACCTGGCAACGCAACGTTTTTTTCCCGATCATGGCACTCCTGCGGGCTTGCTGGCGCTGGGGCAAGAGGCATTGAGCGAGCACATCAAAACAATAGGCCTGTACCGCACTAAAGCCAGCAACGTCATCAAGACCTGCGAGATTCTGCTGGCGCAGCACCATGGCGAAGTCCCCCATGATCGCGCCGCGCTCCAGGCGCTGCCGGGGGTCGGACGCAAAACCGCCAACGTCGTGCTCAACACCGCTTTCGGCGAACCGATGATTGCCGTCGATACCCATATTTTCAGGGTCGCCAACCGAACCGGCCTGGCGCCGGGTAAAAATGTGCTCCAGGTAGAACTCAAGCTGCAGCGGGTTGTGCCGCAGGCCTATCTTGTCAACGCGCATCACTGGCTGATTTTGCACGGACGGTACATTTGTACCGCACGCAAGCCAAAGTGCCCGCAATGCGCCCTGGCCGACCTGTGCGAATACAAACACAAAACGCCCGCTTAGGGGTTTTCCATAATCCTATGTACTATGTAAAACCCGCATGGTGTTTTGCCTGAGACCGTCGCATACTTGCAGAATCTAAAAATAGCTTTCAACCAAACTGACGGGCATGAGCGAATACATTCTAGAAACCAAAAACCTGGTCAAAGAATTCCGGGGGTTTGTCGCGGTAAGCGACATCAATCTGCAGGTAAAGCGCGGCCATATCCATGCGCTTATCGGCCCCAACGGTGCCGGCAAAACCACGTGCTTCAACCTGCTGACCAAATTTCTTACCCCGACGTCGGGCAAAATCATTTTCTCCGATGTCGAAATCACACACGAGCATCCCGCCCAGATCGCGCGTCGCGGCATCATTCGTTCATTCCAGATTTCCGCCGTATTTCCGCAACTTACCTTGCTCGAGAACGTGCGCATCGGATTGCAGCGTGCAACCGGCCTGTCCTTTCACTTCTGGCGCAGCGACCGCGCGCTCGATCGTCTGAACGACCAGGCCATGGCGCTGCTCGAACAGGTCGACCTGGCCAAATACGCCGGCGAACACACCGTCAACCTGCCCTATGGCCGCAAACGGGCGCTTGAAATCGCCACCACCCTGGCCATGGAACCCGAACTGATGCTGCTCGACGAGCCCACGCAAGGAATGGGTCACGAAGATGTCGACCGCGTCACGCAACTCATCAAAAAAGTCAGTGCCGGGCGCACGATTCTTATGGTTGAACACAATATGAATGTCGTCGCTTCCATTGCCGACAAAATCACCGTGCTGGCGCGTGGCGCGGTATTGGCCGAAGGAAGCTATCAAGAGGTCTCGCACGATGCGGCGGTCATGCAAGCTTACATGGGCACGACCACGGGCGAGCTCGAAGGAGCCCACGCATGAGCACCCACGCGCTTGAAATTTCCGATCTACAAGCGTGGTATGGCGAGTCCCACGTTCTGCATGGCGTAAACCTTACGGTGTCCCAAGGCGAAGTCGTCACCCTGCTGGGCCGCAACGGCTCCGGGCGCACGACCACGCTGCGCGCCATGCTGGGCCTGACCGGCTCGCGCCAAGGCTCCATCCGCATCCACGGCACCGAATCCATTCATTTGCCCACCTACAAAATCGCCCATCTCGGTATCGGCTATTGCCCCGAAGAGCGCGGCATTTTCGCTGGCCTCTCGTGCGAAGAAAATCTGCTGCTGCCGCCCACAGTTGGAGACACGCTGGGCGGCGGGATGTCGCTGGCCGAGATCTACGAAATGTTTCCCAATCTGCAAGAGCGCAAGTATTCGCCCGGTACACGGCTTTCAGGCGGCGAACAACAAATGCTGGCCGTTGCCCGCATCCTGCGCACCGGCGCCAATATGCTGCTGCTCGACGAAATCTCCGAGGGGCTGGCGCCCGTCATCGTGCAGGCGCTTGCCCGCATGATCACAACCCTCAAGGCAAAAGGCTACACCATTATCATGGTCGAACAGAACTTCCACTTTGCAGCGCCTCTTGCCGACCGCTTTTACGTTATGGAACACGGCCAGATCGTGGAACAATTTAGCGCGGCTGAATTACCAGCCAAGCAAGAAGTGCTTAATACGCTGCTAGGCGTTTAAACACCTATTTCCACCGGAGAACCCGGTAAACCACACAAAGGAGAGCCATTAATGAAACTGCGCACACTATCCGCAGCCCTCGCCGTAGCCGGACTAAGCTTCACCGGGTTAAGTCACGCCGCCGGAATTTCCGACAACGTTATACGCATCGGCTTTATTACCGACATGTCGGGCGTTTATTCCGACATCGACGGCAAAGCCGGCGCCGACGCCATCCGCATGGCCATCGCCGATGCAGGCGGTGAAATCAACGGCAAAAAAATCGAACTGCTGGTCGCCGACCACCAGAACAAGGCTGATGTGGGTTCGGCTCGTGCACGCCAATGGTTCGACGAACAGCATCTCGACATGCTGGTGGGCGGCACCAATTCCGGCGTGAACCTGGCCATGGCCCCCGTTGCCGCCGAAAAGCACAAACCCATGTTCGCCGTCGGGCCAGGCTCGTCCAACATGACCAACTCCGGCTGCACTCCCTACAGCATCCACTACGGCTACGACACGGTGGCGCTCGCGCGCGGCACAGCGCCGACCATGGTCAAACAGGGCGGCAACACCTGGTACTTCCTGACTGCCGACTACGCTTTCGGCCACTCCCTGCAGCGTGACGCCACCAAAGTCGTCGATGCAGCGGGCGGCAAGGTCGTCGGCAGCGTCAACGTACCGCTAAGCGCCACCGACTTCTCGTCATTCCTGCTTCAGGCTCAAGCGTCCAAGGCAAAAGTACTGGCCCTCGCCAACGCCGGCGGCGACTTCATCAATTCGGTCAAGGCCGCCAAAGAATTCGGCATTACCAAAACCATGAAACTGGCCGGCTTGCTGGTGTTCATCAACGACATCCACGCCCTGGGCCTGCAGGCCACGCAAGGGCTGTACCTGACCAGCGCCTGGTACTGGAACAAAGACGACGCGTCGCGCAAATGGGCCCGGCGTTTCTTCGCACAACAAAAACGCATGCCTTCGTACCTGCAGGCCGGCGACTACTCCGCGGTATCGTTCTACCTGAAAGCCGTCAAGGCTACGGGCACCGACGACGGCGACACCATCATGAAATGGGTCAAGTCGCATAAAGTCAACGACTTCTTCGCCGGCAGCAATGGCTATGTGCGCGAAGACGGCACGCTGATGCACGATATGTATTTGATGCAAGTCAAAACACCCGCTGAATCCAAAGAACCCTGGGATTACGTCAAGCTGGTCAAAACCCTGCCCGCCGACCAAGTCTATAATTCGTTGGCTGACTCGACCTGCAAGTTCGTTAAAAAATAAAACCTTGTTATAAAAGATCTGCGACCTGCCAAGCAGGCTGCAGGTCTTTTATTACCTGAAGCACACTACATTTTGTCATGGATTTTCAAGAAATATGACTGAAATATTCGGCATGCCTATTCAAGCACTGATGGGTCAGCTGTTGCTGGGCTTGGTGAACGGCTCATTCTATGCAGTGCTTTCTTTGGGCCTCGCAGTCATATTCGGTCTGCTCAACGTCATCAATTTTGCACACGGCGCCTTCTACATGCTGGGCGCCTTCGTCGCGTGGATGGGCCTGCAATATTTCGGGCTCAATTACTGGGTCATGCTGATTCTGTCGCCCGTCGTGGTCGGACTCTTCGGCATTATCACCGAACGCCTGCTCCTCAAGCACCTGTACAAGCTCGATCCCCTGTACGGCCTTTTACTCACTTTTGGCTTGGTCCTGCTTATCGAAGGCTTGTTCCGCAGCCTTTATGGCGTATCGGGCCAACCCTACAACACGCCCGACATTCTGCAAGGCGCCGTCAACCTTGGTTTTATGTACCTGCCCATTTATCGCGGCTGGGTCGTCGTTGCCTCCGTAATCGTCTGCCTTGCCACCTGGTTCATGATCGAAAAAACCCGCCTCGGGGCTTTATTGCGAGCGGGAACCGAGAACCCGAAACTGGTGGAAGCCTTTGGCGTAAACGTCCCGTTGATGATCACGCTCACGTTCGGCTTTGGCGTGGGCCTGGCCGGCTTTGCGGGGGTGCTGGCTGCACCGATCCTGCAAGTGTCGCCACTTATGGGCTCGAACCTCATCATCGTCGTATTTGCGGTGGTGGTCATCGGCGGCATGGGGTCCATATTGGGCTCGATCGTCACCGGCCTGGGGCTGGGCGTCATTGAAGGCTTTACCAAAGTGTTCTGGCCACAGGCCTCGAACACCGTGGTATTTATCATCATGGTCATCGTTTTGTTGCTGCGTCCAGCCGGCTTATTCGGGAAAGAAAAATGAAGCGTCAAGTCATCGCCTACGTGCTGGCAGTCATTGTCATTGCGCTGCTGCCCGCAATGGGGGCCTATCCCATCTTCGTCATGAATGTCATGTGCTACGCCTTGTTCGCCTGCGCATTCAACCTCCTGATCGGCTATACCGGCCTGCTGTCGTTTGGCCATGCCGCGTTCCTGGGCGGAGCGGCCTACGCCACCGGCCTGTCTCTGGCCACATGGGGCTGGTCGACCTTGGGCGGCTTGTTATTCGGTACGGTCATAGCGGCCATCATGGGCCTGATCATGGGCGTGTTGGCCATTCGCCGCAGCGGCATCTACTTCGCCATGATTACGCTGGCCATGGCGCAAATGGTTTTCTTCTTCTTTCTGCAGGCGCATTTCACCGGCGGCGAAGACGGCCTGCAAGGCATCCCCAGAGGCCATATGTTCGGGCTCGATCTGAGCAACGACCTTAACCTCTATTATGTTGTCATGGTGATTTTCGTTGGCGGCTATGCCCTGATCTGGCGCACCGTCAACTCGCCGTTCGGCCAGGTGCTCAAAGCCATACGCGAAAACGAGCCGCGCGCTATCTCGCTGGGCTATAACGTTGATAATTTCAAGCTGCTGGCCTTCGTGCTGTCCGCTACGCTGGCCGGGCTGGCAGGCGCGACCAAATCGCTGGTATTCGTTTCGGCGACCCTTTCGGACGCAACCTGGCAGATGTCGGGCCTGGTCATCCTCATGACGCTGATAGGCGGCCTGGGCACGCTTACCGGCCCGGTCGTTGGGGCGTTCATCGTGGTGCTGCTTGAAAACAAGGTAGGTGAGTTGGGGCGCTTCCTGGCTCAAACCACCGGCATGACCGGGTTCCGCGTACTGGGCGAGTCGGTCACCATCGTCATCGGCCTGATCTTCATCATCTGCGTCATGTCTTTCCGGCGCGGCATCATAGGCGAGATCATCCACCATTTCCGGCCCAGAAAAGCCGACGCGACGTAACAGCGCCACGCTTTTGTAGCGGCACCCCTTGTGGGTGCCATCGTCACCGCGACCAAACAATCTTCGACAGAACTGCTCAATTTGACGCGGCGTGGGCGGTTAAGGTAGATCGGGCTCCGACGTGCACGGTTCTGGCTGCGCCAGAACTTCCCGCGCGGATGAACTGCTTTGGGGCGGTGCGCAAACTCGCAACATGACCCGTCCACTGGACGGGTCAAAACCGTTGCTCAAACAGTGCGCCCCTTGCCTCCCCAAAGCAGCTCATCCGCGCGGCGTGCCCAAGTCGCCCGCTCTACCTTAACCACCCACGCCGCTCGCGTAGTTGATGTTGCGACCATCGCCAATGTAGAGGCGCCACTCGTGGGCGCCGTTAGCGCGCTATAGACACCATCTTGACCTTAACGATTTTGGCAGCCACAAGGAGTGCCGCTACACACCCACCGGTTTCTTATCGGCGCGGCCCAGCCCCAGATAGCTTTCGATCACGCGGGGGTTGCCGATCAGTGCCGCCGAAGGGCCTTCGAGCACCACCTCGCCGGTCTCCAGGACATAGCCGTAATCGGCCACCTGCAAGGCCGTGCGGGCGTTTTGCTCGACCAGCAAAATAGACACGCCGGTGCGCCGCAGACGCGAAATAATCTGGAAAATTTCCCGCACAATACGCGGCGCCAGCCCCAGGCTGGGCTCGTCGAGCATCAAGAGTTGCGGCTGCGCCATCAACGCGCGACCCACCGCCAGCATCTGCCGCTCACCGCCCGACAAGGTGCCCGCCTCCTGCGTCCTGCGCTCGCGCAAACGCGGGAACAAATCGTAAACTTCCTCGATCTTCGCCTTCCAGCCGGATTTGCCGGCGCGGTAGAGCCTGAATCCGCCCAAGAGCAAATTATCTTCCACCGACATGCTGCCAAACAGCTCGCGCCGCTCGGGCACCAGAGACATGCCGCCTCCCACGCGCCGTTCTACCTGCCAGGAACCCACCTCCGATCCCAGGTACTGAATCGAACCCGTACAATGCCCCGTGAGCGGCAACGAACCCATAATTGAATTGAGTAAAGTCGACTTGCCCGCGCCATTGCCGCCAATGACCGTCACGATACTGCCCCGGGCAACCCGGATGCGCGCTCCCGCAACGGCCGTTACCTTGCCGTACTTGGCCGACAGATCGGCAACCTGCAACACCATTTCTTCAGACGGGTTCATGCCGCGGCCCCCGCCAAGGGCTCGCCCACTGGGCCATCGAGCTCCAGATCATCATCGATGCCCCCAAGATAGGCCTCGAGCACCGCCGGATTCTGCTGCACCTCGGCCGGCAGGCCTTCGGCCAGCTTGATGCCAAAATCCATGACCACCAGGTGGTCGGTCAGATTCATGACAAAATCCATATCGTGTTCCACCAGCAAAATACTCATGCCCTCGGAGCGCAGCTGGCCCAGCACTTTGGCCAGTTCCTGTTTCTCTTTGTAGCGTAAGCCGGCGGCGGGCTCATCAAGCAGCAACAGCACGGGATCGGCCGCCAGTGCGCGCGCAATTTCCAGAATGCGCTGCTGCCCCAGGGCCAGATTGCCGGCCTGCTCGTAGAGATAATCGCCCAACCCCACACGCTGCAGTTGAGTGGCCGCTTCGTGCAGCAACGCGGCTTCGCCACGACGCTCGAGATGCAACGCCGAGGATAGAACACCGATACGGCTGCGCAGATGCGCGCCCAGCGCCACGTTTTCAAGCACCGTCATGGTGGGCAGTATCTGCACGTGCTGGAACGTGCGCCCGACACCCAGCCGGGCGATTTCGCGCGACAGCAGATGGTCGATCCGGCCCCCCAGGAAATTGACCTTGCCGCTCGTCATCGGCAAGACTCCCGTAATCAGATTGAAGGTCGTACTTTTGCCGGCGCCGTTAGGCCCGATGAGGCCCATGATCTCACCCGCGCGCAGCGCGAAGCTGATGTCATTGACGGCGACCAGGCCGCCGAATTCCTTGCGTATCCCTTCCACTTCGAGCACCAAGGAGCCTCTATCTGGCCTGGCGCGCTGTACAAGCGGCTGCGTGGCGGGCGGCGGTGCTCTGCGGCGCAGCGGCGCCTTGCCCGTCAGCGAGTCCCACCAGGACGCCAGCACCGGCCAGACGCCGTTGCGGGCATACTGCAGCACCAGAATCATCAGCACGCCAAAAACAATCAGTTCGAAATTGGCGCTGGTGTTGAGCAGGTGCGGCAACACGTTCTGGATCTGATCTTTAAGCGTCAGGATCAGACCCGACCCCAGCACCGCGCCCCATACGCTGCCGGCTCCGCCGACCACGGCCATGAAGAGAAATTCAATGCCGTAATTCAGGCCAAACGGGCTGGGGCTGACGGCGCGTTGCATATGTGCGTACAACCATCCCGAAACGCTGGCCAACAACGCCGCGTAGACAAAGATGATTACCTTGTATGACACCATATTGATGCCGAACGACTCCGCCATCCCGCCGCCGCTTCGAAGCGCACGAATGGCGCGGCCGGGCCGCGAATCGAGCAAATTGCGGGTCGCCCACATCGACAAGAGCAAAATCACCCATATCAGGTAATAAATATGCCGGCCGCTGCCCAACGATATGCCCAGAAAATCGATCGGAGCAATGCCGACGATACCGTCGTACTGCCCTAGAAACCCAAGGTTGCCAAACAGGTAATACAGCGACAGGCACCAGGCAATCGTGCCCAAAGGCAGGTAGTGGCCCGAAAGCCTCATGGTGATCACTCCCAGCACATAGGCCACCAGGAATGTCAGCACTAGGCCGATAACCAACGTCAACCAGGGCGACAGCCCCAGCGCCGTGGACATCCACGCCGTCGTATAAGCGCCTATCCCCACAAACGCCGCCTGGCCAAACGACGTCAGGCCGCCCACGCCGGTCAACAGCACCAGCCCCAGCACAACCATGCTTGTCAGGCCAATATAGTTGAGCTGGGTAATCCAGAATTCCGGGGTGGCCGACAGCATAGGCAAAATCGCCAATACCAGCAAAACCACGGAAAGCGCAAGCCGGTTCATCATGGCCTTATTCCTCCTCGTCGACGTGATGTGCGCTAAACGAACGCCACATCAGCACAGGAATAATCAGCGTAAACACGAAAACCTCTTTGTAGGCGCTGGCCCAGAAAGACGAGAACGACTCAATAATTCCCACAAACAGGGCGCCCACTGCAGCCAGCGGGTAGCTGACCATCCCACCGACAATGGCCGCTACAAAGCCTTTCAGCCCGATGATGAACCCTGTGTCGTAGTAAATCGTCGTGACCGGCGCAATAAGCATGCCCGACAAGGCTCCGATCGCCGCAGCCAGCGTAAACGTGAGACTACCCGACATATTGGTGCTGATGCCCACCAAACGGGCACCGCGGCGATTGACGGCCGTTGCACGCAGCGCCCGGCCATACAGGGTTTTGCCGAAAAAAAGCCATAAAGCCACAATCAGCACGGCGCAAGTGCCCAGTACAAAAAAGGTTTGCGCCGACCAGCTCACTACGCCCAGGTGCACGTCGCCAGTGACAAAAGGCGGCGTGCGCCAGCCCTCGGGGCCGAAGAAAACCAGCGCCAGGCCCGTCATGGCGAAATGGACCGCGACCGCAATAATCAGCAGCACCAGCACGCTGGCCTCGGCCACCGGCTGATACACCAGACGATAGATCATGGGCCCCAGAGGAACCACCAGAATCATGGCAAAAATGACATTGACCCACAGCGGGGTCGTGGGGCTCACGATAAAGGGCGCGATGAAATACAAGGCCAGCGGCAGCGCCACCGCCCACAGCAAGGTCTTGGGCACGCTCGCCCAATTGTGGCTGCGCAGCGCAACAGCGAACTCCACCACAAAGGTCAGGATGCCTACGATCAGCAACAGGTTCACGGTGCCCGGCACCTTGCCGTTAACCAGGAAAGCCAGCGTCAAGGCTCCAAAGGCCACAAACTCGCCCTGTGGGATGAAAATGACGCGCGTCACCACAAACACCAGCACCAGCGCCAGCGCCAGCAGGCCATAAATCGCGCCATTCACCACGCCGTCCTGCAACAGGATCAGTACTATCGTCGAATCCATCTAGGAAAACACCATCGATTAGAGTTCAGGAAAAACGTGCGCCGCACACATCAAAATTGATGACAATAAATACCGGCCTCGGGGGCCGGTGCTCGTGGACCGAAAGCAACTGGCCGGCGCCACGGCCGGCCTGTGCTGCGAACATTACAGATCGGGCTGATAGGTCCATTTGCCGTTGACGACTTTCACCATGACACGGGCGCGATTGTCGAAGCCCGCATGATCGGTGGGACTCATGTTGAACACGCCTTGCGAAGCAGCCAAGTTCTTGATTTTTTCAAGCGAATCGCGCAGAGCCGCACGGAATTCAGGCGTGCCCGGCTTGGCGCCGGTCTTGAGTGCGCCCGGAATGGCGGCGGCAACCAAATGGCCAGCGTCCCACATATGGCCGCCAAAAGTGTTCATCGAACCGGCGCCGTACTTGCCGTCGTAGAGCTTCTCGTAGGTAAGCGCGCTTTTCTTGACCGGATTGCTGTCGGGCAGTTGATCGGCCACCAACAACGGGCCGGCGGGAAGAATCATGCCTTCGCAATCTTTACCGCAAACACGCAACACGTCATTATTGGCGGCGCCGTGCGTTTGATAAATAATGCCCTTATAGCCGCGACTTTTCAGCTCACGCTGCGGCAACGCGGTAGGAGTGCCCGCGCCCGCGATCAGGATGGCGTCGGGCTTGCCGGCCATCATTTTCAGAACCTGGCCGGTCACGCTGGTGTCGGAGCGGCCATATTTTTCAACGTTCGTAATCTTGATGCCCTTGGCCTGGGCTTCCGCCTTCATGACATTGAGCCAGCCTTCGCCATAAGCGTCGGAAAAACCGATGAAGCCCAAGGTTTTGACGTGCTGCTTGACCATCGCATCACCCAGGGCCGAAGCCATCAACTGATCGTTTTGCGGCGTCTTGAAAACCCATTTGCGAGCCCCCTCCTGGGGCTCGACGATTTTGGCGCTGGCCCCCAATCCGATCATGGGCGTTTTGGTTTCGCCCGCCACATCCACCATGGCCAGGCAGCTGGGGGTGACAGACGAACCAAGCACCACGTCGACTTTATCGTCGGTGATGAGTTTGCGCATGTTCTTGACGGCGCGAGTGGTGTCGGTGCCATCGTCGAGCACGATGTATTCGATTTTCTCGCCCGCGACTTCGGTCGGCAGCAAGGCGACCGTATTGCGCTCGGGGATGCCCAGCGAGGCTGCCGGACCGGTGCTGGAGACCGTAATCCCGACCTTGATCTGCGCCGAACTGATTAAAGGCAGAGCAAGCGCCACCGCCCCGACCAGAATCGAAAGCCGAAATGACTGACTGATGTTCATCGTTGTCTCCAGGTAAAACACCGTGCAGGCACGGCGCCAATGTTGGGTCGAAAAAAATTATACAAAAATCGATGAGTATAAGAAATTAATGTATCACATTAAATCTGCCGGAAAACCGATATTCCCCATCGATGGTTTAAGCTTCCAGCAATTTTACGACTAAGCAGACGATTATCGATAGAAATAGATACAAAGTCTTTAAGGGGATTCCCTGTATCGGGCCGCCGAAAACGCGTTGAGCTGTTAAAAAGGCGTTTGGGCCGCCTATTGCAGACCTTACCCGGTGAAAGCGTCGGCCGCGGAATGGCGGGGAACCATACCTGCATATAAAAGTCGATTAACATAGCAGATACCGGGAATGATGGGGTGGATGTAGTTATGCAGAAATGGCACCCACAAGGGGTGCCGCTACAGAAGAAACGGTCCCGCCGCTAAAACGGTCCCGCCGCTAATGTAGTGGCAGCCCTTGTGGCTGCCAGGTCGCACGTATAACGGACCTATAACGACGCCCCATACCGGCGCCAGATTGACAAAGGATGTCTATCGAACCATACAATTCGATATTCCTTTTTCTTGTACATAAACAGGAACTTGCCGTGAACACAGTAAACAAAACCGACGCGCAGTGGCGCGCGGAGCTTAGCCCGGAAGAATACCAGGTGGCCCGGCTAAAAAGCACCGAGCGTCCATTTACCGGGCGCTACTGGAACACCACCGAACCCGGCATATACCGTTGCGTGGGTTGCGGCACCGCTTTGTTCGCGTCCGACACGAAGTTCGACGCGGGCTGCGGGTGGCCCAGCTATTTCGAAGCGATCGATCCGGCGCAGGTGCGCGAAGAAGTCGATACCAGCCTGGGCATGGTGCGCACCGAAGTCTTGTGCAATGTCTGCAATTCGCACCTGGGCCATGTGTTTCCCGATGGCCCGCCGCCCACCGGCCGACGCTACTGCATTAACTCGGTCTCCCTTAAATTTGAACCTGCCGCATGAAGAAATTCCTGTTCGACCTGTTTCCGCTCATTCTTTTTTTTGTAGCGTTCAAATTTGCGGATATCTACACGGCCACGGCGGTAGCCATCATCGCTGCAGTCGTTCAATTCATTTGGCTCAAGGTCACGGGCAAGACAATTGAAGCGACCCACTGGATCAACTTGTCGGTTATCGTGATCTTCGGCGGCGCCACTCTGTTCTTCCACAACGACGTGTTCATCAAATGGAAGCCTACGGTTTTATATTGGCTATTTGGCGGTATCTTGTTGGTGGGCAAATGGGTCTTCAAGCGCAACCTCATGCGCAAGGTGCTGGGCGCGCAAATCCAAATGCCCGAAGCTATCTGGGACAAGCTCAACCTGAGCTGGGCCGGTTTTTTCGCTGTATCGGGAGCCTTGAACCTGTATGTGGCGTTTTCGGGCCAATTCACCGAGTCGCAATGGGTCAATTTCAAGGTATTCGGGCTTATGGCGCTGCTGCTCGTCTTTGCCATCGCCCAGTCCATCTGGCTTAGCCGCTACATGAAAGACGAGATTGGTCAGACGGGGGTTTTATCCAGCCCGGGGGAACCAAAGGAACCCAGTTAATGTCTATTGACCGTACGGAACTGATCCGGGAACGTTTGTCTGCCTTGTCGCCTACCCAGCTTGATATCATCGACGAATCCCATCTGCACGCGGGGCACGAAGGCGCCAAAGGCGGGGCTGGCCATTACCGGATTATTATCTCCTCGTCACAATTCAACGGCTTGGCACCGCTGGCCCGCCACCGGCTCGTGTATGATCGCTTGCACGATTTAATCCCCTACCCCATTCATGCGCTGGCAATTGTCGCCAGCGCAGTTAAATAAAGGAATTACATGAAACGAATCGCCGTATTAGCCGCAGCATGCGTTATTGCGGTCCCTGCTTTTGCGCAAAACGTAGCTACTGTCAATGGCCAGGCCATTACCCAAGGCAGTCTGGACCAGTTCGTCGCCCTGATGGTCAAGCAAGGCACCAAAGACACGCCCGAACTGCGCGCCCAAGTCAAGCAGGAAATGATCAACCGCGCCGTGGCCATCCAGGCTGCGGAAAAAGCAGGTATCGATAAACAGGCCGACATAAAGCAAGAAATCGACCTGTCGCGCCAAAGCATATTGGTGCGCGCACTGATGGCCGATTACCTCGCCAAGCACCCTATCACCGATGCCAATGTGCAGACCGAGTACGACAAGATCAAAAGCGAACAGGCCGGCAAGCAGGAATATAAGCTGCGCCACATCCTGGTCAAGGATGAAAAAACCGCGACCGATCTAACCGCTAAAATCAAAAGCAAGAAAATCAGCTTCGAGACCGCCGCCAAGCAAAAGTCCATCGACCCGGGTAGCGGCAAGAATGGCGGCGAACTGGGCTGGGCGCCGGCCACCAATTACGTGCCCGAGTTTGCGCAGGCCGTGGAAAGCCTGAAAAAAGGCCAGATGACCGACAAGCCGGTGCAAACACAATTCGGCTGGCACATCATCCAGGTCGAAGATACGCGCCCCATGAAGTTCCCTGAACTCAAGGACGTAAAGCCGCAAATCGAGCAAATGCTGCGTCAGCAGGCCTTGGCCACCTATCAGCAAGAATTGCTGAAATCGGCCGTCATCAAGTAAGGCTCCCCGCCGATGTAGCGGCAGCCCTTGTGGCTGCCATGTTCGATTTTCCACAAACCTATGGCACCCACAAGGGGTGCCGCTACAAATAACGTACCTCTCGCTCATGTAGCGGCACCCCTTGTGGGTGCCATTTTCACCTCAAAATTAACCAGCTTCCAGCAGGGCAATCAACCCGGCTTCGTCGATCACGGCAACGCCCAGTTCCTGCGCCTTGGTGAGTTTGCTGCCGGCGTCGGCGCCGGCCACCACATAGCTGGTTTTTTTCGATACCGAAGCGCTCACCTTGCCGCCCGCGGCCAATATACGTCGCGCCGCCTCGTCGCGCGACCAGTTGGGCAGGGCACCGGTGAGCACCAGCGTTTTGCCGTTAAGGCGCCGCCCTGTGGGCTCATCCACCGGCAGTGCCTCGACCCCGGCTGTAGCCAAGGCATCAATAATTTCACGATTGTGGGGTTCGGCAAAGAACCGTGCAATGGAATGCGCCACGACGGGTCCCACGTCGTGCACCGCCAGCAGACTGTCCTCATCGGCCGCCATAATCGCCTGCATCGAACCGAAATGACGCGCCGCATCGCGCGCAGTCGTCTCGCCCACATGGCGTATTCCCAAAGCAAACAGTAAACGGCCCAGTGCCGGTTTGCGCGCCCTGTCGATGGCCTCGACCAGATTCTGCGCCGACTTGCGGCCCATCCTGTCGTAGTCGGCCAGCTCATCGGCGTTCAGCGCAAACAAATCGGCCAGGGACTTGATGCGGCCGCTGTCAACCAATTGATCGACCAGTTTTTCGCCCAGGCCCTCAATGTCGAGCGCCTTGCGGCTGGCGGCGTGCAAAATGCTTTGCTTGCGCTGGGCCGCGCAAAACAGGCCGCCGGTGCAGCGCGACGCGGCTTCGTCCTCAAGGCGCTCGACGGCCGAGCCGCAAACCGGACAGTTTTTGGGCATGATAAAAGGCGTTGTTCCAGATGGGCGCTGCTCCAGCACCGGCCCCACCACCTCGGGTATCACATCGCCCGCACGCCGCACAACCACCGTGTCGCCCACTCGTACATCCTTGCGGCGCACCTCATCCTCGTTATGCAAAGTGGCATTGGCGACGGTTACGCCGCCTACAAACACAGGCTTTAAGCGAGCCACAGGCGTAATCGCTCCCGTGCGGCCGACCTGCACATCGATGCCCAGCAAAATCGTGGTTTCTTCCTGCGCCGGGAATTTATGGGCTACGGCAAAGCGCGGAGCCCGCGCTACATAGCCCAACACTTCCTGCGCCGCCAGCGAATTGACTTTGTACACGACCCCATCGATATCGAAAGGCAAATCGGCGCGCCGCACGCCCACATCCCGATAAAACTCCAGCAAGCCTTCGGCGCCTTTCAGAACCCGCCTGGACTGATTCACCGGCAGGCCCATGCGTTCGAACCAGTCAAGCATCTGGGCATGTGTCGCACAGGGAACCGCGTGCGAGGCCTCGCCGGACGGCTTCGTCAGGCTGCGCCCGGCGCCCTTGATTTCACCCCAGCCATACGCAAAAAACCGCAGTGGCCGGGTCGAGGTAATGCCCGAATCGAGTTGCCGCAGGCTGCCCGCGGCGGCATTGCGCGGATTCACAAAGATTTTCTCGCCGCGCTCTTGTTGCGCCTGATTAAGCCGCTCGAAATCGCGCCGATTGATCAGTACCTCGCCGCGCACCTCGAGCACCTCGGGATACGCCCCGGTCAGCATCAGGGGCACCGAACGAAGGGTGCGGATATTGTGGGTGACATCTTCGCCCGTGCGCCCATCGCCGCGCGTGGCGGCCTGAACGAATCTGCCCTCTTCATAGCGCAGGCTGATCGCCAAGCCATCGAACTTGAATTCCGCCTCGTACTCGGCCAGGTCGACCGCGCCCAGCAGGCCAGCCTCGCGCAGGGTATCGCACACGCGCTTGTCGAAGGCCAGGACATCTTCCGGCTCGAACGCGTTGCCCAGCGACAGCATCGGCTGCGCGTGCCGCACCGTCGCAAAGGCCGCCAGAGGCGCTGCCCCAACTCGCTGCGAGGGTGATTCCGGCACGAGAAGATCGGGGTGATCCCGTTCGATTTCCAGCAGCCTGGCCATCAGGCGATCATACTGAGCGTCCGAAACAATGGGGTCATCGAGCACATGGTAACGACGATTGTGCTCGGCAATGGACAAACGCAGGGCCGCAAGTTCTTCGCGCAGCGCTTCATCGGGACCCGAACCGGTCACGAAAACACCCTTAGCGTACGCTCGGCTCCTGCGGGAAAACCGGCTTGTTCAAGCTTGCGATAGAGTTCAAGCAATTGGGTATCGATCGCCTGATCGGACCCTTCGGCCACCGGCCGTCCCTGATCATCGACCAACACCGCCTGCAAGCGGCCGGACAAATCGCGCCCAACGCTCACCATCCGGCTAAACGCCTGTTCATCGGCCGGGCTATTGGGTAAATCGAGCAGTAAATCAATACGATCAACACCCGCCGATTGCACTTCCCCCGCATGCACGCCGTCGAGCAGCAGCGTGAAACGGGGAACGCCAGACTCGGCCATCCAGGCCAGCTGCGTTCCATAGGCGAGGAACCCCGCACTCTTGACCGCCTGGACCACCTCGGGCACCGGCTTGGTGCCGCCCAGACGCAGGGCCAGGCCCACCTGGGCATCCAGGCCCGCGCACAATTCATCCAATTGTTTGGCGCGGCTCATGACCGGCGCCTGTTCGGGCCCCTCGACCGAGCCTTCGAAGCGCTCGGCCAGGCTTTGCGCAATCGTCCACAAATGCGACCATTCGATATCGGTCAACGGCCCGCTGCGATTAGCCAGCAAAACCGCCAACTGCATGGACACATAGGATTCATCCAGCCGCAATTGGGCTCGATGCCCGCCGCCCTCGGCTTCGGCAAAAATCCGTACCGGCTTGCTGCCGACCTTGTGTATGTCCTGAACCGCCGCATACAGCTGATCGCTGGGCACCGGCTGGTGAAAACCGATATCGATGACGACCTCACAGGCGGGGTCGACTTCGGCCGCATCGTCGGCGGGCGCTGCACGATCGGCGCCTTCTGCGCTATACAACCCCAGCCCCGGCTCACGCCGCCCGCCGGCGCCCTGCACGCCCCCCATCAGCGGATCTTCCTGCGCCTCGGGAAAGTGTTCCTGCATTTTCTGCCGGATCCGGCGATCCTGCCACCAATTGAAGACCAGCACGACCAAAATCAGCACTATGCCCAGGGAGATCAATCCGATTTGCAAATCACTCATAGTTAACCCCGTTGCATCTGTTCATCTCTGTAGTGACACCCCTTGTGGGTGTCATTTTTATCTCTAGATACCTGTCTTGTTTATCTAGATTATGGCACCCACAAGGGGTGCCGCTACAATCATGGCGCCACAAAACTCCAACACTTATGCCTCGGCCAACTGCAGCGCCGATTCGATATCGACGGCGACAATTCGGGAGACGCCCTGTTCCTGCATGGTCACGCCCACCAATTGCTTGGCCATCTGCATGGCAATTTTATTGTGGGAAATAAATAAAAACTGAGTCTGCTCACTCATGTTACTCACCAAATTGGCATAGCGCTCGGTATTGGCATCGTCCAGCGGCGCATCGACCTCGTCGAGCAGGCAAAACGGCGCCGGGTTCAATTTGAACAAGGCAAACACCAGTGCCGTGGCGGTCAGGGCCTTTTCGCCTCCCGACAGCAAATGAATGGTGCTGTTGCGCTTGCCAGGCGGCTGCGCCATGATCAGCACGCCCGCATCGAGAATTTCGTCGCCCGTAATCGAAAGGCTGGCCTCGCCGCCGCCAAACAGGCTGGGGAACAGTTCGCCGAAATGCGTATTGACCGTATCGAACGTCGTCTGCAGCAGCGTGCGCGTTTCACGGTCGATTTTACGGATGGCGTCTTCCAGCGTTTCCATTGCCGTCTGCAGATCCAGATATTGGGAATCCAGAAAGCCCTTGCGCTCGCGCGCCGCATCGAGTTCGTCGAGCGCAGCCAGGTTGACCGAGCCCAAGCCTTCGATCTGCCGCGAAATCCGCTGTACCTCGGATTGCAGCCAGTTGGGACGGCGCCACTCTTCGGGCCGATCGGCCAAGGCAGCGCGCAACTGTTCGCGATCGGCCTCATGCGCATCGAGCTGCTCGGCGAACTGCGCGACAGCGAGCCGCGCGGCCTGCTCTTGCAACTGCAATTCGGTAATGCGCGCACGGCGCGGCTCGAGCAAACGTTCTTGGGTGATCCGGTCTTCATCGGCGGCGCGCAACAAGGCGGCCAGGTTATCCAGTTCCGTACGCGCCAGATTCAGCGCATTTTCGCGCTCGGCCCGCTGTTCCAGGGCCTCTTGCAAACCGGCCTGCGAGGCCGATGCGTCAAGCTCGAACAGCTCGCCCTGCAATCCTTCAAGCTCGTCCGTGCCGCGCCGCGCCTGTTCCGCCGCCAATTGCATATTGCGCGTCAGATCGGCAATGCGGCCCAGCAGCGTGCGCTCGGCGAATTCGGATTCCTGCACCGTGCGCTCCAGTTCGCGCAACTGTCCACGCGCCTGTTCGGCCTGGCGCGCCAATTCTTCGCCGGAAATTTCCGCGTCGGAAAATACGGACTGATGCTCCCCCAGTTCGATATCCAGTGTCTCGAAACGCGCCTCCGCCTCTTCCTTACCGGCGCGCACTTCTTCCTGCTGCAACACAACTTCGGCCAGATCTTCGCTCAGGCGCGCAGCCCGCTCGCCCGATTGCTGTGCGAGTTGCTGCAGGCGGGAGTGTTCAAGTTGTACATCGTGCAAACGCCGAGTCAGCTCGGCCACGCGCAGGCGCGCCGCGGGCATGGCTTGCGACACCTGCTGCCAGGCCGTTTCGGCGCGCGCCACATCGCCCAGAACCTGATCGGCAATCAACTGCCGGGCCTTGATTTCACGCTGCAGGTTTTCAATTTCCCGCTGCCGCGCCAGCATGCCGGCCTGTTCGGAATCGGGCGCATAAAAACGCACGCTGTGGCGATCCACAAGATGCCCCGCCTGCACAACAAAAAGCCCGCCCTCGGGCAGGGCGGCGCGCTGCGCCAGCGATGCGGCCAGATCGGCCACCACATAGACGCCGCGCAGCCAGTCGGCCAGCAAGGCGCGCAAATCGGGGTCGCTAATGCGCAACAAAGACGCCAAGGGGGTCAAGCCCGGCGCAGCGGACGGGCCAGGGCCCGCCGCCGGCATCTGGTAAAACGCCAGGCGCGCCGGCGGCGCATCGGCCGCAAAAGCACGCGCATGTTCAAGCTGGCGCACTTCCAGCGCCGTCATGCGTTCGCGCAATATCGCCTCAAGCGCGGTTTCCCAGCCCGATTCGATTTGCAACTTCTGCCACAAGCGCCCCAGGCTGGATAATTCGTGCTTGGCCAGCCAAGGCTCCAGAGCGCCCTGCCTTTGCACGTCTTGTTGCAAGGTGCCAAGCGCCGTCAGGCGCGCTTCGAGCCGCGCCAGATTCTGGGCCTCTTGCGCAGAGGCCGCATGGGCGGTCCGGCGTTCATCATCAAGCCCGGGCAAACGTTCCTCAAGCTCCAGCAACTGCGCCTGCGATTCCTCGACCTGCGCACCGATAATTCCCAACTCGGCCGCCAATTGCTCAAGCCTGGCGGGGTCGGGCGCATTCAGTTCGCGCATTTCCTGGGTCAGGCGTTCGTGACGCAACTCAAGCGCCTGCAATCGGTGATCGGCGTCACGCTGCGTCTGTGCCGTCAGGGCCAGATTCTGCTCGACTCGCGCCAGCGCAACGCGCATGGCGTCGCGCGCGCCGGCCGCGTCGCGCACCCGGGCTTCAATGTCGGGCAGATGCGCCTGCGCGTCCTCGGCGCGGGCTCGGGCCTCGGATATCTGTTGCGCATTCGCCTCGATATCGGCCTGCGCCTGGGCAATCTGACCGGCACAGTGGGTTTGCTGATCGCCCCATTCCTGTATTTGCTGCTGAAGCTGGGTACGGCGCAACTGCAGGCGGTTGCGCGAATCCACCACATGGCGTATTTCAGCCTCGAGCCGGCTGACCTGGGCCCCTGCTTCAAACAGCAGGCCCTGCGCGGCATGCACCGCATCGCCCGCCGCATAATGCGCCTGGCGGCGCGACTCGAGCGCAGATTCGCCCGCACGCAGGCCGGCCAAGGCTTCATCCAGTTCGGCTTGCGCCTGGGTAATGGCCAGTTGCTTTTTCTGCTGGTCTTCATCGGCGCTTTCTTCCCGCAACAGCCACAGGGCATGCTGCTTCTGTTCGCCGTCTTCCTGCAAGGCACGGTATTGCTGCGCCACCTCGGCTTGCGCGCCCAGTTTCTCCAACTGCGAACTCAGTTCGCGCAGGATGTCGTCCACGCGGGTCAGGTTCTCGCGGGTATCGCCCAGCCGGTTTTCGGTTTCGCGGCGCCGCTCTTTGTAGCGCGATACCCCGGCCGCCTCTTCCAGGAAAACCCGCAATTCCTCGGGGCGGGCCTCGATCAGCCGATTGATCATGCCCTGGCCAATAATGGCATAACCACGGACACCCAGGCCCGTACCCATGAAAATATCGTGAATATCCCGGCGCCGCACCTGTTGACCATTGATCAGGTAACTGCTCGCCCCATCACGCGTAAGCACCCGCCGCACGGCGATTTCCGCATAAGCGCTCCATTGGCCCGCCGCGCGCCCTTCGGAATTATCGAATACCAGCTCGACCGAGGCGCGGGCGGCCGCTTTGCGATGGCTCGACCCGTTAAAAATAACGTCCTGCATCGATTCGCCGCGCAGCTCCGACGCCTTGGATTCACCCAGCACCCAGCGCACAGCGTCGATGATGTTGGATTTGCCGCAGCCGTTGGGGCCCACCACCCCCACCAACCGGCTAGGCGTGGGGATAACGGTCGGTTCGACAAAGGATTTAAAACCGGAGAGCTTTATCTGGGTCAAACGCACGATAGACGAGGTATAAAAAGAGACGGACATATCCGCCACGCCTACAGCTATTGCGCGGCTACGAAAACAACCCGACCGGAGCCGTTAGTACAAACGGGCGGTCGGCTGCCTATGATAACGCAGCCCCGCGGGCATCCCTACCCGAAATAACCCAGAAATCGCTTCAACCACATAAAATTCCATATAAACCCAAGGCTGACGCTATACTCGCTAACAATTTTTGCGGTTACCGTTACTAATCCGTTGAACGAGACACTCGATTGAAAAAAGGCTTTTATCTGGTCATGGTAGCCCAGGCGCTATCGTCCGTCGCCGACAATGCATTGCTCATTGCAGCCATTGCGCTTATCAGCGATTTGCGTGGACCCGACTGGATGGCGCCCATGATGAAATGGTGGTTCGCCATGGCCTATGTGGCGCTGGCGGCCTTTGTCGGCGCCTTCGCCGACTCGTATCCCAAAGGCCGCGTCATGTTCATCACCAATGCCGTCAAGGTCCTGGGTTGCCTTTTACTCTTTTCATATCGAAGCTTTGGCCTGGATACGAACAGCCAACTGATTCTGGTGTTTTGCGCCTACACCCTGGTGGGCATAGGGGCCGCGGCCTATTCGCCCGCCAAATACGGCATCGTGACCGAAATGCTGCCGCCCGATCTGCTCGTCAAAGGCAATAGCTGGATCGAGGGCCTGACGGTTCTGTCGATCATTATCGGCACGGTGCTGGGCGGTGTGCTGGTCAACCCGACCGTATCCGCCGCACTGCTGTCGCACGACTGGGTTCAGCTACTGGCGCATACCCGCGCCGAAGCCGCCATTTTGCCTATCGGCGTCGTGTACATTCTGGCGGCTCTGTGCACCCTGCTGATACCGCGCACCGGGGTGAGCTACCCCAAGCAACAGACCAACCCCCTGCATCTGATTCATTCGTTCAAGGACTATGTCGTTATCCTGTGGCACGACAAGCTGGGCCAAATATCGCTCGCCGTCACCACGCTGTTCTGGGGCGCGGGCGCCACTCTGCAATTCATCGTCATCGAATGGGGGGCGCGCCATCTGGGCTATCGCCTGGACCAGGCCTCGATCCTGATGGGCGTGGCCGCCGTCGGCACGGTGATCGGCTCGGTCCTGGCCGGCCGCGTCCCGCTCAAGCGCGCTCTCTCGGTCTTGCCCGTCGGGATCGTCATGGGACTGGCGGTGCTGCTCATGCCGCTGGTGCACCAAACCTGGGCCGTCTACAGCGTCCTGTTGCTCATTGGCGGCCTGTCGGGGTTCTTTGTCGTGCCCATGAATGCGCTGCTGCAACACCGCGGCCATGTGCTGTTGTCGGCCGGCCATTCGATTGCCGTACAGAACTTCAACGAGCAATTGAACATCCTGCTGATGCTGGCCATTTACAGCCTGATGCTCTGGATGAACCTGCCCATCAACGTGATCATCGTTATCTTCGGCCTGCTCGTCGCCAGCCTGATGCTGGTCTTCATGCATTGGAACCGCCGCAATCATCGCGCCGACCCCACCCTGCAAAACAAAATCGGCCAGTACGGTCACGGCCAGGCGCTGCATTGATTCGTTTTGTAGCGACAGGCCTGTAGAGACAGCCCTTGTGGCTGTCATTTTTACGCAGGCACCATCTCGATTGCCAGCGATTTTGGCAGCCACAAGGGCTGCCACTACATTGATCGTTGAATTGACAGCCACAAGGGCTGTCGCTACAGAAGCATGCCTACGGATTCGATTCCACCGCCGCACGCGCCAGGTTCAAATCGCGCCAGGCATGAGCTTTGTCTTGCGGGCGCGAGAGCAAGGAGGCGGGATGGTAGGTGACGACAAGCGGGATGTCGACCCCGCTTTCACTTTTAAACCGATGCGCCGTTCCACGCAATGACTCAAAACTCGCCTCCTGGCCCAGCAGGAACTGGGCGGCCAGCCGCCCCAGAACCACAATGCGGCGGGGATTCAACAGCGCAATCTGGCGATGCAGATAAGGCAGGCACGCATTTATTTCCGCCGCCGCAGGGGTACGATTGCTCACCGGGCGGCATTTCACCAAATTGGTGAAAAAAACCTCGGACTCGGGATCCACCCCCACCGCGGCCAGCATCGCATTAAGTAAAACACCTGCCCGGCCCCGAAACGGCAACCCTTCGCGATCATCCTGTTCGCCCGGCGCTTCGCCAATCACCATCCAGGCGGGAGACTGCGCGAGGCCGGCTCCAAACACCGCCTGACGCCGATGCTCGCACAGAGAACAGGCCGTGCACTGCTCCACCTGAGTCTGCAAAGCCGCCCAATCGGGCGCGACGACAAGAGGCGGCTTATTCGGGGCCGCAGGCGCCGTGGCGGCCCCCCTGGCGCGCGGCGATTGAGGCGGCGCCGTTTTGGGCCGCCTGGGCGGCGCACCGGATGCCGCCGAAACGGCCAAAGCCTCCTTTTTTGCCTGCACGGGCGACGCCGCCGGCACGGAGCGCCCGGCATCCAGCCCCTGCGCAGCCACCTGCTCTTGCGCCGGCCCGGTGGCCGCCCGGCCCGCGGGATGCCCGACCACCGAAATACCCTGCGTAAAACGCGCCAGAAACTGCCGCTCCAAGCCCATTTCCTGCAAGGAGGCGACTTGCAGCGGATTCAGTTCGGGAGCGGCTGGCCGCGTCGGCTCATTCATGATGGGCCCGCGGCGCGGTCAGCGTTTTTTCCAACACCCAGGCGTCTTCACGCTCGCCCTGGCCGGAAGGGTAATAATTCTTGCGCACGCTCAGGCGCTCGAAACCACGATGCTTATAAAACGCGATGGCCCGCTCGTTGGAGGGCCGAACCTCGAGGATCAGCCTGCGCAGGCCATGCGCCAGCGCCACGCGCTCGCAGCAAGCCAGGAGACGCTCGCCCACGCCCTTTTGCTGGGCATCGGGCGCCACGGCAATCAACAGCAGATGCCCTACATCGGGCGCAAACAAAGCCAGGCAGCACCCCACGATCTTCTCGTCCAGATGCGCTACCCAGGCGCCATAGCCGGCTTTCAGGGCATCCTGAAAATTGCCTCGGGTCCAGGGGAATGCCTGAACCGCCCGCTCGATCTGCACCACCTCATCCAGATCGCCAGGGACCATGGCGCGTAGCGACACCGGCCGCGCGCCCCCGGCATCGGCGGCGTCCGCGACCAAACCGGCCTTGGGGTTGCCGCCCAGGCCCTGCTCGCGCTCCAGGGTGGTATAGGCTACCTTGTCCCGCACATAAAGCGGGGCCGCCCGCTCGGGCGGCACAGACTCGCCACGCCGCCACGCCTGATACGCCAGGCGCGCCACCGCCTCCACGTCGGGACGCAAAGGCTGGCCCAACACGACATCGCCACCCGCCAATCCGGCCAGATCCGGGTAGGCATCCAATGCATCGCCCACGACCCGCAGCGACCGCAATCCGTCCGGTAGCTCACGCCAATGAGGATTCTGCCGTGCCAGCCAAAGAGGCACATCGTCGGAATTCAATAAAATCGGTGGACAGAGCTCTTGCCATGCGTCGGGCGCACCCGGAGACTCGGCGACCGGACGGTACGCCGCCAGATAGACCTCGCCCATGCGGGCGTCCTGCACCACCAGTCGCCACGCGGATCGATCGGCGCCAGGCGCCGCGGCGTCCTGGGCCGCCACCGCCAGCAAGGAGGCGATCGGCAGCACCTGCAGCCCCAGGGCGTAGGAAATCCCCTGCGCCACACCGCAGGCCACACGCAGGCCGGTAAACCCGCCCGGCCCCTGGCCAAAGCCAACCGCCGACAATTGCTTGCGCGCAATGCCCGCTTCAAGCAAAATCTGATCAACCATGGGAAGCAGCCGCTCGGCGTGCTGGCCTGTGGCGTCGGCCCCGGCGCGAATCAGGCTCTGGTGGCCCTGGACAACGGACAACAACGCCACGCCGCAGCGGCTTGACGAGGTCTCCAAAGCAAGAATATAAGAATCCATGCGCTTATTTTAGTTGACAATACTTTATGACGACTTTGCGTCGCCGACGCAAAAATCCTTTTCGAATAGCTTAATATGTAATATCTTGCTACTTACCCCTATCCGGGTTCATTTTGCTCTGTTACATTTTCAACTATGAACACTCAAAATCAATCGCTATCACGCAAAATACTAATCGTCGACGATGATCCGCGTCTACGAGACTTGCTGCGGCGCTATCTTTCCGAACAAGGATTCAATGTATTCGTAGCCGAAGACTCCAAGGAAATGGGCAAGCTCTGGCAACGCGAACATTTTGATCTCCTGGTGCTCGACCTGATGCTGCCGGGCGAAGACGGCCTGTCCATCTGCCGCCGTTTGCGCGGCGGGCACGACAACACCCCCATCATCATGCTCACAGCCAAGGCCGAAGAAATCGATCGTATCGTCGGCCTTGAAATGGGTGCCGACGACTACCTCTCCAAGCCTTTCAATCCCCGCGAGCTCCTGGCCCGCGTCAATGCGATCCTGCGCCGCCGCGGCACCGAAGAACATCCGGGCGCACCCAGCCAGGAAAACGAGTCGATCGAGTTCGGCCCGTATGTGCTTAACCTGTCAACGCGCACGCTGACACGCAACAATGAACAGGTGCCCATCACAACCGGCGAGTTCTCAGTTCTTAAAGTGTTTGCGCGCCACCCCAAAATCCCGCTCTCGCGCGACAAGCTCATGGAGCTGGCTCGCGGGCGAGAGTACGAAGCGTTCGATCGCAGTCTGGACGTACAGATTTCGCGCTTGCGCAAATTGGTTGAACCCAATCCGTCCAAGCCCGTATTTATCCAGACAGTCTGGGGGCTGGGTTACGTTTTTGTGCCCGACGGCGGCAGTTGAACAGCCGCTACCCTGTACAGCAGGCATGCGGATAATGGCCTGCCTGCGTCATTAACGAATCAGGCTACCAGCCGCAGGCGGTGGCTGTCAGGACAGCGTCAGTGACACCCCCGACACGACAATTTAAAAGGCTGACATCGCGCCTGAAACTAGGCCTGTTTAGCCGGTCCTTCCTACTGCTGGCCGCGCTCATGCTGGTAAGCCTGGGCGCTTGGCTGCAGGTCTTTTTCAGTATGGAAGAGGGCCCGCGCGCCACTCAGATGGCGCAACGCGTCACCACCGCCGTCAGCATCACCCGTTCGGCGCTGGTTTATGCCCCCACCAGTGTGCGCCCCGCCCTGTTGCTCGACCTGGCGACCAAAGAAAGCCTGAGGGTTCAGCCACGCGAACCCACTGACGTGCTCGAGCCTTTGCCCGACTCCAACTACTGGAGCCATGTCGCCGCCGAAATCCACGACCGGCTCGGCATCAAGACAAAAATCATGTGGTCGGTCAACCAGGCGGCCGGCATCTGGGTCAGCTTCGACATCAACAAAGATCAGTACTGGCTGGTATTCGACCGCGAACAGCTCGGCCTGACGGCAGGCGTTGAATGGCTGGGCTGGGGCGCGACGGCGCTGCTGCTGGCCCTGATCGGCGCCGCGGCCAGCGTCAGTTTCGTCAACCGGCCGCTGGCGCAACTGGCCAAGGTCGCCCAACAGGTGGCGCGCGGCGAAACACCCTCGCTACTACCCGAAAAAGGCCCGCTGGAAATCCGCGATATGAATATCGCCTTTAACCGCATGGCGCGCGATCTGCGACAAACCGAAGCCGACCGCGAAATCATGCTGGCGGGGATCTCGCACGACTTGCGCACGCCCCTGGCACGCATGCGGCTGGAAATCGAACTGAGCGGAGTCAGCGACGAAGCGCGCCAGGCCATCGACGAGGACCTCGCTCAAATCGATCACAGCATCGGCCAGTTGATGGAATACGCACGGCCCGCCGGCATTGTGCCCGAACAGGGTATAGACGTCTCCACGGTCCTGCACGACCTGTACGAGCGCGAGCGCAGCCACACCGAATCGACAGGCAGCTTTCTGACAGCGAACATCGAGCCCGGCTTATACGCCAAAATCAGCGCCCACGACCTGAAGCGGGTCGTCAGCAACCTGATCGAAAACGCTCGCCGCTACGGCCGCACGCCCGGAGAAGACCGAGCCTATATCCGGTTGGCGGTACAGGAAGAAGGCAATATCCTCGCCATCGAAGTATCCGATCAAGGGGTCGGTATCCCGGAAGCGGACGTTGCGCGCCTGTTGCGCCCATTCTCCCGAGGGGAATCGGCGCGCACCGGAGTCAGCGGCGCGGGCCTGGGCCTGGCGATCGTTGAACGGCTGCTGGGCCAGGTTGGCGGGCAGCTCAAATTGATCACTCGGCCGTCCGCCGGTCTGGTGGCGCGAATAGAATTGCCCAAAATTCGTCTTAGGAATTTTCAATTAGACAACAATAGTTAATAGCGTAAAATTACATTCATCGGGCACGCGCCCTTCTCCAACCCTAACAGGAGCTCACATGAAAACTGTAGGCGATAAGCTAGAGCCATTCAAAGTAGCCGGCGTCAAGCCCGGCTTCAATCATCACGAAGAAAACGGCGTGTCGGCATTCGAAGACATTACCGAAAGCTCCTTCCCGGGCAAATGGAAAGTGATTTATTTTTACCCTAAAGACTTCACCTTCGTATGCCCCACCGAAATCGTCGGCTTCAACAAGCTGGCAAAAGATTTCGAAGATCGCGACGCGGTCTTGCTGGGCGGCTCGGTGGACAACGAATTCGTCAAATTGGCATGGCGCCGCGAACATCCCGACCTCAACAAACTGGGCCATTATCAATTCGGCGATACCGCGGGCTCCCTGGTCGATCAATTGGGCGTGCGCGAAAAAAGCGCCGGCGTTGCCTTGCGCGCCACGTTTATCGTCGACCCCGACAACGTCATCCAGCACGCCTCGGTCAACAACCTGAACGTCGGCCGCAATCCGGAAGAAGTCCTGCGCATACTTGACGGCCTGCAAACCGACGAACTCTGCCCTTGCAACCGCAGCGTCGGCGGAGACACGCTGTAAATTCCAGAAAATGGAATCTGGACATGGCCGCCCGGGTACCGGCATACTGGGTATAACTCAGGCCCGGCCAGCTCGTCCAGATCACATCAGCCCGGCCAGTCCGGGCTTTATCTGCACAATTTAATAGGTAAAAACTATGGAATTTCTATCTACTATCAAAGAGAACATCCCCGATTGGGCCAAGGATGTACGCCTGAATCTGGATGGCGTCATCGCCCGGTCCACCCTCAGCCCTGAAGACGCGGTAGGCGTGGCCCTGGCCGCGGCATTCGCCGCGCGCAGCCCCGGCCTGGTGAAGGCGTTCAAGTCCGGCTTGTCTGAAGCCGACGCGACCGGCGCTCTCACGGCAGCGGCCCTCATGGGCATCAACAACACCTGGTACCCCTATGTTGAAATGGCGGGCGATGCACAGCTTAAAACCATGCCGGCGCAACTGCGCATGAACGCGTACGCCACGCACGGCGGCGTCGACAAGAACCGCTTCGAGCTGTTTGCCCTGAGTGCCTCGATCGTCGGTAAATGCCATTTCTGCGTGAAATCGCACTTCGACAACCTGAAACAGGCCGGGTTCAGCACCGAGCAACTGCGCGACGCAGGGCGCATCGCCTCAGTCGTCAACGCCGCCGCCCAAGTGTATGCTGCGCAAGGCCTGTAAATAGTAACTTGGCACCCACAAGGGGCGCCGCTACATGAACCACCGGCACGTTTTGTAGCGGCAGCCCTTGTGGCTGCCATTCCCCCCGCGCCACGGGCACGGATGACTACAAAGATCGCCCCTACGTCTTCTCAATCAACACCACAACATCCGCCGCAATGCCTTCCTTGCGCCCGACAGGCCCCAGCCCTTCGCCGGTTTTGGCCTTGATGTTGACCGAATGCGCAGCAATCTCCAAATCGGCGGCAATATTGGCCACCATGGCCCCTACATGCGGCGCCATCTTCGGGGCCTGGGCATGAACCGTCGCATCGACATTGACCACTCCCCAGCCCGCCGCCCGCAACTTTTTGTACACCTCGCGCAGCAACACCCGGCTATCGGCCCCTTTATAAGCCGGATCGGTATCCGGAAAATGACGGCCAATATCACCCAGGCCCGCCGCGCCCAGCAAGGCATCGCTCAAGGCATGCAGCAGCACGTCGGCATCGGAATGGCCCAACAACCCGTAGGTGTGGGGAATCATCACGCCACCGACAACCAGCGAACGATCCGGCACCAGGGCATGTACGTCAAACCCCTGACCAACTCGAAACGGAACCGTCATGAACGCCCTCTCATAGCCATTTTTCCATCAACTCAAAATCTTCCGGCCAGGTGACTTTGAAATTGCGCACCGAACCCGGGATCAGGCAAGGATGGTAACCGATGCGTTCCAGCGCCTGCGCCTCGTCGGTCATCGTTATGCCGCTTTCCTCGGCCGCCTGCAAGGCCTGGATCAACCGGCCCGCCGGAAACATCTGGGGCGTCTGCGCCAGCCACAGCGCATCGCGCGGCACTGTCGCCGTCACGGCCGCAACCGTGCCAGACTGACCCATGCTTTGCTTGACCGTGTCCGCAACCGGTTGCGCCAACAACCCGCCCGTCCCGTGCTGCAAGCATGCGTCGATCAGCCGCCCAAGCGCCTCCGGCGGCAAACCCGGGCGGGCCGCGTCATGCACCAGCACCCAATCATCGGCCTGCAGCTGAGCATCGATCAACGCCGCGGTAACGGTGGCGGCGCGGGAAGGGCCGCCGCAAAAACGCCAGACCGTGCGCGGCAAGCCCACCAAGGCCCGCGCAACCCAGCCATCGTGCGCCGCCACGGCCACACGAACCTGCTCAATGCGCGGATCCGCCAACAGCGCCTTGACCGCCCAGCGCAGCATGGGCTCGCCCTTGAGCAGCCGATACTGCTTGGGCAAAGCCTCAGGCGCGCCAACACCGGCCGCAAGCTCGACCGCCGCAACGGCGCCGTGCGCCCCAGCGGCAGGGGCGGTGTTCATCCGGGCTCGTTCGCCCATCCCCGCAGCCGGTACAATCGCAATAATTTTTTTCGACATAGAAAGAGATTTTATAATCGAAAGCCTAATGGCGACACATACGACTTTTATCCCCCGGCTTTCTTCCACCAAATCCTTGCTTGCGGCATTAAAACCGGGGCGGCGCCATGCCCAGCCCACCCCTCCGGGGTCGGGCGACGCGCTGCTGCTGGCCGATCTGGCCTGCGCCGGCCAGCAAACGCTGGTCGTGCTTTGCGCCGACCCGCTGACCGCCCAGCGCCTGACCGAAGAAATACAGCTCTTTGCGCCGCTCTTGCGGGTACGGCAGCTGCCCGACTGGGAAACCCTGCCCTACGACAGCTTTTCTCCCCACCAGGATCTGATCTCGGAGCGCCTGCGCACGCTGCATGCGCTGATTGCCGAAACGGTCGACGTCCTGATGGTCCCCGTCACGACGGCGCTATATCGCCTGCCGCCGCCCTCCTTCCTGGCCGCCTACACATTCTCATTCAAGCAAGGCGACAAGCTCGACGAAAACAGCCTGCGCCGCCAACTGACGCTGGCCAACTACACCCACGTCACGCAAGTCACCGCGCCGGGCGAATTCTGCCTGCGTGGCGGCCTGATCGATCTGTTCCCGATGGGCTCCGTGCTGCCCTACCGCATCGATCTGTTCGACAACGAAATCGAATCGATACGCAGCTTCGATATCGACACCCAACGCAGCGTCTATCCCGTCAAGGAGATCCAGCTTCTACCGGGACGCGAGTTTCCCATGGACGAGGCGGCACGGAATAATTTCCGCGCCCGGTTCAGGGAGAAATTCGAAGGCGATCCCTCGCGCGCCGCACCGTACAAGGATATCGGCAACGGCATTGCCTTTGCGGGCGTCGAATACTATCTGCCGCTATTTTTCGAAACCACCGCCACGCTGTTTGACTACTTGCCCGCCAATACACTGACGGCTACCGAGGGCAATATCGAGGATGCCATCGGGCGCTTCCATCACGACACGCACAGCCGCTATCAATTCTTGAAAAGCGATCGTGAGCGTCCCGTGCTTGCGCCCTCCGAACTTTTTCTCGACAGCGAAACCTTATTCAACCAGATCAAACCCTTTGGCCGCCTGGCGCTGACCAGCGATTCGAACCATCCCGATTTCCTCGTTGCCCCCAACGTGGCCATTGCAAGGCGCGCGGACGACCCGCCCGCGCGCCTGCGCGCACTTCTGGACCAGAATCAGGGTCGGATCGCCTTGTGCGCCGACTCGGCCGGCAGACGGGAAACCTTGCTCCAAATGCTGGCCGAATTTGGCATTGCACCCGACACGCAGCCAGAATCCCTGCAAGAATTCCTGCAATCGGACAGTCGCTTTGGGCTCACCGTCGCGCCGCTGGGTGCGGGCTTCGAACTGACTGCCGAATCGATTCTGCTCCTCACCGAAAACGATCTCTACCCCAGCCAGGCGCGCAGCACGCGGCGCGGACGGCGCGCCCAGGAGCACAGCAGCAACGTCGAGGCCATGGTGCGCGATCTGTCGGAGCTGCGCGAAGGCAACCCGGTCGTGCATGCCCAGCACGGCATCGGCCGCTATCACGGCCTGATCAATATGGATCTGGGCGAAGGCGAGATGGAGTTCCTGCATCTTCAGTACGCCAACGGCAGCACCCTCTACGTCCCCGTCGCGCAATTGCACGTTATTTCACGCTACAGCGGTGCCGATCCCGAGGCGGCTCCCCTGCACATGCTCGGTTCGGGCCAATGGGACAAGGCACGCCGCAAGGCCGCGCGGCAAGTGCGCGATGCGGCCGCCGAACTGCTCGCCCTGTATGCACAGCGTGCGGCGCGCGAAGGCTACGCCTTCAAGATGCCCGCCAACGATTATCAGGCCTTCGTGGAAGGCTTCGAATTTGAAGAAACGCCCGATCAGGCAGCGGCCATCGAGGCTGTCATTGGCGACATGACTTCGGGCCGCCCCATGGACAGGCTGGTCTGTGGCGACGTTGGCTTCGGCAAAACCGAAGTCGCCTTGCGCGCCGCGTTTCTGGCTGTGCTCAACGGCAAACAAGTGGCTCTCCTTTGCCCCACGACGCTGCTGGCCGAACAGCACGCCCAAACGTTCTCCGACCGTTTTGCCGACTGGCCCGTCAAGGTGGTCGAGCTGTCCCGTTTTCGTTCCGGCAAGGAAATCAACGCCGCTATCGAAGGACTGCAGGCCGGGCAGGTCGACATCGTTATCGGCACTCACAAAATCCTGTCCAAAGACGTCAAATTCAAGCGCCTGGGCCTGGTGATCATCGACGAGGAACATCGTTTCGGCGTCCGGCAAAAAGAAGCACTCAAGGCTTTGCGCGCCGAAGTCGACGTACTGACCCTCACCGCCACGCCCATCCCCCGAACCCTGGGCATGTCGCTCGAAGGCATCCGCGATTTTTCAGTCATTGCCACCGCGCCGCAAAAACGCCTGGCCATCAAGACCTTTGTGCGCCGCGAAGACGGCAGCACCATACGCGAAGCACTGTTGCGCGAACTTAAACGCGGCGGCCAGGTTTACTTCCTTCACAACGAAGTCGAGACCATCCACAACCGCCGCGCCAAACTCGAAGAACTGGTGCCCGAAGCGCGCATCGCCGTCGCCCACGGGCAAATGCCCGAACGCGAGCTCGAAGACGTCATGAAAGGGTTTTACCAGCAGCGCTACAACGTTTTACTGTGCACCACGATTATCGAAACCGGCATCGACGTGCCAACGGCCAACACCATCGTGATCCATCGCGCCGATCGCCTCGGGCTCGCACAACTGCATCAACTGCGCGGCCGCGTCGGACGTTCGCACCACCAAGCCTACGCCTACCTGCTCACACCCGGCGAAGACGCCATCACCGGCAACGCCAAAAAACGTCTCGAAGCCATCCAGGCCATGGAAGAGCTGGGCTCCGGTTTTTACCTGGCCATGCACGACCTGGAAATACGCGGCACCGGCGAAGTGCTGGGCGAATCGCAGTCGGGCAATATCCACGAAATCGGTTTTTCCATGTACGCCGAAATGCTCAATACCGCCGTACGCGCTCTAAAGGCCGGCGAAGAGCCCGATCTGGAGTCCCCTTTCGATGTGACATGCGAAGTCAACCTGCATGCCTCGGCCTTGCTGCCCGCCGACTACTGCGCCGACGTCCACGCCCGCCTCGGCCTATACAAAAGACTATCGCACGCCCACCACGAAGATGAACTGATCCTCATCCAGGAAGAGCTGATCGATCGCTACGGCAAGCTCCCCGAAGCCGCACAAACACTGCTCGCCACGCACCGGCTGCGGTTGATTGCCGAACCCCTGGGCGTCATCAAAATCGACGCCAGTGAAAATCAGGCCATGATCCAGTTCTCGGCCAAACCGAATATCGACCCCTTGCGCATCATTGAACTGGTGCAAAAACAAAGACAGATAAAACTTGCCGGCCAGGACAAGCTTCGAATCCAGATCGCCCAAGGCCAACAAATCAGCGCCCGCATCGACGCCGTGCGCAACACATTGCGAGCGCTAAGCCCATGACCCACCTGATACTTCAAGCCCCCAACCTCGACGCATCCAACATCGAAAAGCTTGCCGCCATCGCGGGTGCCAGCGGGCTGCAAAACCTCGGCCAGACCGCAGCGCGACTCCTGAACGTCGACATCACCACGCGCGACGAGCTGGCCAAGTGCTGCAACGACCTGCGCGTAGACTTTGCCTACATCGAACATTTCGTTCGCCTGCGCGATTGCAAAGTGCTCGCCACCGACATGGATTCGACCTTGATCAACATCGAATGCATAGACGAAATCGCCGACATGGCCGGACGCAAGCCCCAAGTCGCCGCCATCACCGAAGCCGCCATGCGCGGCGAAATCACCGATTTCTCCGAAAGCCTCAGGCGCCGTGTCGCCCTGCTCAAGGGCGTTCCCATCGCAGCGCTCGAACGCGTCTACCAAGAACGCCTGCAGCTCAACCCAGGCGCCGAAAACCTGATCACCGCAGCCAAAGCGGCAGGCCTGAAAACCATGCTGGTATCCGGCGGCTTCACCTTCTTCACCGACCGCCTGCAACAACGCCTAGGGATTGATACCGCTCACGCCAATACATTAGGCATTGAAAACGGCGTCCTCACCGGCCAAGTACTGGGCGACATCGTCGACGCCCAGGCCAAGGCCAACCACCTGCAAGCCCTGGCGCAAAGCGTACAAGCCAGCGCCGAACAGATCATCGCCCTGGGCGACGGCGCCAACGACCTGAAAATGCTGGCCCTGGCACACTACGGCGTCGCCTACCGAGCCAA
This sequence comes from Paralcaligenes ureilyticus, assembly GCF_004346225.1. Classification (GTDB taxonomy): domain Bacteria; phylum Pseudomonadota; class Gammaproteobacteria; order Burkholderiales; family Burkholderiaceae_B; genus Paralcaligenes; species Paralcaligenes ureilyticus. The sequence goes on along the minus strand of NZ_SMAJ01000005.1, from coordinate 526 downwards.
ACCCATCGTGCGCGCACAAACCCCTTTCGCCCTGAACTTCAGCGGCCTGGATGCCGTATTGAATTGGTTCCGTGGCTGAATTCCGCTGGATGGGTCAACACAAGTCCAGCGCCAGCGGTGGATCAATAGCCTGTGCTGATGGCTTGCGCTGATGGCCTACGCCCAATAGCCTGCGCCGATGGCACCCACAAGGGGTGCCGCTACATTATTCACGAGAACGTTTCATAGACGCACCCGCTGCTCATGTAGCGGCAGCCCTTGTGGCTGCCATCAGCGTTATATAAATACCGCGACGATTATCAACGATTCCGGCACCCACAAGGGCTGCCACTACATGAGCGACACGAGCGTCGTGGGCGGTTAAGGTGGGGCGGGCGATTCGGGCACGCCGCGCGCAGGGCCGGCTTCGGGGATCCAAGGCGTGCGCTGTTTGCTGTGGTCTAATTTTGGAGGACACTTTTGAAGTGAATCATTATTAATTTATAAGGTGATTCCATGACAAAGAAACAAGAACCGGGCCATCCTC
>NZ_SMAJ01000004.1 GCF_004346225.1 Paralcaligenes ureilyticus | reverse complement strand
TTGAGTGGGACGATTGCGAATAGCCCAGTGGGCTATTCGCCCCACGAGTTCGCACGCCGCCCCGAAGCCGGCCCTGCGCGCGGGAAGTCATGGCGAAGCCATGACCGTGACCGTCGGAGCCCGAACCGCCTTAACCGCCCACGATGCGGGGCTAGAAGGTTTATGCGGCATAGAGCGTATCAAAAGAACGCCGCGTGCAGCGAATGCCACCCACAAGGGGTGGCGCTACGGGTGGCGCGGGTGGCGCGGGTGACGGTACGGGTAGCGCCACAGGGCGTTACCCGCTGGCGCTACGCTTCCACCAACCGCGGATTCAGCGTATAGACCCCGGTCAGCGAGGCCTGCGCCAGGATATGCCCCTGAATGGCATTTAGCACCTCCGCCCCCCCAAAACGGCCCTCCAGCGGCACATGCTCGATATCCAGCGCATACACCGTAAAACGGTAATGATGCAGAATCGAATCGTTCCACGGCGGGCACGGGCCATCGTAGCCAAAATAATCCCCGCTCATATCCCCGTCGCTCGCGAACCACGACGTATAGTCATTAATCCCCTGACGCGCATCATTGGGCGCCATCGGGCCGCTCTTCCCACGAGGCGTAATCCCGCTCGAATAAGCGCCCTCCGCAATCTCAGTCGTAGTGGCCAGCAGATCCACCAACACCCAATGGTAAAAATCGACACGCGGCAAATCAGCCGGCACCTCCCGCCCTTCCTGGTTCACATCGTCAGGCTTGCTCGGCACATCGGAATCGCAGCAAATCAGCACATACGACTGTGTGCCGGCCGGTGCGCCCGACCAGGCCAGTTGAGGATTAAGATTCCCCGCCAGCGCCACATGCGCCGCCGCATCCACTCGGCCAAACGCATTGCGCTCCGGAATCATTTTCTGGTCGGAAATCGACGTACTGGTAAGCTTCATGAACTATCTCCCCAATGAACCCACTAACCGTTTAGCGTAATGCGGGCAAACTTGCGCTTGCCCACCTGCACAACGTAAGTACCCACACCCAACTCCAACGATTTGTCCTCGATACGATCGCCGTTGACCCGTACGCCGCCCTGCTCAACGTTGCGCTGCGCCTCGGCGCCCGAAGCCACCAGCCCCGCTTCGCGCAAAACCTTGAGTATGCCCAGAGGCGCGACGCCGATATGGATTTCGGGCATATCCTCGGGAAGGATGCCGTCGCGAAACCGCGCTTCAAATTGCGCCAGGGCATCGTTGGCGGCGCGTTGCGAATGAAAACGCGCCACAATTTCCTGCGCAAGCAAAACTTTAGTATCGCGCGGATTGCGCCCCTCTTTCACATGATGTTGTAACAATTCTATTTCATCCAGCGAACGGAACGACAGCAGCTCGTAATAGCGCCACATCAGCGTATCGGAAATCGACATCAGCTTGCCGAACATCGATTCGGGCGTCTCTGAAATACCTATATAGTTGTGCTTGGATTTTGACATCTTGTCGACGCCATCGGTGCCCTCCAGCAAGGGCATGGTCAGTATGCACTGGGGCTCTTGCCCGTATTCTTTCTGCAATTCGCGTCCGACCAGCAAATTGAACTTCTGATCGGTGCCGCCCAGTTCAAGATCGGCCTTCAGTGCCACCGAATCGTAGCCCTGCATCAGCGGGTACAAAAATTCGTGCACCGAAATAGGAATCCCACCCTTGAAGCGCCGCGTGAAATCTTCGCGCTCCATCATGCGCGCCACCGTGTAGCGCGAAGCCAGCTGTATCAGGCCGCGCGCCCCCAAGGGGTCGCTCCACTCGGAGTTGTAACGAACCTCGGTTTTGGATGGGTCCAGCACCAGGCTGGCCTGCGCGTAATAGGTTTTGGCATTTTCCTGGATCTGCTCGGCCGTCAGCGGCGGGCGAGTCACATTGCGCCCGCTGGGGTCGCCGATCATGGAGGTGAAGTCGCCAATCAGAAAAATGACGGTATGCCCCAGGTCCTGCAGTTGCCGCATTTTGTTGAGCACCACCGTATGGCCCAGATGGATGTCCGGAGCGGTGGGATCCAGGCCCAGCTTGATGCGCAGCGGAGTCCCCGTCACACGGCTGCGGGCCAGCTTCTTTACAAATTCGGCTTCAACCAGCAACTCGTCGCAACCTCTTTTTGCAATACGCAGATCGGCTTCAACTTCGGGGCTAAGCAAGGACTCGGTGGGCGACATAACAAACCGTATTAGTAGAAAATAACAAAAAATTACTCGAAAATTCGAGTTGAGTACGTTAGGATAACGTGCGAACGGAATCCCTGCACGCAAACAGGGCCGGCATCTCGCCGCTTCGCACCGCCATCTTATCAAAGTGCCTGTTGGACAAACCCGCGGGCACCCATGCACAAGCGTTAGCCTCCTTCGAGCCCTCTCGTCGAAACGCGTTTACCAGGTTTTAGCTTTATGTTTATAAAAGGGACCCAAAACCCTTCATTCCGTGCAGGCACGCACCCTGCCCACCTTCGCACCCCTGTTTACCTTAGAAATGGCCTGGTTTTTGTGGCTCTGGGACTATTCCTCGCCGCCGCAGCGCTGGCCGTGGTCAGCCCAAATGACACCGTAACCGAACTGCCGCTGATCCATGCCGCGCGGCAAAACATTGCCTTGCCCACGCCATTTCCGGCCCCGGCCGGCGGCTTTGACCAGCCTTTCATCAGCGAAACCCAAATCCGCGCGGGCGACACCTTGTCGGCCCTGCTGCAACGCCTGCATATACAAGAGCCTGAATTGCAACAATTCCTCGCGCACGACAAAAACGCGCGCGCCATCTACAAGCTGCAACCCGGGCGCACCCTGCAGGCCGCGCTCGACCAGAAAGGGGATCTGGTCTGGCTGCGCTACAACCACACGCCCGGCACCCATGAAGGCGACCGCTATGTGTCCCGATGGCTGGAAATCAAACCGGCCGGCGCGGGCAGGTTTATCGCCGCTGAACGCAGCACCGCGGCCGATCGGCAAATCAGAATGGCCGAAGGGATTATCACCAGTTCGTTATTCGGCGCTACCGATGCCGCCGGAGTGCCCGACGCCATCACCCTGCAGATGACCGATATCCTGGGCAGCAAAATCGACTTCATGCAAGATCTCCGCCGCGGCGATCGCTTTCGCATTGTCTACGAGGCGTATTCGCACGACGGCGCAGAGGTTGGCACGGGCCGCATACTGGCGCTGGACTTCATCAACCGGACCCACGACTACGAAGCCGTCTGGTTCGATCCCGCTCAGGGCCCAGGGGGCTACTACGATTTCAGCGGGCATAGCCTGAAAGGCGCTTTTTTGCGCACGGCGCTTAAATTTACACGCATCAGCTCTACCTTCGGCATGCGCATGCACCCGCTGCACCGCACCTGGACCGGCCACATGGGAGTGGACTACGCTGCGCCCAGCGGCACCCCCATCCACTCTACCTCGGACGGCACCGTGGAATTCATCGGCCAACAAAACGGCTATGGCAACGTCATCATCATCCGGCACGATCAACACTACTCCACTCTATATGCCCATCAAAGCCGGTTTGCGGCGGGCTTGAAACGCGGCGAGCACGTCACACAGGGCGAGCTTATAGGCTATGTAGGAATGACCGGCTGGGCCACCGGCCCGCATCTGCATTACGAATTCCGCATCGATAATCACCCGGTCGACCCACTGTCGGCCAGTCTGCCCATGGCTCATACCCTCGAAGGCCCTGAACGCGCAACCTTTGAACGCGCAGCGGCCGGCTATAAAGAACAGATACACTTACTGGCCGACCTGCAGAGCCAACGCATCCAGATCGCCCAGCGCTGAAGCAGCCGCTTCGACGAAACGCTATCCATTCAAGCGAGGAGCCCGCCAATGGTCTCTCACTCTTTGTACATAGGGCTGATGTCGGGCACCAGCACCGACGGGGTCGATGGCGTGCTGGCCGATCTCAGCCGCCCGGGTCATCCGCAAATTCGTGCACACATCTCGCTGCCCATGCCTGAATCCTTGCGTCAAGAGTTTCTGGCTCTGAACCGAAGCGGCCCCAACGAGCTGACGCGAGCGGCCCTGGCGGGCAACGCGCTGGCGCGGCTTTACGCGCAAGCCGTGCACGCCCTGCTTGAACGGGGCCAAACGCGCGCCGGCGACGTGCAGGCCATAGGTGCGCACGGGCAAACCGTCAGACACGACCCGGCGGCGGGCTATACCCTGCAAATCAATGCTCCCGCACTACTCGTCGAACTTAGCCGTATTGCCGTCATCGCCGATTTCCGTACGCGCGACGTGGCGGCGGGCGGGCAAGGCGCGCCGCTGGTTCCGGCATTTCATCAGGCCGTTTTCAGCAGCTACCAGCCGCGCGCCATTCTGAATCTGGGCGGCATCGCCAATGTAACCGTGCTGCATCCGGGCGAGCCGGTGCGCGGCTTCGATACCGGCCCCGCCAATGTTTTGCTCGATACCTGGTGCCAGGAAAAAACCAGACAGGCCTACGACACCAATGGGCAATGGGCCGCCGGCGGCCAGACTCACCCGGCCTTGCTCGAAGCCCTACTGCGCCAGGAGCCCTGGTTCGACCTGCCGCCGCCCAAGTCAACCGGCCGCGACCTCTTTAACCGTGCCTGGCTCGAACGGGGCCTGGCGCCGTTCAGGGCCGAGAATATCGCCGATCGCGATGTGCAGGCCACCCTGCAAAGCCTGACGGTCCACAGCATTGCGCAAGCCATCGAACGCCATGCGCCCGCAACGCGCGAAGTTCTGGTGTGTGGAGGGGGCGCCCTGAACCTGGGGCTGGTGCACGAGCTGGAGCAGCTATTGGCGCGACCCGTGTACCGAACCGACCGTATGGGTGTTCCGGTACAACTGGTAGAGGCGCTGGCCTTTGCGTGGCTGGCGCAAGCCCACGACCAAGCCTATCCGGCAGGATTGCCGGAGGTCACCGGCGCCAGCCATCCCAATATTCTGGGGTGCCGGTACCCGGTGTAGATGGGGTGCCGGTATATAAAATAAAATGGCAGCCACAAGGGCTGCCGCTACAAACGCTACCGGTGAATAATGTAGCGGCACCCCTTGTGGGTGCCATTTTCACCGAGAATTTACGCCGAAAACGAAGACCCGCAGCCGCAGGTTGAATTGGCGTTCGGATTGCGGATAACGAACTGGGACCCTTCAATATCGTCTTTGTAGTCGATCTCGGCGCCTACCAGGTACTGGAAGCTCATGGGATCGACCAGCAACTGCACACCTTCCTTATCGATGGTCGTGTCGTCGTCGTTCACGGTCTCATCGAATGTGAAGCCGTATTGAAAGCCGGAGCACCCGCCTCCCTGCACAAATACGCGCAATTTGAGCTCGGGGTTGCCTTCTTCAACCAGCAGGTCTTTAACCTTGGCCGCAGCTGCATCGGTAAACAAAATCGGAGTCGGCGGTGCTTGTAGATCGACAGATTCAGTCAGGGTATTCATTTGAGACTCCAAAACAAGCGGAAAGCTATTACAACGATAACACAAGCGCGCTGAATTAATCGGCAGGCGCCACTTTGGCGCTGCTGGATGCGCGCAACGTCTTGCCCTCTAAAATGCTCAGCGTGACAGTCTCGGGTACAAAGCCATCGGGCAAGGCCAGCAAGCCCTGGCTGCGTGCAAACTCGTCGAATTTCAGCGCAAATTCACCCTCGGCGGCGGACTTGCCCGCTGACGCATGTGCGGCGTCGGCCTGTGCCGGCTCAAGCCTTATTTGAACCGGCTTGCCACGCAGCACGCCTGTCGCCATAAACTGCATCTGACCACGGAATGGGGCGTCGCCCGACGTATTACGCATCAGCAACACCCGATAACGCAAGGTGGCGCCCTGCAAACGCACCTCGAAAGCACGCACGCTTATCGTCCCCTTGGGGCCGACGGGCAACAACTGATCGTAAAACGCCAACTGATCGCGCGCCCGGGCCAGATCGTCCTGCGTCTTTTGCAGCGTCGCCTCCAGACCCGTGCGCGTGCTTTTCTCAACAGCCAACTGGCCGCTCAGAAGGTCCGCCTTGGCCTGCGCCGCACTCAGGTCGGTCTGCCCCTGCGTCACGGCCTGTTCAAACTGCGCCTTAAACTGGGCCAACTGCCCCTCGGCCTGGTCGTGCAAGACGTAGCGCCCCACAGCCACGCCGATGACAAGAGCCAGGAAGAGTCCCAGCCTGTTTTTCCACCGGCCCGTCGTCGGCCTGCCCAGCGCCGCCGCTTTTGATCCGACCGCATGAATATCATTCATGAAATACAGACCCTCCGGCACCGCGCAAGTTCCGCGCGGCGCGGTAAGCAGGTGTTAAGGCAATACGGCCAGATGCGTCAGGCCCATATCTTCGGGCAGGCCAAACATGAGGTTCATGTTTTGAACCGCCTGACCCGACGCCCCTTTGACCAGATTGTCTTGAGTCACCAGTATCACCAACTGGTCGCCGCCTTCGGGCCGGTGCACGGCAATGCGCAGATAATTCGAGGCGCGCACCGAACGCGTCTCGGGCAGACTGCCCGCGGGCATGACATCGACGAAGGCCTCGTTGGCGTAACGCTGCTCGAACAAAGCCTGAAAGTCGGTATCGAGCGCCTCGGGCAAAATGCGCGCGTAGAGCGTAGAAAACATGCCCCGCACCATGGGCACCAGATGGGGCACGAATGTAACCCCCACCGGCCCTCCCGCCAGGATGTTGAGCTGCTCGGTAATTTCAGGATGGTGGCGATGCCCCTTGACCGCGTAGGCCTTGAAATTGTCGCCCGCCTCGGAATACAAAGTGCTGACCTCGGCCTTGCGGCCGGCGCCCGACGTGCCCGACTTGCAGTCGGCAATAATATGCGAGGCGTCAACCAGGCGCTTGCCGCCTTCGATGAGTGGAGCCAGGCCCAGAATAACGGTAGTGGGATAGCAACCCGGATTGCCGATCACTTTTGCCTGCGCAATTTTGGCGCGATTCAGCTCGACCAGGCCGTATACCGACTGCGCAAGGATCGCCGGGCAGGCATGCGGCATCTTGTACCAGTCCTGGAACACCCGGGTGTCCTGCAAGCGGAAGTCGGCCGCCAGGTCGATAATGCGCACGCCATGCCCGAGCAGCTCTTCAGCCTGGCTCATGGCAACCCCATGCGGGGTCGCAAAAAACACGACATCGCAGTCGTGCAACGCCGCGGCATCGGGCGTCTGGAAGCGCAGGGCCACCCGGCCCCGCAAATTGGGGAACATATCGGCCACCGGCATGCCGTCTTCTTTGCGCGAGGTGATCGCCGTAAGTTCGACCTGCGGGTGCTCGGACAAAAGGCGCAACAATTCCACGCCCGTGTAACCCGTGCCACCCACAATCCCAACCTTGATCCGAGAAGCTACCGCCGCAGTCATGATGAATTTTCCAGAAAATGATTTTTGAACTTCAATTATGCAACAAAGCATCCACATACGCGCACCGTTCGCGGCCGCGCCAGGATAATTTTCGCCACAAGCGGGCGTCCGTGCCCGTCGCAAATGGCACCCACAAGGGGTGCCGCTACAAAACGTACCTGCGGCTCACTTTGGTACCCACAGGGGGTGCCGCTACAAATACGTAGCCGCGTCTCATGTAGCGGCAGCCCTTGTGGCTGCCATCGACGCAAATACGCACCCGTGAATCATGTCGTGAAAGGCCTTGTGCCTGTCATCCATGAAAAAGCCCCGGCAAACGCCAGGGCTTTTTGTTGCGCCAGGCTGCAAGCAGCCCGTAAAGCATTAGCGTTTGCTGAACTGCTTGCGGCGTCGCGCTTTGTGGAAGCCGACTTTCTTACGTTCTACTTCACGCGCATCGCGCGTCACCAGCCCTGCTTGCTTGAGCGAAGACTTAAGCGTTTCGTCGTAATCGATCAGCGCACGGGTAATGCCGTGACGCACTGCGCCGGCCTGGCCGCTTTCGCCGCCGCCATGCACATTGATGTGAAAATCGAACGATTCCAGATGGCCTGTCAGTTCAAGCGGCTGACGTACGACCATGCGGCCCGTTTCACGAGCAAAATATTCATCAACAGGCTTGCCGTTGACAACAATCTTGCCCGACCCTTTTTTGAGGAACACGCGAGCCACCGAAGTTTTGCGGCGGCCAGTTCCATAATTCCAGTTACCGATCATGATCTATCCTTAGAATTCCAGCGGTTTGGGCTGCTGAGCAGAATGAGGATGCTCTGCGCCTGCGTAAACCTTGAGCTTCTTGATCATGGCGTAACCAAGAGGGCCTTTGGGCAACATGCCTTTGACCGCTTTCTGGATTGCGCGACCAGGAAAACGCTGTTGCATTTTCTCGAAGGTGGTCTCGGAGATGCCGCCTGGATAGGTCGAATGCCGATAGTACTTTTTGTCTTGCGACTTGTTGCCGGTAACAACGACATCGGCAGCATTGATAATGACGATGTAATCGCCGGTGTCAACGTGGGGCGTGAATTCTGGCTTGTGCTTGCCGCGCAAACGACGTGCGACTTCGCTGGCCACACGACCGAGGACCTTGCCGCGGGCGTCAATCACGTACCAGTCACGTTTGACTTCATGCGGCTTGGCCACAAAGGTCTTCATGATGGTTCCTAATAATAGTAAGTCGATCGCCGGGCGCTGATATCAACCCCGGCGTTGCTTTCGCTTTTTCCCCTTACACCCCATGCTTGAAGTCATGGATCGCCTAAGCGTTGTACTTCGCCCGTGCAAACAAACAGTAAGGAAAGCTGACTATCATAACATAAGCGCCTGAAAACAACAGCGTTGCCCGTAGGGCCTCAAACCTAGGTCCGGACCTTACTTCTTGCGGCTCGCCAGAACAATGCCCATGTAATTGTCAAAAGAGCCTTCCGCGACGCGAAACCATGGCACCACATTGTCGCGAAAGCCCATATAGCTATCGTGCATTTTCTTGAACAAGGGGTTTTTGGCGGAAAACTCGGCATACACGGCATGGGCCGCCGAGTAGGCGGCGTCCATGACTTCACGCGGGAAGGCCTTGAGCACGGCGCCACCGGCGACCAGGCGGCGCAGGGCGGCCGGATTGTTGGCATCATAATTGGCCAGCATCTGCACGCCGGCATGGCGGCTGGCCATGTCGATCAAAGCCTGATAAGGCTTGGGCAGGCCATGGTAGGCTTCGTCGTTCACATACAGCGACACCTGCGCGCAACCTTCCCACCAGCCCGGGTAATAGTAGTATTTGGCCACCTTGTTGAAACCCAGTTTTTCATCGTCGACCGGGCCTACGAACTCGACCGCATCCAGCGTGCCTTTTTCAAGCGACGGGTAGATATCGCCCGCGACGATTTGCTGAGGCACCACACCCATGCGCGAAAGCACTTCGCCCGCAAACCCGGCCGTACGCATTTTCAGGCCCTTTAGATCGGCGACGGTGCCGATTTCCTTGCGATACCAGCCGCCCATTTGCGTGCCGGTATTGCCCATGGGGAAATTGACGATATGGCGTGGAGCAAACATTTCACGGGTGAGCTTCATGCCATTGCCCTCGAACATCCAGGAATTCATCTGGCGCGCATTCAAGCCAAACGGCACGGCGGTATCGAAGCAGAATGCCGGATCCTGGTCATAGTAGTAATACGAAGCAGTCTGGCCGCACTCGACCGTTTTATTACCCACGGCATCCATCACACCCAGCGCCGGAACCAGCTCGCCGCCCGGATATGGGCGGATCGAAAAATTGCCGCCCGAGGCTTCTTCGACCATTTTGCAGAATAATTGCGCCGAACCGAACAGCACCGGCAGCGAAGCCGTGAAGCTGGACGTCATTTTCCAATGGATTTGGGGGTTGCTTTGCGCAAACGCCGGAGCGGCAACGGCGGCCGACCCTGCCATCGCGCTCAAACCCGCTTTCTTCAGGAACGAACGACGCTGCATTGCTGACACTCTCCTCGTGGACACACAGATGGTTGGCGTGGGAAAACGGCTATCTCATGTCCCGGCGATGGCCATTTGTTCGATCAGGATCGAGCCCGTCGATTTCGACCCGCGAACGCTCGTATCCGCGCCTATCGCAACAATCTGTTTGAACATCTCGGCCAGGTTGCCCGCGATAGTGACCTCTTGAACCGCGTGACGGATTTCGCCGTTTTCGACCCAATAGCCGAAAGCCCCGCGGGAATAATCGCCAGTGACATAATTCACGCCCTGCCCGATCAGTTCGGTCACCAGGAATCCTCGATGCATTTTTTTCAGCATGGCCCGAAAATCGTCATCGGGCCGGGTCAGGCGAGAGGTCAGGCCAAGATTGTGCGAACCGCCCGCGTTGCCGGTGGTTTGCATGCCCAGCTTTCGCGCCGTGTAGCTCGACAGGAAATAACCCTGCAACAAGCCACCTGACACGACCTTGCGCGGCTGGGTGCGCACACCCTCGTCGTCAAAAGGAGTGCTGCCCATGGCCCCGGGCACATGAGGGTTTTCGGATATATCCAGATGATCGGACAACACCTGGGTATTGAGCGAATCCATCAGGAAACTGGCTTTCCGGTACAAGGCGCCGCCACTGGTCGCCTGCACCAGCGCCCCCAGCAAACCCAGCGCAATAGGCGCTTCGAACAGCACCGGGAAGCGCCCCGTTTTAATGCGGCGCGCCGACATCCTGGCCAGCGTGCGCTCGGCCGCATAGCGCCCCACCGCTTGCGCATCGGCCAACAGCGCGGGGTTGCGCTCGGACGTATACCAGTAGTCGCGCTGCATATGAGCGCCGCGCCCGGCAATCGGGGCCACCGATACGCTGTGGCGCGAATAGGGATAGCCGCCCATGAAGCCGCGGCTATTGCCCAGCACAAAATGCCCCTCGTAGGTGTCCACCGAAGCGCCATCGGTATTGGTGATCAGGCGGCTGGTTGCACGTGCCGCGCGTTCGGCCGAAAGTGCCAGCTCGGCCGCGCCATCGGCGGAAATATCCCAGGGATAATGCAACTGAAGATCGGGGTAATCGTGCGCCAGCAAATCGGCCTCGGGCAGGCCGGCGGCCGGATCGGCGGCCGTATAGCGGGCGATGTGCCAGGCCGCTTCGACCGTTTCGCGCAGCGCCGCGGCGGAAAAATCCGACGTCGACGCCGAACCGCGCCGCTGGCCGGCAAAAACGGTCAGGTCCAGCGACCGGTCGCGGGTTTGCTCGACCGTTTCAAGATCGTTATTGCGCACCGACACCGACAAGCCGCAGCTTTCGGACACTTCGACGGCCGCATCCGAGGCGCCAACCGCCCGGGCCTCGCGCAAGGCTTCTTGCACCAGTTCGCGAAAACGCGCCTGATTTTCGGGAATGGATAAATGGGATGTGGGATGTGGGTTCATTGCAGCTCTTTCAATCCGTTATCATAGCCAATTATTGAACACTCACGTTTCCCCATGCCCCCCGACGCTACCGAAGACTCCGACAACGGCTACGACCGCCCCAGCAAATCGCAGGTAAAACGCGACATGCTGGCCTTGCTGGACCTGGGCAAGCAACTGATCGATCTGCCCACCGACAAGCTCAAGCAACTGCCGCTGTCCGAAAAGCTCTACGACGCCATCCGCGAAGCGCAGCGCACCACGGCCCGCGAAGGCCGCCGGCGCCAGGTCCATTATGTCGGCAAGCTGATGCGCGACGCCGAGGCAGACGTGATTCGCCGGCAGCTCGACATCTGGGAGAACGGTTCGCGCGAAGTCACCGCGGCCATGCACCGGATCGAAACCCTGCGCGACATGCTGCTGGCCGACGATACGGCACTGACCCGATTGCTGGCTGAATACCCGCAGGCCGATATTCAGCAACTGCGCACCCTGATTCGCGCCGGCCGCAAAGAAGCCGCGCACAACACCACCCTGGTTCAAGGCCAGGATCCGCAGCGAAAACACTATCGCGCGCTGTTCCAAGCCCTCAAAACACTGAATACACCTACGGAAACCGAATGAACTCTCCCCTATTGGACTGCGTCGAAATCGAAACGGCGCCCAACCCGACCCGCGCCGTCATCTGGTTGCACGGCCTGGGCGCCGACGGCCACGACTTCGCCTCGATCGTGCCCGAACTGCGTTTGCAGGGCGCGCCGGCCATTCGCTTCGTTTTCCCCCACGCCCCCATCCGTCCGGTCACCGTCAACAACGGCATGTCCATGCGCGCCTGGTACGACATCTACGTCATGGGCTCGGTCCAGCGGGAGGATGAATCGGGATTCCGCGATTCGCAACGCGCCATCGAGGCGCTGATCGCTCGCGAAAACCAGCGCGGCATCGAATCGCGCCACATCGTCCTGGCCGGCTTCTCGCAAGGCTGCGCCATGACCTTGTACACCGGCCCGCGGTTTTCGCAAAAGCTGGCCGGCATGATGGGCCTGTCGGGCTATTTGCCGCTCGCCGGCCGCTTCGACGCCGAGCGCCTGCCGGCCAACCAGGACACGCCCATTTTTCTGGCGCACGGCACGCAAGACCCGGTCGTAGCCATCGCGCGCGGCCAAGCGGCGTATGCCGCGCTAAGCGCCGCCGGCTACCCGGTCAGTTGGCAAACCTATGCCATGCCCCATTCGGTATGCCTGGAAGAAATCGCCGATATCGCCGCGTTCCTGCGCAAGGTGTTGGTATAGCGGCGCCTTGTTGTAGCGGCACCCCTTGTGGGTGCCATCTACGCAATAACCTGCATCCCGTTTAACAAAAATGGCAGCCACAAGGGCTGCCGCTACATGATTCACGGGTTCGTATCCCGGCTCTCGCCCAGATCCAGCCACACCCGCCGCATCGTCGGGTCATCTTCTTCGCTATCGTTGCGAAAACCCAGATGCGTCATCAGGCTTAGCATGGCGTGATTGGTGGCCAGGACTACGCCCTCGATATAGGTCAGCCCTTGCACCTGTGCCGCTTCAATCAGCCCCCTCATCAAACATGCCCCCAATCCGCGGCGCTGGCTGTCGTCGCCGATCACCAGCGCGTACTCGGCGCCGCGCCCGTCGGCATTGCGCAAATAGTGGGCAAAGCCAATAATCCGCTCATGCGGATGGCCGCGATGTTCGGGGTTGGGAACCTGGACCGTCGCCACCAGAGCCAGTTCGCGGTCGTAATCGATGCGCGTGTAACGCGCCAGCATGCGGGGCGTAAGCTCGCGCAGCATCGACACAAACCGCATATAACGCGACTCATCCGACAAACCGCGCACAAAGGTTTGCAAAGGCTCGGCGTCCTCGGGCCGGATGGGCCGCATCATCCACGGGTCGCCATTCTTGAAGCACTGGGGCTGCACCAGGCGCGCCGGATAAGGGTGTATGGCCATGTGCGGGTAGCCCGATGTTTCGGGCAATACCAGGGCGGTCGCCGCCGTCAGGCGGATGCTGACCGAATCAGCCGCCAGCTGCGCCGTGCCGGCAAACAGCGGATCGATCAGCAATGTCTCGATATCGTTCAGCAAGCTGACCAGATTGGATATCCGCTCCAGCGAGTCGTGCAGCAACACCTCGGCCTGAGGGCTCATTTGCCGCGACAGTACGCGGCGCCATAGCGCGCTGCGCTCCACCAACTGGCGCGCCAGATAGCTGTTGAGCGGCGGCAGATCTATACCGCGATCCTGGCTTGAAACCAGCGCCCCATGCCCGCCCGAACCGAATTGGATGTACGGCCCCAGCCGCGGATCGCGCTGCACGCGGATGGCCATGGGAGCCGCTCCATCGAGGGCCCCGTTCGAACCGTCCTTGGCCTGCGCCTCGTACCGTATGGGGACATTGAAACAATCGAAGAGGTCCTGACATTCACCTGGCGTGAGCGCCAATCGCCGGCTATCGCGCGCGGCACGCACAATGGCGCGGGCTTCGGACAGCCGCGGCGGCTGGTCCATGGGCTCGGGAGGCAGTATTTGCTGCGACAAAGTCTGGTTGTAATGATGGGACGCCAACAGACTAAAGGCATGGACAGCGGTTTCGGGCGTGCGAAAGGCCGGGGTTCCGGCGTCGTCCAGCAGATGCCGCAAGGGCCGCATGGTTGCATCGCCCATAAAGCACGTAATAATCGGTTTGCGAGCGTCGTGAGTGATGGCCGCCAGCTGTCGCGCCACGGCGGCCATGTCCGTCAGAGGATCGGGCGACAACAGCACCAGTACGCCGTCAACGCTCGCGTCAGCAGCCAGCACGGCCAGAATCTGCCGGATGGTTTCAGGCAGCAAGGCCGCATGGGTCACTACCGGATTCCGGATTTCCGCCCCCTCTTCCAGCAAGGCTTGTAAAGCATTCAACGAGGCCCGCGACAAATCCGCACGCAATACCGCGCTATCGGGCCCCATGATATCCAGGGCCAGTTGCGGCGCGCCCCGGCCGTTGGACAAAAGGGCGATGCGCCGCCCGCGCGGACGCCGCGTATAGCCCAACACCTTCAGTGCCGAAAACAATTGGACGAAATAGCTGATCCGCACCGCGCCGGCCCGACGCAGCAAGGCATTGAATACGGCATCGTGCAAAGGCCCCATGCCGGGCGGGTGATGTCCGGCCTTGAGCACAATGACCGGCTTGACGGTCGAGGCCGCGCGCAAGGCGCTGGTAAACGCGCGCGCCGAAGCAACGTCGTCTATATAAAGCGCGATGCTGTCGGTGTGCGGATCCATGGCCAGGTAGTCCAGCACCTGCGGCACATCGATCATCGACTCGTCACCCAAAGAGATAACGGCGGAAAATCCCAGGTTCACGTCCGCGGCCCAGTCAAGAACCGCCGCGGCAATCGAGCGCGATTGCGTCACCAGCGCAGCCCGCCCCGTTTGGGCGATATGGGCCTGGCGACTCAGGTTCAGCCCCAGATGGGGGCGCTGCACGCCAAACGAGCGCGGCCCCAGAACCATGCAATCATTGATGCGCGCCCATGCTCGGCAATAGGCCATATCTTCGAGCGGATCAGTCGACGGAGGGTCGACGGGCAGCAGGACAAGAGCCCGCGGACGCAAGACCCGCAGGGCTTCCAGTACCTCGGGCAAGCGCGAGGGCGCGATACACACGAGCGCCAGCTCCAGCCTCGGGCCAGACGAATCCGACACGCCGGCCAGCACGATAGGCCGGCCGGCCTGAACCGCTATGAACGTGGCCGAACCCTTCAGGGATTCAGGCAAATCGTGCTCGATCGGCAGCGGCTGGTCGCTTAGCACCAGCAGGGACTGCGGCTCGAACAAAGCGGCCAAACGATGTCGCAACATGCTCACAGTTTTAACAAAAATGAATCCGTACTCTAAAATACCGGATTGCCACAAATTGCGGCGCGAACAAAATTCCATCGCGCCACGCCCAAGCCTAAACACAAACCATGACATCGTCCACTACATCGGCTGTCCGTACCCGCTTTGCCCCATCGCCCACCGGCTTCCTGCACCTGGGGGGTGCGCGCACAGCCTTGTTTTCGTGGGCCTTCGCGCGCCACCACCAAGGCATCTTTGTGCTGCGCATCGAAGACACCGACCTTGAACGCTCCACGCCCCAGGCCGTGCAGGCCATTCTCGACAGCATGGCCTGGCTGGGCATGGCCCCGGACGAAGGCCCGTTTTATCAAATGCAGCGCATGGACCGCTACCGCGAAGTCATTGCCCAAATGCTGGCAGCCGGAACCGCCTACCACTGCTACAGCACACCCCAGGAAGTCGAAGCCATGCGCGAAAAAGCCCGCGCATTGGGGTTGAAGCCGCGCTACGACGGCACGTGGCGCCCGGAACCCGGCAAAACCCTGCCGGCCGTGCCTCCGGGGCGCAAACCCGTGGTGCGCTTCAAAAATCCAATTGAAGGCGTCACCGCCTGGGACGACCTGATCAAAGGCCCCATCAGCTTCGACAACGCCGAACTCGACGACCTGATCATTGCCCGGCCAGACGGCACGCCCACCTACAACTTCTGCGTCGTCGTCGACGATCGCGATATGAAAATCACCCACGTATTGCGCGGCGACGACCACGTCAACAATACCCCGCGGCAGATCAACATTTTACGCGCGCTGGGCGCCACCCCGCCGCAATACGGCCACGTCCCGATGATACTCGGCCCGGATGGCGAAAAGCTCTCCAAGCGCCACGGCGCCGTCAATGTCATGGAATACGACAACGATGGCTATCTGCCCGAAGCCATGATCAATTACCTCGCGCGCCTGGGCTGGAGCCACGGCAACGACGAGCTGTTTTCCCGCGAACAGCTGATCGAATGGTTCGATACCCGCCACCTCAGCAAATCGGCCGCGCAGTGGGACCCCAAAAAACTCAACTGGGTCAACGCCCACTACATAAAGCAAAGCACCAACGAAGACTTGGCCGCACGCGTGGCGCCGCGTATCCAGGCCCTGGGCGGTAATCCGCAAGCCGTCGACCTGGCCGCCGTGATGGGGTTGCTGAAGGATCGCGCCGAAACGCTCAAGCAACTGGCCGAAGGCGCCATGCTGTTCTGCACGCCTTATACGCCCGCCAGCGCCGAACTCGTGGCGCAACATCTGGACGACGCGGCCCGTGTGGTGCTACAAGACTTTGCCCGGCGCGCCCAGGCCCTGCCCGAGTGGACGACGCCCGCCCTGGCTGAGCTGATACATGCCATTCTGGCCGACCACGGAATCAAAATGGGCAAGCTGGGCATCCCGATGCGGCTGGCCGTTACGGGCCAAAAACAAACGCCTGCCATCGACGCCGTTCTAACCCTGCTGGGCCGCGAAACCGTGCTGGCGCGCCTCGCAGCGCTTTAAACCGCGCGGCAACCGGCACCCATCCGTGGCACTTGTTGTAGTGGCACCCCTTGTGGGTGCCAAAATCCCCGCACCGAAGACCGCAAACGCCTTAAAACGGCAGGCGATAGCCGTCAGGCATGCGGCGGGCTGTGAGGGTGCCGTCTGTGCCTTTTAGCACCAGCGTCTTGCCCATCTGCGAGACAATGGCATAGCGATTGACATAGATGGGATCGTTAAGGTCGACAGGCACGCCGTTGGACTGAGTGGTGCGCACCAACAGGGTTTGCGACGCCCGGTTCCAGCAGCCCGACTCGCTCAGGCCCTGCGGCGGTTGCCGGCCGCGCTTTAATTGCTCGGCATAATCCATGGTCCCATCGGACTTAAAGGTAAAGAGCGTACGCATTTCGCCCACAACGCCTTTTTCCTTGCGCACGCTAAGCCAGACGCCCACCAGCGGATTGTTGGCCGGAACAGCCTTGCACACCACACTGACGGGCTTGGCCGGCGCCGCAGGCGGCGGCGCCTTCGACGCGCAACCGGCCAGCAAAGCCGCCGCGGCGATGCTTAAAAAAGAAACAGGATTGCGACGGCTAAACATAAAAACTCCAACTCGAACCATAGGGTGTGAAACCCGATTATCGTAGCAGAAAGACCCTACAGGACGCAGGCTGGCACGGACGGTTCGGCCCACGTTGCCAAAGGAATTCAAGGCTTGATTCCCATCTGCAGGGTATAGATTGATCCTTATTGCCAGCAAGGTTTAAGGCTCGATTTTAGCCTGCCGGGTATACATTGATCATGCGCAACGCCAGTCCGACAAACCTCTGGAAGCGGTGCGCAACGAGTCTGTCAAGGCAGGAGCCATCCCAACATGAGTCATTCCGTTCTGATTCTCATCCACCTGTTTGCCGCGTTCATCTTCGTGGGCACGGTGTTTTTTGAAGTGCTGATGCTCGAAGGCATACGCAAGCACGTGCCCGTCGATGCGATGCGACAGGTCGAAGTCGCCATCGGCCGCCGAGCCCGCAAATTCATGCCCTTCGTCATTCTGGCGCTGTATGGCGCAGGCATTGCCATGGCCTGGAACTACCGTTCCGTGCTGGCCCACCCGTTCGCCAGCAGTTTCGGCACCCTGCTCACCATCAAGATCGTGCTCGCCATCAGCGTGCTCATCCATTTCATCAGCGCCATCACGCTAAGCAGCAAAGGCCTGCTCAAGTCCCGCCACTTCCGCCGCATACACTACAGCGTGTTCGCCCACATGATAGGCATTATTTTTCTAGCCAAAGCCATGTTTTTCCTGCGCTGGTAGGTTTCTGCAAATGCGGTCGTGATGGCCGGCATGGCAGCCACAAGGGCTGCCGCTACAAATACCCGCCGGTCGCTAAATACCCACTGGCCGCTAATGTAGCGCCACCCCTTGTGGGTGGCAAACAACGCCGCAACAAACCCTACAGCGGCAGCTGAACCTCATGCTTGATTTCGCGCAAGGCGACAATGGTGCGGGTTTGCCGCAAGCCGGGCAGATTAAACAAAAAACGGTGCAGGAAACTATCGTAGGCTTCAGGGCTTTGGACCAGAATCTTCAGCAAGAAATCGGCATCGCCTGTCACCGCATAGCATTCCAATATTTCAGGCGCATCACGCACCGAACGCTCAAAGTTTTCCACCACCGCGGCGGAATGCCGCTCCAGGCTGATTTGCGTAAACATGCAGCCGGGCAACCCCACCTTATGGCGGCTGACCTTGGCGTAATAGCCCTGTATCGCGCCACTGGCTTCCAGCGCCTTGACACGCCGCCACACCGGCGCCGCCGACAAACCCACCTGTTCGGACAGCTGTTGAGCCGAAGCACGGCCATCCTTTTGCAAGCATTGCAGGATTTTTATATCGGTCTTATCCATATTGAGTGTCCTTTACTTTGTAGCGGCACCCCTTGTGGGTGCCATCCAAACCCCAACCGATTACCGAAAATACCATCAAAACGAAACGTTTATTTCAAATACTAGGGATTTTACGCTACGAATAAGCAATAAAACGGCATGTTTGAAACTCTATCATGATGTGATTGAAGGAGTTTTCCATGTCAACCCCTACGCCTGATGATGGCACCCACAAGGGGTGCCGCTACGAATACCAGCTCAGCGATAATTTCACCCGGACCGAAGGGCGGGTTTTTCTGACCGGCACGCAGGCGCTGGTGCGCCTGGTTCTGGCTCAACGCCGGGCCGATCGGGAACAAGGGCTGAATACTGCCGGATTCGTGACCGGCTACCGAGGCTCGCCGCTGGCCGGCGTGGATATTGCCATGTGGCGCGCCCAAGCCATGCTGGATGAAAACCAGATCACCTTCCTGCCCGCCATCAACGAAGACCTGGGCGCCACGATTGTCATGGGCACGCAGCAAGCGGGCGTACGCGACGACCGCACCGTGGATGGCGTATTTGCCATGTGGTACGGCAAGGGCCCGGGCGTGGATCGCGCCGGGGACGCCCTCCACCACGGCAATGCCGCCGGCGCCTCCCGCCACGGCGGCGTTTTATTGATCGTGGGCGACGACCACACGGCCGCCTCATCGTCCATTCCGCACGCGAGTGAAACGTCATTGCTGGCCTTAGGCATCCCCATCGTGCACCCCGCTTCGGTCGAAGAATACGAATATTTTGGTCGGTGGGGCTGGGCGCTTTCGCGCTATTCCGGCGCCTGGGTAGCCTTCAAGGTAAGCACCGAAACCGTGGAAAGCGGACGCTCCTTCGAGCTTCAGCCGGTGCCCGGTTTCTCTGCGGATCAAGGCTCCATCAACGATGCAGGTCTCGAATACAGCGCCAAAGAATTTCTCACACCGGCCATCGAAAACCGCATGGCCGATCGCTTGCAGGCCGCCAAAGCGTTCTCTCGCCGGCACAGTCTGGACCGTCTGATCGACCCGGCGCCCACCGCCACCTTAGGCCTAATCACCAGCGGCAAGGCACATCTGGACACGCTGGATGCCCTAAAAAATTTGCGCGACGCGCATCCCGACAAGGCGCTGCCGGCATTGCGCCACTACAAAATTGGCCTGAGCTGGCCCATCGACGAAGCCGGCTTGCGCGCTTTCGCCCAGGGTCTGAAACACATATTGGTGATCGAAGAAAAGGCGCCTGTCATCGAAAGCCAGATCAAGGATCTGTTATTCAACCAACCCGATCGTGCCACCGTAGCCGGCAAACGCGATCTCGAAAACGAAGTGCTGGTGCCCGCAGCCGGACAACTGCGCCCGGCGCTTGTCGCCGGCGCGCTGCGGCGCTGGCTGGCGCAAACCGCGCATATCGAGCTGCCAAGCCCCGAATGCGAATGGCCCTCCCTGGCCGCGACCGAACCCAGCGGACTCACGCGCCGCCCGTATTTCTGTTCGGGCTGCCCCCACAATACCTCGACCAAAGTCCCCGAAGGCAGCCAGGCGATGGCGGGCGTGGGCTGCCATTACATGGCCACGTGGATGGACCGGAACACCAGCGGCCTGACACAAATGGGAGGCGAAGGCGCCGACTGGATCGGCCTGTCGCACTACACACGCACGCCGCACGTCTTTCAAAATATGGGCGAAGGCACGTACTTCCATTCCGGCTATCTGGCTATTCGTCAGGCTATCGCCGCCGACGTCAATATCACTTACAAGATATTGTTTAACGACGCCGTGGCCATGACCGGCGGCCAGCCTGTGGACGGATCGATCAGCGTCCCGCAAATCTGCCAGCAAATGCTCGGCGAAGGCGCGAAACGCGTCGTGATCACCACCGACGAGCCCGAGAAATATCGCGGCGTGGCGCTCGCGGCCGGCGTGGCTGTCCACCATCGCCACGACCTGGACCGGCTGCAGCGCGAACTGCGCGAGGTCGCAGGCGTGACCGTCCTGATCCACGACCAGGTATGCGCGGCCGAAAAACGCCGGCGCCGCAAAAAGAAAACCTTTCCCGACCCGGCGCGGCGGCTGTTCATCAATACCGCCGTGTGCGAAGGCTGCGGCGACTGCGGTACGCAATCGAACTGCCTGTCTCTGACGCCCGTCGAAACACCCTTTGGCCGCAAACGCGCCATCGATCAATCCAGCTGCAACAAGGACTACTCCTGCGTAGACGGATTCTGCCCAAGTTTCGTATCCGTCCTGGGGGGCACGCCGCGTAAAGGAACCCGCGAGACACCGGACCGAGACCCCTGGAAGGGGCTGGACGGCGACCTGCCCGAGCCCGCGTTCAAAACCTGTTCGGACGCCTGCAACATTATCGCGGTCGGCATCGGTGGAACCGGCATCGTCACCGTCGGCGCGATTCTCTCCATGGCGGCGCACCTGGAAGGCCGGGCCGCGTCAATACTGGACATCACCGGACTGGCGCAAAAAGGCGGCGCCGTCATCAGCCACATACGTCTATCCAACAACGCACAATCCACGGGCGCAGTGCGCATCGACGCGCAACAAGCCGACGTGGCGATTTTCTGCGACGCTGTGGCCGCATCGAATCCAAAAACACTCGCCGCGCTGAAACGCCAGCACACGCTGACGGTGCTCAATACGTACCTGGCGCCTACCGCCGAACTCACGCGCGACCCGGACGTCGACCTCAGCCCGGAGCGCCTCATAAAAACCATCCGCGCGGCGGCGGGCGATTCAACGACCCAAATGATCAACGCCCACGACCTGGCAACCCGGCTGTTCGGCGACAGCATCATGGCCAATATGATGATGTTGGGATTTGCCTGGCAAAGCGGCGCAATCCCCGTTGGCGCGGCGGCCATCGACCAGGCGCTTGTGTTGAACGGCGTCGCGGTACAGGCCAACCAGGCGGCTTTCAAAGCCGGGCGCATGCTCGCCCACAAACCCGAAGCACTCGCGCAACTGGCCCGGCCCGAAGCCCACGCGGTGGTGGTTCATTTCCCCGAACCGCTCGCTAAAATCGTCGAACGCTGCCGGGCCGACCTCGACGCCTACCAGAACGCGGCCTACGCCAAGCGCTATACCGACGTCGTCGATGCCGTGCTCGCCGCCGAACAGCGCTGCAGGCCCAATGCAAAGCCGGTGCTGGCCGCCAAAGTGGCGCAGGCCCTGCACAAACTGATGGCCTACAAAGACGAGTACGAGGTCGCGCGCCTCTTTACCAACGGCGAATTCCGCCGCGAACTAAGCGAACAATTCGAAGGCGACTTTACGCTGCAATTCCACATGGCGCCCCCGTTGCTGGCGCGCCGCGACCCGGCCACCGGCATTCCGCGCAAGATAAGCCTGGGACAGGGCACAGAAAAGGTACTCGCCGTTTTGGCACGCTGCAAAACCCTGCGCGGCTCCTGGCTGGACGTTTTTGGATACAGCGCGGAGCGCAAGATGGAGCGTCGACTGATCGACGACTATCGCCAGGCAATTCTAGGCGCACTCGAGAAACTTGACGAAGGAAATTTCGCAACACTGCTGGCGCTGGCCGAATTGCCGCAAATGGTGCGCGGCTACGGCCACATCAAAATGGCCAACGTCGAACAATACCAGGCCAAGTTCAAAGTTCTGCAAGAGCGCCTGGGGCAGCCACGAGGGATGCCGGCACATTAGCGACAGATACGTTTTGTAGCGGCAGCCCTTGTGGCTGCCATCGGCGTTCTAAAAATATAGCGACGGTTCTCAACGATTATGGCAGCCACAAGGGCTGCCGCTACAGAACAGGGCAGGTGCCGCCACCCACCCCGGCCACACCTTTTTCGGGTACCATAATTTAAATTAAATCAAGCCCTGTTTTCGCTTGCCTAGTGCCAAATCAATCACTACAATTAGTGCTAGACAAGCGAGTCAACCACAATATATAGTGGTTTTTGATAAAAACGCTTACTTTCCTGAAAAACTACTAAAGCGGTCCTTTTTATACCGCTAACGTCACCCAAAACAACTTAGAAAACAAAATCCCGGGCATGCCGCGCAGGGCATGCCGCCTTTTCTCAGGAGCATTCATGCAGACTACACAAACTACCGAGCAACGGCCCGACGCTACCCACACCGCCGCCCCGACCCAAGCCGCGTCAGATGCCTCCAGCACCAGTCAATGGCATGGCTTCCATATCATCCGCCGCAACGGCGCGGTCGTCGGCTTCGAACCCGGAAAAATCGCCATCGCGATGACCAAAGCCTTCCTGGCGGTCAACGGCGGCCAGGGCGCCGCGTCCGCACGCGTGCGCGAACTGGTCGAAAGCCTCACAGCGCAGGTCGTGGGCGCACTGGTGCGCAACCGCCCCAGCGGCGGCACCTTCCATATAGAAGAAATCCAGGACCAGGTCGAACTGGCGCTCATGCGTTCAGGCGAACACGACGTCGCCCGCAGCTACGTGCTGTACCGCGAAAAACGTTCACAGGAACGCAGCCGGGCCGGCCAAGCCCAGGCCCCGTCCGAACCCAGCACCCTGAACGTCACCGACAACGGCGTAAAACGCCCACTCGATCTGGCAAAGCTGCGCGAAACCATCGCCGAAGCCGGCCGCAACCTGTCCCACCTGATCGACACCGACGCCATCCTTAAAGAAACGGTCAAGAATCTTTACGACGGCATTCCCGTCGACGAAGTCTACAAATCCGCCATCCTCTCGGCGCGCGCGCTGGTCGAAACCGACCCGGCCTACAGCCAAGTCACCGCCGGCCTGCTCCTGCATACCATCCGCAAGGAAGTGCTGGGCGAAGAAGCCTCGCAAGCCGACATGGCCACCCGCTATGCCGAATATCTTCCCGAATTCATCAAAACAGGTATCGAAAACGGCCTGCTCGACAGCAAGCTGGGCCAATTCGACCTGCCTCAACTGGGCCGCGCGCTGAAAGCCGAGCGCGACCAGCAATTCAATTACCTGGGTCTGCAAACGCTTTACGACCGCTACTTCCTGCATGTACGCGGTCGCCGCATCGAGCTGCCCCAGATATTCTTCATGCGCGTGGCCATGGGCCTGGCGCTTAACGAAATCAATCGCGAAGATCGGGCCATCGAATTCTACGAGGTCCTGTCCTCGTTCGACTTCATGAGCTCCACCCCAACGCTGTTCAATTCCGGCACCCTGCACTCGCAACTGTCGTCGTGCTACCTCACCACCGTGTCCGACGATCTGGTCGGCATCTACGACGCCATCAAAGAAAACGCCTTGCTGGCGAAATACGCCGGCGGCCTGGGCAACGACTGGACGCCGGTGCGGGCGCTGCGCAGCCATATCAAAGGCACCAACGGCGAAAGCCAGGGCGTCGTGCCCTTCCTGAAAGTCGTCAACGACACAGCCGTTGCCGTCAACCAGGGCGGCAAGCGCAAAGGAGCCGTCTGCACCTACCTGGAAACCTGGCACCTCGACATCGAAGAGTTCCTCGAGCTGCGCAAGAACACCGGCGACGAACGGCGCCGCACCCACGACATGAATACGGCCAATTGGGTACCCGACCTGTTCATGAAGCGCGTCATGGAAAACGGCGACTGGACCCTGTTCTCGCCCTCCGACACGCCCGATCTGCACGATAAATACGGCCGCGCCTTCGAAGAAGCCTATATCGGCTACGAAGCAAAGGTTGAACGCGGCGAACTGCCGCTGTACAAAAAACTTCCGGCCATGGCGCTCTGGCGCAAGATGCTGTCGATGCTGTTCGAAACCGGCCACCCCTGGATCACCTTCAAAGATCCTTGCAACATCCGCTCGCCTCAGCAGCACGTGGGCGTCGTGCACAGCTCCAACCTGTGCACCGAAATCACGCTCAACACCAGCGACACCGAAGTGGCGGTGTGCAACCTGGGTTCAGTCAACCTGGCGGCTCATCTTAAGCAAGATGCCAACGGCCAGTTCTCGCTCGACCACGACAAGCTCCAGCGCACCATCAACATCGCCATGCGCATGCTCGATAACGTGATCGACATCAACTACTACGCCGTACCCAAGGCGCGCAATTCCAATGTCCGCCATCGCCCGGTCGGCCTGGGCATCATGGGCTTCCAGGATTGCCTGCATCTGATGCGCGTGCCCTTCGCCTCCGACGGCGCGGTGGAATTCTCCGACCGCTCAACCGAGGCCGTCTGCTATTACGCTTACTGGGCTTCCAGCAAGCTGGCGGCCGAACGCGGTCACTATTCCAGCTTCAAGGGCTCGCTGTGGGATCGCGGCATTTTCCCGCAAGACACCCTGGCAATGCTGCGCGAAGAGCGCGGCGGCTACGTCGAAATCGACGACAGCAGCACGCTGGACTGGGAGTCGCTGCGCGGCCACATCCACCAATACGGCATGCGCAACTCGAACTGCGTGGCCATTGCCCCCACGGCCACCATCGCCAATATCATCGGCGTATCGCCTTGCATCGAACCCAACTACCGCAACCTGTATGTCAAGTCCAACCTGTCGGGCGAATTCACCGTCGTCAACGACTACCTGGTACGCGACCTGAAAGAACGCAAGCTGTGGGACGAAGTCATGGTCGCCGACCTGAAATACTTCGACGGCAGCCTGGCGCGCATCGACCGCATCCCGGGCGACGTGCGCGAACTCTATGCCACCGCATTTGAAATCCACCCAAGCTGGATCATTGAATGCGCCGCGCGTCGCCAAAAATGGATCGACCAGTCCCAATCGCTCAACATCTTCATGAATGGCGTGTCGGGCAAGAAGCTCGACGATACCTACAAGCTTGCCTGGGTACGCGGCCTTAAAACCACCTACTACCTGCGCTCGAGCAGCGCCACCAATGCCGAGAAATCCACCGGACGCGGCGGCGAACTCAACGCCGTATCCAGCGGCGGCGCGCAACAGTCCAGTCAGGCTGGCGGGCTACCCCAAGCCGAGGTCGTGGGTGCCGCATGCACCATGCGTCCGGGCGACGCAGGCTTCGAAGAATGCGAAGTCTGCCAATAAACGAATAGGAACACCATTATGTTGAACTGGGAAGAATCTTCTGTACCCTCCGCGGCACCCGCCACGGGGGCAGCGCCTGCCGCCCCCTCCACTCACCGCGCGGCGCCCGCCACAGGCAGCGTCGACACGGCCATCCCAACGCCGGCTGCCGCCGCCAAACCGGGCGACAGCGCCGGGCGCGTGCGCGCGGCCGACAAGCGCATCATCAACGGCAAGACCGACGTCAATCAACTGGTCCCCTTCAAATACAAATGGGCCTGGGATAAATACCTGGCGACCTGCGCCAACCACTGGATGCCGTCCGAAATCAATATGTCGCGCGACATCTCCCTTTGGAAAAACCCCAACGGCCTCACCGAAGACGAGCGCCGCATCGTCAAACGCAACCTGGGTTTCTTCGTCACCGCCGATTCGCTGGCCGCCAACAATATTGTGCTGGGCACTTACCGGCACATCACCGCCCCCGAGTGCCGGCAATTTTTACTGCGCCAGGCCTTCGAAGAAGCGATCCACACACACGCTTATCAATACATCGTCGAAAGCCTGGATCTGGACGAATCGGAAATTTTCAACGCCTACAACGAGATCCCTTCGATCCGCGCCAAAGACGAATTTCTGATCCCCTTTATCAACGCCATTGCCGATCCAAATTTCAAAACCGGCACACCCGAAGCCGACCAAACACTGCTTAAATCGCTCATTGTTTTTGCGTGCCTGATGGAAGGTTTGTTCTTTTATGTTGGTTTTACGCAAATACTTGCATTGGGCCGCCAAAATAAAATGACGGGCGCCGCCGAGCAGTACATGTACATTTTGCGCGACGAATCCATGCACTGCAATTTCGGCATCGATCTGATCAATACGATCAAACACGAGAACCCGCATTTGTGGACAAACGAGTTCCGCGAAGAGATCCGCAATTTGTTCAGTCGGGCTGTAGACCTTGAATATGCTTACGCTGAGGACACCATGCCGCGCGGCGTGCTTGGTTTGAACGCGTCGATGTTCAAATCATATTTGCGATTTATCGCCAATCGCCGATGCCAGCAAATCGGTCTTGAACCGCTCTTTGCGCAAGAAGAAAATCCATTTCCATGGATGGCCGAGATGATCGATCTGAAGAAAGAACGCAATTTTTTCGAGACCCGAGTGATCGAATATCAGACCGGCGGAGCATTAAGCTGGGAATAATGCTTGGAGTTGAGTGACTGCTTACGTTAGACTCTAGGCGTACGAAGTACAAAGTGCTTCGTACGCTTGCGCCATTTGAGATGGGTCGCACCCTTTTTGTGGGGGCCATATCAAATGGGTGGATGTTCTAAACAACACGAACTCAAGGAGTTTTATTATGGCAACAGCCAAAAAGGCCGCAAAAAAACCGGCCGCTAAAAAAGCAGCACCCGCGAAGAAAGCAGCTGTCAAAAAAGCAGCTGCTAAAAAAGCTCCCGCTAAAAAAGTAGCCGTCAAGAAAGTAGCCGCCAAAAAAGCACCGGCCAAGAAAGCCGCTGCTAAAAAAGCTCCGGCCAAAAAAGCCGCTGCTAAAAAAGTAGCCAAGAAACCGGCCGCCAAGAAAGCAGCTGCTAAAAAAGCTCCGGCTAAAAAAGCCGCCGCCAAAAAGCCTGCTGCTAAGAAAGCCGCCGCTAAAAAGCCAGCCGCCAAAAAAGCCGCTGCCAAAAAAGCGCCGGCCAAAAAGGCTGCCGCAAAAAAGCCTAGCGTAAAAGCGGCTGCCAAGGCCAGCAAAGCAACCACTGCTGCCCCCGCTGTTAAAAAAGCTGTCAATCCTGTTGCTGCTTGGCCGTTCCCTACGGGCACCCGCCCGTAAGTCAAACGACACAGACAGCTTCGAGCTGAAAAAAGGCCGGAGGCCTGCAACACAAGCCGTAACGCAGCCCCGGCCACCTAAACTGCCCGATGATTCATCGGGCAGTTTTTTTATGCCCGCAAGGTTTTGAGTCATGCGACAATGTGGCTTCGAAAAATACGGGGCAAGTCCACCATGTTCAGCGACAGCCTGCACTTCATTATCAACATCGCATTCAGCCTGTTCGGCATCGCGCTGGTCATCCGCGCCTGGATGTACGCCATACGGCTTCATCCCTTCAATCCCTATTCGCAGGCTGTGCTGCGACTGACCGATTGGCTGGTGGTTCCGATTCGCAAAGTCGTCAGCCCCGGCGGCCGCTTCGACTGGCCCAGCCTGCTCGCGTGCTGGCTAACGGCATTTCTGTTGTTGCTGCTGACCTGGGTTGCACTGACAGGCGGTTTGCCGCCACCCGCCAGCCTGCTGCCCGCCCTGCTGGCCAGCCTGGTTACGATGCTTAAATGGGCCTTGAATCTGGTACTGTGGCTTACGTTGATACAAGCCATTCTGTCGTGGGTGAATCCGCTCGCGCCCGTCATGCCCGTGCTGCACACGCTAACTGCTCCCTTGCTCGATCCGATCCGCCGCGCGATGCCTAATCTGGGGGGAATAGATTTCTCGCCGCTCGTCCTGCTGGTCCTGGCGCAAGTCGGCATGATGGTGCTGGAGCACCTGGCCTTTTCTTTGTTTGGTGTTTAGGCACGTGTTTGGTGTTTAGGCGCGATAAGGCCTGATCGCCAAATGGCACCCACAAGGGGTGCCGCTACAAAAGGGGTGCCGCTACAAAACATACCCGCGAATCATGCAATGGCAGCCCTTGTGGCTGCCATTTTCAATGGTGCGAGCGGCGTGGGCAATTAAGGTGGAGCGGGCGATTCGGGCACGCTGCGTGCAGGGCCGGCTTCGGGGATCCAAGGCGTGCGCTGTTTGAGCGGGACGCTTGCGAATAGCCCAGTGGGCTATTCGCCCCGCGAGTTCGCACGCCGCCCCGAAGCCGGTTCTGCGCGCAGGAAGTCATGGCGCAGCCATGACCGTGCACGTCAGAGCCCGCTCCACCTTAATTGCCCACGCCGCGGGGCTAGAAGGTTTTAGCGGATAGGGTTAATACGAAAAAATGCCACGTGCAGCGAATGCCACCCACAAGGGGTGGCACTACCTATTGCATAGGCACGACACGCGTAGGCCCGTTGCCGCTGATCATGCGCACGCGCTGGCCGGGTGCCAGGTACGTATCGGCACCTTGAGCGACAACTCGGGTTTCGCCGTTATCCAAGCGCACCGTAATTTCAAGCCCCTGCGTTTTACCCGTCTGATTCTCAATCGCGTTGCCGATCAGGCCGCCTACCAAGGCCCCGCCTACAGCGCCCAGCGCACTGCCTCCACCCCAGCCTCCGCCCCAGCGTCGGCCTCCGCCGCCAATGGCGCTACCCGCTACGCTACCCAACACGCCGCCGGCCACCATCCCTACCCCCGAGTTCCCCTGCTGGATGGTGACGGGGCGTATCGATTCCACCGTGCCGTTGCGCACGATCTGTTCACGCTGGGCCTGGCCGTAGCTATAGACCGAGCTGGACGCACTATCGTTGGCGCAACCCGACAGCAGCGCGAGCGACCCTGCAAGAGCCGCCGCACACATCAGGCGATAGCTGCGCACACGAAGCGACGAGGAATAAATTGAATTCATGAAACAAACTCCCTGGAAGCCGCCATCGACGGGCGGCATTGCTCCGGTGCCCGAAGCGCTGTGAACAATAACCAAACCTCGAGGCAAGAAACAGCCCTGCGCAAAGATCCCTGAAACAATCCAAAACCAAAGCTTTGTTTTTCACCCAACCAGCGATGGACGGATTGCGTAACAGAGCAATACAGGGACGTTACACGGCTTGATCCAGCAGAGTCAAGCCATAATGTTGTTTCAGAGAGCCGCTGATTTCGCTGCGGCTGGGACGATGGTTTTGCGGCCCGCGCGATCCAATCTTGAACGCACCCATCACATTGGCCAGACGGCAGGCGTCGACCAGATCCCACTCTTGCGTCAAACCGAACAGCAGGCCCGCGCGATGCGCGTCGCCGCAGCCGGTGGGGTCGACAATGGTTTCGACCTTGACGGGTTCAATCGTCGTTTTACGGCCCTGGGTGTACAAAGTGGCGCCCTGGGCGCCACGCGTGACGACAACAGCCTGCAGGGACTGCGCAATCTCTTGCATGCTGCGCCCGGTCCGTTGCTCGACAATACCAGCCTCGTAATCGTTGGCCGTGAGAATCCGCGCCAGAGTGAGCATCTCGTTGATATCATCGCCGGAAAACAAGGGCATGGCCTGGCCCAGATCGAAAACAAACGGAATGCCGCCGGCATGCAAACGCCGGGCGTGCGCAAACATCCCCTCTTTGGCATCGGGCGCCACAATGCCCCAGGCAGCGGGCACGCCGGTCAGATCGTTCTCGGCCGAACGCGTCATGGCGCCGGGGTGAAACGACGCGATCTGATTATTATCCAGATCGGTCGTAATGAAACACTGCGGCGTAAACATGTCGGCAATGACGCGGATCCGGCTCGTGTCTATGCCCAGGGTTTTCATATGGGCCAGGTAATCGAGCGCATCGCCGCCCACGGTGCCCACCGGCACCGGATGGCCTCCCAGCAGGTTCAGGTTGTAAGCGATATTCCCGGCGCAACCACCATATTCCTTGCGCATGGACGGAACGAAGAAAGAGACGCTCAGCGACTGTATGCTATCGGCCAGAATATGCTCTTTAAAACGCCCTTCGAACACGGCAATCGTATCGAAGGCAACCGAACCACACACTAATACCGTTGCAGACATTCCAATCCTTTAAGGAAAAAACTTACCTAGTTGAAAACCATTAATCTTGAATCCGGTCACGCTTACCGGCACAGCCACCACAATTTCACTGCCCGCGGCAAACGGCCCTTTCAAGGCTTCGGGCGTCAGGTAGTCTTGCGGGGGGATATTTTTTTTCGCCACGAGCACACCCGAAAAATTCATCAAATCCAGCGTCAGGGTGGGCCACTCCTGGGGCTTGTCGTACGTATTGCGCAAAGTGACCTGCAGCATCATCTGGCTGACATCCGGGTTGGCATTGGCGCCATTGGTCACGGTGCGCAACGACGAATTCATGATGGCAATACGCAGAATGTGCCGCGGATAAGGCACATCGCATTTAAGCGGCACGCACGCCTCGGTGAGGATCGGGCGGAAAACGGGCGCCTGGGCGGCAATTTGCGCCCTGTAGACATAAACCAGTTGCGCGGCCAAAAGCGCCAAGCCAATCACCAGCAAGGCACCCCAAAACACCCGGGCAAAGCCCGCGCGGCGCTCGTAACGGCTATCCAGAAATTCCGGCAAACGAGGCGAGGCGCGCTCTCCACCGGCAATCGGGTCGACATAAATGGCGGACGATTCGGGAGGGCTGGCAGGACCATCGATATAAAACGATTCCGGCCGCGAATCCTGCGCGGCGCCCGCGGGCTCGGGCATCTCCACAACGGGTTCGGTGCGCGTGCTGCGCGGCGCAGAGCGTGCCGACGAGATCGTAAAGGCGGGTGTTGCGGGCGGGCGCGCGCCCTCGGGCTCAACCGGCACATAGGCGGCTGGGGCAGTGCCGCGAGGGTCGGAGGCCGAACGCTGGCGCACGACGCTGGGCCTGACGCCCGATGTAAACGGAGCAGCCGGCGCGGCGGGTGGCGCCTCGGCAACTGGCGCATCGCCTGCCACGGCGGATTCGAAGCCATCGAAAATATACGCACAATGGGTGCAGCGGATATAGCCTTTGCGCAGTTGCAACTGCTCGAGGCTAGCTGCGAATACTGTGCCACATCGAGGGCATTGCGTATTTAAATCCATAAACGGAAATCATTCGTTAATTGCGGCGTCCGTGCAAACACACCCACCCGTCGCGCGCACGCCATACGCGCAGGGCCAACCACGGCGCATAGGCCTGGGCCACCTCATCGGCCTGCCTCTCCAGAACACCCGACAGGGCCAGCCGGCCGCCCGGCGCCACCCGATTGGACAACATGGGCGCCAGCACCTTCAAAGGGTTGGACAATATATTCGCCACCACCAGCTCAGTCTGCCCGGCGGCCAGCGCATCGGGCAGCATGGCCTCCAGCACAACCTGGTTGACTTGGGCATTGTAGCGGGTAGAGTCCACCGCCTGCTCGTCGATATCGACCGCCCAGCAGCGGCCCGCCCCCAACAGCCGGGCGGCAATCGCCAAAATGCCCGAGCCGCAACCGTAATCCAGCAACGTTTCGCCACCCCGCACGTGCTCGGTCAGCCATTCCAGACAAAGATGCGTCGTGGGATGACTGCCCGTGCCAAACGCCAGCCCCGGATCGAGCTCGATATGAATCGGCCCGTCGCCCGCGGCGGCCCGTGGGCCGGAGGGCGGCACGCCGGGGTCGTCCCGATGCCAGCTGGGCACAATCCAGATGCGTTCGCCAATTTTAATCGGTCCGAACTGCGCCTGCGTGAGCCGCACCCAATCGGCATCAGGCACCTCGCGCACCAGCCAGCCGGGCGCCACGGGGTCGCTTAACGCCGCCGCCACCTGCTCCAGAATTTGCTGCGGATCGGCGCCATCGGGCAACAGGGCGACAACGCGATTGCGCCGCCATGCCTGAATCTCGGGTTCCAGGCCCGGCTCGCCAAACAAGGGCTGCTCGGCATCGGTATCGCTATCGGCGTCTTCCACGGAAACCGACAGGACGCCCGCCTCGAGCAAGGCGTCCGACAGCGCCTCGGCCTGGTCTTCCCGGCAGCTTAGGACGAGTTCACGCATAATAATTCCAGTAAAAACCCGGGCGCGCCCCGGCTCGGCCACGCAGCGCCGAAGGCTGTGACACAGGGCTTAAGGACGCTGCGCTAGCTTGTGCTCAAGAAAATGGATGCTGGTGCCGCCTTCGCGAAAGTGCGCATCCTGCATCAACTCGCGATGCAAGGGGATATTGGTGCGTATGCCTTCCACCACCATTTCCGACAGGGCAATTTCCATTCGTGCAATAGCTTGTTCGCGCGTATCGCCATAGGTGATCAGCTTGGCGATCATCGAGTCGTAATTGGGCGGCACGACATAATCGGTGAACACATGAGAATCCATGCGTACGCCGGGGCCGCCGGGCACATGCCAATTGGTAATGCGCCCCGGACTGGGGGTGAACTTGAACGGATCTTCCGCATTGATGCGGCACTCGACGGCATGCCCACGAATCTGGATATCGCGCTGGCGCAAAAGGAATTTCTCGCCGGCGGCAATCCGGATCTGCTGCTGCACCAGATCGACCCCGGTAATCATTTCCGTTACGGTGTGCTCGACCTGGATCCGGGTGTTCATTTCAATGAAATAGAACTCGTCATTCTCAAATAGAAACTCGAACGTCCCGGCGCTGCGATAGCCGATCTTGCGGCAGGCCTCGGCGCAACGCTCGCCGATCCGTTCGATGAGCCGCCGCGGAATGCCTGGCGCCGGCGCTTCCTCGATCACCTTCTGGTGGCGCCGCTGCATGGAACAATCGCGCTCGCCCAGCCAGATCGAATTACGCCCGCCATCGGCCAGTACCTGGATTTCGATATGGCGCGGGTTCTCGAGGAACTTCTCCATATAGACTTCCGGGTTGTTGAACGCGGCGCCCGCTTCGGCGCGCGTCATCGTCACGGCGTTGAGCAAGGCCGCTTCGGTGTACACCACCCGCATGCCGCGCCCGCCGCCGCCCCCCGAGGCCTTGATAATGACCGGGTAGCCCACCTCGCGCCCAATGCGCAAAACTTCCTGCGGATCGTCGGGCAAGGCGCCCGCCGACCCCGGCACGACCGGTACGCCGGCCTCGATCATGGCGTGCTTGGCGCTGACCTTGTCGCCCATCAGGCGTATCGACGCTGGGCTGGGGCCGATGAAAACAAAGCCGCTTTTTTCAACCCGATCGGCAAAATCGGCGTTTTCGGCCAAAAACCCGTAGCCCGGATGAATCGCCTCGGCATCGGTGACTTCGGCCGCGGAGATCAGGGCAGGCATGTTCAGGTAGCTGTCCCGGGCAGCCGGCGGGCCTATGCATACCGACTCGTCGGCCAGGTGCACATACATCGCGTCGCGATCGGCCTCGGAATGCACCACCACTGTTTTAACGCCCAGTTCACGGCAGGCGCGCTGTATGCGCAAGGCAATTTCGCCGCGATTGGCAATAAGAATTTTTTCAAACATCGGTTCAGCCAATTACAAACAGGGGTTGACCATATTCAACGGGTTCGCCGTTTTCAACCAGGATTTCGGTGATCACGCCCGATTTGTCGGCCTCGATCTCGTTCAAAAGCTTCATGGCTTCGATAATGCACAAGGGCTCGCCCTCTTTGACGCTCTGCCCCAGCTCTACAAACGGCGATGCGCCCGGGGTGGGTGAACGGTAGAACGTCCCCACCATCGGCGCCTTGACCTGATGCCCGGCGGGCACGGCCGGCACCGGGGCCGCCGTTGCGGCAGCCGCAGCGGCCGCCACAGGCGCGGCGGGCGCCGCATAGCTCATGGGCACCGGCTGCAAGGTTTGCGAAAATTTAACAATTCTGACCTTGCCCTCGCCTTCGGTAATCTCCAACTCGGCGATGCCTGATTCGGCCACCAGGTCGATCAGGGTTTTCAGTTTTCTCAGGTCCATACAAACTTCCCATGACATGGCTTCACGCAATAAAACTGCGAAAGCAAACGTTGAATAAGTAAAAAAACAGGCCGCCCGCGCCGGACAGCTCCTAGCTGCTTAGGGCGTAGCGCAATGCCGCCTCGTAGCCAAACGCGCCCAACCCCGCTACCACCGCCCGCGCCGTATCGGATAAATAGGAATGATGGCGAAACGATTCGCGCTTATAAACATTGGACAAATGCACTTCGACAAATGGAATCGCCACGGCCGCCAGGGCATCTCGCAAGGCGACGCTGGTGTGAGTGTACGCCGCCGCATTGATAATAATGAAATCGACTTTGTCTCCGCCGGCCTTCTGAATGCGATCGACCAGCTCGCCTTCATGATTGCTTTGGAACACACTGCACACCGCCCCCGCCTGGGCGGCGATTTGCTGCAGATTGGCGTTAATGTCGCCCAGCGTCTGCCGCCCATAGACCTCGGGTTCGCGCGTTCCAAGCAAATTGAGGTTGGGACCGTGCAAAACCAGGATTTGTTGCGTCATAGCCTATTAGCTCTTTATTCGATAGAACGCTTTTTACGCTAAAAACCGCTATTTGTCCATTAAACGCCCATGATTTGCAAAATCTTGCAAAATCGCCATACCCGGGCCGGAGAGAACAACTAGACCGACAGGCCTCGTACGACCGGCTCGAATTCGGCCGGCTTGATTTCGCCCAGAACGCGATGGATCGCGTGCCCTTTGGCGTCGAAAACCACCGTAAAGGGCAGCCCTCCTACCTGGTTGCCCAGATCGCGCATCAGCCGTATGCCGTCGTGGCCCACCACCAGCAAAGGATAGGAAACCCGGGTTTTCTGGATAAAACTGCGGATATTGCTGGCCGTATCCACACCCATTCCCAGAAACTGCACGGTCGGGTATTTTTTATGCAAAGCGTCCAGATCGGGCATTTCTTTTACACAAGGCGGACACCACGTCGCCCAGAAATTCATCACCACGGGCTTGCCGAGCCACCCCGACATGGGGTGCGTCGCGCCCTCGGGATCGGGAAAGCTGCGGTCAAACAGGCCAACAGAGCCGAAGTCGTCGGCCAGCGCCCAATAAGGCGTAGCGCTACAGGCAGCACCCGCCCATAGCATTGCGTGGCGTAAAAAAGCTCGCCGTTTCATGATGATCCCATTTATGTGGTGATTGCCGGTTGGCTAATCATAGCATCGCGCAAACCGCGGGCAGCAGCCCCGCGGCGCTGCCTTTACAATGGCCGCTGGAGAGTTTTATGCACCTACATATTCTAGGCATTTGCGGCACATTCATGGGCGGCCTGGCGCTGATCGCCCGTGCGGCGGGCCACACAGTCACCGGCTGCGATGCGGGCGTCTACCCCCCCATGAGCACACAGCTTGAAGAACAAGGCATCAAGCTTATTGAAGGCTTTGGGCCCGAGCAAGCCCAGTTGCGGCCCGACCTGTTCATTATCGGCAACGTCGTCACGCGCGGCAATCCGTTAATGGAAGCCATACTGAACCAGGGCCTGCCGTACACGTCCGGCCCGCAATGGCTGGGCGAGCATATCCTGCGCGGCCAGCATGTCCTGGCCGTCGCCGGCACCCACGGCAAAACGACCACCAGCGCCATGCTGGCATGGATACTGGAACACGCCGGGCGCGAGCCCAACTTCCTCGTCGGCGGCATCGCCCGCGATCTTAAAGTGTCGGCCCGCTATCAACCGGGGCAATCGCTGTTTGTCATCGAAGCCGACGAATACGACACGGCGTTTTTCGACAAACGCTCCAAATTCGTTCATTACCGGCCTCGCACCGCCATTCTGAACAACCTGGAATACGATCACGCCGACATCTTCCCCGATCTGCAGGCCATAGAAACCCAATTCCATCATCTGGTGCGCACCATCCCCGCACAAGGGCGCATTATTGCCCCCGATGGCAGCGAAGCCATCGACCGCGTGCTGGATCGCGGCTGCTGGACGCCGCTGGTCCGTTTCGGCGGCCACGGGGCATGGCAAGCCGTAGTCAGGGCCGACGCCGACGACGGCCATTTCGACGTGGTTCACAACGGGCAGGCCCTGGGCGCCATCGGCTGGAATCTCGGCGGCGAACATAACCGCTTGAACGCCCTGGCCGCCTTGGCCGCGGCCGAGCATGTCGGCGTACCCCCCCAGGAAGGCCTGGCGGCGTTATCCGCCTTTGCGGGGGTCAAACGCCGCATGGAATTGCGCGGCACGGTCAGGCAGGTTGCCGTTTATGATGATTTCGCCCACCATCCCACGGCCATTGCCACAACGCTCCAGGGCTTGCGCAAACAAGTCGGTGCGGGACGGATACTGGCCGTGCTCGAACCGCGGTCCAACACCATGAAGCTAGGCACCATGGCCGCCAGGCTGCCCGCCGCGCTGCAGGCGGCCGACCTGATATTCTGCTTTGGCGCCACGGCCGGCAAGCATGCCTTGGGATGGGACCCGAAGCAGGTTTTCGCATCCATGGGCGAACGAGCCAAGGCTTACGACGATCTGGACACCATGATCGCCGCCATTGCCGCCGCCGCCCAGGCCGGCGATACAATCCTGGTCATGAGCAACGGCGGGTTCGGCGGCATCCACCAAAAACTCCTGGACCGCTTATAGCGGCCCCGCGCGAGGCGCCCCATGATTCTGTACCTGCACGGTTTCCGTTCTTCCCCCAAATCCTTCAAGGCCCAGCTTGTCGCGCAGGCCCTGCAAAGCCGCGGCCTGGCGCACGAATGGGTCTGCCCGCAACTGCCGGCCAGCCCCGAACGCAGCCTGGCAAAGGTGCGCCACATTATCGAGCAGGCGCAAGCCGAGCAAGGCCTGGACGTAGCCCACGACCTGACCCTGATCGGGTCCTCTCTGGGCGGCTACTACGCCACCTGCCTGGCCGAACAATGGAAATGCCGGGCCGTACTGCTCAACCCCGTGGTGTATGCCGCGCGCGATCTGGCCACCCAGGTAGGCGAACACACGCTCTTTCATTCAGACGAACCCTTTATCTTCCTGCCGGCCTACGTCGACGAGCTGGCCGAGATGGCCGTAGGCCGCCCGGCACACCCGCAACGCTATTTTCTGCTGGCCGCCACCGGCGACGAAGTGCTGGACTGGCACGAAATGGCCGACTGGTACACCGGCAGCCGCGGCCATATTATTGAAGGCAGCGACCACGGCATGGCCGATTTCGAGCAATGGCTGCCCGAGGTGCTGGATTTTGCGCTGGGTTCATCCTGAAGGTAGTTACGATGACCGGTGGCACCCACAAGGGGTGCCGCTACAAAATACGTACCTGCAGCGAGTGTAGGGGCAGCCCTCGTGGCTGCCATTTTCACCAGTCTAGCGGCGTGGTCGCTCAAGGTGGGGCGGGCGATTCGGGCGCGCCGCGGGCAGGGTCTGATTCGGGGATGCAAGGCGTGCGCTGTTTGAGCGGGACGCTTGCGAATAGCCCAGTGGGCTATTCGCCCCGCGAGTTCGCACGCCGCCCCGAAGCAGGCTCTGCCCGCGGGAAGTTCTGGCGCAGCCAGAACCGTGCACGTCAGAGCCCGATCCACCTTGAGCGGCCACGCTGCGGGGCTAGAATATTTCAGTAAAAACGATGGCAGCCACAAGGGCTGCCGCTACAAAAGCACAAATAGGTCACTATGTACGTTCTGTATGAAGACAGCGGAAATTTCAAGGCTGAAAAGATTTTTTCGCAAAGCGACGCAAGCCTGCAGGTCGAATCCGAATCGGGCAAGCGCAGCAAAATAAAAACCACCGCCGTGCTCTTCCAATTTGAGCAACCGGCGCCTGCGGCCCTGCTTGCCCAGGCCCATGCCTTGGCCGCCACCTTCGAGATCGACTTTCTGTGGGAATGCACCCCGCAAGAAGAGTTCGAAGCCACCCAGTTTGCCGAAGAATATTTTGGCCACCCACCCGACGCCATCGAAAAAGCCGCGCTGATTTTTGCGCTGAGCAGCGCCCCCGCGTACTTTCACCGGCGCGGCAAGGGATGCTACCGGCCCGCGCCGCCCGAGATTCTGGCGGCGGCCCTGGCGGCCATCGAGAAAAAGCAAAAGCAGCTCAATCAGCAACAGGAATGGATCGACCAGATGATAGGCGGCGTGCTGCCCGCGCCGATCGCCGAAGCGGCCAATACCCTGCTGACCCGGCCGGACAAAAATTCGCAGCAGTGGAAAGCCTTCGACGCAGCCGTCACGCAACTCAATACCAGCCCCGAGCGGCTGCTGCTCAAGCTGGGCGCCTGGCCCCACGCACTGGCCCTGCACCAGCACCGGTTTCTATCGGCCCATTTCCCCAAAGGATGCGGCTTCGCCCCGGTCGAGCTGCCCGAGATCGGCGCCAACCTTCCCCTGGCCGAAGTGGAGGCCTACTCGGTCGACGACAGCAGCACTACGGAAATCGACGACGCCCTGTCGGTCGAACACATCGACGACACGACCGTACGGGTCGGCATCCATATTGCCGCCCCCGGCCTGGCGGTGCAACGCGGCAACGATCTGGACAAACTGGCCCGCGCGCGCATGTCGACGGTGTATTTCCCGGGGCAGAAAATCCCCATGCTGCCCGATGAGCTGATCGAGGCGTTTTCGCTCAACGCCGGCCAGACTCGGCCCGTACTGTCTCTATACGTTAACGCGCGGCTGGACACGGGCGAGATAGTGTCGACCGAAACGCGGCTGGAACGCATACAGGTGCGTGAAAACCTGCGTCACGATGTGCTCGACGACCTCATCACCGAAGAAGCCCTGAACGACCCGCAGGCCGAACTGCCCTACGCGCACTGGCTGCGCCCCTTGTGGCAACTGGCCCAGCGCCTGAGCGCGCAGCGCGACCTGGTGCGCGGCAAGCCCGAGAACAATAATCGCATCGATTATTCCTTTTCGTTGCAAGGCTCGCCGCACGATCCCGACACCCCCGTGCAACTGATCGCGCGGCGCCGCAACGCGCCTCTGGACAGGCTGGTGGCCGAGTACATGATACTGACCAACAATCTTTGGGGCGGCCTGCTGGCCGACCATGGCGTGCCCGCCATCTACCGCTCGCAACAGATGGGCCGCGTGCGCATGTCCACCCAGGCCTTGCCGCACGAGGCCATCGGCGTTGCGCAATATGCGTGGTGCACCTCGCCTTTGCGCCGCTACGTCGACCTGGTCAACCAGTGGCAAATTCTGGCCGCGGCCGAGCATGGCGTGTCGGCGCGCCTGGTTGCCCCCTTCAAGCCCAAAGACGCCGATCTGTTCGCCATCATCGGTGCGTTCGACGCGCAATACGCCGTCTGGAACGAGTTCCAGAACGCCATGGAACGCTATTGGTGCCTGCGCTGGCTGCAGCAACAAGGCCTGCGCAACGTGCAAGCCAGCGTCCTGCGCGACGATCTGGTGCGTTTGTCCTGCGCGCCCCTGGTTATCAGGGTGGCCACACTACCGGAGCTGGAGCGCGGGCAAATCGTCAATCTGGAAATCATGGGGTTCGACGAACTGGCGCTTGAACTGGACTGTCGCTACCTGGACACGGTCGCGGCATAATTAAGGCAGCGTAACTGCCAAGGCTTGAAGAAGTGACTGACATTCCTGCGCCTCTTGCGTTCTTGCCTGCGCCCGCCGAGCCGCGCAGCGACCATCTGCGCATCGCGCTCTTGCTGTCGCTATGCGTGCACGCGGCGGTGCTGGCCATTCATTTCTCGTCCCGGGCTTTGGCTCCCGTTGCCTCCAGCGCCCTCGAAGTAACGCTGGTCAATGCTCAAACGGAATCGGCGCCGGCCAAGCCGCAGCTCCTTGCGCAAAATCAGATCAACGGCGGCGGCCAGGCCAATGCGGGCTACGCGGCGTCGCCCCTGCCCCGTACCGTGGCCGAGTCGGCCGACCAGCAGGTTCTGGAAGCCCTGCGCAAGCGCCAGGCAGAGCTCGAGGCCGAACAACAGCAGCTTTACACGCAGCTGGAATCCCGGCAAAAAGCCCTGCTGGCCCGGAAAAACCCGGATCTGTTCGAGCAGTCGACCGACCCGGGCGACGATAATCGCAATCAGGAAAGCCTGATCCTCAACGCCCAGATCAGCGCCCTGAAGGAGCGGATCGACCGCTACAACGCCCAGCCGCGGCAACAGTTCGTGGGCCCATCGACCGCCGCGTCGGACTACGCCCAGTATGTAGAGGCCTGGCGCAAAAAAATCGAGCTGCTCGGGACCGAGCATTACCCTGCCGAGGCGCGCGGCAAAATTCATGGCACACTGCAGCTAACGGTTTATATCGGGCGCGACGGCCAATTGCTGCGCGTCGAAATGAATCAACCGTCCGAACACGCGGTCCTGAACCTGGCCGCGCAACGCATTGTGCAGTTGGCCGCGCCTTTTCCGCCTTTACCGCCGGCCGTGGCCAAAACAAACGATGTATTGGCCATTACACGCACCTGGCACTTCATCAATAACCAGTTAAATACCGATACGCCGTGACTTCCGCCGCCCCAGAAAACCGTTATGCCGTCATCGGCAACCCGATCGAGCACAGCCGCTCGCCCTTCATCCACCAGCAGTTTGGGCGGCAAACCGGCATTGCCCTGCACTACGAACGCATCCTGGCTCCCCTGGACGACTTCACCGGCACGGTCGAGCAATTCTTTGCCGGCGGCGGCCGGGGGCTGAACGTGACGCTGCCCTTCAAGGAAGCCGCGTGTGCGCTGGCGGCCGAACACTTAAGCGACCGCGCGCAACTGGCGGGCGCCGTCAATACGCTGTGGATGGCCGGCGGCCGCTTGCATGGCTGCAATACCGACGGCGTCGGGCTGCTAAGCGATATCCGCCGGCTGGGCGTCACGCTGGCGGGCAGGAAAGTGCTGCTGCTGGGCGCCGGAGGCGCGGCCAAAGGCGTGCTGCTGCCCTTGCTGCAAGCGCGCTGCGCGCAACTGCACATCGCCAACCGCAGCGCGGAACGCGCGCACGAACTGCACAAGCGGACCATAAGCCTCGCGCCCCGGCGCGCCGAACGGCTTTCAGCCGGCGCGCTGGACGCCATCGCTGGGCAGTGGGATGTGGTCATCAATGCAACTTCCAGCAGCTTGGGAGGCGGCACACTGAACCTGCCCGACACGCTGTATGCGCCCGGCGCGCTGGCCTACGACATGATGTACGGCGCCCAGGACACCCCCTTCCTGCGGCAGGCCCGCGCTCATGGGGCCAGCGTGCTGGCCGATGGCCTGGGCATGCTGGTGGGCCAGGCAGCCGCCAGCTTCGCCATCTGGCACCGGGTACAGCCCAAAATCGAACCTGTGCTGGCGGCCCTGCGCCAACAGCTGCAGCACACATAAAGATCATGGCGGCGCGCAAATCCGGCGGACATAAAATCCTGCGCGTCGCGTTCCTGACGGGCGTGGGCGCCCTGCTGCTTTATCAGTTGGGCCTGTTCATCATGGTCGTGTGGTTCAATTTCAAGAACCCCGGCAGCACCGCCTTCATGAGCGCCACGCTCACCGAACTGCGCGCATCGAACCCCGCGGCCACGCTGGAACAGCAATGGGTGCCTTATAAAGAGATCAATACCACGCTGAAACGCGCGGTGATCGCCTCGGAAGATGCCAATTTCACCAACCACGACGGCGTGGAGTGGGACGCCATCCGCAAAGCCTGGAAATACAACCAGCTCCAGGCCGAAGAGGGCAAAAGCAAACGTCGCGGCGGCTCGACCATTACCCAGCAGCTGGCGAAAAACCTGTTCCTGTCGGGATCGCGCTCTTACCTGCGCAAAGGCCAGGAACTTGTGCTGGCCTATATGATCGAATTTGTCATGAGCAAAGAGCGTATTCTGGAACTGTATTTGAATGTCGCCCAATGGGGCGGCCAGGTGTTCGGGGCCCAGGCCGCGGCGCAGCACTACTTTCATATCGACGCCCGCGCGCTGAACCGCTATCAGTCGGCCCGCCTGGCCGCCATGCTGCCCAACCCGGCGTACTACGACAGCCACCGCAACACCGCCTACCTGAGGTCTCGCGCCAACACGATCGAACTGCGCATGCGCCGGGTCGATCTGCCTGATGTGCCGTAGGCCTCCTTCGGGCCGTGCCACACTCCTTATAATAGCGGCACACTGATACTATCGCCCTATATTTATAGGTTGCGCTATTCACTTTTATTCCAGGCAAGAAACCGTTCACGATGAATACCGCCCGCCGCTACCTAGCCAGCGAAATCTATCGCTCCACCGCCGTGGTGCTGATCGCGCTGGTGGGGCTGTTCACCTTTTTTGCGCTGATCGACGACCTGGATAATATCGGCCCCAAGTTTACCTTGCTCAGCCTGTTCTATCTGCAAGTCCTGGCCTTCCCGACGCGCCTGTACGACCTGCTGCCCATAGGCTTG
The DNA here is from genome assembly GCF_004346225.1 of Paralcaligenes ureilyticus. Classification (GTDB taxonomy): domain Bacteria; phylum Pseudomonadota; class Gammaproteobacteria; order Burkholderiales; family Burkholderiaceae_B; genus Paralcaligenes; species Paralcaligenes ureilyticus. The sequence continues at coordinate 289,201 of NZ_SMAJ01000004.1, read as the reverse complement.
CTCATCGGCGCCGTGCTGGCGCTGGCCGGGCTTGCACAACGCAATGAACTGGTTATTTTGCGGGTTTCGGGGGTCAGCGGCCTGAAACTGCTGGGCATGCTTTGGGTCGTCACCATCCCGATGGTGGTGGGCGCTTTTATACTGTCCGAAGTGGTCACTCCGGCGGCGGAGGTAAAGTCCAGCGAAGCCAATTTAGTGCTGCTGGGGCGCTCCGAGGGCGGGCGCTTGAATAGCGGCTACTGGTTCAAAGAACCCACACCAGGCGGGGGTACCCGCGTCATCAACATTACCCGGCTGTTGGCTATCGGCGGCGTCTCGGGCATTACCCTGTACGAATTTCGCAAAGGCCAGGAACTGACCTCCTTCACTCAAGCCAAGAATGGGCACTTCAGCCATGGCCAGCTCATTTTGGACGATGTCGTCGAAACCCAGATCGACAACAGCTCCAAAATCGCACTGGCCGACGTTCAGACCCCGGCCCAGCCGTTATCCCATATCCGGTCGCTGCCTGAGACAAGCATCCCCACAACGCTCACGCCGCAGCGCCTGATTGCCCGCATTCTTACGCCCGAACGCATGTCGATCAGGGATCTGCTCGATTACATCGGGTACCTGCACGCCAACAAACTGCAAACCGAACGCCAAGTGGTGGCGCTGTGGCGCAAGATCGCCTATCCGTTCACCCTGCTTGTCATGATGACGATTGCCGCGCCCATCGGTTTTATGCAAACCCGCCGCGGCGGGGTCGGCAGCAAAGTGTTCGTGGGCATATTGCTGGGCGTGGGGTTCTTCATGCTTAATCAATTGGCGCTGAATGTGGGGATGCTGAGCAAATGGCCGCCGTGGGTAACGGCCCTGGTGCCTAATCTGGCCGTTCTGGGGCTGGCGCTGGGCGTGCTTACGTTAATGGAAAACCAGCACTGGGTGCGCCGTTTCAGCCAGGCGCGCTGGCCGTGGAGCAAACGAGCTGTATGAGCAATAAATCCAATATCTGGATCATCGGCGACATCCAGGGGTGTTGTTCGCCGCTGGCGGAACTACTGGCTCAGCCGGAGATCGCCGGCAATCCGGACGCGCAGTTCTGGTTTGCGGGCGATCTGGTCAATCGCGGCCCGAACTCGCTGGGCACCCTGCGGCTTATCATGAGCCTGGGGGAGCGGGCCATCGCGGTACTGGGCAATCACGACCTGCATCTGCTGGCCGTGGCGGCAGGTATTAAAAAGCCGGGTAAATCCGATACGCTCAACGGCATACTCGAAGCGCCCGATTCGGCCGGCTTGATCGATTGGCTGCGCCGCCGGCCGATGGCCCATTATGCGCATCATCATCTGTTGGTGCATGCGGGGGTGCTGCCCAAGTGGAGCGTCAACAAAACGTTGGCGCTGGCGGCGGAGGTGGAGTCGGCATTGCGCGGACCGGACTGGAAAAGCCTGCTGCAGAAGATGTACGGCAATGAGCCGGTGCGATGGAAAGATGCGTATAACGGGAGCAAGCGTTTGCGTGTGATTATCAATGCGCTAACGCGTATGCGGATGTGCAATAGCCGCGGCCATATGGAGTTTGCGCAAAAGGGGCCGCCGGGCCACGGGGGTGAGTTGATGCCCTGGTTCGATGTTCCCAACCGCGCTATCCGCGACGATACGATTGTGTTCGGCCATTGGTCGACGCTGGGCCTGCTGCTGCGGCCGGATGTTATTTGCCTGGATACGGGGTGTATTTGGGGCGGCAAGCTGACCGCCCTGCGCCTGTCCGACCACAAAGTCGTGCAGGTCGGTTGCGCGCAATATCAGAATCCGACGGAACATTAGTTATTCCGCCACCCGTAGCGGCACCCTGTAGCGCCACCCCTTGTGGGTGGCATTCGCTGCACGTAGCATTCTTTTGATACGCCCTATGCCGCATAAACCTTCTAGCCCCGCATCGTGGGCGGTCAAGGTAGGTCAGGCTCCGACGTGCACGGTTCTGGCTACGCCAGAACTTCCCACGCGGATGAGCTGCTTTGGGGCGGTGCGCAAACTCGCAACATGACCCGTCCACTGGACGGGTCAAAACCGTTGCTCAAACAGTGCGCCCCTTGCCTCCCCAAAGCAGCTCATCCGCGCGGCGTGCCCGAGTCGCCTGCCCTACCTTGACCGCCCACGACGCTCGCGTGGTGGATGTTTGAGGGGCCGCCGGTGAATTTGATTGACGCGATCGCTGCTAATGTAGTGGCAGCCCTTGTGGCTGCCAGGTGGTCGAGAACCAAGGCGGTGTTTATAGAACCCCGATGGCACCCACAAGGGGTGCCGCTACAAAAACCTACCCGCCGCTCATGTAGCGGCACCCCTCGTGGGTGCCATGCTTTTCACCATCAAAACAGATTCTACAAAGACCTGACCGCATCGCGAATCGCGCGGTGCGCTTGCGACGAGACCTTGCTGCGGCCCATCTCCTGGCAAAGCCCAGTGTCCATGACTCGCAAGAACTCGGCCTCCACAACGACCTGGGTGGTACCCAGCAAACACCACAGGTTCTGTATCAGATTCTGTTCTCCCACGAACGCCACGTAGTCGCTGCGCCGCCCACGATGCAGGAACCTCAGCGCTACCGGCTGGATATCGACATGGGCGCGCAATGCCGCGTCGAACAGGCTGGAATGAAAGGGCATTACGTCGAATCCCGGCGAGGTGGTTCCTTCCGGAAACAGCCCCACCACGTCACCGCGCTCGAAACGGGTCTTCATTTGTTCGCCCACCAGCCTGACCGCCTGACGCTGCCCGCGTTCTATGAACACGGTGCCGGCTCCCGCCACCAACCAGCCGATAAGGGGCCAGCGCCGGATATCGCTTTTTGCGATAAAGGACATCGGGCGCACGCTGTTGAGAACAAAGATATCGACCCAGGAAACATGGTTGGCCACCCAAAGGGCCGCTCCATCCAGAACGGGTTCGCCCAATATCCGCACACGCACTCCGCAAAGCCACATCAAAACCTGCGACCAGCGGTGATTCATGGCCGCCCTGACCGATAAAGGCGCAATCGGAAATATGCACACCACGGATAGCAAGCCCAGAATAATCCAGACAAACACGCAAATCGCCCGTACGGAAAATAACAAAACGCTCAAATCGGTCTCTTTAACAAGGCAAACTCGACATAACAACGAGAAATCAAGGGATGCTGCGTCATGACACGCTATATAACGTTCGGACGCGACATAACTTAAGGCCCGTAATTGTGACATGCCTTGATAGATACCGCCTTGTTCGTCGAAATGGCACCCACAAGGGGTGCCACTACAAAATTACAGAGGTGCCGCTACAAAAACTACGGGGATGGCGCTACAAAAACCTACCCGTGAAATAGGTAGCGGCACCCCTTGTGGGTGCCATCTACGCAAGAACCAGACCCCTCAACCCAGCGTATCGAAATAGCGCTGCAAGATAACGGCCGCGGCGACCGCGTCGTCGGCGGCATTGCTGCCCAGGATATCTTGCGCTTCGAGGCTTGAGCCGCGCTCGTCGACCAGTTCGACCATTATTCCGAAGCGGCCATGCAACTGGTGGGCGAACCGCCGGCAGCGCAGCGATGCGTATTGCTCGCCGCCTTCCATTGTCAGCGGCAGGCCGACAATCGCCCGTTGCGGCTGCCACTCGGCCAGCAGCCGGCCTATGGCCGCGAAACGTTGTTGGCGTGTGATGGGCGTTAAGATTTCCAGGGGCCGGGCCTGCCGGGTCAGCGTATTGCCGATGGCCACCCCTATTTTTTTTGTCCCGTAGTCAAACGCCAGCAGGGTTTCTTCAGTCATGGCCCACGTCGCCGGCCAGCATCAGCGGGTCGATCCCCAACAGACGCAGGGCTGCCACGTAGCGATCTTCGGGTGCGGTATGGAACAGAACCCCTTCCGAGGCCGTTACGTTAAGCCAGGCATTTTGCGCCATTTCGCTTTCCAGCTGGCCTGCGCCCCACCCCGCATACCCCAGCGTAATCAGGATGCGCGTCGGCCCGTGCCCTTGCGCGACATCTTGCAGTACGTCGCGCGACGTGGTCAGGGCCATCTCGCCCAAACGGATACTGGACCCGTATTCGCCCACCGGAACATGCAGCACAAAGCCGCGGTCGGTTTGCACCGGGCCGCCGAAAAACACGGGTGTATCTTTGATAGGGCCGATTTCCAAAGACGAATCAAGGTCGATGCGTTCGAGCAAACCGCCCACAGTCAGGTCCGTAGGCCGGTTAATGACCAGCCCCAGGGCCCCTTGGTCGGTGTGCTCGCACACATAAATGACGGTATCGGCCAGATTCCCCTGAACCACGCCGGGCATGGCCACAAGAAACTGTTGAGCCAAATTACCGCTATTGCTGCTGTGGGCCTGCCTCGCGGATGGTTCCATGACTCGTCTCCTGTGACCTCTGTTTGACGTATTAAACTTCAATCAGTTCAAAATCTTCCTTGCGTGCCCCGCACTCGGGGCAAACCCAGTTAGGTGGAACATCTTCCCAGCGCGTGCCCGGTGCAATCCCTTCTTCGGGCACGCCCGCTTCCTCATCATATATCCAACCGCAAATCAAACACATCCATGTACGCATGTTTTGTTACTCACTGAGAATTTCAAGCCCAAAAACCAACGGTCTTTGAGCGCTTCTATTAGAATGGGGTCTATCTTACTAAACCCAATAGCAATTACTTTGATCATAACCAAAGTTCGTTGCCTACTTCTGCGATTCGGTATTCTGTGCAAGCATCAAACCTCCCAATAGTTCTTATTTTCGGCCCTTTCGACCCCAGTGGGTCCAGTAGCCTGCCCGCCGATGCGGTTACTTGCGCAACGCTGGGATGCCACGCGCTAAGCACCCTGACAGCCATCCGCGTCCAGGACACGGTGGGAATTGAAGAAATCCAGCCTGTCGCGCCTGAACTGATCGACGACCAGGCGCGCTGCCTGCTCGAAGACATGGCCGTGCAGGCCATAAAAATAGGCCCTCTTTACACACCGGAATCGGTCAGCGCGCTGGCGCAAATCGCCGCCGATTACAACCAGGTGCCTCTGGTTCTGCATCTAACCGCCTGGCCCGACGAGGCCGCGCTGGAAGACATCGATTCCGAAGACGTGTTGAGCGCAACGCTGGAACTCTTGCTGCCCCAGACAGATATCGTCATCGCCGACCATAACCTGATGGTGCAATGGCAAGCCGAGGGCCTTTTGTCCACCATCGACGCGGCATCTCCGGCGCAGGCCCTGCTGCAATGCGGCGCCAAATGGGTGTTAAGCACGGCGGCCCCCATTCGCCCCGGCCAAAGCGCCTACTTGCTGCAAGGGCAGGAAAACGAAACCTTCAATTGGGCCTGGCAAGCGCCTGCCGCCCGGCTGCACGATGCCGACGGCCCCTTGGCCTGTGCCGTGGCCTGCCAACTGGCCATGGGGCTGGACGCTCCACAGGCTGTCGAGGCGGCGATCAAACAAGCGATGCCGCTCGCCGCAAATTCGTTCCAGCCCGGCATGGGTCACCCGTTAATCAACCGATCGCCCTCTTGAACATGAAAACGCCGCTTAGATTCCCACGTGGGCTGTATGGCATAACCCCCGAGTGGAGCGACACGCAAAGGCTGATCGCCGCCGTCCGGGCCGCCGCCGCCGGCGGCATGGTGGCATTGCAATGGCGCCGTAAAACCGCCACGCGGCGCGAAGGCGAATATCAGGCGCGGGCGCTGGCCGCAGCGTGCAAATCATTAGGCGTCGTATTCATTATCAACGACGACTGGCGCCTGGCGCTGGCGCTCGATGCCGACGGAGCCCACCTGGGACGCGAAGATGGCGCATTGATCGAAGCGCGGCAAGCCCTGGGACCCGACAAAATTCTGGGCTGCTCCTGCTACAACGACCCTGCGCTGGCCCAACAAGCCCTGGCCGCCGACGTCGATTACATTGCATTCGGCGCCATGTATCCCTCCAGCGTCAAGCCCGACGCGGTCCGCGCCACGCTCGACCATATCCGCGCGGGGCGGATGCTGGCAGAACGTACCCGGGCAGGCCGGATGCGGGGTGATCGTGCCGCTCCACGCGCGGCCGTGGTGACCATAGGGGGCCTGACGGCCGACAACGCCGCACCCGTAATTCGTGCCGGCGCCGACAGCGTCGCCCTGATCAGCGGCCTGTTCGGCGCCTCAAACATACAAGCTACAGCCCGCCGCTGCCGGGATCTGTTCGAAACGCGGGGGTAGGGGGCGTTTTTGGGGCGATGGTTCTTTGGGACGATGGCACCCACAAGGGGTGCCGCTACAAATACGTACCAGTCGTTCATCAAAAACGTACCTGCCGCTCATGTAGCGGCACCCCTTGTGGGTGCCATGGTCCCAATATCCGCACCTGTCGCATGTAACGGCAGCCCTCGTGGCTGCCACATCAACAATCAAAATAGAGAATAAACAGCAAGCTTGCTATGCTATAGCATCACCCTATTCCATCTTTAGAGCCCAATCGCCATGTCTCGCAACACCGAACTCTTCGAACGCGCCTGTCAATCCATTCCCGGCGGGGTCAATTCGCCTGTCAGGGCCTTTCGATCCGTGGGTGGCTCGCCGCGCTTTATCAAGCGCGCGCAAGGCCCTTATTTGTGGGATGCCGACAACGTCCGCTACATCGACTACGTCGGCTCGTGGGGCCCCGCCATACTTGGGCACGCGCACCCGGAAGTGGTTAAGGCCGTACAGGAGGCCGCCGTCGACGGGCTTTCATTTGGCGCGCCGACCGAAGCCGAAATCCTGATTGCCGAAACCATTGTGGCGCGCATGCCGTCCATCGAGAAAGTACGCCTGGTCAGCTCGGGCACCGAAGCCACCATGACCGCCATACGCCTGGCGCGCGGCGTAACGGGCCGCTCGAAAATCATTAAATTCGAAGGCTGCTACCATGGCCACGCCGACAGCCTGCTGGTCAAAGCGGGATCAGGCATGCTTACCTTCGGCCACCCAACCTCGGCGGGGGTCCCCCCCGAATTCATTCAGCATACCCTCGTGCTCGACTACAACAAGCTCGATAGCGTCGAAGCCGCGTTCAAGCTGCACGGCACCGATATCGCCTGCATTATTGTCGAGCCCATAGCCGGCAACATGAATCTGATCCAGCCCGTGCCGGGTTTCCTCGAGGGCTTGCGCACTCTGTGCACACAATATGGCGCGCTGCTGATTTTTGACGAAGTCATGACGGGCTTTCGGGTTGGGCCACAAGGCGTACAAGGACTGACCGGCATCAAGCCCGACCTGACCACGCTGGCGAAGATCATCGGCGGCGGGATGCCGGTAGGCGCCTTTGGCGGCCGCGCCGACATCATGGAACACATCGCACCACTGGGCGGCGTTTACCAGGCCGGCACGCTATCGGGCAATCCGGTGGCCGTGGCCGCCGGCCTGACGACGCTTAAGCTGCTGTCCGAACCCGGCTTTTACGAGCGCCTGGGTGCGCAAACCCAAAAGCTGGCCGACGGGATCGCCGATCGCGCCGAAGCCGCCGGCATCGCCCTTAGCACCGACCACATCGGCGGCATGTTCGGCATCTACTTCAGCGAACGGATACCCACCAGTTTCGCGGAAGCATCAAGCTGCAATGTCGAGCGCTTTAAAAAGTTCTTTCACGCCATGCTCATCAAAGGCGTATATTTTGCGCCCTCCGCGTTCGAAGCCGGCTTCGTCTCGGCCGCGCACGACGATGCCGTTATCCAGGCCACGCTGGACGCTGCGGAACAGGTGTTCGCCAAACAATAGGCGCGTGGGTTTGAATGGCACCCACAAGGGGTGCCGCTACAAAAACGTGCCCGCCACATGTAGCGGCACCCCTTGTGGGTGCCATCGTCATATTGCAATTTCACAAACCCCGCCGTAGCGGCAGCCCTTGTGGCTGCCATCCCCCACACACCATAGATCCCCCCATGACACAAACATCCCTTCACGGATGAACTACCGCCAATCCCGTGATACCTTCGATTTCATCATCGGAACTCGCTCGAAGGACTTGTCATGGCGCAGCACACTCCCACGATCAAAAACGAAACGCCCTTGGCACCCCGCGCCCACTCACGGCACCGCCCGCCGCGCTTGCCGGGCTACGACTACTCGCAAGCGGGCGCGTATTTCATCACCCTATGCACCCACCACCGGATGCTGTTATTCGGCCAAATCGAAAACGGCCAGATGCGTCCCAACAATGCCGGCCTTATGGTCGCCGATGTGTGGGAAACACTGCCAAGGCTCTTTCCTGATCTCGCGCTGGACGGGTTCACGATCATGCCCAATCACATCCACGGCATCCTGTTCATTTCCCCGCCGAGGCACGCATTTCCGTTCTCTCAAAAAGGCCTGGCCCTGCCCGTAGGCGATGACCCGCGTAGCGGCCATATCCGTGCAAAAGGCCCACACACAATAGGAAATATAGTCGGGGCGTTCAAATCTTTGTCCACCCTTAGATATATCAATAATGTAAAAACGTCACACTGGCCATCGTTCGAAGGCCGGCTCTGGCAGCCTAACTACTACGAGCATGTCATTCGAAACGAATCCAACCTGACGCAGATCCGTACCTACATTGCGAATAATCCGGCGCAATGGTCGCTGGATCGCGAAAACCCGATCAATTTTTAACGAATACGTACCCGTGAATTATGTAGTGGCAGCCCTCGTGGCTGCCATATCACTGACGATGAAGACGAAAAAAACGTTGCATGAATCATGTAGCGACAGGCCTTGTGCCTGTCATCTGTGCAAGCAACACTCCTTTTGCTTAAAAGAAATGCCACCCACAAGGGGTGGCGCTACATAATTCACGATTACGCGCCGCGCAATCCTCAGATATGCTTTTGTGCTGTAATACATATGCACTACAAAAAGGTAATATATGGCGCATACCCTATCACCCACCCAAGAACCCGTCACCATCAGCATTCGAGCCAAAGCCGGCCAGCGTGATCTGATTGACCAGGCCGCCGACCGGCTCGGGCGTAGCCGCTCGGAGTTCATGCTGGAAGCGGCCTGCCGGGAGGCCGAAGATGTGCTGCTCGACCAGACGTACTTTGCACTCGACGCCAAAGGCTTTTCGGCATTTCAGGCAATGCTCGATACGCCGCCCGCGCCCTCCGACCGACTGCGCCGCACGATGAAAGCGCCCGTTCCGTGGAAGCCGCGGCGATGATTTCAACGCCGGAGCCGCTTGCTGGTTCTCATCAGCTTGCCGACTTTGACAGTGGCGAGCCGTCGCTTGACGAGTGGTTAAAGCGGCGCGCCGCCAAAAATCAAGCCAATGGATCATCACGTACCTATGTTGTATGCGAAGGCCAGGCCGTCATTGGCTACTACTGCCTGGCGGCCGGAGCAATCGGCCATGGCGCAGTGCCAGGCGCCCTGCGGCGCAACCGGCCAGATCCCATTCCGGTCCTGGTTCTTGGCCGCTTGGCGATCCACAAGGACCACCATCAAAAAGGCATAGGTACCGCTCTGTTGCGCGACGCCATCCTACGCACGATTCAGGCGGCCGAAATCGCCGGCGTCTCGGCGCTGCTGGTGCACGCGCTGTCCGAACAAGCCAGGCGCTTTTATCGTTCCCGAGGCTTCATCGAGTCACCCATCAAAACCATGACCCTGTGCCTACCCCTGGCCACCGCCGAACAGGTTCTGCGCGAAGAATAATGATTTTTGGCATCCACAAGGGAGCCACTACAAAGACCTGCCCGTGAATCATGTAGCGCCACCCCTTGTGGGTGGCAAAACCGTGACGATCAAGACGATTCCATATTTTGGGAAAATGGCAGCCACAAGGGCTGCCGCTACATAGCGACGGGTACGTTTCTTCGCCAACGGCAAGTATCTAGGGGTTTTTCCCATATCGGCACTTTTTTAAGCTTCAAATAGTGCAATAACGCAAAATCTCGCTAAGCTTACGAAATTCCGTATTTCCACCTCGCGCACAAGGAGTTTTCATGACATCCCGCAAAACCTTATTAACCGCGCTGCTCGCCGTAACGCTGGGCAGTTTCGCGGCAGTTGGACACGCCGCCTCGGACACCATCCGCGTTGTAACCGACGCCACGTTTCCCCCCATGGAATTTACCCAGGCGGGGCAGCGCACCGGTTTCGATATTGAGCTGACCGAAGCCCTGGCCAAGGAAATGGGCAAAAAGGTAGCCTGGACCGATATCGACTTCAAAGGGCTCATTCCCGCCATCGTGTCAGGCCGGGCCGATGCGGCCATGTCGGCCATTTACATTACCGACGCGCGCAAGAAAGTGGTGGATTTCACCGACCCGTATTACGCCGGCGGCCTGGTTGTCCTAACCAAGAAAGACGGCCCCATCAAGACGCTTAAAGACCTGGACGGCAAGAAAGTCTCGGTGCAGGTCGGCACCAAATCGGTGAAATTCCTGCAAGATAGCTTTCCGAAAGTGGTGCGCGTCGAGGTCGAGAAAAACGAAGAAATGTTCAACCTGGTCGAGGTCGGCCGCGCCGACGCAGCGGTGACCGGCAAACCGGCCGCCAAGCTTTACGCGCAACACAACCCCACCTTGACCGTTCTGCCCGAGCAAATCACCACCGAAGAATACGGTATTGCCGTCAGCAAAGCGCAACCCGAGCTGACCAAGAGCTTTAACGAAGCCCTAAAGCGCATCAAGGCCAACGGCGTCTACCAAAAAATCGTCAACAAGTGGTTTGAAGCCAGCGCCAAATGAACTTTGATTTCACCCCGGTCCTGGCCGACTGGACATCGCTCTTCAGAGGCGCCACCGTTACCGTCGAGGTGACGGTGTGCGCACTGCTTCTGTCGTGCCTGCTGGGGCTGCTGATCGGCATCGGCCACCTGAATCCGCAACGCAAAATCACCTACTGGTTTTGCAGCGTTTACCTGTCGTGCTTTCGCGGCACGCCCTTGCTGGTACAGCTCTTTATCTGGTTCTTCGGCCTGCCGCGCTTTGGCATCTTGCTCCCGGCCTTTGCCTGCGGGATGCTGGGCCTGGGCATGTATTCGGCTTCGTATGTGTCCGAAGTCGTGCGCGGCGCGATTCAATCGGTCGACCGCGGTCAAACCGAGGCGGCTCGGTCGCTGGGCATGTCCTCCACCCAGGCCATGCTGAAAATCATTTTGCCACAGGCGTTCGTACGCATGATTCCGCCGCTCGGCAATGAATTCATCGCGCTCATCAAAAACTCGGCCCTGGTGTCGCTGGTCACCATCCACGACCTGATGCATGAAGGACAAAAAATCATCAGCGTGTCGTATCGCTCGCTGGAAACCTACTTGGTCATCGCTGTGGTGTACTGGATCATGACAACGGCCACCACCCTGGTGCTGCGCCATATCGAAACGCGTCTTAAAGCCGGAGGGATGGTGCAATGACCGCCCCCGCCATGATCAAAATAAGCCAGCTGCATAAGTCATTCGGCAGCAATCAGGTTCTGAAAGGCATCGACCTGGAAGTCGATCTATCGCAAGTGGTGGTGGTCATCGGCCCGAGCGGCTCGGGCAAAAGCACCTTGCTGCGCTGCTGCAACGGCCTGGAAATCGCCCAGCAAGGCGTCATCGACATCTGCGGCCAGCGCCTCACCGACAACGGCGCCATGCTGGCCGAGAAAGACCTGAATCGCCTGCGCACCCAGGTCGGCATGGTCTTCCAATCGTTCAATCTGTTTCCGCACTTAAGCGTCTTGCATAACGTCACCATCGGCCCCAGAACTCTGCGTGGCATGGGCGCGGCGCAAAGCGAACAATTGGGCGAGGCGCTGCTGGCCAAGGTCGGCCTGGCCGAGAAGTCCTCCGCCATGCCCGCCAGCCTGTCGGGCGGCCAAAAGCAACGCGTGGCTATCGCCCGGGCGCTGGCCATGGAACCCAAGGTTATGCTATTCGACGAGCCCACTTCGGCGCTCGACCCCGAACTGGTGGGCGAGGTGCTGCAGGTGATGAAACTGCTGGCCAAAGAAGGCATGACCATGATGGTCGTCACCCACGAAATGAGCTTTGCCAAGGAAGTGGCCGACACCGTGGTCGTGATGGACGGCGGGCGCATTATCGAAGCGGGCGTACCCGAAGTGATTTTCAAAAACCCCAAAGAAGCGCGCACGCGTTTGTTTTTGCAAGCCATCCTGAAAGACGAAACCCAAACGCCCTGAATCGTGCGGTATCATGGTTGTTAGCCATTCGCGGAGGAATTCATGGGCGAGGACACACAACACAAAGACTGGCGCACCGAAGGGGTCAGCGTTATTCGGGGCGACCAGATGGACACCAACACCGCACAAACGCCGGGCATGCACCGCGCCGCGGCGATCAACCACGCGCGTGTCGGCGCGCAAAAGCTATGGGCCGGCACCGTCACCATCTTCCCCAAAGCCAAGACAGGCGCCCATCATCACGGCGCGCTCGAAAGCGTCATTTACATTGTGCGCGGCCACGCCCGCATGCGTTGGGGCGATCAGCTGGAATTCACCGCCGAAGCCGGCCCGGGTGATTTCATCTACGTGCCTCCCTACGTCCCACACCAGGAAATGAACGCCAGCAACGACGAGCCCCTGGAATGCGTGCTGGTGCGCAGCGACAACGAAGCCGTCGTCATCAACCTGGACATCGCCGCCGTCGAAAAACCCGAAACCGTGTATTGGGTGGATCCTATCCACAAGCATCCGCACCCGCACGATTAATGGCGCCCTAGGTCGATTAATAGCGCCTTGAATTAATGGCACCTTATTATGTAGCGGCAGCCCTTGTGGCTGCCATTTACGCAATAACCCGGATCCCGTTTAGCAAAGATGCCACCCACAAGGGGTGGCGCTACAAAAAAATGGCAGCCACAAGGGCTGCCGCTACAACCAACTCATGCCTATCCGGCGAACCTGAATTCAGGCAGCCCTTTTATTCCCAAACCCGTAATTGCAAAAACGCTTCCACCTAAAACACTGTCTTTAGGGAATCTGGGCAAAGGCGGCCTGGACATGGACGTTACGTACAGGATATCCAGGTTCGGTCCGCCGAACATGACGCTGGTGACATTTTTCACGGGCATGGGGATGACTTTATCGATAGACCCGTCCGGAGCGTAGCGAACGAGGTTTCCCTCATAGACCTGCGCGTTCCAAAGATAGCCCTCCGCATCGACCGTGGCGCCATCCGAAGACTTGAATGCTTTACCTTGAAGGGATGTAAACGTTCGCTTATTGGAAATGCCGCCCGTCTTTTGATCGTAATCGTAGGCCCATATATCGCCCGACCAGGTGTCGGAAAAATAAAAAGTATTGCCGTCCGGACTCCAGCAAGGACCGTTTGAAACCATGATATTCGTATCCAGGGTATGCAGGCTAAGATCGGGGTCGAGGCGGTATAGCGCACCGTTGGGGCCCTCTTCTTTCGTATCCATGCTACCAACTACAAAACGCCCTTGCTTATCGACTTTGCCGTCATTCAATCGATTGTTCAGGCTGTTGGGCTCAGGATCGATAATCAAATCCAGCAGGCCGGACCGAAAATCAAGAAAATGCAGACCTCTAGCCAAGGAAACGACCGCGCCGCCATTTTTTCTTAAAGCCATGGATCCAATTTTTTCAGGAACCTGCCACGCCCGTAGCTCGCGGCCGTCGGCTGTCGACCGGAATATCCGGCCATCGGCGCTATCCACCCAATACAAGCGCTGTTCGTCGACATCCCACAATGGCCCCTCGCCCAGGGTCGTTTTTACGTCGACCAAAATATCAATCTTCATAGATGCCTCCTTAACATGGCCAAAATTTGATTGTCTAAAAACGAAAAAAATCCTGGCCCATGACAAATGAACGAAATCAACCTACCGGCTTTTCTTTTAACGCCGCCACTGCGGCAAGCAGGACGGCTCCAAATAAGATAGGACGAATCGCGTACGGCAAATTGCTGCCGACCAGGAGCGCTTGCAACGCCGTCAGCAACAACACGCCCGCCAGAATCCCCAAATAATGCCCCCGGCCGCCGGTGATCAACCCGCCGCCCACCACAATCACGGCTATCGACGGCAACAGGTAATCGTCTCCCATACCCAAGCTCGCCTGGCCGGAAAATCCGGTTAACAACACGCCCACAATCGCCGCGCACACCGAGGACAATATATACACAAGCACCAGGGTTCTATTGGTAGGCACGCCAGATAAATAAGCCGCTAACTGATTGCTGCCTACGGCATAGACATGGCGGCCAAATGAGGTTTTGCCCAAGAGATAGACAGAAAAAACGATGAATATCAGCAAAAACAAAACAATAGGGGTGACTCCCAGCACTTTGCCGGTCATCAACCAGCCCACCAAGGGAGGGGGGAAACCGCTGGTGGTTCCTCCTGAGTAAATCAGGGCAATGCCTTGCAAAATGCCATTCGATGCCAATGTGGCCACAATGGGAGAGATGCCGAGCACCGCCACCATCAAGCCATTGACCAAGCCAATGAGCGCCCCTATCAGCAAAACCAGCGGTAACGCATAAAGCAGTGAATGGTTGGAGCCCAGGCTCCAACTGGTGAATAAAATAGCGGTCAGGCCAATCGTCCATGGAATCGACAAATCCAGGCCGCCGGTAAAAATAACGACGCCTTGTCCCAGGGCCAAAACGATCAGGAAGGTCGATAAAACAATCAGTGCGTTCCAATACGACCATTCAAAGATATTACGGCCCAGGAAAAATTGGGTTGCTATCACCACCGCAAAAAAACAGATCAGCGCCGGCAATGAATATCGGATATCTTTTTTGTATTTTCTAAAGAAGGTGATTTTTTCAAACTGCCCGGAATCAGGCGTTGGCTCTATTTTTAAGGTTCTATCTTGTTGGTCGATTTGAGAAACCAAAGCTCCCCGCTTATAAGCGATGACTCGCCCAATAGACGACTTAACAAACAAGTTGAACGTGGAGCCCTTGCCCAGGGAACCTAGCAACACCGCAAATATCAGTACACATCCCTGGGCAATCGTGGAGAAGTAGGCGGATATATTCAATATCAGCAAAATATTCACAATGATCATCAGCACGTAAGCGCCAATGATTGAACCCAGGGGGCCCCCTTTTCCGCCGCCCAAGCGGGTGCCACCTACGACCACCGCAGCAAACACGGAAAGCAGCAGGGAGTTGCCCACCAGGGGATCGCCCGACCCTGTCTGCGCACTAAGGAATAGCCCCGCCAGACCATAAAAGGCGCCCGCCAGGACATAGGTATAAAAGCAGGTGCGGCCGACATTGACTCCAACGGCTTTTGCCGATTCCAGATGGCCGCCTATTGCATAGATATGCAAACCGAATGGCGTCCTTTTTATCCAGCACCACAACAGCATGGACAGCCCTAGCAAGAGCAGGGACACCGGCACCAAGCCGGGAATGAAATCACCCATCAGGGTTTCGCTTACAGCCCCCGGAACGTGCCCGCCGGGGGCGTCCATCACCAACAAGGCCACGCCCTGCCAAATAAACATGGTCGACAGGGTAACAACAATAGACTGCAGTTTTAAATAGGCAACCAAAATGCCGTTTACCAGGCCGCAAAATGCGCCAACGGCAAGCGACAAAAATACGGCATACACAAGGCTAAAGCCGGAATTCTCCGGAATAACTCCGAAGGCGACAACCACATTGACCAGGGAAATAATCGCCCCAACCGATAAATCGAATCCACCGGTCAGGATCACCAGGGTTGCGCCCACGGCGGCCAAAGCCAAGGTAGCGCCACCGCTCGAAAGCAAGGCCACGTCAAAATAGCTAAAGCTTCCCGAGCCTTGCGACACCACCACCAGAAGCAACACTATCAACACCAGCAATGCCGCAAATACGCTCCCATACCTTTGAAACACCGTATATTCCATGGAGTCGCGAGTCATGAATCCAGACCCTTGCGCTCTTTGGCGTCACCCATTGCCGCTTCCATAATGTTGGTCTCTGTAATATCGGCGCCGTCCAATGTTTTATTTATTTTCCCGCGGTACATCACGTGAACACGATCGCTCATATTGACGACCTCCGATATCTCGGTGGAGTAGAACAATACAGACCCGCCCAGCTTGGTGAAATTGACCATTAACTGGTATAGCTCATGCTTGGTGCCAATATCGATGCCTCGCGCCGGATCGAACAACAACAAGATCCGGCTATTAGCCAGCAGCCATTTGGCAATGACGATTTTTTGCTGATTCCCGCCCGAAAAAGAGCTGGCGTCCATCCACAGCGCGCGCCGGCTTAATTCGATTCGGTCGAATACCTTGGCCCCGGACTGCGCCTCATCCGCTTGATCGATATAGCCGCGTTTTTTGAACCGCTGCAAAACGGGTAAAGAGGCGTTTTTCAACCCACTTTGATTGAGCAAAAGGCCTTCAGTCTTGCGATCTTCCGGCACAAAACCTATTCCTACATTAGACCGAATCGCATCTTTGGGAGAAAAAAGAGCCACATCCTGCCCATCGATAAGCAACGCCCCACTTTCAGGCTGCTGAATACCAAAGCATATTTCGAAAACATCCAGCTGCCCCATACCCTGCAAGGCGGCTATACCCAGAATTTCGCCTTTGTGCAGACCTATATTCAGGTTACTTAACTTTCCCGCATTGATGTCCTGCAGTTCCAATACAACCTTGCTTTGGTCAATCGCCAACCCGTCCTTCTTCGGATACACCTGCGATATCGAGCGGCCAACAATCAACTCGATGACCTCATCATCCGAATAATCGCTGACCGGCCGCGTAGAAACATGCGCGCCATTTCTTAAAATGGATAGGTCATCGCAAAACTCCCTGACCTCTCTCATGCGATGAGAGATGAATATGACCGTTACGCCTTTTCTTTTCAAATTCTCGATAATGCCGCCTAGCCAGACAACATCCGAACTGGACAGCGTCGAAGTCGGCTCATCCAAAAGCAATATTTTCGGGTTTCGATACACGGCCCGGGCAATCTCAATTTTTTGCTGGATCGCCAAATCCAACCGGCCAACCGGGAGGTTCAAGGGCAAGTCGAAATCAAGCTCCTCGAAGTGTTGTGCGATGGATTTCTTTAGGACCGACCGCTGCAGCATCCCGGTTCTCCCGGTTAGGGCGCGCGGCAAGAGCATGTTATCCAGGACAGACAAATCAGGCAGCATGGTCATTTCTTGAAAAGCTGTCTGTATGCCTAATGACTGGGCGACAGTGGGAGAATCCAGCGTCTGCTCGTGCCCGAATACCTCAATGCTTCCGGAAGAAGGCATCAGCAAGCCTGACAATAGCTTTAGCGTCGTAGACTTGCCTGCGCCGTTTTCTCCCAATAAAGCATGCACGCGCCCCTGCCTGATTTCCAGGGAAACGTCAATAACGGCTTTTACAGGGCCAAACTCTTTGGACACATGCGTCAGGCGCAAGGCGCTGGCATTTTGATTCATAGGAGGGGTACCCATTGAACAGGCCTGGGGGACAACGCCCCCAAGGCCAACGCACTATTATTTTGATGAATCGGGCTTGGCGCTTAACGCCGCGTTTAATCCCAAACCTTCGGTCTGATCTGAATAAATCGATGCAAACCATCCAGGGTTCTTAACGCTGGCCGGCTGAAACGTATTGCATCCGTTTTTCATGTCGCTCCAACTGCCGCTGGTGCACAGCTTAACGTTGGCATTGGTTATTTGCGGCAAAGGAAGCGTGACCCTATTAGGCACGGTCTTGCCATCCAGAGCCTCTACAGCCAGCTTAAGCGCCAACGCGCCGGAATAAGGAGGCGACGCATAAGAAAAACGTTGCGCTCCTTGGGGGGCATAGCTGCCGTGCGCACCGTCTACTTTTGTACCCACCGGCAGCATCTGAACTCGCCCGCCATTAGAGCCTTCTCCGGCGCAGGGCAGAAGGTCTTTGGCCTTGCGGCCGGACTCCAGCTGCATGGCATTGGCGGTATAGCACCCCACCTGCATCCAAAGGCCATTTATCTTGTCCCAGCCGCGGACGGCAATTAATTTTGAGAGCTCGGTTCTGGCGACGGCCTGGCTCCACATCCCCGGAGTTTCGCCCACGATTTTTATACCCGGGTATTTGGCGAATACGGCCTTTGCGGCCTCGGTTCTTTGCTTGTCTACAGACGTTCCCGGAACACCCGTAATCATCACAACGTTGCCTTTCCCATCCAGCTTCTTAGCCAGCCATTGGGCGGTAACGGTTCCCGCTTCTTTCTGATCGATCGTAACGTTATGGGCGCATGGCTCGGTGACCTCGCCATCGTAAGCAAAAATCTTTACGCCCTTGCTACATGCATTTTTTATAACTTGATTCAAAGCCGTGGGGGAAATCGGATAGACAACAATGGCTTGGGCGCCCGCCTGAACCATGGCATTGATTTGCTGTATTTGTTTTTGCGCGTTTGGGCCGGCTACCTGCACTTCCAGTTGAACCTTGTCTTTAAGAGCCGGAGTCTGCGCCATGGCCTTGACCATGTTGGCGGCTTCCGCTTGCCAATCATTGCCGATGTAACTCATACTCAAATAGATTTTGTACTTGGCGGTTGCCGCCTTTGCCATTAACGGCACCGCCGCCATTACCAGCGATAGACACGACAATAAAATTGTGAGATTTTTCCTATGAATTTGCATTTAAAGTCTCCATTTAGGTTATAAATCTGTTTATAAAACAACAGCTTAAATATTTATTATTTTCAAATCGGCAACATCAATGTATGATCTGTGATCACAGAATACACATGATTTGAATTAGCGTCAATGCAAACTTCCGGACACCCTATGAACCTGAGCGATAGACTAAAAAAGATAGACAAAAGCAAACTTTCCGACAAAGTCTATGAAGAATTAAAGGATCTCTTAATCGCAGGACAAGTAACGCCGGGCGAGCGGTTCAGCCTGCGAGGGTTAGCCGACTCTACCGGCACAAGCTCCATGCCCGTACGCGAAGCGGTCGGGCGGCTGGTTGCCGAGCACGCACTGGAAGTCCTGCCCAATCGCGCCATCAGGGTTCCCCTCATGACCAAGAGCCGTTTTCTGGAACTGAGAACCATACGGATCAGTCTCGAAGGGTTAGCCATCTCGAAAGCGGCCATAAATCGATCTGCGGCAGAGCTCAAAAAAATGGGCGAATACGAACAGCTATTCGAGCTGGAACGGCAAAAGCAAGACCCCGACGGAAAGACGGCCGTAAAGTTCAACAAAAATTTGCACTTTGCCATCTACCGCGCGTCCAACATGCCTGCTCTTGTAAAAATGATCGAAAGCCTTTGGCTGCAAATTGGCCCGGTCTTGAATTACGATTTGGCTATCAATACAGACCGCCTAACCAACAGGGAAGCCCAAATTCACCACAAAAACATGATTTCCGCCATACGAAAAAAAGACCCCAATGCCGCCGAGGCCGCTTTGGTATCAGACTTAATGAGCGCCAGTGAGTTGATCCTGAAGAAAAACGTTCTGGCCGACGAATAAAGACGGCGGCCAGAAAGCGAAATGCCATCAGAGCTCAAAAATTAACGTTGTCTTTACCCTTCAGGCTTAGAATTTCGCGCACCTCATCGGGTGTTGCGATGTCGAAGTTCAACGCCTCCAGAACGGTGCGAATCCGCTGCACCTGCTCTGCGCTCGATGCCGCGAGTTGTCCCGGGCCTATCCACAAAGAGTCTTCCAAACCGACCCTGACGTGCGAACCCATGGCGGCGCCTATCGTCGCCAACGGGATCTGGTTTTTGCCGGCCCCCAAAATCGACCACTGATAGTTGTCTCCGAACAAGCGATCCGCCGTCCGGCGCATATGCATGAGATCTTCAGGATGCGGCCCAATGCCGCCCAAAATACCGAATACGGACTGCACGAATAAAGGCGCTTTGGCCAGGCCTCGACGATGAAAATACTCCAGGTTATACAAGTGACTAATGTCGTAGCACTCAAATTCGAACCGGGTGCCATTGGCGTTCCCCGCAGTGAGGATCGCTTCGATATCCCGATAGGTATTTTTGAAGATCAGGTCGCGGCTGTTTTCAAGATGCTCCCGCTCCCAGTCATGCTTGAATTCTTTAAACCGCTCCAGCATGGGAAACAACCCAAAGTTCATCGAGCCCATATTCAAGGACGCCACCTCGGGCTTGAACTCAAGGGCCGGGCGCATGCGTTCCTGAACCGTCATATGCGGGCTGCCGCCCGTTGTAATGTTGATAATGGCGTCGGTATGTTTTTTGATCTGCTCTAAAAAAGGCCTGAACAAGTCGGGGTCCTGCGACGGCTTGCCGTCTTTCGGATCACGCGCATGCAAATGAATAATGGCCGCTCCCGCTTTGGCCGCATCGATGCCTGCTTTGGCAATTTCAGCGGCTGTCACGGGTAGATAAGGCGACATACTGGGGGTGTGAATTGCGCCGGTTGGGGCACAGGTAATAATTACTTTGCGTTTATGCGCCATGTTTTTGCTCCTATTTGCCAAGGTTTGCTTTGTTCTTGAAACTGACCAGTTCCATTAACTTCGTGTCTCTCCAGTCGGCCCGCTCTTGAAGCTGGTCGCGCGGCAGCACCTGTTCGCGTTGAGCCGCCACGTCGTGTATCAGCGATTCGGCCCAAGGCTCTACAACGGACTGCTGCTCGGCGATGGACTCATACAAGCCGCCATACCGGCGGCAATAATCAGCGAGGCCCTCGGGCGCATTCAAGTCGATAGTCTCGAACGGCCCCATAAAGGCCCATCGCAGACCCAGCCCATCTTTAATGGTCGTGTCCACATCATCGACAGACATATAGCCATGCTTGACCAGCTTGAAGGCTTCATTGAGCACAGCACCCTGCAGCCTGTTCAACACAAAGCCTTCAATTTCTTTTTTCAACAGCACAGGCCTTTGCTTGATGCTGTCCATCAAAGCGATCGTCTGCTGAACCACCTGTTCGCTGGTCCACGGCGCACCGCACACCTCCACCAACGGAATCAAATGGGGCGGATTGACGGGGTGCGCCACGACACAACGTTGCCGATTGGACAATGCCGCGGAGAACAAGGACGCCGGGATGCTGGACGTCGAACTTGCCAACACGGTTTCCCGCGGGCACAGCTCATCGAGCATCTGAAAGATTTCCTTTTTGATTTCCAATTTTTCAGGCAGATTTTCCTGAATGTAACCGGCGCCATCCACGGCGGCTTCAATCTCGGGGAAAACCTGGATACGCGCCAAGGTTGCCTGTTGGTCAACCAACAGATCATGCTGGCTCAAAACACCCAACTGCGTCGCAATCAGGTCACGTACCCCACTAACGACCCGGCTATCCTTATCCCATAGTTGCACTTCATGGCCAGCCCGCGCAAACACAATGGCCCAGGAACGGCCTATCAAGCCTGCACCAATAATCCCTACTTTCAAGATGCTTTCCTTTTTCATTGACACCGTACGGGGTCGTGCCATGGAATCAAAGCAGTTTTTCGGTATTGCCGTCAACGGCCAAAGCCTGCCCCGAAACATTTTTAGCCAAATCACTCGCTACGAACACAACCATATTCGCAATATCTTCAGCTGTCACCATCCGGTTCAACGAAGCCTGCTGCTTATAACCCTCTTCGACCTCGGAAGCAGGCTTGCCCATCATTTTCGCCTTGGCTGCTATCACCGCCTGAATCCGGGGGCCGTCCACCGCACCGGGGCAAATGGCGTTAACACGGATGCCGTCCGGGCCCAGCTCGATCGCCAGCGATTTGGTAAAACCAACCACCGCCCACTTGGAAGCCGAATAAGGCGACCTGCCCGCAAAACCCAAGCGGCCCGCCGCCGACGATAGGTTGACGATTGAAGGTGCCTTTCCCGCACGCAACATGTCCAAACCATACTTCACACACAGGAACTGTCCCGCGATATTGATCGCAAACGTCTTGTCCCAATCCGCCTTGTCGATTTTTTCTACCGGACCGGTCGGCCCTGCAATCCCTGCGTTATTCACCAGAACATCCAGGCCGCCCAGCTTTTTTTTCACCTCGCCCATCAAACTCCGTACATCGGCTTCAGATGAAACATCCGCCACAGCAACGTGATACGAGCTATCCTGGCTTTTCAGCGCGGCCAGGGCAATCGAATCAATGTCAGAGACAAACACCTCCGCTCCGTAGAGCTTGAATTTCTTCGCTGTTTCCAGGCCAATACCACTGGCCCCAGCCGTTATCAGGACACGTTTGCCGTTCAAGTTCATTGTTTAATCTCCGACCATTCCGTTCTATTAATCTTGCCCACCATCTGTGATCACAGATATCATATCAAAGAATTAATGGCGATGGCAAAGAAATTTCGTCGCGGCGTTGATGGCCGCCATTTTGTAGCGCCACCCCTTGTGGGTGGCATTTTTGTTAAACGGGATTCAGGTTATTGCGTAAAAATGCCACCCACAAGGGGTGGCGCTACAACGCACCCGCCCCTCAAAACGCCCAGGTCAAACTTAACCTAGCACCGTGGTCTTGCAAACCACGGGCGAACTGGCCGGCGTAGGCAATGCCCACATCAACGCCTTTGGCCAAACGCGCCTGGAGGCCGAGTTCGAACAACCAGGCACTGCGCGCAACAGGCTGGCCTTCGGACTCGAAAACCACATGCCTGGCGCCGCCTCTAAAACTTTGCCGCGAAACCGAAGCCACATCGCCACTGGCGTAGCGCCACGCCAGCAGACCATGCACCTGGGCAGCCCCCGTTACCGTTTCAATCGGCTGTGTAACCCTCAACCCCAACGTAGAAAACAACACCGACTGATGCGCCGGCCGCACATCCAACGCCGCCGCACCGCCTTGCTCGGCAAAACCCTGCGTGCGGACATCCACCCAGGCCAAACGCGTGAAAGGTTCGATAGCCACAGAGGCTGAACGAGAGCCCGAGCCACCCAGACCGAACGGCCACGACACCTCCCCAAACACCTGCGTTGCGCCCGCTCCATAGGCGCTTTGCAACCCATCGTTCAGCCCTCCCACCGCCACCGTGCGACGGCTTTGAACGCGGTGCCAGGTGTGCACTGCACCCAGCGTATAACGCCAGTTGCCCTCCTCGCCCGCCAAAGCCAAGCCCGCATGCACACTACGAATGCGCGCCCCGGCCATGGCGGCATCGCGCCACAAATGGCTTTGCTGCGCGCCGAAGAACCCACCCAGACTCCAGTTCCGGCCTACCGGTTGCCACGCACCCAGCACCACGCCCTGAATATCGCGGTGATCCGCCGGCGTACCGCCATAACCCGCACGATCGGCCGAAGAATGAAACGCATGGCTCCAGAACCCGGGCGCCGCTTCCGACGCCCGCCCACTCGGCCCCGTAGACCCGAACACACCCTCGCCTGCCGGCCACAAAGGACGGGCATGCTCGAACACCGCTTCCCGAATAAAACGGTTATCGTCGATCACACCGGATCGCACCGACGCCGCCCAACTCCCGGACAACTGTTGAAATGCCTGCCGCGCTCCTAGCCTATCCAGCACCACCACCTTGTCGTACAGCGCCGGCGCTACGGCGCCGTCCTCGGCCTCCAAGGCCTTGACCACCTCATCTTCAACAGGCGTTTGCGCCACCTCGTCAAACGCCGTGTCATTGCGTGCCAGCGTTAAAAACACCTGTTCATCGTCATACGCCAACGTGGGGGTTAAAAACGCAAAATTGCTGCTCGCCGCCGCAAATCGGCTGCCGTCCAAACCCTGCTCGGCACGCAGCACCGTATAGCGCGTGCTGGCCTGCCAATCGCCTGCCTGCGCCAGCGCTACCAGATCGCCATCAAGCAAGGCGCGGCCCGTCACCTGCACAAAATCCGCCGCTCCCAGTGCCGTGGCCTCCACCTCGAAACGGGCGCCCGGCTTGAACACCAAATCGCCCTGCACCGTCAACGCGCCAATACTATTTCCCGGCGCCAAAACGCCACCGGCCTGAATAGTCGTCGGCCCCACCACGCCTGTCCCTTGCAGCCGCGCGCCCTCATTGACTTGCACCGATCCCGAAAAATACCGGTCCACAGCCAGCGTGCCCTGGTTGACGGTCGCCGTACCGAAATACGCCGCCACATCGCCGCCCAGACGCAGGCGCCCCGCCCCCTGCTTGACCAAAGGCGCCGAGCCCGCCATCGTACCCAGCTGAGTCGCCTCGCCGCTATTGACCATTAGCTGCACACTATCGGCATAATCAAGCGGCGTCACGGTCGAGTACGAACCGGCCGGCACGCGCGTGCCTATATCCACTGCCTGCAGTTGCAAGCCATTCATCACCGTCACACCCGGCGCATAACTCAAGACGGTGCCCGTATTGGCATGCAGCGTTCCAAACGGCGCGCCCAAAGCACTGTCGCTAGCCACGTGCAGACCGCCTTGCAGCAGCAAGGTGTTGCCCGCGTAAGTGTTTGCCCCCGATAACACCAAAGTGCGCCCGCCCCCAGCTTGGCCAGACTTTGGCGCGAACCGGATTCACTGCGAACCGTGCCGCTTAAATACAGGACCGAATCGCCATAGGTATTAATCAACGCCTGCGATCCAATCCCGATGTCGCGGCGCGATTCAAACGAACCTCCCGTACGCAAGGTGTCGCCCGAGAAAACAAAAGGCGCACCGGGATCTCCCCACTGCGCCTCCGTCATGATCAGCTCCGCTTCGTCGGGTGGCGGCGACCACATCACCACCGATAAAGGTTCGTCCTTGCGCTTATGCTCGCCTTCGGCCAGCGGCTTGGCCGCCGCAATATCGCCAAACCCCAGGCACGACAGGCCGACCGCCGCCACCACACCCCACAAACACCTCGACGCCAACGGCGTGTGCGCCAAACGTCTGCTTCCATCCGCTGCCTGGGCCCCACTTTCGTCCAACGGCAACATCGATATAGACTGAATCGTCATTGTTTCCTCCGGTAGATAGAAAAGTCACGTTGGTGACAACCGGAGTATGAAATGTTTCGACGTATTTTGATATGTTTATTTAGATTTAGAGGGAAAACCATTAGGGTTTAGCAACAAACCTGGCACCCACAAGGGGTGCCGCTACATGCGCGACGGATACGTTTTTGTAGCGGCAGCCCTTGTGGCTGCCACCCGCCCCAATCCCGCCCCCAAAAGCCCAGCGCTAAAATCACCAAACCACGCAGCGACCCCTCAGCCCCAAAACACCAGCTTTTGTAGCGGCACCCCTTGTGGGTGCCATCATTACGTAAAAAAATGGCAGCCACAAGGGCTGCCCCTACACACCTCTAAGAGCTAACTAGCGATCCCCGCAAGGCAGCCCATAAACAGCCATCAGTTCCTGATGCATGCGTTCGGGCGAAAACCGCTTAAAGGCCTGTTCACGCGCCTCTTTCCCCATCCTTTTGCGTAACTCGGCGTCCGATTTCAGCAAGCTGATTTTTCTCTTCATATCAGCCACATCCGCACAAACAAAACCTGTAACGCCGTCAATCACAACGTCTTTGCAACCCTCAACATCCGGAACAACTGCGGCAAGGCCCAGCGCCTGCGCTTCAATCAGGGCCAGCGGCATCCCCTCCCACAGGGACGTCATGACAAATAAGTCTGAACCCCTAAGATAATCAATCGCTTCGCCTCTCGATACCCACCCGGTTATTTTCAGATTATCCGGAAGGCTGCCCCCCGACGATAGTTGCGCTCTAAGCTCACCATCGCCGATCCACAAAAAGCTGACTGAATCGTTTCGGAAAGCAAGCGCAAGGTCGCAAAACGCCGACGGATTTTTTGGAAAACAAATACGGCCCGAAGTTGAAACGACAAAATCCGTCCCGGCGCTTCCCGTTGCTTCACCTGAGAACCCTGCCGGCATGCTATTTTCAACCAAAACGGCTCCGCGGTGCCGGGCCGTGTTTAACGCCAACTGCAGTTCGCTTGGCGAGCACGCAATCGTCGTCCCGCCAAAACGCCCGGCTACCCTCTCAAAAAATACAAAAAGCGCCCGTTTGAACCCGCTAACGTCTTTTCGCAAAAACGAAAACCCATGGGGGCTATAAAAGCAACGCTCCCGTTTCCCGGCCAACCGGCAAGCAATCCGGCCCAAAACACCTGCTTTGGACGAATGCAAATGAATGACGTCAGGGTTCAGCTTCCTGATAACGCGTACAAGGCGCCACACCGCTTTCATATCTTGATAGGGGGCAACGTTCGTGGCCATCGGAACGATAACCCGACGTATCGGGCTGGGGAACATTTCCGATAAAACAAGCTCGTCGGGAGTATCGAAACGCACTGAATGAGCCACAGTCACCGACAAGCCGGCCTCCGTCTGGCGCGTTGCCACCTGCTGGACAACATTCAGGACCCCCCCACCCAACGCCTCGGTAATATGAAGTATATGCATAGGTAGGGAAATGGCCGGGCTCGCTATGTTAGAGCGCGGCGATCCTTGTTTTCTTCGCGGCGCATACAGGCCCAAAACACCACCAACGAGACCAAAAAGAATAGCAAGGTGTTGTTGCGACCTAAAATAACCTGCGACGTGCCAAACACGGCATAACAGGCCAGCAAAGAGGCGCCACACACGGCCATCACCCGCACGGCCATATTATCTGATCTCAATCGCCGGCAAAAAGACCAGAACGCAGCAAACATCAAGGCCAAAACGGCCAGCAGGCCGATGAAACCCTGAAAGACCCAAAGCTCCAGATAATTGTTGTGGGTATTAGCCAATTGCAAAATCACGGGTTTGGCCTTTTTCTCTGCCACCAGACGCTTAAGTTCAATGTGGTAGTCTTTTTCGCTCCAGCCCAGAACAGGCTTTTGCGGAATCATTATGAAAAGAGCATCCCAGAGTGCCAGCCGCGCCCCTATCGATGTGTCGGCAACACCATCGTCAAACTTTTGCACGTCCGATACGGCTTGGGTATAACGTGTTTTTAAACTTGGTACAGTTACCACCAGAATCGCCAAACCCGCACACAAAACAAGCACCAAGCCCATCGCGCGCGCCAAATTCTGCCTATTCAAAAACGCCACAAGAAATAGCACAAGTACCAGCGGAAGCGCTATCCAGCCTCCGCGGCTTCCCGATATAACCGAAACACACCCGCCCGCAACGGCGCCAAGCACCAGTGCCAGTTGCCATTGTCGCGCGTACCGCGCCTGCGTTGCCGCCCAAAACAACCCGGCTACACAGAAAACCCCCATCGCCAAACCCAAGTCGCCAAACTGAATAACGCCGGTAAAACCCGAAGGCCGATGTAGGCCCAATGCCACCGCCTGCCAAAGCGCCAGCGCCGCACCACACACGCAACCTGTGATCAACCCGGCCCATAACCACGACAGACGCGGCGACCTACCCAGCAACATGAACAAAACCGGCACCGCCAACACATAACGGCTGGGCAAGTCCAGGCTGCGAACCCGATTGGCATGATAGACATACATAAACAGCGCCACCAGAAAAACCACCAGCAGCAGGTAAACAAGCCGTTTATCTTCGTAAGAAAGATCCAGACGCGGCCGTTTGCTCAAGACATACACGCTGGTTATTAACAGAATCGCCGGACCGACGGTGTAGCCGACAGGCACCGCCAGCATGCATGAAAAAAACAGAAATACCGCGAAAGAAACCGTCAAGGACAGAAATCTATTGTCTAAAGCGCTTTCGTTCATAGTTATAAAGTATTTATTTTGTGGTGAAAAGTAAATCAGCCAGAGTTATCGGCGAACAGCGCCCATACACCAATTCTAAAGTCGCGATAGTATAAGCTGAGCAAAAGCCTACTAAACTACCGGCTACACCCAAGGCTATATCCCAAACCAAAATCTTGACAAGGCCCGATGAAAGCAACTCGTAAAGCCGCATTCCCGGCGGCAACCATACTGGCGGCGGCCGACTTCATCTCTTTCAATGCCGGGCTCTTCCTTTCCGCCGGCCTGGTCTACCTGCTTTGGGGCAACCTGTACAACTATATACCCAAAGGCGAAGTTGAATCCCGGTTCGTGGCGCATCTATTGCTTTCGCTGGCATGCATCGCATGGTTCTCCGTGCGCCTGCGCCACTACACCTACCGAAAGCCGTTCTGGTTCGAATTAAAAGAATCGTTACGCACTATCGCTATTTTTGCCATTATCGACCTGGCCATAGTCGCCTTTTCCAAATGGCAACTTTCCAGATATATCTGGGTATTTGCATGGTCCTTTATCATAGTGTTGTTGCCGTTGGCACGATACTGGGCCAAAAAGGCGCTCTTTAGATTCGGGCTATGGCAAAAACAAAGCGTGATCATTGGCGCCGGCAAAAACGCGAAAGACGCCTATCTGGCCATTAAAAGCGAAAAAGACCTTGGCTTTGATGTGCAATACTTTTTTGCCAACGGCAAACACCACCCGGATTCTCTGTTCAATGTACCGGTCATCAGCGACGAAGCACTGCTATGGGCCAGCATCGACCCGCGACACACCCAATTTTTCGTAGCGGTGGAATACGAAGAAGAAGCACAACGCGAACTATGGATCAAAAATCTTACTGTGCGCGATTGCCGCTCGGTATCGGTCATCCCGACCACGCGAGGCATACCACTAAACAGCACCGACATGTCGTTCATCTTCAGCCACGAAGTGCTCATCCTTAGAATCAACAACAACCTGACCAAACTAACGGCACGCATCCAAAAGCGAATATTCGACATTCTAGGCTCGCTGACTATCGCCATCCTGCTGTCGCCATTATTAATAACCCTGGCGATACTTATCGCACGCGACGGCGGCAGCCCGCTGTACCGCCACGAGCGAGTGGGGCGCAATGGGCGTAAATTCAAATGCCTTAAATTCCGATCCATGGTCACGAACGCGGACGAGGCGCTAGCCGCACTGCTCGCCACCGATACACAAGCCAAATCCGAATGGGAAAAAGACTTCAAACTGAAAGACGACCCACGCAACACACCTATTGGTGCTTTCCTGCGCAAAACCAGCCTGGACGAATTACCGCAACTGTGGAATATTCTGAAAGGCGAGATGAGCCTTGTGGGGCCACGGCCGGTTATCGATGAGGAACTGGAACGATACGCGGAGAACGTTGACTATTATTTACTAGCCAACCCTGGGATGACCGGCCTTTGGCAGGTAAGCGGGCGCAACGACGTGGATTACGAGACCCGGGTATATTTCGACGCATGGTACGTTAAAAATTGGTCCCTATGGAACGACATTGCCATATTGTTCAAGACGATTAACGTAGTACTGAAACGCAAAGGCGCGTACTAGCGTTGAAATCGATACTGCATAAACTCCTGCGTTACCGATTGGTGCGAAACACCGGCTGGCTATTTTCCTACCAGATCAGTACCTATATCGCCCACCTTGCAATCATCCCGTTTCTGACCCGGGTTCTGCCGGTATCCGAATACGGTGCGGTCATGGCGGTGATGGCGGCCACGCAGTTGGCCTTTACCCTGACCGACTATGGGTTTTCCGTGTCGGCGACTTACGAGGTGTCCCTGAATCGGGACCAGGCAGTCAAGATACAGCAGATCATCGCCGATGTTCATGGCGCAAAGATCCTACTGGTTGCGGGCGCCTTGCTGGCCCTGTTCGCCCTAGCCTGCCTGCCGGCGTATCGGCCGTATCCCTCATTATTCATATTTGCCGGGCTCACGGTAGTGGCACAGGCCTACCAGCCCGTGTGGCTATTCCAGGGGCTGGAACACATGAAGGCCTATGCGTTCTACATGGTAGCGGTGCGCCTGGCATTCATGGTGTCGGTGTTCGTACTGGTCCGACAGGCGGGCGATGGGGTCTGGGTGCTGGCGTCGCTGGCCCTGGCCAATGGTCTGGGAATGGGTATTGGTTTGTACACCATGCACAGCTTGGGATATCACCCCATGGGTATGTCATTGCATGGCGGACTGAAAGTCCTACGCGACACGGCCGGGTATTTCTGGGGACGGCTTGCCTTTGCCGCGTATACGTCTGCCAACGCCATTGTGATCGGCGCTGCAGGGCTGATGCAGGCCGGCCTGTACACCGCGGTCGAACAGATCTATAAGGCGGGCCAAAGCGTGGGAGGCCCGGTAAGCCAAGCCTTGTACCCCTCGCTGGCTAATAGCCGCGATGTGCGGGTCCTATGGAAAATTGTGCCGACCATGACGGGCGTCATGGTAGCCGGCTGCGGGGTTATTGCCTGGTTCGCCCCAGAGGTTGTGCAACTGGCTTTTGGGGCATCCTACGCGTCGGCGGTCCCTGTACTATACGTTTTCCTTGCAACTGTGCCGGTATCGACGCTGGGGATGGTACTGGGCTACCCCTTGTTTGCCGCGCTAGGGCGACCCCATATCGCCAACCACACACTCGTGGCAGCGGGCCTGGTGCATATAACGCTGCTAGGCAGTGTGTGGACCATGGGGGCTTTGTCAGCCTACAATGTGGCGTTTTGCGTCTTGTGTACCGAATCGCTCATGCTGATCCTACGGATCATCCTGGGCTACATCACATATCGACGTACCCAGCTTGCAACTCAGAGCCCCCCACCCTAGTTTTCAGGATTCTGCTTTTGCCCAGATCGGATGTTTGCCTGTTGATCCCGTATTTCAATGCGGGCGACGATTTGCTGGACTCCCTGGCCTCGGTCGAGGCAGGGAGCCTGCGGCCCGATGTGTGGATCGTAGATGACGGCAGCGCGAAATACCCTGCGGCTTCAGTACTGTCTTCGTATGATGGCGCCCTGTCGATTGAACTGATTACTTTACCGGCAAACCAGGGCATTGAACATGCCCTGAATGCCGGGCTGGAACGCTGCGTCGATCAGTACCCTTATATTGCCCGGCTGGACTGCGGAGATCGCTGCATCGCCGACCGCCTGGCGCGCCAACATGCCTTTATGCAAGCGCATCCGGATTGCGCGTTGCTGGGGAGTTGGGCGAATTATGTTGACCCACAGGGGCAGCCGCTCTTCACGTCGCGACCCCCCGTCGATTCGGCATCCATTCGACGGAAGATTTTTTTGAATTCGCCGTTTGTCCACCCATCAATCTTGATGCGATCCCGGGTGCTGCAGGACGTGGGTTTCTATCCAACCGAATACCCGGCCGCGGAGGATCTGGCCTTGTTTTTCAAAATTGTAGGCAAGTATCGTACAGATAATCTGCCATGCGCACTCATTGAGTACATCATCGACCCGGACAGTATATCCAGCCGTAAGCGCAAAACCCAGATTCGCAGTCGAATTCTGCTGATCTTGAAGCATTATGATTTCAGCTTGATAGCGACGGCGGGCTTGTTGCGAGGCGTAGCGACGTACTGCTTGCCGCGTCGGACGACAGTCTTCCTCAATCGCCTGTGCGAAAGCTGGCAACACAGGCATAGCAGGTGAGCCGATGATTTACATTGCCGGATGGCTATTCAATTACGCGATGCTGGCGGGATCGCGCATGGACCGAGAGCGGGGCAAGGTCTATTGTGCCCTGGCGGTGTTGGTTATAGGCGCCATTGCGATATTGCGCGGGCCCACGGGAACGGATACGATCACCTACCAAGGGATCTCGGCTGCTCTTCGTGCAGGCCCGAGTTTGGCAGGCGTCGAGCCGCTATTTGCCCTGCTAATGCGGTGCCTGCAATGGTTCCTGGCCAACGATGCGATGGTCGTTCGAGCGGTGGCGGCCGTGGCTGTCTTGCTGCTGTGGATATATGTATACCGCGCGGATGAGGATGAACAGTATTTTCTGCTGGCAGTATTCATGCCGGCCTTTTCTTTTAGCTACACGATGAATGCCCTGCGTATCGGCCTTGCATCTATCCTGCTGCTGTTGGCGGTGCAGCAATTCCGCAGGTCGCGGACGTTCGGCCCTGGGGTCGGTGCATTGGGTGTAGCCGGACTGCTGTGCCATTACTCGTTGGCGTTTTCGCTGGGTTTCCTGGTGGCGGCGTTGCGGCCATGGTCAAGAAAGTTGGTGCTAGGAGTTCTGCTGTCTGCTGCGGTGTTAGTGACACTGATCGTTGCAGTCTCGGCCGGTTATTTGTCGCTTCGGCTGGCTTCATACACAAATTTTGCCGCCCCGTCCCATTTGAGCGGCTTATCCAGCATCATTGGGGTGGCTATCCTATTGTGCGGGGTTTGGCGAGGGCAGTTGCCAAGAGATCTGCGCATGAGGCTTCTGAGCCTGAGTATAGGTTTTTCTATACTATTTTTCGGGACCGTTCAGGTGTCTTATGCCGGTGTGCGGCTGCTGGACCTTCTAGGTTTTGTCGTGCCTCTTGCTATTTTGTGCGCGTACGGTTCCTCCGGCCAAAAGCTGGATCGGCCAGTCAAACTAGCCCTCTGTGTGTTTGGCCTAGCATCGGCGACATTTATGTTTCGTAATTTCCTCAATGAGTCACCGGGTAGTTTGGCGCCGTTCCTGCCGTATCGGTTAATATTTCAGCTGTGAAAATCCACGTCGGACGTCTTTGTAGCGGCACCCCTCGTGGGTGCCACCTCTCTCAACCAACCTAGCACCGGAGCATTGCGTGGAACAAAACGTATCCCAAACTTACCCATCAGACGAAATCGATTTGCGTGAACTGGTGCAAACACTTTGGGCATCCAAGCTGCTAATTGTTCTAACTACGCTAATAGTTACCTGTATTGCGGCAGCCTACGCATTTTTAAGCACACCCATATATGAAACCCAAGTACAAACCCTGCCGCCCACGTCAAGCGACCTAGCCAGCTATAACATGGCCAACCAGCTTTCTGGGCCAGCAGTTACTGGAGTTACTGGAAACACTGGGAATACTGGTGGAGCGAATGGGAGTACCGATAACGCCGTGCCCATACTCACTTCGGAAGAGTCGAACAATACATTTTTGCGCCACGTGGCATCAACGACCTTGCGTCAACAGTTCTTTACCAACACCTATCTACCTGCGAAGTCCAACGCCAGAGACCGCGCCACACAAGAACTTTTGTGGACGCGCTTCAATAAAGAACTGGTCATAAACCTACCCAAGAAACCGGAAGACGGCGGCCGCATGAAATTAACGCTGGAAGGCACAAATCCGGAAACTATTTCTAACTGGGCTAACCAATATGTGCAAATAGCTCTTAAGGCGACACAAAAACAACTACTAAATAATTTAAGCAGCGCTATCCATCTACGTCTTCAAAGCACTCAAGACCAAATTGCCATACTACGCAAAAATGCCAAAGTCGATCGTCAAAATGACATAGCCCGCTTGAAAGAAGCGTTGACTCTGGCCGAGTCTATTGGCCTTGAAAATCCATCCATCACCGGCAATCTGATTACCTCATATACAGGTTCTACCATGTATTTACGTGGCGCCAAAGCCTTGCAAGCCGAGCTCAACTTGTTGGAAAAACGCACCAGCGACGACCCATACATTGTCGAACTGCCCAACTTACTTAAAAAACAAGCACTACTGCAAAGCATAGATCTGAACCCGCAACACTTATCAGTGGCCATTATTGACCAAGCCGCCACGGCACCCGAAGATCCTATCAAGCCTAAGAAAACGTTGGTATTGGCCTTAGGAGTTATTTTGGGAGGAATACTAGGTATATTTATTGTGTTTATACGGCAAATGTTTAAAGGTTCTTAATAATACAAAATAGAAGGCTATTCTAATTTTCCTAGGCTTTCATCGGCTCATATTCAGGAATCCAGTGCTTCAGCTGGTGGCGAACCAAATCATCTGGCACTGGATCCAAACCCGCCAGCCATTCTTGCAATTCCATATAGAAACCTGCAGGCACCGAACGCGAACGAACAATGCGCAACTTGGGGTGGGGAGTCTCCAACGTTTCTTCAGAATCAGCCAATAGTTCCTCGTACAGTTTTTCGCCAGGGCGCAGCCCTGTAAACTCGATGCGGATATCGTCTTCCGTAAACCCTGAAAGGCGAATCATGTTGCGCGCCATATCGACGATTTTGACGGGCTCGCCCATATCCAGCACGAACACTTCGCCACCATTCCCCATCGCCGCAGCCTGCAGCACCAACTGAGCCGCCTCGGGAATGGACATAAAATAACGAGTGATCTCGGGGTCGGTAACCGTAACCGGTCCGCCGTGGGCAATTTGGGCTTGAAATTTGGGTATAACGCTGCCAGTGCTGCCCAACACATTGCCAAAACGCACCATCTGAAACCGCGCACCATTACCGTTTCCTTGGCAGTGCAATACCTCACAAACCATTTCGGCCAACCGTTTGGTGGCACCCATCACATTGGTCGGATTCACCGCCTTATCGGTAGAAATCAACACGAAACGCTCGGCCCCAAAACGCTGTGCGCACGCTGCCACATTCAAGGTACCCAGCACATTGTTGCGCACCGCCTGCCACGCATTGTCCACTTCCATCAGAGGTACATGCTTGTAAGCTGCCGCATGAAATACCACGTCGGGGTGCATGTCCGTAAAAATCTCGGTTAATCGCTGCACATCTTTTACATCACCGGCCAACGCAAGAATTTTTATTTCGGGGCGATGCTCCGCAAACCACTGTTCAATCATATATAGCGCGAATTCACTGGATTCAAACAACACAATACAGGCAGGCGAAAATCGGGATAACTGCCGGCACAACTCGCTGCCAATTGACCCGCCAGCCCCGGTTACCAGAATCTGTTTACCGGTAAGCATGGCCTGTACATGGTCATTGTCGATATGCACCGACTCACGCCCAAGCAAGTCTTCGATCTTTACCGGACGCATCATGTTAATCGCTACCCGCCCGCTCATTAGCTCGCCCAGCCCAGGTACCGTAAACAAGTGCGCACCCGCTTCGCTGGCAATTCTAGTGACCCGCTGCAGGGCCTCGGCCTTGGCCGATGGCATGGCCAAAATCACATGACTGGCGTTGTAATGCTGTAGTATCTCCACCAATTTGTCGCTACCGCCTTCAACCCGACGACCGGAAATTTCAAGCCCCCATTTAGACTGATCATCATCCACTAACGCAACCACTT
Organism: Paralcaligenes ureilyticus; assembly: GCF_004346225.1. Taxonomy (GTDB): domain Bacteria; phylum Pseudomonadota; class Gammaproteobacteria; order Burkholderiales; family Burkholderiaceae_B; genus Paralcaligenes; species Paralcaligenes ureilyticus. The sequence continues at coordinate 254,389 of NZ_SMAJ01000004.1, read as the reverse complement.
GCCATTCTGCGCTACGACCCAACTCGCGCACCAGCATGGCCCCCGCAGTGCCCGCTCCGACTACCACAACCGGCTTCCCCTTGCCACGTACATTGCCATATAGGCGGTGCTCTTTCCACATACGCCAGGCGGCGCGCCCGCCCCCCATAATAAGCAACAGCAACAAGGGGTATAACAAGACAATGGATCGCGGGATCAGCACATAATCGCGCGTCAAGACAGTAAATAACAACAATACTGCCGCCGAAATAAAAACGGCTTTTAACACCCGTTTAAGATCGGGTAGGCTGGCAAAAACCCACATGCCTCGATACAAACCGGCCCACTGGCAAGCAATGAGCTGTGCCAATACCAAAGGCAAAACCCCCAGCCAAATGGCATGATCAAAGGGAATCGGCCAGTCAAAATTAAAGCGAATCAAGAAGGCTCCGGCCCATGCCACTATCACGGCCATCACATCAAACAGAAATACAAGCGTAGAGCGAAACCCGGTACTTAAAGCCATGACAGCAAACTACCTTTCATCAAATTATTGTTCAAAATACAACCGTATTCCGGTATGAATCGATAGCATCCCACAGCACCTACCCAAACGTCACACACCTAGTGTAATCAAAGATCAACTTTCAATGCAGCGCCTGATTCAATGACCGAATCAGGCAGAACCTTTACGTGATACCCAGCACTGACCCCAGCCTGCAGCCAGGCACGATCCCCCACAACAACGCCCCCAGCCAACGAAACACCCACGCCCAGATGCGCGAACTCGCCCAGACAGACATCATGATCCACTGTTGCATTAGCATTAATGATTGAACCACACCCCACCGTGGCATGCGTACCAACCACGGCGCCGGCCATAATAGTCGTGCCAGCCCCAACCGCTGCGTCGGCACTAACCCATGCATTGGGGTGAATAACCGTCACCAACATGGCTTTAAGATCAGCCAATCGTTGAAACAACCGCATCCGCGTCGCCTGATTACCTATGGCAACGACCGCGTTATCACCAGCCGAGACTACGGTATGCAAATGTGCCGTATCTGAAACAATAGGCCATCGTCCAGATGATTTTTGCTGCGCAAATGCATCATCTACAAATACGATTTCTTGCCACGAACCGCCGAGCATGGCTGCTTCCGCAACGGACCTACCATGGCCGCCCGCGCCAACAACCACCAATTTACTCTTTCGCATGCTGTTAAAGTCTATTTAAGTGTTAACAACCGCTATTTTAGTTAACTTCGGGCATCAAGACAGGTGTTTTATATTTAATTATTAATTCTTTGACAATACTTCCAGTTGCCCCGCCCGAAGCAGTACAGCAATAACAAGTAAAGGGATATAAGCGACCACTATTCCTATCACGCCTTCCAGAATGCCAACGGCGATTAAGTACGCTATCGGAAAAAGCCACGCAATATTAATGACCAAAACAGCCAAAGTCACTGGCAGGTGTCTACCGTATTTACGTGATGCGTATTGATAGGCATGGCTGCGATGCGCCTCGTACACCTTGTCACCGCGAAGCAGGCGCCTAAACAAGGTTAGGGTCGCATCCACAATAAACACCCCCAACAAAACCAGCCAGCTCCACAATAACTGCGGCGCAACCCACGCTGCCTGCAAAGACAAGACGCCCAACACCATACCAAGAAAACCGCTACCTGCATCGCCCATAAAAATCTTGGCTGGCGGAAAATTCCAAACCAAAAACCCTGCCACCGCAAAAGCAAGTAATGCAGGCGTTGCTGCCGCTTGAGAGTGGCCTATAACAACGTAAAGTGTGGCGCCGCCCGATGCAACACAGATAGCCTCAATGCTGGCAATACCATCGATGCCATCCATAAAATTATACAGATTTAACATCCAGACCAGATAAAACGCTGCCAGGATAGGCCCGATCCAATGCAAATTTAGCGTTATGCCAAAAACCGCAATGGATGGCAAACCATCTAGCCAATACAGAGCCCACGCGGCCCCGACAAAATGGGCCAACAAACGCCACTTTGCCGGGATATGGCCCCGGTCGTCTAAGAAGCCAATAAAAGCGACCCATGCCCCCGTGCCGAGCAAGGCTAATACATAAACCCAAGCAACATATGCGGCAGCGCCCAGAGAAATAAGCAAAAACAAAAAACTAACAACAATGGCCACACCCCCGCCCCGAGGGGTAGGAACGGTATGAGAACTACGCTCATTAGGTATATCCATAACGCTATGGGCCAGTGCATAGCGACGAATGACACCAGTAAAAACCAAAGAAATGCCGGCCGCACTAATAAATAGCCACCACAGCGTCATAAGCGTGTTCCAAAAAATAATTCTTATTTAAATGCGTAAATAGACAAAGCCAAAACAGCCAAATACGCTATCAAACAAGCCGGGAACAGTATATCCACTACCATGCCTTACTAAACGGGACCTATTGACTAATCCGGGCTTCTAATATTTCGATCAACCGTTGACTTTGCTTAGTCATTTCAAAGTGTTCAAGAAAATAAGCACGGCCCGCGTGGCCCATAGACTCCCGCTCTACCGGCGATAAGTTATACAGACGCTCGATACAAGCCACCAGCTTTTCGATATCTTCAGCAGGACAGCTCAGCCCCGCACCCGATTCATCTACAATACGGGCGCCTTCGCCATCCAGCGAGGCAATAATAGGCCGGCCCGCGGCCAAATACGACTGAACCTTTCCCGGTACGGTTTGAGCAAATATCTCGGCCCGTCTCAAGGACACTAACAGCCCTTTAGCACGTTGAAAAAACTGTGGCATGTCTTCCGGTGGGAAGCGCCCAGCCAACACCAAATTTTCCAAGCCATGCTCTGCCTTCTGCTGCTCAAGCCAATTTGACATACTTCCGCTGCCCACCAGCACCAACTTGAAGTCCGGCAAATGGCTTAAACGCATAGCAGCACCGACCAACGTTTCCACGGCCTGTGCTGTTCCCAGATTTCCCGCAAAAACAAGGCAAAAACAACTGCTCAGCATAGCTAACAATTCAGTTGGTACGCTAGTATTTTCCAGAGGCTGTATACCCACATCCAAATGAGAGCTGGGGTAATAAACAAGCTTGTCCGGATTAGCGTAACGCGACACAGATGTTATAAAAGCATACGACTGCACCAAAATGGTGTCGGCACATGCGTAAATACCACGTACCAAGCAGCCCACCATCCATAATATAAATTTATTACGAATAAACCCAGTTGCACTTAAGCTATCTGGCCAAAGATCCAGTACCCAGATCGCTAGATGTTTTTTAAGCTTCCACTTTAGATAAATCGCCGGAATAACCGAAGTGATCGGTGATAAAGTAAATACAAAAATCACATCAAACGAGTGCCCTTTGAACATTCGCGGAAAATACCACAGCCCGTTAAAGACAAAAGATAAATAGTTCAAAAACAGATTTTTGGCGCCACCAGACCCTCGTGGACGCAACGGTACCCGATGCACCGGAATCGTACTTTCAAAAGACTCATTAATACAGCCATGTGCTATGTAGCCAGGAAAAACAGCACCATCGGGATAATTAGGTTTACCCGTAAAGACCTCGACGGTATGGCCCTGCATCACCAACGTTTTAACCAGATTGTTAATAACAAAGGACTCAGGCCAAAAATACTGTGTCACTAAAGCTATTTTCAATTTATTTTTTCCAAACTACTCGATTCACATAATCAGTATAGCTATGAATAATTCGCACGACCTTTTCGGCAACATTCGGCATGCTGTAATCAGTTACCAAACGCAAAGAACGCTCCTCACCACGAAGCTGGCTATCAAGAACTTGTAAGGCCTGCATAATGCGCTCGGTCTCTAGCCCCACCATCATTACCGCCGCCTCTTCCATACCTTCGGGACGTTCGTGCGCCTCACGAATATTCAGCGCGGGAAAATTAAGGATTGAAGACTCTTCAGAGATAGTACCGCTATCGGAGAGCACTGCCTTGGCCGTTACCTGCAACTTGTTATAGTCTTTGAATCCCAGCGGCTTAAGCAAACGTACATGTTCGTGAAACTGAACACCCAACATATCAATACGCTTTTGAGTGCGCGGATGAGTCGAAACAATGATCGGGTAATCATATTCGGTAGCGACCGTATTGAGCACATCAACCAACTTAAGAAAATTTCTATCCGAATCAATATTTTCCTCGCGATGAGCGCTAACCACAAAGAATTTACGGTCTTCAAGTTCCAAACGGCTCAAAACATCTGACCCATCAATACCCTCACGATAATAGTCAAGCACTTCGAACATCGGGCTACCCGTTTTAATCACCCTATCCGGCGGCAAGCCCTCACGCAATAAATATTCGCGCGCAATATCGCTATAGGTCAGGTTTATATCAGCCGTATGGTCAACTATTCGACGGTTAATCTCTTCGGGCACGCGCATATCAAAGCAACGATTGCCAGCCTCCATATGGAAAATCGGGATTTTCCGCCGTTTAGCAGAGATAGCGGCCATGCAGCTATTGGTATCGCCCAGTACCAATAGAGCTTCCGGCTGTATATCGGCCAATACTTTATCCACAGCAATGATGACATTGCCTATGGTTTCGACGCCGCTAGCACCGGCAGCACTTAAAAAAAAGTCGGGCTTGCGTATACCTAGATCCTGGAAAAAAATCTCATTTAACTCGTAATCATAATTTTGCCCTGTGTGCACTAGCACATGATCACAATACTGATCCAGTTTGGCGATTACCCTCGACAGCCGAATGATCTCCGGTCGGGTTCCCACCACAGTAGCTACTTTCATTTTCTTCATTTCACACCGGGCACGCATAAGTATCAGGACGGGCACGATCAAAAATTTCGTTGGCCCACAACATCACAATCATTTCACCTTCACCTATATTCGTAATGTCGTGAGTCCAGCCTGGCACTGTTTCCACAATTTCCGGAGTTTCGCCAGATGTACAAAGCTCAAAAGATTCACCCGTTACGATATGACGAAATCCAAAGCGCGCTTTACCCCTTATAACCAGGAATTTTTCTGTCTTTGAATGATGATAGTGGCCGCCGCGCGTAATACCTGGATGTGCAGTAAAAAAAGAAAATTGCCCAGAATCCCGGGTCTTTAACATTTCTACAAATACGCCTCGCGGGTCGCTGTACTTGGGTACCTGATACGAAAAGCGCTCGGGCGGTAGATAACTTATATAGGTGGCATAAAGCGCCCGCGTCAGACCAATTCCGACCGTATCAGTAACCAATGTGGTCCGGCTATCACGAAAAACGGCCAATTGATCAGCCAGCTGACCCACCGTTATGGTGTACTGAGGCTGGACCGCGATCGCACTATCTCCAGCAACCTTACCGTCCATTGCTTCAACGAAATGTGCAATCACATCGTCGATATAAACTAGTGTAACTTTGGCGGACGGGTCATTAATCTGGATAGGAAGGCCACGCGCTACATTATGACAAAAGGTAGCAACCACCGAATTATAATTGGGGCGTGCCCATTTTCCGAACACATTGGGTAAACGTAGTAAATGCACCTTTGAGCCGCTAATCGAGGCAAGTCGAAGCAAGGCTCGTTCAGCGCCATATTTGCTTACACCATAGGGGTTGTCCAATTCCGCCTGGCTGGAAGATGTATATAAAACAGGGATTGGGTTGCCTGTAGCAGCAATCGCCTCGCAAAGTGTACGAGTAAAGTCCACGTTACCCGTTTCGAATTCTACTGGATCCAATGGACGGTTTACCCCCGCCAAATGAAAAATAAAATCGACCTGAGGCAGCCAATCATTAAGCTGATTTATGCTGTTTGCACGCGTAAACTTGAATACATCGATATCATCACGCTCAGACAAATGCGCGACCAGATTTTTCCCAACAAAACCATCCGCCCCCGTAATAAGCACCTTCATAGGATCACTCCTCAGGCGCTACGCGCTCGCCACGCTGAATAGCACGCATGAAATCAAGTTTAAGTAATAATTGTTCCATGCTTGCGACGTCCAGACGCTGAGTGTTGTGCGAATTGTAATCTTCGCTACGCGAAATTTTCTCCTCGCCATATTCAACGTATTTACCGTAATTCAGATCGCGCAAATCAGGGGGCACACGGAAGTAGGCACCCATGTCTTCAGCTGAAGCCATTTCTTCACGGCTCAGTAAGGCCTCGTATAACTTCTCTCCGTGGCGAGTGCCAATAATATTAATTGGATGATCGGATTTACCCATTAAGCGCGTCAATGCTTTAGCCAAAGTCTCAACTGTAGCAGCCGGCGCCTTCTGTACGAACAGGTCCCCATTATTACCATGTTCAAACGCGTACAAAACCAGATCAACGGCATCCGCCAACGTCATCATGAAGCGTGTCATGTGCGGGTCGGTAATTGTCAGCGGAATACCGGCACGAACCTGCTCGACAAACAAAGGTATGACCGAGCCTCGCGAGGCCATAACGTTACCGTAACGAGTACCGCAGATAATCGTTTTACTGTCGTCGGCGCTACGCGATTTAGCAACCATAACCTTTTCCATCATGGCTTTGGAAATGCCCATGGCGTTAATCGGATAGACTGCTTTGTCCGTACTAAGACAAATCACACGCTTTACACTGTTTTGAACAGCAGCTTCCAACACGTTTTCTGCGCCAAGGATATTCGTCTTTACCGCTTCCATAGGATGGAATTCACAGGAAGGTACTTGCTTTAGCGCAGCGGCATGAAAGACGTAATCGACCCCACGAGTCGCGTTGAGAACGCTGTGGTAATCACGCACATCGCCAATATAAAACTTGATCTTCGAACTAGAGTAGTGCCTACGCATATCGTCTTGTTTCTTTTCATCACGACTAAAAATGCGAATTTCAGCCAAGTTCGTATTAAGAAATCGCTTAAGAACGGCATTACCGAACGAGCCTGTCCCTCCCGTAATTAACAATTTCGCACTAGTTTCCAACATGGTTTACCTATTCTAAATAACATCAGTTACTGGAAATGTGAGGGCATGAAGAAAGAATAAGCTTTTCTTTTTCCACTGGGCTTGGATAACTTATAAGGACAGCTTTATAAACCCCCTTAAATACAAAAAAACTTCCTGCCACAGCCCCTATGATGCCAAATTTCTTTATCAGCGCACCGATATCGGCCAAGGAACCCGCCCCACCCACAATCGACATGGGTACGGTAGTCACGCTTCTGACCCCTTGCACTAGGCCCATGTCATAACCTTTCATGACCCCATCGTTATCTATCGAGTTAAGCACAATTTCGCCAACGCCAAGTGCCTCCAGTTTTTTTGCAAACTCGGCGGGACCTTTGTGGGTATTTACCTTCCCATTGTGCGTCCAAATCTCGTACTTGGCCCCAAACATTTTCTTCTTGACGTCTAAAACCACAACCACACTTTGACTACCTAACTCCTTGGCTATTTCAGCCACTAACTGTGGGTTATCAAGCGCTGCTGAACTAATCGCTACTTTCTCAACCCCCAAACCCACAATGACTCTTGCCTGCTCCACCGTTTTAACCCCACCGCCATAACAAAGCGGCATCCGGCACTCGGCAGCAAGCCTTTCTATCATTTTAAGATCCGGCCCTACACCGTTAACCGTAGCGTCAATATCAAGGACAATAAGCTCGTCGACCTCTTTTTCGTTGAAAATTCGTACCGCGTTGATGGGATCCCCAACATACTTCGGATTCGCAAACTTAACGGTTTTTACTAGGCCTTTGTCACTAACTAGTAAACATGGAATAACTCTCGGTCGCAGCACGCTTATAAGTCCGAAAAATTTTTTAGCAACTGAGCGCCAAAATGGTGGCTCTTTTCAGGGTGAAACTGTACACCGTACACGTTTTCATGATTCACTGCACAGGTAAAACTGTCGCCGTATATGGTTTGCGCCAAGACATTTTGACGCTGTTCGCACTCAAAATAATACGAGTGCAAAAAATAAAAACGCGCGTCCTTTTCTAGATGGGCAAACAATGATGTACTACCCAGCGGCTTAACATCATTCCAACCCATATGGGGCAAGTGAGTGCTATAAGGCAACAACGACACATCAAACCTCCTCACTCTGCCTGGTATCCATCCCAAGCCGGGTAAGTAACCCTCTTCACTCGAAGAAGCAAGCATTTGCATGCCAACACAAACCCCAAGGACAGGCACCTTCCGCCTAGTTACCAACTCATTAACGGCGTCATGCATACCGGATTGTTTAAGAAGTAACATTGCGTAGTCGAAAGCACCAACGCCAGGCAGAATAAGCTTAGTAGCACCCATAAGGTCGCCCGAAGTTTTGGCAACGGATACAGCCACATTCAACCGTTTGTATGTGTTAACGAAAGCAGAAATATTACCTAAGCCATAATCAATGATTGTTATCACCTGAAGAACCTCTTCTCCAAACCTATCCATCGCATAACCGAAGCACCCAACCCAATCAAAAACTTCTTATTCTTATAATTTCTATATGTTTTATTCTCACCCTCGAAAATTTCCTGAAGCTCTATCTCAGATAAATCAAGCTTATTAGCCACATACCGAAACTCTTGCGATAGAAAATGCTCATCCAATTCCGGCTTAGAGATACGAACCAACGCGTCCTCTCGTGACATTTGCCCTGTCATGATAAGACTGGAAAAGTGAGCACGCCGCTTCTCATACCCAAATTTGCGAGGGAGCCAATAATCCTCGTAAAAACGAGTGAATCGAGACTCATGATGCTTATGCTGGAATTTCTGCCAACCAAAAAGCTCCCCTAACTCCTTTTCGGCTTCCTCTTTTATATAGGGAACAAGATTCAGGGGCCTGACGACCTCCATACCCAAAATATATTTGTAGTAAAGCTTATAAGTCAGTATGTCGACGATTGGAAATGTTTTAAGAGGACGTTTACCAAATTTCTTGTGTATATCGTGGATTAAGGTTTTATCAATACCCAGATAGCCACCCCATTCCTCTGGCTCCCTACAACATTCAGTCGAAAAATTACCGCCAGTCAAAACATATTTTATTTTATGCGCCTTCGCGAACTTATACAGCATGGAGAAGAACGCAATATCTTGTGGCAGATCTTGATCAGCAATTTGTGATCTGAGAAAAGCGACCTGCAAATCTTTCATCTCTTCCCAGTTGATAACCTCAGTATATAAATCCAACCCCAAGCCATCGACAAGCTTCTCGATATTACCAACGGCCTGATCAGTATTCCAACCCGCATCAACATGGAAAAGAAGAGGTCTCAGCCCCATTTTTTTTGTTGCAACATACGTCAAATATGAGCTATCCAAACCACCACTTAACCCAATAATACAGTCGAAGTCTTTTCCTTTGCCTTGTGCTTTTATTTTTTCCGCTATCCCTAGCAACTCACTCTCACCTCTCTGATCCGTATGCCAAGCGGGTAAAATATTCTGCTCGAAATTGACACAATAATCACACCTCCCTCGATCGTCAAAACCAATATTCGGATCACTGGTATCCATTATGCAATGGGTACAAATTCGATAGTTATCGTTGCTCATTACTAGGTTTTTCCGTCTGGGAGTTGATTTGTGTGTAGAAAATGCTATATTTCGGATCGCATTTCATTTCTGGGTGCATAATTCGCAGAATTCGGGTTTAAGCGTGTGCTAAAAATGAAAACAAAAATCACAAAAAATATTAGCCCACCACTGAAGAGAGTCGATAGTAACGAAGCGCTAATTAGCCCCAAAGCGATAACTGGCAATGAATATATAAATGGCAACACTCCTGTCCTTACTGTGCCACCAAAAATCATTCCTATTAAAAACGAAAAAATAATAATCCCCGGAAATCCAAATCCAACGTACGCTTCAGCCATATAAGACGCATTTGCATTGCCCGTTGTATCCTCTCCTGAGCCAAACTGGAATCTAAAAACCTGTCTCTCAAGATCCGCAAAACGATCGCCAAACAACATAGATAGATAGCGGTTAACGGAGAAAAATACATACCCCTTGTAATTCTCCTGCCAATACAATACCGTATCATAGACCGTAACATAAGGGATCCAGATCAGCCTATTAATAAGGTACTCAACTTTGTTACCACTATCTAAATTATAGAATAAAAATTGATAGCTCTTCTCGTCCGCCAAAGAAACATTGATTTTTGTTGCAGGAAGGGCAGGGGTATATAGTGCATGCTTAGGCGACTCGGAGTGCGTTGAACTAACGAGATAGGTTGGGCCTTCCTGAATATTTCCATTTAACGCCAAATCGCTTCCAAGCGCTACGAACGAGACTGACGAAAATCCCAAGACCGCTATAAAAGAAAACATAATGAACGATTTCTTGTACCCGTTGAAAAAAGTAAACAATAGCAGTGGGATATAAGTGAACACCACGGGAGCTTTCTCTAGCGCCGAAATCGAAATAAACGTAAATGCAAATAAGTAGAGGTAGAAACTTACTCGACGCTTTATGCAAAAAAGAATTATTATTGCAAATGGGAGAAAACCTTTACTGAGAATTGATATGAAATAAGTTAAAACTTTCCAGACCCCTTCCTGATTTTTATAGAAATCCGCTCGCATCAAGTCGGAATTCCCTCCCCGAACGAGCATATCAATAAACGGCACGCCACCATATTTCATATACAAACAAAGATATGAAAATAAATATAGAAATAAAAGAAAATGAAAAATAATCGACCGCCATCCATCAATATGCAAAATACGTTTTCGAAATATACTGAGTGCTATGCCCCCCCCAAATAAATACCCACCTATTGATACAAGCGCAATGATGAGAATTAATAAAGACAAATAATCACCATAGCCAAGCGCAGCGAAGAACGCTTGAGGTATGATAAAAAAGATAATGAAAACTGGCAGGGACCAAAATCCCAGCAATTTGTGGCGTAACAATTTTTCCACCATACTCATAAAAACCACAATGTATACTTTAAGGTGTAATAATGGCAAGCCTATCCATATGTTGGAAATTTTTTACCACAGCGAGAACGATTACGGGTGAATTAGACTAGCTTCCTTTACAGTGGGAATCCAATACATGCAGATATTGCTGCGCTTGTAATGCACGTGATAGTGTCATCCCAAAAGAGCTAACTATGGGAGAGGCTGGCTTCCAAAACTCTTCGCCTAGGAGAAGATGTTCAAAATCTTCAGTTCGATCTGAAACGAAATGATGATTACCGGCAGCTAAAATTGTCGAGCCTGCCAAGGTAGTCGGATCAATATCGGCGATTATGGGACGTCCGGATCCAATATACTCAAATAATTTTGTGGTCAAGATACCTTGGGCACTCAGAGAATCTTTAGATGAGGTCTCGGAAAAAATAAGATAATCGGAACTGACCATTAATTGTAGCGCTTGCTTATAAGGTACCGCAGGGTGAAAAACAAACATGGGGAGCAAGGATGGGTAGTTCTCTCTTAAAGCGTTCTCAAGCACGGCACAGTTTCCGTAAAACTCGAATCGCACCGCACCCACGTCACATCTTCCTCCTTGCTGAGTTTTAAAAAGTGCCAATAGAAAATTTCTCGGCACTCGGCCTGGAGAAATAATTCCAAAATATCGAACGACCAAAGAATGGCCTTCCTCCCGTGGCCTCCAGCCACAACTGCGTTTCGCTTCGGCCAAGGCATCTGAGTCGTAGCCGTTCATAATCACAGTAACATTCTGATTGTATTGTGAATAGTACTTGGCCATCGGCTCGGAAATAGTAACCAAGGCATCTGCCCTAATAGCCAATGCTTTATCCACATATCGTTCCACGAACTTCGCGCGTTTTGAACCCGGCATTTCATGACAATCGCCAAAATGGTCACGATAATCCAAAACAATTGGCTTACGAAAACGCCAATGGGCAAACAGGGCTGCTAACAGCATCGGCCATGGCGGACAGGAGCCGACTATGATGCTTGCAGACCGAAGGGCACGGCGGGCAGCAGGATCAAGAAATGGGCTAAGAAAGCCGAAGGCAAATGGGAGGCGGGGATCCGGTAATTGCCCAAACCACCGCATTACTAATCCTTTGATCCTCCTTTTTATACTGGGCTTGCCTGTATACATCGGCTCGTAGGCATTGTTTCCCGCAACTGACTTGCCAACACGTCCAAGCCAATCGAGTTCCAAGACATTCACACCTGTGGGAAATAATTCTGTAAAGGCACCGTCCGCTGCCGACTTCCGTGTTGTCACAACCGTAACGGTTCGGCCTGCTTGCACAAAATACTTGGCCATTGCCTCCACCCGTTTTGCTCCCGAACTATTGATGGGCGGGAAGTAATGCACAAGGAACACTATGTTGTTAGCCGGTTTCGTTTCAATCATTATTCATCGCACGCATCATATAACCAACTATTTCCTCTGCCGACACCCCAGATCCGTAAATATTGGTAGGAGCAAAATCGAATTCATGCTCACACAGCGCCTTTCCTATAGCATTGGAATCGGCTCCCACTACCCGATTAACGCCAATATCAACAAGCTCAACCCACTCAGTCTCGTCACGTAACGTCAAGCAAGGGACACCATGAAAATAGGCCTCCTTTTGCACACCCCCACTGTCTGTAGCAATTACCCTGGCATTCCGTTCTAGTAACATCATATCCAAATATCCTATTGGATCAATTACCCGTATAGGGGAATCCAATTCAATCCCAAACTCGGTAATACGTTTTCGAGTCCTGGGATGCAGTGGAAACACCACAGGCCTCTGGCTACGTGAGAGTCCTTGAATAATAGAGGCTAAGCGCTTTGGGTCATCGACGTTTTCTTGTCGATGCAGTGTAACGAGTATATAGCCGCCTTTTTGCAACTCTAACCGATCCAAAATACTCGACCGCTGTTCAGCTATTTTTCCAAACAACTTGACTGCGTCGAACATTACGTCCCCCACCAACCTCACCCGCTCCCCTCGAATTCCTTCGTTACTAAGATTCATAACCGCCGCCTCTGATGGCGCAAACAATACAGCCGAGAGATGATCGGTGAGAACTCTATTTATCTCCTCTGGCATCCGGCGATTAAAAGACCTCAAGCCAGCCTCGACATGCGCTATCGGCACAGAGAGTTTTGCTGCTGCCAGAGCTCCGGCAAGAGTCGAATCCGTATCTCCGTACACAAGGACGAAATCGGGCAACTCAACGTTAATTACCCGCTCGATAGCCTCCATTGCGCGCCCTGTATTAGCCGCATGACTACCGCCTCCTATACCAAGATTATAGGTAGGGGGAGGGATTCCAAGCTCATCAAAAAAAATCGCCGACATGTTGTCATCAAAGTGTTGCCCTGTATGGAGAAGCACCTCTTGATTTTCACCCCATTCTGCTAGAGCACGACTTACCACAGCAGCCTTTACAAACTGAGGCCTTGCACCCACTACAGTTAATATTTTCTTTCTAGCCAAGATTAATTCCCAAACTTTCAAATAAGCGGAAGGAAGCTGCTCGTATTAGTTCGATAAATAGTTTAGTAAGATATTAAGATACAACCCGCCTATAATAATTACATAGCTCCCGCAACCCATGCCACATCTACAAACTCGCAGTTAAACTTCAACGTTTCAATGCAATGACAAGTCATTTTCAGCAAACATACTTATGCGACCGCCTGTCCCAACGCATGGACGATGCTATCCTGCATTTCGCCATCCAAATACGGATGCATCGGCAGACTGAATACCCGTGCAGCTAAATCACTCGACACAGGGGCAACCCCGGCTTCGTGCAAATGCGCATACGCAGGCTGTGAATGAATGGGGCGTGGATAATGGATTGCCGTTGGGATACCGGCGTCTTTCAATTTCCTAATGACCGCATCACGATCGGGAACCATTACCGTAAATTGCGCCCATACACTTGTCCGATCTGGTCGCACAGCAACTGTTTCAAGACGGCCCGACAGTTTTGTCAGCATATTTTTATAGCGGGCACCAATTTTTATTCGCTGCTCAATCTCCCAATGGAAACGCTCAAATTTCCCCAAGACGACAGCGCATTGCAGGGTATCCATCCGCCCACCCACACCCACCCGCGTATGATAGTATCGTGAAGACTGGCCATGGACTCGAATTTCCCGCAGAGACTGTGCAAGACCATCGTCGTTCGTAAATACGGCACCCCCGTCCCCATAACAGCCCAACGGTTTACTTGGGAAAAAGCTGGTGCACCCTAAAGTCGATAAATTGCAGCTTAGCCGTCCCTTATATGTGGCGCCAAAGCTTTGAGCAGCATCTTCGACTACGGGAATCCTGTACTTAGACGCAATGGCATTTACTTCATCCATATCACCGCACTGCCCGTAAAGGGACACCGGCATGATCGCTTTCGTACGCGGGGTAATTTTTTCTTCTAGCTGTGAAACATCTATGTTGCATGTGTCCGGTTCCACATCAACGAACACAGGAATAGCGCCCAAAAGCACTATGACCTCAGCAGTCGCAACGAAGGTAAACGACGTCGTAATTACCTCATCACCGGCACCGACGCCTAAGGCCATCAGAGACATTAGGAGAGCCTCGGTACCAGATGCGACTGTAATACAGTGCTTGGCGCCAGTGTAGCCGGATAATACCGCTTCTAACTCTTGGACTTCAGGTCCCATAATGTATTGACCATGGTCCAAGACTTTTTGGATGCGAGCGTTAATCGGTTCACGCAATAATTGATATTGCTTTTTCAAATCGATAAATTGCATAGTTTTAACTATAAAGATTTTTCATTAAAATAAAACAAAGACATCCAAAATCACTCACAAAGCGTGGGTAAACTCGAAATGCTCAATTTCATATCCATACCAGCATACCATTACCAGTGTTATCCCTAACTTATCCGGATAACAACATTTATGGCCAACTGACATAAAAGGCCCAATATGCACCAACCAATAATATATATTCCACTGCGTCTCAGCTGAAGGGCCAGATCCGTCCATCGAACCGAAACTGAGCGAAGCACTATTGCAAGGTATACTGAGTAAAAAATAACACCCGACACCGCATACGTTTCAGCAATAAATGCCTTAAAAAAATAAACAGCTAAAAGCACAGATATCAGCCGCACAAAAAAACCAAATATTTGCAAAACGAGAGCAGTTGCTTGTCTATCAGCAACGTGCAATGCCATAGATATTGGTGACGCTAGAAACTGTACAATAAACCAAGGCGTCATCCACGCCACCAATACGCCAGCCCGATGCCACTCAGCTCCAAATACCACAGCGAATACGTCGGGCGCAACGATACCCGCAAAAATCAAGGGGCCGACTCCTGTTTTTAACAGCCCGCCGAGAATAGTAGTGGTAAAACTTCCTAATGAACCCATCCGCCGCTCATCGGGAGCTTTTGACAAATAGACCTGTGAGATAGCGTTGCCAATAAGGGCCATAGGAGCCTGCATAACCTGCATAGCCAATGCCAAAAATCCCGCCTCGGGACCTATGGCAACAGAGGCAATTAAGATCATCGGCAACTGAACCCCGGCGCTATTAGCTAACGCTTCCATGGCTGAATATTTAGGAAATCTGTCGTACCGACTAAACATGCGGCGCATTTCAGAAAGACTAATCGCCTTCAGAAGCTCCTTATCATTGGATACTATTTTTCGACCAAGGCCGGCTACACCCATGCCATTGTTAAGCACTTGGCCAACGATTAATCCTAGTGGTGAGAAGCCAGCCAAACCCATGCCTATCTGGGCTGAGGCGGCGGCAAGTGCTTGAGACATACGCGTTCTCGCGATAATCGTGAAGTTCTTCTGCCGTGTAGCCCAGAACTGCAATGCACTATAGCTACCCGCCAGAAATATCCCAATCGGCAACAGCCACAAGTATGGTCTAATTTTTGGTTGCCCCAATAGATTCGCGATCTGCTTCGGTGCAATAACGACAGGTATAGCAACAATCACCGATATCAATCCAGCAAGCAACAAAGACAGAGCTAACAAATTGATCGCATCGACTTCACATTTCGGCATTGGAATTGCTATGTCCAAGCGCAAGCACGCCGCAACAGAAATAATTCCTGCCAACGACACGTATACAGCCAAGATGCTAAAGTCGCTTGGAGTGTACAAACGGGTAACAATTGGCAAAATGAGAACCATAATTGCCTGAGCAAATGCAGTGCCGCCGGCCAGCACCCCAACAGATCGAACAAAGCTGTTTCCGCGCAATAGCTTTAATTGCTGGCGCGGCGACATAATCCGTCTACAAGCTCATATAGCGTACCAGTAGCCGGACACACCCCATTACCCGAGCCTGCTAATGGTAGATCCAACCGCTCTCCAAACTCGCTCATCCAGCCGATTTGCCTAGCTGGCACGCCAACCATTAGCGCGTAGTTGGGCACATCCTCATTCACCACTGCCCCTGCACCCACAAAGGCGAACTCGCCAACAGTCACGCCACAAACAATAGTGCAGTTGGCCCCCAAGGTCGCCCCCTTTTTCACCAAGGTATCGCGATACTCGTTTTTGCGCTCAACCAAAGAACGCGGGTTATAAACGTTTGTAAATACCATACTAGGGCCACAGAATACGCCCTCTCCCAGGGTAACATTGTCGTAAACCGACACATTATTCTGGATTTTGCAATGATCGCCAATTACAACCTTATTGCCGATAAATACGTTCTGCCCCATAGACACGCCTTTACCAATGCGTGCACCACCACATATATGAACGAAATGCCACACACGAGAACCTTCCCCGATCTGAGCGCCATCATCGACAATAGCGCTTGGGTGCTGGTAATAGCTCAAGCCAATACTCCGTCTGTTATTTGCTGACACGCTTTAAGAACGGATGATAATCACCCTTCAACCCTATCGGCTGTGCATTGCGGATGGTAGCGACTGCCGTAATGGCTGTGCGGTTAGCCTCTAGACCATATCCGCGGCCCGCAAGAATCTCTTCATAGGTACGAGTGTGTAAATCAGTGAATCCGCCTGAGAACTCGATTTCCTCGTTATCTACGGTAATCGACCGATAGGTACGCTGCCCAGCCGCACGTTGGGCGTCGGGCACATCAGCTACGTCAACGGACAGGAACCAGCGCGCACGCGCATTTTCGTATTCGAGATAACCGGCAGCTTTGGTATCGGACGAATAATGCACTACATTGTCTTGCAGCTCGCCGAAGATAAAGTGCAGCATGTCAAAGAAATGCACGCCAATATTGGTAGCAATCCCGCCCGACTTCTTTAAATCGCCCTTCCAGGACTGCAAGTACCAGTGGCCTCGCGAGGTAATGTAGCTTAGGTCAACCTCGTGCTTCGTCGTGCGCGGCGAGTTCCGAACCTTTTCGCGCAAGGCCACTATTGACGGATGAACACGCAACTGCAAAATGGTGTTGACCTTTTTGCCCGTATCGCGTTCGATTTCCTGCAAACCGTCAATATTCCACGGGTTGAGTACCAGAGGCTTTTCGCAGATGACATCAGCACCCGAACGCAACCCAAAACGCATGTGCGAATCGTGAAGATAATTGGGTGAGCAAATGGAAATGTAATCGATACGCTTGCTATGCTTGGCGCGGCGCAACTTGTCGATGTGGCGGTCAAAGCGTTCAAACTCGGTGAAGAAGTCGGCATCGGGAAAGTGACTGTCTATAATGCCCACAGAATCGTTGGGATCCATGGCCGCGACCAGGTCGTTACCAGTAGCCTTGATGGCTTGCATGTGGCGCGGAGCAATATAACCAGCAGCGCCGATAAGAGCGAAATTTTTCATTGAAAGTTAACAGCTGAGATTAGAAAATGATTTGACCTGAATGCCGTAGTTTAACAAACTTTATCATAATGCCCTTGTGATGGTGTCCTACCAAAATCACGCTCTTAGCTCGAACCGCTACGTAAAGACCAGAATTTTGCGGTCGAAAAATTAAATATAACTATCAATGGTATAAGCGCTAATTGGCCAAAAAATGGATCAAACCCCACTTCCACTACAACATAATGCAACAAAACAACATTCAGGCCAATTGACGAAAACCCAGCTACGACATATTTAAAAAATCGTGCCTTAAACCTAACTTCTTGCTCGGGCTTAAAAACCCAGACATGATTAAGATAATAGGTTAGAACCATTCCGGCTAACGAAACAAGCACTATCGCCACAAGATAATTTATTTTAATAATTCGAAGGCAAAAATAAAAAAGAACAAACGTAAAAACAAAATTCACACCGCCTACTATCGTGAACTTTGAGAATTCAATTCTAATATTTTTCAAAAAATTTCCCAATGAGCATATAAGCAATTAGAACTTGTCCCTGATAACATAGTTCGGACGCTTCCGTACCTCTTCATTTATACGCCAAACATATTCACCTATGACCCCAAGCATCACCATAATAAGGCCGCCCACCAATAAAATCGCAATCATAATTGGAGCCCACCCCGCGAATGGCGTTTCACCGCGCATCCAGCTGAAAACGATGCTTGCACTATAAAGTACGCCAAGAAAGGACGTTACTACCCCAAGTAATGAAATGAGCCGTATCGGCAAGTTGGACGCATCCAAAACCGCATCCAAAAAATTTTTTAACTTTTTGGAAAAGTTATACTGAGATTTTCCAATTTCTCGCTTCAGCCTGACATAAGGAATAAAGCTGGTTCGATAGCCAGTCCAGAGCAAATCTCCCTGAAAAAACCTATGCCGCACATCAATGGAATTAAACGCGTCCATTACTTTTCGATCCATCAGTACAAAATCGAACCCCCCGGGCGGAATTTGAGGAAGCGCCAAGCGCAACACACCATAAGCTAGCCAAGAGTAAAGCTTCGAAAAGAGGGAGTCCTCCCTCCCCGACCGGTGGCAAATGACGATTTCCGAACCAGCTTGCCATTTTTGCACCATCTCCGGGATCAGCTCAACTGGGTCCTGCAAGTCTGCAGAAATATTGATGATGGCATCTCCCGAGGCTTCTTTGAAGCCCGCTAGCATGGCGGCCATTTGACCGAAATTTCTAGTGAACGTTACCGCCTTTACGTGCACGTCAGTGTCCCTAACGTCTAATATTTCACGCAACGAGCCATCTGTCGAGCCATCATCCACGAAAATAATTTCGTACTCGTGCTGATCCAACTCTGTTGAAAATATTGATTTTATCTTTTCATGAGTTTTGGAAATAGCACCTTCGTTGTGATATACAGGGATCACAAAGGAAATTTTCATCTGGTCATCCTGTCAAGCAAAAAACATCGTTAATTTTTGGGGACGCTAAAGTGGCCCGCGAATTACATTTTAACTGGCCGATATAGCAAGAATACATGCCCGACGCCTTGCACCCTTCCCACTAGCCGATAATCGTCAGGAAAGTGAATACCCGCGCTGGCCAATATGGCCGGAATCGGATCTCCGGGCTTCACATCCAGCAAAATGAATGCTTTTTTCAGCCTAGCTAGATCCGAAAACTTCAGTGCTATTTCGCTGTACTTATTGTAGCTTGCGCTAAAACAACATGGAAAGACCGGATGCCCGGGAGACCGGCCACCCATGGCATAAACAAGGCCCGCTACCCGATCAAAGCCGATGATATCGCCGCCCGGTACAAATCCATTAGCCCTGGCAGCCAGTGAAAGCTGCTGGATGACATTATGCGTTTCACGATCAAGCATCAGCGTGAAGGGTGGATCACCAACGGATGTAGCAATCGACTGCTCGAATAAGGTTCTAGGTTTTATTTGCGCGGGCTGATAAACACTACCTTGAATCACTTGGCTGGAAATATATGCGCACATTGTCACAACCACAAAGACAAGCAAGGCTGAGCTTTTGCCATAATGTAGGGTCAGTAAAATGAGCAAAAGATAGATGACACCAAACCATGGAACCGCATAAAACGAGATGACATTATAAAGAGGGTTCGAGGTTCCCAGCGAACCCGCAATAGGTGCTAAAAACAAGAACAAGCACAGTAGGCCAGTATGTGTGAAATTGTTGCCCTTGGATTTCCTTTGAGGTGAATTAAAGACATATACGGCACCTAGCAACAAGAGCCACCCAAGCTCAAATCCCAAATAAGACAAGGTTCGGCCATTGATCGGGAATGATTTCAGCCGATCAGACACATCAACGAACACACCGTCATGCCAAGACACAACCAAAGCGACAATTACAACGAGCCAAGTCAACAATAACGAAAACGAAAACGAAAACGTATATAGCTTAGCGGGGTCTTTAAATTCTCTATAGCGGTATTTAATCAATACTCCTGAAACAAGAATTAAATAACACGGCCAATAATAAAATATGGCGGTATAAAGTAAGACCCAAAGATCCACAAGGTATGCTAACAGCCTTTTTACGGGATCATAAAGCAGAGTAAGTGTTTGATAAAGACGCCATCCCTCTTTAAACATTTCAAATGTCTGCACGGGCGCTTGTTCAAAAATAAAATAGAAAGCAAGCCAAAATAAAAACCCGAGCAACATAGCAATTAGGAATCGCCTTCGTAGCGGGAAATCAACCCTATTCCATAGCAAGCTTAGGATCATCGCCATAAAAAACAAAGGCATGGCAGTCGTAAATTTAAAAAAAAGGGTATACCCGAAAACGAACCCAGCCGCAACACTCACTAAATACGCGAGTGTCAGCTTTTTTTCTTCCAAATACACCAAGCCCAAAAGAACTAATCCGCAGAACAGATTCAGGGTAATGGCCGTTAAAGTGTAATAGCTAGGCGTAAGATAGGACCATTGATAATGTAAAATGCCGCCCGTGGCTATAAAGAATAGTGAATAAAATTTTAGAAATTTAATATTTATTGCTGTAGGGTACAGCGCAGTCACTATCTTCAGGAAGCCAATATAGAAAACAAAAGAAGAAAAGAGGACCAACACCACTCCCAATGCTCTAAAAAGAGCTGGGTCATAATCCACAAGACGAAACATAGCACCTGTGAATGAAAAAACAGCCGATACATTCTGTTGGATTTCGCTTGGGTAACGCGCAGCTAAAAAATAAGTGCCCTCATCGCCCAATATTGCAAGCCCACGATTCGCTTCCCATAGGACAACAGAAATTGTCGCGCATAGAAGCGCACACACAATAGCCAACGGAACAGTGCGGATGTAACTCATCCTGTTGTTAGGCCAGTTCATCGTCCGTGTCCTCGTACGGCGTCACAAGCCTGCAAAGCGACCTCTCTTGGCCCAATTGGCTTGGCTAGTTGTTGAATACGTTGCTCCGGGTAACCTCCCGCACCCTTTGCTGTCTTCCATGTCGCCACGACTTTATAGTGCGTCGGCACAGAAACCCCAAAATCGTCAAGCAAATCTGTAGAAATAGCGCGCGGCCCATTGGGCTCCAATAACAACCACGCATCCACAACTTTTGCGCAAGGAAGATGACGCAACACTCTCTTCGCAACGTTAGCACTACCAGGGTATCCACCCGCTATCCAAGGGTATCCAACGTTTATCGCACGTAAAGCATATAAAAGCCCCGGCGACTGGCCGGTGAAATCAATAACTGGAGTTCCCGAGACGAAGCCGCCTAGCTTCGCCGATTCGATCGCATCATTAATATAGTTGGCATACCCTTCGGAAAACATAAGAAACGAGTCCGGCATTCCCACGTCAATAAGATGGCTATTTAATCGTAGCGCCTGCGGTTGCCGGTATGGCGCGTTGAAACCTGCTTGCAGCAACAAGGTAACAATAACTTGAGTGGCCCCAACCAGCGGAACAAGCATCGCAAATGTTATTTTATTTGGCACGAGGGACGCAATCACAATCAAGCCCAAAAGCACCCAAAATATGGCGGCGGGGCTAGCCCATTGCCAATAATTTCCGTTGCTGCCGAATACGTAGACATAGGGAAACACAAGAAACGCCAATGCAAGCACCCAGTGTGACACCGGGACATCAGAAAATAGCTTTTGCCGAGACGATAGCAATGCGAGCGCTAGCGCCGAAAACGGGACAGCCCAAAACGTCAGACCAGAAAATTGGCCAAAGTGGAGGCTTGTAGGCTTCACACCTAGGACAAAAACAATCACTGCAATAAAAAGCACAGATGAGAGCGCAAACCCCACAATCCTGATTGACTGGCGTGCCATACCCAAGAAATAGGCGGCAAAAAAGGAAAAGACAGCCATGAAAATCAAAAATGGCCTTTCTGAACTAGTTAATTGAAAGTCATCTACTCTCATTATCTGATCAAATGAGTAGCCGGCACCCGAAAGTGCTGCAAGTTCAGCCCCCATTTTCAAACGGGCAATGAATCCAGCAATCGACCCATCGATAATAAATGCGCTTAACACCAGCAGCAGGAAAGCTGACACCAATGAAAGAAAAGCCAGGCGTGCGTTTAATTTCCCAGCTAACAGCGCATATAAGCCGACACAAACGCCGAGCGCAGCCGCAGTACTGGGTTTGGCCATAAAGCCAAGCCAACCTCCAACACCAATCACTATCCATCCCACGACACTTGAACGAGTTGCGGTAGATTCTGCCAATAATAAGCCCGTCCCCACCACTAACAAGGCCTGTAGAGCAAGACTGTTGTAGCTTGGCGTAGGCAGCCACGGGACAACGAAAACTAACGAGGCTGTCGCAAAGCCTGCCGATAAGATTAAGCGCTGTGCTTTCGATGAGCCACTGGGCGCAAGCTTCTTAAAAAGAACGTAGACTAAGAACCAGGCCAAGCAAAAGGTAATAAGTATATTGACCTGCCTCAGCGCCGCAATATTCCCATTCAGTAGCCAGTAAAGTGGGTGATATAAAAATCCGAATTGCGTGGTAGACCAGCCATACATGAACGGATTGGAAATCCAGACGAGATAATAACCTTCATCCGTAAAATCAAACCCATAGCGGCTGTATTTCAGCAACCAACCCAAAATAAACGTAGTGCTGACGGCACAAAAAATGAGCAATAAGCGCTCGCTGCCCTTTGATTCTGAAATATCTATATCTGTATTTTTTACTATTCTCATTCCGAACGCTCAATATCCCAACCGGTAACTGGTCACCACCCTTCGCCGACATCTTAGTTGCCTCCACCAAGGGTTCTGATTACACCAATTGCGCTCAGACCAATGAGGCTAAAAAGTGCTCAGAAAGCCCAAACCGATTTACGTCATTGCCGGGTAACTATCGTCATTTTCCACTCCCTGCCTCACACATTAAGAAAATACTTGAACATAGATCTGGGTATTGCTGTCCGAGCTTATAGCACCCTTCCAGATAATCATCGGAGACGATGTCTGTCTGCAATAAGCGATCCCATTGAAAATTGGCCAAGGCCTTAAAAAAAATCCCCGAGCGATGAACAACCCGTAATCCAGAAGCAACAGCATCCCTTTCTAAGGTATCAAGGGTATATGTACAACGGTGCCCATGCTCTTTCTCGGCAGAAGTGACCGCCGAGTTATGAGTGATTAAGCCCATTTTTACCGCAATCTGCCTAGAAGGGGCATTGGCATTTGGGCATACTAAAAACAGTCGACCATTGGCGGCTAACCACTCATCATTTATGCGTTTCAGTACCCGAATAGGATCATCCAAGTGTTCCAGCACATGGGTCAATACGATATTGTCATAGCGTTTCGGCAAATTAACATCTTCGAAGAGAGCATTGATGAAATTTACTTTATTACCTAGTTTTTGTTTCGCTTCCGCCATGGCAACACCAGACGCTTCGACACACGTAATGTCGTCGGAATAAGGTATAAACCGATTTGTGAAAGCACCTTTGAAGCTCCCTAATTCAAGTAAGCTGCCTTTATTGAAAAATGGCGCGAATGATTTGATCATGTAGGGATGCATTACGTCAAAGTCAAAGCCATAAGCGTACCTATGATCCTCAGCGTCTTTAATTTCTACGTTATAGTCTCGTTCATTAGCCATGTTTTTCACTTTATAAACAAAAATGCATGAAGACGGAGCCGTCCTTCAATTGATCTCTTGTAAATCCTATTCTCTCGTAAAATCTCAAAGCCGACGCATTTCCTGCCCCGACCTCTAGACATATTCGCTGAATATGTGCTGCTTTGGCATGCGCGATGCATAGATCCATCAATCTAGTAGCAACTCCGATGCCTGACCATGCTTGTAGCACGCTAACGTTGGTAATATATGCCACCCCGCCTGCTTGGTTAGCATAGACTGCCACTACGCCGACCAAACTACCGCCAGAGTAGGCTTCGAATCGAGTAGCTTTGCTCACTATCTTCTTGGCATAATCATCAATGTTTACCCGAATGCTCAACGACGGAATAAAGCGTGCATCACAACGTTTCAGATGGTCCGCAATCTGATCAGCAGTAGCCAAATTGGATATGAATTGGAGTGCGGCAGTCATCGTTCTAATACTGCAAGTCCGAAACCATACCGACCAAACTCATTACCGTTGTATAACATGTACACGTCGCCATCACACTTGAACACGTGTGGATAGCACACCATATCCGAATCCCAGCCACCGGCAGTCACATCAAGAAGGAAAGTATCATCATCCCGCGTCCACTTCACCAGGTCGTCCGACCAGGCGTGGCCGATACGATAGCCTCGATTTTTATTAGTACGAAAGTCAGATGAGTAGCGATAACAAAAAAACAAATGATAGCTACCGTCAATCTCGACTACTGTCGGCAATGCTTGGCTTTCATCTACTCCCAACCGATCTGGAATAATTTGCCGTGCCTCTTCTTTAATCCAATTGATCCCGTCGGCGGAAACAGCGTGCCCTATCTTATAGGTCCGGTCTGGTGGCGTATCCTGCGCAAAGCGCTTCCACCCAGTTCCAAAGATATACCACATATGGAACTGACCACCAATAACCTTCACAAAGCCGTCACCGACCAAACAAGGCTCGTGTGGCGACGCAGCCATAACCGGGCCATCACCGGTCCGTTGAAAGGTAAGACCGTTATCATGGCTGATCACTAATCCTATCGCGGTGTCAACCGATACCGAAACTCGACGATTCCAACCACAGGTGTAGCCGTATACAGCGTCACCATGCTGCATGACATTCATGGGAAATATGCCATGTTCATCGAAGCAACCTAACTCACCAAGCGGTACGACTGTCTTTTCAGACACACGAAGTACATCATGTAGATTTTTTCGCATGTCAACAAAAGCAATATGGCTAATATATTTCCCATTGGCTTTGTCTACCGCACGTGTCGAGAAATAGATACGAACGAAATCACGTAATACTAGCGCTTGCGGCCCTTGCGCAAACAAATGGCAGTCATTTGGCAGCTTGTGCTGAGTAGGGTCGAATATTTTGCCGAGCTTTTTCCATTTCATAGCTTCACACCTTATTCGAGTTCCCCGTCCAGCTCGGCGAGACCAAAACCATACCGCCCAACCTCATTGCCAAGATAGGCCATATAAGTTTTTCCGTCCAATTCAAACACGTGAGGGTAGCTGATCATCTCGGCGTCCCACCCGTCTTCGGACACATCAATACCCACTTTAGAATCGTTACGTACCCAATTAATCAAATTGGTACTTGAAGCATAACCAATCCGATACCCATATTTCTTGCTTCGATAATGGCCACTATAGCGATAACTAAAAAACATGTGATATTTACCGTTAGCGTAAAAAACATCAGGACTTGCTTGCGCCTCATCCTCTTCCACACGACTCTCAATTAGGTCTTTGTTAAGCTTAGTCCAATGAATTCCATCCGTGGACGACGCCATGCGAATCTTATAAACTGGCTCAGGTCGGCCATCGACAATCTTCCATTTACGTCCTGCTATGTACCACAAGTACCAACTACCATTGAAATACCGAACCTTTGGCCCGCTAAGTACAAACGGTTCGTCCGGTGAGTACGATAGAACTGGCCCTTTTCCAATTTTTGAAAAAGATATCCCACCATCCTGACTTATCGCCATACCGATTGCCACGTTGAAAGGGACGGATTCGCAGCGAGTCCAACCCGCATAGTAGGCGCGCACCTCGTCCACATGACGAATCACCGAGACCGGATAGGTGCCAAATTCGTCAAACTCGCCCAACCCTCCAAGGTCTAGGATAGGCCGATCGCTCACGCGACGCACTTGGAATAGATTTGACCGATCCAAATCAACATAAGCGGAGTAACTCACGTAC
This sequence comes from Paralcaligenes ureilyticus, assembly GCF_004346225.1. Lineage (GTDB taxonomy): Bacteria > Pseudomonadota > Gammaproteobacteria > Burkholderiales > Burkholderiaceae_B > Paralcaligenes > Paralcaligenes ureilyticus. The sequence goes on along the minus strand of NZ_SMAJ01000004.1, from coordinate 228,340 downwards.
TGACCATTTTTATCGGCTGGAGGGCGACACGAGAAATAGACACGGACAAAATCATCGAATATCAACACGGCTGGCGCTTGCGCGAACTCTTTCAGCCAACTGCGCCCTTCCACATCTAGCGGTGAGAAAACCCTACCAAGCTTTTTCCACTTAAACATTATTTAAATCAACTTATAGTTAGTTAAAATACGGCCTATCTCTTCCGGAGAATTAAACATTATCACATCGATAATTGAAAGCCAGGGGACAAATGTATTATCTAACTGTGTGTAATTAATCGGGTTTGTTTGAAGAAATGCCAAATCAATGCCCCTGTCTCGAAAAGCTTCCTTCGAATAGAGCTCTATGCCACCAATTGCATTAATATATCCACTCGCGCCGATAGCATCACACAGAGCTATGACCTTATCTTGACCTTTCAAACTGTGGTCAATATCGATATCCGAAGAAATTTTTATTTCAGTTTTGATTCCCAAATGCTCACATACTTTTATAATAGAATGGTGTAAATAACGAAACAGGTTGGCATCCTGATACAACATAATTTCTTCGAGAAGCGAACGTGTGCGGGTAAAGTGAGGTGCACGAGAATATGCACCCTCTAGTTGCTTAAGTAATTTTGTACGATCAAAGCTTGCTGCCAATTCTCGTGCGCATACATCTAAGTAATCTGAATCATTCTTTAATGGCAGTGAAAATACCACATCTTTCCCATCGCGCAACATTCGATTACGATTAATCCAACCTTTCTTTGTGTATTTAATGTTGTCGTACACAATGAATAGGTCAACAGCTGCGATTAGCTGAAAATACCCAATATAAGGTAGGAAATACGGCTGCATGATGGCCAGTTTCATTCGGGCCTCAAGGAAAAGTAATTTGTTTGTACCTGACTACTCATCTCTATTACGCCTTAATCAAACAAGCAATCTCTTCTATAAGCGATGTAGCAAGGCCTGGATAAATTGGCAGGCAAAGAACTTGACATGCGGCGACGGCGGCAGCCACTAAATTGCCGTGCTGCGCAGAAGGTAAGCCACGATACATAGAAAAACCTGAGATTAGTGGGTAAAAATATCGCCGAGGGTGGATTCCATGATCTTTCAGTTTTTGATATAAACCGTCTCGAGTAATCGAGTAGTTCTCATCCACGAGAATAGGAAAATATGCATAGTTCGCCCGTTTTTCGCCAGCATCATTCAAGCAATGTATGCCTTTTATACCAGCTAACAGTTCACGATAGCGCGAGTCGATTTCTTTGCGACAGTCAATGGCATAATCTACATGCTTCAGTTGCAAAAGCCCCAATGCAGCATTAAATTCGCTCATTTTCCCATTAATACCTGGGGCAACTACATTAGTTTCACCAACATGGCCAAAATTCTTGAGTTGGTCTATTCGTATTTTCGTTTTCTCATCCGGGCAAATGATAGCTCCGCCTTCAAACGTATTAAACACTTTCGTTGCATGAAAGCTCAATACACTTAAATCGCCATGTCTCAGTATGCTTCCATTGTCATCCTGTACTCCAAACGCATGAGCAGCATCGTAAATTACCCGCAAATTGTAGTTATCCGCAATTTTCTGGATGGCTTCGACTTCACACGGATGCCCGTAGCAGTGCACTGGCATAATGGCGGTTGTTTGCGGGGTAATAGCAGCTTCAATTTTTGCTGGATCAAGGTTGAGAGTCCTCGAATCAATATCTACAAAAACAGGTTTTATCCCATTCCACAACAACGAATGAGTAGTAGCAACGAAAGAATAGGGTGTAGTAATTACTTCACCAGTTATACGCAATGCCTGCAAGGCGGTGAGGAGCGCAATGGTCCCGTTGTTAAATAAAGAAATATGTTCAACGCCAAGATAATCGCACAGAGCCTGTTCCAGTTGCTGGTGCATGGGTCCACTGTTAGTAAGAATTTTGCTAGCCCAGATTTGCTCCAAGTAAGGCATAAACTCTTCCAGAGGTGGAAGATAGGGCTGAGTAACATAAATCGGCTTATCGCCCATAACACTTTCTCGATTAATAACAACAGGTAATTTTCGCGGCTATTTTTTCTAAAAAACTGGGCCATTCACATTGTAGTGTCCAAATCATTTAAAATGGCAGCACCGTCGTAGGCGCAACATCGCGTCGACTCCTATTTGTTGCATCCCTGCTTCCATAAACAGTATGGAATCCTATAACCGCCGGCCCACGTGAATCACCGTTCCAATGTTCGCATGTCTAGCTTTAACGTTTTTCAGGGAAACCCCGCATCCGTAGTAGCCAATTGCTGGAGCATGTCCGCCGTAACGCGTTGCGGATTAAAAATGCTAGCTTGAATGGATTTAACTAGCAATAAACGCCTCAATCGGTAGTATGCACCACAACATTAGCCAAATATTACTGCTTTTTATTTTAAGTTAAAATATTATGACCAATAGAAATATAATACCGAACCAGGGCACTGAATAGAAAGCGGTTACGTTGAAAACTGGATTCCCAGTACCAGTCTTTGATATAGTGCTTGCGCTAGACCTGATTCATCATCTTGATGGCGCCCAAGCTATAAATGTAATGTAACTTGCGTCTGAGGCGCTTAAACCAAGCAACTGTTTGCTGACTATACATAGATCATGCTTGGGGACTAATCGCAAAACCCCATTGCCCGCTTCTAATCCCTAATGAGCTAGAACAAAATATACCGATACCGCAGATTACGAGCCGATATCAAGCCAGGCCTTCGACTGCTCCGACTGGAAATTCGACACCAAGCGTGGACTCCTTATACTCATTGTTTTATGAAATGTACAAAATAAAGCTTCGGCTTAAAAACAGGAAGCACCCTTGAAAGCTATCATTCTCGCCGGCGGCAGCGGCTCTCGCCTCTATCCGCTTACACAGGTTTCCAGCAAACAGTTGCAAGCGGTTTTCGACAAGCCCATGATTTACTACCCGCTCACTATCTTGATAGCGGCGGGTGTGCGTGAGATTTGTCTAATCTCCACTCCTCTTGACCTTCCACGGTTCCAGCAACTACTGGGCGACGGCGCTCACTGGGGCGTCTCTATTCAGTATCGTGAACAGGCTCGTCCCGAAGGCATCGGCCAAGCGTTTTTAATTGCCGAAGACTTTGTCGGCAACGACAATGTCGTGCTAATGCTGGGCGACAACATTTTCTCGGGCGGCGACGACTTCCCCCGATCCATGGCCGAGTTTCAGGGTGGCGCCACCATTTTCGCGTACCGAGTCAAAGACCCGGAGCGTTACGGGGTGGTGGAGTTTGACCGTGATGGCAAGGCGCTATCGATTGAAGAAAAGCCGGCCGCTCCGCGCAGCAATTTTGCCGTACCGGGTATTTATATCTACGACAATCGCGTTCTTGAAATCGCAAAATCTCTCCACCCTTCCGCTCGCGGCGAGCTAGAAATTACGGATATCAATCGGGCCTATATGGAACAGGGGCAGTTGCAGGTGCATCGCTTAAGCCGCGGTTTTGCGTGGCTAGATGCCGGCACAAGCACCTCTTTGCAAGAAGCATCGTCCTATATAGAAGCCATCGAGCGCCGCCAGGGAATAAAAATCGGTTGCCCGGAAGAGGCGGCGCTGGTGCGCGGCTTTTTAAGCCTGGCCAAATTTGACGCCTTGGTACAGCAGATGCCCAAATGCCAGTATCGGGAATATTTGGTGACCGTAGCGGACGAGACCCGCAAATTAAGGGGATGAACGGTGTACCCGTGTTCGTCGATATTAGAGAAGATACGCTCAACATTGACGAACGCTTAATCGAAGCCGCCATTACCCCGCGAACCAAAGCCATTGCGCCCGTCCATTGACGATCCCAATCGGTTCTTTCTTCTGTTCTCGTGCCATGGCTCTTCTCCTTGAAGATAATAATAGGCCCGAACACAAAATTTCAGACACTCTCAGCCAGCTTTTAACTGCCTGATAATTTATACCAGGCGATTCCGATCCATTCGTGAAGAGCGATGTTTGATTTGTTTAACGCGCGCGCTTGCGGAATAAACTTCAACACGGAATTACGCGGTACGTTCTGGAAAACGGTCGGAGCCGGAATCACGGTAAACCCCGCGCGCTCGAAACTCGTCTTTGCCCGCCGCATATGCCAAGCGTGGGTAATTAGAAGAATTTGGGTGATCCCCTCTTTATGAACCAACCCCCACGACATCTGCGCGTTTTGCATTGTATTGTCCGACTTCGATTCGACCCATTTGACCGGAACGTTGAAAATCTGCGTCAACTCACGTTGCATGACGTCTGCTTCTGCTTCCCCGCCAAAGGGGCTGCCTCCTGTAACCAAGATCGGAAGATGGGTTTTCTGATATAGGTAAGCCGCGTAAGTGACTCGCTGTAGCCCTTCGGGGCTTAACGAACTTGCCTGGTATTCAGGCTGGTCAAGATTGATTCCGCCTCCCAAAACCACCATTGCTTGGGCACCATGGGTTTCAGAGCCCTGTATGGCGGGATAAATTTCAAGCGATTGAACCAGCTTATCAGAAACTACCGGCATACTTAAAACAGACAGTGCGGCGATGCTGAGCGCAAAAAGCATCTGGCCGGATTTTTTGTATTTGCCTTTGAGCAGGAAATAACTGATCACCAGCAGAATCAGAAAATTCAGCGGCAATAGTAAAGCTTGCGAAATAACTTTAGTAAGAATCAGGCTCATTGGCTATGTTTTTGCTGGTGGCGGTGATCGAACGGGGTATTTTCGCATGAGGTTCTGTGTCTTGTGGAATTTTCGGGCGCCCTATTGTGATGCCAGCCTTACTGCTGAATCCCTTCGCCGTGTCCACGCTCAGTTTTTACGTTGTCGACGGATCAAAGCCGCGCAGTATTTGTTGAACTTCTAGCGTCCTCCACGTATAGTTTTCGAGTCTCGGGCCGTTTCTGCCCACAAGTGAGGGTAGAGGTCATACAAACATGATAGCGAATCCATGGCAGGTTCAGATTTACGGATGGGGATCCGATTTAGAGCATCTTGCTCAATATTTTGTATCGACTCCTCGTAGAATCGTTAAAGATGAACGCGATGCCAGCTTCCTCTACGAGTCCGATACCTTTGAAGGTTACGACCAGCCCGACCAGGTGTTAAAGCTTGCAAACGAAGAACTACATGTTCTCTCTGGCGTACTAAAAGTTACGCGAAACTCACCCGAACCACTCCGCACAGGCGGCGTGTATAAGAAAAACGCTTCCGGCGGAAAGGATGCCTTTATCTACATCTCCGAGACATTACACGTCCACGATGAAGTCGATGAGGTCACAATCACGAGCATCGACCACCATGGGAACACCATCACTAGGCCAATTCCCCCACCAAGGACAGTCGCAATCGCTCAACTTGCCGCCGCCGACGCTGCAGTCGCAAAAGTAATGAGACTGTTTGCAGCACCCGACCACAAGTCCTGGGTTAGTATGTACCGAATTCACGAAGTGATAGAGGCAGATACAGGGGGTGAGCACAGACTCAAAACGCGTGGGTGGGGTTCAGTACAAGACTTGAGTCGCTTCAAGCATTCAGCCAATTCTGTCACTGTGGCGGGTGATTCTGCACGCCACGGCAAGGAACTTGCCCGGCCGCCCACAAACCCTATGACCATAGATGAAGGCGTCGCCTACCTGAACTATGTATTGCAATCATGGCTATCGTCGAAAAGTGCGTAATTTCGTTAACGACAGCATGGCGGCTTAAATCACCATGCATACGGGATGGCATTATTGAGTTGCGGCGCAAACACAATCAGGCCGAGCCCATTTCAAAGACCATAGGGTTTCGTATTTTGACAACAAGCCGCCAGCGAACTGATCAGACCGCCAGAGGTGAGCCCATGCAAGTCCGTATCAACTGGAAGGATCGCCAATGACCACAGTCAACTTGCTCACCGAGTTTATCGGCAACGTTATGCCGCGTTATCTGCACGAGGACTGAGATGATCGAGCCTCTAGACGTGTTGTTGCGTTTGGCTGAAGGAAAAACGCTGGAATTCAAACGCGACCTTTCGTCGCCTAAAAATGTGCTGAAAACACTTATCGCTTTCGCCAATACAGCGGGCGGGCGATTGGTTATTGGTATGGCCGACAATCGCCAGATACCTGGCATAGCAGATCCGCTTAACGAAGAGGAGCGACTGGGAAGTTTGATCGCGGATTCCATTGCTCCGCGCCTGGTGCCCAATATCGAGATGATTACCTATCAGAATAGCAATCTTCTAATGGTTGAAGTTTTCTCTAGCGGCCTGCGCCCACACTACCTAAAGTCCGAAGGTGACACCCAAGGCGTATACGTACGGCTAGGCTCCAGCAATCGTCGGGCAGATCGAGAATTAATTGCCGAGCTGCGCCGTTCCGCCGAAGGTATCGTGTTCGATGAGCTACCCATGACGGAGCTCAGCACAAATGATTTGGACCTGGCTGCTGCTTCCAAGCTATTTTCAGCTCAGCGTACTCTGACAGAGCAGGAACTGCTCACGCTTCGGCTGCTAACCCGAGAGCAGGGCCGGCTGGTGCCCACGAAAGGCGCCCTGTTACTGTTTGGGAAGAATCGCCAAAGATACTTTCCAGATGCATGGATACAGTGCGGGCGTTTTCTGGGCAAAGACAAAACTCATATCTTCGACCATATCGAAATTAATACTCATCTGCCGCTTGCCGTGGAAGAGGTAATGGGCTTTTTAAAAAAGCACGCTATGCGCGGTGCGGAAATTTCAGAGATCCGCCGCAAGGACGTGTGGAGCATCCCCCTCGTGATGCTACGCGAGGCCATCATCAATGCCTTGGTGCACACTGACTATTCACAAACAGGCGCTCCAATCCGTGTTGCCTTTTACGATGACCGTATCGAAGTGGAAAGCCCCGGCATCCTGCTGCCGGGCATGACTATTGAAGACATGAGGCAAGGTGTGTCACGGCTACGCAACCGTGTCATTGCTCGCGTCTTTCGCGAACTAAACCTGATCGAACAATGGGGTAGTGGCGTGCGCCGGATTTTTAGCGAAGCAGAAGCGCTGGGATTGCCGACGCCTGATATTACGGAAATAGGCATGCGCTTGCGGCTAACCGTTTTCCTGGCCAAACCGATGGTATTGGAACAAGTCGCCCCCCAATACGAGCCTGAGCTAGAGTCACGGCTAGAGTCACGGCTAGAGTCACGGCTAGAGTCGAAACTGGCGGCTAGGGTCATTACTTTGCTTGCGGAGGCTGAGGCGGGTAAGGCTTTACTGGCCGAAGCGCTGGGCCACAAAACGGTTTCGGGGGAGCTGCACAAACAGATTCGTCGACTGCTGGATCAGAAGCTGATTGAGATGACACTCCCCGATAAGCCCAACAGCCGTTTGCAAAAATATCGCCTCACAGCACAAGGCCGAACCATGGTTGCCGGATCCAGGTGAGGCCATCATGGTTCGGCATTTGGGGGGTGTATTGATTGGGGCGATTGTGACACCCACAAGGGGTGCCGCTACAACAGCCTTGGCCATCCAGGACGGTATCTAAAAACGTGCCCGTCACTATGTAGTGGCAGCCCTTGTGGCTGCCAAAATCGTTGACATGGCTTACCGTTGGTCAGCGGCTTGGCGACCCGCTATAATGTGTATTAAACATAATTAGGATACACATTATGCGCACAAATATTGTGATCGACGATACGTTAATGGAAGATGCATTGCGCTTGACCGGGTTGAGGACAAAGCGAGAGGCCGTCGAATTGGGCTTGCGTACATTGTTGCGCTTGCGCCAGCAGGAAGAAATCCGGCGTTTCCGCGGCAAGCTTAACTGGCAGGGCGACCTTGACGCGATGAGGCTCGACAAATGATTTTGGTAGATTCCAGCGTCTGGATCGACTTCTTTCGAGGTACCGCTACACCACAAACCGACAGACTGGACGCTTTATTGGGAAGCGAGCCCTTGGCAGTGGGCGACTTGGTCCTGGCCGAGGTGCTTCAGGGGTTCAATAGCGATCGAGACTTTAACCAGGCGCGCACACTCCTGACTTCCTTGGCGGTGGTGGAGTTGGGCGGACAACACATTGCCATTCAGGCGGCACGCAATTTCCGGATTTTGCGAACACATGGTGTAACGGTAAGAAAAACCATGGATACGCTCATTGCAACCCGATGCATTGAAAGTGATTTTGCGCTCTTGTTCAGCGACCGGGACTTCGAACCATTCGTAGAGCATTTAGGCTTGCGCTCAGCCGATTGGTAGACTGAAGTCAAAAATAACATGATGGCACCCACAAGGGGTGCCGCTACAAGACTCATGGGTACGTGTTGTAGCGGCACCCCTCGTGGGTGCCATTTTTAACCCTCAACCCAACAAAAAAAAACGACTCGGTAGTTTAAATTTCCGCACCCAGCCGTTCCCGTCTATAGCTTCCATCTTGCACGCGGCGGCACCATTCCTGGTTATCCAGATACCATTGCACAGTTTTGCGGATCCCGGTGTCAAAAGTTTCTTGCGGCGTCCAGCCTAGTTCTTTTTGAATTTTGCTTGCATCGATCGCGTACCGCAGATCATGCCCCGGGCGGTCTTTTACGTAGGTGATCAGGTCGCTGTAGTGGGCAACCCCTGCAGGTTTGTTGGGGGCCAGCTCTTCCAGCAAAGCGCATAGCGTCTGAACCACATCGATATTCTTCTTCTCGTTATGGCCGCCGATATTGTAGGTTTCACTTACCTTGCCTTTGGACATCACCGCATACAGCGCCCGCGCGTGGTCTTCCACATATAGCCAATCGCGCACCTGCTGCCCCTGGCCATACACCGGCAAGGGCTTGCCTTCCAGCGCATTCAGTATCATCAACGGGATCAGCTTTTCAGGAAAATGATACGGGCCGTAGTTGTTTGAGCAGTTGGTGATTAAGGTAGGCAGCCCGTAGGTGCGATGCCAGGCGCGCACCAGATGGTCGGAACTGGCCTTGCTGGCCGAATATGGCGAGCTGGGGGCATACGCGGTGGTTTCGGTGAATAGCGCCGCGGGGCCCTCCAGGTCGCCAAACACCTCGTCGGTGGAAATATGATGCAGGCGAAAGGCGGCTTTGTGTGTGTCTGCCAGATCCTGCCAATACGCCCGCGCCGCTTGCAGCAAAGTGTAGGTGCCTACGATATTGGTGTGGATGAATTCGGCCGGGCCGTCGATGGATCGATCGACATGCGATTCGGCGGCCAAGTGCATCACCGCGTCGGGCCGATGTTGGCGAAACACCCGGTCTAGTTCCTGGCTGTTGCAGATATCGATGTGCTCGAAAGCGTAGCGTGGGTTGTTCGCGACCTGGGTCAGGGATTCCAGGTTGCCGGCATAGGTTAGTTTGTCGACGTTGACAACAGAATCTGGAGTGTCGCGAATAATGTGACGGATAAGCGCCGAGCCGATAAAACCTGCCCCGCCGGTGATGAGGATTTTCATATGGGTTTTTTCAGAATGCGCGCGTGGGGGTTTGGTGGGAAAGGGGTTTAGTTTAACAAGATGGCAGCCACGAGGGCTGCCACTACGTTAGCGGCGGGTGCGTTTCGTAGGTGCCGTTGTGGGTGCCATTCCTGGCTTGCAAAAAAATGCCAGCCACAAGGGCTGGCCCTACAGAATCTACGAGCACGTCTTTATAGTGGCCGCCCTTGTGGCTGCCATTTCAGCGATAATGGCCGCTGCCCCAAACTCAAGCAAACGCCAACATGCCAATCACCACATCCGATCACCCGCCCCTTCCCCTGCCCTTGCCGCAGCTACCCGAATGGGCGGCTTTTGTGGCGGCGGCGAAGGCGGCGTCTATTCGGGTGAACGATCTGCGGCTTGTGACGGCGGCGGGCCTGCAGCTGGATTTAAGCGGCCAGAGCCAGTCTCCTGCGATGAGCGCCTGCGCCAAAGCTTTATTGAACACACGGCACTTCGACTCCCTGCGCACGCAGCTATTGGCCGGCCAGGTCGCCAATGCCACGGAGAACCGTGCCGCCTGGCATACCGCCTTGCGCGAGCCGGCGCCCATTGACGAAGTCGCGGCCGAACGGCGGCGCATGAACGAATTCGTACGCCTGGCCGATTCCGAGCGCCGCTGGCGCAATATCGTGCACATCGGCATCGGCGGCAGCGACTGGGGCGTGAGGCTGGCCGTCAGCGCCTTCGGCTACCAGGGCATGTGGCGCAACGTGCGCTTTGTGGCCAATATCGATGGCCATGCCATTGCGGGTGGGCTAGCCGGACTGGATCCGCGCGACACTCTGATTGTGCTGGCCTCAAAATCGTTTACCACGGCCGAAACGCTGCAAAACGGCCAACGGGCTGTGGAATGGCTGCGTGCTGCGGGCGTGGCGAATCCCATGGGCCAAGTGGTGGCGATTACCGCCAGGCCGGAAGTCGCGCGTGCCTGGGGAGTGCCGGACGCGCATATTTTCAAACTATGGGATTGGGTGGGAGGCCGTTTTTCGGTGTGGTCATCGGTCAGTCTGACGACGTCGCTGGCAGTGGGTTCTGAAGTCGTGGCAGGCATGCTGGCCGGCGCGGCCGCGATGGATGCGCACTTTGCGCAGGCACCCGCCGCGGAAAACGCCCCCATCCAGATGGCCATGGCCGGCATTGTGAACCGCAGCGTGCTGGGTTATGGGTCTTTGAATATTGCGCCCTATGATTTCCGGCTGGCGAATCTGGTGCCCTACATTCAACAGCTGGAAATGGAGTCATTGGGTAAATCGACCGGCCTGGATGGCCAACCCGCATCGGTGCCTACGGGCCCCGCCGTATGGGGCATGCCGGGAACCGATGCGCAGCACACCTTCTTTCAGTGGCTGCATCAAGGCAGCGACGGCGCGCCGGTGGATTTCATCGTGTGCCAGGAAGCCGAGCACGACTGGCCGGAGCATCATAAAAGCCTGCTGGCCAATTGCCTGGCGCAGCGCGAGGCCCTGCTGCGCGGTAAAACCTACGAAACGGCGTTAGACGAGTGCGTGGCCGAAGGCATGCCTATGGATAGGGCCAGGTGGCTGGCCCGGCATCGTGTGCATACGGGCGGGCGCCCTTCCAACCTGATCGTGCTGCCCAGCCTTACTCCCTACACCTTGGGATCTTTGCTGGCCTTGTACGAGCACAAAGTGTTTGTGCAGGCGGTGGTGTGGGGCATTAACCCCTTTGATCAATGGGGAGTGGAGTATGGGAAAGTGCTGGCCAAGGGCATTATGAAAGAGCTCTCGGCGGATAATGCGGCAGAGAATAGGGCCAGCCACCATGATGCGTCTACGGCGCATTGGGTGAAAGCATTTGCGAAATCGTTGGGGGTTTAGTTACAGGATCATTGGCAAGAGGGACTATTTGCGGGGAATGCGGCGGCTCAATCTCTTTGTGATAATCGTCTCAATGGAAATTTAAAAGCGATCACGTGGCCGTCGATCCATCCCGGCTTGCGGGGTGGGTTTGCTCTTCTGGGTTCTTACAGGCGTCACTATTGACCGATGCCCATGAACCTTTTTGCCGTAGTAAGTGCTCGCAACATTGCCCGAGCAGCCTATTTCCACACCAACTTCCTCTGAGGTCAACCCAGCTCTTTTCCGGTTGGACGCATACTGGCCTCGCATCAAATACAGGGTAAATGGGGGTCTGCTCTTGCCGAAAACACTCCGGCACAATGACCAAAGATACACGCGATTATTGTTGTAGTAGGCAGAAAACAACTTCCCGGACTGTAAATGCCGCTGGATGAGCGCCAATTGCGTATCGACCCAAAAGCGCTCATCGGGAGCCACCTTTACGATACGGGTTCTCCTCTCAGGCGCTAGCGCCGTTGACAACGAAGGAAGGGCGTAACTACGTTTAGTTTTGGCGGTTTGAACGAAAAGCGCCTCGTGCTTATCAGAGGCCCAGCAGGCCGTAGCCCATTCCACGGGACGCAGACCTGTCGCAAGTCCCGCTTGCAACCAGATGAGCAATTGCGACGCTCGATGATTCCTACGCCGATCGGCAGCATGGCCCTGTCGGCTACTCAACTCAGCCATCAATGTTCCGAACGCCCTCCTATTAAAAGTCCGTGAGTGGCTGGATCTCGAGCTATACAAACTAGCGGTTAGACCGGGCTTGTGGCCCTTATAACCAGAAGCCGGCGCACCCTCTCGCAACAAACGCGTGGCATCAAGAATAGTCTGCGTCGCGGGAAACATGTTTAACACGTACAGTAGGCCGCAGCGATAATTGATAAAAGTCTTCGGACGCAAATTCGGTGCCATCCTAAGTAACATCTCGGCCAGCCCCACAAGCGGCGTGTCTCGCACGCTCCCTCCTGGGTGCTCGTTAGCATACTTACGAAGAAGCGTCTTCACATAACCACGGTATTGTGTAACTGTCGCGGACGAAATCTCCCTCGGATGACCTACTGTCCCGATTGCTCGCTCATAATGACACGTGTGCTCATTAATGTTTCCGGGAGAAGATTTATCGGTATTTGAATCAATGTTGGATGACGTTGACATAATTAATCCAAGAAATTTTATCAATTTTCGTTGGCCACATAGGCATCGAAGAATTAGTCTGACGCTTTTATATAAAGTTCCTTCTTAGTCTTAAACTAGTGCAATGTAATTTGCAAAAATATAATCAAAGAATGTAATGTTATTAGAATCACAACATACAGTCATTTCTTAAAAGCCAATTCTAAAGAGGCATACGGCACAATGCGTTTGTCGATCTTATGGAAACTATATTGCGTTACATCAAAATCAATTTAATTCAATTCAATTTAATTTGGCTGCTTGAGGGGGCCGATTGAGTACTGCCATAGGCAGCATGATTGATTTACTTTCAACAAGATTGCCAATTATTGTTCGGAATTTAATTGTATTCAATATGAATCATTATCAATAAAAAACTTCATTTATATAAAATGATTAAATGTACCAAAAAGACATTTTTATAGATTGAAAATCACTCAGTATGATTAACAATGACTCCAAATCACCTTTAACAGATAATCTTCGCTTTGCAATGCATATTCATCGTATGACGGTAATGGGCTTACCATCTTATTCTGCCTATCCACGTTAAATAATGTGGGCATCTCGTATGGATTTGAAGCCTTTACTCGACTCAAACCTACTTGAACTGGCCCAACCGCAACATGACCGCCCCCCGTTTACCGGTTCGCGTCTGTGTTTTTTGGGAATTATCTGGCGACAGGATCTAGCGGGCCAATTCGGCCTCCACGCATGTCGCCACAAGAGACAACAGCTTCTTCAGGCCCCAACCTGATCGGCATCACTGATCTTCTTGCGCACAGGGGCGACCTTGCCGCCACGCTCGGCAAGGTCGCCCAGCGCCCCTCACTTTTAGGATTGCGGCTTTATGGCGGATTGGAAGCCTCCACCCCCAACAACATCGATTGTGCCAAAGTGGGAGTGTTAAACCCACACTAAACAAAGAGGAGCATCCGTCATGATTGATTTTTTCTGAAAGCCATGCAGCGCAAAATCAAAGGTATCTTGAACACCGTCCGGTATGCCCCTTAGAACGAATGGCACTTACTTTGGCCGCTGCGCCCCCCCATCGAGGAGGATGTCGTCGCGAGCAAGGCCGAGATGCTTCTTCAACCACGGGTAGGGTTTGGGCCTTCGTTTTCGCTGTCGCGTCTCGACCCGGCCGGGCCGGTGTCCGACCCTTGACTGGGCGATGAGGCCAAAGAGTTCGGTGTCGAGCGCCAATCCGAGCCCGTGCCAGTGGATCCACAGTTGCAAGGTGTGCTTGAAGCTTAGCATTCGCGGATCCACGTCGGCATGGCTGGCACGGCTACAGCAACTTAGCAGCCATGGGGTATGGTCACGAATCGGTTGTCCTGCACAGCGACATAGAGAAGGTCAAGAAGTCACTGCCAATGATTCATCTGGTCTTCTCCAATCTGAAGACGTGGCTGCTCGGTACGCACCACGGCGTGAGTGCGCAGCACCTGCCTGCCTACCTCAACGAATTCGTGTTCCGCTTTAACCGACGGTTTTACCCAATGACCGCGTTCGCCTCGGCGCGGGGGGTTGCAGTTCGCGTTACCGCGCTGACCTACGATGAGTTTTACGCCATGCAGGATTCGCCTGCGCCGAAAAAACTTTAACCACTATAGGCAGTGTCTTTGGGTGCCAACCGCATAGGCATAGATCCTTCTTGGTCGATCCAAGCAAAAAGAGCCCTTTTATGCGCTGTTCCATCTGTAGATCATGCCCAAATAGGTATAACGTTACAAGTTACCTACCTCCGATAGTTACCCGCGCGTCAAAACACATCGGCGGGAACCGTATTTGCGTCGAAGCTTGATTTTATTGGCTTCACGTACGTCAAACGCATCAGCGAATACTACAAATTAATCTTTGAGACCAGAGGGTCGAAGGTTCGAATCCTTTCGCCCCAACCATAAGAGTCAAGGGCTGACATGATCATTCATCGTAAGCCCTTTACCATTTTTACCTCGTAATTGAATTTTATCCCATGTTTGCGCCACTAAATTTCTACCTTTTACCTTTATGATCGCCAGGGACGTTTTCAGGAACGTAATACCTTGCAAATAGCGCCGGGTGATCAACTCTCGTTTCTAATTCCTGGAATTCCAGGAATTAGACCAGCGAGCGAATTTGCGCCTATATAGGCATTTAGAGCACGTTTGGAATGAACGTTGGCTGAGCCGTGTCCGCCACCTGTAGGGCTTCCTGATGCACCGATTCTCCACCGCGTTGCTCCCCTCTCCTATTTTATTCAATGTGCGGTTTTGAAAACGGAGAAAACCGGAAGCGTTGTTTAGAAGCGGGCGACGGCTAAAGAAGAGAAGCCCCACCTCCAGCCCGAAGGGCTGACGCCGCCCTGGCGAGGTCAGCCTTCAATTCGCGGGCCACTTAAGCTCCCAGACGAGCAGATCCAGCACGGGGCAACGCGCGAAAACATGGCTACGGCGACAGGTGCCCTCAACGATCAGATGACCGGCTAGCCCCAAGGCACTTTTTAGATGTCAGCGAGCGCGCCTTATTTATTGTGCACATACGCTCTAAATATTTTTGCTCAGACTGATCAGTGCCCGGTTGATCGCCTCCGTCTCACCCTTCGTGCCGCTCGTGGCCATGATGGCTCGCAGCGCCTCCATGCCGTCCGGCGTCAGGCGCAGCATAATACGCTTGCCGCCCTTTTCTGCAAGTTGTTGAATCGACCGTTTCGACCTCTCGGTGGGCGTGGGGGCTGGACTATCGAGATAAACCTTCGGGCGGCCTGGGCGGCTACGCCGGACGCTCGCGCCAGGCTCTGGCGCATCATTTTTAGTGTCCCCGCCTCTCCTTATCACTCGCCCGGCGGGGGCGGGGGTAAGCACGACGGACGGCGCTTTCACCTTGATCTCCTCTTTTTTGGTCTGGCCGTTCTTGTCAAAGAGCCTCGCCAGGATTGAGGCATTTACCGATTCCCCCTCACTTTCAACGATATTCTCGGTGCCCTCGTCCAGTACCTTTCCGATGCGCTCGATCTTGCTGCCGATTGTTTCTATCATTGCTTCATCCAGCTCAACCCCGCGCGCAATGAGATGCAGGATAAGACAGTTGCTTTCCTGCCCCACTCGGTGAATCCGGTCCTCCGCCTGTAGCATTGCGGCGGGCACCCAATCGAGTTCGACGAAAACGGCGGTGTCAGCACGTGTAAGAGTGATCGCTTCCCCTGCTGAGTTGAGGCCCCCGATGAATACCTGGATGGTTCCCGCCTGGAACTCCGCCACGATGCGTGCCCGCCCGTCCTGCGGCGTGCGTCCGTCCACAATCGCGGCGCCCAGCCCCGCTTTGCGCAATTGCTGGGCTAACTCATCGCTGGCGCCGTGGTGGGTGCAAAAGACGACACAACACCCCTTGTTTTCCACCACCTCCTCGACAACCCGTGCGACCTCACCGCCCAGCACTTTCGCGGCTCCGAGCGCTGTACGCGCCTTTTCGACATATCCACGAACTCCCTCTTTTGCGGCTTTTTCTAACTGCCCCCGATCGAGGGCAGCCTGGTACTTGTCCCGCGCCGCCTCCATGCACGAGCCGTATATTTCCATCTGATCGGTATCGAGGTCTTCAATATCGATTCGCTGCCGCGTTTTTGGCGGTAGCTGTGGCAGCACCTCCTTTTTTGTGCGCCGAATCATGAAGTAATCGAGGTAGTCCTTGACGTCCTGGATTGAGTAACCTTTTTCTTTGCTCAGATCCTCCTTTGCATCGGCGTCTAGCAGACTCAATAATACGGCCGCTTCGTGCTCGTTGTTGCGCAGGGGCGTGCCGGTCAATAGCAGCGCTTGCACGCCCTTGTTGTCCGTGACCCGCTTAATCACCTGAGTGCGTTTTGCCTCCCGATTTTTTGCTCGATGCGCCTCGTCCGCAATAAGCAAAATCGGACCGAGGCCTACAATTTGCTTTAGCAGCGCGCCGTCTGCTCGCTGCATATCGCGTTTCCATCGCATCCGCCGCTTTTCGCTCGCAAACGCGGGGGTATTCGTCGGGGCGGTGATGATGGTGGCTTTACGCGGCCATTTCCCCTTCTCACCCCCCACTCGAATTTCTTTGGCCGTCGCCACCGCTTTGATGGCGGCAAGCTCATCCTCGTCCTTGATTTGCCATACCGCTTGTTTAGGTGTGACCTGGTCGTATGTAATGATGTGCCAACGCGCTCCCAAGTTGATCGTGTCGAGCTGGCTTGCAATGTGCTGTATTTCACCACCTCTACCCCACCCCTTGATCTCGCGGTCCCACACGTATCGCGCGTTCGCTGGGCATATAACTACAATGCGCGGGGCGCTCACCGCCTCGGCGGCGGCGATGGCCTGGGCTGTTTTTCCGATACCCATCTCATCACCAATGAGCGCCCGCATGCCTCGGGTGCCGCAAAAAAGTGCTCCCTCGCGCTGGTATTCATGGAGGAGGTAACCGTTGGACGCGGGGGCGCTCCATCCTGGCACGTGAAGGGTGTCGAAGTCGGCTGGCAGTGCGACTGCATCATCCGGATTATCGCCGTGTGCCGTGAGTCCCGCCGCCTCGATTCGCGTGCACCACTCCTTTGTTTTCCACGTTTTACGCGTGATCTGGATGGCGCCCAGCCATTTAACCTGCGTTTCCGGCATAAAAAGGTAATGTGCCGGGTCGTTCAGATCGCAAGCCAGCCCAACGGCCCACCCATTCACATTGATGGTGATCGGGCTTGCGCCCGGTTGACCAAACCCCCACGATTTGGCGAGATCGTTGCTCTCGATGGCGCCTCGCTCCTTGAGCGACCTAGCAAACAAAGTCATGGCCTTGTCGCCGGTGTTGGTGTTGGTGTTGGTGTTGGTGTTGGTGTTGGTGTTGGTGTTGGTGTTGGTGTTGGTGTCGAGCACTAAAAGCGCCTCCTCGCCCTTTTTTGTCCCCGTCAGTCTAACGAGTGTGGCGCTGCTGGGTGGGTTCAGCGGAACAAGGGGTGGCAACGGCCAGGGCAGCAGGCAGACGGTCTGTCCGCTCTTAAGAGGAATGACCGATATATTGATACCTTCCAGGTCCTGGCGCGGTGCACGGTCGTCAATCTCTGGAAGCCCCGGAACATTGACGCGAATGGCGTCCAGCGCGTCCCTGGCCAGTTCCGGCGTGGAAAACTTCCAGACCTCGCCATTCCAGGTGCCTTTGCGTGCCTTGACGGGGCCACGAAACCTATTGTCGAACGCCAGTGACGTGGGCCAGCGCAGACCGATAATTTCGTCGGCTCCCGGCGCTCGACGAACGATTAAGTGACGGATTGAATCGCTTCGCTGGTGGTAGGCCCAAGCCAGGCTGCTGATCGATAGTTTCGTTGCATTTTTGATTTTCATGATTCATTCTTAATTATTGTGTATGCCCACAAATATTATCCTATTTTATCGCTCTGATTAGAAATATTGTGGGCATATACAAAAATATATTTAACTCAGCAAAAAATGCCTCTCACTATGACGTTGAAGGTGAGAAGCAGTGTGCCGCATAGTGTCCTACCCCAAATCGGAAGGTAGGCTTCTACGGATGGATAACTTTTATATTGCCTACTCAGCCAGGGCCACCAGCTCACTGCTTGCCTGGATCAAATCGAAGGCTTTTTGAGCCGCCGACACCGCGCAGAAAACGGTGCTGCCATTAGCTTTCAGCACTTTTATCCACGAATCAAGGTAGCTCGCGTGCCACTCGATTGTGCTATCGACAAAGCCTAGGGAGGCGCATAGGAAGACGCTGCCGAGTTCGGCAACGAGTTCCTCGATGGCATACGCATCATCCCCAAATTTACGACCAAAAGTCCTATTTTTGTGACTCTCATGGCAGTCCAATGCGTTAGCTCATGCAAAACCGTCGCGTAATAATTCGCGGGTGTTTTGAGTCGCTGCATGTCGGGCATGATGATTATGTCCATTTGGGGCAAGTAGGCCGCACGATCATAGCCCGTCCTGATCGTCGCGCCGGCGCTTTGGATCAAGGCATCGGCGGCGGAATTCCACGCCAGCGTTGATGATTCATGCATTGCTTGAGGCTAACCCCACCAACTCAACGTTATATCCATAACACAACGAGCGTTATGGACAGAAAAACAGTGAAAGAGGACTCGGGCTAGGGTACCAAGCCAATCCTCACATAAAGCCGGGATTACCTTTTTTTGGAAACACACTGGGCGGCTAAAGTTTCAGGCCTGAAACCACCCAGACAGCGAGGGCGACGTCAAAATCACTTTAAATGTCTTAAAAATGGCGCGGCATCACTATCTGCCACCAAATTTACCACCACGCACGAACAGATAATGCCACCGCACGGGTTCAAATGTGCGTTCACCAACCTGGCCCGCAACGACGAGCGTTGAAGAGGTCGAGGCCTGGTGCTATGGAATCGACACGCCGTTGATTTAGCCACAGGATTAACCAACTAAACGGCCGTATTTAGTGCTTACCAAACAAGCAGCGGCCACCTTTATAGAGGTGACCGCTCTCAATCAGACCTGATGACGCCCTTTTGATGTGACAATCCATGCCCGGTTGTAGTATGCCCCGCCAGCCTGGAATGTACCCCGGGCGCCTTCGAAGTGGCACTCAAAGATGTTCGCCCCACGTAAATCCGCACCTTCTAAATCAGCGCCAAAAAATTCGGAACCTCGTAAATAAGCACTTCTGAGATCCGCACCACGAAGATCTGCGCCAGTGAAATTGCCGCAGTAGACACTCATACCCGGAAGCACTGATAGTCCCCCATCGGATATATGAAAAAACTTGGCGTGAGCAAGCTTTACCCTCTCAAACGAGGTCACGCTATAAGCCCAAAGGTCTTCAATATAGCTACCGCACGCGTCCAACTCGCTAAAATCGAACTGTGGCAACATTTTGAGTTCGGCAATGAGTCTGCTGTAAAGTAGGCTAGTGAACTCGAAACCTCGAAAATCAACGTCCTTTGATTTAGCGACATGCGCCAAGGGTATGCCCCCCTCCGCTGACTCTCGGATAGCCGCGTATTGCCGGTCAAAATATTTGAGATTCCATGTGCGACCATAAGCCCTATCCAATGCACCGCTCATGATATTCATCTGTGTAAATTTGAGGATGAGTCTCTCGAGATGGACAAGCTGCTGAAATGAGTCGTACCCATACTCTATGGCTAAGGTTTTGAGGCACTCCGTGTGACTAGGTGCAGGTAAGTTAGCACCCGCGGTATTCGCCAATCGACCAAGTGCCGTCGGACAATTGTTAAGGGCGCATCTATGCAAACGTTTTGCTTCTGCTTTAAACATCAACAGCGAAGCGGTGGAAAGTGATTTATCCATGGCCATATCCCTAGGCCGACATATATCGGCCGTATCTCGCAGCCAACGCAGCGCCCTAGTGACACGTCGGCTACAAGTTCGCCGAGGATCCATTCACAACTGCGGTGCTGTGGTGCTTCACCTAGCTAGGGCATGTACGCCTCCGCAACGGCGTTCGGTAGGTATCATCACGGAAAAACTCGATCGAGTCAAGCCTCAGTTTCAAGCGAAACTTCGTCGCGATTAAGGCATCGGGCGAGGCCTAACCCTTCAAAGTTCCCCCTAAGTTGCCGCATACGCACTATTAGCATACCCTACAAAATATGCCCAAACTACGGCATGACAGAAAGCACCGCCAACCGGCTTCTTCACTTTGCCATGTGTCTCGCCTATCGCAGCGTTAACGCCCCGAGCGACGAGCTCGTCATGAGCCTGTATGGGTGGTCGATTCATACTCATCTAGGCTCAGCGACAACGGTGCATTGAGTGTTGTCATCGAAAAGTTCTACGATCACCCATCGCGACCTGCGCTGCGGTTGGCACCATGAATGGTATGCGTAGATACCGACAGGTCCGGCATGCAGGGATAAGCTCTAAGAGCCTCGCTACCCTGCTTACTGACTTGCCACAGGTGAGCTTCTACAGGACGAAAAGTGAGTCTTTACGGGATGAATAGTTAATAAATTCAAATACTTAAACGTCTCTTTTTAACGACGGGTGTATTTTTTTCTACTGCCTTTGTCGATTTTCGCTTGCACGCGCGTACCGCTCTTTGATAGGCTATAAGCATGCGTAGAGAAAGGGTTCTCAACGTATTTTCACTCTTCACCGAGACCGATCATGAATCGCTGCTGGCTCAATCCACCTATCACCATGACGACCACCGCCATCGCGGTGATAACGCTCATGCGCGCGGGGGCCTGACGCCACTCTTCATTGGGTAGGCCGTCAAGAAGCCCCGCTCCCAGCGGGGCTTCTTGCATTAGACGCTTGGCCAATATTAAAAATTATCGGAGTTTTCATGCGATCCACCTTCACCTCATTACGTTGGCGAATACCACCTCGATAACGCTTTCCCAGGCCGCCTGATCACGGTCGCCTGTCTCTGTCCCTTTTCGCTTTCAAATCGGAGAACATCATGTCCGAGGCTCGTGCTCGTTTGGACGCTTTGCCCACTATCTATCCACGCCTCTTTCCCAAGGGCCCCTTGCCGTGGGGCTTTGAGCATGGCGACGGCTGGAGCCCAATCATCATTGCGTTATGTGCGCGCCTGGACACGATTCTGCAAGATGCTCCGGGGGCTTCGATAGAAGTTCTGCAAGCCAAAGAGAAGTTTGGCGGCTTGCGCTTTTACTACGAGCTCCATGGCGCAGACGACGAAACGGCCGCCGCACTGCGAGAAGCGGTCGACTTGGCGGCGGCCACCTGTGCCCGCGTTTGCGAACGCTGTGGACGCCGCAGCGCCGTAGAGGACAAAGGCGGCTGGTTAAGCACCCTGTGCAGTGCGTGCCGTACCGACCCACCATAACGAATAACGAATGGAAAAAACCATCATGAATCACGACGAATTTACGGCCCATTTGGCCCAATTTCTAGACGCCGAGACGTCTGCGCGTATTTTGGGCGAAGACGCACCCGCGGCGAACCCGCCCGACGCGCCATTGAAGAATTTCTTTGGCGATGACTTTTTGACGCTCCTCTATCGCAGCCAGGAACCGTGCGCACCTCCTTTGAGGGAGGTCAAACGGTCCCTCATGGTGCTGGCCGACCTCCACGAGGCGCGCCACGTTCGCGCAGCCGCCGCCGTGACACTAGGACGGTTCGTGCAGGACCGTTTCCCCAACGGCCACGGCGTGGCCGGTAGCAGCCAACCGCACGAATGGTTTCACCTGGCGCGCCAGCTCAATAGCGTTGTAGGTGCCCTGGCGCTGGCCAATGTGCTCTTGGCCCGGCGAGATAAAAAGATCGAGTTCAATCTCGAAGAGGACCCCTTGCCCCGTTTAGTGGAACCCGATAGGCCGGCTTCGCGCCTGTTCTCCGGGGTCGGCCAGGAGGTCGCACACGCGTGGTACTTAGGTGCGCGCGTGACGCTACGCCACGTGCAGCGCGGCTTTAGCGGATGGGGACCCGAAGCGTTTGGGTGCGCCTTGGCCTGTGTGGTCAATTACCTGACGTTTTTGCCCAGCCCACGTATGTCCGAGTCCACGTCTCCCGTCGCCCAACGCCGCGAGGCGCTCGCCTGGATGAAGCCGCTCTGGAACCGCCTGATCCAGGCCGCGTCCCCACACGCGAGGGATCCCGAGGCTTATCGCATGGCGTTGATCGAGCAACAGCTCGCGGTCTATGTGCGCCTGGACGATCTGGAGCAGAATCGGGTTCCGCCCAGCACAAAGCCCGTGCCAGCGCATTCGGTGCAGCCAGGCCAGGACCAGGTGGTGATCGTGCGCGGCGTCATCCCCAACTCCAGCGAGCGGGGGGAGTCCGAGTACCTCAAACAGTACGAGGTCTTGCGCAAGCCCGTGGCGTTCACGATGTTTCCCGCTCTGGCCAAGCTCTACAGCCTACGAGCGACGCTAACGGACGAGTTCCCGTGGGCAGACGAAGCAATCTCGGTCGTGATGAGCGATCTGATCGCGCGCCGGCGTCACGGCGTAGTGCGCCTGGGCATGGCACCCGTGTTGTTGGTGGGTCCGCCGGGTACGGGTAAGACGCGGTTTGCACAACGCCTGAGCGACTCACTCGGGACCCCCAACACCGTCATCAACCTGGCGGGTGCAACCGACACCAAGGTTCTGAAAGGGGTCACCCGCGGGTGGGCGAGCAATCGTGCTTCGCGCATGGTGGAGTTTATCCAGCAGACGAAGGTGGCCAATCCATTTTTTATTCTCGATGAGGTGGACAAAGCGCATGCGGCCTACGGCAACGGAGGCGATCCTCAGGAGGCGCTTTTAGACCTGCTCGAACCCGGTAACGCCCGCCGATATCAGGATATTTACCTGATGGCCGAGTGCGATCTATCGCATTGCTTGTACATCGCTACGAGCAATTCGATAAGCGCCCTGGCGGCCCCCTTGCTGTCGCGGTTGCGACCGGTGTTCTTTCCAGCGCCCGGGCCCGAGCATGCCGAGGTCATCGTCAAGGGCCTCCTGGAGGACCTGGAACGATCCTGGAATCTGCCGGCGGGCACCCTGACGGTCACGCCACGCCAATTGGCGTTGCTGCGGGGCCTGGCTCCACGCGAGATGCGCCGCGCGTTGCTCGACGTCTTTGGGCGCGATGCCGATGAGGTGCTGTACACGTTGCATTAACCCGCACCGGCCTGTCTCGACAGAAGGTCTCTGTGAAGACAGGTCGGTGTATCACTCGAAAGAAGAATGCGTATGCCTACTTTTCACCAACGCTTGCCGACCAATGCGGCCGGGCGCGACTTTATCGTGGGGGACCTGCATGGGTGCCTCGATCTTTTGCACGTGGAATTAACCCGCGTGGGGTTTGACACGGCTAAAGATAGATTGCTTTCCGTGGGAGACCTAGCCGACCGGGGTCCGGACTCCATGGGGTGCCTGCGCCTGCTGCGCGAGCCGTGGTTTTACGCCGTGCGCGGCAACCATGAAGACATGCTGATCGACTATCACTATCGGGTCGTGATGCCCTACGCGTCGAGCAGCGCGGCAACGCTGTTTTTCCAGAATGGCGGAGGCTGGGTCCATGATCTGGATGTGGAGGCCGAACGGGAGTTGGCCCGTGACCTGCTGCCGCGCGTCGTGGCCTTGCCTTACGTGATCACGGTGGGCGAAGGAGCCACTCAATTCCATGTGGCGCATGCGGAGCTGATGACCGGAAGCGTGGAGGAAGGAAGCACCTGGGCCACGTTGACGGGTTTGCCGGCAGATCAGAAGCCTAAGCGGGTCTTGACCGATGAGCTTCTGACCGACAAGGTTTTGTCAGGGATGATCGAGCCGCTGACGTGGGGCCGGCGGCTCGTGGGGGAGGTCAAGGTGAAACAATCCACGCCAATCGACACCCCCGCGGGCAAGCTGCTGGTAAGCCACCGCCCCATGCACCTGGGCCTCGCCTTGACCTACGTGGGCCACACGCCGCTGAAAAGGATGGTGCTACACGCCTCACACCTCTTCATTGACCGTGGAGCTTATGCGCGCAAGCCCACCACCTGCTTGTTGGTGCTGTGCCACGAGGAGGTCCAACAGTGGCTTGAGCCATGGGGGCGTGATGATGAGTCTTGACGATCTGAACTTAAACGGTAACTTGGGTAAAACGACGAAAAGAGCGACGACATGATCTATTTTCTGGGTGATGTGCACGGGCGCATCGACCATGTGCTGCCCGCTATCAGGCCGAGAGGCGATGCGACGGCGACCGTGGTCTTTCTAGGTGACATCGAGGCGCAGTGCCCCTTTGAAGAAGATATCCGTCCGCTCACCGAGGCGGGCATCGGCGTGTGGTTCATCCATGGTAATCATGATACGGATCGTCAGCGGAGTTGGGACCATCTACAGGGTTCCTGGCACCGCTGCCTGGACGGACGCGTGGTTCAGATCGAAGGGGTGCGGGTGGCCGGACTGGGTGGCATCTTCCGAGGCGAGGTCTGGTATCCGGACGGCGTGGCGGCGACCCATCAAAAACCGGCGGTGCGCAGCTACGGGGACTATCTTGCCAGGCTCAAGGCCTCAACACTGCCCAGGCTTCGCGACTCCGCCAACGTCACAGAGAAAGCCCTGAAGCATCTGTCGACGGTCTTTCCAGAGGTGGTTGATCGGCTCGCTGATCAAGAGGCGGATATTCTTGTGACGCATGAAGCGCCGTCCTGTCATCCGCACGGGTTTCCCGCCATGGATTTGCTGGCACAGGTGATGGGGGTGAAGGCGGTGTTTCATGGCCATCACCATGATGGCCGCGACTATGGGGCGTGGGAAGCAAAGATGGGGTTCCGTACTTACGGTGTCGATTTGCGTGGGATAACCGATATGAAAGGAGAGCGGGTCGTGGCGGGTGAATTTGATTACGCGCGACGTTATTGAAAACCTTGTCGCATGAGTTGAAGGGAATCCGTCCGAGTCGAAACGGTGAATTTAAAGGCGACTGAGGCTGTCAACTCAATGCTAAGCGCCTCGTCCAATAAGGAGTCCTCCTGTATGAGTCCTCTCGCCGCCTCCCTGGGAAGCGTCAAAGCCATCGTCTTCGATGTCTACGGCACGCTGGTCGAGATTCAAGACCGGCGCCGCCCCTATGCCCAGCTCCTGCAGTGGCTCGCCCACGCAGGCCGCGTGCCTCGCCACGATGATGCGGCCCAGGTGATGTGCTATTTGACGGAACTGGCAGGGACGGCACAACGGTTTGGCATGGCGTTGCCCGCACCCGTACTCGCTTCGCTCAAACAAGACCTGTTCGCGGAGCTGGCCAGCGTGACACTCTACCCGGATGCACGCCGAGCACTCACCTCACTGCATGAGACAGGTATCCAGATCGCCGTGTGCTCGAACCTGGCGGCGCCCTACGCTATCCCCGTGTTAGAACTCCTGCCGTTTGGGCTCGATGCCTATGTGTGGAGCTTTAATGTCGGCGCGATCAAACCGGATCCCGCCATGTACCAGGCTGTCTGCCAGTCGTTGCGCTGCGCACCTGCGGACATTCTGTTCGTAGGCGATACCGTCGAGGACGATTATGTCGGGCCACGCGCCATAGGCATGCAGGCCTTACACCTGGTGCGTAGCGGGCCCACTAGGGTGGAAGACACCATTCGATCGCTCGATGAGCTCATCGCGCATTAACCGCAAAAATCAGAGCAATCTGTATGAAGATCTAATTTAGCTTACTGAACCATCACCTACACGACCGACGCCATTGCGAGCCTGGACATGCAACTGCGTCACCTTATCAAAACCCGGGCCGTTTCCGCAATAACGACTCCGCCATCAGGCTGCTACGGAGGTGCTACGCAATACACTGGCAAAGTCCGCGCGTACCGCCTTCAATCGCAAATTCGTTGTGAATCGGTTTGCGATCATGTTTGAGGATCGCTTCCGCAAGCAAAAGCTGGCCTGAACCTTTTCCCCAGTAAAGTCGGGTCAGCCGGTTTCACATATCAATCTTTTGGCGATTCTTATGGCATCTCGAAAACCCACCCCTCTTTCCAAAGTACGACTGGTCGCTTTTTTTCCTAAAAAAGCGATAAGCCAAGACAATGATCGTCATGCAAGTGGCTGCCACCGCCAGGAAGTCCGACCGATTTCCCGTGGATGTGGGGTCGCTAAACACGCCGGAGTCAATGTTCAACGAGACAGAAAAATTCCTCTGGATTACGACCTGGGATTGATTCCGGTCATCCTAGTCATGGACAACGCATGGACGGCCGTCAACGCCTGCGAGCTGGGACACCGTGCCTAGACGAAGCAAGGCGCTTCGCTCGTCTTGGCTGCGGGCCAAAATGTGCCAAGGCAATATCTTTACGGCCGGGCTAAAGAGCTTAAAGGCCAGCATGAACGTTTCCATGATAGGAACCAGATTGATGGACGGGAATTCATCCTCCGATTCCCAGACGCTTGGCTTGGCCGTATGTGCCTTCGCGTCAAGCTCGCAAGCGGTCAAGGATAACAACCGCCTCACCGATGATGTATTGATCCGCCTCTCAATCAATTGATAATACCCATTATCCTCGCAACAACGCCGCCACCATCCGCCGCAAGCACACATCCACCCCATCACCTTCCTTAACGCCCAGTTTCTGAATTTTTCCGTTATCCAGTACCGAATATTTCGGCCTGGATGCCGCGACAGAATGCTGCCCCGATACTATCGGGGTAAAACGAAAGGCTTCACTGCTATCGCCCAAGCGCTGAGCCTCTCCAAGCGCGTCAAGCACCTTGCGCGCAAACTCGTACCTGGTCAACGCCACAGAACCGCTGTAGTGATACACGCCGCCAGGTAGATCCGGCATCCGCCCGATCTGAATAATGGCCTGGGCCAGATTGCCGGCGTAGGTGGGCGCGCCGATCTGATCGTTGACCACATTTAACTCTTGGCCTTGCAAGGCTCCTGCGACGATGGCTTTGACGAAATTGCGGCCATACTCGCTGTACAGCCACGCCGTGCGCAGCACGATAAACGATGGCGCATCGGGCCGGGGCTGTCGCGGAGCTGCGCCGGATTGCGCGTGATCGGCCACATTCGGCTGCTCTGCGCATTCTTGCAGCACGGCCTGCTCGCCCGCCAACTTGCTGCGCCCATAGACATTCAGCGGATTCACCGGGTCCGTTTCCACATAGGGCCGCAACCCCTCGCCATCGAACACATAGTCGGTAGAAATATGAATCAGCCGCGCACCCGCATGCCGGGCGGCCTGCGCCAAATAACGTGCCCCATGTTCATTGACGGCATAGGCGCGTTCCCGATCACTCTCGGCCTGATCGACATTGGTATAGGCTGCCGCATTGATGATCAGTTGCGGCTGGAATTGCTTCACACGCCGGCTTACCGCCTGCACGTCGGTGATGTCCAGCGTTTTATGATCGGCCGCCAGCAATCGCCAGTCGGCGGGGCGGCGATCTTGCAAGCAGCGTCCCAACTGGCCGCCGGCACCGGTAAGTAGGACTTTCATGGGTGGTATGCCGCAAGCGGCAAGCGTTCCGCCGCCTGCAACGCCTTTAGTGACAGGCCTTGCCGGTCTTTAGCGGATATAAGCGGTTGAGTAATGGGCCACGTAATTGCCAGACCGGGGTCATCCCAGCGCAAGCAGGCCTCATCCCCGGGCCGGTAGTAATCGGTGCACTGGTAGGCCACATCGGCCTCTTCCGACAGCACTACAAACCCGTGCGCCAAGCCGGGTGGAATCCACAATTGCTCCTGGCTTTGCCCCGACAAGGTAATGCCCTCCCATTGAGCAAAGGTGGGTGAAGTGCTGCGCAAATCCACCACCACGTCAAAGATTTCGCCACGCGTCACATGCAGCAGCTTGCCCTGCGGATGAAGCACCTGAAAATGCATGCCGCGCAGCACACCGTACTTGGAGTGCGAACAGTTGCTTTGCACAAAAGACTGCGTCAGGCCCAGCAATTCCTGATAGCGGCTCGCCTGGAAGCTTTCCAGAAAATACCCGCGCTCATCAGCATGCACGGCAGGCTGGATACGCTTGACGCCGGGTAATCGAGTGTCCAGAACTTTCATAGAGAAATAGTACAGGGAATACGGGGAAGTTCATCGTACCTTGTTGTGTTCAGCGGCAAGACGATCACGTACGTTCTCGATAGCTACGGCTCTGGTCGGATCTTCCTTCAACGCATCGAAGACGGGGGCCAACATGGCCGATCAACCAATTATCTACGGCTCGATCACGCGCTTAAAGAACACGCAACCCATCACGGATGACCTCGCTTTCGGAGGCATACTCCCCGGTACGCACCTTGGCCTTTACCACTTCAGCCATTTCTTTGGGCAAGGTAATACTCATTTGCCGAGTTGTTCGCATGGCAAAGCTCCACTAAGTTCAGTAGGATTAAATCCTACACCAAACACAATGACATGCCTTAGTTTTATGCATTCCGATACAGGCAGCAGGTAAAAAGCCTTAATCAATGAGTGAACGAGCTAATCGGCCAGGCGACGCGCGTTTGATGTTTGGGAAGTAGTAGTTGCTGCGATTGCAGATGATTGCAGCGTTGTGGTGGCACCCACAAGGGGTGCCGCTACATGAACAACCGGTACGTTCTTGTAGCGGCAGCCCTTGTGGCTGCCATTCACCTATAACATCAACGCACAGGCAAGGCGTACATCAGGCCGCCCTTAGTCCATTGAGCGTTCAAGCCGCGAGCGATTTTCAGAGGGCTGCCCATACCGACGTTACGCTCGAAGCTTTCGCCGTAATTGCCGACCTGTTTGATGATGTTATAGGCCCATTTCTCGTCTACGCCCATGTTTTTGCCCGCCCCCGGCGTAACACCCAGCAGGCGTTGCACGTTGGGGTTGGCGCTTTTCAACTCTTCATCCACATTTTTGGAGGTAATCCCCAGCTCTTCAGCCCCGATCATGGCGTATAGCGACCACTTGACGATATTCAGCCACGGATCATCCCCCTGGCGAACAAAAGGCCCCAGCGGCTCTTTGGAAATGATCTCGGGCAACACCACATAATTATCCGGGTTTTGCATTTTCGAAATCCGGATCGACGCCAAACCCGATGCATCGGTGGTAAAGACATCGCAACGGCCGGACGCAAATGCATTGACGACTTCATTGAACTGCTCAATCACCACCGGCTTGTAATGGATATTATTGGCCCGCGCCCAATCAGCCATCGTGTTTTCGTTGGACGTACCAGTTTGCATGCAGACCGTGGCGCCATCCAATTCCTTGGCGCTTTTAACCTTTAACGATTTAGGCACCAGAAAACCTTGGCCGTCATAGTAATTAACGCCGGCGGAGATAGCACCCAACGCCGTATCGCGCTGCTGAGTAACCGTCGTGTTGCGAGCCAGCAGATCGATTTCGCCGGACTGCAAAGCAGTAAAGCGCTGCTGCGAATTCAAAGGAACCGCCTTGAACTTGCTGGCATCGCCCAGAACGGCCGCCGCCACCGCGCGGCACATATCAACATCCAGCCCCTTCCAGTTACCTTTATCGTCGGGCGCCGAAAAACCGGCAAAGCCCGTAGTTACACCACACTCGACGTAGCCGCGGTTTTTGACAACGCTAAGCGTATCGGCCTGAGCCAACTGCATAGCAGAAAACAAGACCAGCGCACCGGTCACATAGTTAGCGTAACGCATAAAATTCCCCTCGAAGGCATTTACATGACGACTCAAGCTGGATATTACTGCATTGACATCCTCCCACGCCCCAAGGGGCGGGGATTCCCACAACGAGAGCCATTTCTAACATGGCCTCGTCTGAGAGAGTTCCTGCTTCATAGAGAACTGCGGGCCGAGCAACTCGGCCACGTCTGACATTCCCTCCACAGGCAGCGATTGACCCTTGCGGGTCAACCAGACCGCGTGTCCCGCGGCCAAAATATTCTTCGCGGCATTCACATCCGCGTGATCTGTGTGGCCGCAGGCCACACACCGAAACTGAGATTGCGTTGGGCGATTGGCCTTTTCCGTATGGTCGCACACATAACATCGCTGCGACGTGAAAGCGGGGTTAACTCGAATCAGTTCTCCGCCTTTCGCCCGGAGTTTATAGTCTAAAAAGCCCCAAAACATGGCCCAGCTTTGGTCTAAGATTGATCGGTTCAAACCCGCTTTGGCTTTGACGTTCTTGCCAGGCGCCTCGACCGTGCCGCGCGCCGAGGCGCTCATGGACGCTACGTGCAGATCTTCGATCGCAATCGTCGAATACGTATTTGCCAAGAGCGTCGAGAGCTTATGAAGCCAGTCTTTACGTTGACGCGCCGCTTGCCGGTGCAATGCGCCTAAACGATTCACCGCCTTACGGCGGTTTTTCGATCCCTTTGTCTTTCGCGACACCGCCCGTTGTTGATGCTTGATACGTCCGGCTTGCTTTTTGAGGGCATTGAGCGCGGCGTGCATCACCCCATTGCTCATCGTGCATAAAACCTTCACGCCGGCATCGGCGCCGGCCTCGGGAGGAAGCCCCAGAGGCGTGACGTCGGGTACGCTATATTGCACCGAGACAAACCACTTATTGCCCTCGCGCGTGAGCGCGGCATTGGCAATAGCACCGGGCACGACCTTGGAGTGGCGCAGCCGCACAAAGCCGATCTTCGACAATTTGAGCCGGCCGTTGGCCGCATCGTAATGAATTTGCGCCTTATCAGGAAATCGCAAGCCCGGCTCCTGGCCCCGCCTTTTAAATCGGGGCGGCCCGACTTTGTTGCGGCGCTTGCGCGTTGCACCGGATGAAGCCGGTGCCTTGGCCTCTTTACACCGTGCAAAGAACCTCCGATATGCCTCGTCCAGGCGTTTCAATACGCTCTGTTGCACGTGCACCGGGTTTTCACTTAACCACGCCGTTGCCGGCGCATGGCGCCATTCCGTGAGCCACTTGGCCATTTCAATGTAGTTAGCATAAGGGAGACCTTGGGCATAGCGTTCGTGTTGACACGCCAAAGCCTGATTCCAGAGCCAGCGCGCGCCACCCGACCAGCGGCGCAAAAGCGCCTCCTGGGCGGGTTTTAAACGGAGTGCGTAGCGTTGGGCGAGAAACATAGTTTAAATGGTAGCAGATCGATAATGTAGAGTTCAATAGTTAAACGACGCCGTCCTCCCCGCCCCAAGGGACGGGGCTTGTCGCGATACTCGCCATATCAAGGGGTCTCAAAATAGATAAGCTTATTCGTGCATAAGCAGGGGTTTCGGGCGGGAGGTGGGATGGCAGCCACAAGGGCGGGAGTGTCAGAATTTTTGTGTTCAGGCAGTTTAGGTTAAACATTTAAAGACCTACTGCTTACCAGCAAGAGTATCTAGATACTGACTGGTTCTGGTAAATCGCTCTTCATACAGAATAGCAAATTGTTGCATCGCCGCGGTCCAATAATGCGTTGCCCGGCCCCATTTAACGGTAATGTTTCGGATCGCCAACCACAGCAGCTTGATGGCGGCCTCATTGGTTGGGAACTGACCGCGCGTTTTGATGATCTTGCGCAACTGCGCATTCACACTCTCGATGGCGTTGGTCGTGTAGATAATCCGGCGTATATCGGGTGGGAAGATAAAGAAGGGGATGACTTGATCCCAGGCGTTGTGCCAGGCGGGGGCAATCATCGGATACTTCAGACCCCACGGGCTGCGCGCAAAGGCCTGTAGCGCCTGCTGGGCCGTCTCAGCGTTGGTGGCGGTATAGATCGGACGCAGCGCCGATGCCAGCGTTCTTCTGTCTTTCCAGCCGGCATAACTGAGGCTATTGCGTACCAGATGCACGATACAGGTCTGCAGCGTGGTCGCGGGAAACACGGTTTCTAGCGCAGTGGGCATGCCTTTTAGGCCATCGGTCACCGCGATCAGAATGTCCTGGACGCCACGCGTCTTGAGTTCGTTGAAGACGCGCATCCAGAACTTGGCACCTTCTGTGCTCTCGATCCAGAGCCCCAGAATCTCACGGGTGCCGTCAGCCAACACGCCCAACGCCATATAGACGGCCTTATTGCGCACCACCCCTTCATCGCGGATCTTCACCCGCAGCGCATCAAAGAACACCACCGGATACATCGGCTCCAGGGCCCGGTTCTGCCAGACGGCCACCTCGTCCATGACCTCATCCGTCACCGAGCTGATAAAGTCGGGCGAGACATCCGTGCCGTACTGCTCGGCCAAAAAGGCCCGAATCTCGCGCACGCTCATGCCCCGGGCATACATCGCCACGATCTTGTCGTCGAATCCGGTAAAACGCCGCTCATGCTTAGGGATCAGGATCGGCGCAAAGCTGCCGTCGCGATCCCGAGGAATATCCAGCCGCACGGGGCCCGCATCGGTTAACACCGTCTTGGCACTGCTGCCATTGCGTTGATTGGTGCTCTGTTCGGGCCGCACCTGGCCACTGCCGTAGCCCAGGTGATGACCCAGCTCTGCACCCAGGGCGCGTTCGATGATCGCCTTCTTAAGCAGCATGAACGTGTCCTGCACCGCCTCGGGCGTCATCGGCCCGATGACTAGCTCATCAAGCAACTGCTCAGCGCTGGCTGGCAGCTTGCCCTTGGGAATCCCTACCGGTTCTTTTTTCTGTTC
The DNA here is from genome assembly GCF_004346225.1 of Paralcaligenes ureilyticus. Lineage (GTDB taxonomy): Bacteria > Pseudomonadota > Gammaproteobacteria > Burkholderiales > Burkholderiaceae_B > Paralcaligenes > Paralcaligenes ureilyticus. The sequence continues at coordinate 195,900 of NZ_SMAJ01000004.1, read as the reverse complement.
TCGTGCCATGGTTAATCTCCTTGAAGATAATCATAGGCCCGAACACAAAATTACGGACACTCTCACAAGGGCTGCCGCTACAGAACAGGCTACCTATTCGTACGAACGCAAATCGTCGATGACCTTGCCATCGTTGGGCAAAGCACCCACAGGCAGCGGCTCCAGCGTCGCGCGCAGCTTTGTCACATCCCGCACCGACTCCGTAATCCTCACCATCAAATCCGCGCTCGAATCCGTCGTCTCCACCCTAAGCGTCATCTCATCCGCCCCCACCGCGCCGCTTACCAGCAAGCGCGCCTTGCGAATCTCCGGATGCCGCCGCACCACCTCCGCCACCTGCTCAGGATGCACAAACATACCCCGCACCTTCGTCGTCTGATCCGCCCGCCCCATCCACCCCTTAATCCGCATATTGCTGCGCCCGCAGGGCGACACGCCCGGCATCACGGCCGACAAATCGCCCGTGCCGAAACGCACCAGCGGATAATCGGGATTCAGCGTCGTCACCACGATCTCGCCCACCTCGCCATCGGCCAAAGGCGTATTGCTCCCAGGCTGAACAATCTCCAGGATAAGATCCTCGTTCACCACCAAACCCTCGCGCGCCGCAGTCTCGTACGCCACCATTCCCAAATCCGCGCTGCCATACGCCTGATAACCGTCAATACCCCGCTCGGCAAACCAATGCTGCAGCGAAGGCGGAAACGCCTCGCCCGAAAACAACGCCCGGCGCAGCGACGGCAGTGCAATGCCCAGCTCGTCCGCCTTTTCAAGAATGATTTTTAAAAAACTGGGGGTCCCCGTATACCCCGCCGGAGCCAAATCCGCCATGGTATGCACTTGCTGATCGGTCTGCCCTATCCCGCCCGGAAAAACAGTGCAGCCCAGCGCGTGAGCCGCCGTTTCCATCATCGAGCCCGCAGGCGTGAAATGATACGAAAAACAATTATGGACCAACTGCTTCGACCGAAATCCGGCGGCAAAAAGCGCCCGGGCAAAACGCCAATAATCCGCGCGTGCGCTCTCGGGCTCGTACATCGGCCCGGGCGAAGCGAATACGCGCAAGGCGTCGCCCCAGCCAATCGCCGAAAACCCGCCAAAGATACGGCTGACCGCGGCCAGTTCCTGCCCCGTACGGCCCAGGCGCATATCCAGCTGCGCCTGCAAAAGCTGATTTTTGCGGATCACGGGAATCTGCGCCAAATCGCCGCGCCCACGAATCGCATCCGGATCGATGCCCTGCAACTGGCGGGCAATGGCCGGCGCGTGCTGGCAGGCCCGCCTTAACGCATCGGGCAGGCGCGCCAGCAACCCTCGCTCGCGTTGCGCGCGCGGCGCGGCCTCTCGCTCTTCAAAATACATCGTCATGGTATCTCCTGCGATCAGGCTAGCCAGCGTTTGCGGCGTCGATAAAACTTCGTGTCGCGAAAGCTTTTGCGTTCGCCGCTCGATACGCCCAGATAGAATTCTTTTACGTCTTCGTTTTCGGCCAGGTCTTGCGCCGCGCCGTCCATCATCACGCGGCCGCTCTCCAAAATGTAACCATAATCGGCGTAGCGCAAGGCAATACTGGTGTTTTGCTCGGCCAGCAAAAAGCTCACGCCTTCCCGTTCATTCAGCCCGCGCACAATTTCGAAAATCTCTTCCACGATTTGCGGAGCCAGGCCCATGGACGGCTCGTCGAGCAGAATCATGGTGGGGTTGGCCATCAAGGCGCGCCCAATCGCGGCCATCTGCTGCTCGCCCCCCGAGGTGTAGCCGGCCTGGCTGCCGCGCCGTTGCTTCAACCTTGGAAAATACTGGTACACGCGTTCCAGCGCCGCGCTTAACTCACCGCGTGAAATCGCGCGGGTATAGGCGCCGGTAAGCAGGTTCTCTTCGATGGTCAGGTGCGCGAAGCAATGCCGGCCCTCCATCACCTGGACCACGCCGCGGCGCACCAGGTCGGACGGCGTCAGGCGCTCGATGCGCTCGCCGCGATAATCGATGCTGCCCTTGGTCACGTCGCCGCGTTCGGCCTTGAGCAGGTTTGAAATCGCTCGCAAAGTGGTGGTTTTGCCCGCGCCGTTGGCGCCCAGCAAGGCCACGATCTTGCCTTGCGGCACGCACAACGACACACCCTTCAACACCAGGATCACGTGGTTGTAGATAACCTCGATGCCATTGACGTTAAGCAGGATGTTGGGCGCAGCCGTATCCACTGTTGCATTCATAAAAAACCTCATGCCGTCGATTGAACCCGCCCGCCCCACACAGGCGGCAGGCGGGCGACACACATCAATCCTTGCAGACGCGAGGCGTGATGTTCTTCTGCTTGGCGTACTTGGCCGCCATTTCCTTGACCAGCGGACCGACAAATTTCTTGTCGGATTGATACCAGTCCGACACCACCTTGAACTTCTTGCCGTCCCACTGGATGACGCGAGCCCAGTCTGTGCCCATATGGTCGTTGCACGAGGTTTTGACCGGCTTCATGATTTCGCCGAAGCCCAACTCATTCAAGCGGTCTTGCGTCAGGTTCAGATGCTCGAAGCCCCACCGGACCTGCTCGGGCGTCATGTGCTGGCCCTTGCCGTATTTTTCCTGAGCCGCGCGAATCGCCTCGACTTGCAGCATGGAAATCATCAGGCCGCGTGTGTAGCTGATGGTCCCGAAATACTTGCCGTCGGTATCGGTGCCCTGGCCTTTGTCGTACAGATATTTTTTAATATCCTGGTGTACTTTCCCGCGCTCGGCGCTGTTTTGAATCGTGACCGCGTTATAGCCCTTGGCGACCTCGCCCAGATCCTGGACATCGTTTTCAGAGCCTGCCCACCAGATGGCGTACATTTTGTCGCGCGGATAGCCGATGCCCTGCGCTTCGCGAATAGCTGTGGGCGTCATGATGCCGGCGCTCCAGAGCAGCACAAAATCAGGGCGCTTCTGGCGGATTTGCAGCCAGGTGGATTTTTGCTCCACGCCGGGCGCCGTGACGGGATAAAGCTGCAGTTCGAAGCCATCGGCTTTGGCGCGGGCTTCCAGCAAGGGAATGGGCTCTTTGCCGAACGGCGAGTCATGATAGACCAGCGCAATTTTCTTGCCCTTCAGCTTGGCCTCGCCGCCCAGCTTTTTGGCAATATCCTGGATCATCGTATCGGCGGCGGTCCAGTAGGTGCCCAGCAAGGGGAAGTTCCACATGAATACCGAGCCATCGGCCGATTGCGACAGGCCGTAGCCCACCGTTTCGACCGAGACCTTATCCAGGATGGCCTTATCGGTAATGGCAAAGGTAATGCCGGTGGATTGCGGATCGAACCCAGACGCCCCGCCGTTCTTGGCTTTCAGGCGCTCGTAGCACTCCACGCCCTTGTCGGTGGCGTAGCCGGTTTCGCACTCTTCGTAGCTGAGCTTGACGCCATTGACGCCGCCATCGCGCGCGTTGACGAGTTTAAGGTAATCCATTTTGCCATCGGCCCAGGGAATGCCCAGCGGCGCAAACGAGCCGGTGCGATACGCCAGCAAGGGAATAAACTGATCCTCCGCTGCCGTGGCGGGCGCGGCCATCGCGCCCAGGGTGCCTGCTACAACAAACAGGGCAGCTGTCAATTTGAAAGTGTGTTTCATCTCCAAGTCCTCCGTGTGGTGTTGCTAAGCACCGTGTATTGCGCCGGCCTCGGCCCGAACGAGCCCAGGCCGGCGTTAAAGTTAAGCGTTGCAATCGCTTTTTAAAAAACCAACAACATCAATGCGGGAACGGCCATATCCGCAGCTTCTCCTTGCCTATGCTCCATAGCCGTGCCAGGCCGTGCGGCTCGGCTATCAAGAAAAACACAATCAGTGCGCCAAACACCATGTGCTCGATATGGGCGGCGGTGTCGACGGCCAGGGGCAGGTCGAACCAGCCCGGCACATTGGTTAGCGCAATGGGCACCAGCACAATAAAGGCGGCCCCGAAAAAGCTCCCCAGAATCGAACCCAGCCCGCCGATAATCACCATGAACAACAGCTGGAATGAGCGATTCAGGTCAAAAGCCAAAGGCTCCCACGAACCCAGGTGTACATAGGCCCACAGCGCGCCCGACACGCCGATGATGAACGAGCTGATAGCGAACGCCGTGAGCTTGGCGTACACCGGACGTATGCCTATGACCGAGGCGGCCACGTCCATATCGCGAATCGCCATCCATTGACGGCCGATGGCGCCGCGCACCAGGTTCTTGGCCAGCAGCGCAAACACGACGGCGAAGATCAGCACGAACAGGTATTTTTGAAGCGGGGTCTGAATGGGCAAGCCAAAGGCCGTCAGCGCGGGAACCGATACATTGCCCGAAGACGAATAGTCGGTCAGGTAGGGGATCCGCAAAAACGCCCAGTCGGAAAAAAACTGCGCGGCCAAGGTGGTCACGGCCAGATAAAGCCCGCGTATGCGCAAGCTGGGAATGCCGAACACAATGCCCACCAGCGTGGCAAATACGCCGCCCAGCAAAATCTGCGCGACCAGCGGCATGCCCGGATTGCGCACCCCGAAGTTCCAGGCCGCATAGGCACCCACGGCCATGAACGCGCCCGAGCCCATCGAAATCTGGCCGCAATAGCCCACCAGAATATTCAAGCCCACGCAGGCCAGCGACAAAATCAGGAACGGCGTAAGAATGGCCTGCAAAAAGTAGCTGGAAGCCAGCAGCGGAATCGCGATAAAGGCCACGGCCAGCAGGCCGGCGATGAAGATGCGGTCCTGGCGAATGGGAAATATCTGCTGGTCAGCGCGATAACTGCTTTTGAACTGGCCATTTTCGCGATAAAACATAATTAGTTATCCGTGGTGATTGACAGCATCAAACGCGGTCGATGATTTTCTCGCCGAACAAACCTTGCGGGCGAAAGAGCAGGAAGACCAGGGCCAGTACATATGCAAACCAGATTTCAATACCGCCACCCACAAACGGCCCCAGATAGACCTCGGATAATTTCTCTCCTACACCGATAATCAGCCCGCCGATGATCGCCCCGGGAATGGAGGTGAGCCCTCCCAGAATCACGACCGGCAAGGCGCGCAAGGCCGCCACGGAAAGCGAAAATTGCACGCCGAATTTCGAACCCCAGATCACGCCCGTGACCAAGGCCACCAGCCCCGCCACGGTCCAGACGATGATCCAGATGCGGTTGAGCGGAATGCCGATCGACTGCGCCGCCTGGTGGTCGTCGGCCACGGCGCGCAAGGCGCGTCCGGTGGAGGTGTATTGGAAAAAGAACGCCAGCGCCGCCACCAGCAAGGCCGCCACCGCGGCGGCCGTCAAGTCTTCAATGCTGATCAGAATCCCGCCTTCGAAGACGGAGTTAAGAATAAAGGCCGGATCCTTGGGCATGCCCACATCAATGGAATACACCGTGCTGCCAAACACGATCTGGCCCAGGCCGTCCATGAAATAACTGATGCCCAGCGTGGCCATCAGCAGCGTCGTGGCTTCCTGATTGACCAGGTGCCGCAACACCCAGCGTTCGATCACGACCGCCATGGCCCACATCAACACCGCGCTGATGGCAAAAGCCAGAACATTGGCCAGCAGCAGGTTATGAAAGCCAAACCATTTGGGCAGCCACTCGGCAAAGCGCGCCATCGACAAGGCGGCCACCAGCACCATCGCGCCCTGGGCAAAATTGAAAACGCCCGACGCCTTGAAAATCAGCACAAAACCCAGCGCCACCAGCGAATACATCATGCCGGACATCAAGCCGCCAAACACCGTTTCCAGGAAAAATGCCATTATTGTTATCCGTTGGGTTAGTGGCCCGCGCCTAAATAGGCGCGTATGACATCGGGGTTGGAACGGACGGCGTCGGGCTCGCCGTCGCCAATTTTTCGGCCGTAATCCAGCACCACTACACGATCGGAAATATCCATCACCACGCTCATGTCGTGCTCGATCAGAACAATGGTGCTGCCGAATTCCTCGTTGACATCGAGGATGAAGCGGCTCATGTCCTGCTTCTCTTCGATATTCATACCCGCCATGGGCTCATCGAGCAACAGCATGCGCGGCTCCATGGCCAGCGCGCGCCCCAGGTCGACCCGCTTTTGCAATCCATAAGGCAGGCGCCCCACCGGCGTCTTGCGATGCGCCTGGATTTCCAGGAAGTCGATGATGTTTTCCACAAACTCGCGGTTGGCGATCTCTTCGCGCACGGCCGAACCCAGGCGAAAAGCCTGCGCCAGCAGGCCGCTTTTCATGTGCAGGTTGCGCCCCGTCATGATGTTGTCCAGCACGCTCATGCCCTTGAACAGGGCCAGGTTCTGAAAGGTGCGGGCGATGCCCATCTCGGCGGCGCGGCGCGAGTTCATTTTGTTGAAACGCACGCCATCGAGCGTAATGTCGCCATGCTGCGGCGTGTACACGCCGTTAATCACATTCAGCATCGAGCTTTTGCCGGCGCCGTTGGGGCCGATGATGGCGCGGATTTCGTGTTCTTTAACGTCAAAGGAAATGTCGCTTAAAGCCTTCACCCCGCCAAACGCAAGCGAAATATTGTGCAGTTCCAGAATCGTTGCGCCTATTCGCTGGTCGCGAGCTGCCTGAGTCATGTTACGCAGCCTTTTTGATGTTGCCGGGGAACACCCGGGCCGAGGTAATGACCAGGTCGGCCGAAATCTGGCCCGTGCGCCCATCTTCGAACTTGACTTCGGTTTCGATGAACTGATGAGTCTTGCCTTCGAACAGCGCCTCGACCAGCGGCGCGTATTTCTGGGCGATAAAGCCGCGGCGCACCTTGCGCGTGCGGGTCAGTTCATCGTCATCCGGGTCGAGCTCTTTATGCAAAATCAGAAACCGCGCCACTTGCGAGCCGCACAGTTTGGGATCGGTGGCCAGGTCGGCATTGACCTCGTCGACGCAGCTTTTGATCATTTCACGGACGTCCGGCTTGGCCGCCAGGTCGGTGTAGCCGGCATAAGGCAGGCCGCGGCGTTCGGCCCAGTTACCGACGGCTTCCAGATCGATATTGATAAACGCGCAGACCTCGGGCCTATCGGCGCCAAACGCCACCACTTCTTTAATGAACGGAAAAAACTTCAGCTTGTTTTCGATGTACTTGGGCGCAAACAGGCTGCCATCGGCCAGCCGGCCCACGTCGCGCGCGCGATCGATAATTTTTAACTGGCCATCGGTATCCAGATACCCCGCGTCGCCCGTGTGATACCAGCCGTCGTCGGTGTAGGCTTCGGCCGTGGCCTGAGGATTGCGGTAATACTCTTTGAAAAGGCCCGGGCTTTTAAGTTGGATTTCGCCGTTTTCGGCCACGCGGATTTCCACCCCGTCGACCGGCGGCCCAACCGTATCGGAGCGCACCTGGCCGTCGGCCTGCACACAGACAAACACCGAGGTTTCGGTCGACCCATATAGCTGCTTCAGATTGATGCCTATGGACCGGAAAAATATGAACAGGTCGGGGCCGATGGCTTCGCCTGCGGTATAGGCCACGCGCACCCGGCTCATGCCCAGGGTATTGCGCAAGGGCCCATACACCAGCAGGTTGCCGATCTGGTACTTGATGCGATCCCAAAAGCCCACGGTCGTGTCCCGGGCGAGAATGCGCACACCCACCCGCCGGGCGAGCGCCATGCAGGTTTTGTACAACTTGCGCTTTACCGAGCTGGCGTCTTCCATGCGAATGGTGACATGGGTAAGCAGGCCTTCGAGCACGCGCGGGGGGGCGAAATAATAGGTGGGCCCGATATCGTGCATATCAATGGAAACGGTTTCGGGGGATTCAGGATGGTTGACCGTAAACCCGGTCACCAGGAACTGCGTATACGAAAACATGTTCTGGCCGATCCAGGCCGGCGGCAGGTAGGCCAGCACGTCTTCCTCGTCGGTGAGTTTTTCCATCTCCTGGATGGCGCGGGCGCGATCGATAAGCGCGTGGTGGGTGAGCACCACGCCTTTGGCCTTGCCGGTGGTGCCCGAGGTGTAGAACATGGCCGCCGGATCGTGCGGGTCGATAGCCGCCATCGCGGCGTCCACAAAATCAGGGTGCTGTTGCTCAAAATTGCGCCCCCGGTTCAACACATCGTCAAACGCCAGAAGTTGCGGGTGAAGATAATTGCGCAAGCCCCGCGGGTCGTCGTACACAATATGCTGCAGCGCGGGGCACTGCTCGGCAATTTCGAGCATTTTGTCGACCTGTTCCTGGTCTTCGACAACGGCCACGCGCACGCCCGCATCCTGCATGACGTACAACATTTCTTGCGCGACGGCATCCTGGTACAGGGGCACGGGGATGGCGCCCACGGCCTGCGCCGCCATCATCGCCAGGTATAAACGCGGCCGATTCTCACCTACAATCGCCACATGCTGACCTGGCTGGACCTGCAGGGCGGCCAAACCGTTGGCCAGTTCACGCACTTGCTGCGCCAGTTCGCTCCAGCTTAGGGTTTGCCATATTCCCAGATCTTTTTCGCGCAGGGCAGGCCGCCGGCCGCGCACGCGTGCGTGATGCATCACCAGCGCCGGAAAAGTATCGGGCAGCTTGCTGTGTTGGGCCGTAGGTGAATCTTGCGCCACGATGTCTCCTTCAGTCGGCCTCCGAGGCCTCTTGAGTGTTGAAATCAAGGCGGCCTCGGGCGTTTGACTGGTTTAATTCTTATGCGATTGGATGTAAAGGTATAAGCTTGGCCTACAGACAACTGTCGCGGATACGACATTCATGCATTTCCTAGGGTAAACACCCATGCAACTCAAAGAATCCTTGCAAAATGCGGCGGCGTGGTACGCCTTGCTAACAGACGTGCAGCAAGCGCGGGTCTTGCGCGATATATCGGTGGTTCATTTCTCGGCCGGCGCCATGATCGAGCGCAAGGGCGAGATGGCGTACGCGTGGATAGGCGTTCTGGATGGCCTGATCAAGGTGTCGGTGGGCAATTCCGACGGCAAAATGGCTTCTTTGACCGGCGTGCCCGCCGGGGGCTGGATCGGTGAAGGGTCGCTGCTTAAGCGCGAGGCACGCAAATACGATGTGGTGGCGCTGCGCGATTGCACCATCGCACGCCTGCCGGCGGCGTGCTTCGATTGGCTGCTGGATAACAGTATTCCGTTTAACCGCTATTTGCTGCACCAGCTTAACGAGCGGGTGGCTCAGTTTATAGGGAAGGCGGAGTACGACCGGCTGCTGGCGCCCGATGCGCGGGTGGCGCGCTGCCTGGCGGAGCTATTCAATCCTTTGCTGTATCCGGGCCAGGGGATGCGCCTGAATATTACGCAAGAGGAAGTCGGCTACCTGGCCAGGATTTCGCGCCAGCGCACCAACCAGGCGATGCGTGTTCTGGAGGCCGCAGAATTGCTGCGCATCGAGTACGGGGCGGTGCAGGTTTTAAGCCTGGAGGGGTTGAAGCAGTATGGGATGTAGGTGGGGTATTACGCGTCCGCATAATTGCGCTGGCCGAAAATGGCGGAGCCGACGCGGATTTCGGTTGAGCCTTCTGCTATGGCCCATTCGAAATCGCCGCTCATGCCCATGGACAGGCGGGTCAGGTCTTGCGCGCCCTCGGCCCGCATCCGGTCGCGCCACAGACGCAGGCTGGAAAAGCACGCCCGCACCGCGGCTTGGTCGGGGGAATTGACGGCCAGCGTCATCAAACCTTTGACGCGCAGGCAGTCGAACGCCGCCAGTTCTTTTAAAAACCCTGGCAATTCGGTGGGCTCCAGGCCGAATTTGCTGGGCTCGGTGGAGGTTTTGATCTGCACCAGCACGTCGATGGCCCGGCCTTCAAGCTGCAGCCGCTGCTCCAGCGCGCGCGCCAGCGATAGACGGTCGAGCGACTGCACTTCGTCCACGAACCGCGCGGCTTCTTTGGCTTTGTTGGTTTGCAGATGCCCTATCATGACCCAGGACACGGCGGAATCGCTGAGCTGCGGCGCTTTCTGGCCGATCTCCTGAGTCTTGTTTTCGCCGAAACGATTCAGGCCGAGCGCCATGGCCTGGCGTATTTCGTCGATTCCGAAGGTTTTGCTGACCGGCAATAGCGTTACCTCGGCGGGCGATCGGCCCGCCTTGGCGCAGGCGCCGGCTATGCGTTCGCGCACCCGGGCCAGGCGGCTTTCCATGGAATCAGTTGTGGACATGTCTAATTAGTGCCTTGAAGGGGGATGGCACCCACAAGGGGTGCCGCTACAAAAACCTGCCGGGGCGTTATACGGAAACCTGCCGGGGCGTTATGTAGCGCCACCCCTTGTGGGTGGCAAAACCTTGATAATCAAGATCGTATCTTGCGTCGGTGACAGGCACAAGGCCTGTCGCTACGTAGATGTTAGCGCACCATGCCCGCGGCGGCGGTTTGGTGTGTGGCGGCATCGATCAGGATGAATGAGCCGGTGGCCGGCTGCTCGGTGTAGGGATCCAGGGCAAGCAGGTCGCGCGACACCAGGGTTACGCGGCCAATATCGTTCAGGGCCAGCGTGGCTCCGGCCGCGACGGCGACATGCTGCAGTTCATGGATATCGCGGCGCGTATGCACGGCCTTGATTTTGGCCTGGGTGACTCGCGTCCCTTGTTTTAGCCAGTATGATCGCACCTGGCTTAGCTCCTGCCGATCGAGCCAGCAAAGATCGGCGTCGAACTCGCGGCTGACGCGAATTGGCGCATGGGCGGCCACGATCAGGTCTCCGCGCGACACGTCGATGTCGCCATCGAGCACGATGGCGACGCTGTCGCCGCCCACCACCGACTCGACATCGCGATCGAATTGCACGAGGCGCGCGACTTTGGCCGTTTGTCCCGAAGGCAGCACCTTGACCGCATCGCCCACACTCAACCGGCCGCCCGCAAGCTGTCCGGCAAAGCCGCGAAAATCATTTACGTTGTGGCCGCCATGACGTATGACCCACTGCACGAAGAATCGCGCGGCGGTTTGCGTGTCAGGCGCGGCCGTCGGCAGGTTTTCCAGCAGGGACAACAAGGGAAGGCCGTCATACCAGGGGGTTTTGTCCGAGCGTTCCACCACGTTGTCGCCCTTGAGGGCCGACATCGGAATAATATGAAACCCGGCAATGCCCAGCTTCTGGGCCAGCGCCGCGTAGGCTTCGCGTATCCGTTCGAAAATCTGCGGGTCCCAGCCGACCAGATCCATTTTGTTGACCGCTACGACAATGTGCCGCAGGCCCAGCAACTGGGCCAAGGCGCTGTGCCGCTTGGTCTGCGGCAATAGTTCGCCGTCCACCACACGGCTCGCGTCGATCAGGATGATCGCCACCTGCGCGGTCGAGGCGCCCGTTACCATATTGCGCGTGTACTGTTCATGCCCTGGGGCATCGGCCACGATGAATTTGCGCCGCGGCGTCGCAAAATAGCGATACGCCACGTCGATCGTAATGCCTTGCTCGCGCTCGGCTTCGAGCCCGTCGGTCAGCAACGACAAGTCGATCTCGCTGGCGGCGACGCGCTTGTATTTGGAACGCGTAATGGACTCAAGCTGGTCGGCAAACACGCCTTTGCTGTCATACAGCAAGCGCCCGATCAACGTGGACTTTCCATCGTCGACCGAGCCTGCCGTAATCAGGCGCAGCACGCTGGAGTTGGCGGCCGACAGCCACGATTCGTTGATTGCGTTCATTAGAAGTACCCCAGTTTTTTGCGACGCTCCATCGAAGCGTCGGAAGTTTGATCGTCCATGCGCGTAGCGCCGCGCTCGGTAATGGTGGTCACCGCGGTTTCGGCAATGATGGCCCCGGCATTGCTGGCCGTGGAGGCCACCGGGCAGGTGCAGGAGATATCGCCAACGGTGCGAAAACGCACCGTCAGGGTTTGCGCGGTTTCGCCGTCCCGAAGAGGGGTCAACGGGGTCAGCGGCACCAACAGGCCGTTGCGCTGGATGACCTCGCGCTCATGGGCGTAATAGATGGAGGGCAGGCTTAAGTCTTCGCGTTGTATGTACTGCCAGATGTCCAGCTCGGTCCAGTTGGAAATCGGGAATACGCGCATGTTTTCCCCCTTGTGAACCTTGGTATTGAACAGGTTCCACAGTTCGGGGCGTTGCGCCTTGGGATCCCATTGGCCCGATTCGCCGCGAAACGAGAACACACGTTCTTTCGCCCGGGCCTTTTCTTCGTCGCGCCGGGCGCCGCCTATGCACGCATCGAAACCAAACTCTTCGATGGCTTCGAGCAGGGTCGTGGCCTGCGCCGCATTGCGCGAATCGGTCGCCCCCCGCAACACCACCGTGCCGCGCGCAATGGAGTCTTCGACGCGGCGCACGATCAAACGCTCGCGCAGTTCGGCCACCCGGCGATCGCGAAACTCGATCACTTCGTCAAAGTTATGGCCCGTGTCAATATGCAGCAGGGGAAACGGAAAGGCCGCCGGATGAAATGCCTTTTCGGCCAGGCGCAGCAGCACCACGGAATCTTTGCCGCCCGAAAAGAGCAGCACCGGCCGCTCGCATTCGGCAGCCACCTCGCGCAAAATATAAATGGCTTCGGCCTCCAGCCAATCCAGATGCGTGCGTTCAGCGATCTTGCCCATTGTGTTCCTCAGTGAATTCAGTATCTAAAATATCCGCGCCGACTTAGGCTCTATCCGCGTCGACTTAAACCCTATTGGCGCTTACTTAAACCGTTTGCGGGTCAATCGCCTTCAGGTTGCCGGCATGCAGGCCGCATTCTTTGGATGTCCTCTGCTCCCACCACCATCGACCCGCCCGCGCGTCTTCGCCGGGCCTGACCGCCCGGGTGCACGGGTCGCAGCCTATCGACGGATAGTGCTGGTCATGCAGCGGGTTGTAGGGGATGTTCAGCGCGCGGATGACCGCCCAAACCTGCTCTTCGGTCCACAGAGCCAAAGGGTTGTACTTTTGCAAACCGAACACCGGATCGAATTCGGACTCGGCCAGCTCGACGCGCGTAACAGACTGGCCGCGCCGCTGCCCGGTAAGCCAGGCCGAATGGCCCTGCAGCGTGCGCCGCAAGGGCTCCACCTTGCGTATGGCACAGCAGGCCTTGCGCAAATCCACGCTTTCGTAAAACGCGAACTCGCCGAACTGCGCGACATGCTCATGCACCGCGGCCGGATCGGGCTTGATCGCCTTCACCACCACGCCGTAACGCTCGGCAATCGTGTCTATCAGCCCTAAGGTTTGCGCGGGCAAACGCCCGGTGTCCAGGGTAAAGACCTCGATCGGAGCCTGAGCCTGCACAATGGCGTGAAGCAGCAGCATGTCTTCGGCGGCAAGAGACGACGCAAACACCGCGTCATGGTGATCGGCCGCGATGGCCGCCACCTGGCCCAGCAACTTGTCCCACTGTCGCAACGTTGCGGGGTCGAACGTAGAATGAAAAGTAGTCACGGTGAGCCTTGCTGGGGGGCACTTGCGCCAGTGCCGGCCGCGGGCCCAAGGTTTCGGCCTGCGGCGATTGCCGCAAGAGCCCGATTTAAAGGTACAGTCTGAACGTAGTGATGTGGCAAGGGAACGACATATTGGTTGGCTGCATATCGCTATCGGACATTAATTCAAAAACACATAAGTTCATGCGCGGGGCGGGCTGGCGGCGGGTTTTGCCGGGCTGTATAAGACAGAAGGAATGGCAGCCACGAGGGCTGCCGCTACGGGGGGCACACACCAGGAAACACGGTTATTACAGGTCGTTCGTATGATGCGTCACTATTTATTTATAAAGCATTTAATTGGGGACAGAATACATTTGCCGCGGTAAACTGCCGCATCGGATTTTTTCAACTTGTCTTTTCAATTCATCGTTACTACCACTCGCGAGGCCACACCATGTCGACGCAACCCACTCATGCCATTCCTTCCTACCTTGATCAGAAAGACCCCGGTCCGTGGGGCATTTATCTTCAGCAGGTCGATCGGGTTGCGCCTTACTTGGGACGTCTGGGCAAATGGCTGGAAACTCTCAAGCGACCCAAGCGGATTCTTGTCGTCGACATTCCAGTAGAGCTCGACAACGGCACCATTACCCACTTCGAAGGCTATCGCGTACAGCACAATATCTCGCGCGGCCCCGGCAAAGGCGGTGTGCGGTTCCACCAAGACGTCACCCTATCCGAAGTCATGGCGCTGTCAGCCTGGATGTCGGTAAAAAACGCCGCGGTCAACTTGCCGTTCGGCGGCGCCAAAGGCGGCGTACGCATCGATCCGCGCAATTACTCGATGCCCGAACTCGAACGGATCACGCGGCGCTACACCAGCGAAATCGGCGTCATCATCGGGCCCCACAAAGATATCCCGGCGCCTGACGTCAACACCAACGCCCAAACCATGGCGTGGATGATGGATACCTACTCCATGAACGAAGGTGCCACCGCAACCGGCGTCGTAACCGGCAAGCCGGTGTCCTTGGGCGGCAGCCTGGGGCGCGTCGAGGCCACCGGGCGAGGCGTATTCGTGGTGGGCAGCGAAGCGGCGAACGACCTGGGCATCCCGCTAAAAGGGGCGCGCGTCAGCGTGCAGGGCTTCGGCAATGTGGGCGGTACCGCCGCACGCCTTTTCTACGAACAGGGCGCCAAGGTTATTGCGGTGCAAGACCATACCGGCTGCGTGCATAACTCAAATGGCCTGAACGTACTGGCCCTGCTCAATCACGTAGAGCAAACCGGCGGCGTGGCGGGCGCGGCCGACAGCGACACTCTCACCCCGGCCGAATTCTGGGCGCTCGAAACCGAGATACTGATCCCGGCGGCGTTGGAAGGCCAGATCACCAAGCACAATGCCAACTCGATCAAGACCCGAATTCTGGTCGAGGGCGCCAACGGCCCGACCACTCCGGAAGCCGACGACATCCTCAACTCCAAAGGCACGCACATCGTGCCCGACGTGGTCGCCAACGCCGGCGGCGTGACGGTCAGCTACTTTGAGTGGGTACAGGATTTTTCAAGCTTCTACTGGACCGAGGCAGAGATCAACCACCGCCTGGAAGCGATGATGCGCACGGCCTACACCGCCATTTCGGCAGTGGCCAAAGAGCACAAAGTCACTATGCGAACCGCGGCGTTCATTGTGGCTTGCTCACGGATACTGGAAGCGCGGGAAGTGCGCGGTTTGTATCCTTGATGTTGTAGGGGCGACCCTTGTGGTCGCCATTGGCATTCTATAAACGCCGTCTTGGTTGGGGGCGATTTTGGCAGCCACAAGGGCTGCCACTACAAATGCGTACCGGCAGCTCATGTAGCGGCAGCCCTTGTGGCTGCCATTTTTTATTTCATGCTGTCATCAGCATCGAATCTGACTGAACCACGCTGAGGCCCGCCACAGCGAGTTTCCCTAGGAATCAAGTGGATTCACCATACGTCATGATGTACCCCTATCCGATTTGCCCAAGAAGCCGCTCGATAACGTCGCTCGCCTGCCGCTGGCGCAACGCCCTCGCTTCGCGCTGCTCGGGGTCTTCGCCCTCGCCAAGCTCGAATTTGGCGACCGACACCGGGCCATCTTTGCGATAGCCTTCTGTTTTTTCGTCCTGTACGAAACGACTGCGCAGGATCGCCAGCGAGGCCTGGATCACCGCACCGTGCTTGCCGTCGCGTTCCTTACGGAACACTTCAGCGACTTCGTCAATCCCCTCGGGCGCATGCTCGAGGCAATAGATCAGGTCGTGCGCATCCTTGCGCTCAAAACGCTGGTCGAACGCAAACGACTTCAGACAGGTAAAGCTGACAAGATTGGCGTGTTTGATCTTCTCGGTCGCCACGCCGTTTCCGCCCAACAATTCGGCCTGAATCTCGGTGATCTGGTAGAGGTCGAAGACGATGGACGAATGAGGAATATTCAGCGCAGAAATCGTGCCCTCAGTCGGCAGAGGCTGCACCTTACCACCGGTGATGTTCGGCGCATCCGCGAGTAACTCCAGCACCATCAGCGCACCGCGTTCAGTGCGCGCTTGCCAACGCCAGGAGAGTTTTTTCCCGGCCTCGTTTTCGGCGCGCTCGAAGCCCATTTTCTTAAGGTTGTCCTCCAGTGTGTGATACGCCTCGGTGTCGGCCAGGATTTGCAGGTCGATCACAATATCGACATCCAGTGTGCCGGCATGCGCGGGAACCACTGGAGGCCGGGCGGTGACCAGGTACCTCGGCGTCAGGCCACCGATCAGATAGACCGAGTCCTTCCACGGACCCAGCCCGCGCAGCAACGTCACGAGGACGCGTTCGCAGTCGAGGGTGTACTCGTCGCTATAGCCATAGAGGGTTGCGGGTTTGGCCATCAGAAGCCGATCCTTTCTTTGCGCAGATGCTCGGCCATTTCTTTGAAACGGCCTTCGCCGCGCAGCAGGTCGAGATAGACCAGGACCGGACTGGCCAGCCAGATACCGCCGACTTGTTCACGGAACAGCAACTCACCGGACGACTTCGCTTCGATGATTGCCAGGTTGGCGCCTTCGTTGACGACGCGTGCGCCGAGGTCGGCAATTGCTGCGTCGGCGTTTGCTCCGATCAGCAACCGGGTGCGCACCTGGGAGACGCTGGAAAGAAACGGCGCGTAGCGCTGCGCGGCGGCTTCGTGACTGATCGCGTACTCGGCATCATGGGCGTCGAAGACTTCGCCGACCCGCTCCAGCAACGTGTCCGTCTTCGCGGCGGGCACGTAGTAGCGACGCAGGTCCGGTGGACGAAGGGATGCGAGTTGGTTCGCCCAGGCATCCAGCAAGGCTGCGGGTTCGCGAAGATGGCGCTCCTTGCTGGGCCCTTGTCCGCGCGATACCAACCAGTCGAAACGTTCCAGCCCTGTCAGTACCTGTGAAGCGGTGGCCGGGGACACCATCACCTGTTGCGCAAGCTCCTTAACGCCGAACCAGTCCTGATGCCGGGCCAGCAAAGCATGAAGCACCTGCGCGCGCCTCCCCGAGAACAGGGAGCGAACCGACTTCGCAAGAGTCTTGGGCGGCGGCTTGTCGATGTAGAAATATGCCCCCGGCGCAGGCAAATAGAGGCTGCCGCCGCTGTCATAGTACCCGACGCGCTCGTTTCTGAGCAGTTCCTTGGCCCCCGGAGAAATGGACTCGGCGACCAAGAGCGACAGGGATTTCTTGCCCTGTCCGTTAGGATGGCCGTGACTGGGTTCCTTGAACTGCCAGAGCACCTGACGGACGTCTCGTGGATAGACGGCTTTCTTGGCTTCGATCAGCAAGATGAAGGACTTGCCCCCGACACGCAGGTCGATCTGGGCGTCATGCCTGCGGCTGCCGGCCGAGCCAGCGGGCTCCCGGTGATCTAGGTCGGCATGTACCTCCGGCAGTTCCCGGAGGGCTTCGAGAAACCCCTCGACCAATTGCCGTTCAGCCATCGAGGACTCTGGCATCATAGTAATTTTGGCCTATTTGCTGTTCAGTAAATAATTGAATTATAGCAAATATTCAGCATTATTTAAATATTTACTGTGCAGTGAATAAGCCTGCGGTGTCTCGGCGTGCCGGCAGCTCATGTAGCGGCAGCCCTTGTGGCTGCCATTTTTTTCCCCCGCCGACCCACTCTCCCTAATTGGGCCTCATATGTGTCGCCGCCACGACTTTTTTCCATTTGGCTAAATCAGTCTTCACCAGGCTACCCAACGCGGCCGGGGTGCTGCTTTCCACGGTGGCACCTTGCTCGACGAATTTCTTCGCGACTGTCGGATCTTTCAACGCGTCGTTCAATGCCACATTCAGTTTGTCAATGATAGGCGCAGGCGTTTTTGCGGGCGCAAACAGGGCGTACCACTGATCGACCGACACATCAATACCCAACTCCTTTAGTGTGGGCAAGTTTTTAAACAAGGGGGAACGTTTCTCACCCACGACCGCCAGGCCTCGAACCCGCTTGCTCTCGATTTGCGGCGCTCCGGTAAACAGGCTGGGAAACATGACCTGTGTAGTGCCCGCAATCGTGTCCATCATTGCGGGAGCCGAACCCTTGTAGGGAACATCCTGCATGACTGTGCCGGTGACCAGCTTGAACAATTCACCCGCCGCGTGCGGCGCCGTGCCCGTGCCCGCCGAAGCATAATTCAAATTGGCACCGGGCTTTTTGGAATACGCGATAAGCTCCCGCACCGTTTTAACCGGCACGGCGTCATTGACCACCAACAGGGTCGGCGAAGTGGCCACTTCGCCTATGGGCGAAAAATCGTTGACCGGATCGTATGAAACCTTTTGAATGGCCGGATTAATCGCGTGCGTCGCAATATAGCCAAACAGAATCGTGTAGCCATCGGGCTTGGCGTGAGCGACATAGGCCGATGCAATGGCACCACTGGCGCCAGGCTTGTTTTCGACCACCACCGACTGGCCCAGCTCGCTCGACATCTTTTGAGCAATAATGCGCGCCATGCCGTCGTTGCCGCCGCCAGGAGCTGTCGGCACGACTATCGTTAGCAGGTGGTCGGGGAAGCCGGCATCTGACGCAAATGCAACATTTGCGACCGTGCATGCCAGGGTCAGCGTTGCCGCTATGGCAAATTTCATTTCAAACTCCTTTTTATCTGCAAAATATAAACTAGGAAGCCAGCTCAGGCACGGACACCGACCCTTTCATGATTCTTCTTGCCGTTCTAACAACTCCGGCCCTTCGGATATGCGGCTGCCCACCCTCTACAACCATTTGAAGCGAGATCTCGATCTGGCCTGAAGGATGCTCGACGGTCACCGTTCCGCCCAATGGCGGGGCCGTCGCGCCCAACTCGTGAGAAACCGTGCCCGGAAGAACAAAACTGCTGGCCACGCCAATGGCCCCGGTTACAGCATGCGCCGTGTGGCAGCGGTGCGGCGTAAAGTATCGCGACCGTATCGAATTTCCATTCGCACCCGCGCTGACCAGCGCCGGTTTAGGGATCACACTGTTGGTCACATCGCCCAGCCCCATGCGCCGGCCCGCCTCGAGGCGCAAGCTTTCAATGCGCCGCATCAGTTCCATATTCACGTCGAGTTCATGGGGCGTTTCGTCGCCTCTTATGCCCAGCGAGCTGGCCGCGACCACCATAAGAGGCATGGCCACGTCGATGCAGGTTACGGGAATTCCGTCGATCATGTCGATCGCAGACCCTGTTGGAAAAACGGTTCCGGTCAAACTGCCTTCGGCATTCAAGAAATTAAGAATCACGGGAGCGCTGGTGCCCGGCACGCCGTCGATACGCGTGTTGCCCTCATAGGTCACACGGCCGTTGGGCGTCTTGACGACGGCTTCGATGACCGTCTGCGTATTCACGTTGAAAACCCGCACCGTGGTTTCGCCCTGGCCGGCCAGGACCATCCCCTGTTCCAGCGCAAACGGCCCCACGGCCGAAAGCATGTTGCCGCAATTAGGCCTGGTATCGACCAAGGCTCGGTCGACGGCCACTTGCGCAAACAGGTAATCCACATCGCAATCGGGACGAGTCGAGCGTGAAATAATCGCGACCTTGCTGCTCAAGGTATTGCCGCCGCCCAGGCCGTTAATTTGCAAGTCATTGGGCGAGCCCATGGCCGCAATCAGAACGCGATCACGCTCGGCAATATCGGCGGGCAAGGCGTCTGCACAAAAGAAAGGGCCTTTGGAGGTCCCGCCACGCATCAGCACACAGGGTATTTCTTTTTCCATGTGAATATGATGCAATCCCGTCATGAATTAGTGAAGTGCAACTTTAACAAGGACTATTGCATGGCACGCATCAATTTTGATCTGCAGGAGCTCCAGGCATTCGTCGCGGTTTCCGAGAAACTGTCATTCAGGGGAGCCGCCGATGAGCTTAATATCTCGGCCCCGGCGCTTAGCCGGCGCATCGAAAAGCTGGAATCGATACTGGGCGTAAAGTTGTTCGAGCGCAGCACCCGACATGTCATGCTTACCAATGTGGGGCGTATATTTCTGGATCATTCACGCAGCGCGCTGGATGAACTGGAAGGCGCCATGCTGGGGATAGCCGATCTGGCATCGCAACGACGCGGGGTCGTGACTGTCGCCTGCGTCCCGTCAGCCGCCTATTATTTCTTACCGACGGTCATTGCCAGGTTTACCAAAAGCTATCCACAAATCCGGGTACGCATCCTGGACGAAAGCGCCAATACGGTCCTGAATGCGGTCATCAACCGGCAGGCCGACTTCGGCATCAACTTCATCGGCACCCAAGAGGCAGACCTGGAGTTCGAGCCCATCTTCACCGAACGTTTTGTATTGGCTGTTCATACCGGGCATCATCTGTCCAGAAGGCGAAAAATTCGCTGGGAAGAGCTTTGCGACGAACGCTTCATGACCGTAGGAAAATCCAGCGGCAACCGGGTTCTGATCGACTCCGCCCTGGCCCAAAGCGCACGCCGCCCCACCAGCTTTTTCGAGGTGGCCCACGTGTCATCGCTACTGGGGCTGGTTGAAGCGGGCCTCGGGGTAGCCGCCGTACCACAGCTTGCCCTGCCCGCCAAGAACCACTCTACCTTGAAGGGCATCCCGTTGATCGACCCCGAAGTCTCAAGAACATTGGGCCTGTTGTGCAGGAGGAATAACCCGTTGTCACCTGCCGCAAAGGTTTTGTATGCGTTGATCAAAAAGGAAACCGACCGGCGCTGATCAGGAGCCCTTCTCCGGGTAAAATCGCTGACGACGCAATTGGATAGACACCAGCACCCATTCGCACAGCTAAAGCCGCCCCGTCTTGTTTAACTAAACATTCTCTATAGCCAAACAGCCATGACCCAGCCCAAAATGCCTCATATCGTTTTATTAGGAACCGGCGGCACCATCGCATCGACAGCGTCCGGATCCACCGCGGTGACCGATTACGAGGTGACCGAGGGGGTTGAATCCTTATTGAAGGCAGTCCCTGAAATCGCCAAGCTGGCCAAAGTCAGCGGCGAACAGCTGTTCAATGTGGAAAGCTATGCCATCACCAACAAAATGCTGCTCAAGATGGCAAAGCGGGTCAATACGCTGCTGGCCGATCCGAATGTCGACGGTATCGTCATCACCCATGGAACGGACACGCTTGAAGAATCGGCTTATTTTCTTAACCTGACCGTCAAAAGCCACAAGCCCGTGGTCGTCGTGGGCGCCATGCGGCCCGGCTCGGCCATCAGCGCCGACGGCCCCTTGAATCTCTATCATGCAGTTTTATTGGCCTCCCACCCCGAAGCCAGCGGCCAAGGCGTCCTGGTCGTGCTTAACGATCGCATCCACGCCGCCCGCTTTGTCAGCAAGGCCAATACCACCCAGGTCGACGCGTTCCGCTCTTACGACCAGGGGTGCGTCGGCTACATCAATGACCAGCGGGTTCATTGGTTCCAAACCGCCACACGCCTGCACACCATGCAAACGGACTTCGACGTATCGGGCGCAAAGGCCTTGCCGCACGTCGATATTATTTACGATCATCAAAGCGCGGGCCTGCACCTGTACGAAGCATCGGTGGCGGCCGGAGCACAGGGGATCGTCCTCGCCGCATCCGGCAACGGCAGCTTGTCGCCTCAAGCGCAAAAGGGCGCCAGGTTGGCCGCACAACACAAGGTTATGTTTGTTCGATCCAGCCGCGTGGGCTCAGGGCTGGTCTCGGCCAGCGCCAGCGATGCCAGGCGGCACCTGATTTCGGCCGATTCATTGAACCCGCAAAAAGCGCGGATACTGCTTATGCTTGCATTGGGGATCACAACAGACAGGAAAACGATCCAGTCGTATTTTGATCGTTACTGAGCCCGCCGCCTGCGCTACTTCCGCTTTTCATGCGCCCTGGATAAGGGTAGTTCCCTCATTATTTCCAGCAACAGCTCAACACTGGCGGGCAAAGGGCGCGACGCTTCGGTAATGGCGCAAATCGTATTATGAAAAGTTGGGCTGGCTTTCAGCTCGCGCAGCGGATAACGTTTACGAACCAAGCCGGCATAATGCTCCGGCAATAGCCCTACGTAGTTCCCGGTGGCAACAAGCACGGCAATCGCCTCCAACCCTCCGGCATCCGGCCCCCGCTTGAATCGATTGGCGCCAATTGCCTCGTCAATAAAAGGATGAGACCGGTGCACCAGCGGCATATCTGCCGCCTGCGCCTCGCTGACCTGCGCTGAAACATAAAACTTATGATTTTCAACGAAAAGCGGTTGATAATTGAAAACCCGGTCTTTTTTGTACTGGCCTCGAATCCCAAGCTGGACCCGGCGCTCGCGCAGCGCCAGATTCAGCTGCGCATGCGTCATGACCAGGATTTCCGGACGAATATTCGGCGCACGGCGGTTAAGCTCGGCTAACGCCTCAGGCAATTGACACAGAGGATCGGTCAAAACGTGCTCAACCATGCCAATCGTCACGGCGCCGGAAAGCACGCCACGCACGGCGTCGATCTCGGGCCGAATTTTTTCGAGGGTACGCAAGGCGTTCAGTGAAACATCCAAAGCTACGGCCCCAGCCGTTGTCAGCTTGAACCCCGCGGGGCCACGTTCGCAAAGCCGTACCCCAAGCCGCTCTTCCACCTCTCTGACATGGCGGCTTATTGATGCTTTCGACATGTTCAACTGCCGCTCGGCGCCGGAAAACCCCCCTGCTTCAGCTACGGCGCAAAAAACCCGCAAAGACCGGAGGTCCCGCTCAGTCAATAAACGCTGTTTATCCGCCATAAAAAGGTTCCATTTTTCAATACCATATCATTAAAAAAATCATTTTTCACGGATATTTTTAATCACTAAACTGCATCGAACTTCCTAAGAGGACGAGACAATGAAACACTCCAGTAAAAAAATGTTTGCCGGGTTTGCGTTAATCGCCGGCCTGGTCGCTGCAGGCAGTGTCTATGCTGAAGGCGGAACCATCGCCAATATAAAAGCGCGGGGTCAGCTTACCGTGGGCACGGAAGCCGCTTATGAACCCTACGAATTTATCAAAGATGGCAACGTTGTCGGCTACGGCAAAGACATCCTGGGCTACATGACGCAAAAACTCGGCGTCAAGCTGAACCAGTTGAATCTACCGTTTCAAGGCCTATTGCCAGGCCTGATAGCCCGCAAATTCGACTTTGTCGCAACCAGTGTCGGCATCACTGAAAAACGAGCCGCAAAATTCGCGTTTACCGAGCCCATCGGCGAAGTGCGATCCATGCTGGTGGTTAAAAAAAGCAACAAAGCCATCGCAAAACCCGAAGACATTATTGGCAAGGTCGTGGGCACGCAAATGGGATCTTTGGCGCAACCAGCCATTCAAGACTTCAACAAGCAATTGGAAGCCAAGGACCACAAAGGGTATGCGGATCTGAAGCTGTATCAGTCCTACCCCGATGTATCCGTAGCGCTGTCAAACGGAACCATTGATGTAGGAGTACTGCCTTCGAACGTGCTGTCCATAGAAATGCGGCAAAGGCCGAATGATTACACCATCATCGGCGAAGTCGGCGCACGAAAATTATTGGCCTGGGTCGTCAACCCTAAAGACCCCGACATCCGCACGTTCATCAATCAAACCATTGATGAAATGCGAGCCAACGGAAAACTGGCCGAGCTGCAGAAAAAATGGTTCGGCCAGACCATGGACTTGCCAGCCGCCAACTATCTCCCACCCGGCGCGCTGTAACCCGGGAAGCCGCGACCATGCTCGATTTCTTGACTATTCACGGAGCTTTGAACCCTTTTTATGAAGGAGTACTCAAAGCGTCCAGCATCACCATACTAACGAGCGTGGTGGGTTTCATGATCGGGCTTGTTTTTGGCGTGTTGTTGCTGATTATCAGGGCTACCTGTTCGGCCCCACTCAAAGCCTTGGTAAAAATCTACGTCAGCGCCATGCGCGGCACCCCGTTGCTAATCCAATTACTTATTGCCTATTACGTCATTCCTTCCGTACTCGACATTCAGCTAACCCCCATCGAAGCCGGCATATTGGCGCTTTCCCTGAATACCGCGGCCTACATCAGCGAAATTTTAAGAGGCGCCTTGTCGACCCTTTCGTGGGGGCAGGTTGCCGCCGCACGGGCGCTGGGGATGCGGGGCTGGACCACATGGCGGTATATCTTGCTGCCCCAGATATTTCACCGCTCTTTGCCGCCGCTCACCAACGAATTCACCATCTTGGTAAAAGCGTCATCTTTATTGTCCATTATTTCTGTTGCCGAACTGTCAACGCTGGCTCGCAACGCCAATCTTCAAAGCAATTTGCCGCTCCAGGTATTTGCCGCGACGGCCGTCGTCTATTTCATTATTTTGTTCTGCGCCTCGTCCCTATCAAGGGTTATAGAACGACGTATTGCCAAGGTGCTGCCAAATGCCCATTGATTTCGAAATCATCCGGAGCGCCATACCGGTATTGCTGAAAGGGCTCAAGATCACAATGCTGGTTAGCATTATTGGCATCCCCTTGGGCATCCTGGCCGGCACGCTGTTCGCCTACATGGCCGAAAGCAAACAGAAAATCGCACAAATCATCGCCAAGGTTTATGTCGAGCTGGTACGCAATATTCCCTTCCTGATTATTATTTACCTATCGTATTTCGGCCTTCCCTCTCTCGGCTTAATGACCTCCGCGTTCTATGTCGCCGTGGGCGCCACCGCGTTCTATTCCGGCGGCTATTTTTGCGAGATTATGCGCGCGTCCCTGCACAGCGTGCCCAAGGGGCAGATTCAGGCATCTAAATCATTGGGCCTGTCGACATGGGCCACTCAGCGCCATATCGTGATCCCACAACTATTTTCTTTTTTGATCCCTCCTACTACCAGCCTGATCATCATGATGTTCAAGGACACAGCCATTTTTTCCGTCATTACGCTGCCCGAGCTGACATATCAGAGCAATCTATTAACGGCAGATACCTTTGCCTACGTCGAAATTCTCGGATCAGCCGCGCTTATTTATTGGATCTGCAGTGCGACTCTCGACTTCGCTAGCCAGTACCTCGAACACCATCTGGCACGCTGGAAGCATAGATAAACCTCAACGCGATCCATCCATTTCCAGCCTAAGGACTTATTCATGGAACAATTAACCGTCGCTCCTCGCACCGGACACAAAACGTTGCTGTATTCGGAGCTCGTCACCAATTTAGAGAACCTGCAAGCCGACATCGCCATTCTGGGCATGCCCTTCGGGTCAGCCTACGGCCCACGATCCTATACCAACGATCAAACCAACGCGCCACAAGCCATACGCGACGTATCCGACCGTATCGTACGTCACCCGGACCACTATGACTTTGACATCGATGGGCCGCTGCTGCAAGGTCGCGACGATATTCGATTCGTCGATTGCGGGGACGTCCTGCCCGACCTGAACAAGCCGGGCGACCATTATCGCCGTGTAGAAATCGCAGTCCGCGAAATTTTGAAAACCAAGGCGTTGCCGATTGTGCTGGGCGGCGATCATGGGATCACCACTCCCGTATTGCGAGCCTTCAGCGACCTGGCCCCTATTACATTGGTTCACGTAGACGCGCACCTGGATTGGCGCGATGACGTTAATGGCATCAAGGATGGCCTCTCCAGCCCTATCCGCCGTGCTTCGGAAATGACCCACGTTGCCAAAATAGTGCAAATTGGCCTGCGTGCGCAAGGAAGCGGCCGACCTGAAGACTACGAATTCGCCAAAAATTACGGCGCCGAATTGATTTCTGCCTATGAATTGCACGAAGTCGGCATGCAAGCGGTGCTGGATCGCATCCCCGACGGCGGGAATTATTATCTCAGCATCGACGCCGATGGGCTTGACCCCACCATCATGCCCGCAGTCGACGGCCCGGCGCCCGGCGGAGTCAGCTTTATCCAGGCGCGGCAACTTATTCACGGCTTGGTCAAGAAGGGGCGCGTTGTCGGGATGGACATTGTGGAGATACAGCCCAGCAAGGACAACGCCAGCAAAGTCACCTGCGTGACGGCCGGACGACTGATCGTCAACCTGATTGGCGCCTCGATCAAAGCAGGTTACTTCGACAAGAAATAAGAACCTGGTCCGCAGCCTGACTCGGCAGCCCCGCCAACTGTCGCGGGCTCTCGAAACGGCGTGGCTCGCCGCTGAAGGGATCGACAAACTCTATGGCGCGGGCCAATAGCTGCAAGGGATGATCGAAGTCGTCGATGTCCTGATAAGGCTGCTGCTTCGGATAGAAGCCATCGTTGCATATCGGAACCCCTAAGGCGCTCATATGCACGCGCAACTGGTGCTTGCGTCCGGTGCTGGGCAAAAGCCGATAACGCGCAAGGCCGTTATGGTGTTCCAGCAATTCAATGCGAGTTTCGCTATTGGGCTCGCCCTCCACCTCTTGCACGGTAAAGGCTGAAGGCCTGGGCTGGATGCGGCTGCGGCGCACGCAAGGCAGATTCAGATCGGCGTCAAAAGGCGCAATCGCTTCGTACTCTTTTTGCACCTGGCGCGATTGGAACAAGAACTGATAGGCCCCGCGGCTTTCCGGATCGACGCAAAACAACATCACACCTGCCGTATCGCGATCCAGGCGGTGAATGGGGCTTAGCAAGGGTAGATCGAGCATATTGCGCAAGCGCGACAGCGCCGTTTCCCGTAAGTAGCGGCCGCCCGGCGTACTGGCTAGAAAATGCGGTTTGTCGACCACAAGCAGGTGTTGGTCGCGATGCAGCACGGGTAGGTCAAAGGGCACGATCGGTTCGTCCGGCACCTCGCGGTAGTACCAGAGCCAGCGCTGCGCCACGTAAGGGCTATCCAAATTTTGTGCGCAGCCCGCCTCGTCGACGATATCGCCATCGGCCAGACGGCGGCGCAAAACATCGGATGGCACGTAAGGAAACCGTTGCAGCAGAAATTCCAGCAGGCTGGCCCAGGAACCCGCTGGTGAAAAGACCCGGCTGGGCGTCACCCCGCCGCGTACAGGCAAGGGAGGATGCGTCATGAACTTGGCCCGGCCAGATTTCAATGTGCGATGCCTTT
The DNA here is from genome assembly GCF_004346225.1 of Paralcaligenes ureilyticus. Lineage (GTDB taxonomy): Bacteria > Pseudomonadota > Gammaproteobacteria > Burkholderiales > Burkholderiaceae_B > Paralcaligenes > Paralcaligenes ureilyticus. The sequence goes on along the minus strand of NZ_SMAJ01000004.1, from coordinate 169,119 downwards.
CAAGTTTCTTGTAGCGCCACCCCTTGTGGGTGGCATTATCCCGTCAATTAAAACGATACTGCGTTCCCTGCCAGATGCCACCCACAAGGGGTGGCGCTACATTATTCACGGTTATATCCATTATTCACGGTTATATCCATCATTCACGGTTATATCCATCATTCACGGTTATATCCATTATTCACGGTTATATCCATCATTCACGGGCATATTCATTTTCACGGGCATGCCCACCCGTTCATTTGCCGGGCATCCAGTCCAGTATGACTTTGCCGCTTCGTCCCGACAGCATGGCGTCAAAACCGGTACGGTATTCGTCGACGGGATAGCGGTGGGTGATGATGGGCGACAGGTCCAGGCCGCTTTGCAGCATGGCGACCATTTTGTACCAGGTCTCGAACATCTCGCGGCCATAAATGCCCTTGATCTCCAACCCCTTGAAAATCACTTTGGTCCAGTCGATGCCGAATCCCGCAGGCGGTATGCCCAGCATGGCGATTTTGCCGCCATGATTCATCTGCTCGAGCATGGACGTGAACGCACTGGGCGCGCCCGACATTTCCAGGCCAACGTCAAAACCTTCGGTCATGCCCAGCTCGCGCATGACCGAGGGCAAGGATTCGGTCGTTACGTTAATGGCGCGGGTGGCGCCCATTTTTCTGGCCAGATCGAGCCGGTAATCGTTCACGTCGGTAATCACCACGTTGCGCGCACCCACGTGGCGGGCAATCGCCACGGCCATGGCGCCGATCGGCCCGGCACCGGTAATCAGCACATCTTCACCCACCAGATTGAAGGCCAGCGCCGTATGCGTGGCGTTGCCATAGGGATCAAAGATGGCTGCCAGGTCGTCGGACACATCGTCGGGTATCTTGAAGGCATTAAAGGCCGGAATCGCCAGATACTCGGCGAAAGCGCCGGGCCGGTTCACACCTACCCCTTGAGTGTTGCGGCAGAGGTGGCGGCGGCCTGCCCGGCAATTGCGACAGAAGCCGCAGGTGATATGCCCTTCGCCCGACACCCGGTCGCCGATCTTGAAGCCGCTGACTTCCTGGCCGATTTCAACGATTTCACCCACGTACTCGTGGCCGACCTGCATAGGCACGGGTATCGTCTGGCTGGCCCATTCATCCCATTTCCAGATATGGATGTCGGTGCCGCATATCGCCGTCTTGCGTATGCGTATCAGTACATCGTTATGGCCTACTACAGGCCGCTGCACGTCGGTCAGTGTCAAGCCTACCGCCGGTTCCAGTTTTGCCAGGGCTCGCATTGTGCGCTCCAGGAAAATGCATTCAAAGGGTGGCACCCCTTGTTGTAGTGGCACCCCTTGTGGGTGCCAGATTAACGATCAAGAGGTGCCTATAAAACAACGACCGTTTACTGCGATGGCACCCACAAGGGGTGCCGCTACATAACAAAACAAATCAAATCACACCCAGCCGCCGGCCGGCGGTCTCGAAGGCGGCAACGGCACGGTCGATCTGGTCGGGCGTGTGCGCAGCGCTCATTTGCGTGCGTATGCGCGCGCGGCCCTTGGGCACGACGGGATACGAAAAGCCGATAACATAAATTCCTTCGTGCAAAAGCGCATCGGCCAGTTGGCTGGCCCGCTGCGCATCGCCCAGCATAACCGGAATGATTGGATGCTCGCCCGGCACCAATTCAAAGCCCAGAGCGGCCATCGCACTGCGAAACCGCCGGCCGTTGGCGTGCACCCGCTCGCGCAAGGCGTCGCCCTCGGCGCTTTGCAAAAGCGCCAGCACTTGCAACGAAGCCGCCACAATGCCGGGTGCCAAGGTATTGGAAAACAGGTAGGGCCGGGAACGCTGCCGCAACAGCTCCACCACCGACTCATGCGCCGCCACATAGCCGCCCGATGCTCCGCCCAGGGCCTTTCCCAGAGTGCCTGTCAATATGTGAACACGCCCTTCCACCCCGCAATATTCGGGGGTGCCTCGACCATGTTGGCCCATAAAACCCACGGCGTGCGAATCATCTACCATAACGATCGCCCCATACTTATCCGCCAAATCGCAAATCGACTTCAAATTTGCAACGATGCCATCCATGGAGAACACGCCATCGGTCGCGATCAGCTTGAAGCGCATGCCCGCCCGATCCGCCGCCTGCAGTTGCGCTTCAAGGTCGGCCATATCGTTGTTGGCATAGCGGTAGCGCTGCGCCTTGCACAAGCGCACCCCATCGATAATGCTGGCGTGATTCAGGGCATCGCTAATAATGGCGTCGCCCTCATCCAGCAAGACCTCGAACAGGCCGCCATTGGCATCGAAGCAACTGGAATACAGAATCGAATCGCCCATTTTGAGGAAACCGGCCAGCGCCTGTTCCAATTGTTTATGGCCGGTTTGCGTGCCGCAGATAAATCGCACCGACGCCAGCCCGAATCCCGCTTCATCCAGGCCTTTTTTGGATGCCTGGATCAAACGCGCATCGTTGGCCAAGCCCAGGTAGTTATTGGCGCAGAAATTCAGCACCTGTGCGCCATCGGCCAACGCTATCTGCGCGGACTGCGCGCTGGCGATAACGCGCTCGGCCTTGTAGAAGCCATCGTCGCGCAATTGTTGAATTTGCGCGTTTATGTGATCTATAAAAGGGTTGGGCATGGGAAACCTTGGGGTGGGACGGGTGCGAGGTTGTATGTTACTGCGGCGGGAGGCGGGTGGGGGGTGATAAAGCCGAGGTGGCACCCACAAGGGGTGCCGCTACACACAAGGGGTGCCGCTACAAATACCAGCCGGAACGTTATGTAGCGCCACCTCTTGTGGGTGGCAAAACGTTGATAGGCAAGATTGTGTCTTGCGTAGATGACAGGCACAAGGCCTGTCGCTACAGCCTATGGCCACATTCCGTCACTACAAAATAGATATAGGTCATATGGTTGACTTTGATGAATTTCGCCTTTAAGATGAACCCGGTTCTAGTCGATTGTCGAATATCTACCAACAGAATTTAAGGAGCTTCGAATGATTCATCTTGTGTTACACGATGCCAACGACATGGTCGCGGTCGCGGTCGTGGAAGGCGTTACAGCGGGTACGGAATTAACAGCGTGGATCATGGACGATGACCGCATGATCAAAATCAAGGCGGAGCAAGACATCCCCATCGGCCACAAAATCGCCATGAAAGACATGGCAGTGGGCGACACCGTCATCAAGTACGGCGTTGATATCGGCAAGGTCGTTGCACCGATCAAGAAAGGCCAGCACGCCCACACTCAAAACATCAAGACCAAACGCTGGTAAACGAATCGCAGCAGCACCGGTGGCCACACCGTCGATGCGCACAGCCCATTCGTTGCTTTCTGTTTGTTCAGCCCCCTGAACGTCTCTAACTTCTATAGACCCAATCATGATTACTAAAGACACTACTTTCCTAGGCTATCGCCGTGAAAACGGCCGCGTCGGCGTGCGTAACCACGTCATCATCCTGCCGCTCGATGATTTGTCCAATGCCGCCTGCGAGGCCGTTGCCCACAACATCAAGGGCGCGATGGTCATCTCCCACCCCTATGGCCGGCTGCAATTCGGCGCCGACCTGGAACTGCATTTCCGCACGCTGATCGGCGCAGGTTCCAACCCCAACGTCGCCGCGGTGGTGGTGATAGGCATTGAAGACGGCTGGACCAAAAAAGTCGTGGACGGCATCAAGGCCACCGGCAAACCCGTTACCGGCTTTGGCATCGAGCGCCACGGCGATCACGAAACGATTATGAAGGCCTCCAAAGTTGCTCGCGAATACGTGCAATGGGCCTCGGAAAAACAACGCGAAGTCTGCAATATCAAGGAACTGTGGGTGTCCACCAAGTGCGGCGAAAGCGACACCACGTCGGGCTGCGGCTCCAACCCCACGGTGGGCAATGCGTTTGACAAATTGCACCCCCTCGGCGCGACCATGGTATTTGGCGAAACAACCGAAATAACCGGCGGCGAAAAATTTGTGGCCGCCCGCTGCGCGAACGACGAAGTGCGCGCCAAATTCATGTTCATGTTCGACCGCTATCAAGAAGTCATCGATCGCCACAAGACATCGGACTTGTCCGATTCGCAACCCACCAAAGGCAATATCGAAGGCGGGCTGACAACGATCGAAGAAAAAGCCATGGGCAACATCCAGAAAATCGGCAAGAAATGCTCGGTTGATGGCGTACTCGACAAAGCCGAGACCCCCACGCACCCCGGGCTCTGGTTCATGGACTCCTCTTCGGCAGCAGCCGAAATGGTGACCTTGTGCGCGGCCGCGGGCTATGTCGTGCACTTCTTCCCCACCGGCCAGGGCAACATCATCGGCAACCCGATTCTGCCGGTCATCAAGCTTAGCGCCAACCCGCGCACGGTCCGCACCATGAGCGAACACATCGACTTCGACTGCTCGCCGCTGTTGCAGCGCGAAATGAACCTGGACGAAGCCGGCGACCAATTGCTCGACGTCATGCTGGCAACCGCCAACGGCCGCCTGACCAACGCCGAAGCGCTGGGCCATCGTGAATTTGTGATGACGCGCCTGTACGAAAGCGCTTAAACGACAGGGCTCGCTATAAGCGAGCCCTTCAGTGTGCGCCCGACACAGGGGTCGGGTCGGCCCGAACGTCTATCTTCGAGCCGACCCGCAATGCACACATCCAGATTGGCTCGATAGTCAGATTCATTATGGGGTAACACTATGAAAAAGCGCAATTGGGTGATGGCCCTTTTGGCTGCGTCAGTCATTGTGTCCGGAGTGGCCCGGGCAGAAGTCAGCGAAATCAAAGTCGCACAGCAATACGGCATCAGCTATTTGCCCTTGATGGTGATGGAGCAGCAAAAGCTCATCGAGAAACAGGCCAGCGCCTTGGGTATTAAAGACCTGAAGGTAGGCTGGGCCAAATTTGCCGGCGGCAACGTCATGACGGATGCGCTGATTTCGGGAGACCTGCACTTCGGCTCGGGAGGCGTTGGCGTACTGCTTACGCTATGGGACAAAACCCAGGGCTCGATTGCCGTCAAGGGCGTAGGCGCCATGAACTCGATGCCGCTTTACCTGAACACCCGCAATCCCAATATCAAAACGATTAAAGATTTCACCGACAAAGACAAGATCGCACTGCCTGCGGTCAAGGTTTCCAATCAGGCCATCTACTTGCAAATGGCCGCCGAACAAGTCTTCGGGCCCGGCCAGCAAAGCAAACTGGACCGGCTGACCGTATCCATGTCGCACCCGGACGCCCAGGCGCAATTGCTCTCGGGCATGAGCGAAATCAATAGCCATTTCACCGCGCCGCCCTTCCAATATCAGGAACTGAAAAATCCGACCATACATACGGTCCTGAATTCGTATGACGTGCTGGGCGGCCCTCACACCTTCAACTTGGTATTTACCACGACCAAATTCAGGGATGCCAACCCCAAGACCTACGAAGCCTTCACCAAGGCGCTGGCCGAAGCCATCAACTACATCAACACCGACAAGAAAGGCGCCGCCGAGATTTACCTTAAAGTCTCCAAAGACAAAACATCAGTCGATGATATCCTTGCAATGTTGAACGACCCAAATATCAAGTTCACGACGACGCCGCAAAATGTCTTGAAGCTTGCTACGTACCTACACAAGATCGGCCGGCTAAAACATCAGCCGGCAACCTGGAAAGACATGTTCTTTTCCAATGCATACAGCCAGCCGGGCAGTTGAACCCGGACGATATTCACGAATGACACTGGCGCGTTGCCGCTCGTAGCGGCACGACGACCAGGTCCGTAAACGACGCAGTTCGTTATGGAGGATACAAGAATGAGTACGACTTCAAAGCCCTTGCTGGAAGTAAATGGGGTGACCCTGCAGTACAAGACCAAAGAGTATTTAATTACCGCCACCTATCGGGTGGATTTCAAGGTATACCAATCAGACCGGTTCGTATTGCTGGGGCCGTCAGGCTGTGGCAAGTCCACCTTATTGAAAGCCGTTGGCGGATACCTCACGCCCACCGAGGGCGAGATCCGGCTGAAGGACAAGATCGTTACCATGCCGGGGCCCGATCGCATGATGGTGTTCCAGGAATTCGACCAGTTGCCGCCCTGGAAAACCGTTAAACAAAACGTGATGTTTCCGCTGATTGCCAGCGGCAAGCTAAAAGGCCGGGCGGCCGAAGAAAAGGCCATGCAGTACATCGAAAAGGTGAAGCTCGCCGCATTTGCCAACCACTATCCGCACCAGTTGTCGGGCGGCATGAAGCAGCGGGTTGCCATTGCGCGCGGCATGGCCATGGAACCCGACATCCTGCTTATGGATGAGCCCTATGCGGCTCTGGACGCACTGACCCGCAAAAAAATGCAGGATGAACTGCTGCTGCTGTGGGACGACACACGGTTCACCGTGCTGTTCGTCACCCACTCCATCGAAGAAGCCGTGAAAGTCGGCAACCGGATTTTGCTGCTTTCGCCCCATCCGGGCCAGGTGACTGCCGAGCTCAACAGCACAGGCGAAGATACGCGCGATGCCAGCGGCAAGAGCCTGTCGGAGCGCATCAACACCATGCTGTTCGAGGAAAATGTAGAAGAAGAGGAGGAGGTTGTTCATGTCTAACCCCGAAAGTAACCAAGCCCCCCAGAAACCGGCAAGAAGCAATGTCGAACGCGACGAGATTTTTCGCACTCGATCGGCAAGCGAGGATTTCGGCGTTATCGAAAAGCCCTTGACCCGGTGGGAAAAGCTCTACGACAACAACGTCGCCCGAAAGATGTTTATTTTGGTGGTTCTGGCACTGGCCTGGCAAATTTACGCCACTCTTTTGCATAACGAACTCTTGTTCCCAACCTTTACGGCAACGGTAAAGGCGCTTGTCACGGGTATTGTCAGCGGGGGTCTGCTAGGTAAATCGTGGTTCTCCATCAGGATATTGCTGATGGGCTATTCCGCAGGCCTGGCGCTGGCGGCCCTTTTAACGATATTTGCCATTACCTCGCGCATCGGGCGGGATTTCCTGGAAACCGTCACTTCCATGTTCAACCCGCTGCCGGCTATCGCATTGCTGCCTCTGGCGCTGCTGTGGTTCGGCCTGGGCTCCGGCAGCCTGGTATTTGTATTGATCCATTCCGTGTTGTGGGCCGTTGCGCTCAATACACACTCGGGATTCCAGTCGGTCAGCACGACGCTGCGGATGGTCGGCAGAAACTACGGCCTGACCGGCCTTCGCTATGTATTCGGCATACTGATCCCAGCCGCGTTTCCCGCCATTTTGGCCGGCCTGAAAATCGGCTGGGCCTTCGCCTGGCGCACCTTGATTGCGGCCGAACTGGTATTTGGCGTAAGCTCGGGCAGCGGCGGATTGGGCTGGTTCATCTACGAGAACAAAAACCAGCTGGAGATCCCCAGCGTATTTGCCGGTTTGCTAACGGTAATTCTCATCGGTCTGTTCGTCGAAAACTTTATTTTCCGCATTATCGAGCAGCGCACCATACGTAAATGGGGGATGCAGGAATAGTTGTAGCGGCAGCCCTTGTGGCTACCATCGTAAAACGGATAATGTAGCTACCGTCTTGATGGTCAAGGTTTTGTGCCACCCACAAGGGGTGGCGCTACATCGTGTACGGATACAGCTTCGTAGCGGCACCCCTTGTGGGTGCCACCACACACAAAAGGGCTTGCAATGAAGCTGGTGATTTGCGAATTTATGGATAACGCTTCCGTTGCAACGCTTGCGGCGCAATTCGACACACTCTACGACCCCACCCTGGTCGACCGCCGCCCGGAACTGTTGGCGGCGCTGGCCGATGCCGATGGCCTGATCGTGCGCAATCGAACGCAGGTTGACCGGGCGTTACTTGAAGCCGCTACGCGCTTGCGCGTAGTGGGCCGCCTGGGCGTAGGGCTGGACAATATCGACGTGCCCGCCTGCGAAGCTCGTCAGGTAGCGGTTATTCCCGCCACCGGCGCCAACGCAAGGGCCGTGGCCGAATATGTGATTGGCACGGCCATGGCCTTGCTGCGCCGGGCTTATACCCGCAGCGCCGATACGGCCGCGGGCAACTGGCCCCGCGCCGCTCTGTCCGACGGGTGCGAGATTGCCGGCAAGACTCTGGGGTTGATCGGATTCGGCGGAATCGGCCAGTTGACCGCCCGCCTGGCGCAAAGCCTGGACATCAAGGTTATCGCCTACGACCCGTTAATCGCCGCCGACGCGCCCGTGTGGAAGAACACCAAGGCCACACCGGCCAAGCTGGACGACTTATTGGCGCAAGCCGATATCGTATCGCTGCATGTTCCGTTAACCGAGCAGACCCGCCATCTTATCGACCAGAATGCGTTGGCCAAGATGCGAACCAGCGCCATTCTTATCAATACGGCGCGCGGCGGCATTGTCGATGAAACGGCGCTAGGCAATGCATTGCGACTAGGTCAGTTGGGCGGCGCTGCAATCGATGTTTTTGCGCACGAGCCGCTTGCGGCCGGCAGCGCATTGTCCGATGCTCCGAATCTTATACTTACCCCTCATATTGCCGGGGTCACCACCGAATCGAACGTGCGCGTCAGTGCGCTGATAGCCGAACGTGTGGCCGCCCAGCTTAAATAAAGCCATATTTTTTAGGGATTGCATTTCATGCCTGTGCTTTCAATTGACACACTAACGACTCTCGCCGCCGACGCCCTCACCTCCGCCGGAGCCAGCCGCAGCGCCGCGCTGGCGGCGGCACGGGCCCTGACGGCCGCCGACGCCCAAGGGCTTGCCTCGCACGGCGTTTCGCGTGTGCCGCAATACGCTGCATTCCTGCGCAACGGCCGCAGCAATGGCCAAGCCAGCCCTCGCGTTGTGCAATCCAAAGGCGGCGCCTGCCTGATCGACGCGCAATGCGGCATGGCCTATGAAGCCTGCGCCATGGCGGTGGAACAGGCCATTGAACGCGCACGGGAATTCGGGATAGCCTGCGTCGGCGTCACCAACAGCAATCACTTTGGCGCGGCGGCGGGCCACCTGGGCCCCATCGGAAAAGCCGGTCTGGTCGGCATGGCCTTCGGCAACTCGCCCGCCGCCATGCCCGCCTGGGGCGGCAAAACTCCCCTGTTCGGCACGAACCCTATCGCGGCCATATTCCCACGGCACGATGCGCAGGCCCTGCTGATCGACCTGGCGCTTAGTGAAGCGGCCCGCGGCAAAATCATGGTAGCGGCCAAAGAAGGTAAACCCATACCGCTGGGCTGGGCGGTTGATAAAGACGGCAAGCCCACCACTGATGCCAAGGCCGCGCTGGCAGGCAGCATGCTACCCACGGGTGGCGTAAAAGGCGCCATGCTGGCACTGGTGGTCGAACTATTGGCCTGTGCGCTAACAGGCGCCGCCTTTGGTTTTGAGGCCGATTCGTTCTTTGTGGAGGCGGGCAATCAGCCGCGCCTCGGGCAACTGTTTCTGGCTATCGACCCGGGTGCCATGGCTGGCGCCGACATGTATTTTTCACGCACCGAAAAACTGATAGAACTCATGCTGCAAGACGAAGGCGTGCGGCTGCCGGGCGACCGGCGCCATGCCCTGCTTGAGAAAGCCGAGCGAGAAGGCATAACCATACCCGATGCCTTGCACCAGCAAATTGCCGCACTCGCCGGCCACCCTTGATTTCGAGCCAATAATTAAAACCTTGCCGAAGACACTAAAGGCCACCCGGCGATGCATGAATTTCTGATTAACTTAAGTTCCATCATCCCGCTCGCTCACATAGCCTTTGCGTCATTCACGCTATTGATCGCCTACTCGGTGTTTGGGCTAACCGGCTTTGGCTCGTCCATCACCGCCATACCGTTCCTGATACTGGTCTTACCCCTGCATACCGCCGTATCGGTGATGTTGTTGTTCGACCTGGTCGTCTGCACGGTGCTCAATTCACGCGAATGGCGCAACATCAACAAAACCGAATTGAAACGGCTGTTGCCCTACCTGCTGGTCGGAGCGGTTGTCGGGATTTCCCTGCTGGTCCATGCCCCCAAAAAACCGCTGTTTTTCTTGTTGGGCGCATTTATCCTGTTGATGTTTGTGTGGAGCAACTTCATCAACAAGAAGGCCTACAAGATCAGCCCAAGGCTGGCCGCGCCACTGGGGTTTATCGGTGGCATGTTTACCACCCTGTTTGGAACCGGCGGGCCGCTCTACACCATTTACCTGAACGGGCGCATCGACGACAAGAAGATATTGCGGTCGACATTGGGGACGTTGATAGGCACCACCGCCCTCATCCGCCTTTGCATGTTTCTGGTGACAGGGCTGCTGCTTGATCCGCACATTTACGTTATTGCGGCCATCCTGTTCCCCAGCGCCCTGGCCGGCTTCTTTCTGGGTAGCCGCCTGCACGAAAAAATATCGTCGGTCACCGCAAAGAAGCTGGTCTGGGCCATTTTGCTGCTGGGCGGCATAAGCGCCATTGTCAAAGGGCTGTGAGCGTGGATGGTGGCACCCACAAGGGGTGCCGCTACAAAAACGTACCCGCTGCTACAAATCACGCGCCCCTACAAAACGTACCGGCGAGAACGTGGACAAGACGCAATCTGGATTGCTAAGCCTCAATAGATCGATCCCTGAAAAATATTGAGGCGCTCCTGAGATCGAATACCTGCCTACGGCATGAAACTCCCACCATTTACATCAATAATTGCGCCTGTGGAGTAACCCGCATCGTACGAGGCCAGAAAGGCGACCGTAGCGGCCACTTCCTCCGCTCGCCCTAATCTTCCTGCCGGTATCGACGCTGCATGCCTGGCATTTACGTCACTACCGACCGCCGCCGTCATGGTCGACTCTATCCGGCCTGGCGCTACACAATTGACCGTAATGCCAAAATCGGCGACCTCGGCCGCAAGCACCCGCGAAAATCCTGTCATTCCAGATTTGGTTGCGGCATAGTGTGCCCCTGGGACAGGAGTTCTCGTGCGAGCCGCCTGACTCGTTATCATTATTATCCTTCCCCAACCATGCGACTTCAGCACAGGCAAGCAAGTCTTCGTGACAAGAAATGCGCCAGTCAGATTTACATCCAGTACGCGACGCCACTCACTCAGAGGCATATCAGCCACATCACACTTTTTACCTTCATGCTTTGGAGAGATTCCGGCGTTGTTGACAAGGATGGCCAATTTCGGCCACCACTCTCCCAGTTGATGAGGTAAGGTAAGTACAGCGGCTTCATCAGTAATATCAAGGCACACAGACCGGACTGAATAGCCAGCATCCTGCAACGATCTAGCCGCTTGTCCAACTTCGGGATTCAGATCAAGCATTATTACCTTGTGACCCTCGCTTGCGAGCCTTGCCGCAATCGCCATCCCAATTCCACGCGCCGCACCGGTTACTAATGCCACCCTGTCATTCAGACTCACATTCTCTCCAGGTAGTAGATGATCAGAGTTTATTGACTACAACCCAACGACAGGCCACCACATACAAACAATGTTTGCCCGGTGACAAAGCCAGCATCGTCAGATAAGAAAAATCGTACCGCTCCCGCTATATCTTCGGGCCTGCCTATATGACGAAGCGGTATTCTTTCTTCCAGAGTATGCATGTCAGCGAAATCTTTAGGGTTATTATTGATATATAAATCGGTCAGAATAGGCCCAGGGGCCACTGTATTAACGGTTATCCCTTTAGGCCCAAGCTCTAACGCCCATGTTTTAGTAAACCCAATTAGTCCGTTTTTTGTCGCCGCATAAGCAGATCTATTTTGCATTCCCAAAACAGCACGGCTTGCAATATTAACGATTCGGCCTTTTCCTTGTTCTACCATATGTGGAATGCAAGCTTGAGCGCACAGCAATGGGGCCAACAAATTGATCTGGACGATTTGCTCTAACTCTGCTGGTGTTGTATTAAGGACGGAGCTCGAAGTTGTTCGACCAGCATTATTGACAAGGCAATCTATCTGATGACGCTTGGTAATTTCGCTAAGGACATCCTGCGTTTCGTTTCGTTGCGATAAGTCAGCTACAAAAAATTCCCCTGGAAAGTCGCCCTCTGGCTTGGCCCTCGCTATACCGATAACAATATGGCCTTCGCTGGACATCCGATGTGCAATGGCTCTACCTATGCCTTTACTGGCGCCCGTTATAAGTATGGTCGATCGCATCTTGGTCAGGCCCTCTAGTCGAACATTCAAAGTGGCGGCAGGTTAGCTTCCTTTACAACCGTAGCCCATCGATCAACCTCGCCTTTTACAAATTCGTTAAAATCTCGCGGAGTATTTTTCTCGCTTGGCACTACGATCCCCAAGCTTGAATAACTGGCAATCATTTCTTTGGTTTTAAAGGATTGGTTAAGCAAAGCATTTATTTTCTGGACGATTTGCGGGTCTGTGTTCTTGGGGGCGAACAAGCCGAACCAAGACTGGACAGAAAAGCCTTTGACTCCGGCTTCGTCCAGCGTAGGAACATTGGGAACAGAGGGCGATCGTTGTAGAGTTGTGATTCCGAGCGCTCGCAAGCTCCCCGCCTTCACTTGGCCCAATATACTGGGCAAATTGTCGAATATAGAGTCTACTTGGTTTCCAATGACCGCCGCGTCAGCAGGCCCGCTGCCTCTGAATGGCACATGCAATATGTTTGTACCGGTTTTGAGTTTAAATAACTCGCACGACATGTGTATGCCCGACCCTGTCCCAGAAGATGCACAGCTTAACTTTCCTGGGTTTTGTTTGGCAAAGTCAATATATTCCTGGACCGTCTTGACCGGCAATTTGGGATTCACAACCAACAGATTTGGGACAGTACCCAGCAAGGCTACCGACTCGAAATCGCTATATATGTTGTAGTTCAGATTTTTGTATAACGAATGATTAATAGCATTTGCTGTCGACCCTACAAAGTAGGTGTACCCATCGGCACGCGCCCGCTTCACGTTCTCGGCACCAATATTACTATTGGCACCTGACCTATTCTCGACTACAAAAGGTTGCCCGGTAGCCGCTGTCAATGTTTTCGCCATAAGCCGGGCAATGATATCTGTCGTGCCGCCTGCCGCGTATCCCACCACCAGGGTGACTTGATGGTCTGGCCATGTATTTTCAGCGGCGCAAGACATCGTCGGAAGAGCAAGGCTAATAGTGGATAGCGTGAGTGTTAGCGTCAGTGCAAATTTCTTGTATTTCATTTTTTGATCTAGGCATTCATCCATCAATGGAAATTGATACATGAAAGCCTATCCTCCTCTATTTGGCGGTAACAGTAGTTATATCGGCTCGGTGCCTTGTATCGTAATTCGATGCATTTCCCTTCTTTGCCCCGGGTAATCGTTAATGGCGTAGTGCATAGTGCAACGATTATCCCAAAAGGCTAAAGACCCTTCTTTCCATCTAAAGCGGCAGGTATTTTCAGGCTTGATGCTTTCTTTATATAAATATTCCAAGAGAGGCAGGCTTTCTTCACGCGACATACCTGCAAAGGCATATGTAAAAGGGCGGTTCACAAACAGGCATTTTTTACCGCTTTCTTCGTGCGTACGTACCACCGGATGGATGCTATCGATGCGCCCCACATCCTCCTGCAATTTTGTCGATCGAGTGGCATTACGGGCTTTGGCATTTTTCGACAAGAAATCGTTGGAATGTATTGCCTTCAGGCTTCCCAGCTGTTCTTTTAATCCATCAGACAAGCCATCGTAAGCAAGATATAAATTGGACCACAGAGTATCGCCCCCCACTTTGGGCACCTCACGCGCATAAAGAATTGAGCCTAATGGCGGCGTCCGCTGGTACGTTTCATCAGTGTGCCAAGTGTCCCCTATTATGTCTTTTTCATTCGGCTCTTTTACGACAGGCATAATCTGCGGATAATCATTTAGCGTCTGATAGACTGGCGTCTTGCTTATCGGCCCAAACTGTTCGGCGAATTTTATTTGCTGTTCAGGAGCTATTTTTTGATCACGTAAAAAAATAACGTGATATTTCAACAGCGCACCTCTAATGTCGGCTATTGCCGAATCAGTACAGCCACCTGCAATATCTACCCCAAATAACTCGGCACCTATGGTTCCTGTTAAAGGCCTAATTTCCATTATTAATATCTCGTAGCTGGTTATCTTGATTTACCGAACAGATCAATTGACAATTTAGGTCTTTATTTGATAATGGTCTAATACATTTGTGCCGGCTCATTATTAGGAAAAATCGAATAATGCTAAACCTCAAGCAGCTACGATATTTCTTGGCGGTTGCAGAAGAAGAACACTATGGGCGGGCCGCCAACAGATTGGGGATAAGTCAGCCACCGCTGACCGAGCATATTCAGGCATTGGAACAAGATCTTCAGGCGCAGCTGTTCAGGCGCACTACACGCTCGGTGCAACTGACCAACGAAGGGAAAGCATTGATGGAGCATGTGCGAACTATTCTGCTCGACATTGATCGATGCAGGGCAGTCGTCGCCGACGCAAAGTACGAAAGGGCCACACTGCTGACATTAGGCGTCCTTCACGCACATACATATACGTTTTTGCCCGGTTTCCTAAAACACTGTTTTGACAAAATTCCAGACGTCCGAATCAAGCTGGTCGAATACTCTACACAACAACAGGCCGCTACTCTTGTCGATGGCGGCGTCAATATAGGAATTGTTCGGGAGCCTGTATATCATCCAGACCTTGAAACCGTCAGCTTATTCCAAGAGCGATATTGCATCGCCCTACCGACATCTTCGCCACAAGCCAGGAAGAAGAAAATTTCAATTAAGGACTTAATCAACTTGCCTATGATAGGCTACCCAAGCCACGACAACAAAAGGAGCACCCGAAATCTCTTCAGGGATTTTTTTGCCCAATTTGGAGTAACGCCGGCGGGGTACGAGGAAGTCACAACGACGTATTCTGCGCTTGCTCTTGTCGCCGCGGGCCGCGGGTTCTCTCCGGTACCGGAATCGCAAACTTTGATGAAAATAAACGGCGTTTCCTATCGAAACTTTTCCGAAGAAGCACCTCGTTTATCCGTTGGGCTCGCTTGGCTTAGGGGGCAAAATTTACCGATACTGGATCAGTTCACAGCGTTGGCACGCAACTATTTTTCGCATAGCCGTCGTGCTACCCCCCAGGAAAACAATCATATCCATAAGTAGGATTTGCACGAAATAAAGTTTCCACAAATCGATGGCACCCACAAGGGGTGCCGCTACAAAGACGTACCCGCTACATCTACCTTTTTATCGTGGGCGCCGCCACGGATTCGATCAGGACGTTGATGCACGCGGGCTTGCCGCTATTGAAGGCACGCTCGAGCGCGGCGGGCAGGTCGGCGGCGGCGGTCACGTATTCGCCGTGGCCACCCAGGGCTTCGACGACCTTGTCGTAGCGGGCGGGCAGCAATTCGCATCCCTGGGCCCGCGCCTTGCCGTAGGTACGCAACTGGATCTGGTATTCGGCATTCCATCGGGCGTCATTGCCTATGACGACGATGACCGGCAAGCCGTAACGCACGGCGGTGTCGATTTCGGCCATGTGAAAGCCAAATGTGCCATCGCCCATGACGGCCACCACCGGTGAACCCGGATCTGCAACCTGGGCTGCGAGCGCAAAGGGTAGCGACGGCCCTATGGCACCGGCCACGCCATTGATTAACCGCTTCTTTGCCGCCGTGACGACGGCTTGCGGCCACTGGCCTATTTCGCCGCCGTCGCATACCAACGTTGCCTGCGGGTGCCGCACGAAAAAGGCTTGCACCGCGTTGCAGAACTCCACGGGATGAACCGGCCCGCTGTCTGCCGACCGCACGCTTTGCCATTGCGGCGGACGATAGACAATCGCCGCGTTTACCTGATCCAGCCACGCACCTGCATGCTTCTGATCGGATCTCTCGTTTTTGGACAACGCCTCTATGGCGCTAACCGGATCGGCCAGCGTGGACAGAACCAGCCTGTCTTTCTGGTATTTAACGACGCGGGCGACGAGGTCCTGATCGGGGTCGATCACGATAAAACGGCAGTCGGGATGCACGAAGGGCGCATTGGCAAAGCGCAAGGTGAAATCGAGCGGCTTGCCCAGCAGGACGATCAGGTCGGCCTGAGCCAGCATTTCGGCAAAGGCGCCAAGGCTTGGATCGTTGATGCCGCGCGGGCTTTCCATGCCAATGACAGGCACCTGTATCGCCTGCTGCAATTGCGCCATCAGCACGCGGCCATGCGTGCGGCAAAGGGTCGGACCGCACAAAACCAAAGGACGCTGGGCGCTCTCGATTTGCGCCAGAATCTGTTTGGCCGTGTGCTCTGCAAGAGGCATGCGAACGGCATGGGACGCGGACACGTCGGGCCAGAGCTCCTGACTCGAATCGATGCTCTGCTCTAAAAGATCGGCCGGGAGGCTAAGGTGAACCGGGCCGGGGCGGCCGCTGCGGGCTATTTGCATGGCCTTCGCCAGGTCATGCCCCAACACCGCGGCAGACTGGACCATCCACGAGGCTTTGGTAACGGGGGCTGCCGATTCGGCCTGGCGCAGTTCCTGAAAAGCACCCTTGCCCAGCTCACTTAAGCCCGCATGGCCCGACAACAGTACCATCGGGGCCTCGGAGGCCAGCGCGGTAACCAGCGCCGCGGCACCATTCGTATGCCCCTGGCCCGCGGTGACCATCGCGATTCCCACTTGGCCTGTCGTACGGGCATAGGCATCGGCCATATGCACGCAAGCGGCTTCATGGCGCACATGAATGATGTCGACAGGCGTATCAATCAGCGCATCATAGACCGGCATGATATGGTTTCCCGAAAGGGAAAACACCTTCTCGACACCCAGGCGCGTCAGCGTCTGGGCGATAATGTCGGCACCTCGAATGCGTTCTTTTTCCGGCATGGCATGTTCCTGATGAAATGGGCTGTCATACCCTTTAAATGGCAGATCGGGCGCTACGGCTCCAAAATGGTTTCCCCCGGAACGACCCGCGTGAAGTGCACCGGCTCGCGAGACAGCTCGATGGATTTTCCGGCCTGGCGCACCACAGTATAGGTCGAGCCGGGCAAATCGCCCGCTGCGGGAAAGTCTTCACGAAAATGGGCACCGCGCGAATTTTCGCGCGCCAGCGCGGCGGTGGCGATCGCCTGGCTGACCGCAATCAGGCTCTTCAAATTCAACCAATCGTGCCACGTCAGATTGAATTCAGGGTCTTCTCCCGACACGCCTATGCCGGACAGCGCGCTGTCAAGCTCCGACAACGTCTGCAGGCCACGCTTCAGGCCTTGCTCGGTGCGAAGAATACCGACATCGTTCCACATGCATTCGTACAGCGCCTCGCGTATCGCTTCCAGATTGCCCGCCGCCTGTTTGAATGGCGCACTGTGCATCGCCACGCTGGCGTCGATGGCCGCTTCATCGGGCGCACGCAAGGCGGTTTCTTGTGCGTCGCCCCGGGCAAGCCAGGCTGCCATGGTTTCCCCGGCGATACCGCCAAAGACCGTTGAATTCGCCACGCCATTTCCACCCAGGCGATTGGCGCCATGCACGCCACCCGTATCTTCGCCTGCCGCAAAAAGGCCCTTCAACGGCGTCGTGCAATCAGGCTGGAACACCACACCGCCCATCATATAGTGGGCCGTCGGCACCACCTCGACCAGGTCGCCTGCCAGGTCGAAGCCGCAATCGGCGCAGCGCTCTACCATGCCTTTGAACTGCTTGCGTACCTTGTCGGGCCCCAGATGGTGCATCTGTATGTAGACGCCGCCATGCGGCGAGCCGTGGCCTTCGCGCATTTCCATGTAAATGGAGCGCGAGACAATGTCGCGCGTGGCCCGCTCGCCGCGCGGATCGTACTTGTCCATGAAGCGCTCTTTCGCTCCATTCAACAAATAGCCGCCCGCGCCGCGCAGGCCTTCTTCAAGAACCGTGCCCGTCATGCGGGTATCCGTTCCGGCCAGCAGGCCGGTGGGATGGAACTGCACCATTTCCATATCCCGCAGCGGCAGTCCGGCGCGCAGCGCCATCGCCAGGCCATCACAGCTCTTGTCGCCCGAAGGCGTATGGAATTTGTACATGGTCGGGCCACCGCCCGTCGCCAACAATACCGCACGAGCCTGTACGAAAACAAATTCGCCACTGTGCATGTCGATCATCAGCACGCCCGCCAGGGCCGTGCCGTCTGCCGTCTTGATCAGGTCGACCGCTCGGTGCTCTTCCAGCCGGCCTATGCCGCGCGCCCACACCTGTTCGGACAGCCGGTTAATAATTTCAATGCCGGTCAGGTCGCCTTTGTGCACCGTCCGGTCAAAAGTCTGGCCGGCAAACGCTTTCTGGTGCACGGTGCCGTCGGGGTTGCGGTCGAAGAAGCAGCCCAGCTCGTTTTCGAGCTCGTGCACGCGTTCGACCCCTTTGGTCACGAGCGTCCAGGCCAGATCCTGGTTGGATAGCCACTTGCCGCCCTCGATGGTGTCCATGAAATGACGCTCGACCGAATCGCCCACCGCCAAGGCCACGTTGTAGCCGCCTTGCACCATGCGGGTACAGCCGCATTTTCCAAGCAAGCCTTTGACCGCCACCGTAATCGATAATGCCGGATTCGCCGTGTGCGCATGCAAAGCCGCGAACAAACCCGCACCGCCCGAGCCAAGAATCAAGACATCTGTTTGTATGCGTTTGACGGTCATGCGGATTTCACCCCAAGAGAAGCCAGCACCTTCGCCCTGCGAGCGGCGGCGTCATCGCGCACTTCACTGTACAGGCTGGCGCCATGGCTATCCATCGCGACCAGCAACGGGCCGAAATCCTTGATGCGGAATTTCCACAGGGATTCGGGATTCAGGTCATCCAGGTCGACATCCTCGATCTGTTCGATCCAGGTGGTTTCCAATGCCGCCGTCCCCCCCACAATGGCCAGATAGACGCCACCGAGTTCTTTAAACGCGGATAAAGAATCTTCTCGCAAACCGCCCTTGCCGATAATGATGCGCACGCCGTTTTCAGTCATGAGCGGCCGGGTGAAACGTTCCATGCGGTCGGACGTGGTGGTGCCGATGCAGATGGACTCGTAGCCGCAAGGGTGCGCCGCGTCTATCGGGACTTTTTTCACGTTGGGCGCGGTATGGATCACGGCGTGGCCGCGCAGGTCGAAGCGCGTGCGGCGCTGGCGATCGAACATATGGATCTGGGTCGCATCGCGGATGCCGTAAAGCGTGGTTTGAAGCGTCACGGTGTCGTTGATCCGAAGCTGGCGCACCTGCGCTTCGGTCACGGGAGTATTCAGTTCGTAATGAGCCATGATTAATATCCGTAAACAATATCAGCGGGCGTAAACGTAGCCGTGGCCCGGCGGGCAGAGTGGCACTGCATATTGACGGCTACCGGATTCAGGGTAATGTGCGTGGCCGCCAGTTCGATATGCACGGCAAACGCGGTCCCATCGCCTCCCAGGCCCTGCGGCCCCACGCCCAACTGGTTGACGGCCGCCGATAGTTCCTGCTCGAGCCTGGCGCCATCCGGATCGGCGCAATGGGTGCCCAATGCCCGCGTCGCGGCGCGCTTGGCCAAGGCCATGCACAAATCGGAACTGCCGCCGATGCCCACGCCCACGATGGTGGGCGGACAGGTCTTGCCACCTGCGGCCAGCACGCAGTCGATGGTAAAGGTTTTGATAGCGTCGATACCTTCGGCCGGGATCGCCATTTTCAGGAAGGAATTGTTTTCCGAGCCGCTCCCCTTGGGGATCATGGTTATTTTCAAGTAGTCGGGCTGGTCGACGAAATCGATCGTGATGACAGGCACCTCGATCCCGCAGGAGGTGTTTTCGTTCTTGCGGGTTAGCGGGTGCACAATCGACGAACGAAACGGATGCTCGGTGGTGGCGCGCTCACAACCTTTTCGGATGGCCTGCTTCAAGGCATAGCCATTGACGTCTACATTATTGCCAATGGCAACCTTGTAGACGGGCACGCCCGTGTCCTGGCACAGCAGGTTGTTGGTGCGCTCGGCCACGCTGATATTGGTGATCATGGTGCCCAGAACGCGCTTCGCAACCGGCACGGTTTCGGCGCCCGCCAAGGTGGCAAACCCCTCCTTGATATCGGGCGGCAGCATTTTCAAAGCACGTATGTACAGCTCTTTAGACGCCTCTTCGACGGCGTGCAAATCAATTTTCATGTTTATCTCCTTCGCGAGATCCAGATTTATCCAATCAATGCCAGGGCAAAGGCCAGCCCAACGGCAATACTGAAGCCGCCCGCGCCGGCTATCCAATTTTTTCGCAGGCCACGCTGGGAAGAAAATTCGATCAGCAACAGTCGCAGGCCGCCCATCATGTGCAGCGACAGCAACACCACCAGCCCCCATTCGCTAAACTTGAAGAAGGCGTTGTCGGTGAGTTTAAGAAAGCCATCGAGCGCCGCTTCGCCATGTATGGCCAGGCTTAGTGCCCAGAAATGCAGCGGCAGGAATAGCCCAAGAACCAATCCCGAAAGGCGATGAAGCAAAAACGCCCAATAGGCCGGATGATTGCGGGCGCGGAAGTCATTCGTGCGTTTCATGATGCCACCAACGCGTAAACCGCACGCAAACCCATGAACAGAATCGCGGCGCCAAAGACATTGGCGGCGATGTTTGCGGCGGATTGGCGCCAATGCAGCCACTCTTCGGCGATCTTGGCCAGCCCAATGGGCACATGCACGGCACAGGCAACGACAAAGACGCCATAAAACAGGCCAACCCATATACTGCCATGCGTGCGCCCGAGGATTTCGGCTGCGGTCAGGCCGCCGCGCACCGCGTAAATCATGACGGCGATATGCACCATCACGCAAATGGCCAGAACCATTGCGCTGATGCGTTGCCAATACCAGCGTTTGGCTTGCTGTGAAACCAGACTCATAGGTCGCCTCCGATCGCCGCCCGAGCGGTGGTCCGCTTCAGGCCGGCAATGCTGAATGTGGGCGAGAGCCCTTTGGGACACCGCTCGGTACACGAACCCTGGGTGTGGCAGGAGTGACAGCCGGCATCGCCCGCTACAGCCTCCAAACGTTCGTGCTGCTGAACGTCGCGCACATCGTTGACCAGCGTCCAGGCCCGATTGAGCGCCGCCGGGCCCAGAAAGTCGGGCCGCCAGGACACCACGTCGCAAGACGAATAACAGACGCCGCAACCGATGCATTCCATGCCGGCGTCGGCGGCGAGCCGTTCTTTGGACGCGGGATCGACGACGGCGAAGTCATCGTGCCGGGTTTTGTCGCCTTTGAATTGGCCTTTGGCACGCGCCCATTTATCGAAGAATTCGGTCATGTCGGCGGCGAGGTCTTTGACGATGGGCAGGTTAGCCAGCGGCGCGACTTCGAGCTGATCGTTCTTGATGACTTTGGCGACGTGGGTTCGACAGGTCCACCGCGCGACGCCGTTGACGGTCATGGCGCAGGATCCGCACATTCCGACACGACAGGCGTAACGGTAGCTAAGGGTGTGGTCGAGGTGGCGCTGGATGTAGGTGACTACGTCGAGGACGGTTTGGCTTTGGCGGCGGGGTACGTCGTAGGTGGTAAAGCTGCCGTGCTCTTTGCCGCGCCAAACCTTCACTTTGAGGTTTTCAGTCATAAGGTTTTTCCCGATTTTTGGCGTATGGTTGAGGCCGCGATCACGCCTTATCGAACGCATGGTTTGTGAGTGAAAAGGTACCTGATAGACCTATATTATTAGCCTTGCGATCCAAAAGAGAAAGCTAGTATTTGTTTGTTTGAGATAAATTATTTCTTTAGTGTGTAGCGCCACCCCTTGTGGGTGGCATTCGCTGCAGGTAGCATTCTTTTTATACACCCTATACGGCATAGAACCTTCTTGCCCCGCGCCGTGGGCGGTTAAGGCGGGTCGGGCTCCGACGGGCACGGTCATGGCTGCGCCATGACTCCCCGCGGGCAGGGCCGGCTTCGGGGCGTGCCCAAGTCGCCCGCCCCACCTTAACCGCCCACGACGCTCGATTGGTGAGTGATGATGAGGTCGTCATTAATGTAGCGGCACCCCTTGTGGGTGCCATGGCGTTCTAAAATACCGCCTTGGTTATCAACGATTTTGGCAGCCACAAGGGCTGCCGCTACAAGCAACGGATATGTTGTTTTTGTAGCGGCGGATCAACGCCCCTCAAACACCGGCTTTCTCTTTTCTATAAACGCCGCCATCCCTTCTTTCTGATCCCGCGAGGCGAACAGTAATTCGAACGCCTTGCGCTCCAGCATGAGGCCGGTGTCGAGCGAAACGTCGGCCCCGGCGAGGACGACTTCCTTGGTTTGCATGATGGCCAACGGTGGCATGGTGGCGATTCGCGCTGCCATTTTGAGGGCGGTATCGAGCACTTCGTCGTCGGCCACGACCATGCTGATGAAGCCCATTTCCAGGGCCTCCTTGGCGCTGACCAGTTCGCCGGTGAGGAGCATTTTCATGGCACGGTATTTTCCTATGGCACGCACCAATCGCTGCGTGCCGCCGCCGCCCGCCATGACGCCCACGCAGACTTCGGGTTGCCCGAACCTGGCGTTTTCTCCGGCGATGATAATGTCGGCGTGCAGGGCCAGTTCGCATCCGCCGCCCAGCGCGGGGCCGTTGACCGCTGCGATGACCGGCTTTGGGCAACCGGCTATCACTTTCCAGAAGTACAGGATGCGCCGCTGCATCATGTTGATGGGATCGGCATCGGCAATTTCCTTCAGGTCGGCCCCGGCAGCAAACACGCTGGAATTGCCTGTCAGGACAATGCAACGTACCGTCGGGTCATCCCCCAGTTGCTGGAAATGCTCGGCCAGCCGGCTTCTGAGGCCGGTATTGAGCGCATTTTTGGCCTCGGGGCGATTTAGCCGCAAAAGCGCGATATGTTCGAGCGGCCTTTCCAGCAGGACTGTTTGCATCATGGGGCTCCGTCGAGAAAGAGTTGAAAACGCCTACTTGAATATCTTATCGATGATGTTCAGTGTTTTACCCAGGTGCAAATAGGTTTCGTACTGATCCTTGGCAAATTTGGCGGTTTCCTTGGGGCCTTGTATGTAGGGAATCGAGCCTACCTTTTCGGTCGCATTGTTCCAGCCCGGCGATTTTTTCAAACTTAGCAACGCGTGGACCAATTTATCGACGATCGGCTTGGGGGTTCCGCGTGGCGCATAGATGCCGCTCCAGCCAATGACCTGGCCCAGCTTGGGTATTCCCAGTTCGGCTGCCGTCGGGACATCGGGCAAATCTTTGTAGCGGGTAGGCGTGGTGACCAGCAGTACGCGCAACTTGCCGGCTTTGACCATACCCAGCATGGTGCCGATGCTGGCGCAGGAAAAATCGACGTGTCCGCCAAGCAAGGCGGCTGTTGCATCGCCTGAACCCTTGTAGGGAATCTGCTGCGGTATTTTATCGCCCAGATTCAGAAGGCTGAACAACAGGCGCGGACCCATGTCATTGGTCGTGGCGACGCCGGCACTGGCGTAATTGAGCTTGCCAGCGTTGGTTTTCAGTGCTTTGACCAGATCGGCATACGTTTTATAAGGTGAGTCGGCACGCACCGCGCAACCGTACGGGTTGAGCTCGAGCAAGCCGATAAAGGTGAAGTCATCCCATTTGTATTTCGTCGTGGTCGGCGCCAATGCCGGCAGAATGGATTGCGAGCCCGGGCGGGCGAGCAAAATGGTATAGCCGTCGGGCGCGGCCTGGCGCACCTGATCGGAGCCGATAATCCCGCTGGCTCCGGGCCGATTGACCACGACGATGGTTTGCCCCAGGGCCTTGTAGGCGTAGGCGGCAAACGCCCGTGCCGCGAGGTCGGAGTCGCCCCCTGCGCTGTAAGGTGCGATGAGCGTGACGGGATGATCGGGATACGAGCCTGACTGCGCAACCGCCACTCCGGTCATTCCCACGGTTGAAACAGCCACACCAACAGCGAATATCGTTTTTAAAATGAAATGCATTTTGTCACCTCCTGTAGAACCGGCACGAGCTCTTCGCCCGCAGATCTATTTATATATTCAAGCTCGTGCCTCGTTTACACTACAGCGGAATGGCGCTGTCCCATTAAAACCATGACGCAATCAACCGCCACAACCCCCTTCTCACCGATCAGGACCGGATTAAGATCCAGTTCCAGCAAGTGTTCTTTCATCGCGTCGGCGAAGTACGCCACGCGGGACAACAACACGGCCAGAATGTGCTTGTCGACGGGCGGCCTGCCGCGTACGCCATCGAAAACGGCGCGCATGCGCAATTCATCAAGCATGCGGCGGGCCTCGTCAACGCCAAATGGCGCTTGCCGCCACACCACATCGCGCAAGACTTCGACAAGAATTCCACCCATGCCAAGCATCACCATCATGCCGAAGGTTGGATCCCGCTTGACGCCGACCACCAGTTCAATATCGCCGGTGGCCATCGGCTGCACCATCACGCCTGTCAGCGTTGCCTGCGGGTCGTATTTGCGCGCACTCTGGATAATCTCCCGATAGGCCTGACGCACGGCCGCTTCGTCTTTGAGATTAAGCCGCACGCCACCGGCCTCTGTCTTGTGCGTGATGGCGGGCGATTCAATTTTTAATGCGACGGGTCCCCCAAAACGCTGCCATGCAGACACGGCACCGTCTTCCGATTCGGCCAGCTCAACATCGGCCATTGGTACCCCAGCAGCGGCCAGCCATTGCACTGCTTGCAGTGTGGGGACCACGCCGGCCCACGGCGGGCCACCCGCCCGCGGGGCCGGCCTTTTGGCTACGGAGCCGGTGTCGGCGATCGGCACCGCATCGGGCTTGGCGGCCAGCCAGGCACGTCGCGCCGCGGCATGACGCACCAGCGCGGCGGCCGCATCCACGGCAGGTTCCGCACCCCGCAACACCGCGATGCCGGCGCGATGCAGACCCTCGACCGCCTCTTGCGGCGCGGCAACCCAACACACAATAAATGGCTTGGTGCTGCTTTTTTTCAGATCGGTAAATAACGTAACCAGCAAGTCCACGTGTGCGGCCATCAGCTGCAGCCAGACTATGCCGATATCGATTCCCGGGTCGGCGAGCAGTGTCAGCACTGAATTACGCAAAATCGCCGGCTCTGCGACGAACTGCCCTGTCACGTCCACCGGGTTGGCGCTGGCGCCGAATCCGGGTACGATTTTGCAAAGCTCCGCCTCGGTTTGAGCGCTCAGGCGCGGCACGGTCAACCCGACTTCCTCGGCGCGGTCCGCCATCATCACGCCCGCACCGCCAGACTGGGTCACAATGCCCAGGCGGCCTCCAGCGGGCGGCGCGGTGTAGACAAAGGCCTCGAGAATATCCAGCATTTGCTCTTCGTTGCGCGCGCGCACAATGCCGTACTGGCGTGCAACCGCATCGAACAAATCATCTTCAACCGCGAGCGAACCGGTATGCGACGCCGCCGCCCGCACACCGGCGCCCAGCCGGCCTACCTTGGTCAGGACCAGCGGTTTGTCGATCCGCCGGCAATGGTCGGCAAGCTCCACAAGCCCCGGGCCGTCCTTGATGCCTTCCAGATAGCCCGCCGCCACCTTGATGCGAGGGTCATCCACGACCCGGGACATGATGTCGGCGAAACCCACATCCATTTCGTTGCCGGTGTTCACGAAATACCCTAGCCCTAAGCCACGCCGGCGCGCCAGGGCCGCAATCGCCGTACCGAAGGCGCCCGACTGGGTGACAAAGCCCACCGGACCCGGCGCGGTATCGCCATCGGCATACTGACTGAAGGTGGCGTACACCTTGTCGAACGCATTGATCAGGCCCAGGCAATTGGGCCCGCAAATCCGTACCCCATTTGCACGTGCCATTGCGAGCAACGCCGCCTCGCGTTCTTTACCTGCCGCACCCATTTCACCAAAGCCCGAGCTAAAGACCACCGCGGCGCGCACGCCTTTTCGGCCCAGCGCCTCGATGACCGGACAGACATCATTGGCAGGCACCACAACAACGGCCAGGTCGGGAATCGTCGGCAAAGCCTCTACGTTGGGGTAACAGGTCAAGCCGGCGATCTGCGGATATTTGGGATTGACGGGATAGATGGTCCCGGCATAGCCCTTCTCAAGAAGAAACTTGAGCGGCCTGCCATTGATTTTCGACAACTGCGCGGACGCACCCAAAATGGCGATCGAACGCGGCGCCAGCATTGCGTCAAGCGCCTGATCATTTGGGGTTAAGGCTAAAACACGGTTCATGTCTGTCATACCCGCCCAGCTGTTTCAACTAATTAAATGCCGATATGCCGGTTTGCGCCCGGCCCAGAACCAAAGCATGGATATCATGCGTGCCCTCAAGCGTATTGACTGTTTCCAGATTCATCAAGTGCCGTATCACGTGATATTCATCGGCAATGCCGTTGCCCCCGTGCATATCGCGCGCCATGCGTGCAATCTCCAGGGCCTTGCCCGCGCAATTGCGCTTGAGCAGCGAAAGCATTTCGGGCGTCGCCATGCCCGCATCGCGCAGGCGGCTGACACGCAGCGTGGCCAACAGGCCCAGGGTGATTTCGGTTTGCATGTCGGCAAGCTTTTTTTGCACCAGCTGGTTTGCGGCAAGCGGGCGGCCGAACTGCGTGCGTTCCATGGTGTACCGGCGCGCCGCCTGCCAGCAGAATTCCGCTGCGCCCATCGCGCCCCAGCAGATGCCGAACCGGGCATTGTTCAGGCATGAAAACGGCGCTTTCAGGCCGGCGGCGCCGGGCAGCATTTGCTCGTCGGGAACAAATACCTCATCCATGAAGATTTGCCCGGTCGGCGACGCGCGCACCGAAAACTTGCCTTCGATCTTGGCCGTCTCCAGCCCCTTCATCCCCCGCTCGAGAATAAAGCCGCGAACCACGCCGGCATCGTCCTTGGCCCATACCACCATGATGTCGGCAATGGACGCGTGGCTAATCCAGGTTTTGACGCCACTTAAGCAATAACCGCCGTCGACTTTGCGCGCACGGCTTTTCATGCCGCCCGGATCCGAGCCATGATCCGGCTCGGTCAGGCCAAAGCAACCGAGCAGCTCGGCTGTCGCCATGCGCGGCAAATAGCGCACGCGCTGCTCCTGGCTTCCGAACAGGTAGATGGGTGTCATCGACAAGGTGGTTTGCACACCCAGGGCGGAACGAAAGCTCGTATCGATGCGTTCAAATTCACGCGAAATCAAACCATACGAGACATAACCAATGCCCGCACAGCCAAAACCCTCAATGGTTGCGCCCAGAAAACCCAGCTCGCCCATTTCGCGCATGACGCTCACATCGAAACTTTCTGTACGATTGGCCTGGATAATTCGCGGCGCCAGTTTTTCTTCGGCATACTGGCGCGCGCTATCGCGCACCATGCGCTCTTCCTCGGTCAGCAAATCGTCCAGGCGCAGGGCGTCCTGCCAGTCAAACTGGCCGCCCACCATGCCGGCCTTGCGCAATTGCTCGGCGGAGGGTGTGCTGTATTGTTCCTGGACGGGCGCTGTCATAGACGTTCGATCACCACGGCAATACCCTGGCCCATGCCGATGCACATCGTGGCCAGTGCGTAGCGCCCGCCGTTTTTTTGCAGCTGGCGTGCGGCCGTCAGTAAAATGCGCGGGCCCGATGCACCCAACGGATGCCCGATCGCAATAGCGCCGCCATTGCGATTGACCCGCGCATCGTCAAGCTTCAGCCCCAGCCCTTTGATGCAGGCCAGCGCCTGGGCCGAAAAGGCTTCGTTGATTTCAATCACGTCCATATCGCTTAATGCAAGCCCGGCACGCGCCAACACTTTCTGCGACGCCGGCACCGGGCCGATGCCCATCAGGCGCGGCGCCACCCCAACCACGGCAGACGCCAGAATACGCGCCATGGGCTTGAGGCCGGCACGCTCACCGGCGGCAGAGCTTCCGATCAGCATCGCCACGGCGCCGTCGTTGATACTGGACGAGCTGGCCGCCGTGGTGACGCCACCCGCATTCAGGGCACGCAGGCCGGACAGAGACGCCACCGTCGTTTGCGCCCGGGGCTGCTCGTCCCGGTCGATATCAAGGGTCTCGCCTTTTTTCCTACCCGGTACAGTGACCGCGCAGATCTCGCCCTCGAAAAAACCCGCGGCCAGCGCGGTTGCGTATTTTTCTTGCGACGCCGCGGCGAAGGTGTCGACCTGCTCGCGGGTCAGCGCATATTCAACCGCCAGATTGTCCGCGGTCTGAGGCATGGAATCACTGCCAAAGGCCTTTTCAATTTTCGGATTCGGAAAGCGCGCACCCACGGCGGAATCAAATATCCGCATTTCACGGCTGAATGCCGCTTCGGCCTTGGCCATGACAAAAGGCCCACGGCTCATGCTTTCGACACCACCGGCCAAAATCATTTCGCCTTCGCCCGCGGTGATCATGTGCGCCGCGCCGGCAATGGCGCCAAGGCCGCTGCCGCAATTGCGATTGATCACCGTGCCGCCCAACTCAATCGGCAAACCCGCCAGCAAACTGGCCTGGCGCGCCACCGTGCGGCTATCTTCGCCCGCCTGATTGGCGCACCCTATGATGACGTCTTCCAGCATTGCCGGATCGATACCGGTCGACCCCATCAAGCTTTTGAACGCCACGGCCAAAAGATCATCTGGCCGGATATGCGCCAAGCCGCCGCCTCGTTTACCAAAAGCGGTTCGGATACCACCGTACAAATAAGCATTGAGCATGATGATTCCCGTTAAGTCTTATTCGCCTTCGTGCAGGCCGATACCCAGCGCGACACGCCGCGCGAGCCACAGATTGACGCGATAGCGCGGATCGCCATAGCTGTTGTAAAGATT
Source organism: Paralcaligenes ureilyticus (assembly GCF_004346225.1). Taxonomy (GTDB): domain Bacteria; phylum Pseudomonadota; class Gammaproteobacteria; order Burkholderiales; family Burkholderiaceae_B; genus Paralcaligenes; species Paralcaligenes ureilyticus. Next base: position 140,446 of record NZ_SMAJ01000004.1, on the reverse strand, counting down.
GTTCAGCACCTTGCCGATGCGGCCGATGCCCAGGCTGTCGCCAAAGGCCAACGGGCCTAGCGGATACGACAGGGCCAGCTTGACCGCCTTGTCGATATCGGCCGGCAGCGCCGTGCGCGACTGTGCCAGTGCGGTGGCGACATTCACGATCATCGCGATGATCCGTTGTGCAATAAACCCGGGACTATCGCGGATGACCGTCACCGGCACGCCATCGCGAGCAAACAAGGCATGCGCCGCATCGCGCCACTGCGGGCCGGTTACACAGGTGCTCATCAGGGTACGCCGCTTGTCCAGGCCGAACAGAGTGTCGATAGCCACCGTGCGTACCGGATCAAGGCCCTGGCGGGCCGCACAACGCGAGGCGTCTTCGCCTAACGGGGTAACGACGCACAGTGCCTGAGCCGAAGGCTTCCCTGCAAGTTCTATCGCCGCTCCCAGGCCACTCAGCAAGGAAATCACCGCATCGGCTTCGTCGGGCTCGTCGCGGCTGACCCAGACCGGGGAAAGCACTGTCGCCGGGTTGGGGGCTGCGGCCTCGGGTTCGGTTAAAGGCAGGCCATCCGTGTACGCATAGAAACCCGCATTGCTTTTGCGGCCAAGCAAGCCCGCATTGACCCGATTTTCCATCAACACGGATGGGCGATAGCGCGGCTCCTGATAAAACTGGGTATAAATCGCCTCGCTCGCCGGGTGGTTGACGTCCAGGCCGACCATATCCAGCAATTCGAACGGGCCCATGCGAAAGCCCGCCGCATCGCGCATCACACGATCAACGTCGGCGCAGGAGCCGACCCCTTCGGAAACCAGATGCATGGCTTCAAGCGTGAAACCGCGGCCGATCTGATTGACCAGAAAACCTGGAGTGTCCTTGACCCGAACGACCTCTTTGCCTAATTTCGCCCCCACTTCGGCCAGCTTCTGGACCACCGCGGCATCCGTGCGCAAGCCATCGATCACCTCGATGAGACGCATGAGCGGAACCGGATTAAAGAAATGAAACCCCGCCACTCTTTGCGGCCTGCGGCAGCGCGAGGCCAGCGTGGTAATCGATAAAGAGGACGTGTTCGATGCAATGATGCAATCGTCGCCGACCAAGCCTTCAATTTTTTCCAGGAGCGATTGCTTGGCCTGCAGGTTTTCGATAATCGCTTCAATCACCAGGCTCGTCTTGCCGATCGCTTCCAGGGAGTCGGTGACGGCGATGCGGCTTATGGCCGCTTGAGCGGCGACCGCGTCCAACTTGCCTTTTTGCACCGAACGAACAAACTGCTTGGCAATCCTGTCCTTGGCAGCGGCGGCAACGCCGGCCTGGCTATCACAGAGAACGACATCAAACCCTGCTGCGGCGAATACCTGGGCTATCCCCTGACCCATGGCGCCTGCACCAACAATAGACACTGAAGTAGCAACGGCAGCAACTGTGGACATGTCCATCCCGAATCGTTCTGAGTGATGCCATGATAGAAGCACCCAAAACATTTATCTAATTTAGATTCATGATGTTCATCATTGATGTCGTCAATGATGAGGATAAGTGCCGATGCAGCACCGGTGCGCCGCGGCGCTACAGCCTCTGGCACAAGTCGTAGAAAGCCTCGCGCAACCACCGATGGCCCGGATCGTTTTCCATCGACTCATGCCAAATGCTATAGATCGGAAAGGGTTGAAGCACGAGCGGCGTTTTCAATACCCTGACACGAAAGGAGTCGGCATACACATGAGCCATACGCTTGGGCAAGGTGCAGATCAAATCCGTCTTTTGCACAATCAGCGGCATCGACAAGAAATGCGGCACCCGCATCGCGATATTCCGTTTCATGCCTTCTTTTTTCAAGGCCATGTCTATCCAGGCATTTCTTTGCGTCATGACCACATGCGGAAGCGTCAGATAATCGCTCAGGCTCAGATGCTCGCCCACACTGGGATGATCCCGTCTGACCAGGGAGACGAGCGAGTCGTTCATCAAATGCCGGCTGGTGAACTTGTCATCCGGAATTTTGAAGTAGTCCAGCGCGAAATCGATGCGCCCTTCCTTCACCTCTTCCCTGATCTGGCTGCCGTGTTCAGCGCGAATATCAATCCGGATATGCGGTGCAACCTTCATGATCCAATCGGTCAGGCGCGGCAAAATGACCGCCTCGCCGTAATCCCCAACCCCGATGACAAAAGTACGCGACGACGTGCCATAGTCGAACGGGGTATTTTCCCGAAGGCTGTTCTGAATCAAATCGAGCGCCTGCTGAATCGGCGCCATCAACTGCTTGGCCCGAGGCGTAGGACTCATGCCCTGGCTGGATCGCTGGAACAAGGGATCATCGAGCGCAATGCGCAAGCGCGACAACGCATTGCTTACCGCCGACTGGCTCAGGCAAAGCTTGACAGACGCCCGCGTCAGGTTTCTTTCGCGAAACAGCGCGTCGAAAACCTTGAGCAGATTCAGGTCAAGATTATTAATATTCACGGTATCGGTGCCTTTGTAGTGGCATCGTTATTGTAGGTTGTAGCGCCACCCCTTGTGGGTGGCACAATTCCCGTAACAAGGTGATCCATCTTTTGGAAAAATGGCAGCCACAAGGGCTGCCGCTACAACCTGGGTAACATGGCACCCACAAGGGGTGCCACTACCACTGTCTGGCCAACCTCTTCTTAACTGCCAGGCAGGTTGTGCATATTGGGGAAGAACATGTCTTTCCACGATGCCGGCTTGGCCTTGATGAACCCGATGCGGTACATGAAGTCGACGTATTTCATGACGTTTTGCGGTGTGGTGGTGAATTTGACATTAGGGTCGTTGAGGATTTTCACAAAGAAGGACGCCGGCTCTTTGGACTTGGTGACCCGGATATACAGCTCGGCGGCCGCCTGTTTGTCGTTATTGACAAAGGCAACAGCCTTGTCGAACGCCTTGACGAATGCCGCATAGGTCTTGGGATTGGCATCGGCAAACTTTTGTGTGGCCCAAACGACGTTAAAGGTATGCGGACCACCTGTGACATCGTACGAATTCAGAACCGTGTGAATGCCCGGCTTGCTAAGCTCGATGTACTGAAACGGCGGTGAAGTGAAATGGCTGTTGATTTCGCTACTGCCGGACAGCAAGGCCGCCATCCCGTCGGGATGCGATTGCGTCACCGTGATGGCGTCGAGCTTGTTTTGCTGGCCTGGCCCAAACGCTTTCTCGGCGGCCATCTGCAGCGTAATGGCCTGAATGGAAACCTTCACGGCCGGCAGCGCAATCCGATCTTTGGACGTGAAATCTTTAATCGTTTTCACGGCCGGATTGCGGGTAGTAAGCAACAAGGGCATGGAATTCATGGCCGTCACACCTTTGACGACCACATTGCTTCTTGTCTTGGCCCAAAGGGTAACAAATGGCCCCACACCGCCCGAAGCGAACTGCAAATCGCCCGACAATATGGCGTCGTTCATGACGTTGCCGCCGGCGAACTTGGCCCAATTCACCTTGATGTCGCCCAAGCCTGCCGCCTTGGCCTCTATTTTAAGCAGGCCCTTATCCTGCATGACCATTAACGGCAAATAGCTGATTCCGTATTGCTGCGCGATGTTTACGGTTTTGATTTCTGCCAATGCACTCGTGCTTGCCGCAAGCCAGAAGGATGCGCCAACCAAGAGCGGTAATCCGATTTTTTTAAGTCTCATTTTGTCTCCTTTTTACTTCGTAAGATAGCGCCCATGGCGCCCTGTTGGAAGCCCTGCCAGAACTTATGTAGTCTCCTTCCTGATTAAAAGTATCGCTTTAGTGTCGACTTAGGCATAATAGGGAGCGAATTCATCAATGTCAACTATATGACTTGTATCAATAGGCCATCTGATTGCCACTATAATCCGAAGAAATCCGCGCTACCGCTCAAATTGCCGACTTCCTCAACCGTAATACACCCTTCTAAATCATGCAAGAATACATTGCTTCGCCCAACATCGGTTTGACCTTATATAAGTCGGTTAAGCGCCAGATGCTGGCCGGACTTTCGAAGGGTGAATGGAAGCCAGGTGAAGCCATACCGGCCGAAAAGCAGCTTAGCCTGCGCTTTAGCGTATCGATCGGCACCTTGCGCAAAGCCATTGACGAACTGGTCGCCGAAAACATCCTGATCCGACACCAGGGCCGCGGCACGTTTGTTGCCATGCATAGCCGCGACCAGCACATGTTCCATTTTTTCAATGTGGTGCGCCACGATGGCCAACGAACACTGCCAAAAGTAAGCCTGGTGCAGTTTGCGAAGGCCAAAGCGCCTAAAGAGATCGGTGAACGGCTGGGCATTGCCCGCAGTGCCAAAACGTTTCAGTTCACCAACATACTCGCGCTAAACAACACGCCGGTGCAGGTTGACGAAATCATATTGCCCGAAGCGCTGTTTGCCGGCTTGAGCGAAGCGCAATTACGCAATCGCGCGAGCACCCTGTACAGCCTGTACCAAGTCGTATTCGGCCTGAACGTTATCCGCATCGAAGAGCGTGTGCGCGCCACCCTGGCCAGCGACGCACACGCCCCACTGTTAAAAATAGAGCCCGGCCACCCCCTGTTGCAAGTACACCGGACCGCATTCTCGTATAACAACCAACCCGTCGAATACCGCGTGTCGCACATCAATACAGAGCACTACGAATACTTCCCCAAAGTGGCTCAATAAGTTCGCGCCGTGGCCGAGAAGTAGGACTTTATTTCATGAGTAAAGCCTAGCCTGAAATGGTTTTGCCGTTCGAGCAGGCCAACGCGCCGGCATATTTTCACCTCGGGCAACTCAATAACCCGCAAGCGGCTATCGTTGGCCCAATCGACATTGGCCAGCCGGGGAACAATCGAACCGCCGAAACCCTGTTTTACCAGTTCAATAATCGTTTCAATCGAGTTGAGCTCCATTTCTTCCACAGGCGTTACCGTAAACGAGTCCAATACATTCTGGACCAGTTGACCCGTCCAGGTGCGGCGGTCAAAACGCAAAAAAGGCAGCTTAGCCAACACCTCATCAGGCGTAAGTTTTACATTGACCGGCATCGACGCCTGGCTGGGCACAATCAGAACCATAGGCTCGGTGTATAACGGCGTCCAGACCAGCTCCGAACTTAACAGCACCGGAGACTGCGTCACCACCGCCGCATCGAGCTCGCCCTTTTGCACCTTACGCGCAAACTCATTGGACAAGCCCGCATACAGCTTGACATTAAGCCGCGGGTGCTTCTTCTTGATGGCACGCAGTGCATCCGAAAACGCCCCCATCAACGCCGAAACCAACGCACCCACCATGACCGAACCCGACAGCTCGCCGCTTACATCACTGTCGACCAAACTGTCATAGGCCCTGACGACCGCTTCGATTCCCGCCACCTTGACCTGGCCCTGCGGGCTGAGCGCAACCGAACGCCCGGTTCGCACAAACAGCTCACAGTTCAATTCGCCTTCCAGCGCCTTGATCTGCAAGCCGACGGCCGCCGCGCTCAAGCCTATTTCCGTGCCCGCGGCCGCAAAAGTCCCGTAACGCACCACGGCTAAAAACGTTCTAAGATTTCGAATCGATGACATAGGTTCCAACCTGGGCGGCGCCCCACAAGCAACATAGGGAAAATACCTATACTGCGCGTAATCACGCATTGCATGACCACTGACGTACAGTGAGAATACGCCAGATATCCGCCCCCGATCAGGGCGGGATACAACCATAACAAGAAATTCGTCAACGTTAAACCAAGGGAACAGTCATGAAACACCTACTTGCCGCAACCCTGCTGGCCGCGCCTGCGCTAGCCCTGGCCCAAAGCCCGGTTCCTGCAGACACCTTGAGCCACGTCATGGAAAGCCACACCTTGCGCGTTTGCAGCCCAGGCGACTACAAGCCCTTCAGCTTCCAAAAAACAGACGGCAACTTCGAAGGCCTGGATGTGGACCTCATGGCCTCACTGGCCAGCGCCCTGGGAGCCAAAACGCAATTTGTGAAAACCACCTGGGCCAAGCTGATGGACGATTTCACCTCGGGCAATTGCGACATCGGCGCGGGCGGCATCTCGGTGTCGCTCGAACGCCAGAAAAGAGCCTATTTCAGCATCCCCTACATGATCAACGGCAAAACGCCCATTACGCTGTGCACCAACGTTAAAAAATTCCAAACCATCGCCGACATCAACAAGCCCGATGTCCGCGTCATCGTGAACCCAGGCGGCAGCAACGAGAAATTCGCCAAAACCAATTTGACCAAAGCCCACATCATCACTCATGAGAACAACATCGGCATTTTCAAAGAAGTAGCCGAAGGCCGGGCCGACGTCTTCGTGACCGAAGCGGCCGAAGCCAAAGTGCAAAGCAAACTCAACCCAACACTTTGCCCCGTCAACCCCGACAAACCTTTGCAATATGCCGAAATGGGCTACCTGCTGCCGAGCGGCGACATGCGCTTCAAACTGTTCGTAGACCAGTGGCTGCACCTGGCCAAAGCCAGCGGCGAATACGCCAAGCTGGCGGATAAGTGGGTGCCGCAGTAAAGGCTAGCGGGCAATGGTTTACAGGACAGCAGGACGCGGTTTTTTCTCAGCTTGCCACAGGCCATACTGAGCTTGCATGTTGCATCCAGAGTTCTGCGCTGGTGCCTAATGCGTCACGCAGGCGAAGAGCCAGTCGCATAAGGCTCCTCAGATAATCGCACAACTTGAGAGTCGCTGGGAACTTGAACTCTACTTTATGCGATACGGCCCACCCGCCGTCGCCAAACATCTTCCTCATTATGGTTCGCATGAGGAAACAGCGGCTATCGGCCTATTGTGTCGAAAAACTCCAAACTAACAGTTTCTAAACTATATAAAGGGGTACTTGACCTCTTGCCTGAGGTCTAATCGTGGCATATGCGCAATTCTGGAAGGTTGATTTTTTCTCGCTCCGAACTCGATCATCAAGAACCGAGTTTTTCAACGCAATAGGCCAAGAGCGAACGCTTAACTGGCCGAACTAGGGAACCAAAATAAGTGAATTACCCCAAGACTAGCTTCTACACCTTGCCCAATGGCTGCCAGTGTCACCTTTCCAACTCGCTCCCTCTCAACTATCCACCGCATCCAAAAGTGTCTCCAACACACGATAGCCCTCAGGGTGATTGATCATGAAAGTGACTACATCATTCATATCGAAGCGGAATGGCTCAGCCACATAGACAGTACTAAAGAAATTTTGCGCCAACACAACACCTCCATCGGACAATGCTCGTTGCTCATCCTCTCCGACCAACTGAGGAAAGAACGCCGACAAAACTGCAGTGCCCAACGCTTGCATGCCTCGTGAAGGTGAAAATCGGTCCCAATGCCAGCGCCCCTTAATCGGACAATAAGTTGGCACTTCATCACCCAGCATGAAGCTCCACATTTCGCTGTCCCACATCCATTGAGGTGCCCGGAGCGGGTAGGAAAGCTGACCATCCGGGTGTACCGTGACCTCATGAGTATTCCCATTTCCCCAAAAGACCAATGACTGCAGCTGCAGATAGGCGCGGGCGCGTTGGCGCAAGTTAGCCATCGCCATTTGAGCGTTAATGCTAGCCCTTACCTGTGCTTGGCTGAGGCCCTCGGCCACACAAAGCAAGGCAGTCTCTAGGCCAAGACCGCGATTATGTAATGGCTGTAGGTCGAGATAGGCACGGCCTACTAAGGGTTCGGGAAGACGTTCCACACATCGTCCCAAAATCAGTGGGACTATCCTCACTCCTGGTTCATCGGCTATGCGGGTCAGAACTTGCAACTCACGATGTAGCCCCGAGTCAACTCGTCGAGCTGCGTCTATATAGTCTGGATCACACAGGCACAGTACCAGTATTGGACGTTGCGCCAAGGCCGAAGCAATTCGTCCATCGATCGACTCGCCGAAGCCAATGCTGTCACGGTCCCAAAATACTTGATAATTCCAATCTAGAGGATCGGCTATTTGCTGTCGCACCCATTCCTTATTTTCTAGCTCGGCTCCCCATGCATATGAGATAAAGACAGCGCCACGGTTATCCGCATCGATCATAATTTTCAACCCTTAGGGGGGAGCACAACACCCATGCAATCCCCGTGTTCTGGCAAGCATTAAAAACTAATCCAAAAAATGCCTTTTCAGATGAGCCCATAGTCTAGTTCTAACGCGTCAAATGGGCAGTGATAGAGAAGGCTTGTAGCCACCATCATTCAAGCCTTCAAAGTCGTATTCATATAGCATTATCTTCCCAAGACCGGGTTGCCTTTGCCCCAGAAAAAATGTGAAGGCGTTCGGTGCTGCGATAAAAAGGTGTATTGATGGCCTATTCCCAATGCGACTCTGGTTGATTTTCAAAGCCAATGCTTCGGCCAAATCGAATGCATGCTGACCACACACGACAGACCGTGCGCCAGCGCCGCAGGTCGGCCGCGCAATCAGCAACGAATTCACCTCTGGTAAAGAAGCTGCGAGATGCAATTTCACGGCGGGGACCACATCGTGGGTAAGGCATACCGCGACAGCTATGTCTCCCGCAGATTGGTTCAAGTTTTCCAGATCGAATTTCCATCCGGGCCACGACGAATCGCGCGACATGTCGTTTGAATGCCAAACATTCCGATGAACCGTTCTTTGATCGATCTCGACGTTTCGGCCTGACTTGATGTTTAGTACCGACCCGGCAGCGAAAGCCAGCGTGATGTGTGCATCGAGAATCAGGCGTAAATGCTGATTATCCCTTGCCGCAGTTTGCAGAAAGCCTTTGAGCTTAGGATAAAGTGTCGATGCCCAATCCGCTTGGCCGCGAATTGCGCGCTCGTCGAAATGGGGGATCAGATTAAGCACTACCGTACAGCGATCCTCCAGCCGATCAAAAGGGTGCTCGAAGGATTTCACTCCGAACACCACATGCGCCCGACCGTCACCAGCTAGCAGGCCTTCCCGTTTGCATGCTTCCTTGAACGTCTGTCGATCGAACTCCAGCCGACCCTGTGCGAGCCACTGGAATGCAACATCATCGTAGACAAAACTGCTCTCATTGATGGGTACGCGTCGCAGGCCCCGGTTCTCGAACAACAGGTCCAGATTATCCCGATGATCGTCCAAGGAAGTGGAATCTGTGTCCAACGACAGCGTTCGCGCAAGGAGCATGAGTTCTCGGTCATTGATGCCCAGATGATCACGCCAGAGTTTCCTAATCCTGCCGGCCCTGGAACGGTCCGTTGTACCATCGAATAGATCTTTTAAACGCAGCGTCTTCGATTTCTGATTGATATATGCGTGCAGTGGATCGGCCTGGCCGATACGCCAGTTGGTGAGAAGCTTGAACCGGGCGCCGATACCATCACGCGCATGAGCAACCTGCGCTGCGCGGGCTCGCTGCAGCAGCGAGAACTTGTTTGCGTTGATCCATTCCGGATCAATCAAGTCGGCGTAGCCGAAATCGTTGATGGAGACATGCCACTTGCATTGGATGTGCTCTCGCAGAATAGGCCTGCCTTCATGATCACCGGGTGCGCGGTCGGCTGCGTAAGCGACCCACACATCATCGAAGCCCTTCGGCCCCGACTCAAACCCTACGAGAGTCACAGGACTCGTCGGATCGAGCAGACAAGCGGCTTTGCGCCAGAAGATTCTGGCTTGGAAAGCATCCCCGTCTCTGCGCACGGCAACGGCTTGAGTCATGTTGATTCCTTGGCAGTACGAATGGTTGGCGTACCTAAGTGCATCCCGGGCGTAGGTGTTACGCATCCCGAAACGGTGGCGTCGGCAATATCGACCGAGCTAGCTCAATGGCTCGCAATGGCTTAATCGGGCCATCGGGATACGCGTCCAACACGATGGTGGGTAGCAACCGCTGCGTGATATCCGAATAAGTGAACCCATAGGCGCGCTTTGGCTGCTCACCCGTTGCGGCCACGAGCGCTTCCAAGTCGGCCTTGCCGAACCCAGCGCTCCCGAGTTGGCGTGAAAGAACATCAAGCCGCTGCGCGGCATCAGGACGTTCGAACACGAGGATGTCTGCAGCGCGTCGGCGCACTGCCGGGTCCAACGCGTTCAGTCGATTAGTACACGTCAGAACCACAGCCGGAAGTCCGCCATTCGCGAGTCGATCGATGCCACGGATAAAGGCGTTTACGCCTGCTCGGTCTTCATGGTGCATTTGATCAGATTCACGCGACTGGGCCAGTGCATCAGCCTCGTCGACCAGCAGGATGACACCGCCGCGTGCAGCCCCTTTAGCCGATTTGAATTTGCTAGCTTCATTGAACGTGTGTTCGAACGCAGCAGAGACAAGCTGGGTCATTTCTCCAACTCGGCCCTGGCCGCGCGAAGACAGGCTTAGAGGCAGTAGCGTGATGTCGATACCCTCTTGGCGGGCCACCTTGTCGCCGATGGTCTCCGCAAGTTCCGTCTTGCCAGAGCCGACATCGCCAGAGAGAACTACCAGTGGCGGGCGACGGATGACAGCATCGAGCAGGTTGCGAGCTTCCGCATGGTGCTTGTCTTGCCATTTCCGAAGTCCTGTTGGATTGATCAAGACGCCCAGGATGTTGGCCAGGCGCCTGATCTTTTCATCCATCCCAACAAGGCGTGCGAGGCGCTTTTGTGCGTCAGGGTCAGGCAGCGTCGTCGGGCGCTCGAACAGACCCTGGAGGCCAGGTTGCTGGCTCATATCAATAGCTCCTTACGCTGGAGCGGCCAAGCGAGCGGCCGCCGGATGAATAGGTCTTGTCATCGACGAAGTAGCCGTTGACCAGCGGCTCTGCCTGACCCGTCCGCTGTAGCGGCAGTTGTCCTTCGATGGCTGCGCGCTGGTCGGGCGTCAACGCCCACCAGGCACTGTTGTAGGTCAGGTAGCTGTGAAAACTCGCACCGCTGATGTCGATGCCTGGGCGGACGCGACCCGGGTCATCATCCGTGCCGCCATTCTCAAGCTCGCTAGCCGTGTAACGCAGTGTGGGTTCAGTCCAACTTCCTTCACGCCTGAAACCATACGTGACAGTTTCCAAATAGCCCTGGCGCAACAACTCGGTGGCCTCACCCTCGAACTCTGCAATGCGTTGGTCGGTGATGTGCCCATATAGGCGCTGCAAGCGTTTAAGGTCTGCAGCTACTTTGGCTGCAAGGTGCCTGGCATGTGTCAGCGTGAAGGTCTTGGTTTCGGTCGCGGTGAAGCTGTAACTCATAGTGTTCAACCTTGGAAAGAGGGGCCAAAGACTTTCTGCCAGTAGCGCAGCGTCAGCTCTTTGTTGGGCGCGGTTAGGGCTGCATCGATTGCGTCGCCCGCATCCAGGGCGGCATCAACAATGGCGTCGGCGTTTCCGGCGGTATAGAGCCGCGCCACGTTGTTGCTGGCGTTAATTGGGTCGATGATCTGCACTAGGTCGTCGAGCTTGGCCACGCTAGATGCCGCGTAATGATCCTCGAAGACGATGCGTTCGCGAAGATTTGATTTCGCAACGTATGTAAAGAACGACTGCAACGCTTCTGGGTAGTCGGAGAAGTCCACACCGTCATCGCACAGCTTTGCCAGGATCATCTCAATCATGAAAGATTTGAATCGAAAGCCATCTCGTTCCTGCTTCATGCGTCGTGCCCAGAACTTCACGAACCGGGCGACCTGCGCAAAATAAGTCTGCTGAGCCTGCTTGCGCTTGCGTGCGAACTCCAAGTGCAGCGGGATACTGGTCTCCAAGAAAGAGCCATCGTCCTGGCTGATCAGATTGCCACGCCAGTCAGGCAGCCCCGCATACAGAATCGGGACCACATCCACGTCCAAGCCCGATCCCAGAAAGGATACGGTGACCGAGTAGGTCTGAGGCTTGACCTGATCCGGGCGGAAGTTGGGGAAAGCCTTGCGCAACCTTTCCACCAAGTAATCCAATAGCGCTTGGGTGTCGTATGGGGCATCGGAGCCACTGACGTAGACGGCCATATCGATGTCGTTGATCGAGCGCAGTGCGGTGCCCTTGGCGAGGCTACCCGACAGTTGAATCCGCTTAAGCGAAAAGTCCGGATGCTCCGAGAGGTAGCCCTCTAACTTCTCGCGTAGCCGCCGCGCTTGGGCGCGGTATTCATCTGCCTTGTCTTTGGGCAGATTGACCTTATCTTCCGCGAACCGCACAAGGTCGCGATGGTCGATATGGGTACGGGACATCTGAACAGCTCCTTGTGAGGCAATCTGGTTCGCACCAGCGAATCATGATAAAAAGTTCGGAATCGTGAACATAAGGGCATATTACACCTGTTTCCTCCGATGTCAAACAAAAAGTTCGGTATCGTGATATTCTTCATATACGCATTTTGGATAGGAGACGGACCATGGCGACACGTCTCGGCGAGAAGCTACGCGAGCTTCGCAAAGAGCGCGGGCTGACACTTGAAAAGCTGGCTGATCTTGCGGGGCTCAGCAAGAGCTACCTCTGGGAACTTGAGAACCGCGAGTCCCAGCGGCCGTCGGCAGAGAAACTAACGGCACTGGCCGACGCGCTGGGCGTCGCGGCTACCTACTTTTTAGAAGAAGATGTTCGGGCACCAGAGGAACGGCATCTGGATGAGGCGTTCTTTCGCGGCTATCAAAAGCTAGAGCCTGAAGCGAAGGAGCAACTCCGAAAAATACTGAGCACCTTCAAAAAGTCCTCGCAATGACTGATGTTTGGACCCCACAGCGTGCAGCCAACCGACTGGTGAAATTGGCTGAGGTGTTCAGCGTGGCCCATGGGGGGGACCGCTTCCCTGTCGAGGTATCGCCGCTCGCGATGGAGGCGGCTCGCATCTTTGGTTGGGCCGATCCAATCACCCGGGTCCAGGCAGCCAGCATCAAGGGTTTCGACGGCGCACTATTCCCAGGGGATAACCGAAAGGAGTGGCTGCTGCTTTACAACGAAGCAGTGTCTTCACCTGGTCGAGTACGGTTCACGCAAGCTCATGAACTTGGACATTACATCCTGCACCGACAGCTCAGAGAGTCGTTTCAGTGCAGCGACGCCGACATGCTGAACTGGTCTAAAGACGACAGCGATATCGAAGGGCAAGCTGACCTGTTCGCTTCTTATCTCTTAATGCCGCTCGATGACTATCGCAAGCAGGTCACCGCTACCGTCGATTTGGACTTGCTTGGGCATTGCGCCGACCGCTATGGTGTGTCACTCACGGCGGCAATCTTGAAATGGTTGCAGTACACCGATGAGAAGGCGGTGTTGGTAATGTCCAATGATGGTTTCATCGACTGGGCGTGGTCTAGCGAAGCGGCAGCCAAGGCGGGGGCTTTCTTCCGAACACGCAATAACGTGATCCCGATACCTGCTGGAGCTCTTGCATCCAATCCCGACGTCAAACTGGATCGCGCAGGCGCTCAAATTCCCGCCTCTACCTGGTTTCCGCATGCCAGTGGCGACACACCACTTCGCGAAATGAAGATTTATGCGGAGCAGTATGGCGTTGTCTTAAGCTTGTTGCTTCTGCCGCGCTATGCTGATGTTTGGCCACCTTGGCTAGAGAAAAATTAGCGTCAACCAACACTCTGCACCCTCATGAAAAAGCGGAAGGGCCCGTGAAAACTGGTACCAGAGTTCATCGCTATTGAGGCCCTGGCAAACAAGCGGCCTGATCGGCAGTCTATGTCCGCTTTGGGTCGAGGCTATATGAAAACTCAAATTTCGTTAAAGCTACCGCTTGACCATCCACGGATAGCTGGATCTTACGCCCCAGTAGCGATAATACGATCCTCGTATGCTCACGCTTTTCCCCCGTACGCACGGGCCATAGCCTGCCATAGGGCACTTATATTCCGGATCGGCAAAACCCTCACACTGTGTTATTGGTAGCCTTTATGCTCGATCCTTCGTCCAGCAGAGCAGGCTTCTCTCCACCACCCGCCCCCACCACCAACCCCAGCTTCTCCACCTCAAAATCCTTATGCACCGGCTCCAGATTCGGCATGGTCTTATTCGCCTTGGACGACAGTTCGTTAAACCTCGACACCTTGCCATATAGGCCTTGCTGTCCGGCAACAGCGGTAACAGTATCGTTGTAATGCTTGCTGGCGGTACCCAGAGTATTGCCCAGCCTTTCCAGGCGTTCGGCCACGACTGCGACCTGGTTGTAGATGTCGCCGGCGCGGTTGCTCAGTTCCTGGGCCTGTTCGTTGCTGCGCGCAACCATCCACAGGTTGGCGACTGTTTTCAGTATGGGCATTAGCGTGGTGTACGAAACCATGATGACGTTGCGCTGATAGCCGTAGTTGAACAGTTCTTTGTTGTGCTTCATGGCTTCGATGTAGGCGGGCTCGATGGGCATGAACATCAGTACAAAGCTGGGGCTGTGCATGCCGATCAGGTTGCTATAGTCTTTGCCGCTTAAATCATCGATATGGTTCTTGACGGCTTTAACGTGCGCATCCAGCGCGGTGTGTCGCTCGGTGTCGGTTTCGGCAGCGATGGCGCGGTCGTAATCGACCAGGGACACTTTGCTGTCGAGCACCATGTGTTTCTGGTCGGGCAGTTTGACGACGAAATCGGGCTGGCGCGCCTGACCCTGTTCGTCTTTGAAGCGCGGCTGGGTTTCGTAATGGTCGCCCTCGACCAGGCCGGCTTGTTGCAGGGCGTTTTCCAGCTGGATTTCGCCCCAGTTGCCGGTGGTTTTCTTATCGCCTTTCAGCGCGGAGGCAAGGGTATTGGCTTCCTGGCTCATTTTCAGGCCGATCTCGAGCACGTGCTTGATCTGCCCTTCCAGTGAAACGTGCCCCTTGACGGCTTCGTCGTGGACTTGGTTCACACGCAGTTGAAAGCCGCTGATTTGTTCGCGAAAGGGTTTGAGCATGGCATTGAGCGAGATCTGGCTGTTCTCAGCGAAGGTTTTGCCTTTTTCTTCCAGAATTTGGCCGGCCAGATTTTGAAACTCGGTTTTCAGTTGCTGTCTGGACTGCTCGAACGACAGCTTCATTTCTTCGAAGTTGGCGAGTTTCTCGGTGTGGGTGACGCGCAGTTCGGTCAGTTCTTTATCGACGGCGGCCAGACGTTCGCTGGCGGCGCGCAGCAGTCGTTCTTTTTCGATGAGGCTCGTTTTGGCTTCTTCCAAGCGTTCGCGCAAGCTGTCGGCGTCGGAGTCGCGGCGCGCAAGCTGGCGTCCAATCTGGCCTTTTTCGGCGTCCAGGGTGATATTTTGAGTTTTAGCCTGATCCAGTTCGACACGCAGCGCAATCAGGGCCTCGCCGCGCTGCGTGGCGGTGGCCTGGAGCAGCATGAACTCTTCATGGGCTGCCGCCACGCGACGCCTTGCGTAAAAGGCTGCGATGCCAAAACCTAACAGCAGGCCCAGTAAAGTCAGCAAGATGGTCGTGATTGCGGGAAGAGATTCAGTCATGGGTGTCGTCCTTATTTACCCATATTATGGCGCACCGATTCAGGCGCAGAAACTTAGTTGTATCCTGCAGTCTGCAGGCACCTTGAAAATATCGTATGGAGTCTGGCGCGGTGTGGGGGGTGGGTGGCAGCCACGAGGGCTGCCGCTACATGAGCAAAACGTATCTACCTATTACTTCTGACCCTCCATATCCATCGGCTGGACGCTGCCGCAATCGTCGCTTATCCATTTGCCGGTGGTTTCGCTACTTTGGTCAATAGGCTGGCCGTGCGCTAGGCCTTTGAACTGGTAGGTGGAGGTGAAGGCTTCATCGCTGGAAAAGGTGCCTTCCATCCTGCCCTGGCCTTTCATGTCGGGACCATTGCAGACGATGTCCAGCGAATACTTCGTGCCGTTATGCCGGTAATCTTTGGATTCACAGCCCATGGACTTGATCCCTGCCGTGGGAGGCGTGTCGCGCGCGGCCATCTCTTTAGTGATGCACACTTCGGAGACCATGCCGCCATCAGACATCTTCGGCACCTTGATACCCATATCCTGCATTTTTTTGATCTGTTGGGGAGTCAGGGTGGGCATTGATTTCAACAGGCCCGATTTGATCGCCATTTCCCACAGACCCGGCTTCATCTGGTCGGCTGCCCAGGCTGTCCCCCCATACGAAACAATTGCGAACAACAGTAGCGAAACAAGCGATCGGCGCATGATGACTCCCTATCTATTGTAGTGATGCGCAAATGCTAATCCTGGCGGCGCGTTTGAACAAGCATCGGAAGGCGGCATAGGAAGGAGATACCGGGCGTCCGGGTACGAAACGCCAAGGCAAACTATACTGCGGCCATTCCATTACACAGGGTCCGTGACTTTTGGCGCGCTACAAGCCAAGAGCAAAAAAATTTATATGCCCCATAGAGACGTCGCCTCCTGGTCCGAGCTATTTCAGGGCCGCAATGGCCTGCGCTCCACCGTACTGGCAGGCGGCGTAGCCTTGCACGCAATCAATGTCTATATCGTTGCCACGATTTTGCCTTCTGTGGTGAAGGATATAGGCGGCCTGGATTACTACGCCTGGAACACCACACTTTTTGTGGTGGCGTCCATACTCGGCTCGGCGCTTTCGCCCAAGGCCCTGGATGCATTCGGGCCGCGCGTGGCCTATTTGATCGCCATTCTGATTTTCGCCGTGGGCACGACCGCATGTGCGAGCGCGCCATCCATGCCATGGCTATTGGTGGGGCGCACGGCACAGGGTTTTGGCGGTGGAATTCTGCTGGGGTTGAGCTACGCGTCGATCCGCCTGGTGTTCGAAGATCGATTGTGGCCGCGTGCCATGGCCCTGGTTTCCAGCATGTGGGGCGTGGCGACTTTGCTGGGGCCGGCGATAGGCGGAATTTTCGCCCAAACGGGCCACTGGCGCCTGGCGTTCTGGGTGGTTCTGCCGATTGCGGCGTTGCTTGCATGGCTGGTCAATACACAGATAGATCGCAGCGCCAAGGCCTCCAGCGGGAGCCGCATCAAGGCGCCACTGGGCAAGATTACGGCACTGGCCGCTTCGGTGCTGGTGATATCGCTAGGCAGCTTGTCCACCAACCTTGCCTGGAATGTGGTCGGGATCGTTACGGGGCTGGGGATAGGCGTGGGCGTGGCGCGGGCCGACGAGCACGCCGCCGTCAAGCTCATGCCCGCCGGGGGCTATTCAATCAGAACCCGTATCGGCAGCCTTTATGCCTGCCTGTCCCTGCTTAGCATAGGCGTGACGACGGAAATCTTTGTAGCCTATTTCTTGCAGCTGATTCATGGGCATACGCCATTAATTGCAGGATATATGACGGCGCTTATGGCCGCGGGCTGGACGATGGGGTCGATCGTGAGTTCCGGACGCACGCAAACGGCGGCCAACCGGTTGATCCGCATCGGCCCGGTTCTGTCCGCCCTGTCGCTGCTGACTCTGGCGGTGCTGATGCCATGGTCTTCTTTGACCCAGGCAAATGCAGGCAGCTGGTGGCTGGTGGCCCCGCTTTTGGGCGTGGGCATGGGGATAGGCCTGTGTTGGCCGCAAATGTCGACCCGAATATTCAAGGCCGCGCCCGCCGGCCAGGAAAATATTGCCGCTTCGGCCATTACAACCCTGCAGCTGTATTCCATGGCCATGGGTTCGACCCTAGCCGGGGTTGTGACCAACGCGGCCGGCTTTACGCATCCCGGAGGGTTGGTGGGGGCGCAACAGGCCGCGGTTGCCTTGTTTGCCATATTTGCCTGCGCGCCAGGTTTCGCAGCGTTTTTGACCGGGCGCGTGGTGCGTCAGTGAGGGGATGATGGGTCTGGTTTGGGGAATGGCACCCACAAGGGGTGCCGCTACAAATACCTGCCGGCGGATCATGTAGTGGCAGCCCTTGTGGCTGCCAAAATCCCCAAAATCAAAACCTATTTAGGCATCCGAAACACTTCGGGATCGGGGCCGCAGCGACCATCGGCTCGATCCATGCGGTTTATGGCCGCCATGTCGTCGTCGTCCAGCGTGAAATCGTAGATGTGAAAATTTTCCTGGATGCGGCTGGGGGTCACCGATTTCGGGATGACCATGTTTCCCAACTGGATATGCCAGCGGATCATCACCTGAGCCACCGAGCGGCTATGTTTGTGGGCGATGCGGACCAGAGTGGGGTCTTCCCACAAGGCCCCGCGCCCCAAGGGGCTCCAGGCTTCGGTCACGATATTGTATTCGGCATGGAAATCACGCAGCGCCGCTTGCTGAAAGCGCGGGTGCAGTTCGATCTGATTCACCACCGGTAAAACACCCGTTTCATCCAGCAGGCGCTGCAGATGGCTGATGTTGAAGTTGCATACGCCGATCGATTTGACCCGCCCTTCGTGATGCAACTGGATGAGCGCCTTCCAGGCATCGATGTATTTATCTTCCGCCGGCACGGGCCAATGAATCAGGTACAGATCGACGTATTCCAGGTCAAGCTTTTTCACGCTTTCACCAAAAGCCGCCATGGCGCTATCGTAGTCGTGGCGATCATTCCAGAGCTTGGTGGTAATGAATAATTCTTCGCGCGCGACGCCTGATTCGGCAATGCCCTGACCCACCCCCGTTTCATTACCGTAAATGGCCGCCGTGTCGATCAGACGATAGCCTTCCTTGAGGGCGGCACCGACCACCGCCGCGGCCACGTCATTGCCCGTCTGCCAGGTGCCATAGCCCAGCTGCGGGGCGCTGTGACCGTCATGAAACTTGACGTGATTTTGCGTATTGGACATGATGGGCCTCCTTGAAACGATGATTTGATTATACGTATGTTACAAACGATGCTAAGCATCGTTCTTGGGGCCATTGGCCGCCATCGCTATCAGGAGACTTCCGTGAGTGTGCATACCGACTTGAAACGCATTAGCGTGCCGCAACTGATGGCCTGCAAAGGCCAGCGGAAAATCGCCTCGCTGACCGCATACACCGCGCCGTTTGCCCGGCTGCTCGACGACTATCTGGACATGATATTGATCGGCGATTCGACCGCCATGGTGGGATACGGCCTGCCCAATACGCTGTCGATTACCGTGGATCAAATGGCTGCTCACGCCGCAGCGGTAGTGCGTTCCACGCAAAAGGCCTGCATTATCGTAGACATGCCTTTTGGCAGTTATCAGGAATCGACACAACAGGCTTTCGCCAACGCGGCCAAAGTGCTGGCGGCCAGCGGCGCCGACGGCATCAAAATGGAAGGCGGCGCGGTCATGGCCGACACCACACGGTTTTTGGTCGAGCGCGGCGTGCCGGTGCTGGCCCACGTCGGGTTGATGCCGCAATATGTACACACCATGGGCGGATTCAAAGCCCAGGGCATGACCGACGAGGCGGCCGAACGCATTTTGCACGACGCCCTGGCGCACGAACAGGCGGGCGCCTTCGGCGTTGTGCTCGAAGGCGTGGCCGAGGCCCTTGCGCGGCGCATTACCAAAACGCTCAAGATCCCCACCATAGGGATAGGCGCCTCGCCCGATTGCGATGGCCAGATTCTGGTCACTGAAGATATCCTGGGCCTAAGCGGCGCCCGTATCCCGAAATTCGCGCGCCAGTTTGCCGACGTCGGGGCGGTCATACGCGGCGCCGTCGAACAGTACGCCAACGGCGTGCGCGATGGTTCGTTTCCGGGGTTGGAAAATTGTTTCGGGGTGAAGAAATAGCATGCTACCCACCCTGCTCGATCTACAAAATGCATTAACGGCCGGCCAGACCACCTCCGTCGAATTAACCGAAGCAGCACTGGCGCGGATTGCCGACCCGGCCGGCGAAGGCAGCCGGGCATTCACCAAGGTTTACCGCGCACAGGCGCTGGCGGCGGCGCAAGCGTCGGACCTCCTGCGTGCTGCGGGCCTCGCCCGTTCGCCCATTGACGGTTTGCCGATTTCGATCAAGGATCTCTTCGACGTGGCGGGCGAGACGACGCTGGCCGGCTCGGTGGTGCTGAAGGGCTCGGCCCCCGCCACCCGAAACGCGGCGATTGTCCAACACCTGATGGATGCCGGTGCGGTTATTGTGGGGCGCACCAATATGACCGAATTCGCGTTCTCGGGCCTGGGATTAAACCCGCATTACGGCACGCCCAGCAGCCCCTGGGATCGCGCCACGGGCCGCATCCCGGGTGGTTCATCGTCGGGGGCGGGCGTCTCGGTAGCCGATCAGATGGCCGCGGCGGCAATCGGCACCGACACGGGCGGATCAGTGCGTATTCCTTCGGCCTTTTGCGGCGTCACAGGCTTCAAGCCCACTGCGGCGCGCGTTTCCACGCAAGGCGCCCTGCCCTTGTCGTGGACTCTGGACTCGATTGGGCCGTTGGCTGCGTCGGTCAGATGCTGCGCCACTCTGGATGCTATCCTGGCCGGCGAAAATTGCCCGGACCTGGCGGCCCCACCCCTGCGACACCTACGCTTGGCCCTCCCCGCGTCGTTGGTGCTCGAGGGCGTCGACGAGCATGTGCGCACGAGCTTTCAAAATGCACTGAACGCATTCAAAGCTCACGGCGCACACATTGAAGAAGTCGAACTGCCCGAGTTTGAACAATTGGCCCACATCAATCGTCACGGCGGGTTTGCTGGTGCGGAAGCCTGGGCCTGGCACCGGAAGATTCTGGCCGATCGCGCACAGGAATATGATCCCCGCGTCTCGTCACGCATCGCGCGGGGCAAAAACACGAACGCCGCCGACTATATCGAGCTGCTGCAAATTCGTCCCCAATGGATTGCATCGGTCGAACGGCGGCTCGAGCCGTACGATGCGCTATTGATGCCGACCGTGCCGGTGGTCGCGCCGGCTATTAAAGATTTGCAAGAATCCGATGATGCGTATTTTGCCTCCAACGGTCTCATTCTGCGCAACCCGACCTTGATCAATTTCCTGAATGGCTGCGCGCTTTCCATCCCGTGTCACGCCGCGGGCACCGCCCCCGCCGGTTTGATGATTGCGGGTGCGGCCAACTGCGATCGGCATATTTTAAACGTGGGGTTGGCGCTAGAAGAGGTGTTGGCGAAACGGTAGGTGAGGTTGGGTGCGCGCGAAGATGGCAGCCACAAGGGCTGCCGCTACAGCTACATTCGGGAGTTCTGATGAATAAAACGATTGCTCTTATTACCCTGACGGCCGCCAGCGCATTTGGCAGCGCCGCCCATGCCGGAACGGTGGGTTGCGTCAGCACCACCTGGCGGGTTGTCAATAACGACAAGGTGTGTGTCCAGTCGTTTAAAGACCCGGACATTGACGGCGTGGTGTGCCACGTGTCGTATGCCCAAACCGGCGGGATTTCGGGCGCTTTAGGTTTTGCGGAAAACCCATCGCGATTTTCGCTGTCGTGCCGCCAAGTTGGGCCGATCGTGGGGAAAAAGAAAATTCCCAAGGTTGAGGAAAAGGTCTTTACCCACAGAATGAGTTTTCTGTTCAAGGGCTTGAACGTATCAAGGCTTTGGGATCAGGTCAACAATACACTGGTCTACCTGGTGGTCAGTGAAAAAATCATTGACGGTTCGCCGTTCAATAGCGTGTCAACGGTGCCGCTGATGCCGTGGGGTACACAGCAGGCGGTGCTGGAGACGAAGTAGGGGTGGTGGGGAGATGGCAGCCACAAGGGCTGCCGCTACAAAAACCTTATACAGGCATATGCCGAAACGCTACGCCGAAACGGTTCCAGCCATTGATGGCGACGACCATCAGGGTCAGATCGACGATTTCATTCTGCGTAAAATGCGTCTTGACGGCGTCCCAGACTTCGTCGGGAACATGGTTTTGCGCCACTAGAGTTAAGGACTCGGTCCATTCCAGCGCGGCCCGTTCGCGATCGGTAAAAAATGGGGTTTCCCGCCACACGGCAACCGCCGCCAGGCGCCTTTCGGTTTCACCGGCCTTGCGCGCGTCCGTGGCATGCATGTCGACGCAAAACGCACAGCCGTTGATCTGCGAGGCGCGCAGGCGCACCAGCTCCAATAGCGGCTTTTCCAAACCACACTTTGCCATGTGCTGCTCAAGCCCAACCATCGCCTTGACGGCGCCTGGGCTGGCTGTACGGTAATCGAGACGAGATTCCATTTTTAACTCCTGATTCACGTGGCGTCCTGGTCGCAGGACAATGGCCTAGTTTAGGACTTTTAAAAGAATCCGTGAGATGGTCTTGAGGAGAAATGGTGGTCATATGGAAAGCATGTATGGCAACTACAAGGGGTGCCGCTGCAAATAACTACCCGCTGCTAATGTAGCGGCAGCCCTTGTGGCTGCCATCTTCACGCCCTGAACTGTCTGGCTGCCATTTTTACGCCTTGAACTTCCTGACTATCAATTCAAGAAGCAACAAGCTTATCGTCAACAGAATCAGGAACGAACTAATAGCCGCTATAACGGGCTCCATGTCCATCAGCAGGCTATTCCAGATCCTGACGGGCAGGGTCTCGGTGTCCACACCAGAAAGAAATAGTGAAATGAGCAGCTCGTCGAATGAAATCAAAAAGCTGAAAAAGGCAGCCGATATGATGCCGGGCGCCGCCAGAGGAATAACAATGCGAGTAAAGGTGTAAAACTTGCTCGCCCCCAAACTCTGGGCCGCGCGTTCCACCGACTCGTCCACGCCTTGCAGCGAGCTGACCAAAATAAGCAAGACGACGGGAATCGACAACGTTGCGTGGCAAATGGCGATCCATATTTTTGACCCTACCAAATCCAGCGGAACCGACACGAAGTAAAGCGCCACGGCCGTGATGATGCTTGGAATAATAAGTGGCAGCAGGCAGAAGGAAATAAGCAGTTTTTTATTCCGATACTTTCCTCGAACTAATGAATAGGCCCCGAAAAATCCCAAGGTGGTAGAAATCAGACTCGAGACCAGGGCTATTGCCAAGCTGATCAACAGCGAATTCATCCATTCGGAGCTGGTGAAAAAATCCTCATACCATTTACTTGAAAAGCTCGTCGGCGGGAAAACCATATAGCTGCTTTTCCCAAACGAAACGATCACCACAATCACAATCGGGGCAATCAACACCACGCACAAAATCGTCGTCAGGATATTTGCAAATTTTATTCTGTTAAGCATTCCATGCTCCCGTAATTATTTACCCAGCATCTTGTCCAGGTCGGTATATTTGCAATAAACAACATAAATAATTAAGGTAATCGCCAACAGAACCAGGGACAACGCCGAGGCCAAAGGCCAATCCATGGTGATTTCGATATTGCGTTGGATCAACATCGCCATCATCACGTCTTTAGGCCCGCCCATGAGAGCCGGAGTAATAAAAAACCCAACCGCCAAAATATAAACAATGAGAAAGCCGGAAATCACGCCAGGCATGCTTAAAGGCAAGAATATTTTGCGAAAAACATAGAAGTTCGATGCCCCCATGCTGCGCCCGGCCTGTATCAGCCAATGGTCGATACTTTTCATAGACGAATACAACGTCAGTACGAAATAGGGAAGCAGCACATAGGTCATACCTATGACAACCCCCAGCATGTTGTACATGAGCGTTATGGGCTTATCAATTAAGCCTACCGAAATCAGAAACCTGTTAACGATGCCATGCGTGCCAAGGATAATCATCCACGAATAGGTTCTGACGATAATCGACGTGAAATAGGGAACGATTACGCTAATGATAATCAAGGTAAACGAGACGGAACTTGCTCTGCTTAAGGTATAGGCGATTGGATAAGCCCCAAGTAGAGCCAGCACCGTGACTAACAGAGATATCCAGACAGTCTTCCAGGCTACCGTTATGAACACCGAAGACGTAAACGTCTGGTAGAGCTTTACCGCAAAGCTACCGTCGTAATCAAGGGCCGCCTTGATAAAAAACCAGATAATCGGGCAGATAAAAAAAACCAATAGAAAAAACAGAACCGGATAAATCAGATTCTCGTTTTTCAGAAATATGGAGTCCTTCTGCGGCCGCAAGACGAGGTCATTCATGACGAATAATCCTTATATCCTCAGGCCGCTCCCACCCCACAACGACACCCTCTTCAATGGGAAACTGCCGGGCCGACGACACATTGGTTGAATCCGCATAGACATTGATCGCACTATTGATCTTGATTTGATAGCGGATGATGTGTCCCAGGAACGAAATATTCGATATCCGCCCTGTCAAAGCCCCTTTGGCAACGCCATTACTGCCCGACAAGGCCGATAACACTACCCTTTCCGGGCGCATGAACAGGCAATCGCCCGGCTGCATAGTCATGCTCTGTCGGTAATGTGGGTCAAGATCCGCATAGGGCAATATATTCGCTTCGCCCAAAAACCCGGCCGCAAAAACATTGCGCGGTGACTCATAAACCTCTTTAGGGCCGCCCAGCTGCTCAACTTTCCCATTGTTCATGATGGCGATCCGATCAGACATATTCATCGCCTCTTCCTGATCGTGCGTGACAAACACCACCGTCATGTTCAGCTTGCGCTGCAGCTCCTTGATTTCCATTTGCATTTGATATCGCAAATTTTTGTCCAGAGCGCCCAAAGGCTCATCCATCAAAACGACTTCCGGATGAAACACGACCGCACGCGCCAGCGCAACGCGCTGTTGTTGACCCCCGGAGAGTTCTTTGGGCAAGCGCTTCGAATACTTCGACAAGCGCACCAGGTCAATCGCCCACTGAGCGCGCTCCTGGCATTCTTTAGCCGAGTATTTGCGAACCTTAAGCGGAAACATCACGTTATCCAGCACGGTCATGTGGGGAAACAAGGCATAGTTTTGAAACACCATGCCTAAATTTCGCTGCTGTGGGCTTAACTGGCTGATGTCCTTTTCGTTAAGCAATATTTGGCCAGCGTCGGGCGTAGCAAACCCGGCCAGCATCATCAGGGTCGTGGTCTTGCCCGAGCCGCTCGGGCCAAGCAAGGAAAAAAACTCGCCCGATTTAATATCCAGATTGATATCGTCGACGACCGTTAAGTCGCCGTATTTTTTGGTGATGTTGCGAAAGCAAAGGCTTCCGTTCTGATTTACGACTGCAGCGCCCATTTTCCCCACTCCTTAGCCACTGTGGTCCGATTCGTTGCCCACCAACTAGCGTCCAGCAAGAAGCCATGCTGACGAGTGCGATCTCCGCCAGGGATTTTTTCACGGATATCGGGGGTTAACGACTCATACGCTGTTTTGGTAACAGGTCCACTATTCCATAATGAGCTGAACTTGCTTTGGACTTCTTTACTCAAGCAAAAATCGATCAATTTTTGAGCGTTCTCAATATTTTTTGCCTTCTTGAAAATGGCATAAGCCTGTAAATGAACTGCATGCTGGTTCCAATTAATGGCCAACGGCGCACCGCTTTCGATGCCTTTCAAAATGCGAGTGCTCCAAATGGAACTGAGATCGGCGTCACCCGTGGACAGCATTTGCACCGACAAGGCTCCCGACGTCCAGAATTTGGATATCCCGGGTTTGATCCTGGATAAGGACTTGAACGCGCGCGGCAAGTCCAGGGGATACAACTTATCTACCGGCACCCCATCGGCAATGAGCGCAAATTCAAGATCAGGAACGCCCGTATCCATATCGGCCAACGCACGTGATCCGGGTATTTTTTTATAGTCCCAGAAATCCACCCAGGTTGATGGCACGGTACCTTTATTATATTTGCCGGTGTTGTACCCCATTACAGTGGCATAAGTGAAATTGCCAACGTAATTCGCATGCTTGTATTCAGACAGGATATCTACCGGGTTGGTAAATTTGAATTTATCGTAAGCCAACGGCGCCAGTTCTTTTTCCCATTGCAACAGCACGCTGTCATCGTTGTCGATAATATCAATTTCAAGATTGCCAGAGCGGATCATTGCTTCGAGCTTAGCTGTGGTCGTGGCGACCGGAATAACGCGAATCCCGGTTTGCTTGGTAAAAGGCTCGTAAATCAGCTTTTTGCGTATCTCGTCATACGCGCCGCCCGGCGAGCGGATAATCACACGCTCCTGCGCAGCCTGGGAATTCTTCACCCAAAACGCGGGTGCAATCAACGCCGCACCTGTTAATTTCAGCATGGAGCGCCGCGATACCTTGGCACTCGATTTAAAAACATTTCCACTCATGATACAGCCTCCTAAAATCTCTTTATGTCGTACGGTTTTACATCAATGGTGTTGGGAATTCCCGTAACCATGTTCGCCAGGATCTCAGCGGACATTGGAGCTCCCGTAATGCCAGTGTGACCGTGACCGAATCCAAAATACAGGTTCGGCAGGATCTCCAACTGGCCTAGTACCGGCAGGCTATCGGGCGTCGATGGCCGAAAGCCGAGCCAGAAATTCTTTTTCAGGCTGATGTCTATGCTGGGAAACAGATGTTTGACATGGCCTATCAATACCTGCTCTTTCTTCATGTTCGGCAATGCATCCAGTCCGGCTATTTCAACAAAGCCCGCAACGCGAATATTGTCAACCATAGGTGTCACGCCAAACGCACGCTCTTTGTGCAATACCGGGATTTTCAAATCCAGGGCGTTGCGATCAAAGGAAACGTGATAGCCCCGCTCAGTATCAAGGGGAATGCTGACACCCAACCCTTTCAGTATTTTTTTCGACCAGGCGCCCGAACACATCACCAAGCGCCTGACAGATATGTCGTCGGACGTGGTCAGTATGCGATAGGTATTGCTGTCGGCCTGCCTGGTGACGCTAACGACTTTCTGCCTCAGGAACTGGCCACCGTTATCAGTAAAAATCTTGAATAGTCGCTGTACCAACAAATAAGGATTTGCAACATGGCCATTTTTTTCGTAAAACTCGGCACGTTTTACGAGCCGGCTCAAACTGGGAACGACATCGAATATTTCACTGCCCGCCAACTCTTGGGCAACAACGCCGTTCTGCTCGCGAATCCGCTCAGATAGCAGGTCTACCCGGCTTTTCGGGACGCTCTCCCACACATATAGCTGCCCGGTAACTCTAATGATCTCAGCGAAATATTCCGGCCCGAGCAATTCGCTATATTTACTCACCGCCTCTTTATGCAATTGACGCAAGGCATAGCTGTGCTTGAATGCTCGTTGTTCATTGGCTCCCGATTTCAACCACCTGATCAGCCAAGGCAAGGCACGGGGTAAATACGCCGGCTTTACGCTTAAAGGGCCCATGGGGTCGGATAACCAGCGGGGCACATGCCTAATCATTCCTGGTAACGCAATGGGGACGCAGCTGTCCACACTGACTAACCCGGCATTGCCAAACGACGTACCGGTGCCCGGCTCTCGCTCGTCGATGACCTGCACGGCGATGCCCCGCTGCTGAAGAGCCACCGCCGTGCACATGCCGACTATGCCGGCTCCGATTATCGTTGTCTTTTCCATGAGGTTTTGCGTCATTTTCTTGCCGCCCGGGCAACAACTTCAATCAGGCAAGCGGGTGCGGTGCATTTCAGATCCCACGCCAACTGCCAACCAACTTTGTCGACGTTATTGCGGGCAATAGCGTTCCATCCGCTTGCGAATAAGCGGGCTGTATATCGAATCACGAATGGGTCTCCGAATAGTCTGCGACTACGCTTTCTGATTGTCTGTTTTAGTCATTTATCTATTTCTTAAGATTTAATAAATGATGTTTATGGGCTGAAACTAATATGCCACACGTAAAGTGCACGTGTAAAATGAATAATTCGATGGCATCCCATGAATTCGATTCATAATGAACCTGAAACAGCTCGACCATCTGCTGGTGCTATCCGAAACCCTTAGCTTCAGCAAGGCGGCTGAGCGCGTGCACTTAA
The DNA here is from genome assembly GCF_004346225.1 of Paralcaligenes ureilyticus. Classification (GTDB taxonomy): domain Bacteria; phylum Pseudomonadota; class Gammaproteobacteria; order Burkholderiales; family Burkholderiaceae_B; genus Paralcaligenes; species Paralcaligenes ureilyticus. The sequence goes on along the minus strand of NZ_SMAJ01000004.1, from coordinate 112,881 downwards.
GCCAATCGGCGCTAAGCAAGAGCATTGCCGCTCTCGAAGAAGAGTTCGACATACAAATCTTCGATCGCGCCCCCGGCAATGTTTCCATCACCCCGACCGGCCAATTCGTCATTGACCACGCCAAAAACCTGCTGTCGGAAGCCAAGAGCTTTAACAAAAACATTGATTATTTAAAAACGGGCTCTTCAGGCAGCGTCGCGCTTGGCACCGGCCCATTTCCCGCCGCCTCCTTCCTGGATGCCGGCATCCGGGAATTCCACAAGCGCTACCCTCAGGTTTCGCTGCACATACGCATCGATCACTGGAAAAATCTGCTTATAGACTTGAAGGAGGGGCGGCTTGATTTTTTTATAGCCGACACCCGCGACATTGCAGATGATGCGATGTTGACCATTTCCCCTATAGGCGGGCTGACCGTCGCCTTTTTCTGCGATCGCCTGCACCCTCTCGTGGCCGGCAACCCGGGCCGCCTGATCAAACCCCAGGAACTCCTTGGCTACGCGCTTGCCTCTGTCAGCCTGCCCACGGTGGTATTTCACGAATTGAAGCGCAGCATCGGTTTGGAGCACAACGACATATTTGAAGTGCGTATTGAATGCGACGATATCGCACTGATCAAAAAGATCCTTCCCGGATCGGACATTATTTTTTCCAGCAGCAACCTGATGATGGAGAGCGAGTTGCAGGCCGGACAAGTTGTGAGACTGAATATCCCCATGACTCAAAACCGTTTTGGAGACTGGGGCCTGGTTCGAATCAAGCATCGCACCTTAACCCCAAGCGCCAATTTATTCGCCATTTTGCTTATTGAGCTTATACGCGAAGGCAGCAAAACAGATAGCGAGAAGTACGGCTTCAAGAAGCAAACATTTAGTGATCGGCATTCCCGCAAAATGGATGAGGCATGAACCTGCCGCGCAACTATGTCATCGGAGTCGACATCGGAACGACCAGCACCAAAGCGCTGGCCTTCGACGAAAACGGACGAGAAGCAGCCGGCCACCACGTGGAATACCCTTTGCTGGCTCCGCAACCCATGGCTGCGGAACAGGATCCCGAACAAATCTATCGCGCGGTCATCACCTGCATCAAGACGGCGATGGAATCGGGCGGCCTGGATGCGGCGCGCATCACGTGCGTTTCGTTCAGCTCGGCCATGCACAGCCTGATCGCCGTCGACAAAGACGGCAAGCCGCTGACGCAGTGCATTACCTGGGCGGACAACCGCAGCGAACCTTGGGCGCAACGGATCAAGCGCGAGCTGGGCGGCCATGCCATCTATTTGCGCACGGGCACACCCATCCACCCCATGTCGCCGTTATCGAAACTATGCTGGCTGCGCGATTCCGAGCCCGATCTCTTTGCGCGGGCCGCGCGCTTTATCTCCATCAAGGAATACGTTTTTCACCGCCTCTTTGGCCGTTATGTGGTGGATTACTCCATTGCGTCGGCGACGGGTTTATTCAATCTTGCCGAGCTTGCCTGGGATGCGGAGGCGCTCAGGCTGGCCGGCGTGAGCGCCGATCAGTTGTCGCTGCCGGTCGCCACCACCTATACACTTAGCGGCCTCAAATCCGAAGCCGCCCAAGCGACCGGGCTACGCCTGGACACGCCCTTTGTCATCGGCGCAAGCGATGGCGTGCTGTCGAACCTGGGCGTCAACGCGATCGACCCGGGCGTTGTGGCTGTGACCATAGGCACGAGCGGCGCCGTACGTGCGGTCGTCGACCGCCCGCAAACCGACCCGCAAGGCCGCACATTCTGCTATGCGCTTACCGAAAAGCACTGGGTCATCGGCGGGCCGGTCAACAACGGCGGCATCGTGCTGCGCTGGATACGGGAGAATTTTGCTCCAGAGGACAGCCGCCGAGCCGGACAGCCCGAGCGCGACCCTTATGATTCATTAATAGGGCTCGCCGCACAGATACCCGCAGGCAGCGAGGGCCTGATTTTTCATCCCTACCTGACCGGCGAGCGCGCCCCGCTTTGGAACGCGAATGCACGCGGCTCGTTCTTCGGCCTGGCCCTGCATCACCGCAAGGAACACATGATCCGGGCCGCGCTGGAGGGCGTTATCTACAATCTTTATAGCGTGCTGGCTGTGCTTGAAAGCCTGGCTGGCACCGCCCGGAAAATCCATGCAACCGGCGGGTTTGCGCGCTCGGAACTGTGGTGCCAGATGATGTCCGATATTTTCAACCGCGACATTGACGTCCCGCATAGCCACGAAAGCTCGTGCCTGGGCGCGGCCGTCCTGGGGCTTTATGCGCTGGGGCGAATCGATTCGCTAAGCGCAGCGTCCGGGATGGTCGGCATAAGCGCCCACCATAGGCCTGAGCCCGGGAATGCCGCGATTTATGCGCGGTTGCTGCCGATTTTTGCGAGCATTCCGATGAAGCTGGAAGATGAGTATGAGCGGATTGCGAGGTTGCAGCGATCGTAGCGGTAAACGCCGACACCCTAATCGACAATAAACAAGCTGGCGCCAAACCGGGTGGAGGAGCGATGCGCCTCGGCGTTATCGGCGACCTGGTAGCTCATGCCGGGCTTGAGAACAAACGTTCTGCCATCGGCGAGCTCGGTGTGCAATTCGCCCTCGATACAAAACAGAATATGGCCTTTCGAGCACCAGTGATCGGCCAGATAACCCGCACTGTATTGGACCATGCGCACGCGAATGTCGCCGAATTGGCGTGTGCGCCAATAAGCCATTCCGGTATCGCCTTTGTGCTCGGTTTGCTCGACCGTGGACCAGTCGGTGGTTCCGAAGGGGATGTTGTGCATTTGCATGATGAGGCCTGTCCAGATTCAGATGCAACACGTTATGAACCGAGTGCCAGCCAGGACCGCAACGGGGCCGACGCACGATACAGCGGCACATGGCCGCGCAGAAGTATTTGCGCGCTTCGGCGATACGCGGCGCTCTTGATTTCCATGCCATGTTCAGCCTGCCGCGCGACGATCGTCGCGGTCAGAATGCCCGCCGGGTTCTCAATATCCACCTGACAATCTTCGAACCGTGCGGACACCTGCGGGATGCGTTGCGCCACATCGTATGCGACCGTACCCGGGATCAAGGCTGCGGCGGCCAGACAACATCCACCCGAGACCGCCAAGGAGGCATGCCCCGTCTGCGGAGTGAAATACCGCACACTCAAATGCCCGCCGCTCTGCGAAGCGCCAACGATGCACACTTTGGGGACAGTTTCGCTTTTGGCCAGTTGCTCGGCTGCCATCAATGCGCCATCGCGGGTTTTCAGCGCCATGCGCAATCCCGCTTCGATCCAGACGCGTTTTAGCTCACTCATGAAACGAAGGTCTGCTTCGAGCTCTCCGATAGGTTCATGCGCCGTTTTGCCGAATTGCCGCGCGTCGGCGATCACCATGGGCACCGCCACGTCGACACACGATACGGTGTAGCCGCCCACCTCGTCCCTGACGTTGCCAGTGGGAAGCAGCTTGCCTGTTTTCGCGCCAACGGGAGCATGAAGAAATAAATCCACTCCGGGAAACGCGCCGTCCACGCCGGGAATTTCGCTGGCGGCAACAGTCGCATCGGCCCGAACCTGCAAACGGGCGCTCGTGATCACACCGGTATTGGTATTGCGTATGTCGATGGACCAGGGGCCGCTGCCTTCGCAAGAAGCCAGGCCCGTATCCAGCGCCCAGAACGGCAAGGCCGCCGACATATTGCCGCAATTGACGCTCCAGTCAATGGCGGAGGTATACGAGGCCAACTGCGCCAGGGTGCTGACTATGCGGGGCGCACCGTCGACGAATTCCATGTCGGCAAAGAATACCTTGTTGCTGGTCGCCGGGCCGCGGCCCAGGCCGCCAATCTGCCGGTTGCCCGGGCGCTCGCCGACCAGCGGCACGCCCATCAGGTGTCGAAGCAATTCCTCGCGCAACCCCATATCGGGCGGCGCATAGGGTTCCCAGATCACTAAACCCGTGGAAGTGCCCCCGCGCATATGATGAACGGGAAACTCGACGACACCCGCGCGCGACCGGATCTTGAAATCAGGCAATAAGGGAAGTTTCGACAGCATGTCTGGCATGGCGGCAATCAATAGTGAGGCGGCTTTTCGTTCCCGTACGGGCGGTCAGACCCCTCATCGGAGGCCTCCGCGGACCGCTTGGCCAGGGACACGCAGAATGCCTGCAATTCATCGAGCCTTTTCTGCTGCCGATACACCAATTGGCTTAGCTCCTGCGTCAGGTCTTCCTGACGCGTAAGCTTGACTTCAATCTCGATTAAACGGTCTTCAATTGACACGTGCTTTACCCGCGGTGAAAACCTTCATTTTAAGGCGAGAACAATATCGCAATATTCAAGGCCAGACATACGCCCCAGATCAGCGAGCGCACGGTGCCATAGCCACCGGCATACACAGCGATATAAACAAGCCGCAAGACGACCCAGGCCAGCATTAATTTACCCAAATAGCCCAAATCGGCATTGCCATGCAAGGCGAACAAAACCGCCGCATAGAAAAACGGCAGGCTTTCAAACAAATTGGTCTGCGCCGCGTTGGCCCTTGCACGCCAACCGGCCTGCTTGGCCAGCCACGGGCGAGGGTTGTTGTGATCGTAACCCTGTCCACCCGCCTTCGATGACGCGGCCGCCACAAAAGGCAGCACCGCCGCCGCCAGCATCAACCAGGTAATCATATTCATAATATCTCCAGACAAAACTTGGCGGGTTGCTTCGGGGAAAGTCCGCAACAGCAGGGGGAATGGCAGCCACAAGGGCTGCCACTACATGAACAACAGGTACGCTTGCCGGCGCCCAAGGTTGTATTCTGCCTCGCACCGGCCCTATTGTGAAGGCATAACGAATTCGACATTGCCCCCACTGGCAATCCGGCCACTGCCTCGCCCGGGAAAGTTGAGCGGTATAGTGAAACGAGCGGTTTCGGACACGATTCCGACCCTCTTTCGCCATACCCGGAGCACTTATGAGCTACCCCTCTTTTTTTGACAAGGTCAAAACCATTACCCTATACGACCCGCTTACCGAACTGCTGGGCGCGGCCGATCAAGGAATTATTGAATATTCCTACCTTGACGCGGTCAAGCTGGCCGGACACTCGTGCCCGACCGTCGCAGGCGCCTATCTGATGACGCTCAAGGCTTTAAAAAGCCTGTACGGCGACGGCCTGCCGCAACGCGGCGGCATCCGGGTGGAGTTTCGCAACGACCACGCCAGTGGCGTCACCGGCGTCATTGCAAACGTGGTCAGCCAGATTACAGGAGCAACGACCGACACCGGTTTCAAAGGCCTCGGGGGCAATTACGATCGCCGCAACCTGCTGTTCTTCAATGTGCCCGTCAATGGCGACATCCGGTTCCAGCGAACCGACACCGGCGCCGCAGTGACGGTTAGCTACCACCCCGATCTGGTGCCCTCCTCGCCCGGCGTCATGCAGGGATTGCAAAAAATACTGGCCGGCGCGGCCCAGGATAACGATCGACGTGATTTCGCCGTCGGCTGGCAAGAGCGCGTGCGGAAGATATTTGAAAATATCGATCACCCGGGATTGGTGACTTGCGCGTGATGGGCGGAGCGACGCGGGCAGGTGGCACCCACAAGGGGTGCCGCTACAAATCTCCCACATAATCCAGCGGCAATGCGGTCGTATATTTGACCACCTCCATGGCAAACCCGGCGCTGACATCGAACAGTTCCGCGACCTTGATCAATCGCTTGTAGACCTGGTCGTAGGCCGCGACATCGGGGACAACCACTTTAAGCAAGTAATCCACGTCGCCCGCCATCCGGTAAATTTCGACGATCTCCCGAATGTCGCGAATACCTTGGACAAAGCGTTCGGTCCACACGTCGTTGTGCTGATTTACGCGAATCGACACGAACGCCGTCAAACCTAAGTTGAGTTTCGCCGGGTCGCACAAAACGACTTGCTGCCGAATCACCCCCTCGGCCCGCAATTTCTGGATCCGCCGCCAGCAAGGCGTAGGCGAAAGACTGACCGCTTTAGCCAGATCATTCAAGCCCATAGAGGCATCCTCTTGCAGGAGGGACAGAAGTTGAGCGTCTTTTTTGTCCATACAGCTCATATAAATAGAATATTTTTCTAATTATAGGAGAAATAGTGGTTAATTTTGAAAGCCTTTTTCCGGCATAAGAAAATACAATATCGAGGAGGGAATCGCCGGACGGCGGGACGGCAACCAAAACGGAGAACGGCCATGAGCAAACTGCTTGAACTCTTCAAGGAACATCCGACCTCGGTCGGAGAAAGCTACCTTCAACACATGGCGGCGTCATTTTCATTTGGCGTTCCCATGCTGATGGCATCGTTTGCCGCGCTCATACACGGGATATTCCCGTTCCTGTTCCTGAAAACCGGCAGCACCATCATTGCGCGACTCTACGACCGCATGGTCGTTAACCGCGCTCGCAGCACCACGCATTAGGATCAGGCCAGCAGTTCCATCTGCTGGCGGCGCTGCTCTTCTTTTTCCTGACGCGCCAACTCGATCTCGCGAATGACAGCCTCTACATCGGCAGGCGCATCCGATGCCACCACACGACCCGTTAATGGCGTATCGGGCGTTAACAGGCCAGCCTCGTATAGATTCCATATTTCTTTGCCGTACTGACTGCCCAGCAGTTCAGGTACGAAAACGCCAAAGAAATTAGCCAGATTCGTTACGTCGCGTTCCAGCATGGCGGGCGCCACACTATTGCCTGCCGCATCGATGGCCTGCGGCAAATCGATAATCACAGGGCCGTGCTCATCGACCAGAATGTTGTATTCGGACAAGTCGCCATGGATGACGCCGGCGCACAGCATCAACACCACCTGACGCAACAGCGCCGCATGGAACTCCAGCGCCCGCTCGCGGTTAAGCTCCACATCGCTTAAGCGCGGCGCTACATTGCCATCGGCGTCTTGCACCAACTCCATCAACAGCACACCCTCAAAGCACAGATACGGCTTGGGCACACGCACGCCGGCGGCGGCCAGGCGATACAGAGCATCCACCTCGGCATTTTGCCAAACCTCTTCGGCCATCTTGCGCCCATAACGCGTGCCCTTTTCCATGGCGCGCGCCTGCCGGCTATTCTTTACCCGCCGGCCTTCCTGATACGCCACGGCCTGATGAAAGCTGCGTTGCGTGGCCTCTTTGTACACCTTGGCGCACCGGATATCGTCACCACAACGCACCACATATACCGTGGCTTCCTTGCCGCTCATGAGTTGGCGCACGACGTCGTCGATCAAACCTTCTTCAACCAGCGGCTGGATTCTTTTCGGTGTTTTCATAGTGATTGCCGCAATGGCGCCGGGGTTCCTGATTCGCCTGGGTGACCGTACATTGTACGGGACTTGTGCGCACGAGACCATGGGGCCAGCCCTCAACGATTTGGCAGCCACAAGGGGTGGCGCTACGGCTGCCGCTACAAAAAAAGCCCACCGAAGTGGGCTTTTTCAAATACGCAAAGCTTACACAGCTTTAATATTTTTGGCTTGAGGACCCTTAGGACCCTCGGCCACTTCGAAAGAAACGCGTTGGTTTTCTTCGAGTGATTTAAAGCCGGTTCCGACGATGTCGGTGTGATGCGCGAACAAATCCTTGCCGCCCGATTCAGGCGTAATAAAGCCAAAACCTTTTTCGTTGTTGAACCACTTAACAATACCAGTTTCTGTTTTCATTTCTTGCTATCCATAAAAAGACGAGCACCATGCTCTAGCAGACCGTCAAGGTGTGGAGATTTAAGCAAAAAAGTACTGTACTGGTACTGGATTGTGCTAATTTCAACGAACTTGAAAATCTTAGCGGCAATGTAGCCTTATCAAGGCTGAAAGTCTAGTTTAATTATGCCTTTTTGTGCGCAAACGACCAAGAAAGCATCAAGAAAACCCAGCCGGGCCTGCGAAAACAGCTAAAAACCGCAAGAAAGGCGGCTCCGAGCAACAAATCAGGACAATTAACCCGCTAATTTGCCAGACTCTGGAATTATTGCGCATATAGAACGATTGCTCTATGATTTTTACCTATAGAAAACCCATTTTATATAACTACTGAGAGGTATTCTGTGCACGACAAATTCAGCCTCGCCGGGAAAACCGCATTGGTGACCGGAGCCGCGGGTTGTCTGGGAGAACATTTCGCACAAACCTTGGGCGAGGCGGGGGCCAAAGTCGTTGTCGCCGGGCGCCGCCAAGCGCCTCTGGACAGGCTCGCCGACAAGCTCAAAGGCCTTGGCCTCGATGCCCATGCCGTCGTCATCGACGTCACCGACGCATCCAGCGTTCGATCGGGCCTGCGCGAGGCGCAATCCTTGTGCGGCCTGATCGACATCGTTGTGTGCACGGCCGGAGTCGCCGTCAACAAGAATTCGCTGGCGCTATCCTCCGACGAATGGGACCAGGTGATCGACGTCAACCTGAAGGGCTGCTGGCTGGTTGCCAACGAGGCCGCGCGAGAACTGGTGGCCGCCGGGCAACCCGGCTCCATCATCAATGTCTCGTCCATACTGGGCTACCGCGTGGCGGGCAACGTACTGCCCTACACCGTCTCTAAAGCGGGGCTTGAGCAAATGACCAAAGCCCTGGCTCTGGAATGGGCTCGTTACGGCATCCGCGTCAACGCTCTGGCGCCAGGCTACGTTGAAACGAATCTCAACCGCGATTTCTTTGCCTCGGAGGCCGGGCAGGCCATGATCAAGCGCATCCCGCAGCGGCGGCTGGGGCAGGCGAGCGACCTGGACGGCGCGCTCTTGTTGCTGGCCTCCGACGCCTCGGCCTACATGACGGGCAGCTCCATCGTCGTTGACGGCGGGCATCTGCAATCCACTCTTTAAGGAATAACCCTCCATGGACTTCACCCTTTCCGACATCGGCGAAATATACCGCAAGCGCATCAAAGAGTTCGTCGATAAAGAGCTCATTCCTCTGGAGAAAAACCCGGACTCCTTTGATGAGCATGAGAACATCAACGAAACCCTGCTGCAGGCGCTCAGAGGCAAGGCCCGCCAGCAAGGCCTGTGGAGCCTGCAGATGCCGCGCGAACGTGGCGGCCAAGGCCTTCATGTGGCCGACATGGCGCCTTGCTACGAGGAAATGAATCGTTCGATCTTCGGGCCGGTCGTCTTCAATTCGGCCGCACCCGACGACGGCAACATGATCATCCTTAACAAAATGGCGACGACAGCGCAAAAAGACCGCTGGCTGCAACCGATTATCGATGGCGCGGTGCGCTCTTCCTTTGCCATGACCGAGCCGCCCCCCGGTTGCGGCTCCGATCCCTCCATGATGCAGACTCGCGCCCAACGCCAGGGCGACCACTGGCTTATCAACGGAACCAAGCATTTCATCACGGGGGCCGGAGTTGCCGCCCACTTCATTCTTATCGCCCGCACATCGGACGACAGCCGCAAAGGCTTGACGGCCTTCATGTTCCATAAAGACGACCCCGGTTGGGAAATCGTGCGGCGCATTCCCATCATGGGGCCCGAAGAGCACGGCGGCCATTGCGAACTGCGCTTTACGAATTTGCGCATCCCCGACGAGAACCGCGTGATGAACGTGGGCGACGGTCTGAAGCTGACGCAGATCCGCCTGGGCACGGCCCGCCTGACGCATTGCATGCGCTGGCTGGGCTTGTCCAAACGGGCCCTCGAAATCGCCAACGACTATGTCTCGCACCGCGAATCGTTCGGCTCGAAGATGGCCGACCACGAAGGCGTGCAATGGCTGCTGGGCGAGGCCGCCATGAATATCCAGATCGGGCGCCTGCTGACCATGCATGCCGCCTGGAAGCTGGACCAGGGCGATTTCGCGCGCAAGGAAGTCTCCATGGCCAAGGTCGTTGTGTCCGAAACCCTGCACAAGGCGGTCGATACGGCCATCCAGCTTTGCGGAGCGCGAGGCTATTCCAAAGACACGCCGCTTGAATGGATGTACCGCTATGCCCGCCAGGCGCGCCTGGTGGACGGCGCCTCGGAGGTTCACAAAATGGTTTTGTCCAAGAACCTGCTGGCCGAAGGCAGCGACTTCTGGCAATGGGGCTGACGCCGGCTAACCCTGCGTCAATCCCAGACGTTCATGCCACTGGGCAATCGATTCTTCGGGGTAGCCCTCAAATACCTTGTCGCGACGCTGCTTGTCAACGACCACCCAGGGGGCCTTGGAATCCATAAACAGGTGGGTATTCTCAGGGGGGATGGGCAAAGGCGTGTCGATGGCCGAGGCAAACGGATGAATCAGATCCGGCCACTCCGGGCTGAACAACCATAACGCGCTGCCGCAACGCCTGCAAAAATGACGCTCGGCCGTGCTGGTATGCGTACGGCCCGAGCGCTTGATTTTGGCGTGATAAATCGAAATATCGTCGCTGCCCGTCACCTTCATCGTCCGTGCGTCGCCCCCCAAGTTGATCGCGTAACCCCCGCCGCCTTGCGTTTTGCGACAGATGGAACAGTAGCATCGCTGGTAAGGATAAGGAGTGGAGCTGTCCAGGCTGAATCGCACGGCGCCACAATGGCAAGAGCCTTCGAGTTGCATAATGAGTTCTCCTTGGAAGGAAACTTATTGCTACGAAGCGGCAGTGACCCCCGCTGCTCGAATAACGGTACCCCATTTGTCCACTTGAGATTTGATGAAATCACCAAAGGCTTGCGGCGTCATGGCCTGCGGTGTGGCGCCCAATTGTTCGAGCTTTTTCGTCATTTCCGGATTCTTCAACGCTTTTCCGACCGAAGCATTGATCTTTTGAATAATGTCGGGTGGCGTATTGCGAGGGGCAAGAACCCCAAACCATGAGGAAACATCAAATTTGGGATACCCGGACTCCGCCATGGTCGGAATGTCGGGAAGAGAAGGGGATCGCTGAGGAGACGCTATCGCCAAAGCCCTTAACTTCCCTGACTTTATATTTGATATTGAAGATATTAAATTATCAAACATGAGATCGACCCGTCCCCCGAGCAAATCCGTCATTGCCAATGCACTGCCTTTATAAGGAATGTGCACAATTTTAATTCCCGCCTGAATTTTAAATAGCTCCCCCGCCAAGTGCAATGATGTGCCCGTGCCCGATGATGCAAAAGTCAATCGACCCGGATGCGCTTTTCCGTAAGCAACAAGTTCTTTGACTGAATGATAAGGCGACGCGCTATTGACAACCAGGATGTTGGGCATGGTCGCTATCAAAGCGACAGGTGAAAAATCGGATACGAAATTGAAAGGCAGGTTGTGATACAGGCTTTGGTTAATGGCATTGTTCAATGATGCCAGGAACAAGGTGTATCCATCCGCCGCGGAATGGGCCACAAACGCCGTTCCAATATTGCTGCTTGCCCCAGGCTTGTTCTCGACGACAACCGAAACACCCAAGTCCGTAGTCAATTCTTTTGCTATTAGGCGGCCTATGATGTCGTTGGCCCCGCCAGGCGCAAAACCAACCACCAAGCGGATGGGTCTGTCCGGGTAAGCGGCGTAAGCGCTCGAGCCGCACGCGCCAATGATAATCAAGCCGGTCAGGAAACAAAAAACAAAACCGCTTTTTAGCTTTTGTAAAAAGTTATCTACCCGCATTTGCCTCGCTCCTTATTTATGCCATTTTTATTGAAATAAATCGTTGCGTCGCCTGAAGTATGCCGTGTTTGGTGAAGGCGCTCCAGATGGAGGCGCTTGCTTTTTTATTAATGGATGAAATTTTTACCTCGGCTTTTTGAACTCCTTTTATCTGGATTCCATCCATAATGGATTGATAAATATAATTTTTATTTATATCCGCCCTATTTTTAAAGATTCGTTTTGGCATAACAAATAGATTGCGACTGGCACCACGGGTAAACCCTTGCAAGGCCCGCGTTCGAGGCGCAGTACTGGTTACCCGCTGTCTGCGCGGCATGATGCAACGTCGCCGGGGCCGCGCGGCGCTTCGTGTGGATGGTGGAGTGGTCGAGACGATCTCTTGATATCGCTCATGGCTTGGCGGACACGGACTTTGCTCTAAGATGTCGAGTCCGACACTTCAAATCCAACAAAAGGGCTGACGATGAAAACGTATGTGGCTTTAATGTTCGCGAAACCCGAGGACATCAGTACCTATGGCAAGGAAGTCGCCGCCGCGATCAAGTCTGTAGCGGGCTCGCGCATGATCTATGTCGAAGGCGGCGCCCATATGGTTGCCATCGGATTTGCCACGAATGTGGAAGAAGCGATTATTCGGAGTACTTTTGCAAAGCTCGGCCGCTCGGAACAGCGGACATGGGTGCTTCCGCTGGATTCGGCCGTGCATGTCGACCAAGCCTTGATGGACTGGGCGCGAAAACAGGTGCCGGAGTCTCCTTTTTCGATTTAACGGGAGGCCATGCCCCCCAGCGCGGTAGGCAGCCCGCGTACATCACACAGCCGAGATAATTATTTTCCGCACAATAATGCCCAAATAACAATAATTCGAACGGAATAACAATTTTCCGGAACGAGGGGACCGTCTGCGCGCCTTTGCTTCTCATGGACGAGCAAAGATGTTTAAATTACCAGAAAAAAACAATTTCCCGGATAAATATAGGTAAAATAACAAAATTCCGTATCGGATAACAATTTTCCGGTAAAAAAGGCCACCCAATGAGTGTTACGACTTCTGCGCCTGTTGGCTATGCCCGCTTGGCCACACTGAACTCATGGCCGATGCCCGCGCTGGGACAACCTGCTTACATTGGCCCGGTCAAGGCCATCCAATACCTGCCGGAACGCATCCAGGTACCGTATAGCAGCGCGCCCGCACCAGATGACCTCATCGGCCATCTGGTATTTGCACTGCGTCACGAAACCATGAACCTACCCCTGCTACTGGCAGCATTGGCCGACCTGAATGCCGAACGGCTCGCGCACGAGATCCGGGCCAAGCCCACTAGCCAATTCTTGCGCCAATTGGGGTACTTCTGGGAACACACCACTCAGAGCGCGTTACCGGTTTCTGATCTGGATAGAGGGCGCTACATGGACGTGTTCGACGTCGGACGCTACTACACTGGACGGCTTTGGGAAAAAAATCGGCGCTGGCGGCTTAATTTCAACGGACTGGGACCCATCGACTATTGCCCCGTCGTGCGCCGTGACACGACATTGGAGGCGCGCACACATGCGGTCCTGGCAGCGCTCACGAGTTGGGTGCAGCACGAGCCAGACCTGCCCCAGCTGAACCGCGTACTGAACTGGGCCTATCTGGCGGAGACGCAAAGCTCGTTTCAAATCGAGCGTGAAGTCGCCCAGCCAGCCAAAGCCGAAGGATTTGTCCAGGCCTTGCAGGCCATGCGCGAACAACAACCATTGACCGAGACCTATCTGACCGAGTTGCAGCAGACGGTCGTCACCAGTCCCCTGAACCAGGAGTTTCATTTCCGCACCGAACAGAATTGGTTGCAGCGCGCCGGCCGCGGAGCACTTGCGGTACGGTATGTCCCACCCCCTGTCGCCGACCTGCGCTCGCTAATGGGCGGCTTCATGGCCATGGTTAACGCATTTGCCGATAGCAACCTGCCGATCTTCCACCAAGCGGCCCTTGCATCGTTCGGCTTTGTATACCTGCACCCGTTCATGGACGGCAATGGACGCGTATCTCGTCTACTGGCTCAACATACCCTCATTCCCGCCCTGACCCGGCATACCGGGATCAATACGGCCGCCATATTGCCCTTGTCCGTGGCCATGGTCAGCCACGAGGCGCGCTATCTGGCGACACTGGAGCGGTTCAGCACACCAATGCGTGCGCTGTGGGATGTTCATGTAATGGGCGATGGCGAATTCCAGATGCAATATCGCGGTCATCAAGCCAGCTATGCCTCTTGGGACGCCACCGAGCAAAGCCGATTCATGGTCGAATGCGCCGAATATGCGCTGAACAAAAGCCTCATTGGCGAGTCACTATACTTGCGACACTACGATGACGCCTTTCAGGCCATCAACACGGAGTTCGATTGGCCCGATCGCGCCATCAATCTGTTGATCAAGTGGGTGGTCGACGGCGATTTTTCCTTATTGAAGAATCGGGTCAAGGATCAACGACTGGCAGGCATCCCGCAACAGGATATCCAACTGGCCACTCGACTGATCAAAGACGCGTTTGCTCCAGAAGCGTACCCTTGACGAAATCGATGAACGCACGCAAGAGTGCAGGCACAAGGTGCCTTCAGGGAACTGGACCGTGTGGCGAGCGTCAGCCCTGCTTGACCCGAAAAGCAGGGCCCGGATGTGACCAAAGGCGAACCTCGCCATGAAGTTTTTCAGCCGGAGATAAAGTGCCATAATATTATTGACATCGCGGCCTGACGCTTGAGGGACGACGGACGGCTCGACGCCAAAAGACGCCAAAACTTGTCTAAAAGGTTCCTCTGCCGGAGTTGCCCAATGTCACTCGTCTACAGGCCCGCTCAAGCGCAAGATTTGGCAACAGCCGAGGCGCTGGTTGTTGCCAGCATCAACGACCTTACCGAACGCCATGGCTTTGGCTCGATGGCGACTCCGAGCCCTCCCAACTTTCAGCTGTTCTCGCTCAAGGACGACCCCGGCGGCCTATGGATCGCGGAGGACGGCGGCGACATTCTCGGTTTTGCCTGGAGTTGGGTGTGCGGAAATGTCTGGTTTCTCGCCCAGTTATTCGTCGATCCCTCCCAACAGGGTCGTGGCATCGGGAACGAGCTATTGAAATTGGCCTTGGAGCATGCCCAGAAATCAAGAGCGGATCATAAGGCGTTGATTACTTTTGCCTTCAACCGTGTCTCGCAGGGCCTCTACATCCGGCACGGCCTCTTTCCCAGGATGCCGGTTTATTTTTTCGGCGCCGCGCGCGAACAGGTGAAGACCGGTTTGCCGGAACCTCCACTGCGTGGCATCGCGATCGACGACACAGCCGAGCACATGGAAAAACTCGCCGAGATCGACGTTCGCGCTGTAGGCGTCGCGCGCGAGAAGCATCACCGCTACCTGCTCAATGACCCGGGAACTACAGGTGTCATGCTCTGCGCCGGCAACGAGTGCGTCGGCTACGCTTATATTGGCCCCAACGGGCATATCGGGCCGCTTGCAGTCACGCGGGCCGACATCCTCGGGAGCGCCTTCACAACGGCGTTGAAAATGGCGGCCGATAAGTCCTCAGAGAAAGTATCGGCGTTCGTGCCAGGCACATGCGACAGTGCACTCCGCGTTGCAGTCAATTGCGGCATGCGCATCACGGTTCCGATGCTGCTGATGGCGTCGCCCGGCTATGGTGCCTGGACGCAATATCTGCCGCGCAATCCGGGCTTTATGTGATCGGTGGTGCGCCCGACAGGAATCGAACCTGTATCAAGAGTTTCGGAAACTCTCATTCTATCCATTGAACTACGGGCGCAAGGGCCGCCATTGTAGCGTGTTTACCGCGATTTATTTTTCCTTGCCCCGTTCCTGCCCCAAGGCCATAACCGAAACGGCAACGGCCATTTCTGCGCTTGGGCGGCACTCTCGCTATAATCATGGACTTGGATGGTTGCCGAACGCGTAAACACGAGGGGTGTCTTCGCGCGCCAACCAGAATAATCGTCGCACAATCTCAGGCGCCAAGGCGCTGAATCACGGAACACGCAGGATTCGATCATGGACCACACAGAAGAAAACAATTCAGAACACATCGAAGAACACGCTGGCCTTATTAAAACCCCCAAACAGCTTATTGTCACGATTGTCCTGGCGTTCCTGATCCCCATTTTCACCATTATCATGCTGGCCAACCTGGTGAACGTGGGCGACCGCGTTGGCGCCGGCTCCAATGCGCTTACGCCCCAAGCGATCGCCGAACGCATCAAGCCTGTTGCAAGCTTCGACCTGGTCGATGCCAATGCACCCAAGGTGTACAAAACGGGACAGCAAGTTTTCGAATCGACCTGTACCGCCTGCCACACGGCCGGCGTGGCGGGTGCTCCCAAGATTGGCAATAGCGCCGAGTGGGCGCCGTTCATCAAAACGGGCTACGACGAAATGATCAAGAATGCCTTGCATGGTGTTGGTGCCATGCCTCCCAAAGGCGGCAACCCCTCGCTTAGCGACTACGAAGTTGCTCGCGCCGTCGCCTATATGGCCAACAAATCGGGCGCCTCGTTCAAAGAACCCGCCGCACCCGCCCCCGAAGCCAAGCAATCGGCAGCCAAACCCGAGGCGGCAACCGCTGTAGCGGCGGCGGCCCCTGTTGCTGCCGCGCCTGCCCCCGCCGCAGCGCCGGCCCCAGCGGCCCAACCGGTCGCGAAAGCTGCCGCGCCAGCCGCCGAAGCGGCCATCGACCCGGCCGGCGAAAAACTCTATAAAGCCGTGTGCTTTGCCTGCCACGCGGTTGGTGCTGCCGGCTCTCCCAAATACGGCGACAAAGCCGCCTGGGCGCCGTTTATTGCAACCGGCATCGAAACCATGGTTAAAAACGCCATACACGGCGTCGGCGCCATGCCTCCTCGCGGCGGCTCGCAAGCCACCGACGCCGAAATGCACGCCGCAGTGGAATACATGGTGCACGCCGCCAAGTAATTCCTTCCACTGCGAGACCGCCCGAATACGTTTGTCGCAAAAATGTGGCACCCACAAGGGGTGCCGCTACATGATTCACGGATATGTGTGTAGCGGCAGCCCTTGTGGCTGCCATCCGCGCACAAAAAGGCCACTACATTTTCGAAGCGGCCTTTTTTTATTTCATGCTGCCTCCCACCGTTCGCTTGCATCACGATATCCTCCAAGAATCGGACAATTCATCGGCTTCCAGCTCTGCCAGGATTCGTCGGCTTGCAGCTAACTAACTAATCAATTAACATACCACGCTCAATCACAGGTACTCAAAATTCGGCTGGCGGCATTTGGTTCCGTAGGGCGTTGCCGTCGCAAGCTGCGAGAGCTACCTGTATGGTCCAGGCATGGCAGCCACAAGGGTTGCCGCTACAAAACGGTAACACCTGGCACCCTCAGACCTCAGGTCGATGCGTGCCGCCGCGAAGTGAGAAGGTTTAGCCCATTTTTTTAGAGCCAATACCTAACTAATTAGTTAATTAGAGAATCGATATGGAACAGAAGCCCGAACAACCGACGCCTGGCGGTCGGCGATTGCATAAAGACGACACGCCTGGACGTGAGCGCCTGCTGGACACCGCAATCCTGCTGTTCTCGGATCGCGGCATCGCCAACACGACCATTGCGCAGATCGCGAAGGAGGGGAAAGTGACCTCGGCGATGGTGCATTACTGGTTCGAGACGCGCGAGAAGCTCTACGATGCCGTGGTCGAGGAACGTCTCGGGCCACTGATACAGGCGATCTGGGAACCTGCCGACATCGAGCACGAAAGCGCTATCGAACTGATCCGAGGGCTGTTGACGCGGATGTTCGAGGTTACGGACGTCGCACCTTGGGTACCGTCGCTCTGGCTGCGAGAGATCGTCCAGGTCGGCGGCCTGCTGCGCGAACGCCTGCTTCGCCGTATCCCACGCGACCGCAGCAATGCCTTCCGCCAGAAAATCGTCGAGGCGCAGTCCCGCGGCGAGGTCAATCCGGAGATCGAACCCACTCTGTTGTTCACCTCGATGCTGGCCCAAGTGATGTTGCCGCAGGCGACGACCTCTTGCGTCTGGCACGAGGACAATACCACGATGAGCCTCGGCCGCGAGCAGATTCGGCGCCACGCTGTTGCACTTTTGATGAGGGGTTTGGCGGGGCCTGCGATTCGCCCGGAAGAACTCAACGGGGGGCGAAAATGAGCGCCTCCTCCTCCCGGCTATCGCAGGTTCTTGCTCCCCTCAGTCTGCTTTGCCTCACGGCGCTCGCCGGCTGTGCCGTGGGGCCCAACTTCGTTCGGCCCGATGTGGCTCAAAACGCCGGCTACTCGCGGGACAAGCTAGCGCCGACGACAGCTTCGGCTGACGTGGCGGCAGGAGGCGCCGCGCAGCGGCTTGTCGCCGGGATGGATATTCCCGGGCAATGGTGGACGCTCTTTCGCTCACCGACGCTGAACGCGCTGGTCGAAGAGGTGCTTCGGGCCAATCCGGATGTTGCCGCCGCTCAGGCCGCGCTTCGCCAGGCCAACGAACTTGTCTACGCCGATCAGGCATCGCTGTTTCCATCCCTCGGCGCCACGGCGTCCAGCACCCGGGAGAAGATATCAGGGGTGAGCTCGACCGGCCCGGCCAGCTCCAATAGCTCGTTTTCCCAGATTCTGACCGTCCACTCAGCATCGTTGAATGTTTCCTACGCCCCGGACGTTTTCGGCGGCACCCGCCGCCGGATTGAATCGTCCTCCGCGCAGGCCGAGTTCGAGCGCTACCAACTGGAGGCGACTTACCTGACGCTAAGCTCGAATGTCGTCAACACGGCCATCAATTTGGCGTCCGTGCGCGAGCAGGTGGCTGCAACCGAAAAAATCATTGGGCTTCAGAACGATCAGCTCACTGTTCTGAAGTCTCAGCGGCAACTTGGGGCGATCGCCAACACCGGCGTACTCGCTCAGGAGGCGGCGCTCGCACAAACGCGCGCCACGCTGCCCGCCCTGCAAAAGCAGCTCGCGCAAACCCGCAACCAACTGATGGCCTATCTCGGCCGCTTTCCCAACCAGGATCGCGGCGAGAGTTTCGATCTGGCGTCCCTCCATCTGCCCGAGGAGCTGCCGGTCAGCCTTCCCTCGGCCATCGTGCGGCAGCGGCCAGACGTGCGTTCCGCCGAGGCTCAACTGCATCAGGCCAGTGCCAATATTGGCGTTGCCGTGGCCAATCAACTGCCGCAGTTCAACCTCACCGCATCGCTAGGCTCCAGCGCGTCGAGCGTGAGCAAATTGTTTACGTCAGGCACAGGGGTCTGGGGTCTCGTTGGGTCGATCACACAGTCGATCTTCGATGCCGGGGCACTCGAACATCGCAAGCGCGCAGCCGTGGCGGCGTATGACGAATCGGCCGCACGGTATCGCGGCACCGTGGTCACTGCATTCCAGGATGTGTCCAACGCGCTGCGGGCACTGGAAGCCGATGCCGACGCGCTCACCCAGCAGGTGGCGGCCGAACGCGCCGCGCGCGAAAGTCTGGACCTCGCGCAGGCTCAGTTCCGGCTCGGCGCGGTTGGCTATCTCAATCTGCTTACCGCGCAACAAACCTATCAAAACGCCGTGCTTACGCGCGTGCGGGCGCAGGCCGCCCGCTATAGCGATACGACTGCGCTGTTCCAGGCACTGGGCGGCGGATGGTGGAATCGCACCGATGTGGCTCCCGCCACTTCAGGCAGTTCGACCGATTTGAACAATAGAACTAGTGAGAAGACTCATGGCCGAAACTAAGACCGCCTCGTTCCCGTCCACCCAGCCGGCCGAACCCGGCGGCACGCACAAACGACGACTGCTTCGGCCGATGGTTGCCATGATCGGGATGGTCGTGATCATTGTCCTGATCATCGGTGGCGTGAAGTTCATCCAGATATCGAAACTGATCGCACAATCAAAGGTTCCCCAGCCGCCCGCCGTGGTGACGACCATCAACGCGCAGTTTGCCGATTGGCAACCGAGCGTCTCTGCCGTGGGATCGATGAAGGCGGTTCGCGGGGTCGATGTGACGACAGAAGTTGGCGGCATCGTCCGCACCATTGCGTTCAAGCCGGGGCTGGATGTCTCGGCCGGCGACCTTCTCGTCCAGTTGAATGCGGATGCCGACATTGCGCAGTTGCACTCGCTCGAGGCGACCGCGAACCTGGCCGCAACGGTTCTCAAGCGCGACAAGGCTCAACTTAAGGTGAACGCGGTGTCGCAGGCGCAAGTCGACGCTGACGACGCCGACTTGAAAGCGAAACGCGCGGCGGCGGAGCAACAACAGGCTTTGGTCGCGAAGAAAACGATCCGCGCACCGTTTGCCGGGCGGATCGGGATTACCAGTGTCAATCCCGGTCAATTTCTCAATCCCGGCGACAAAATCGCGACGTTGCAGACGTTCGATCCCATATACATCGATTTCAACGTACCCCAGTCGCAGCTGGAGGCGATCGCCACCGGCCAAGCCGTCTCGGTCACCGCGGCCGGCCTGCCCAAGCAAACCTTCACCGGGAAAGTGAGTGCCATCGATGCGAAGTTCGACCCGGCCACGCGAAACGTCACGATTGAAGCGACCATCGACAATCCCAAGCAAAGATTAATGCCCGGAATGTTCGCCCGCGCCGTCGTCGAGTCGGGGGCGAAGCAGCCCTACCTCACCGTTCCACAAACCGCCGTCACCTACAACCCTTATGGAACGACCGTTTTCATCGTGGCGCATAAGAAGAACGGCCAAGGCAAGGATGTCCTCACGGCACAGCAAACGTTCATTCAAACGGGCCCGACCCGTGGTGACCAAGTGGCCATCGTCTCCGGCGTCAAGGAAGGCGACGTGATCGTCACGAGCGGCCAGATGAAACTCAAGAATGGCTCGCCGGTAAAGGTCGATAACCGAAGCGTTCCCTTGAACGCCGTATCCCCGACGCCGCAAGAACAATAGGTCTCCCATGAAATTTACCGATACCTTCATCAAGCGACCGGTCTGGGCCATCGTTATCTCGATGCTTATCCTGATACTGGGTTTGCGATCGATCTCCGAGCTGCCCGTCAATCAGTGGCCACGCACCGAAAATACGGTGGTCACCATTACGACCAGCTACTACGGCGCGGACGCGGCCACGGTTGCCGGCTTTATCACACAACCACTCGAATCGGCCATTGCACAGGCGCAGGGCATCGATTACCTGTCCTCATCCAGTATCACAGGGGTCTCGATAATTACGGCGACGCTGCGGCTCAACTACGACTCCAGCAAGGCACTGACCGAGATCAACACTCAGATCAACTCGGTGAAGAATCAGCTCCCGGCGCAGGCCCAGCAACCGGTGCTGACCGTAGCGGTTGGGCAGACCACGGACGCGATGTATCTGGGTTTCTTCAGCGATGTCATCCCCACGAACAACATCACCGATTACCTTGTGCGGGTCGTCAAGCCCAAACTCGATTCGATCGAAGGCGTGCAGACCGCGGAGATTCTCGGGGGGCGTCAATTCGCCCTTCGCGCCTGGCTGGACCCGAGCAAGCTGGCCGCCCACAACGTTACGGCACAGGACGTTTCCACGGCCTTGACGAACAACAACTATTTATCCGCAGTCGGCTCGACAAAAGGGCAGATGGTGACGGTCGATCTGACCGCCGGAACCGATCTGCACAGTGTGGTCGAGTTCAAGCGGCTCGTCGTCAAGCACAACGGCGACGCGCTTGTGCATCTGGAAGATGTCGCCAATGTCACACTGGGTGCGGAGGACTACAACACCAGCGTTGCCTTCTCCGGCAAACGCTCCGTGTTCATCGGTATCAAAGTAGCGCCCAATGCCAATATCCTGACCGTCGCCGAAAGCGTACGCAAAGCGTTTCCCGATCTGCAGTCTCAATTGCCGGCAGGCGTTCGCGGCAATATCGTCTACGACTCCACGGAATTCATCAATACTTCGATCTACGAAGTCGTCAAGACGCTGGCCGAGGCCATGCTCATCGTCTCGATCGTCATCTACCTGTTCCTCGGCTCGTTTCGAGCCGTGATTGTCCCGCTGGTAGCGATACCGCTTTCGCTCGTTGGAACATTCTTCATCATGTTCCTGCTCGGATACTCCATTAACCTCCTCACGCTTCTCGCACTGGTGCTTGCAATCGGCCTTGTCGTTGACGACGCCATTATTGTGGTCGAAAACGTCGACCGCCACATCAAGGAAGAAGGCAAAGGGGTGCTGGAGGCTGCGCTCATCGCGGCACGGGAACTCGGCGGACCCATCGTCGCCATGACCGCCGTGCTGATTGCCGCGTATGTGCCCATTGGGCTGCGCAGCGGCCTCACCGGCGCACTCTTCAAGGAGTTCTGCTTCTCGCTGGCCGGCGCTGTGACCGTGTCGGGCGTGGTGGCGCTGACCCTCTCTCCCATGATGACCTCGCGGCTATTCAGGCCAGGGAAGGAAGAGGGGCGATTCGCGCGCCGGCTCGATCACTACTTTGACTGGCTACGCAGCCGGTACCGCCGGGTGCTTTCGAGGGGGCTGAATGTATGGCCGGTGCTGGTGACCTTTGGCTTTGTTCTGTTCATTCTCGTGGCAGCCAGCGGCATGACTGCCAAGAGCGAGCTCTCTCCGACCGAGGACCAAGGGCTGGTGTTCATGCAGATCAAGGGAGCACCCACCGCCTCGCCCCAGCAGATGGAGACGCTTGCCGACCAGGCATTCAAGATCGCGCGCAAGGAGCCTGAATATGAGCAGATGTTCCAGCTGACGGGCGTGCCATCGCTCAATCAAGGGCTGGGCGGGGTTCTGCTCAAGCCCTGGGGAGAGCGCAGCCGATCCCAGGCAGAAGTGATCATGGACCTTCAGCAAAAATGGAACCAGGTGGCAGGCGCGAAGATTGCCGCCTTTCCCCTGCCGTCGTTGCCGGGTTCCCAGGGCTTGCCGGTCCAGTTCGTCATTACCACGACAGAACCCATCCAGAACTTGAATGAAGTCGCCCAGGCGGTCTTGGCCGAGGCTCTAAAAGAACAACTTTTCTGGTTCGCGGATGTCGACTTGAAGCTCGACAAGCCGCAAGCCAAGCTCGTCGTCGACCGGGAGAAGATCGCCGCCCTGGGGATGACCGAGGCGGATGTCGGCGCGGCGCTGTCGGCCGCGCTGGGCGGCAACTACGTCAACTACTTCTCGACCGCCGGACGGTCATACAAAGTGATCCCGCAGGTGCTGCAGGTCGACCGCCTCAACCCCGACCAAGTTCTGAACTACTACATCCGGACTCCATCGGGGACGATGATTCCCGCTCGTACGGTGGCGCATATTGAAACATCGGTGCAGCCGGAATCGATCAACCACTTCCAGCAACTCAACTCGGCCACCATTGCAGGGGTTAGCGGATTGTCCCAAGGCGAGCTGCTGACGAAACTGAACACGATTCTGCAAAAGGTCGCCCCGTCGGGATACACGGCCGACTACGCGGGCGAGTCGCGTCAGTTCATGCAGGAGTCCGGCGGATTCGTCGGCCTCCTCCTGTTCTCGATTCTCATCGTCTATCTTGCGCTGGCTTTCCAGTTCGAGAGCTTCCGGGACCCTATCGTGATCCTGTTTTCTGTGCCACCGGCGCTCTTTGGCGCGCTGGCATTCATCACAATGGGCTTCGCTTCCATCAACGTGTACACACAGGTGGGTCTCGTGACACTCCTTGGGCTCATCACGAAACACGGGATCCTGATCGTTCAGTTTGCCAACGAACTGCAACGCTCGGGCCGCAGCAAGCGCGAGGCCATTGAAGAAGCGGCGTCGGTGCGCCTACGGCCAATCCTGATGACGACAGCGGCAATGGTCTTGGGCGTCGTGCCGCTCGTGTGGGCGTCCGGCGCCGGTGCGGCCGGGCGTCACGACATGGGCCTGGTCATTTTCGCGGGCCTCTCGATCGGCACCATATTGACTCTACTTATGGTGCCCGCCATGTACATGTTCATCGGCACCACTCATCATCACGAGGCAGAGCAGGAGGCATTCGCCAGCAGTGACATACCCAGTTGAACGCGCCGTTGCAGCCACAGGCTGGCCCGGTAGCGATCGTCGCCGGTGACGCGGTACATGGCGCGCAGTATATCCAGGATATGCGCTGCGCCCAGGCCATCGCCCATGGACAATGGCCCTTTGGGGTAGCCCAGCCCCAAGGACACGGCCAGATCGATGTCGTGGGGCGTGGCGATCGATTGTTGGGCGATATCGGCGGCTACATTGATGATGGTAGCCACCATGCGTTGCCCGACGAACCCGGCCGAATCGTCGATCACCGATACCGCCGTGCCATCCGATGCAAACAAGGCGTGCGCCGCGTCGCGCCACCTGGGTTCGGTGGCGGGCGAACACATCAGCACACGCCGCTTGCCGGGCGCCAGGCCAAAAAAGGTGTCCAGCGCTACCGTGCGGCGACCATCGAGCTGATAGGCGCCCACCACGGTTGCGGTATCTTCGCCAAAAGGCGTCACCATAATCAAGGCATCGTCGGGCGCCTCGTTGCTGGCCACCAGATCAACATTCAAGGCCTTCAACAAAGCGGCCGCGCGCTTGTGCCCCACCGGATGATACGGGGCCAGCCATACTTTCAGCCCTGCCGGCAGGGGCGGCACCGCCGGCTCATCGGGCACTTGCTTGTGCCCATCGGCATAGCGATAAAAACCTTCTCCGACCTTGCGGCCGAGCATTTTGCCGGCATACCGCACGGCGGTAATCGGCGACGGGCGAAAACGGGGTTCATCATAGAACTGCCGGTAAATCGACTCCATGACCGGATGCGAAACATCCAGGGCAGTCAGGTCAAGCAGTTCAAAAGGCCCCATACGAAAACCCGCCTGGTCGCGCATGATGGCATCGATCTGATAAAACGGCGCGACGGACTCCTGGGCCAGGCGCAAGCCTTCGATATTCATGCCGCGCCCGGCGTGGTTCACCACAAACCCCGGCATATCTTTGGCACGCACGGGCGTATGCCCCATATCGCGTGCCAGGGCCATTAACGCGTCGCCCGCTTCGCGCTCGGTGCGCAGGCCATCAATGACCTCGACCACTTTCATCAGCGGCACGGGGTTGAAAAAATGGTAACCCACCACACGCTGCGGACGCACGCAGGCGGCGGCAATCGAGGTAATGGACAGAGATGAGGTGTTGGAGGCGAGCAGGCAGTCTTCAGACACGATGCTCTCGAGCTTCTCAAACAATTCGCGCTTGACGTCCAGCCGTTCGACCACTGCCTCGATCACCAAATCGGCCTGACTCAATGCTTGCAAATCCGTGCACGCGCGCACTCGCTCCAAGGATGCAAGCGCCACATCCGGCGCGATTTTGCCTTTGGCCGACAATTTGTTCCAGATTTCTCGCAGGTTTTCCCGCGCAGCGGCCACGGCCTCGGCATTCAGGTCGAACAACAAGACCGTATGGCCGGCCTGGGCGGCAATTTGCGCAATGCCGCGCCCCATGGCGCCCGCGCCCACAATGCCGATGGTTCTGATGCTTTTCATTTAAATCTGCTCCTGACGTTCTACCGCCGGCCGACTAATTGTTGAATTTCTGCTTCCGACAAACCCAGGCGCTCACGCAGCACCTGCTCGGTATGCTCGCCCAGCAGGGGTGCCGCATGACGGTAATTGACGGGGCTGCCCGACAGCCGCAATGGGCTGGCCCCGACGGGGGCTTGCCCTGCGCTGCCATGAGGCAGCGATATCTGCATGCCGCGCGACTGCACCTGCGGATCCTGGTAAACCTGGTCCATCGTGTTGATGGGCCCGGCGGGAACGCCCGCCTTCTCAAGCTCGGCCAGCCAGTAATCACGCGCCTGTGTCTTCATGGCCTCGACCAGCATGGGCACCAGTACCTCGCGATTGATCACCCGATTCGAATTCGTCATGAAACGCACATCTTCGGCCAGGCCCGGACGGCCTATCACCCGGCTATACGCCCTGAACTGGGAATCATTGCCGACCGCCACAATCAGGTGGCCGTCGGCGGCGGTAAAGACCTGATACGGCACCAGGTTCTGATGGGCATTGCCGGCCCGCTTGGGCGCCACCCCGGTGGTCATGTAATTCAGATTCTGATTGGCCAGCATGGCCACCTGGCAATCCAGCAAGGCCATATCGATGTATTGACCCAGGCCGCTACGCGTGCGTTCGTGCAAGGCGGCCAGAATCCCCACCGTGGAATACATGCCGGTCATCAAGTCGGCGACCGCCACACCCGCTTTTTGCGGCCCGCCGCCGGGCAGATCGTCGCGTTCGCCGGTAATGCTCATGAGCCCGCCCATGCCCTGGATCATGAAGTCGTAGCCGGGCCGGCCGGCATAGGGGCCCGTCTGCCCAAAGCCTGTAATGGAGCAGTAGATCAAGGCCGGATTAATCTCCTTGATGCTTTCATAATCGAGGCCATACTTGCGCAAGCCTCCAACCTTGAAATTTTCGACCAGGATATCGCACTGCCGGGCCAGTTCGCGGATCAGGCCGGCGCCCTGCTCGCTTGCAATATCAAGCGCCACCGACAGCTTGTTGCGATTGGCCGACGCGTAATAGGCCGCTTCCGTCGTGTCGTGACCATTTTGGTCCTTGACGTACGGGGGCCCCCAGCCGCGAGTGTCGTCGCCCGAACCCGGGCGCTCGATCTTGATGACTTCGGCCCCCAGGTCAGCCAGATTCTGGGTACACCATGGCCCGGCCAGAACCCGGGTCAGGTCCAGCACACGTATGCCAGTTAATGGAGCGGGACGTATTGCCATAACAATTCGCGGGCCATTCAGATAAAAGGCCTATTGTGCCTTATCTCGCCGCTGATGTTTAAGGCCAGCCCATAGGGTAAACACAACAGAATAAAGATATTAAGGGTTAACCCTTGATTTAAATTAGGGGTTAACCCTATAATGACACCTGTCAGAACAAATCATGAGTCAGGTATTCAAATGCCCAGCATTACTTATTACCAATACACACGTTTAAGCGATTCGCTCGAGCGCAATCTTATGCGCGACGCACTGAGCTGCGGCGAGCCGTTTTCGATTGTCGACATGGCCAAATCGGTATTTGCCACGAGCAAATCCGTGTTCTCCAAAATCAAGGCCGGCGTCATCAGCTATATGGACTTCTGCTCGGAAGTGAGCATGCTCATGGCCGAAGTACGCGCACGCAATGGTTACTACACCAGCCCCCAATGGGAAAACCGCGACGTCCGTCCCGGAACCGGCTTGGCGTAAATACGACAAAAACAGATCGTGAATAACGTAGTGGCAGCCCTTGTGGCTGCCATTTCGTTCATGGTGTAGTGGCAGCCCTCGTGGCTGCCATTTTTGCTGAACGGGGTGCAGGTGGTTATTGCGCCGATGACACCCACAAGGGGTGTCGCTACAAATGTTGGTGTCGCTACAAATGTTGGTGTCGCTACAAACGTTGGTGTCGCCACAAATGTTGGTGCCGCTACAAAAACGTCCTTAAGCCGAACCCGCCTTGCTCAACAGCTCCTTGAGCATCCCCAGGCGCTGCCTCGGGCTTAGCGCCTGCGTGGCCGGATCCTCTTGTAGCTTCACTTCACCCAGGCCCATCTCTTCAATAAAGCGCGAGGGCTCGCGCACCACGTCTTCCCGCGCCCGGCGGCGTTTTTTGCACCAGGTCAGATGCAAGCTGCGTTGCGCACGGGTAATGCCCACGTACATCAAACGCCGTTCTTCCTGGATGCGCTGCGCCAGCGACTCGGCCGCCCGGGCGGGGTCGCCATCTTCTTCGTCGCGGCCCATATGCGGCAACAGCCCCTCTTCCACACCCGCAATATAGACATGCGGATATTCGAGGCCCTTGGATGCATGCATCGTCGACAGCTTGACCGCGTCGGGGTCCTCGTCGTCGCTACGCTCGAGCATCGTCACCAGGGCCACATGCTGCACCAGTTCAAGCAGACTTAAACCATCTTCGTCGGCCTTGCGCTTGAGCCAGCCCAGCAGCTCCAGCACGTTCTGCCAGCGGGTCTGCGCGGGCCGTTCTTCCAGGGTGTCATACAAATAACGTTCGTACTGGATTGCACCCAGCAGATCATCCAGGATCGGGCCGGCCGCCTCGGCCGGCTTTGCAGCCTTCGACGGCGCGTTATCCTGGCCGCGCCCGGCTCGCCACTGAATGCGCTGAATGAAAGCGCCAAAAACCTGCAAAGGCTCCAGTTGCTTGACGGCCAAACGCTCTGTCGCGCCGATTTCAAACAACGCCGTAAACAAGGAGGTCTGGCGCTCCACGGCAAACTGCCCCAGCGTTTGCAAGGTAGCCTGGCCAATTCCGCGCCGCGGTGTCGTCACGGCGCGAATGAACGCCGGATCGTCATCGTCATTGGCCACCAACCGCAGATAGGCCAGAATATCGCGGATCTCAGCCTTTTCAAAAAAGCTCTGGCCGCCCGAAATCGTGTAGGGAATCCGCAGATTTCGCAGCGCCTGTTCCAGCGCACGCGCCTGGTGGTTGCTGCGATACAGCACCGCAAAATCGCGCCATTGGGCATGCCGCTCGAAACGCGCCGCCGAAATACGCACGGCAATCGACTCGGCCTCGGTCTCTTCGTTGTCCATGGAAGTTACTTGTATGGGTTCGCCCACACCCAGATCGGACCATAGCTTCTTGCCGAACAGATTCGGATTTTTGCTGATGACCTGATTGGCCGCCGATAAAATCCGCTGCACCGAGCGGTAATTCTGTTCCAGCTTGATGATTTTGAGCGCCGGATAATCGGTGGTGAGTTTAGCCAGATTTTCGACAGTGGCGCCGCGCCAGGCATAAATGGCCTGATCATCGTCACCCACTGCCGTAAACATGGCGCGCTGGCCGCTTAAGCACTGCACCAGCCGATACTGACACAAATTCGTGTCCTGGTATTCATCGACCAACAGATACTGGACGCGCGCCTGCCAGCGCTCGCGCACCTGGGCATTTTCTGCCAGCAACAGCGCAGGCAAGCGAATCAGGTCATCAAAATCCACCGATTGATAAGCCGCCAGGGTCGCGTTGTAACTTCGATAGATATTGGCGGCTTCGATCTCGCCCGGGGTCAACGCCGCCAGCGCGGCCGCGTCCGGATCCATGAGCGCGTTCTTCCACAGCGAAATCGTTTGCTGCACCGCGCGCAATCGCCCCTTGTCGGTTGTGGCCAGCATCTCCTGGATGATCGCCAATGCGTCGTGAGCGTCGAGGATGGAAAACTGGGGCTTGAGCCCCAGGTACTTGGCCTCTTCACGCAGAAAACGTACGCCCAGCGAATGAAAGGTGCTGACCGTCAGGCCTTTGGCCAGCTTGCCGTCGACCAGGGTCTTAACCCGCTCGGCCATTTCGCGGGCGGCCTTGTTGGTAAAGGTCAGCGCCACGACATGCCGCCCCATATAGCCGCACTCGCGCAAGAGGTAGGCGATCTTTTGCGTGATCACTCGCGTCTTGCCGCTGCCCGCGCCTGCCAGCACCAGGCAGGGGCCATTCAAATACAGCACCGCTTCGCGCTGCACCGCATTCAAATCCGTAGCGAGTGTATGACCAGGAGACATGTTGGCTAGATTTCCAGAGGATCGACTTCCAGCTGATAACGCACGCGCGCTTGTGCGGCAAGCGCCGGCAAGGCGGCCGACCACTGAGCCAGGAAAACTTGCAAGACCGGGCGGCGGCGGCTCTCAACCAGTAATTGAGCACGCTCGATATCGGCCACGCGCACCACACGCAAAGGCACCGGGTCGTACAGCGTCAAGCCCGAGGCGTCTGCACCGGCCTGTTCCTGCAACAGCGTACGGGCTTGCGCCAGAAATGCCAGCGCCTGATTCAGCTCGCGGGCTTCGGCCGTCAGCAAGGCCTGAAAGGCATAGGGCGGCAGACCTATCGACTCGCGCTCGGCCAAACTGTACTGGGCAAACCCCGCGTAATCGTGCCGTACCAGGGCCTGATAGACAGGCTGCTCGGGATAATCGGTCTGGATGATCACCTGGCCTCCCTGCACATGACGGCCGGCGCGGCCCGCCACTTGCATCAGTTGTGCAAACAAACGCTCCGGTGCCCGAAAATCCTGGGCAAACAGCATGGCATCGGCGTTCAATACGCCGACCAGACCCAAATTGGCAAAGTCGTGACCTTTGGCAACCATCTGGGTTCCTACCAGTAAATCAAACTCCCCGGCATGCACGCGGGCAAACAAGGCCGCCGCACTGCCTTTGAGACGAGTGCTGTCGGCGTCGATGCGGGCTATCCGCGCCTTTGGAAACCATTGAGCCAAATGTTCTTCAACGCGTTGCGTGCCGCGCCCCATGGGGTGCAGATCCTGGTCGCCGCATTCGGGACACGCCCGCGGCGCCTGCTCCTGATGGCCGCAATGATGACACTGCAAACGGTAGTTGCGCCCGCCGCCGCGATGCAGCACCGTGTATGCGCTGCATCGCGGACACTGGCTTACCCAGCCGCAAGAACCGCAATTCAAAACCGGGGCATAGCCGCGCCGATTCAGGAAAACCAGCGCCTGCTCGCCGCGGTCAAGGCGCTCGCCAATGGCCTCGAGCAATTGTGGGGAAAAACCTTGCTGCAAGGCCAACCGGCGAGTATCGACCAGCTTCACCACGGGCAAATCGACGGGACGAGCGCGATGCGGCAGGGACAGTTTCAGGTAATGGCCGCGCTCGGTGTGGTACCAGGACTCCAGCGACGGCGTGGCCGACCCCAGAATGACCGGCACCTGCCTGTCGTGCGCGCGCCAGACGGCCAGATCGCGGGCCGAATACCGCAAGCCATCCTGTTGTTTGTATGAGGCATCGTGCTCTTCGTCGACAATAATCAGCCCAAGCTTGGGCATGGGCGTAAAGATCGCCAGACGCGTGCCCAACAACACCTGGGCATGGCCGCGCTGAACACTGAGCCAGGCCCGCAGACGCTCGCCCTCGGCCAGCCCGCTGTGCAAAACCGCCAGGGCATCAACGCCGGCCAGCGCCGCCAGGCGGGCACGCAGGGAATGCTCGAGCTGCGGAGTCAAATTGATTTCGGGCACCATGAGCAAAACCTGCAGCCCCTGCGCCAATACCGCCTGGGCCGCATGCATATAGACTTCAGTCTTGCCGCTACCCGTGACGCCGTGCAACAACAGCGTTTGGTGGCCCCGCTGCTCGTTAATGATGCGCACGGCATCGGCTTGCTGCGCGTTCAAGGGCGGGATGTGATCGGCTGCGATCGCCTCCACTACGGACGCCGCACGTTTATCTATACGGTGCACCGGCCCGCCGGCCGCACGTTTGCCCTGATAGGCTGCGACCTTGCGCAGACCCGCCGGCAAGGCAGGCAGCATCACCTCCCCCAAGGGCCGCTGGTAATACTGAGAGGCAAATTTAGCCAACCGCATCCAGTCGGCGGGCAGGGGCGGTAAATCATCCAGTACCTGAGCAATGGCTTTCACCCGACTCGCATCGATCGTGGGCGCATGCGGCGTTTCAACCACGATTCCCACCATGTTGCGACGCCCAAACGACACAATGACCCGCGTGCCGACGGCCACTGCGTGATCGGAGGAATAATCAAACAGACCCGGCAGAGGGACATCGAGCGCCACGCGCAGCCAGCATACCGTGGCGACGCCGGCCTCGAAAACATCGGGCTCGTGCTCGTTTATTGTCATGCCGGAGCGCCAAACTTAAAGTGACTTATTAAGTAAAGCGCGGAACACTTGTAAATACGCCATCCTCCATATTCAGACCCAAGCCTGTGGATAACTTTGTGGAAAATCGGAGCAACTACTTTTAAAAAGTCAATCACCGTAAATATCAAACCCGGCCAAAAATAAGTGAAAATAACGATTTACGTATACAAAACAACTATTTACGGAGCAAAGCAAAAGGGTAACTAACAAGCCGCCGCAATTTGTGCAGGGCAATAAAATTATGTGTACAACCTTCGGGGTCACCGTGCAAAATAGTTGCCTTGATCGACGGCTATAGAGGCGCTGAGTGTTTGGATACGCTGTAGCGGTGAACCTCGTCGGTCAGAATCGACACGGCCTCGGGCGGCGTGTAACGAGAAATACCGTGCCCCAGGTTGAACACATGGCCACCTTGTTGCACAGGCCCGAAATCGTCCATGACCCGGCGCGCCTGGGCGCGAATCGCCGATTCGCCGCCAAATAGCGCCATCGGATCAAGGTTGCCCTGAAACGCAACGCTATCGGCTGTGCGCTGACGAGCCCGACCCAGGTTGACCGTCCAGTCGAGCCCGACCGCATCGCAGCCACAGGCCGCTATTTCTTCGAGCCATTGGCCACCGCCCTTGGTGAACACAATAACAGGAACGGCCCGGCCGTCATGCCAGCGTGTAAGGCCTTGCACCACCTTACGGGTATAAGCCAGCGAGAACTCCTGGAAAAGGCCATCGGCAAGCACCCCGCCCCAACTATCGAAAACCATCACCGCCTGGGCGCCCGCGTCGATCTGGGCATTCAGGTACAGGGTGGTCGCCTGCGCATTGATTTCGAGTACGCGATGCAGCAAATCGGGCCGACTATACAACATGCCTTTAATCAGCCGATAATCATCGCTCCCCTGCCCCTCGACCATATAACAGCCTATGGTCCACGGGCTGCCGGCAAAGCCTATAAGAGGCGCCTTGCCAGCCAGTTCGCGACGTATTAGCGCGACCGCATCAAACACATACTGCAAGCGCGACATGTCGGGTACGGCCAGTTTTTCGACATCGCCTTCGGTTCGCAAAGGACGGGCAAAGCGCGGGCCTTCCCCTTCCAGAAAATCCAGCCCGAGCCCCATGGCGTGGGGCACGGTCAAAATGTCGGAAAACAAAATGGCGGCGTCAAGATCGAAGCGCTGCAAAGGTTGCAGCGTGACCTCACAGGCCAGCTCGGGATTTTGCGCCAGCGCCATGAAGGAGCCTGCCCGTGCCCGGGTCTGATTGTATTCGGGCAAATAACGGCCCGCCTGGCGCATCAGCCATAACGGCGTATACGGTACAGGTTCGCGCATAAGCGCGCGCAAGAACACATCGTTTTTCAGAGTAGGCAAAGACACCGGCTATCCTTATTTGAAAACAGGCCTGATTTTACCCGTCTGGCGCGCGCAGCGGGGGTGGCGATTCGGTGCGATAGGGCGCGGCGTCGATCTCGTGCTTGCGCATCAGGGCCCAGAAAGCACGCCGGTGCTTTTGCGCCGCGCGTGCCGCCATGGCAATATTGCCCGAATGCCGCCCCAGAGCGGCAGCGATATAGGCGCGTTCGAATCGTTCGACTACCTTGCTTTTCGCCGCCCGAAACGATTCTTTCGATGTAGCGCAGCGTGATGCCGTCGCAATGGCATAGGCCTCGAGCTCGTGCCCGCTGCGGCCCAGGATGGTTGCGCACAGCGCTTTTTCCTGCGGTGTTTCGTCCGGCCTGACACCGACCGGATAAGGGGCTTGCGTCTCTCTGAGGGCGCTTGCCGGAGAGTCGCGTACGGGATAACGGCGTTCGTCGAGCAACTGTTCAATGCGCACCCGTAGCTCCTCAGGGCAGATGGGGTCGCGCACGAAATCGGCCAGGCCAAGGGTGTACAAATCGTTCAGGGCGGCGGCCTTCAACTGGCGCACCAGAGCCATGACGGGTGTTTGCAAAACAGTTTGCGCGGCCTGCAAGGCAGTGCGGACCCAGGCCAGATTGGACTCGGACACCGGCACCAGGCATACGTCGTAGCGGCGCAAGTGCATGGCCGCATCGGCCAGCGCGCGACAGGAATCTAGGCGGGCCGAATCAGGCTGACCATCGAGCGCTTGTATGTACAGACGGCCGCCTGCATGGCAGCCTATCCAGGAGCTCGCCCATTCGTATGCTTCGGGTGTGCTCAGCACAGCGCAATCTAACCGCTCTCTCATGACTTTCTCCTTTTCTTGGGGTGATGAGACCGATAGGCGAAGGATAAGCAAGAGGCGCCAGGCGCGGCAATTAGTGAAATCCACCTCTCGGGAAGTACGCATATTCGGTGGATGCAAAACAAGATAGGGGGATGGCGACCACAAGGGTCGCCGCTACAACATATCCGCCGCTTGTAGTGGCAGCCCTTGTGGCTGCCATGAGCGCTGAGGTTATAGAAAAACGGCACCCACTAGGGGTGCCGCTACCAAAGGGTGCCGCCACACGGTACCAATTAATGCGATTGGCGTCCTTGACGAAGCTTGCGTGCAGCAGCGGCCTGGGCGGCCAGCATGGCGAGCTCGGCCTCGACGACGGCCATGTCGGCCTTGTCCTTGGTATTGCGCAAGGTATCTTCGGCACGGTTGCGCGCCTCGAGCGCCTTGGCTTCGTCGAGATCGGCGGCACGGATTGCCGTGTCGGACAAGACCGTAACCAGCCCTGGCTGAACCTCGAGAATGCCGCCCGCGACGAAGATGCTTTCTTCGCCCTTATCGTCAGCCAACACGATCTTGATGATACCGTGATTGATGCGCGAGATAAGCGGAGCGTGGCCGGGCAAAATGCCCAGCTCGCCCGACTCGCCGGGCAAGACGACAAATTTCGCCTCACCGGTAAAGATCGTGCGCTCGGCACTGACGACGTCAACGTGCAAATTGGCCATGTGTAATCCTTATTGCAGTTTTTTGGCTTTCTCGAAGGCTTCGTCGATAGACCCGACCATGTAGAACGCCTGCTCGGGCAGTGCATCGCACTCGCCTTCGACAATCATCTTGAAGCCGCGCAAGGTTTCCGCCAGCGGCACAAACTTGCCCGGTGCGCCGGTAAACACTTCGGCCACGTGGAAAGGCTGCGACAGGAAGCGCTGAATTTTACGAGCGCGAGCCACCGCCTGCTTGTCGTCAGGCGACAACTCGTCCATACCCAGAATCGCAATAATGTCGCGCAACTCTTTATAGCGTTGCAATGTTTGCTGCACACCGCGAGCCACGTTGTAGTGCTCTTCGCCCACCACTTGGGGATCAAGCTGACGGCTGGTGGAGTCCAGCGGATCGACCGCAGGGTAAATACCCAGGGCGGCGATGTCGCGCGACAACACAACGGTGGAATCCAGATGCTGGAAAGTGGTCGCAGGCGACGGATCGGTCAAGTCATCGGCGGGCACGTAAACGGCCTGGATGGACGTGATAGAACCTGTCTTGGTCGAAGTAATGCGCTCTTGCAGCTTGCCCATTTCTTCGGCCAGTGTAGGCTGATAACCCACGGCTGACGGCATACGGCCCAGCAGCGCCGATACTTCGGTCCCGGCCAACGTGTAGCGATAAATATTATCGACAAAGAACAGGATGTCGCGCCCTTCGTCGCGGAACTTCTCGGCCATGGTCAGACCCGACAAGGCCACACGCAGACGATTGCCCGGGGGCTCGTTCATTTGACCGAACACCATGGCCACCTTGGATTCGGCCAGGTTATCGAGCTTGATGACGCCGGCTTCGGCCATCTCGTGATAGAAGTCATTACCTTCGCGAGTGCGCTCACCCACGCCGGCAAACACCGACAAGCCGCTGTGCTGTTTGGCGATGTTGTTGATCAGTTCGAGCATGTTGACGGTCTTGCCGACCCCGGCGCCACCGAACAGGCCCACCTTGCCGCCTTTGGCAAAGGGGCATACCAGATCGATCACCTTGATCCCGGTTTCAAGCAGCTCGACCGAGGGCGAAAGATCTTCGAAACGCGGCGCATGCTGGTGAATGGAACGAAGCTCGGTCGAATCGATCGGGCCGGCGTCGTCGATGGGGCGACCCAGCACATCCATGATGCGGCCCAAAGTGCCCATGCCCACGGGCACCGAAATCGGCGCGCCCGTATCGGTTACGGCCATCCCACGGCGCAAGCCGTCCGATGAACCCATGGCAATGGTGCGCACGACGCCATCGCCCAATTGTTGCTGCACTTCAAAGGTAAGCCCTTTTTCGGCAAACGCCGAACTCTCGTCAGCCAGCGTAAGAGCGGCATAGATTTTGGGCATATGATCGCGGGGGAACTGAATGTCCACCACGGCGCCGATGCACTGAACGATGGTACCGTTACTCATGTCTAGTCCTTGCTATATGTCTTTGACGGGATGCTGCTGTTTTAAACATTAAACAGCGGCAGCGCCCCCCACGATTTCTGAAATTTCTTTGGTAATGGCGGCCTGGCGGGTTTTGTTGTAAACCAGTTGCAGATCGCCGATGACTTTCTTGGCATTGTCCGAGGCCGCCTTCATGGCGACCATGCGAGCCGATTGCTCGGAGGCCATGTTTTCCGCGACAGCCTGATACACCAGGCCTTCTACGTAGCGCATCAACAATTCGTCGATGACGGTTCTGGCGTCGGGCTCGTACAGATAGTCCCAGCCGAACGTCGACTTCACCACGTTTTGCTCGTCTTCGCTGGCGACGACTTCGGTCTGGAAGGGGTCTGCGAGCACGCTGGGCAAAGGCAAGAGCCGGATAAAGCTGGGATCTTGCTTCATGGTGTTGACGAAACGATTCGTCGCAAGATAAACCGCATCGACCTTGCCGTCGACAAACGCATCGATCTGAACCTTGACAGCGCCTATCAGGCGTTCGAGGTTGGGTGCGTCGCCCAACTGCACCTCTTGCGACACCAGATTTGCATTGACGCGCGACAAAAGCCCGGCGCTTTTACTACCCAGGGCCGTCACTTGTACCTTCACGCCCTTGTGCTCGAACTCGCGCATGCGGGCCAGCACCAAACGCATGATGTTGGTGTTCAAGCCGCCGCACAGACCCTTGTCGGTCGACACAACCACGATGCCGACCGCCCTCAAACTGCCGGGCTCCACCGTATAAGGATGGCGGTAATCGGGATGCGCCTGCATCAAGTGGGCGGCAACCTCGCGCACTTTTGTCGCATAGGGACGGCCGGCGCGCATTCTTTCCTGCGCCTTGCGCATTTTAGAAGCCGCCACCATCTCCATGGCTTTGGTGATCTTGCGCGTGTTTTGCACGCTCTTGATCTTGGTTCGGATTTCCTTGATTCCGGGCATTGCATTTCCTGTCAGGGCGGTGTTGTGGAGATGCGTTTGCAGCCCCACCCTACGTTCGGATAAGTGTAGCGATCCGCTACATCAACCCTCGCCGGTCAAACTTAAAAAGCACCGTGCTTCTTGAACTCCTGAACGGCGCCAACCAATTCGGTCTCGTCGTCCTTGGACAGCTGTTTGGTGTCTTCAATACGTTTCAACATCGCTTCATGCGTGGTCTTGAGATGGTCTTTCAAGGCCTTTTCGAAACCCAGCACCTGCTCTACCGCCACATCATCGAGGTAGCCGTTATTGACGGCAAACAAGGTAACGGCCAGTTCCCAAACCTGCAAAGGCTGGTACTGCGGCTGCTTTAACAGTTCAACCACGCGCTTGCCGCGCTCGAGCTGACGACGGGTAGCGTCGTCGAGATCGGAGGCAAACTGCGCAAACGCCGCCAATTCACGATACTGCGCCAAGTCGGTACGAATACCGCCCGACAGCTTCTTGATGACCTTGGTTTGCGCAGAACCGCCCACACGCGACACCGAAATACCGGCGTTGATGGCAGGACGCACACCGGCGTTGAACAAGTCGGTTTCAAGGAAGATCTGGCCGTCGGTAATTGAAATGACGTTGGTCGGAACGAACGCCGAAACGTCGCCGGCCTGAGTTTCAATAATCGGCAAGGCGGTCAGTGACCCCGTGCGGCCTTTTACTTCACCCTTGGTGAATTTTTCCACATAAGCGGCATTGACGCGAGCAGCGCGCTCGAGCAGACGCGAGTGCAGATAAAACACGTCGCCAGGGTAGGCTTCGCGGCCGGGAGGACGGCGCAGCAATAGCGAAACCTGACGATAGGCCCAAGCCTGCTTGGTCAGATCGTCGTACACGATCAGGGCGTCTTCGCCACGATCGCGGAAATATTCGCCCATGGTGCAGCCCGAGTAGGCCGACAGATATTGCATGGCCGCGGAATCGGATGCCGTCGCAACCACCACAATCGTGTAGGCAAGCGCGCCGTGCTCTTCGAGCTTGCGCACCACGTTGTTGACCGTGGAGGCTTTTTGGCCGATAGCCACATAAACGCAAGTAACGTCCTTGCCTTTCTGGCTGATGATGGTGTCGATCGCAACAGCCGTCTTACCTGTCTGGCGATCCCCGATGATCAGTTCGCGCTGACCGCGGCCGATAGGCACCATGGAATCGATAGCCTTGATACCGGTTTGCAAAGGTTGCGACACCGATTGGCGGGCAATCACGCCTGGCGCCACTTTTTCGATGATGTCGGTCGCCTTGGCGTTGACCGGGCCTTTACCGTCGATAGGGATGCCCAGCGCATCGACGACGCGGCCGCGCAACTCGGGGCCTACCGGTACTTCAAGAATACGGCCGGTGGTTTTGACCGGATCGCCTTCCGACACACCGGTATAGTCGCCCAGAATAACGGCGCCCACGGAATCGCGCTCTAGGTTAAGCGCCAGGCCAAACACGTTATTGGGGAATTCAAGCATTTCGCCTTGCATCACGTCGGACAAGCCGTGGATGCGGGTAATGCCGTCGGTCACGGAAACGACCGTGCCTTGTGTGCGAACGTCGGTCGACGCGCCCAAGCCTTCGATGCGGCTCTTGAGCAGTTCGCTGATCTCTGACGGGTTAAGTTGCATGTTCAGACTCCTGGAATCCTGTTATCCGGCTTGCACTAAGCAGCCAGCGTGTCGCGCATGCGGGCCAATTGGGCCTGCACAGATGCATCAAGTACTTGGTCGCCGACCACGACGCGTACGCCGCCGATCAGTGCAGCATCAACGGTGACCACCGGCTTGAGCTTGAGACCAAACTTCTTTTCTAGACCAACCACGATTTGCCCGACCTGCTTGTCATCGAGCGCAAACGCGCTGGTGATTTCAGCCAGCGCAGTTCCTTCGCGGCGGTTTTTCAAGGTATCGAACTGCCAGGCAATTTGCGGCAAGACCAGCAAACGATCATTGCCAACCAGCAGCTCGATAAAGTTACGCGCCTGGGCCGAAAGCGGCGTCTTGACCAGACCCGAAAACAGCCCGACGCGCTGAGCGTCGTCCAGGCGGGGATCGGTCATTGCCTCGCGCACGCTTTCGACGCTCGCCACTTGGGCAAGCTCGGACAACAGCTCCGACCACGACGCCAAACCAGCCGGGTCGTCGCAGACCGACTCAAACAGCGCTTCGGCGTAGGGTCTAGCGATAGTCGATAATTCAGCCATGGCCTGCCCTGGTTAAAGTTGCGCCTTGAGCTGATCTAGCAGCTCGGCGTGCACGTGTGCATCAACTTCTCGTTTAAGAATCTGTTCGGCGCCCTTGACAGCCAGCACCGCCACATCGGCGCGCAGGCTTTCGCGAGCACGCTGCACTTCTTGCCCGGCATCTTGCTTGGCCTGCGCAATAATCCGGGCCTTCTCGGCTTCACCTTCACGGCGCGCCTGATCGATCAGAACAGCCGCTTGTTTCTCGGCCTCTGCCATGCGGGCATGGTTATCCGTTTTCGCAGATGCTTCAATAAGACTGATACGCGCCTGAGCCTGGGCCAGGTCGGCCTTGCCCTTTTCGGCGGCCGCCAAACCATCGGCAATTTTCTGACGACGATCGTCCATTGCTTTTGTCAGGGGCGGCCAGATGAATTTCATCGTGAACCAACCCAAAACGAAAAACACGAGCATCTGAAAAAAGAGAGTCGCGTTTAAATTCACGGTCGTTTCCCTTTAACACCACTATTGTTCAACGTAAACACCCTAAAACCGCTGGTGTCCAGACCGCCGCATACTTACCTATATTAGAGCCAAGTACAACAAACGGTGCTTCACCCGCCTGATTGCGGGCAACCACTTCTTACCCGACAAACGGATTGGAAAACGCAAACAACATGGCAATACCAACACCAATCAGGAAGGCCGCGTCGATCAGGCCGACCAGCAGGAACATCTTGGTTTGCAAGGCGTTCATCAACTCGGGCTGGCGAGCCGAAGCTTCCAGATATTTACCACCCATCATGCCAATACCGATACATGCACCAATAGCACCCAGACCAATAATAAGACCGCAAGCCAGAGCAACGAAAGCAACGTTGGTCATAACAACTCCTTGGTTAAAAACCTTGTAATCAAAAAGTCAAAAAGAAACTGCACTTTGCAAGACACCCTTGCACCCCGGCCGGGTCGACAGCCCGGCCAAGCAAACGATTAATGGCTTTCGTGAGCCTGACCTACATAGACGAGGGTCAGCATCATGAAAATAAACGCCTGCAACAACACAATCAGGATATGGAAAATAGCCCATACCGATCCTGCGATCACCTGGCCCAGGCCTACGCCCAGGCTAAAGCCATTAAATCCGGTCCATGCGCCGCCCAACAGGGCAATCAGCATGAAAATCAATTCGCCGGCAAACATATTGCCAAACAACCGCATGCCCAGCGAAAGCGACTTGGCCGCGTACTCGATCACGTTCAACAGCAAGTTGAACGGCATGAGCACCACACCCAGAAGGCCGTGAGCATGGAAGGGCGCAACAAATAAATCTTTGACAAAGCCGCCGAGGTTCTTGATTTTGATGCCGTAGTAGAACATCAGAAGCAACACGCCCAGGGACATGCCCATAGGCACGTTAAGGTCGGCGGTGGGCAATATGCGATGGTAGTACAGCACATCGCCATGGTGGGTGCCCAGGCCTGTCATTCTGAAGATCCAGTTCAACATGTCGATGGGCACCAGATCGAGCGTGTTCATGAGCACAATCCACAAGAACACGGTCAGCGCCAGAGGCGACATGAAACGGCGCGACACTTCGCTGGGAACAATGCTTTTAGCTTCTTCGTCGACCATGTCGGCCAACATCTCGACCGAAACCTGAAACCGGCCCGGCACACCCGAAGTGGCGGACTTGGCGACGCGCCACAACAAGTACACGACAATCAGGCCCATTAGAATCGACCAGAACAACGAATCGTAATTGACGACGTTGAAGTCTGCGACAATGGTTTGTTTAACGCCGAGATTATTTAAGTGAACCAAGTGGTGCTGAATATACTCAGACTGAGGTGAAACGTCACTAGCCGCCATCTGAACCCTTATCCTGTTAGCTTCTACCGAGAACGCAGGACGCCCTCACAAATTAATTACCTGACTCTACCGCGGCCTGCGCACCATAAATAACAGCACATAACCTTTCAATACACACACCAGGCCCAACAACAAAGCGGGCCAAACCAGCCAACCGCGCCCCAGATAGGCCGCCAACAGCAACAACAGCACTGTCGACCCAAGCTTGAACGCTTCACCCAGAAAAAAGGTGAGCGGGTTCGAAATCTTTGGGCTGTAAAGCCCGGCCAACACACGCACGGCAAACAAGACATTGGGTATGAAATAAGCGCCCGCCCCAATCAGGGCCGAAACCCCGGCGGCAAACCCTGCCACAACCCATGAAAGCAACACTGCCAACACACCCATCGCCGCCTGGGCCGCCAAAATCCGCAACACACCGCGCCCGGCCCCCGCAATCAGGGTAGCAAGCTGCGCCCCATCAAGTGGCGATTCTGCATCGGTCCCGGCATCAGATTTTGGCCCGGCGCCGCATTGTAGCCCGGCCCCGGATTTGGGTGTTTCAGGCAGCCCGCAAGGACTGGGCACAGGGGACTGTGGCACTTTCGGCACCCCCTCTAACCCTGCACCCCGGCTGTGCGTTTCATGCACGTTTTATTTCACCTGCGTCAAACCCATGGAGTATAGCGTGATTTTAAAATACTAAGCAAGTTGTAAGGTAGGTAGAGGAGATGGGCGCGGCATAAATTCGCGTCTATGCAACGCTTACATGAAAAATGGCTGGAGGGAGTGGCGTAATAGGGGGGTTGCGTTGAGGGATGGCAGCCACAAGGGCTGCCGCTACAAGTACGTATCCGTAAAGTTTGTAGCGACAGGCCTTGTGCCTGTCATGTTTGTAGCGGCACCCCGTGTGGGTGCCATCGTCGCGAATACTACATCTAACGATGCTTGAAATCAGGCTTGCGCTTCTCGATGAACGCCGACATGCCTTCCTTCTGGTCTTCTGTTGCAAACAGCGCGTGGAAATTGCGCCGTTCGAACAGCATGCCTTCATCCAGCGACGCCTCATAAGCACGATTGATGCACTCTTTAGCCATCATGACCGAAGACAGCGACATGGAGGCGATAACCGCTGCGGCTTCCAGCGCTTCGTCGAGCACCCGATCAAGAGGCACCACGCGCGATACCAGGCCGGCGCGTTCGGCCTCGGCGGCGTCCATCATGCGTGCCGTCAAGACCAAATCCATCGCCTTGGCCTTGCCCACGGCTCGCGGCAAACGCTGCGTGCCGCCATAGCCGGGGATCACTCCCAGCTTGATTTCCGGTTGCCCGAAGCGTGCATTCTCGGCGGCGATAATAAAGTCGCACGACATGGCCAGCTCGCACCCGCCGCCCAACGCATAGCCCGCCACCGCCGCGATAATGGGCTTGCGGATCCGCTTTAATGATTCCCAATTGTGGCCCAGATAATCCTGGCTGTAGACATCCTGAAAGGTCCAGTCTTTCATGGCGCCGATATCGGCGCCTGCGGCAAAGGCCTTTTCGCTGCCTGTCAGCACGATGGCGCCAATGTTGTCATCGGCATCGAAAGCACGCAAGGCGGCAGCCAGTTCGTCGATGATCTCGTTGCTCAGGGCATTCAAGGCCTTG
This sequence comes from Paralcaligenes ureilyticus, assembly GCF_004346225.1. Taxonomy (GTDB): domain Bacteria; phylum Pseudomonadota; class Gammaproteobacteria; order Burkholderiales; family Burkholderiaceae_B; genus Paralcaligenes; species Paralcaligenes ureilyticus. Next base: position 70,681 of record NZ_SMAJ01000004.1, on the reverse strand, counting down.
GGACGATCCAGGGTCAGCAGGCCTACCCGGCCGCGAGTCTCTACTTTTACGAGCGGTACACTCATTTTGTCTCCTGCGCTTAAGATATGAAGATGAAAAAAGAACTTATACTTTACTGCCTAAATCCCGTCGACCCCGCCGGGCATCGATTCCAGGTCCAACTAAACATCGCCCAGCCCGATCCGAAAGGCCAGGAACTGGCCCTGCCCGCCTGGATTCCAGGTAGCTATCTTATTCGAGATTTCTCGCGCCAGCTCGACACCGTGCAGGCGCGGTGCAAAGGCAAAACCATAGCGATGCGCAAAACGGGCAACCATACGTGGCGGTGCGCCCCGTGCAATGGCCCGTTGGTCGTCGAATACACCGTTTATGCCTGGGATCTTTCGGTGCGTGGCGCGCATTTCGATGAATCCCATGCGTTTTTCAACGGCGCCAGCGTATTCCTGAGCGTCACGGGCCAAACGCACGAACCGTGCCACGTAAGGCTTGTCCCGCCCGCCCACGCGCGCGGCTGGAAGGTTTACACCAGCCTGCCCACTGCCAGCGGGCATCCGGACGCGGCAAAACAATACGGCTTCGGTGTCTACGCGGCGCCCAATTACGATGCGCTCATCGACCACCCGGTGGAGATGGGCACCCCGCAGGTGCTGCGATTCAAGGCCCACGGCGCCCCGCACGAAATGGTCTTTACCGGTGTCGCGCCCAAACTGGATATGGCCAGAATTGCGCACGATGTACAGAAAATCTGTGCCGCGCAAATTGCACTCTTCGAACCAACCCGCAAACAAGCGCCGTTTCCGGACTCGGCAGAGCGCTATGTGTTCATGGTGATGGTCACCGGCGACGGCTACGGCGGCCTGGAACATCGTGCGTCGACCGCGCTGGTGGCTTCCAGGCACGACCTTCCCAGCCTGGGTGTCGAGCCCGGAGAAGGCTACCAGACCTTTCTGGGCCTTGTCAGCCACGAATATTTTCACACCTGGAATGTCAAGCGCATCAAACCGGCCGCCTTCGCGCCCTACAACCTGAGCCGTGAAAACCACACGCGCCTGCTATGGGTCTTCGAAGGCTTTACCTCTTACTATGACGACCTGATGCTGCTGCGCTCGGGGGTCATCGGGCAAAACGATTATCTGCGCCTTTTGGGTAAAACCATCAGCACGGTACACAGAAGCGCCGGCCGGCATAAGCAATCGGTGGCCGAGAGCTCGTTTGACGCATGGACGCGCTATTACAAGCAAGACGAAAATTCGCCCAATACGCTGGTCAGCTACTACACCAAGGGTTCGCTTATCGCACTGGGCCTGGATATCGTTATCCGCCAGGGTTCGCAAGGCACGCGGTCGCTCGACGACGTGATGCGTTTGCTTTGGGAGCGCTTCGGTCGCGATTTTTATCAGGGAGCGGGCACGGGTATAGGCGAGGCCTCGATGGTTCGCCTGATACGCGAGGCAACCGGAGTCGATGTTGCCACGTTTATCGAACGCCACGTCGAGGGTTGCGAAGACATACCGCTAGACCGCCTGTTGCCGCAACAAGGCATCGCGATGACGTGGAAGCCGGCATCGAGCGACCCCACCTTGAATATCCGCACTCGCGGGGCACCGGGCGAGACGCAGATCGCCAATGTATTCGAAGGCGGCGCGGCGCATGCCGGAGGCCTGTCGGCGGGCGACATTCTGGTAGCGGTAGACAGTTTGCGCGTGACCGAACCCGGCGGCCTGGACAAGCTGCTGCATCGTTATAAAGCCGGCGACGCGGTGCTGATCCATGTATTCCGGCGCGACGAACTGAGGGTATTCCGGGTAACGCTGGCAGCGCAGACGGAAAGCGAGTGTACGCTGGCGGTTATTTGACGGGGTTTGAGGATTTTGAGGGAATGGCACCCACAAGGGGTGCCGCCACATGAGCGGCGGGTACGTTTTTGTAGCGGCACCCCTTGTGGGTGCCATATCGGCAACCAACCGGCACCCGGCGGCACCTGAAACCTACCGCCCCCCTAATGCCGCCAGTTATCAACGATAAGGTCTTGTTCGGCAGGCACATCGGGATCCAGCTGGTTCTCGATCCGGACCTGGATGGCTTTGGCGGCTGCGATGCCGTCGGCCAGCGCCGTCACCACGCAAGGATGCTGGCGCTGCGCCACCTCGCCGATGGCGTAAACCCCCGCACGGCTGGTTTCGGCCGTCAGGGCATGCGTGGCGATAAAGCCCAGGCTGGAGCGTTGCAGATCAAGGCTTTCGGCAAAACCCACGCAGGGCTCCCAACCGTAAAAAACCAGAAACGTGTCGTAGAATCGGTCGTTGATCGTCATGGTCGCCGCGTCCACCTTGTAATGGCCCATGGCGATGTTGACCGGCGACACCTGGCGCACGAACTGCTGTTGGGCGCGCACATGCCGCGCATAAACATGCACCAGCGATGCCCCGTGCGCCGCCGCATACAGCGCATTTTCAAACGCGTTGTCGCCGCCACCCAGCACCGCTACACGTTTATAGCGGAAATCGTGAGCCACAATATGTTCGCCCGGGCCAATCAATATCTGCCCGGCCGAAGCCAAACGAGGAAACAAGGGGTCGAGCTCAGGCAAGGAGCGCGCCGTCACTCCGGTCGCCAACACCAGATACGGCGCCGACAGCGACGCGCTGCCATCGCTATACACGACGGTAAAACCGTCTGAGTCGTGCTGTATCCGGCCCACGGGAGAAGACAGCCGCACCGGCACGTTTGCCCTCTCCAGGCTTATTGCCATGTTGTCAGCCACCTGCGCGCCTGTCATGCCGGGCAAGGTTGCATTCCATTCGTCGTAAAACGGGTTCTGGCGACACAAGCCACCCACCTGCGCACCGGCCTCGAGCAGAACGGGCGCCAGGCCCAAACGCGCCAGCCAGACCGCGCACGATACGCCCGCCGGACCACCCCCGACGATGATCGCATCGACCTCGTGCTTTTCCGCCCCCATGCCTGCTCCCCGATTTATCAGCGCAAATTGTAGCGAGCCATGAACGTTCTGGCACTACAATTCAAGTACTTGAATAAGGTTGACCTCATGGCCACTCGTCGTATTTTCTTTTCGCGGCTCGCCATGGACGCCCACATCGGCATCCTGGAACACGAACTGCGCACCACGCAGCCTCTGCACGTTGACGCCGAATTCGACGTCAACGTCACCCAACAAGTACACGACCAGCGGCTGTACACCGTCCTGGACTATCGCCTGCTGCGCAACGCCATCGTCGAGGAATGCACCCAAACTCACGTCAATCTGCTCGAAACTCTCAGCGAGCAAGTCGTAGACCGGCTGCTGCGCGACTTTCCGGATGTGTGCCGGGTCAAGATTCGAATCAGCAAGCCGCTTGCCTTTTCCGACTGCGAAGCCGTGGGCATCGAGGTCGAGCGCAAACGCCAATAATCATGCAAACCGATACTTCCAACCCTCGTTCAGCCAAGCAACGCGTGGACGATAATAAACTGGGCAAACGCCTGGTTCGCGAAACCGGGCGAGCCATCAGCGACTTCAACATGATCGAGGACGGCGACAAGGTCATGGTTTGCCTATCGGGCGGCAAAGATTCCTACAGCCTGCTCGACATCCTGCTTACGCTGAAAAGCCGCGCACCCATTCACTTTGACATTATTGCGGTCAATCTGGATCAAAAGCAACCCGGCTTTCCGGCCGATATCCTGCCCGCATACTTGAGTTCGCTAGGGGTGCCATTTCATATCGAAACGCGCGACACCTACTCGATCGTGACGCGTGTCATTCCCGAAGGCAAGACCATGTGCTCGCTGTGCTCACGCCTGCGCCGCGGCATTTTGTACCGGGTCGCCAGCGAACTGGGCGCCACCAAAATAGCGCTAGGGCACCATCGCGACGACATCCTGGGTACCTTTTTCCTGAACCTGTTCTACGGCGGGCGCATGAAGGCCATGCCGCCCAAGCTGATGTCCGACGACGGCCGGCATATCGTTATCCGCCCTTTGGCCTATGTGCCCGAAAAAGACCTGATCGCTTATGCCGCGCTTAAACAGTTTCCGATTATCCCCTGCAATCTTTGCGGCTCGCAGGAAAACCTCAAGCGCAAGGAAGTCAGCCGGATGATTGCCGAATGGGACAAGAAATTCCCCGGCCGATCCTGGAATGTGTTCGGCGCCTTGTCGCGCGTGGTGCCCAGCCACCTGATGGACAGCCAATTGTTCGACTTTATGGGCCTGCAAACCACCGGTGTGGCCGACGCCGACGGCGACCGGGCCTTTGATGGGGAAGTTTTTGAACCCCACGCGCCGGTTGATGTGAGGAATGACGACAATGGCGACGCTGATGGCGATGAATCGTTTGGGGCGGGTAGAAAAGCTACCCTTGTGACGGATTTGCGCGATATTAATTTGTAGCGGGTGATTTAGGGGTGCGGGTGCCACCCACAAGGGGTGGCGCTACAAATACGTACCTGTGAATAATGTAGCGGCACCCCTTGTGGGTGCCACCGATATCCTGCCCCCGCCAGTCGTTTTAATCCGACCCCGACGCACCTTCCCAGTGAGGGCCGGGAACGTGGATATCGAATAGCTCCAGCACCCTGGCGACGGTATGGTCGACCATTTCGTCGAGGGTTTTCGGATGATGATAGAACGCCGGCAGCGGCGGGAAGATTATTCCGCCCATTTCGGTCACCGCCGTCATATTGCGCAAATGCGCCAGGTTCAAAGGTGTTTCGCGCACCATCAGCACCAGGCGCCGGCGCTCTTTGAGCGTCACATCGGCAGCGCGCGTCACCAGATTGTCGGACAGGCCATGGGCCACTGCGGCCAATGTGCGCATGGAGCACGGCACCACCACCATGCCAACCGTGGCAAAACCGCCGCTGGCCAGCGTTGCGCCGACATCGCGAAAACTGTATACCCGGTCGGCCAGCGCCTGCACGTCCTGGCGCGACAGGCCCAGTTCGTACTTGATATTAAGCAGGCCCGAAGGCGTCACGACCAGGTGCGACTCTACATCGGGCACGCCGCGCAGGGCCTGCAACATGCGCAGCGCGTAGGTCGCGCCCGTGGCGCCGGTAATGCCAATGACAAAACGGCGTTTACCGCTCATGGGGCACGTCCGGCCGCATTAGCCGCAAGCCGATACGCTTAGGCAAGGGCGCCGGCGTCTTTAAGCGTTGTAAGCAGCTCGCCGCTTTCGTTCATTTCGGCGATGATGTCCGAGCCACCCACGAACTGACCCGACACATAAAGCTGAGGAATTGTCGGCCAATTGGAGAACTCTTTGATCCCCTGGCGCACTTCATCATCGTCCAGCACATTGACGGTGACCAGTTTGGTCACCCCGGCCGCCTTCAATATCTGAATCGCACGCCCGGAGAAGCCGCACTGGGGCATTTGGGCGGTGCCCTTCATAAACAATACGACCGGGTTGCCGGTCACGGTTTGACGGATAAACTCTTGAACTTCGCTCATGATGCTCTCGTTGTCTGGAAAGATAGTTAATTATAGATAATTCCGCCGGATATCCGTTCAATGCCCGCCAAATCCGGCTTGCTCGTCACTTTGTCGAACCCGGCGCGCTGCAGCAAACCCCGTACGGCGCCCGCCTGATCCCAGCCATGCTCCATCCATAAAGCACCGCCGGGCCTGAGCCAGCGCCCGGCGCCCGCCACAATCTGCCGCAAGGACTGCAGGCCATCGGCGCCATCGGTCAGTGCCATTGCCGGTTCGAAGCGCAAATCGCCCTGGGCCAGGTGGGGGTCGTTGGTGGCAATATAAGGCGGATTGGACAAAATCAAGTCAAAAGGGGCTTGACCCGATAAGGCATCGTACCAACTTCCGCATAAAAACTCGACCGCCGCGGACAAACGCTGCGCATTGTCCTGCGCCAACTGCAGCGCCACGGGGCTCAGATCGGTAGCCACCACTGTTGCCTGCGGGCAAGCCAGCGCCACCGATACCGCAATCGCGCCGCTACCCACACCCAGATCCAGAACCCGTGCAGACCCGAACCCCTGCAGATATTGAATGGCCGTTTCCACCAGCAACTCCGTATCCGGGCGCGGAATCAATACCGCCGGCGACACGGTAAATTCGTGCCCCATGAACTCGCGCGTTCCCATCAAATAGGCCATGGGCTGCCCTGCCACGCGCTGATCGATCAAACCTTGACACTGAGCCACCGCCTCGGGCGGCAAAGGCTCGGTGTCGTGCGAGATTAGCCAAGTGCGTGCGACGCGCAGCACGTGCTGCAAAATCATCTGGACCTCCAGCCGCGGCAAACGGTTTTCGGCCAGCAGGTCACGTACGCTGATCACGTTACTCGTCGCCCAGCGCAGCCAACAGTTCAGCCTGATGCTCGGCACGCAAAGCGCCCGTCAGTTCATCCAGGCCGCCCTCCATGATTTGCTGCAACTTGTAGAGCGTCAGATTAATGCGATGATCAGTCACCCGTCCTTGCGGATAGTTATACGTGCGTATCCGTTCCGACCGGTCGCCCGACCCCACCAGGCTTTTGCGCTGCGCCGCCTCTTTGCTATGACGCTCCTGCTGCTGCTTGTCCTTCAAACGAGCTGCCAGCACCTGCATGGCCTTGTCCTTATTGCGGTGCTGCGAGCGGTCATCCTGGCATTCCACCACCAGGCCGGTCGGCAAATGAGTGATGCGCACCGCCGAATCCGTCTTGTTGATATGCTGCCCACCGGCGCCGCTTGCGCGGAAGGTGTCGATGCGCAAATCCGCCGGATTAATCACAATATCGCTTTGCGCATCGGCCTCGGGCAACACCGCCACCGTACACGCCGAGGTATGGATCCGCCCTTGCGTTTCAGTGGCCGGCACGCGCTGCACGCGATGAGCACCGGACTCGAACTTCAGTTGCCCATACACGCCATCGCCCTCGATGCGCGCAATCACTTCCTTATACCCGCCCAGCTCCGAGACGCTTTCGGACATCAGCTCGACCTTCCAGCGTTCCTGCTCGGCGTAGCGCGTATACATGCGCAACAAATCGGCCGAAAACAGCGCGCTTTCATCGCCCCCCGTACCTGCACGGATTTCCAGAAATACACTGCGGCTATCATCCGGGTCGCGCGGCAGCAAAAGCAACTGCAACTCGCCGTCCAGCTCTTCCAGCCGCGCCCTGCCCGTCTTGATTTCCTCTTCTCCCAAAAGCTTCATGTCCGGGTCGCTCAGCATTTCTTGCGCCGTCTCGATATCGCGTTCAACCGCCGTATAAGCGCCAAACACCTCGACCACCGGATCGAGCTCGGCACGCTCGCGCGACAGCTTGCGGAACCGATCCATATCGTGGGCGATCTCGGGCTCGGCCAACAGGGCATCAACTTCGACTAGACGGCGGGCAAACTGCTCCAACCGATTGCGCATGGAACTTTTCATAACGTAGGGAGGGGGAATGGGATTAGAGGGCTGGCGCGAAAGAGCGCGCCGATAAACGCGGCGACAGCGCCGCTAACGCCGACGGCTGACGCCGGGCATCAGGCGAGGCAACAGCGCCAGCAGTTGTTCGCGCTCGGCGGCCTCGCTCTGATTCAGCGCCGCCAGAGGGCCATGCAAGTATTTTTGGGTCAGCCCATAAGCAAGCTGCTCCAACACCACCTCGGGCGATTCGCCGCGCGCCAGCAGGCGACGCGCATGATCGAGCTCGGCCAGGCGAACCCGATCGGCAGCCTGCTGCATGTCGATAATGGCCGGCACAATTTCACGATTTTCCAGCCAGTGCATAAAATTCTGCACCCGTGTCTCGATGATCGCCTCGGCCTGTACCACGGCCGCCCGGCGCGCGTCCGTACCGCTTTGCACCATGCGGCCCAAATCGTCGACCGAATACAAATAAACGTCCGCAAGACGCCCGACCTCATTTTCGATATCGCGCGGCACGGCCAGATCGACCATCACCATGGGGCGATGGCGGCGCAGACGCGTAGCCCTTTCCACCATCCCCAGACCGAGGATGGGCAAGGAGCTTGCCGTACAGGACACAATGACATCGAAATCGGCCAGCTTGTCGGGTAGCTCGGACAGTTTCATGGTTTTAGCCATGAAATGCGCCGCCAGCAAATCGGCCCGTTCCAGCGTGCGATTGGCCACCATGATTTGCTTCGGGTTAAGCGCGGCGAAATGCGTCGCACAAAGCTCGATCATTTCACCCGCGCCAATAAACAGCACACTGGCTTGCGACAAATCACCAAACACGCGCTCGGCCAAACGCACGGCCGCCGCCGCCATCGATACCGAATGCGCCCCGATGGCCGTTTGCGACCGCACCTCTTTGGCTACCGAAAAGGTGCGTTGAAACAGCTGATGCAGCGTCGTGCCCAGCGCGCCCGCCTCGTTGGCCACGCGCACCGCATCCTTCATCTGCCCAAGAATTTGCGGTTCGCCCAGCACCATTGAATCCAGGCCGCTGGCTACGCGAAACGCATGGCGAACCGCCTCATTTTTCTGATACCGATATAAATGCGGCTGCAGGCTGCCCGCCTCGAGCCGATTGAATTCGGCCATCCAGGACGGCAGGCGCTCGGACACCTGCGGCTCCGCCGCACAGTAGATTTCGGTGCGATTACAGGTAGACAGAATGGCTGCTTCCTTGACCGAAGACCCAAACGCCGAACGCAGGCCATCGAGCGCGGGCTTTAGCAGGTCAAGCGGCATGGACACACGTTCTCTTACCGCTACCGGAGCGGAAACGTGATTCAGACCGAAGGTTAGGACATCAACAGACATGTATAGTTAGCAGGCCACTCTATTTACAGAGCCGAAATGGCACAATCCAGACAGCATAAGATTATAAGCCCCCCTTGAATTTTATAGAAATTCCAGGCAAAACCAGCGGGGCGCGAGCGTTGCGGCAACGCACGCCTTGGGATTTTCGTGTATCATTTCGCCTTCTTGTTGGCCTGGTAGCTCAGTCGGTAGAGCAGAGGATTGAAAATCCTTGTGTCGGTGGTTCGATTCCGCCCCAGGCCACCAGTGAATTAGTCTGAAAATCAAAGACCTGTCTTAATTGATCGGTCTTTTTTTTCGTCTGTGCCCGGTGCAAGTGTCGACCGAGTGTCAACGCAGCCAACACGGAACGTCATTTGCACTTTTTTGTGCATGGTGTGTGCCTCTTTCAAAATACAGAGCCTTGATGGTTGCCATATGTTCATCGCCCGACAATTCACCGTCGATGAACCGTCGATTTATCTCTTCTACTTCTTCAGACAAAATCTGTGTTCGCGGGCGGTTTTCGCTGCTCTCACGTGTAACGGTATCGGAAGGTTGGGGGCAAAATGCGCTTATTACGCGATGGCGGAATACACTATTATACGCATCAAACGATGCTATAATTAGTGCCTATGCTTACGGAGGCACCTATGCGTACAACGATTGCGCTTGACAACGACTTGGTCGCCAAGGCTCAAGCCTATACGGGCGTGGAGGAGAAAACAGCGCTCGTGCGCGAAGCGCTAAAGGCCTTGATTCAGCGTGAAGCCGCGAAACGACTCGCGAATCTTGGCGGTAGCCAACCGGGCATCACAGGGGCGCCACGTCGCCGACAGGATATCGAATGATTCTTGTCGACACGTCGGTCTGGATTGACCACATCAATGCTTCTGATCCGACACTGATTAGCCTGCTTGCCAAAGAGCGTGTACTGGCTCATCCATATGTGATAGGCGAGATTTCACTCGGTAGCCTGCGTGACCGTGACATCGTGCTTGGCGCGTTGCTCGATCTGCCGCGCGCGCCACTTGCAACACCGGAGGAAACGTTTTATCTGATCGAACACGAAGGTTTGTTCAATCGTGGAATCGGATATGTCGACACGTCACTGCTGGCGTCCGCACGCCTACAACCCGGCATCACCATATGGACGCGCGATAAACGATTGAAGAAAGTTGCCGATGAACTCGATCTCGGCACGGTGCTCGCGCACTAGATAACGGAAAACAGGACAAAGTTGGGTGGGGTCCTGGATCGTTTGGCGGCACGGACAATGATGGCCGCATCCATGCCCTGCGGCAGCCGGCACCAAAGGAACACGCCTGCCTGCGGCACAAGTCAAGGGGTGATTCCCAGCGCTTCAAGTCGAGTGACGGATTTAATCATCGCCTGTACCCGCACGGAAGGAAGCCGTATCCCAGGCACATAGGAGCGTGAGGCGATTCTTGACGGCACACAAGGAGGAAATACGGTGGACAAAGCAGCGAATGGCTGGATTAATGGCTTTATTGGAGTGGTGATCTTCGCTGGCTCGCTGCCGGCCACGCGTGCTGCGGTCATCGATTTGAGCCCGACGTTTCTGACGTGCGCACGGGCAAGCATTGCCGCCCTGCTGGGGCTGGCGCTTCTGCTGGTACTTCGTCAGCGCCGCCCGGACCGGCGTGACCTCCCTTTGCTTGCGGTCGTCGCCTTGTGCGTAGTGGTCGGCTTTCCACTGCTGAGTGCACTGGCGCTGCAATATGTGTCCTCAGCGCATTCAATGGTCTTTCTTGGGCTTTTGCCGCTGTGCACGGCGATTTTTGGCGTGCTCCGCGGCGGCGACCATCCCCGGCCGCTCTTTTGGCCGTTCTCGATTTTTGGAAGCGCTTTTGTCGTCGGCTATGCCGTTCAGGGCGGAATCAAGGCGTCTCTTCAGGGCGACCTGCTGATGCTGGCCGCAGTGGTGGTGTGTGGCCTTGGTTACGCCGAAGGCGCACGTCTATCGCGCAAGCTTGGTGGCTGGCAGGTCATCAGTTGGGCGCTAGTGCTGTCCTTGCCCATCATGCTTCCTATTGCCCTGCTCACCATGCCGGCGTCGTTCGATCATGTCGGTGCGCCAGCGTGGCTTGGACTGGCCTATGTCTCGGTGTTCAGTATGTTGATTGGTTTCGTGTTCTGGTACCGGGGTTTGGCGCTGGGCGGCATCGCGGCGGTCGGCCAGCTTCAGTTGCTACAGCCATTTTTCGGTTTCGGCCTTGCATCGCTGTTTCTCCACGAGACGGTGAGCGGGACAATGCTGGTCGCGACTCTTGGCGCAGTGATTTGCGTTGGCGGCGCAAAAAAATTCGCCGCGTAAGCTGCTTGCCGAACGAAATAAAGGTCTCGCTGCCCAGCCATCAATTGAGCCTTGACGCCGCAGCGACCCGAGCAAAATCAGCTTGGCTAAAACGGCCGCTCAAGAATTCAAAAAGCCACCCGAAGGTTCAAACGCACGCCGTTGTCCAGATAGCCGCCGCCGTACTGGCCGGCATAGTCCAGACTCAGGCTACTGTACTTCGTCAACTGGGCTTGCACGCCCACGCGCAGGAGCATGCTGTCGCGCGCCAGCGGTGCGCCGTCGACCGAATAGCGGTCGCCGCCGGCGAAGGCAAGCGTTCGAACAGGATTCACGTTGCCCAACGCGTGCTGCCAGCCAACGCTGACGCGCCCGACCACCTCGGCCTTGCCCACGCCGAACGCGGGTGTAGCGATATGAACGCCCAACGTGCTATAGGTTATGTGCCCACGTGCGCGCTCACCCGTCAGCGCAGCCACACTGCCGTCTTCGGCAAAGCCATCGCTTGAGACACGTACATGCGCCAGCCCTACATAGGGTTCAATCCGAAAGCCACCCGCCGCGATTTCGTAGCCGGCCTCGCCGAAGACCTGCATGGTGCTCGCGTCGTATTGGGCCTTGGCCGAGCCGCCCACGGAACCCGCCTGGATATGCCGGGTCGTGTTGATCGAGTTCCAGGAATAGGCCGATCCCACCCGTAGGCGCCACTGGCCGAAGCGGCCTCCCAGATAGGCCGACAGCGAGCGGCTCCCGATAGCGGCCTGGGCGTTGCGCGCATCCGCCGCCAGCCGGCTATAGCCATAGGCGCCGGCGAGGCCCACGCGCCAACGTTCGCTCACCGGCACATCCACGCCCAGCACCACGCCGGCGGTGTCGTGCGAAAGCGTAGCGGTATTACCCGTGTCGCCGTGCCGGCCCCAGCCGCCGTATGCCTGCGCCCAGACCGTAGCACCGCCCGGGGTGAGCCCAACGTCCCGCCCCGCGTCGCTGCCCAAGTGCTGGTTGATCGCCTGTCGCAGGTAGCGGCTGTCATCGAACAAGGCGGTAGTGGTGCTGGCGTGCATCTCGCCCGACAGATTGTCGTAGGCATCGCGGGCCTGGCCGGCGCTCATGCCCAGGATGGCGTCGTAGATCGAACTGCCCACGCCCAGCGATTCGATGCCGCCGGCGCTGGCGCGCTGGTTGGGCGTACTTGCAACGCTGGCGAAATTCAGGTCGTTGCGCAGCAGGCTGAGATTGGCGGTCGTGCCCGTGTACGCCACATGTGGGGAGAGGAAAGCAAGGCTGGACGTCACCGTGCCAAAAGTTCCGGTCAGCGCGCCGGCCTGCACCACGGTGTAGCTGGTTACCGGAGCCCAGTTGCCCTGGTCGGCCGTCACCTGCAGCGTGGCGCCGCCCAGGCTGGCTGCGCCGCTGACCACCAGCTTATCGCTGGCGCCATTGGCTTGGGCCTCGATGGCAAGCGTCGAACCCGCCGCGAAGCTGACATCGCCGGTCACAGTAAACGTGCCGATGGAATTGCCTGGGGACAGCGTGCCGCCGCCCGCTACATTCACATTGCCGGCCACCAAGCCGTGACCGCCCAGCGTGGCTCCTTGCGCTACGCCCACATCGCTGGCAAGCTGCGCGAGGCTGCCGGCGTTGGCGCCTACGATGAGCGTCCCGGCGGCCACCGTGACGCTGCCTACCGAAGTCAGGCCATCAAGCACCTGCTTGCCCGTGCCTTGCTTTATCAGGCTGCCGCCGCCAGAAACACTGCCAGCGTAAACCTGGTCGGTGCTGTCGCCGAAAGCGAGCGTGCGTGCGCCAAGATTCACGACGGTCGAGCTGGCGCTGGAGGTCAGCGCACCTATGGTCTGGTCACTAGAGGCCGCGCTGATATCTAAGCCCGTATTGGCGTTCAGCGTCACCGCACCGGTACTCGCAAGGCGCCCGCCAGCCGCCACCGCCAGCGTGCCGCTCTTGACGAGTGTGCCGCCGGTGTAGTCGTTGGACGCATTGGACAGAGACACTTTCCGGCCGGCGCCGGCATCGACCCCGAGTGTGCCGCCGCCGGTAAGCCTTGCTGAAAAGTCTCGTGCAGTACCTGTTGCGCCCGCATCGGGCGTCAAGGTAAGGGTCTTGCCACTGGCAATGGCAAGCTGCGTCAACCCATAGCCGACGTACAGCCCGTCGCCCGTGCCAGTGGTCAAGCGGTAATCGTAGGTGCCGGTAGCCACAGTCCGACCCTGCTCCGCAATGGCGAACTGCTGTGCTGAAGAGATAGTCTGGCCGTTCATGTCCTGCAAGAGCATATTGCCCGCGCTCCCGACAGCGCCGCCGGCGCTCTGCACCGCCTTGACCAGAACGGTATCGTCCTGACCTAGAAGATTCACCGAGCCGGGTGGCCCAGGATTGGGTACCGGCAAAGAGGGCAAGGCGACCCGCAGCGTACCGCTGCCGGAGACGTCCAGCGTACCCACCGACAGAATGCCGTCCGCGCTGCCATCGGCCGGCACCGTCGTGCTAAATACCGTGGTGCCGCCGTTATAGACCAGGCCGCCTATGGCCTGTGTGCCGGCGCCTACGCTGATCAAGGACCCCACATCGGCGCGCAGGTGCGCGTTCGTCAACGCCTGTGTGCTCGCCCCCGCGACGTCGAAACGTCCTTGTCCCATGTCGAACGTACCGCTGAAGGCCGACCCCACCGAATTGGCAAAGGCGAGGCTATCGCCGCCGCTGTTGAGATTGGCCGTCAAGGTACCCGCACCACTTAGCGCATTAGAGAAGGTCTGATTGGCACTTGCTGTCGGCGCGAAGGCAAGCGTACCGTTCGCGCCTATGGACACGCTTCCAGTGCCCAGTGCACCCACTGTACCGATACGCAAGGTGCCTGCGTTGATCGTCGTGCCGCCGCTATGCAAGCCATCCTGGCCAAGCGCCAGCGTGCCGCCCCCTTCCTTGATCAGCGAACCGGAGCCCGAGGTCGGAGCAGAAACGCTGAACGTCGTCCCAGTCAGCGTGTCGATCGTGCCCGCAGCATTGAATATGAGCGGCCGCTGGCTGGCCATATCGGTCAGGGTGGCGAGCGTGCCGCCGCTGAAGGTGATGGCCGACGCCGCCGAACCGAGATTGTTGTCGGCAATGATGGCCAAGGTCCCACCCTGAATCGTCGTGCCCGACTGGTAGGAGTTCGTACCGGTCAGCAGCAAAGTGCCCGTGCCCGCTTTCACGAAACTACCCGGTCCAGAAAGGGTACCCGCATAAAAGGTGTCCACAGCCTGGTCGATATTAAGAGCCGCCGATCCCAATGCAATATTACCGCCGGTCCCCACGAGCGAACTCATGGTCAGGCCATTGCCGTTCAGGTCGAGCGTGCCCCCCGTCAGCAGATAATCTTTCCCCGCTGGCAGTGCGGTACTGCTTAACGCCGCCAAGGTGCCGTCAGCTACGAGGGTGCCGCCGGACCAGGCGTTGACGCCGCTTAACTCCAACCGGCCCGGGCCGAGCTTGATCAGCCCGCCCGCGCCGATGATATTGCCGGCGGCGCCAAATGTCGTGCCCGTGGCTACATCGAACCCAGCCGCACCCAGCAACGATATGGCACGGTTCGAGTTGAACGTGCCCACCGTGCTCAAGGCCCCATTGTTCAACGATACGAAGCCCGAAGAATCGCCAAGATTGCTATCGCCGGACACCTGCAAGGTGCCGCCGTTGATCTGGGTTCCGCCCGTGTAACTATTGGCGTCGCCTAGGATCAGGATACCGTCGCCGGTCTTGGCGAAACCGCTGGTGCCCTGCATTGGCAGGTTGATCGTGGCCGTTTCGCCGGCCAATACGCGAATATCGGGGGTCGTGATACTGAAAACGGGGGGAGGACTTGGGTAGGTATAACTCTTCAAAAGCAGCGAGTCCGCGCCGCCAGAGGAATTCAGCGTGTAGCTGCCGCCGGCGAACTGCAAGCCCACCAGCGTCTGCTGGCCCTGCACCGCAACCGTGCCGCCTGGCCCGCGAAAAACACCATAAGCCTTCCCCCAGATAACAGGGCTTGTGCCGTCCAGGTTGCCCCAGTTCGTGTTGGCCGCGTTCCATGTGCCGCTACCGTAGCCAATGCCTGCCCCCCAACGCTGCAGCACATCGATGCCGTTGGGCTGAACGAGCAAATCGACCGCGTGCGCCGGGGTGGTATCAATTGAATATGTGTACGCAAGAGGTGAACCCGACGCGACTGTACCCAGCGTCAAGCCAGCACCCGTTAGCGACAGCGCTCCCGTGTAGTTGATCAGGCGGTTGTAGCCGATATCCTCCGGCGCGGCGCTGCTGGGCAGATTGAGCTTGGCGCCATCGAGGGTCAAGTTGCCATTGACTGTCAGCGCCGTCGAGGCAAGCGAAAACGGGCTGCTTGCCTGGCCAAAATTGTATTCGAAGGCTGAGTTGGTGTTGAGGCTCAGCGCGCCATCAATGGTCAGGCCGCCGGTTTGCCTGGCGGCAATCACCCCACCGGAGTTAACGGCAGTGGCCCCTGCACTGCCGAAGCCTTGCAGCCGGCCCCCGCCATTAATGGCAAGCGAGCCGCCAAGCTTGCCGGTGTTCGCCAGCACCAGTGTGCTGTTGGATACGGTGGAGGCCCCGCTGAACGCTGCACTATCGCCGGTCAACTGCGTAGTTCCCCCCAGGAACGACAACTGGCCAGTACCGGTAAAGGGCACCGCGAAGTCATAGCTGCTGCTCAGGTGATTGAATACCGCCGAAGCAGAGGGAACCTCCAGATCGATGGCGCTCGCCTTCACGATGCCGGGATTGCTTGCCGGCGCCCCGGCGGCCGAGCCGATATTAAGGACAGGCACGTTGGTGTTGATCACCTGGTTGCCCCCCAGGGTAATGGCGCCCTGTCCAGCGTTCACGATTGCGCCGTCGGAAACCGTCAGCGCCCCCGTTCCGCCATCAACAGCCGTATCGACCGGCCTGCCGATATAAACCCCGGCGTTGTTCCAGATCGAGCCGGCGCCCGAGACGGCGACCGTGCCGCTACCCCCGTCGCGGCCCCCGATGGAGGCCGCGACGGAATCCAGGCGCGCGCCATTCCTTATCAGCAACTGGCCTGTGCCGCTCCAGCCGATACGCGTCTGCACACCTGCGGGCATGGACCAGCGAGTACCGCTGCCATCGAGCGTGACGCTGCCCATGCCTGAGTCGCCCATCGTAAGGCCGCCATAGACCGAGGCGCCGCCGCTGACATTCATGACGCCGACAGCCCCGGCCCCCACATCGATGTTGAGTGCGCTCACTCGTGAGTTCACACCATCAAGATTGAACGTGCCCGATTGCATGCCGCCGACGGTCAAATCCTGATTCACGAACAAGCTGCCGCCGTTTGTCACTTCAAGCGTGCCGGAACCCTGGTTGCCCACGGTCATGCTCCCAGTCCGCCACGCGGCGCCGGGCGTGCTTTGCGAATCGATACTCAGCGTACCCGCGTCAACCTCGGTCGAAGCGCTGGAAAATGTACCCGGGCCGCTGAAGGCGAGCGTGCCCGAATCAACACGAACCAGGCCATTGAATGAGCTGCCGACGGGGGAGGTGGCCGCCCAGGTGGATGTGCCGGTCTTGGCCAGTGTGGCGAAATTCTGGTATTGGGGGCTCAACGTCGTCAGGTCAAAGGCACCGTTGGTGCTTCCGCCCAGCGCCAGGGTGCCGTTATTGCCCACGGTGACCGAACCGATCAGTTGAGCGCCGTTGCGCAGCTCCAGCACATTGCCGGTTCCGAGCCAGTTGATGGCCGCCGCGCGCGTATTGTCGGCGTTCAAACCGCCCTCGATGAGGCCGGCATTGATGATGGTGGAATTACTGATCGAACCACCGATGCCGCTGCCGGCCTGGCCCGGGAGCGCGCTTGGATCATCCTGGCCCGCCGGACCGGCATCGCCGCCGGACACGGTCGCGCCGGCGACAACCGAGATTTGGGTAGTACCTCCGGAAGAAACCCGGATTCCGGAGCCGCCATTGCCTCCGTTGCCGCTGTTGCCATTAACCGATACGGTGCCGCCGCTCCCCTCCACGAAACCGAAGCCGCCCAAGTACCCGCCCGCGCCACCCGCGCCGCCGCGGATCGAGCCGCCGGAGTCAAGATAGAGGGTGCCATTGGCCCCAGATACGCCCGCGCCGCCGTCGCCGCCATGACCGCCATTGCCGCCGTTGCCCGTTTGCCAGCCCGCGCCAGAGTTGCCAGGGTTGCCGGTATTGCCACCATTGCCGCCCGAGCCGCCCGAGCCGCCAGAGCCGCCGGAAACGGCCGTATTTTGGCCAAAATACAAGGTCGCGATGTAGCCTTGCGTATCGACCGCAGCACCGCCTTCGCCGCCATTGCCGCCCGCACCGCCGTTGTTGCCCAAGGCCGCAGCGTCGCTGGCCCCCACTTTGCCGTCGCCACCCTGGCCGCCATTACCACCCGTGCCGCCGGCTCCTCCCTTGACCACGACGCCGTTCCAGAAATTCACGGCAATGCTGCCGGCGGGCAATTGGGAGCCGGGCCCAGTGACGAACGCCAAACCTGCACCGCCGCCACCCCCACCACCTCCGCCGCCGCCCCCACCGCCCTGTCCCACCAGGTAGGCACAGTCGAAGGGGTAGCAGGCCGCTGAATAACCAATGCCGCCGGTCCCGCCACCGCCGCCGCCGCCGCCGCCATCGCCAAGGACACTGGTGAAAGCCGCCAAGTTGACAATCTGGCCGGATACCTGGACCATCCCGGTGCTGCCGCCCCCTCCGCCTCCGCCGCTGCCTCCGTCATGGCCGAAGTTGCCGGGAGACGGTTCCCAGCCTTTCCCCCCACCATTGGCGCCATTGTCGCCAATGCCTCCCCCCTGTCCGGGCGAACCGAACCCAGGCGCCCCGCCCGCACCGCCGCCATGAGCATGCTTGCCGCTGCCGCCGGTCCCGCCCAAGCCGGTATCGGATCCGCCGCCTGCGCCGGTGGCATTGGTGCCGCCACCACCGCCACCGCCACCGCCCACATAGGGAGATCCAACGCCGCCCGCCCCTCCGTTTATGGGCGGGCTGTCGCCGTGCACGCCACCGTCGCCACCCAGGCTTTGAGCCGACGCCGGGCTGACGCAAAGCATCAATACGCCGCAAACCGCCAGTGCGCCTGTCGCAGCGCCGGACACCTTCGCGCGCCGACCCGCTCGCGTGCCCGACTTTCCCCATCCTCGCGCCAATTCACTGACCGCCTGCCATACACCGCGTGCCTGGTTGAACACCAGCCTGTACGCACGATCCATTCCTGTTTCCCCATGCTCGTACCGCAGCCGAAGATCGCAGTAGTGCGTTTGTCAGGCACTTGCCACATGTTTTTCGAATTATGCAGTCCAAGGTTTTGTAGTGTAATCTTTCATAGGAAATATTTGCAATAATTAACACTAAGTATCTATCTGGAGTTGATAGTACTTTGGTGTAAAGATCATGCCCGTTTGCGCAAAAAGACGTGGGTTGCACGCTCTCCGACGACAGAGTCCGCACATTCATAGCCCAGTGCCGGCATATCGATACCCTCCCATAGAGATTCGCCGCAGCCGAGGAAGACTGGCCTGACGGCCAGATGCAGCTCGTCAATCAAACCGGCGCGCAAATACTGCCGAACGGTGGATACGCCTCCTCCAAGGCGAACATCTCGGCCATTCGCTGCGGCGGTAGCCAGCTTCAGAGCGGCATGAATGCCCCCTGTGACAAAATGGAATTCCGTACCGCCAGCCATGGCGAGCACAGGCCGCGGGTGATGCGTCAGCACAAAAACCGGCGTGTGGTAGGGCGGCTCATCACCCCACCAGCCTTTCCAGCTGTCATCCGGCCAGGGGCCGCGCACGGGGCCGAACATGTTGCGTCCAAGAATCCAGGCACCGATTCCAGCAAAGCCTTGTTCTGCCATGCCGTTATCGACCCCGGTCTCTCCACCCTCCCCGCCGTGCATCTGGCGCCATACTCGAGTGTGGAAAAACCATTCCATCAATTCAGGCCCTCTTACACCAAGCGGATGTTGAAGATCCTGGTTCGGTCCGGCACCGTAACCATCGATTGAAACCGCAAAACTATTGACACGAAGTTTCGACATGGCATGCCTCGCGAATTAAAGCTCCCAACCGTAATCTATCGTCAGCGGCGCATGGTCGCTAAACCAGGCCTCCTTATAAATTGAAGCCGCTTTCGCCGTGGCGGCAATCTCTTTGGTTGCAATCTGATAATCGATACGCCAGCCGACATTTTTGGCGCGGGCCTGGCCGCGATTGCTCCACCACGTATACGCTTCGCTGGTCGCGTCGGGATAAAGATGGCGATAGACGTCTACCCAGCCTATGTCATCGAATACGCGTGTGAGCCACGCTCGTTCTTCAGGCAGAAACCCGCTGTTTTTGAGATTGCCTTTCCAGTTTTTCAGATCGATTTCCTTATGGGCGATGTTCCAGTCGCCGCACAGGATGACTTGCCGCCCGCAACGAGCAAGTTCTTCAAGATGCCCGAAAAAATGCTCCATGAAAACGTACTTTGCCGCTTGGCGGTGATCACCACTGGAACCCGACGGCAAGTACAGGGAAATGATCGAAAGCTTGTCGTACACCAGCTCCAGGTAGCGGCCTTCGGCATCGATTTCGGGGACGCCCAGGCCTTCGATCACCCGCAGCGGCTTGTGGCGGGCATACAAGCCAACGCCGCTATAGCCCTTTTTTTCAGCATAGTGGAAATAACTGTCGTAGCCCGGCAGGTTCAGCATGCCGTCGGACATGTTGTCGGCCTGCGCCTTCAGTTCCTGCAGGCAGACAAAATCGGCTTCCTGCTTCGGAAGCCATTCAAGAAAGCCTTTGTTGACGGCGGAACGGATTCCGTTAAGATTGGCTGAGATGACGCGGAGCATGGTTTCCCGTTTACGAAGTGAAATTTAAAAAACTGCGAAGGGCTAATGTAGACACCGCCGGATTAGAACGGAACGCCATCAAGCCGCCCCATTTTGCCGCTGGCAAAGTCCCGCTTGGCTTGGGCCAGGCGTTCGGGTGTATCCATAACGAACGGGCCGCCGAACAGGACGGCTCCCTGGACCGGAGCACCGCCCAGCAAGGCGACATCGGCGCGTTGGTCCTTCGTGGCCGTCAAGGTGATTTGCTCACCCGATGTCAGCACCGCCAGGGCGCTTGGGCCAAGCGGGGAGTCGCCCTCCCGATCGAGGCGGCCGTCCAGCACATACAGGCCCAGTTCCGCCACGTCACCCACCGGCAACGTAATACTCGCTCCCGGGTCCAGTCGTACATGAGCGAAAAGAGTCGGGCTGGTGGTTTTCATTGGGCCTTCCACACCTTCCAGCCTGCCCGCAACCACCCGAACCTGCACACCTGCACGTTTGATCTCGGGAATGTCCGCGGCGCGAAACGAGGCGTACGCCGGCTCCGCGAGTTTTTGCTCAGGCGGCAGGCTCGTCCAGAGTTGCAGGCCATGGCGCCCGCCGCTGGGCTGTTCGGCGTGCAGCATGCCGCGTCCGGCACGGATCCATTGGGCGTCGCCCGCTTCCAGACGATCTTTAAAGCCCAGGCTGTCGCGATGCTCGACTCCACCCTCCAGCAGATAGCTGATGACTTCGATGCCCGCATGAGGATGGGGCGAGTCGCCGATGCCGCGTCGGCTGTGGTGCCGGTAATGATCAATGAACACGAACGGCCCGAGCGACGTCCGGGCCGGCAGGGGCAAGGCGCGCCACAAGCGCATATCGCCATCATCGATGACGCGCTGGGAGGGAAGGATGGTTTCAATGGTGCGTTGCATAATGGGGTTTCCAGTGGACTGGGTGCGCTTGGGTTTATAGCGTAATGACAACCTTCCCTACATGCGCCCCGCTCTTTATATGATGAAAAGCCGTGGTGATATCGTCGAGCGCAAAAACAGAGTCGACAACCGGCTTGATGTTATGCCTGGACATGGCGCGGATCAAGCCTTCAAGGCGTGCTCGAGAACCCACGACAATGCCCTGCATGCGAACCATGGGCCCGATAAGCTGGCGAATATTAAGCGGGGTTTCGTATCCGCCGACAAAGCCTATTACGCCCACAAACCCGCCAAAGGCGACGGCCGCAAGGGATTGGGCCAGGCTGGTGCCCGTGGTTTCCACCACGATATCCACGCCGCGGCCTTCGGTGGCCTCACGCACCGCCGATGCCCATTCGGGCGTCCGGCGATAATTAATGACGGCATCGGCCCCCATTTGACGGAGTACATTGGACTTCGCATCGCTTGAGGTCAGGGCGACAACGCGCGCGCCGCAGGCCAGTGCAAATTGCAAGGCGAACAAGGCCACGCCCCCCGTACCCTGGACAAGCACGGTATCGCCCGCTTTCACTCCACCCTCCATCAGGCAAGACCATGCCGTCAGCGCAGCGATGGGAAGCGTGCTGGCTTCCTCATTGCTTAAGTACGCCGGCGCGGCGACGGCATCTTCGGCAGGCACCACCACATATTCCTGCAATACGCCTGGCAAAGGACCGCCCAACGTCCCCCCGGAACGCTGTTCGAACGTCAGTGCGCCATCGTGCCAGCCCTGGATATAGCACGGGATCGCCCGATCCCCCACCGCAAACCTGCTCACGCCTTCTCCGACCGCCTCAACAACCCCGCAGGCGTCAGACGCAGGGGTGAAAGGCAAAGGTAAATTGGGGAGATAGGTGCCCGCGAGTATGGCCAGGTCTCGATAATTAAGGCTTGCCGCCTTCACGCGCAACAAAATTTCGCCGCGCCGCGGCACAGGAACCGGCCGTTGAACGATACGCAATTGATCGAGCGAGAATGCGGGGGCCTGGACGGCCCTCATCAGAATTTGTCCATGAGGATCAGGAATCATCTTGTTTGAACGACATATTAAAAGACAGACTTCGGGCTATCAGAAAACACA
Organism: Paralcaligenes ureilyticus; assembly: GCF_004346225.1. GTDB lineage: Bacteria > Pseudomonadota > Gammaproteobacteria > Burkholderiales > Burkholderiaceae_B > Paralcaligenes > Paralcaligenes ureilyticus. The sequence continues at coordinate 48,752 of NZ_SMAJ01000004.1, read as the reverse complement.
CCAGGGCGGCTCCGATAGAAATAAAAGCCAGCGTAAACGCCAGCGGCTTTCCGTGCCACAAACTACCAAACCATTGATTGAAATGAACCGCCCAGACCGCCAATTTTCCGCCTATGCGCTCCACCTGAAAATTGTACTGTTTGCCGCCCGCAATTTCATAGGCCTTATCGTCTGTCGCCAGCACATACGTCAGGACAGCGCTTATTAAGCCAACGACCAGAATCACAATCCCGCCTAGATAAAAGCGAATATAAAGAGGCGGTTTTCTCTTGTGTTCCTTTCGTCTTTTGGCGTCGTTCATTGCGTTTCTCATACCGTGGAACCCGTGCTTTCAAGTACGATACAGTCTTTTCAGCCCTAAGACTACCTATCAATCATGGCGCAGCTACCCATCCAAAACCCCTTTCTTGAATGGCTCGGAGTCACCCTCACCGACTGGTCGCCGGGCTACGCCGAAATGCGGCTGCCGGTAACGCCAAAGCTGGAGAATCGAACCAACCGGGTTCACGGCGGAGTCCTTTGCACCCTGCTCGACTCTGTAGCGGGTTATTGCGGGCTTTACTCACCCCCCGGAGAACTCCCTTTACGCGGCGTGACCCTGTCGCTGACAACCAATTTCATCGATAGCGGCGCGGGCGCCGTGCTGATCGCCAAGGGCCGCGTCGAGCGCAAAGGGCGCAGTATTTACTTCTCGCGCGCCGAGGTATGGCTGGACGACGCGCTGCTGCTGGCAACAGCCGTGGGTTCATTCAAATACTACCAGGCGCCGGACCCGCAAAGCCCACGCAGCTAAGGAGCGAAACGGGGGATTAAATCGCGATAAGTAAATTTTGCCAGCAAGGCCACGATCAGCATGGTTATGGCCAGGCGCCCCACCAATACTATCCAGACATTGGCGCCAAGCGCCAGCACCACGATAGTGTCTTCGATCAGGCCATGGGAAAGCGAAAGCCACGCCAACGCCAAAAACCGTGCACGCGCATCGAGCCGATGCTTTTTGGCTGCCTCGATAATCAGCGCGCCGCCATAAGTCAACCCAAGCAGCACGCCCACCGTCGTCACCGGCGTCACCCGTGAATCGAGCCCGGACAGCCTAAGCAAGGGCGAAAGCAAAGCCGTAATGCGCGGCGTAATGCGAAGACGCTCCAGCGTATCGAGCAACAAGGCCAGTACAAAAATAATGGCCAGCAGCATCAGCATTGTTGTGGCAGTCGACTGCACCCACGCCCAATAGCTGCCCGTTGCCGCATCCCGAACGGATCCCGAACCCTGAAGCCATGTCAACGAAACAGGTTCGGTCATCAAGCCGGTCAGTCGACTAAGCCATGCAACCGCAGCGCCATATAACAGGGCCACACTCAAGCGCAGTGCGGCCGTGGCGGAAAAACTGGCACCGGCCGCCCGCACAATGGCCTGTTCGACCGGAATCGAATGCGCGATCAGCAGCATGACGCACAAGGCGTTAAGCTGGCCCAGACTGAGATGTATGGACGACGATACCGCTACCAACGTGGCAATGCCGCCGTAAGTCCCGACAAAGACACTGGAAATCCAGACCAGGCCGGCTTCGGGCGGGAGATTCAACAATGCCATGCCAGGCGCAATAACCCGCCCCGCCGCCTGTATCAGCCCCCAGCGCTCGGCAATCTCGACACCCAGCATGACCGGAAGCATCACCTTGGCCACGGCCCAAAACATATGTCCGCTGCGCCTGCACAGCGACAAAAGATATTGCGACATTCTTACGCTTTTAACTTGATTGAATTTGTTTGTTGAGAGAGTGTATCAAGTCAACGCATTGGCGGATTTTCACGGGGCGTTTGTATTATTAAGCCGCACCAGGCTGGAGGAGTTGGAAGCCATGGGCAACTTTGCCGCACTGCGCTTGACTGGCTCGAAAATATTAGATATCTTAAAGATATCCATCAAATAGAGAACGGGTTCGAATATGCGCACCACATCCGATCAAATCGCCTTTCGCTACCGCACCGTCGACAGCGCAACCGGCATCACACGTGAAACCGCCAAGCGCCTGGCCGAACGGTTGGGCGTGGACGAAACCCAGGCCATCCACCGGGCTCTACACGAACTGGCCATCAAGGTGTTGCCCCAATATGACGCTGACGACGGCCCGCTAACCGCCGTCCAGGTTCGCCAAATCAAAAAACACGTGCCGCAAGGCAGCAAACACTCGGTGCGTTCACGTCTGTTCGACGTATAAATCCGCATGGCGCCCTCCTGGTGGATGGAACCGAGCGCCGGCGAAATTGTCTGGTGCCATTTTCCTGATCGCATCAATCCACGACCAAAACCGCGGCCCGCTCTAGTCCTGGCCGTCTTCGACGATGACGCTTCCCACTTTCATGTGCAGGTCGCCTACGGCACCAGCCAACGAACCACGGCGCTGTATCGCGGCGAATTTTCGATCCTGCGTGAACGCAATCCGGCCGCCTACGAGGCGGCCGGGCTAAGTTACGACACAAAGTTCAATCTGAGGCAGGCCATAGACCTGCCCTACACCACCGAGTGGTTCTCCGTGCCGCCCACCGCACCGCATGGCCAAATACCCCGGCTTGGCATGCTGCACCCCTCTTTGGTACGCGCCGCGCAGGCGGCATTTTGCGCATTGGCCAAATGAATGCGAAATACGTGCCGATAGTTGTGATAAGGAATTTGCTGGGCGCTAATGGCACCCATTCAGTATCTCATTGATCCATAGGCGGCGATTAATCGGTTCCTTCCGACTTTATGGCAAATTCAGCACTAATTATGCATATTTATGGAACAATATATCTATGATTATGATATTTATCTCAAATTAAAGAGCTAATATAGTTTGTCCTGTGCAATACGAATTTGCAACACCGCCCGACAACAGGCGGTTTAACTCAACGTAAAGGGACATCATGAACATCCTCGTTATCGGCGCCGGCAACATGGGCTCAGCCTTCGTCAAACAACTCACCCGCGCCGGCCACAAGGTCGCCGTGACCGCCCGCAATCTTGAAAAGGCCCAGGCTGTTGCAGCCGCCAATCCGGGCGCCACAGCCGTTGCGACGGCCAACGCTGCGGCCCAAGCCGAGGTCGTCGTCCTCGCCACTGGCTTCGGCGATGCCGTCGGCGCACTGCAATCGGTGGGCGACCTGACCAACAAGGTCGTGATTGACATTACCAACCCGCTAACCGCCGACTTCATGGGTTTGACGTTGGGCTACAGCACGTCGGCAGCGGAAGAAATCGCCAAGGCCGTACCGCAGGCCAATGTGGTCAAGGCCTTCAACACGGTGTTTGCCCAAGTCCTGGCTGAAGGCGCCGATTTTGGCAACGGCCAGAAGGTAACGGTGTTTGTGGCGAGCGACAACGAACGCGCCCGGCAAACCGCCAGCCAGTTGGCCGAGAGCATAGGTTTCAAAACCGTGGATGCGGGTAGCTTGAAAAATGCCCGTTACCTGGAACCGCTGGGCGGCCTGAACATTTATCTAGGCTACGGCGCCGGGTTGGGCACTTCGATAGCCCCCACCTGGATTCAACGCGCCTAAAGAGCAACAGTCCTGGTAGCCTAGAACTCCGTCCACTCGTCTCCCGCCGCGCCAGCCGCCGCAAGGGCAGGTCGCAAGGCTGCGGCTTTTTGGCGCGGTGCCGGCGGCGCCACTTGCGCAAGCTCTAGTGCCGGCACCGCGGCTTGCGCGGGCACTTCGGCGCGCACCCCAGGACCATCCCCTTCCAGGACAGGAGCGGCGTTCAGCTTGAAAATCTCGACCGCCTCGTGCAGCCGCGCAGCCTGATCCCGAAGTGAGCCGGAGGCGGCTGCCGCCTCTTGCACCAGCGCGGCATTTTGTTGCGTCACCGCATCCATTTGCGAAACCGCCTGGTTAACCTGCCCAATACCCTCGGACTGCTCGCGCGACGCTGAGGCGATCTCGTTCATAATAGTCGTCACGCCGGCTACCGATTCGACCACCTCCTGCATGATCGCTCTCGCCTGATATACTTGGTCGGAGCCCGCCTTGACACACGTCATGGACTCCTCGATCAGCACTTTGACTTCTTTGGCAGCCTGGGCGCTGCGTTGCGCCAGCGAGCGAACCTCGGCGGCAACCACCGCAAAGCCTCTGCCCTGCTCGCCCGCTCGTGCGGCCTCCACGGCCGCGTTCAGCGCCAGGATATTGGTCTGAAACGCAATGCCATCGATCACACTCACGATTTCGGAAATCTTGTTCGCACTGGCCGAAATTTTTTCCATGGATCCCTCAACGCCGGTTACTGCCGCACCGCCACGCTGCGCGACCTCAGAGGCCTTCTTGGCGAGTTGATCGGCCTGCATTGCGTTGTCCGTATTTTGCTTGACGGTGCTCGAGAGCTCCTCCATGCTGGCCGCGGTTTCCTGCAAGGAAGCCGCCTGCTGCTCTGTGCGGCTGCTTAAATCCGTGTTGCCGGTGAAAATCTCGCGCGATCCGAGCGTGATCTCACTCACCCCTTCGCGCACCGTCGAGACCGTGTGCACCAGCGACTGCTGCATGCGCCGCAGTTCTTCAAAGAGCAGCCCAATTTCATTTTTCGACCAGACCTCGATGCGATCGGTCAGATCGCCCTTGGCAATCCGTGCAAAATGCGAGCGGGCTGTATGCAACGGACGCAGCACCACGCGCCCGAGGAACAAGTACGCCACCACCGCCATCAGGAGACACATGGCCATGGAGATGCCAACCCCAAGCATCAATCGCTGGTAGTAGGTCGCTTGATTCTCCCGGATCTGGCTCATGCTGCTCCACTCCCGCCCATGGACGAATCCCAATGCCTGGGAAAAAGCGTTCTCAGCCGGACGGGTGACCTTTGAAAGGTGATCGACAAAGGCAGCGGGCTTTCCCGCCTCGAGATCCTCCACCAGCGGGGCCACCCCCTGCTTCATGAGTGTGTCATAGGCGTTGGCCAGTTTGTCGTGAACCGAAGCGCGCCCCGCCTGGATCATTTTCATGTAAGACTGAAAGCTCTCCGTCGACGTGCGGATGGCCTGCTTGGCGTCATCCATATGCCCCTTGGTGTCAAGCCCCAGCACCGAGGCATACTGCGCGCGATCACCACCGGCGGCCTTGTCCGCGACATATTTGGAGGCATCCCCATTGGCGATATAGCTCGCATACGCCCGCCCCAGAGCGACCTGAGCGTTCTTGTACTGCACCACCGCCTGGTTCAGTGTCAGATCCGCCGATTGGTTCTGCGACAGGCGCTGCAGTACTTGATTATCCGTGTAGATCGACCACAGGCCCACCGCAGCGCCCAACAAAAGCGCGATCAGGAAAAAGGCCAACACCAGGATCAGGCTGGTGCGAATTTTTATTTTTGAGAGGAATCCGATTTTTTTCATCGCCAATGGCCCTTTTATAAAGTGGGGTGGAGGTTAAGACACCGCGTTGTCGACCCAGTCCCGGCGTGTGGGGGGGCAGGCCTTCGACGGTCTTTTTCCCCCCTTGACACAACCAAAAGGAACCGGGGCGACGGCAGTGATAGAGGTAACCCCTGCCTTATCGGTCAAGTTAACGGCAATGCCGGCGCTTTCTTTAGCCAAGCGGCCAATAATGATTTCATTCCCGTTAAATGATATCTATGCGCCGGCCGCGAGCCGCTCCAGGGCTGAAATGATTGCAGCAGCATTGTCGCTCTTCGTGCTCATTGCCACGTACGCATCCGGCCGAATCAGATAGACGTAGCCGGCCTCGTAATATTGATCGGCGCCAGCGCCGGCAGCGGTGGCGATGGATTGCAAGGCATCGGGCACATTCACAGCCGCCGCCGCAACGGATAGCGCCGCGAACTTCCCGGTGGCGAGTACGTCATGCAGCCGCGACGCCCCGCCGCTCCCGGCGGCAAGAGGGACATCGGGTGCGCGCTCGCCCGGCGCCGGATGCCGCGCCGCCCCCTGAGGCGTTACTGTCAATGAACTATTGCGATAGTGCAGATCCATCTCGGCCAACTGATCCACCATACGCTGACGCACCTTCGGAACGCGACCCAAAACACCCACGGCAAGATTGCGGATCTTCTGCAGGATCGGATTGCGCAAGATCGCCACTTTGGTCAATCTGCCGGCGTTACGCAGAACCTGATCGCCTATAGCGCTGCGCTCGGGGGAATAACTGTCGAGCAGCGCCGGCGACGCCTGGCCATGCCAAACCATCGCAAGCTTCCACGCCAGATTGAAAGCGTCCTGCATCCCGGTATTCATGCCCTGTCCACCTGCCGGACTATGCACATGCGCCGCATCGCCGCAGAGAAACACCCGCCCCTGGCGATAATCCCTGACCTTGCGCTCATTGATACGAAAGCGGCTCATCCACACCGGATCGTGCGCCCGCAGGCCCGACGGCCCTCGCAAGTCAAGCAGCGTTTGGACTTCTTCCAGCGTTAATGGCGACGCATCGACGGCAGGCGTCAGGCCAACATCGGCAATGACGCGGAACCGCGTCCCCTTGATCGGGACGAAGAGGAGAACGCCATCGGGCGTCCAGCAAATCGTCAACTCGTCTTGCGAAATTTCGCCATCGAGTTCCACATCGGCCAGCATCCAGCCCGAGGGCAGTGTGTCGCCCTCGAACTGCGCGGCAAGCGTATGCCGGGTGGTACTATGTGCGCCGTCGCAGCCAGCGAGATAAGGGGAAGTGACCGTTTCGTCGTGCCCATCGGCATGGCGCAGAACCGCTGTGATGTCATCGCCGTTATCGACGAACGAGACGAGTTCAACGCGCCGCTCTACGTGAACGCCGATCAGCGCCAGTTGTTCTTCCAGCAAACGCTCGGTGTCGCTTTGCGGGATCATCAGTGCATAGGGATAAGCGCCGCGAACCGTATCCAGCCGAATATGCACCAAGACATTTTTTTGAGCGAGAATGCGTGCGCCCACGGCCTTCGTACCGGCATTCACAAAGGGTTGTACGCAACCTTGCATATCCAGCATTTCCAGTGTGCGCGGCCAAAGCACCAGCGCTTTGGACTTGTCGGTTCGCGCCGCCGCCTTGTCGACGATCCGCACCTCGACACCCCGGTGCTTGAGTGCCAGCGCCATCGTCAGACCCACAGGACCCGCTCCTACAACCAGTACTGGCTCGTTCATTCCAAATACTCCAGTGGGCCGCGCCTAAGCGCGCAGCAAAATAATAGCGCCCGATATCAGCGCAAAGATCAGCACTGCCTTGCGCAGGACTCTTGCGTTAACGCGATGATGGATTAGGTGGCTGACCCACATCCCTGCCAGCAATGCCGGCATCATGGCCAGCGCCGCCGTAAATTGATGCAAGCTTGTGTGGCCGCTTAACGCCAGAACGGCCAGCGACACGATTTGCCCAATCAGGAAACACAGCGCCGCCGTCGCACGCAAAGTGGCGACCGGCATGTGCTGGCAAACAATGGCCAAAGGCGGCCCGCCAATGCCCGTTGCCGTTTCCACGACCCCGGTAATGACCCCGGCAACTGTCAGTGCCTTTTTGCCGGGGTTGAAGACGGGAATCAGGAAAGATGCGAGCGACGCAAGAATAATGGCGACGCCGATCAGCGCGCTTAGCCAGGACAGGGGGATCGCGACAAGAATCCATACGCCGCCAAATGTGCCCGCGATGCGCCCCAGCGAAATCCATTGCGTGGCGTAGTAATCGATGGCGAACCGTTCGCGCAGCACCACATAAAGGTTCAAAGGCACCATCATGATCAGCAGCCAGACCGGCAGCAAACCGGGATCGATCAACGCAACCACCGGCGCGGAAATCAACGCGAATCCCATACTGGTGGTGCCCTGGGTGACAGCCGCGACAAACACGGTGAACGCTAGCAGCGCAATCTGGAATTCAGTCAAATCATCCGCCTGGCTGGAATGACGCGCGTCGAGGCCGCGCAAGAAGACGCCAGTTTATCTTCCTTTGGGCCATCCGTGACACTTCAATGGGATAACCCCTCACTAATGAGCGAAATAATGCATCCCGCCATCGACGGGAATGACGGCACCCGTGATATAGCAAGCCAGCGGGGAGCACAGAAAGGCCACCAGGTGGCCCACGTCCTGGGGATCGCCGAATTTGCCGGCAGGTATATGCTGCCGAATGAAGGCATCGCGAGATTCCTGTGTAGGGTGCAAGCTGTTGCGCACCTGGTCGCTCTCAATGCGGCCAGGTGCAACGCAATTAATGGTTACACCGTCCCTGGCCACCTCGCACGACAATCCCTTCGACCACAAGTGCAGAGCCCCCTTGGCCACGTTCGCGCCATTCACGCCACGCGGCTCCATGGACCCCGACAAATTGATGATGCGCCCATACCTGCGCTCCACCATGCCGGGCAGCACCGCGAGCGCCAGTCGGCGCATGGCAGTGAAGTTCAGTGTGATGGCTTCGGCCCACTCGTTTTCGCTGGCGTCGCCCCTGAAGGGACGCGACCCGCCAGCGCAATTCACGAGTATGTCTATTCCACCGAGCACCTCGCACGCAGTGCCGGCCAGGCGCGCCGTCTCCTGTTCATTCGCAAGATCGGCCCGCAGCAGATACGGGGCGGCGTGACACCGCGATGCAATCACGTCCGCGACTCGCTGCAGCCGCTCCATATTGCGTGCGGCAAGAACTAAATGCACCCCCTCGCCGGCCAGCACCTCGGCAATGCCGGCGCCGATACCTGCGCTCGCGCCAGTGACGAGCGCGCGACAACCTTTAATTTTCAAGTCCAATTCGACTCCTTCGACTGTGTCGGCCCCTACGTATGGAGATGAAGTGTGGGGAAAGAAAAAACGGATGCTGGTGAGCCAATCATTATTTACTATCGGCATGGATGCAAAACATATCTGTTATTCGCAGCGGATTGCGCTCTCCCGGGTCAGAATCGCATCAGGAACTCATGGGCCTGCGGTCATCAGATCGCGGGCTGTCGTCAAGAAAGGATTCAATCCAAACGGAGAGCAAGATGACCACAGGCCAAAGCGCCAGCCCCGCTCGCCAGGGCCGGCAAAACGAGGCGAAGCCTCAACATGGCGCCAAAGGCGCTCCCAATCACGACGATCACGCACCACCGTTCGCGGCGGCCGAAAGCACGCCGGCACAGACATTGGCCCGCTTCGTGGATGATTTGCGCTTCGAGCAGCTCAACATGCAAGTCATCAATGCGGCGCGGCGCCACCTTCTGGACACCATCGGCGTCGGTCTGCGCGGCTCGGAGCAGGAAATGCCGCGCAAAGCCCTGGACGGAATCCTCGCCATCCCCGGCTCGGCCGGCCGCACGACAGTGTGGGGTACCTCCGTATCGCTAGCCGCGCCCTACGCGGCGCTGGCCAACGGCATTGCCTGCCACGTGCTGGATTTCGACGACACCCATACGGCAGGCATCGTCCATGGCAGCGCCATCCTGGCGCCGACCGTCCTCGCCATGGCCGATGAACTCAATCTGTCGGGCAGCGACCTGATCACCGCGTTCGTGGCCGGTTGGGAGGTAGCCGCCCGCGTCGGACTGGCCGCAAAGGGCACGATGCATCACCGCGGGTACCATACATCGTCGACGGCGGGCGTTTTCGGAGCGGCGGCGGCCGCCGGCAAACTGCTCGGGCTGTCGCCGCGCCAACTGCAGTGCGCCATCTCGCTCGCCGGCAGCCAGGCGTCGGGAATCAACGAATACCAGACCGACGGGTCCGCTTCCAAAATCCTGCACACCGGCTGGGCGGCGCACGCCGGCATTGCCGCGGCCTATCTGGCTCGCGCAGGCATGACCGGCCCCGCCAGCATCTTCGAAGGTCGGCTCGGGTTCTTAAATGCCTACGGCGACATCCGTCAATCGGATATCGCGCAACTGACCGGCGGGCTCGGCCTGCGCTGGGAAACCGCGCTGATCTCGATCAAACCCTATTCGTGCTGCCACTTTGCGCACGCCTTCATCGACTGCGCAGCCAGGCTGTTCGAGCAAGGCGTAAAAGCGGACGACATCGCGCGGATCGAATGCGTGGTGCCCGAACTGGAAATACCCATGGTGTGCGAACCCAAGGATATCAAGCGCTCGCCAACGTCGCCCTACGCCGCCAAGTTCAGCCTGCCGTTCATGGTGGCGGCCGGCCTGATCGACGGCAAGGTGAGCCACGACACGTTCACCCAAGAAAGCATTGCGCGCAAAGACGTGCTCGGCCTTGCTGCGAAAGTGGAATATCGGGCGGCCGCACCCGGGGAAACCACGTTCCCTGAGTATTTCCCGGGATGGCTATACGCGCATTTGAAGAATGGCGATACGCTCGAAGAGCGGATGGACCAGAATCTGGGCACACCCGCCAACCCGCTGTCGCAGTCGGCACTGGAAGAGAAATTTCTCGGCAACGTCGCAGGAATGGACGTGCCCGGTCCCGCGATCGTCGGCGCGATCAATGCCTTGGAGGAACACGAGGTCAGGAAAATCAGCAGCTTGCTGTGTGCGGCCAGGTAGTGATCCGCAGGCCGCGCTAGTAGCTGTGCGGCGTGTCGAGCGGTAGATCGTTGATCTTGTCGGCGGATCGTATCCGCCACGCTTCGTCGCGTATGATGCGCAGCAGTCGCCGGCCTGCGTTCGTCATGGGGCGGGTGGAGCACGGCACGGCGACGACCGTCGAAGATATACCGGGCTCGATGATAGGCCGCGCGATGATGTCCTCGAGATGATTGAAGTTGCTCAGGGCGGGAGGCGTAAGTATTGTGGAGCCGATACCCTCGTGCACCAGTTTGAGGATTGCATTCAGCCCGTCGACCTCGTGGACGATGTTCAGCGATGTGCCGGTCGAAATGGTAGTCCGGTCGATCTGGGTGCGCAAGCCGTGCGGGCCGCTCGGAAGAACCAGAGGTATGCTCGTCAGGTCGGCGAACCTGATGGAGGGCCTGTCCGCCCAGCTCACATCGCGCCTGCCAATGAGCACGTATTTTTCTTCCCAGAGGATTTCGCCTTCGGGAGAGGTATTCATTCCATCGTCATAGAAAATGCCGATGTCGATGCGGCCCTTGCTCAGCCACTCCTGGACAAAGCCGGTGAAATACTCCTCGATCTGCAGGCGGGCGGCGGGAGCCGCACGCAAAAATTGCCGGGCCACGGGCGCGCCCAATATTTTCGTGGCGATCGGCGCGAGTCCGAGAATCACCGTTCCGGAGGGGCTATCGCCAATATCGGAAACCTCCGCGTATGCCTGTTTCGCTTGGCGCAATATGGTCCTGCTGTGCCGCAACAGGGTATCGCCGGCTTCGGTCAACACGACGCCGCGCCCGGTCCGCCCGAACAACCGCGTGCCCAGTTGCTGTTCCAACTGCTGGATATGGCGGCTGAGGGTGGGCTGGGAAATATTGACGATTGAGGACGCTTTGGAAAAGCTCCCAAGCTCGCTGATGTATACGAAGTATTCGAGCGATTGCAGATCCACTGTCTCGAAGCCGGGAGCGTCTGCGGTTGTCATCATTGTCCGTCCTGTCGTTCTGTTCAATGTATAACTGATATGGCCTGATACGGCAAGCCATTGACGATAAGCTCTTTCTGTAATCTTCCCATAGGCATTTTAATTGGAGAATAAAGCATGGCAATGAATACAGGTGGAGAGGCGCTCGTTGCGGCGCTCGAAGAGGCGGGAGTCCGGCATGTATTCGGGCTTCTCGGTTCTTCGACGATGGAAGTCTACGATGCGCTCTTTGAGCATCCTACCATCCGCTATATCGGAGTGCGGGACGAACGTTCCGGAACACATATGGCAGACGGCTATGGCCGGATTTCGGGCCAACCGGGCGTGATACTGGCAGGCCAGGCGGGACCGGGTTCATCGAATCTCGTCACGGGCCTGATACAGGCAAGCCTGGCGTTTTCGCCGGTCGTCGCCATTACAGGCCTGGTTTCCAGTTCGCACATAGGCCGGGACACCTTGCAGGAGTTTGACCAGCATGGACTGTTCTCCCCCATTACAAAGCGAACCTGGAACGTGCCCAAGGTCGACCGTATTCCGGAATTCGTGCGCGAGGCTTTCCGCTATGCATCGCTCGGTCGCAAGGGCCCCGTGGTCCTGAACATTCCACGCGATCTATTCGCGCAGTCCGTGGAGACGCCGCAGAAGATGTGGGATCCGCGTCCAAACATACATCTGGGCACGCCCGCCCCCGCACAGATCGATCAGATCGTGCAGCTCATCCGCAAGGCGAACGCGCCGCTCATCATTTCGGGCGGCGGGATCAAGGCGGCAAGAGCCAGCGCCGACCTGGTCGCGCTGTCCGAAAAGACCGGCATACCGGTTGCGGCTTCGGCCGGCAACACAGACGTCGTACCCAATGACCACCCCTTGTTCGCGGGGCAGGCAGGGCCGCGCGGCAATGCGGTGGCCAGCGGCCTGGCGCACGACGCAGACCTGATTCTGGCCATCGGCACCCGCCTAGGCTTCAACACGACTTTCTTCGAAGAGAACTTCAGCCCATCCGCGAAGATCGTGCATATAGATATCGATCCACTGGCCGTGGGGCGCTACTATCCCATCGAGCTGGGGGTGGTCGCAGACGCCGGCCTGGCGACCGCCGCCCTGCTGAAGGCACTCGAAGGGTTCGATGCATCACAGGCGCCGTGGCGCGCCCGCAACGAACGCTTTTTGAAAGACCGCAAGGCCTTGCTGGACAAGCGCGCCGAACTAGGCGCCAGCAAGAACACCCCCCTGAATCCCGCACAGGTGTTTGCGGAGCTGCGATCGGTGATGCCGCGCGATGCAATCATTACGCTGGATGCGGGAACGCTGTGTATGCAGGCCACGGACCAGCTCAGTTATTTCGAGCCGCCTTCGCTAATCACCCCGCTGGATTTCGGGCTTGTGGGAATGTCTTTTGCCGCCGGCATCGGGGCAAAGCTGGCCGCGCCCGACCGTCCGGTGGTTTCCTTGATGGGCGATGGTGGATTCGGCATCGGCATGACCGAGTTCACCACCGCGATACAGCATGACATCCCGACGGTTACCGTGGTCATGGATAACGGTTGTTGGGGCGCGGAAAAAGCCTATCAGCGCGATTTCTATGGCAAGCGCTATATCGGCGCCGATATCACCAGTCCACCCTATGATGAATTCGCCCGCAGTTGCGGCGGTTTCGGTGTGCGCACTACCGAGCCGGGCGAAACCGCAGACGCCGTGCGTGAAGCCCTGAAATCGGGTCTGCCTTCCATTGTCCATGTCAAGGTTGACCCCGATTCCATCGTGAGTTTCCGCAGCGATTCGTTCAAGCACCGGGCCGCAAAATCCTGAGGAGACGCACCTTGTATTTCCTGATCATCGCCAACGACAAACCCGGGCTGGAACATAAGCGCGACGAACTTCGGGCTCGACGCATTGCCTGGCTCAAAGACAACGAGCATATTATTCTTGCGGCCGGCGGCAAGGTCGACGACCGGAACCAGCATGTCCAGGGCGGCCTGCTGATCGTCAATGTTGCAGACAGGGCAGAGGCCGAGCTTTTTGCGAATGCGGATCCTTTCGTTCCGGCCGGCCTGTACGAAACGATGGAGGTAACGAGATGGCGGCGCGTGTTCTTTGACTACCGGCAGATTACCGACCCGAACCCATTTGCTCCGGATTGATGCGGTAGCGGCACCCGGCCGGCGTTGTGAAGCCCGCCGGCTGAACAGCAATCAGCACAAAAGCTGGTTTGCCGAATTCAGTCGGCGGATTTCCGCGCGTGCCACCTGGAGCAGGGCGCGTATAGCGGGCGATACAGGTTTGTTGGTGGACGTGGCGAGCACGATGCCGCGGTAAATGGACGGATTCGTCAGCATCCGGCATCTTAGGCCCGCGTAGACCGGATGCGTATCGCACAGAACGGTGTGGGGCAGTATGGTGCAACCAAGCTTTTGCGCGACAAGATCCAGCGTCATGTTGAGGCTGCTCGCCTCCAGGATGACGTTCAGCTTCATCGAGTGCTGTTCGGCATAGCGATTGATGAGCAGGCGCAGGCCGTGCGCCGGGCTGGGCAGGATCAGCGGCAGCGAGCCGAGCCCGGTAAACGGAAAGTCGCCGTTTTCGGGCAACAGGGAGGGGTCGCCTATAACATAGAGCGCCTCCTTCCAGAGCTTTTCTCCCAGCACGTTGGGCGAGTCGTACAACACCCCGACATCGATCCGCCCGGTAGCCAGCCATTCGCGAATATACCCGCTCATGCCTTCAACGAATCGCAGCTTGGCGGTTGGCAGCGCCTTGCGGAATTCGCGCGACATGGCAGCCGTCAGCGAGAGGGCCAGCGTAGGGGGAAGGCCGACGATGGCCATTTCCGCAGGGTTGCGTGCAACCCGCTCGACCTGGTTGCACGCCGTACGGGTTCGAGACAGCAGATCGACCGCATGCTCGTAGAGTCGCGTGCCGGCCTCGGTAAGAACCTCGGTGCTGCCTTTGATCGTGAACAATTCCACGCCGAGCTCGCGGCCCAGATCTCGTACCCGCTGCTCCAGGATGTTCAATGGGACAACGAACGCGGTGCTGGCCCGATGCAGGCCCCCCGCCTCCACGATCCGGGTAAACCAGAACAAGTGTTCCAGATTCAGGTAGTTCGCGGTGGATGACTTGAACATGATCGGGACAAGGCGATGCGGGTTCGGCCTGCCAGTGTACACGGCCTATAGGAAAATAGACTATTCCCGGCAGGGAGAACTCAGCTACATGACGGGTCCTCCTTGGGTGCCTGATCCCAGACCACGCTGTCGGGAATGGGCTGCTTCAGAATGCCGCCCTTGACCATGACATTGTTCCAGCCCTGCAATCCTGAAGCCGGGTACTTCACGGTCACGAGACCGATCGCGTTTTTCACCAAGTCACTGTATTGCTTGTCCGACAACCCGGCGACGGGCATTTTGGACTTGATGATCTTCTCGGCCTCGATCAGATTCTTGGGATCTTTCAGCCAGCAGAAGGCGCGTTTGTGGGCTTCGATCACTTTCTTGAACAGTTCCGGCTCTTTCTGCAGCCGGCTGCTCGAAGCAAGCAGGATGCTGTATACGGAGTTGCGGAAGTCGCCAGGCCCCTCGCCCTTACGCATGTCCACGATGATTTTGCCATAACCGGCGGCGACGGCTACTTCGGAAGCCGGCATCGTGGTTCCATAGACATCGACACGGCCGGTCTGCAAAGCGGGCAGACCTGTGGGCGGAGGGCCCACGCCAATCCAGGTCACGTCCTTGCCCGGGTTGAGGCCGGCATCGGACACCATCACGCGCATGATGTTTTCGATATCGGAGCCACGCCCGTAGGATCCGATATTCAGCCCCTTCATATCCCGGAAAATGTCCGGATACTTGCCTAGATGCGGTGTTTTCACGCCAGAGCGCGCCAGGATCACGATAGGCATGATCATGTTGCCCAGCACGATGGATTGGTTGAAACCCTGTTCCCGAGTAAGGCCTACATTGCTGGGCGAGTTGTAGCCGATGTCGATCGCACCGCTGGCGGTATTGGATGACATCAGCGGGCCGCTGGCAACAGGTATCAGCGTGGGTTCCAGGCCCTGGTCGGCATAGAACCCTTTGGCTACGGCGATCCAGCTGGGTATCGTCATCACTGCGCCAGCGTAATAACCGATCTTGATTTCCTTGGCGTGCGTTGCAACGCTGAGCGACGACAGTGCAAGGGCCGCCACCGTGAAGGTGGCCTTGGTTTTGAGAGCATGAGCCATGTTTGTAGTGTCTCCTGGTTGGTGTGATTTCAGTTAAACGCCGGTGCGCGTCAGGGGTTCGGTCCAGTTGCCCACCAGTTTTGCTTCTATCGCATCCGCGATCATGGTGATCGCGATTGCAGCCAGGGCCATGATGAACAGAATCCCCAGAATTGCATCCATCCGGAAGATGCCGGAGTAATACATGACCAGATAACCCAGGCCCGAGCGCGAGGCGATCATTTCGCTCGTGACCACACCCAGAAAGGAATAGATCAGCGCGAGTTTCAGCCCCGCGAACACACTGGGCACAGCCCAGGGAAGCGTGATCTTCCAGAACCGCTGTATGCCCGAACAACCCAGCGTATGACTCAGGCGCATGAGGACCGGGTCGATGTTCCTCACGCCGGCGATTGTGCTGTTGAGCACGATGAAAAAACCCAGCGAGAACGCCAGCGCCACTTTGGAGCCTATGCCGATGCCGAACCACAGGATGAAGATGGGTGCGAGCGCGATTCGCGGCATGCTGTTGAGCCCCGTGAGGTAGGGGTCGATCAAGCGTCGCAGCAGCGGAACTTCCACCAGGAGCAAGCCGCCCATGATGCCGGTGATGCCCGACAGGGCAAATGCGATCAGCATGGCGGACAGGGTATCCAGGCCGTTGGGCACCAGTTCTCCGCCCAGGTTGTCCCACAGATAGCGGACCACGGCGTCTGGCGTGCTGACGAAAAACCTCGGAATGACGCCAAAATACACCAGCGCCCACCAGAGTGCGCAAAACCCGAGGCCAATGCACAGTCGCCCCACGTAGAGTCCCAATGTCCTGCAGCATTTCTTCTTTGCGGGCGATGGCGGGGATTCAGCCCGGCTCAGTGAAAGAGAGTCATTCATACTTGCTTCACCATTTCCTTGGAGAGATCGACCCATATGCGTTGATAAAGCCGGTGGTACTCCTCGCACTGCTGCAACGCGTTGAGGTCGCGCGGGCGCGGAAAGGGAACTTCGATCTCGGATACGATATGGCCGGGCCGCGCGGAACACACCAGTATGCGGTCGGCCAGGAAAATGGCCTCCGCAAGATCGTGGGTAATGAAAAGGACTGTGCGGCGGCTCTGTTCCCACAAACGCAGCAGTTCCTGTTCGAGCGTCAGTTTGGTGTGGGCATCCAGGGCGCCGAACGGTTCGTCCATGAGCAGCAACGGGCTGTCCATCATGAAGGTTCGAGCCAACGCCACGCGTTGCCGCATGCCATGCGAAAGCTGGCGCGGATAGGCATCCTCGAACCCCTTCAACCCAACGTTGGCGATGATGGTGCGCGCCTTGTCCCTGGTTTTCGAATCGATGCTGCTTTTGCCCACGCGCACCTCGACGCCGAAGACGACGTTCTCCATGACTGTGCGCCAGGGCAGCAGCGCGTCCTGGGCAAACATGTAGGCGGTATCCTTGCGGCCCGCCAGCGGCACACTTCCTTTGATCAGAACATCGCCTTTCTGAATGGGCAGCAGGCCGGCAACCACATTGAGTATGGTCGTCTTGCCACAGCCGCTCGGCCCGACGATGACCACCAGTTCGCCGACCCCGACGTTCAGGCTCACATCATTCACAGCCGTCAAACCGGAGGGAAAACGATGCTCCAGATCGCGGATGCACACGTGCGCCTCGTGCCGGCTATTTGCCTCTTCCTGATGACTCCCTACTCTCATGTTGCCTCCATCCTTGAGTGTTCATGTAGTGATTCTTGCTGCCGTTGACGGCAGTCCTTTGTTGTTGCGCCAAGGCTGCCTTGCCAAGAGGTGCCGGGTTCTTCGAATGTCTTGCCGATGCGCAGACCCGCAATGTTATCTAATCTGCCACCACACCCGAGCATTGGCAAGTAGCCGGCCCTGAAACCAAGCAAATAACAGATATACTTTGCGCCCCTTCGCCGCGCGGGATGATCATTCGTTTCATCATTAGATGAATTACGAAGGTGGAGATCAAGATGCACCCATACGAGGTCTACGCAATTCGCTATGCGCATCACGAGCGACGGGCGAGCCAGAATTTTCTTGGCGGCGATGCGGACGACGGCCCCATGCCCATGGATTATTTCCTCTGGGCCATCAAGGGGCCTGATATTGTGTATATCGTGGATACCGGCTTTGACCAGGCGATGGCAAAGAAAAGGGGACGGGAATTCCTTCTTGCGCCCGAAAGCGCCTTGCAGACCCTCGGCATCAGCCACGAGAAAGTCCGCGACGTCATCGTGACGCACCTGCATCACGACCATGCCGGAAATCATCATCTGTTCCCGAACGCGACCTTTCATCTGCAGGACCGTGAAATGGCCTACGCCACGGGCAGGGCGATGTGTCATTGCTGCATGCGGCTTCCTTATGAGGAGGGAGACGTGGTCCAGATGGTGCGCCGCGTATTCGCGGGGCGGGTGCGCTTTCACGACGGCGCGCGCGAAATCGCACCCGGTATTTCCGTGCACCACATGGGCGGCCATACCGACGGCATTCAATGTGTCCGCGTCTATACGCGGCGCGGCTACATGGTGCTGGCTTCCGACGTCGCCCACTATTACGCCAACATGGAGCAGGGACGGCCATTCCCCTTCCTGACCAATGTACCGGACAGCCTGGAAGCCTATGCGCGGCTCAGGGAACTGGCCAGCGCGGAGAACCTCATCATTCCAGGCCACGATCCCCTGGTTCTGCGGCGGTTTCCCCTGGCGGTGCCCGGTGTGGACGGCATCGTGCGACTCGATGCCGAACCGCTGCACAGCGCATGACGATCATGATTCCAGCGGTCTTGCGGTTCGTGGTCAGCGCGGGCCCAGGCCATTCCCCAACTTACGCACACCCTCGCACATGAATACTACGGAATTTGATTACATCGTTGTGGGTGCCGGATCTTCCGGCTGCGTGCTCGCCACGCGCCTGTCCGAACGACCGGATTGCCGCGTCCTGATTATCGAAGCGGGTTCGACGGACACCCGGAATCTCTGGATACACATACCACTGGGCGTGGGCAAGATCCTACCCAATCAGAAACTGATTTGGCCCTTCTTCACCGAGCCGGAAGAACAACTGCACGGCAAGACGATTTCGCAGCTGCGCGGCAAGGTACTGGGTGGATCGGGCTCGGTGAACGGCCTGGCCTGGGTACGCGGGGAGCCCGAAGAATTCGACCGTTGGCGGGCCCAAGGTAACCGCGGATGGGCCTTCGAAGACGTACTGCCTTTTTACAAAAAGCTGGAGGATTACCCCCCTGGCGATCCGACAGTCCGCGGCCGCGGCGGCCCCATGAAAATCATCAACCGCGGCATCTGGGATCCCGATCCGCTTTCCGAGGCGTATCGCAAGGCCTGTATAGAGGCCGGCATTCCCGAGAACGACGATTACAACGGCCGCAAGTTCGAAGGCGTGGGCTATCTACAGCAAAGTATTCGAAACGGCTGGCGCTGCAGCGCTGCGACGGCCTACCTGCGGCCCGCATCGTCGCGTCCGAACCTAACTATATTGACAAATTCGACCGCAACCCGCGTACTGTTTAACGGAACGCGGGCGGTTGGCGTCGAATACGTCCAAGGCGGGCAGAAAAAGCAGGCCAGAGCGCGTCGCGAGGTGGTGCTGTCCTGCGGCACCATCAAATCTCCGCATCTGCTGGAATTGTCCGGAGTCGGAGACCCCGCGCTATTGGCAAAATTCGGCATTCCCGTCGTCGCAGCGAACCCGAAGGTGGGGGAGAACCTCAGCGAGCATCTGCAATTCCGCTTCAGCTATGAATGCACCCAGCCGATCACGATCAACGACATCATGACGAGCCGCGTGTGGCGCTTCTGGGAGGGCGTCAAATATTTCGTCACGCGCAGGGGGCTGCTAAGCGGCACCTCCTCTACGGTTCATGCCCTGGCACGTTCCGATCCTTCCCTGGAAAGCCCTGATCTGAAAATCCAGCTTGCGCTGATCAGCGGCAAGGACCGGCTGGCACGCAGCAAGGCGGCAGGTATCGATCCGTTTTCGGGGTTTTCGATTGGGACATTCAAGATCCGGCCTGAATCGCGCGGCAGTGTCCACATGAAAGAGGCTGATCCCCTGACCCACCCAGCCATGAAAGTGAATTACCTGACCCATCCGGGCGATGTCGAAACCTACAAGCGCGCCGTCAAGCTCATGCGCAAGATTGCTGCCAGCCCGTCCCTTGCGCCGTTCATCAAGCGCGAAACCAGGCCAGGCCCGGAAGTCGTCGCCGATGACGATCTAATCGAATACATACGCCAAACCGGGCAGACGGCCTGGCATGCGATCGGCACGTGCAGGATGGGCGTGGATCCACAGGCTGTCGTGGATGATCGGCTTCGGGTGCGAGGCGTACGAAACCTGCGTGTGGCCGACATTTCGATCATGCCGTCGCTCGTGTCCCCCAACACCAACGCGCCCGCCATCCTGATCGGCGAAAAGGCCGCCGCCATGATACGCGAGGACGAAGCGGGCTGAAACGGCAGAAATCCAGGATCGGGATTTATTCAGCGGCAACCATTTGGCTCGCGGACCTTGAGTAAATCGGCAATTGGCGCGGCACGTCAATGAGCCTTTTCTGCCGCCCTTTGCTTGAAAAACAAAATGCAAGTCAACATAAATGCAAACAGGGCAGCCGAAGCGGAATAGCGGCTCAACGCCAGCCCCCCGGCATTAAGCGGCTTGTCAAGAAAATCGCCAACTACCGCTCCCAGTGGGCGCGTAAGAATAAACGCCGCCCAGAACAGAGCAGTACGAGATATCTTTGTTCGGTAGTACGCCACGGCCACCAGTGCCAGCAACGCGCTAAATACCACGGCGCCGCCTCCGTAGCCGAGCCCGGCCGTGGTGGCGGTCCAGTCACCTAACGCAGTCCCCAGGGTCTGAGAAAACATGACTGTCACCCAATAGAACATCTCTGCTTTTGGAGAACTGACGGTATCGACCGACACCGTACCAAGCGAACGATGCCAGATGAATAGTGACGCTATCAGCAGGATAAACAACAAGGACGACCCGCCGGCATAGCCAATTCCAAGGGAACGGTCCGCAAAATCGGCCAACGTGGTTCCCACAGTTGTCGTTGCAATAATCGTGACCCAGTAAAGTAGCGGATGAAAGCCCTTTGCATTGATTTGAGCCGCCACGGCAGCCAGGAAAATGACCGCAAAGATCGCCGTCCCGACCAGGTACCCAAGATTCATCGACATAGTCACCGAATCGCCGCCCGTTTCACCCAGCGTGGTGGCGGCAATTTTTATGACCCAGAAAATCAAAGTGACCTCGGGAACCTTGCTCAAGGCGCGTACAGTTGAATTGTTCACATCGACTCCATTTAATTTCCACGTTTTATGGCTGCTGCGCCATTCCGTTTTCCATCAACACGAAGTATGGTCCGCTACACTTAGGCCAGACATAGGTGGCCATCGTTCATAAATGGAAACAGAGATTGGGCGCGAAACCTGGCCCATACTGTGGATTTTTCTCTGCAAAATCCAGTCAGACCGGAATCTACAGGGATGGTTCACCCCCTATTCACCAAAGGTTACCGAATGCCGTCCCCGTCTCGTTCAACGCTCTCTCCTCGCCTTGGCAGACCTGCTGTGCGCCGCGTTGCCAAAGCGCCCCCCGCCGAACCCCGCTTGCTGGTGCTGAACAAGCCCTTCGACGTGCTGACCCAGTTCAACGACGACCAGGGCCGGGCCACGCTCAAGGATTTCGTCGATGTGCCCGATGTCTATCCCGCCGGGCGGCTCGATCGCGACAGCGAAGGCCTGGTCCTGCTCACCAACGATGGCGGTTTGCAGGCACGCATCACCCAACCCAAATACCGGATGGCAAAAACCTATTGGGTTCAGGTGGAAGGCGAGCCAACCGAGGAGCAGCTACAACAGCTGCGTGCCGGCGTCGAACTCAAGGACGGCCCCACGCTGCCCGCCCAAGCCCGCTTGCTTGATGAGCCACCATTATGGAAGCGCCACCCTCCTGTGCGTTTTCGCAAGAGTGTACCGACCCAATGGCTGGAGTTGATTATTTACGAAGGGCGCAATCGCCAGGTGCGGCGCATGACTGCCGCGGTGAATTTGCCCACCTTGCGCTTGGTGCGCATCCAGATCGGGCCGTGGAGCCTCGATGGGCTGCTGCCCGGCCAGTGGCGCGAAATTCCGCCTCCTTGGTTGTAAGCCGGCGGTAGTGGTTCAGGATTAGCGATCCTGGCTGAGTCCACCAAGTATGCGCATAAATTTGACACAGGCAACTCCTTACCTCGTGGTAAGGAAAATGGAGCTAGACATGACCGCTGCAACACTCACATCCAAAGGCCAGATTACCATCCCGGCCCATATTCGGCGCGAACTGAAGGTTGATGCAGGAGATCGCGTCGAATTCGTTCTGGTGGCTCCAGGACGCTATGAATTCGTCGCGGCGACACGCGATGTCACAGAACTCAAAGGCATGTTTGGAGCACCCAAGAAAACCGTCACGATTAAGACCATGAACGCGGCGATTGCCCGGCGCGGGGCCTCCGCTCGATGATTGGCCTTGGCACCAACGCCCTGGAACGCGCAATACCACCGTCTCACCCACGGTAGCGGCCAGTAATTCGAACGGTAGCTACCGTCGGTTCATTAATATCTAATAAGCATTAGTTGCGTTATAGGTATCACGTAAGGTAACATGAAACCATGTTTTCTATGGTTTGGAAGAAATCCTTATGAGCGATGTATCAACGGATAAAGTGACACGACATCGTGCCCGATTGCGTGCTAATGGCATGAGGCCAATTCAGCTATGGGTTCCTGATACTCGTGCATCCGATTTTGCCAGCCGCATCAAACGCCAGTGCCGTGCCTTGCAAAATGACCCGGCCGAGCTTGACGTTCTTGCCTTCACCGAGGCAGCAGCCAGCGACATTAAGGGCTGGGAATGATCCATCGAGGTGATTTCGTTGTAGTGTCATTGCAAGGTAATTATGGCAAGCCCCGACCTGCTCTAGTCATCCAGTCCGACCTTCTTAACGAGTTGGATAGTGTGATGATTTGCCCGGTAACGAGTGAAATACGGGATGCCATGTTTCGCGTGACCGTCGAGGCCGACAGGCTTAATGGTCTACAGGTGATTTCCCAGGTGATGGTAGACAAGGTTGCCACGCTGCCTCGCTCAAAAATCGGGGCGGCCTTCGGGCGCCTGGATGCGGACAAAATGCGGGCGGTGGAACGGGCTTTACTGGTCGTTACCGGGATTGCGTGACCATCACGCCAATGCAAACGCTTCCAGACATCATCGCAAAAGATCTGACCGTGGTTTTTTGCGGCATCAATCCAGGCCTGGGCTCGGCGGCAGCCGGCCATCATTTCGCGAACCGCAGCAACCGCTTCTGGCGCGTGATTCATCTGGCCGGATTCACGCCGGAGCAGATACGCGCCGAGAATGATCGCACACTGCTGACCTATGGCTGCGGCCTGACGACGGCAGTAGAACGCCCTACGGTGCGCGCCGACGAACTATCCCGGCATGAATTCCTCGCCGCCTCGGCCGCACTGGGGCAGAAAATTGAACGGTACGCTCCGCGCCACATCGCCTTTTTAGGCAAAGCCGCCTATTCGACGATATCCGGTCAGCGAAAGGTCGAATGGGGGCCGCAGCCCGCCGCTTTCGCGGGCGCAAAGGCGTGGGTGCTGCCCAATCCCAGCGGGTTGAACCGCGCATTCAAGCTGGATGATCTCGTACAGGCCTACCGGCAGCTTTATCTTGAAGCGGGCTACATGGTAGACGACATACCGCCGTCCACAGCCAGGATCTGACCGGTTACGAACCCCGATTCGCGAGCGGCCATGAATACCAGGGCGGAGGCCAGATCATCGGGCACACCCCACCTTTTTTGCGGAACCCGGTCTTGCAGCCAAGCGGTGAACTTTGCGTCATCCCAAAGGTTCTTGGTGAGCTCCGTTTTGATGTAGCCCGGTGCAATAGCATTGACGGTAATGCCCGACTCCGACAACTCGGCCGCCCACTGCCTGACCAGGCCGTGCAGGGCGGCCTTGGCGGCTGTGTAGGCCGTAACACCCTGCCGCCCCAGCAGCGCTGTCACCGAACCGGTGAAGACAATACGGCCATAACCATGACTTGCCATGCCTTGGGCAATGTGCCGCCCCAGCGCCCACTGCGAGGTCAGATTCGCAAATATCACACGTTCGAATTCCCGCAGGGGAAATGACAAAAGAAGTTCACGGTGCTGGATGCCGGCATTGGCAAAAAAGATATCGATTCTACCGACGGTTTTCAATACCTCATCGATGGCTTTGACAGCCTGGTCGATATCCGACATATCGAAAGGCAGGGCATGTACGGTTATGCCCTCGCCGCGCAATTCTGTAGCGGCCTGCGCAAGCGCTGCAGGATCGCGGCCGTTGATCACCACAACGGCCCCTTGCCCGCCTAGAGCCCGGGCGGCCGCATACCCGATTCCGCGCGACGAACCGGTAATGAGCGCGACCTGTCCAGACAAATCGAACATGGATACCCCTCCTTCCTCGAGAACGATGCGAATCCTGGCTTGTGCATCATTCCGCAAGCCGGCCGCAACGCGTTATACACCCAATAGTTTGACCTGGAGCTCTTTGTTTGCCTTGAGATCTTCGGCGCCGCCTTCGTAGGCGATGCGGCCGTTGACCATGATGTAAGCGCGGTCGACCATGCGCAAGGCCAGATCCACACGCTGCTCCACCAGCAGAATGCTGGTGCGCTCCCGCAGGTGAACCACCGCATCCAGGACTTCATTGACCACCGACGGGGCCAGGCCTTCGAACGGCTCGTCCAGAAGAATGAGCCGCGTCGGCGCCATGAGCGCGCGAGCAATCGCCAGCATCTGCAACTCGCCGCCGCTCAGGTTCCCACCAACGGAATCGCGTAGCGCCCCCAGCTTCGGAAACAATTCGAACACCTGACCCAGCTCCCAGCCGCCCGGCCGTCGCGCGATAAGCAGATTGTCGACGACATCGAGGTTGGGGAAAATGCGCCGCCCCTGAGGGACAATGGACAAACCCAGCCGGTTGACACGATTGGACGCCCAGCCGGCGATGTCCGTGCCGTCGAAGCGGATGTGCCCGGCGCTGGCCTGCAACTGGCCCATGATGGTGTGCAGCGTGGTGGTCTTGCCCACTCCGTTGCGGCCCAGCAATGCGACAGCTTCGCCCTCTCCCACCTCCAGCGACAGTCCATCGAGAATGCGACTGCCCACATACCCGGAAGCCACATTCTGCAACTGCAAGATGGGCCGGCTCACCTTGGCCTGACCGGCCTGCCTTGACGCAATGACAGGCTGCGCGACACCTTTGTCATCTTCAACTACTTCCCCGAGATAAGCCTCAACCACCTGAGGATTATTGACTACGGCCTGGGGCGTGCCGTCGGCGATGACGCGCCCTTGATGCAGTACGGTAATCCGGTCGGACAAGGAAACCACGCGGTCGATGTCGTGTTCAATCAGCAAAATAGTATGCTGGCCCGCCAGGCGGCGGATCAGCGAACTGATACGCTCGCGCTCCGCGTCCGCCAGGCCGGCCAGCGGCTCGTCAAGCAGCAGCAGCTCGGACCCGGTTGCCATGGTCACGGCGATATCGAGCAAGCGCTGTTCGCCGTGCGGCAGGTTAAGCGTGATTTCGCCGGCCCGGTCTTCCAGACCCACGGCATGCAGCAACGCCCAGGCATGATCCGTCAAATCCGTCAGGCTATAGGCATCGCGCCACAACGAGGGCCGCATGGGCGAGCGCGCCTGGACGGCGATGCGCACGGCCTCGAAAACCGTAAGATTGCCGGGCAGGCTGACAATTTGAAAGGAACGCGACATGCCCAGGCGGACTCGCTCATGCACAGCCAATTTGCTGATGTCCTGGCCTTTGAACTGAATCTGCCCGCTGTCATTGGGGATCAGGCCCGTGAGCATATTGAAGAACGTTGTTTTTCCGGCGCCGTTCGGGCCAATCAGACTGTGAATGGTACCTGGCCGGATATCGAGGCTGACATCGTCCGCGGTCACCACACGGCCGAAGCGCTTGCACAAATTACGCACCTGCAGCAGCACCTCTCCGGAAGACGCGGCGCGGCCTGAAAAGAGGTCCGGCAGCGTAGCGGGACATGGCGGCAGGGGCGTGCGCGTCAATCCCCAATGGGTGTTGCCGCGCAGGCGCGCATAGATACCGCAAAGCCCTTCCGGCGAAAGAAGCACCACGCCCATGATCAGCGCACCGAAGAACAGCCACCAGTGCTCGGTGACTGAACTGAGCTGATCGCTGAGGTTGATGTAAATGATCGCGCCCCACAACGGGCCCAGAAAATGATGTATGCCGCCCAGCAGTGTCATCATCACCGGATCGCCGGCATGTTGCCAATTCATGTTGTCGGCGTACACGCCGTGGATCAGGAACGAGAGCAAGCCGCCGCCCAGGCCGATAAAGGCCGCATGCAGCACCAGGGCGCTAAGCCTGTAGCCCCAGGGGTTATAGCCCAGGTACTGCACGCGCTTTTCGTTGTCGCGTATGGCTTGAAGCACTCGCCCGAAGGGAGAATGCGCCACGCGATAAAGCAGCCAGGCACACACCAGCACCAGCACGGCGCAAAAGATGTAATAGCTGGACGCGCTTTCCAGGCCAGGCCGATCCACGCCCTGCAAACCGTTCTCTCCGCCGGTCAGATTGGTCCAGCGAAAACATATCTCGTAGAACAACTGGGTGAACGCCAACGTCAGCAAAGCGAAGTAAAGGCCGCGCCGGCGCAGGATGAGCAGGCCCAGCACCAGGCCCAGCAGCGCCGCGAAGACCGTGCCCACAACCAGGGCCAGCGCGACATTCTGAAAGACGTGGATGGCGAATAGCGCACTGGCATAGCTGGCCATGCCGAAGAAGACCGACGAACCGAAGGACACCATGCCTGTGTAGCCAAGCAATAAATTATAGGCAAGGCCGTAGAGCGTGTAGATCACCACCTGTGTGGCAAGGCTGGTCGTCGAACCCGCCATCGACATTACCGTCGGCAGGACGACAAAGACCACGGCGAGCACCACGAGAGGATGAGTCAGGGTCTGGCGCAGGCGGCTCACTCGAAACGCTCCCATTGTTCGCCGAACAGGCCTCGCGGCCGCGTCAGAAGCACCACAATCATGAGCGCGTACATAATCGAAGTTGACGCTACCGGCCAAAACTGAATGGTCATGGCCACCGCGACGCCCACCATCAGTCCGGCGACGATGGCCCCGCGCAAACTACCCAGGCCGCCGATGACCACCACCACGAATGCAGGCATGATGGCCTGTTCGGACATCGAGGGCATGACGCTCCAGAGCGGCGCAGCAAGCACGCCGGCCGCACCGGCAAGCAGGCAACCCAGGCCGAAGATGAACATGAACACACGTTTCAGATTGATGCCCAGCATGCTCACCATTTCAGGGTCGCGCGAGCCTGCGCGAACGATACGGCCAAATGGGGTTTTCTCCAGAAACAGCCAGATCGCGGCAAGCAGCCCAATAGTGATGACCAGCACGGCCAGGCGATAGCGTGTGACGAACACGGGACCGTAATGCACAAATCCCGAGAGAAACGAGGGCGTGTCGAACGGGTGACCCATGGCGCCCCATATCGTGCGCAGCAGTTCTTCGATGAAGAGCGCCAGGCCGAAGGTCAACAACAGGCTCAACAGAGGTTCCTTGTTGTAGAGCGGGCGCAGCAGCAAACGCTCTACGACAAGGCCAATAGCGCCCACCAGAATCGGCGCCAGGACCAGAGCACCGACAAAGCCGATATAAGGCCGCAGTGTCAGGGCAAGATAAGCACCCAGGGCAAAAAATGCGCCGTGAGCAAAGTTCACCAGCCCCAACATGCCGAAAATGATCGACATGCCGACCGCAATAAGCACGAACAGAAAACCCAGCACCAAGCCGTTCATGAGTTGTGACGCGAACAGCGTAACATCTACCACCGGGCATCTCCTCGCACTCGGAGCGTAGCGCACGCAGTCTTGCCGCTTGCGCTACACAGGGTTATGCATCAGGCCCTAGGCCATCTTGCACTCAGTCTCGGGCTTCGATCCGTACAGGGCCTCCAGCGGCTGATCCTTGGGCGGCGCAACCGCCATAATATCGAAATAGTCGTATTGGCTCGTGATCTTCGGCTTGATCTGGGCTACCAGAGTGGGCTGTATCAACTGATGATCCCAAGAACGGAAGTACATCGGACGATCTTTGTACCCTTCGAACTTATGGCTCTCCAGAAAATCAAGCAGTTTCTCGGTCTTGGTGGATCCTGTTTCCTTGATGGCCGCGAGAATCGCCGTGCACCCAAACCAATCCTGCCAGGCCTCCGATTCCGGCGGTTTGCCGAACTTGGTCTGATATTTCTTGGCGAACTGCTCGCTGATGCTGGTGTTCTGGGCTCCTGTGTAGTTCCAGATCTTGGGATAGACACCGGAGGCCGCCTCGGGTCCGGCCGCCCACATATCGGTGTCGTTGCAGATCAAGGACGATATCGGAATCTTGCCCGTAAGCCCCATCTGGTGGAACTGCTTGAGGAAGTTGGTCATATCGCCGCCGCCCAGCCCCAGAAAGACAACGTCCGGCTTGGCCGCCATGAGCTTGAGGATGTAGGAACTGAAGTCGGTGGTGCCCAGCGGCGTTTGATCCGCGCCCACGACTTTGCCGCCGTCCTTGAGCAGCACCTCGCTCATCTGCTTGTAGCCGTCGATGCCCCAGGCGTACGAGGCATACAGGAAATACCAGCTCTTGCCATGCTTGGACAGCGACGGATAGATACTGCGTACCGTCTCATAATTGGGCAGGTCTATGCGAAAAGTATGCCGGCCGCATTTGGCGCCGGTGATCTCTGTCGCGTTGGGGCCGGTGGCCATCAGCAGAATTTTTTCGCGTTCGGCCACGGGCATGATGGCGAGGACATCGCCACTGGAGACGCCGCCCTGAACCGCAACGACCTTTTGTTCCTGAATCAGCTTGTGCATGTTCTGCTGCGTCGTCTGCGGCCCATTTTCATCCAGCCACACGAGCTCTACGGGACGATCCAGAATCTTGCCGCCGACATCGTCTATGGCAATGGTGGCGCCGTTATGGCCTTGTTCGCCCTGTACCGCATACGTGCCCGACTTGGGCAGCAACACACCCAGTTTGATCGCCTCCGCCGCACGGGCTGTCCGAATGAACGGGCCCACGCCGGCAATACCGCTCAACAGTCCTGCAGCCGCGCCGGCCTTGAGTATTCCACGCCGGGTAATGCCTATGCTTTTGTCATCTTTCATGTCAGACATAATCTCCTCCTGAGAGTGTTTACCGACAGATGTGATGGACGGGGGCATACTGTTCTTAGCAACCGAAAATGTCTACCTCCGGGTGGTAGAGTATTCTCGGTTTATGGCACTGTCAAAGTTTTTTGACTAGCATTACGTCACCCGGCACGCAATATACGGTAGGAGACATGAACCTTTTTTCTGTACTTGAACATTCAGCCCGCCGCTTCCCAGACCGAGGCGCGATCTACCAAGGCAGCACGAAAATCCGCAGCTACGCCGAGCTGCATCAACGTGCCCTGGCCCTGTCAACCGCGTTGCGGCATCTGTTTCCAGCAGGCGCGCGCATTGCCGTTGCCAGCGAGAACCGGCCGGAAATCGTCGAGCTGATGTTCGGCATCTGGGCGGCCGGCATGGTCTTCGTCCCGCTGAACTACAAGCTGCATGCCAAGGAAATGGCACATATCATCGGCGATGCCCGGGCGTCCATGGTCTTTGCCTCGCCCCGGCTGGCCGGCGACTTGAGCGGCGTACTGGAAGCCGGATCGTGCCGTCTTGCAACCATAGGGCAGAACACCTATGCCGAATTATTTGCCGCAGCTCCTGAACCGCCCGCCACGACAACGCCCGAAACGCTGGCATGGCTGTTCTATACCAGCGGGACCACCGGCCGCCCCAAGGGGGCGATGCTGTCGCATCGAAACCTGATGGCAATGACCATATGCCACCTGGCCGATATCGAACACCTGGACGAAAATGCCAGCCAGATCCATGCTGCGCCCATGTCCCACGGCTCGGGGCTTTATATCCCCGCCTACATGTCGCGCGGAGCGCGGCAGGTTATCCCCGCCAGCGGCGCGTTCGAGCCCGATGAATTCCTGGCGCTTTGCAATACGCATCCCTCGTGCGGCGCTTTTCTGGCGCCGACCATGGTGCAGCGCTTGCGCATGGAAGCCGAGAAATCGGGCCTGCGGCCCAAGAACCTGCGTTGCATCGTCTATGGCGGCGGCCCCATGTATATCGATGAAATCAAGAAATCGCTGGCCCTTTTCGGCCCGATTTTTGCGCAAATCTACGGCCAGGGCGAAATCCCCATGACCATCTCCGGCCTGCGCCAGGAAGACCACATCCATGCCGGCGACGGCATCCTGGGCTCGGTCGGATTCCCGCGTTCCGGCGTCGAGGTGCGCATTGTGAATAAGCAGGGCGAGCCGCTGCCCACCGGCGAAATTGGCGAGATCATCTGCCGCAGCGATTCCGTCATGTCCGGCTACTGGGGCAAGCCGGACGAGACCGCGCAGGCGCTGCGCGACGGCTGGCTCTACACCGGCGACATGGGCATGCTGGACGAAACGGGTTTTCTGACCCTGCGCGACCGCTCCAAAGACGTCGTCATCAGCGGCGGCTCCAACATCTACCCGCGCGAAGTCGAGGAAGCCCTGCTTTCACATCCCGATGTGGCAGAGGCTTGCGTGGTGGGCCAACCCGATGCGGAATGGGGCGAAATCGTCGTCGCCTTTGTCGTCGCCAACCCCGGCAAAAGCCCCAGCGCAGAATCGCTCAGTGCGCACTGTCTGGAGAGCATTGCTCGATTCAAACGCCCCAAGCGCTATATCTTTATCGACTCATTACCCAAGAACAGCTACGGGAAAGTGCTCAAGCGAGAACTACGGGAGCAGTTGAAGTAGTCAACGCAGCGTTTTGCGGCGTGCCGCGGCGGCAGCCGAATCCACAGAACCGGCCACTGCCTGGACGGATTTTTCGCTGTCGATCAGCGTGCGCAGACGGGTGGTATAGGCTTTGTGAATTTCGCCGAAGCGAGCCCTGATTTTGCCGATGCCGTTCAGCGTCTTGCCCCACCCGCGGATATTTTCGAAGCACTGGGCGAACTGGCTGAAATCGGTGCCCGCCTGTATTTGCATAACGCCCGTCGACACCCGCTGGTGTTTTTGCACGCTGTCACAGTCCCCGCGGCCGTACAACTGCTTCTGCCGCACATGGACTACCGCTGCGCTGGTCAACGCCGGAATCACGACTCGATTATGATGACAGGCTCGCAATCCGCACCCAAAAGGCAACCCGAATGATCCATGTCATTGCTACCATTACCACACAACCCGGCCAGCGCGACACCGTGCTGGCACTGTTCAAGAAGAACGTCCCGGCGGTGCTTGCCGAAAAAGGATGTGTCAGCTACGAGGCCGTTGTTGACGTACCGGATTTTGGAAAGCTGCAGACACCTCTTGGGAACGACACGTTTGCCGTGATCGAGCAATGGGAAAGCGCCCAAGCACTGAAAGCGCACGCGGCTTCTCCGCACATGGCCGAATATGGACGCAATACCGCGCCATTGCTGGCAAACCGCGTGGTCAATGTTCTTCAGGCCTGCTGAGCCTCGGCCACGCAGCACGCTACTTCCACTTCGCGCCGAGCCGATCGAGCTCGGCCTTTTGCAGATCTTCCGGCTTCATCGCTATCCGGAACTCACATTCGGCATTGAACTTAAGGAACCACGGCTCGGCGATCGACGGAAGATCGCCGGGTTGCGCAATATCAACCACCAGCACGGCGCCGCGCCGCCTGCTTTGTTCAGTGAAATAGATGACTTCCGGCTTGCATTCCTGAATTATCTGCTCAATGACGGCGCCAACGCTGCCATTGCGCATAAGCGTGTTGAACGGCTCGTGCGGTATGTGGACATTCACAAGTGTGCGCATGATCGTATTCCTCCCGATTAGCGGAACCAAGCCGCCATTGTGGGAGCGTACGCCTGAAGATACCTGTCCCGCATCGGCCTTTTGGCGGAGGCCCCTACTGGAATCTACAGAAGCTTTAAAACTTCAAGTTTTTATACAACCGATAACTCCAACGCGCTATTCCGGCATAAATTAATTTCCGACAACCTTGCTCCTAGAAACCCAGAGCAACGGCCAGTCCACCACCGGCGATCCCAAAAGCCACCACAGCCGCGCTCACCGTCACCAGTTCTCGGGGACGAAACGATTTAGCGACCATCGCCAGCGAAGGCAGGCTGATCGGCGGCAAGGTCATCAATAGCGCACCGGCCGGGCCGGCCGCCATGCCCAGCGACAGCATCGCCTGGATGATCGGTATTTCGCCAGCCGTGGGAATCACGAACAACGCACCCGCTACCGCCAGTGCGCCGATCCAGAATATATGGTTGCCGATGTCCGGACCGATCTGCGGGAACAGCCATGCGCGGGCCGCGCCGAGCAACAGGACCAGAACGATATATTCAGGCACCAGACGCAAGGCCATGCGTGCCAGAATCTGGCCCCAACGTACGAAAGCGCCATGCCAATAAGACAACGCCCCCCGCGGCGCAACCTCGGCAGGCACGCACGCAGCACCTTCGCGCTCGATATCGACCTCGGCGGGTTTAATCATTCGATTAATCAGATAACCGATGCCGAACACCATCGGGACGCCCAGAACCAGGCGCAAGGCGGCCCACTGCCAACCCAGAACGAACCCCATAAAAACCAGCGTGGCCGGATTGAGCACCGAGTTGCCGAGCCAAAATGCCAGTGCACCTCCGGGCGACGCATTTCGCTGACGCAGCCCCGCGACGACCGGCGCCGCGCAGCAGGTGCACATCATTGCGGGCAGCGCCATCAGGCCCCCCGCAGCCACACTGCCAAAGCCGGTTCCGCCCAGCGCCTTTGCAACCCAATGACGCGGCAGCAACGCCTGGAGTGCTGAACCGAGCAGCAGCCCCAACACCATCGCCTGCCAGATCGCCTTGCCGTAGACCAGTGCATAATCGAGCGCCGCCGACAACGATGGCTCGGGCGCGTTGGCGGCGTGGCCCATCAAGATCGACGTGCCGATCGAGTGACTGTCGGCTGCCGCGAAGGCGCGGTTGTAATACGGAAACCACTTGACATAGAACAAGCCAACCAGGGCAATCAATGCAAAGACCGCCAATCCGACGACGGGATTGGGTGACTCTCGCGAGTCGAGCGTGTTTTTCATGAGGGTAATTGGTGAGGAGTTGACGAGGTGCCGGCGTGGTGCGTGCCGACGCAGCGCATTCTACATCCGCGATGGAAATGGGCCGAACTGACTTACCCGCTCAACGCATCAAAGCCGGTGGCGCAACGCATCGACCACCAGATTGAAAGCCGGCGATGACTGGCGCCGGCTTGGGTAGTAGAGATGGTAGCCGGGAAAGGTAGGGCACCAGTCTTCCAGCACGCGCTTAAGACGTCCCTCCGCAACCTGCTCTCGCACCAGATCTTCCGGTAAAAAAGCCAGGCCGAATCCAGCCAACGCCGCCTTAAGTATTGGGGTGCTGCTGTTGAACACCAACTGGCCTTCAACACGCACATTCAGCGCGTCTCCTCCTTTCTCAAAATCCCAGGCAAGGAGCCCCCCGTAGGTCGGGAGCCGTAGATTGATGCAGTCGTGGGCGGCAAGATCTCGAGGCGTCTTGGGCCGCGCCCGCCGCAAGAAGTAGGCGGGCGACCCGACGACGGCCATCCTCATGTCCGGCCCTATGCGCACGGCGATCATGTCTTTTGCGACCTGATCGCCAAGACGGACACCCACGTCATACCGGTCGGAAACGATATCGGTCAGCCCGTAGTCGATCGTGATCTCTACCTTGATGTCCGGGTAGTCGGGCAGAAATTTGGCCAGTTTGGGCCACAGGACGGAATTGGCTGCGTGTTCGGCCGTCGTGATCCGAATAACGCCTGCGGGTTTATCCCGAAGCTCACTCAAGGCCGACAACTCGGCTTCGATCTCCTCGAACCGCGGCGCCAAGGTTTTGAGCAGACGTTCTCCCGCCTGAGTCGGTGAGACGCTGCGCGTGGTACGTGTCAGAAGCCGAATGCCGAGCCTCGTCTCAAGCCCCCGCATGGTATGGCTCAACGCTGATTGGGACACACCAAGCTGCGCGGCAGCCCTGGTAAAGCTTCCTTCGCGAGCAACCGTCACAAACGCTAAAAGATCGTTGAAATTTTCGCGGGGCATGAAGGACCTCAACGGTATTAATGAAAATAATTCATATCTGCATGCCGATTCTACTATCTAGTCAGATAATCAGCCACCCAGTAAATTGACATCATTGCGCGGGACTTGTGATGTCAGCACGACTAGCCACAACCGCCCGGCGCGTGGCCAGAACGAAAAAAGGGGTAATGGAAATGCAAAAACGCAAACTAGGAAACAGCAGTCTGGAAGTGTCGGCTCTCGGCTTAGGTTGCATGGGGCTGAGCTACGGCTATGGCCCGGCCGCGAACAAGCAGGACGCGATCACGCTGATCCGCTCGGCTTTCGAGCGCGGTGTCACGCTTTTCGACACCGCCGAGGCATATGGCCCTTACATCAACGAAGAACTCGTAGGTGAAGCGCTCGCGCCATTTCGCGACCGAGTCGTCATCGCAACAAAATTCGGTTTTAAATTCGACGCAAAGGGTGGGCAGAGCGGCATGGACAGCCGTCCGGAGCACATCAGACAGGTCGCCGAGGCCTCGCTCAAGCGCCTCAAGACCGACGTGATCGACCTGTTCTATCAGCACCGCGTCGACCCGGACGTGCCCATTGAAGACGTCGCAGGAGCGGTAAAAGACCTGATTCAGGAAGGCAAGGTCAAGCACTTCGGGCTTTCGGAGGCGGGCGCGCAAACAATCCGCCGCGCTCACGCCGTCCAACCGGTCACGGCCCTCCAAAGCGAATATTCGCTGTGGTGGCGCGAGCCCGAGAAGGAGATCATGCCGACGCTTGAAGAACTCGGGATCGGATTCGTCCCCTTCAGTCCTCTGGGCAAGGGCTTCCTCACCGGCGCCATCAACGAGAACACGACGTTCGACAGCACAGATTTCCGCAATGTCGTTCCACGTTTCACAGCAGATGCACGGAAGGCGAACCAGGAACTGGTCACTCTGCTTGGCGAGATCGCAGGCCAAAAGAAGGCTACGCCGGCGCAGATCGCCCTTGCATGGCTGCTGGCGCAGAAACCCTGGATCGTGCCCATCCCCGGTACCACCAAGCTGCATCGTCTGGAAGAAAACCTCGGCGGTGCGGCCCTGGAATTGACGCCCGATGATCTACGCGCCATCGAGGGCGTTCTCGCCAAGGTGACGGTGCAGGGGGCTCGGTATCCGGAGCATTTGCAAAAACGGGTTGGCCGGTAGGAGATCGTCGGGGGTTTTGGCAGCCACAAGAGCTGCCACTGCATTAACGACGATTGCGGTTTTGTAGCGGTGGTGTGGTCAGCCTTTCAGGGAAGCCATGTCAATCACGAAGCGGTACTTCACATCGCTTTTCAACATGCGCTCGTAGGCGGCATTGATCTCCTGGATTTTGATCACTTCGATGTCCGAGGTAATGCCGTGCTGCCCGCAGAAATCCAGCATCTCCTGGGTTTCGGCGATGCCGCCGATCAGCGAGCCGGCAACGGACTTGCGCCCCATAATCATCGGGATCGTGTTCAGCAGCGGCTCCAAGCCACCCAGATATCCGACCAAAACCAGCGTTCCGTCAATCGATAGCGTCGACAGATAAGGATTGACATCATGGATGTAAGGCACCGTGTCGATAATCAGGTCGAAACGACCCTTGACCGCTTCCATTTGTTCGCTCTCCGTGGAAAGCACAACCTTGTGCGCCCCCAGGCGGCCCGCGTCCTGTTCCTTGCCCTTCGAGCGGCTGAACAACGTAACGTCGGCGCCCAAGGCATTGGCCAGTTTCAGCGCCATGTGCCCAAGGCCGCCCAGGCCGACAACGGCCACCTTGCTGCCTTTGCCGACCTTCCAGTGGCGTAGCGGCGACCAGGTCGTGATGCCCGCGCACAGCAAAGGCGCGGCGCCCGCCAGATCCAGACCATCAGGGACCTTCAATACGAATTTGTCCGACACAACAATATTCTCGGAGTACCCGCCATAGGTGGGCATGCGGTCATGCCTGTCAATGCCGCCATAGGTGTAGGTCGAACCCTCATCGCAATACTGTTCGTGACCTTTTTCACAGGCTTCACAGTGCTGGCAGGAATCGACCATACACCCCACGCCGACATGATCTCCCTGCTTGAAGCGGGTAACAGTAGGCCCGACGCTCAGGACGCGGCCAATGATTTCGTGACCCGGCACCATGGGGTAAACAGCGTGACCCCAGTCATTGCGGGCGTTGTGAAGGTCGGAATGGCATACCCCGCAATACAGGATTTCGATTACGACATCGTCCGTGCGCGGTTCGCGGCGCTCGAATCGATAGGGAGCCAAGTCATCGGTGGGCGAGTGAGTGGCGTATCCAAGAACATTCATGGTCATTTCGGCCTCATATTTATTCGTGATGGGTTGAGTTCGATTGCGTTGGTCTGCAATCAATTGCTTGCTTAGTAGTGTTCGACGCAAGGGAAGGTTTTTCGGCTTGGCTTGCCGTCACGCGATAGTTGGCAATTTCTCACTTGAGAATTTACCGGGTATGGATTCAACTGACTAGTCACCATAATCAGCATGAGCCTATGAATTAAATTCATAATTGCATTGATAACAGCGCAAGCCGGGAGGCCCACCTATATCTTGAGCCAAATCAAATCCTTTGATTCAGTATTAGCATAAATTGAAACATCGATATGTAATCGCTTAGCCTCAGGAGATTGCCATGCTTGGACGTATCGCACTTGATTTAACCCGAGACCCTAACCAGGCGGCTCGCATACAAACGGCCATACTCCTTGCCGCCCACCACAAGGCCAAGCTCATCGGGGTTTGCACCACCCCCCAGACTCCTCGCTACATGTACGACAAGGATGGGGTACCCGACAAGATCATGACCCCGCTGTTTAAACGAATCGAGGAAGATAAAACCGAGACTCAAGAATATTTCCTGAAAGAAGCCGCGGCGGCCGGCATCAAAGCCCAATGCCGTATGCCCACAGGCCCCGTTGACGAAGTTCTGGCTCTGCAGGCGCGTTTTTCCGACTTGCTGATAATGAGCCAAACCGATAATGCCGAATCGGCATGGGCAATACAGGCGAGCGTCGCCGAATCGGTCATTACCTCAGCGGGCCGGCCAGTCCTGATGATTCCGTATATCGGAACCATGCAACACCCTATCGGTCAGCACGTACTGTTTTGCTGGGACTACGGCCGGCGTGCCGCGCGAGCACTGGCCGATGCCGCCCCGCTACTTTCCATGGCCTCGGAACTAACCATCCTTACCGTTGATCCTCAACCCGAAATGCTGCGTTCGCGGGGCGTCGAGCCCGACGACCTGCGCACCTACTGCGCCGAGCACGGCTATCCTGCACCCAAAGAAATTCACAAGAGCAGTAAAGACGCGAGTATTGGAAACTCCATACTTAACGCAGCAACCGACTATGGCTGCGATCTAGTCGTCATGGGCATCTATAACCGCAGCCGAGTGCGTGAATGGTTACTGGGAGGCACCTCGAAAACTCTGCTCCAATCGATGACCGTGCCGATCCTGTTTTCGCATTAATCCACCAAATTCCCAGCCCAGGGTGCTCAACCGGGTTTCCAGTTGACCCCCTCAGGCCAATTTTCGCGCCCGCCCTCCTATTGATCTCAGCAATTCGAGCGCTCTATCCGCTGCTTTCGCGCCTCCGTCCATGTCTCCACGGACGAACAGGGGGCGAAGCTCCTCAATTTCTTCAAGCTGCGCTATCAACTCAGGCTCGGCAAGCTTGTATTTGCGAAGTACGCTGACCATGCACATGGACGCATGCACCATGTCTTCCGACACCTCGCTTACGCCGATTTCATGCAAAACAAAGTTGACCCAATGCGTACCCGCAAGCATGGCCGCCTCAATCCGGATTTCCCAGTCCGAGTCAGTAAGCCTGGCCAGTGACTGCTCAATACGTTCTGCTTTATCGCGGTGATTTTCCGGGGTCATGGCTGTATCTCTTGACGGACCAGTGCTTCGTAGACGGATATTGCTTGCAATAGCGCGAGATCGCAGTCCTATACCCGACACGGATTCAAGAATTGCCCGATGTACCCACTTTCAAAGAACTGGGTTACCCACAACTATCCAAAGCGGGCTGGTTCGGCGTATGGTCACGACCCGATGCGCCTGTCGAAATTCAGCAAAAATTACGCGACGTCACGCTTGCGTTTTTTCAGCAGCCCGACGTCCAGAAACGTATCAGGGCGCTGGGCATGGAGCCGGGAGGTGCGATGACATCGGAGGAGCTCACGGCCGATTTGCAAGAGGCTTATCAAAAGCAGGCGGCGCTACTGAAGTCAATAAACTATCGGCCTCAGTAGTCGGCTCTGGTGGATTCTCGCAGGCGCTCGGCAAATTGCCTTATTGCTTTCGCAACGTGCCTCCCGCTGGAGTCGCACCGGCGCCTAAAACCTTGCCGTTGATCGTCTGGCCGTACAGGTCGGAACTCGAGTCGTGGTATTTTTTGCGGGTTTCTTCCACTGAGCCTTCAAATCGAGGGTCTTGCGGCCTGTCGTGGGCATTCATGAAATAAGCCACATCCCAGGCCTGCTGATCGGTCAGGGAATAGCCTTTGCTCAAAGGCATATTGGCCTTGATGAAAGCCGCCGCTGTCGCAACGCTGTGCATGCCTGCGCCCCAGTTATACGAGTCGTCGCCCCATAGCGCCGGAAACACCATATGACCATCAGCACTTTGACCCTGGCCGTTGGCGGCGTGGCACAGAACGCAGTTTTCCTGGAAAACCTTCTGTCCGCGGGTGTAATCGGCTTTTTGCGCCGGTGGCGGCAGGCTCTTGAACCCCTGTCCGGCAAGCTTCACACCGGTAGGCGCCCCCTTTGCAAGCCAGTACATATAAGACTCCAGGGCCACAATGGTTTCGCTGTCGGCCGGTGGCATGGCGCCATTCATGCTGTAACGGAAACAGCCCTGAAGGCGCTCCGCCAAAGTGTTGACGTGACCATTTTTGGCCCGGTAGGCCGGGTACAACACATAGGCGGCCCAAAGCGGCGATGCATTCTTGCGACGGC
The DNA here is from genome assembly GCF_004346225.1 of Paralcaligenes ureilyticus. Classification (GTDB taxonomy): domain Bacteria; phylum Pseudomonadota; class Gammaproteobacteria; order Burkholderiales; family Burkholderiaceae_B; genus Paralcaligenes; species Paralcaligenes ureilyticus. The sequence continues at coordinate 9,869 of NZ_SMAJ01000004.1, read as the reverse complement.
CCGCATCTATATGGCAACTGACGCAGTTCATGCCGTTTCCCACATACTGGCCCGCATGCTCGGACGTTCTCAGAAAAATATCCTGCCCTTTGCGGACCATTTTTCCAAACTCGCCCTCCGGAATGGCATCGGCCGCAGGAGGAGTAAATTCCGGCTCTGAAGCCGCAGAGGATTTCGCAACCGTCCTGGCCGCAGGGCCAGCCGTTTGCGCTCCTGCCGGAAAGGAAACGCCCAACAGCGACAATGCCACAACTCCTGGCGCAAAACGAATGCCGATGGGGATCATTGCTTTGCTCCTTTTGGTTCAATGGCGGTGGGCGCCGATTCGGGGAGTTTCGACAAATAACTCGCGACTGCCGAAATCTGGACCTTGCTCATGCGGCCGGCAATATCGCCCATCAGGGCCTGAGGGCCCGGAGCGCGCTTCTTTTCTTGCCAGGCTATCAGTTGCTCCTGGATATAGTTGGCGGACAAGCCGGCAAGCGCGGGGAAATGCTCGCCCACGCCTACGGCACCCGGCCCGTGGCACTGAAAGCAGGCGGGTATATCGTGGCCCCAATCACCGCGGCTGGCCAGCCACGCACCCACCGCATCTTTTTGAGGATACGTGTCGACGAGCCGGCTCAACGCTTTCGTATTGAACGGCGCAGGCAGTGCCGAGTAATAGCTTGCAACCGCTTTTATCTGTTCGGCACTCAGCCCCTTGGCAATTGGCGCCATGATCGGATTGCTCCGCTCTCCGCTTGCAAAGCCCTGCAGTTGCAACACCAGATAAGCGGCGCCCTGTCCGGCCAGATACGGAAAGCCGGCCGCGGCCATGCCTTCCCCTTTTGCACCGTGACAACTGGCGCAGGCAGGAATTCCGCTGGCTCCGGACGATGCTATGGTTTGACCCACATCTTTTGCCGATTCCGCCCGGGTTGCAGGCACAGAAATCCAAAGCCCCGCAGCCAGGAAGCAACAAGCCCAGCGGTGGGGAAAACCAAAGTTATTGACCATGTGCACCTCCTCTTTCGAGGCAATAGCGATTATGTTCTCTGATCCGACCGCGCATGCAGGATTACTCCTGGATTAACCCGCTGGCGGTCGATTTTAGTTGATCCCGAGTTGAATCGCATACTTTCATTCAGTGCCCAGTGCCGGCGGCATTACGAACCCTCTTCTGCAATGTGGATCAATAAACTTCTGGTTAAACGTAAAAATCGAACGTAGAATTGCTCAACATCGATTGTGCGAGTACTTGCCTTTAACACGCCTGGGTCCCCCCAAGGAGGATTTATGTCAAGTAATCTGCTAGTTGCCAATAGCGATGTGCTGATTCTGCTGGCGCGCCTATTGCTGATGTCATTGTTTCTGGTTACCGGCTGGCAAAAGCTCACCAACTTCTCGGGCACGGTCACCTACATGAGCTCGATCGGTGCGCCGGCGCCCACGCTGTCGACAATCATCTCGATCATCATGGAGTTTTTCGTCGGCATTGCGCTGATCATAGGCGTGTTTACCCGCCAGTTGGCCTTGCTGTATGTGGTCTTCGTATTGGCGACTGCGTTGGTGGGACACCGCTATTGGACTCTCGAAGGCGCAGCGCGCCATGAGAACCAAATCAATTTCTTCAAGAACATGAGCATTATGGGTGGGCTGCTGCTACTCGCCATTACCGGGCCGGGAAGGTTTGCAATAATGCCCTGAGGCATCATTGCAATACCCTCGCAGATGATTCGGTTTCAGGTGACCAGATTGGCCATCGTTGCGATGGCCAATCTGGTCAGGGCAGGTCGAACAGCAACACTTCGGCGTCATGGCCGTTCGAAAAGTCCAATGCCGCTTCGTCCGCAATCTTGGCGCCGTCGCCGGCAGCCATGGGCTGGCCGTTTAGCGTCAGCGCGCCGCGCGCAAGGTGCACATAAGCCTTCCGCCCTGGCGCCAACGCGTAGTCGATGCGCTCGTCGCCATCAAGCAGCGCGACGTGCATCAGGGCATCTTGCACAACCGTCAGCGAACCGTCTCGGCCGTCGGGCGAGGCCACCAGGCACAGCTTGCCGCGCTTGTCGGCGGTGTCGAAGAACTTTTCCTGGTAGTTGGGCTTGATGCCGGTGAACTTGGGCACGATCCATATCTGCAGAAAATGCACCGGTTCGGAGTGTGAGTGATTGAATTCGCTGTGGCGTACGCCGGTACCGGCACTCATGACCTGTACGTCACCCGAACGGATGAACGAACCGGAACCCATGGAGTCCTTGTGTTCCAGGGCGCCTTCCAGAACATAGGAAATAATTTCCATGTCGCGGTGGCCGTGCGTGCCGAAGCCTTCGCCGGGCTGTACGGTGTCGTCATTGATGACGCGCAAGGCGCCCCAGCCCATTTGTTTTGGGTCGAAGTACTCTGCAAATGAAAACGTATGATGGCTATTTAACCAGCCATGTTGGGCGTGTCCGCGATCGGCGGCTTTGCGCAGTTCGATCATGATTGTGATCTCCAGTGATGAGGGAGTTTTGCTTCCATTTGCCTATTCTATTTCTTATAAATTAGATAAAAAAGCGTTATTATTTGATTTAATTGATCTGATTTTTAGATAACAATGCGAATTCCCAAAACAACACTCGAGCAATGGCGCGTATTGCAGGCCATTGTGAAGTATGGCGGCTATGCTCAGGCAGCCGAGGCCCTGCATCGCAGCCAGTCATCGGTCAGTTATGCGGTTGCGCGGCTGCAGGAACAGGTCGAAGTCGAACTGTTGACCATAGAGGGCCGCAAGGCCAGGCTCACCGATAATGGCGAGGCCTTGCTGGCCGCGGCGATCGATTTGCTGGATGACGCCCAGCGTCTCGAGCAACTGGCTCAAAGCCTGGGCCAGGGCCGAGAGGCCGAGGTGCGCCTGGTCGTCGACGTGGCGTTTCCCACGGCGTTGCTGCTGCAGGCGCTGACGCAATTTACTCAACTGGCCGGGCACACACGGGTGCAGCTTACCGAAGTGGTACTGTCCGGTGCCGACGAGGCCCTGCTTAACCAAAGCGCCGATATTGTCATTGGTACCCGCGTTCCTGAAGGGTATCTCAGTAATTTGCTGCTGGATGTGGAATTCGTAGCGGTGGCGCATCCCAGCCATCCCTTACACAGCCTGAAGCGCGAACTCACGGTCGACGATTTGAAGCGGCATATGCAGATTGTGACCCGCGATTCAGGCACCCTGCAACCGCGCAACGAGGGGTGGCTGGGATCGCCGCAGCGCTGGACGGTTACCAGCGTGGAGACATCGATGGCAATGGTAGAGGCCGGGTTGGGATTTGCCTGGCTGCCCCGGCACATGATTCAGAAACGCCTGGAGGAAGGCAGTCTGTGGCCTTTGCCGTTAAACGAGGGCCGGGTTCGCCGGGCTTCACTGTATTTGACCTTTGGTTGTCCGGGCCAGGCCGGCCCCGCTACGCGTCAGCTGGCAGAAACGATCGAGATGACCGTGGCCAGCCATGCATAGCGATCTGGGACGTTCTGGCTATCCGGTAGCAGATTCTCGAAGCCTGGTCATATAGGCCAGGATATCGTCTTGGTACGGGTTCAGTTGTCGCCTTTCTTGCATTGCCTAACGCTCTTCGAACGCCAGAATGACACCGGCGGCTTGAGCCGCTGGCACAATGATCCGCCCGCCGACTTCCCGAACGTGCTCGATCCGCCCTATACGCAGCGCATCGCGCGCACGCTGCAATGAGCCGGTGCGCAGCGTCAAGGCCACGGCGCGCTCGCCCTGCTCCGGCAACGCGCCGGCATCGTCGCCGAACCGCGCGGCGACTCCTTGGGGAAGCAGATAAAGCACCGACACGCCGCCGGCCTGGAGCCGCAGCCCATGTTCGACCGGCACCACAGCACCCGGGCCAAAAGCCCGATCGAGTATCGCGGCTGACGCCGCCGGGTCCTGCGTGACGTACACGTATTCCAAAATTCCATTCACACCGTTTGCATGCCGCTGCCATTCAGTGCGCCAGACCAGGTTCGGCGTCAAGTGCTCGCAGAAAAAAACACGGCCATTGGGGATGCTGTCTGCCGCAATGCGCACCGTGCGAAAGCGGGCATCGTGTGTACCATGATCGGGCAAGTCGACCGGGCGGAAAAAATCGTTCGGCCCGTTTCCTTCCAACGGCACCTGGCGCGCCACGAGCCGTTGCCACAATGCGGCCGCATCCGATGCCTTGAACACCAGCCCGGACAGCCCAAGAGGATGACCCCAGCCATTGGCAAATTTGGCCACGTTGCGCGGCTCGACACCCATCAGCTCAAAATAGTCCGATCCGAATATCGCAAGGTGATTGCTGGAACCCAGCGAATGGTGGCCACGTGGCGTCAGATGAAACCCGAGCCGGGCATACTGCGCCTGGGCCTCGTCCAGGCTCTGGCCCACATGAATGACCACATGATCGACGTGTTCGGAGACGGGATAGCTGCCATCCGCACCGTGTGCCTCACCGCTTGTTACTATCATTTCAATCCCTTTTTCTCATTGTTTACAAGGTCGGGCCATGGCGAAAAAGATCATTACGCCCATTGCACCGCGTTCAAAAACGCGCGCGACGTTCGCCCTCCAATATTTATCCTTTCAACCGTTCATACCCTAACAAAATCAAGGCACACTCTCTTGAGAATATCCGCAAAGCTTTCCTCAGCGGGTATAACCGCCTCACGTCTTTGCGTAATAAGACTGATGGGCGGTAGCCTTTCCTCAAACTGATAAGGTAGAAGTGCAATTTTTCGGTTTCTGCAAATATCCGCTGCAATATCTTCGGCCACCAAAGACAAAAAGGATACGGAAGTCTGCAATACATCCTCTATGACATCAGCCGAATAAGTTTCAATTTTCGGAAAAGGCGGCGGCACATTCGCTTTGATAAAGATTCCCGTAATCATTTTCCCCGTTGGGGTCGCAAAAGACGGCAATATCCAATCCATTGCGGCAAGGGTCTTCAAAGAAATATTTTCCTTTTCCAGTCGCGTAACCAATTCAACATTGGCAATCAGCACCGGACGCTGTGAATACAAAACTTCCTGCCCCAGTTTATCGTCCGCCTCAATAACAGTTGCCCTACCGATCATGCAATCCAGCTCACGCTGCCGCATAAGCTTTACCAACTGATCACTTGTCGCCCTGTGCAGTGAAATCGTGACTTGGTGCAACGTATATATTTCCTGAATCGCTCTGGAGAGCAGGCGACCGGACACCGATGGAATCGCTCCCACATTTAAATGCGCCGTGTGCCCGGCAAGCACGGCCTCAGTTTCACGTCCCCAATTATCCATATCCCGAAGCATGTGCCTGGCGCGGCGCAGTGCCAGCTCCCCCAAAGGCGTCGGCGTCAGGCCACTGGGCGATCGGGAAAAAAGCGGCGACCCGAATATCTCTTCAATATCTTTCAGCGCCTTGCTGGCAGCGGGCTGGCTGAATCCCAAAGCGTCGGCCGCGCGCGTCAAGGAGCCCTGTTTCGAGATTTGCAGTATTAATACCAGATACCGTATTTTTAGCCTGGACGTGAGTCGGTCGCTTATTATTTGCATGCTGAATCGCCATAATCAATCGGTTATGAATTTATAAAAAATAACGATGCCTGGGTTATTTTAAATCCGTATACTGACCTTCAACAGCTATCATTTTTAGACCGGCCCACTATGCCTGATTCGTTTACAACCAGACCCGAAATCAAGGGGACGTTCGGCGTCGTATCCTCCACCCACTGGATCGCGTCCCAGGTGGCCATGGGAGTATTGGAACGAGGTGGAAACGCGTTCGACGCGGCGGTCGCGGGCGGTTTCTCGCTGCAAGTCGTCGAACCACACCTGAATGGGCCAGGCGGTGAAGTCCCCATCTTGTTCTGGAGCGAAAAAGAAAAAAGGGTATTGTCCTTATGTGGGCAAGGGCCCGCTCCGAAACTCGCCAATGCGCAGTATTTTCGCGACAAAGGCCTGGACCTGGTGCCTGGAATCGGTCTTCTGCCAGCCTGCGTGCCAGGCGCATTCAGTGCCTGGCTGACCTTGCTGCGCGATTACGGAACATGGGAACTGGGCGATGTCCTACGCCCAGCCATAGAACTCGCCAGCCAGGGGTTCCCGCTAGTTCCTCGAATCGTACAAGCCGTTGTTGCCGTCCAAGATCTCTTTCGCAAGGAATGGCCCGATTCAGCGGCGACTTGGCTACCGAACGGCAAAATCCCAGACTCGAATGAGCTATTTCGTTTGCCCGCGATCGCCGCAACATACACACGCCTGATCAACGAAGCCAATAGCAAAGCGGACACCCGGCGCGAGCGGATTGATGCGGCACTGTCAATCTGGCAAGAAGGGTTTGTCGCCCAGTCCATCGATCGTTATTACAAAACCCACGCGGTTCGAGACACCACGGGAGAACGGAACTCGGGCTTATTACGCTTGGAAGACATGGCGGAATGGAGGCCTGCTTACGAAGAACCCGTCACGTTGCAATATGGTCGATACACCGTTGCCAAATGCGGGCCCTGGTCTCAGGGCCCCGTATTCCTCCAACAACTATCCCTATTGCGCCACTTCAACGTTGCGGGAATGGACCCCTATTCATCACAATTCATACATTGTTTGGCTGAATCGGCAAAACTGGCTTACGCCGACAGGCTAGCGTGGTACGGCGACCCACTGGCTGTTCGCGTCCCGATCCAAGCTCTGCTATCCGAGGAGTATTCCAGGAAACGGGCCAAGCTGATCAGCGACAAAGCCTCAGACATATTGCGGCCTGGGAGCCCCGAAGGGCACAGTCCGGTTCTACCCGACCTGAAAGCATCGGAACGCACATTGGCAAGCTCCGACATACGTTTCGGCGTTGGCGAACCAACATTTGCGGATCTGCCGCCTGTCGAAACATGGGCTGACAAAGAGATTTTTGTGGGTGATACATGCCATCTGGATGTCATCGATAAACAGGGGAATATGGTATCGGCAACGCCCTCCGGCGGATGGCTGTCCTCCAGCCCGGTTATACCCGAGCTCGGCTTCCCGATCACCACACGCTTGCAAATTACCTGGTTGGAAGAAAACCTCCCTGGAGCCTTACGGCCCGGGTTCAGGCCAACCACCACACTCTCGCCCAGCCTGGCGCTTAAGGATAACCAGCCCTATATGGTATTTGGCACACCAGGCGGAGATCAGCAGGACCAATGGCCGCTGGCCTTCTTTCTGCGTCACACCACCATGGGCATGAATCTGCAAGAAGCAATCGATGCGCCATCCTGGCATATCAACCACTTTCCGGGCTCGTTCTGGCCGCGTGCGACGACCTTGAACCACATCACTCTCGAATCCCGATTCAACGAGGCCTGCATCGCGGAGCTAAGAGCCGCAGGTCACAACGTAAAAATCGGGGATCCCTGGTCCGAAGGGCGGATCAGCGCCTGCACACGTGAATTTACAAAAAACGGCCACTTGTTATTGCGCGCGGCGGCAAACCCCCGCGGCATGCAGGGCTATGCGGTCGGCCGTTAACGATTTCTTTTTATTTAACCAAGAAACCTATGAAGGGAAGGGTTGAACATGAATTTTCTTACATGGAAACCACTACGTGCCGTCCTGCTCAGCCTGCTGTTTGCTCCGTCGCTGGCGCTCGCGCAATGGCCCAAAGACAAACCCATCACAATCATTGTGCCCTGGGCGCCGGGAGGCTCAACAGATATCCTTGCACGACTCCTCTCGCAAAAACTCACCAAGGCGTTGGACCAATCCGTCATCGTCGAAAATAAATCAGGTGCCTCTGGAAATATCGGTTCACAAATCGTCGCCAGAGCAAAGCCGGATGGCTATACCCTGCTTGTGGGCTCGATGAGCACCCACACGATGAATCAAGCGTTATATACAAACATGCCATTTGACGGGGTCAATGACTTCACTCCCATCGCGGAGCTGGCTCTGGTCACCAACACCATGGTCGTCAATGCCTCTCTGCCGGTCAACACCGTAGCCGAGTTCATACAATATGCGAAAGCCAACCCGGGTCGACTGGCATTCGCCTCGGCCGGAATTGGATCGACCAACTACCTATCGGCCGCTCTGTTCGACAGGGATGCAGGTATAAAGATGATGCATATCCCCTATCGAGGCGGGGCGCCGGCCGTGCTCGACACGGTGGCCGATCGCACGCAAGTATTATTCACGGCATCGACTCAGTCCCTTCCTTTCGTCAGGTCTGGAAAATTGAAGCTACTTGCCGTTACAGAGGGGACGCGCTCGACCCTGTTCCCGAAAGTCCCGACCGTTGGTGAAACCCTCCCCGGCTATGAGCTTACGGTGTGGTACGGTTTTTTCGGGCCCAAAGGTATGGACCCGGCCCTGGTTGCACGTTTAAACAAGACAACCAACCAAATTCTGGCGCAACCCGAGGTCATAAAGGCCATGAACGATATCGGCGTGGTGCTGGTCAACTCCAGCCCCGAACAGTTCGCGAAGACGCTGCGACACGATGCCGACAAATACAACAAATTGATCCACGAATTAGGGATCACTGTGGAATGATGCCATCCCAGCAAACACCGACGGTAAACAACATGCAATCGCCCGAAAATTTTATCTGCATCAAGGCAAAATCCTTCAATGATGAGGCTCCCTTGGAGCTGTTTGCCGCCGCCGATGCCTGTGCCTTCCCTGTTTTGAGACATTCGCAATGCACCATCAACCGCTTTGACGCGCAAAAAATGCAACTCACGCGGCTTTATAGTTCGGACACCAAGAAGTACCCTATTGGCGGTACCAAATCAAAATCCGATACGGGATGGGGGCGCCATGTGTTATTGGATAAACGACTATTTGTGGGCGAAGGAACAGCCGCCATCAAGAAATCGTTCGACGACCATGAGCTGATTATTGCCCTGGGCCTACGCTCTGTCATCAATGTCCCCCTGGTATCCAAAGACACATGCCTGGGCACCCTGAATTTTCTATCGCGCGTCGAGCACGTCACGCAAACGCAAATAACTTTTGCGCAACTGCTAGGACTACTAATCACTCCAACGGTACAGGCTTTTCAAGGTCTTAAGCCCACGTAAAGACGGTTGCTCAGCGCTCACAAACGGGCTTCCCCCGCCCGGGGTAAAATTTTTGCTCATACTACCGTTTTGGCCAGGGAGCAGTGAGCTTTATGAACGACCATGAAGAGATATTCCGGTCACTGGAAACGCAGGGCTGGGCTATTTCCGACTCCGTCATTCCGTTGTCGTGGCACATTACCTTGCTGATGCAGGGCTGGCATCTGTGGGAAACCGGGCACTTCTACATGGAGGGGATTGGCCGCAGTGCAAGCGATGCACGGCGACCCGACATCCGCGGCGACACGATCTGCTGGATCTACCCCAATTCGCCTCAAGCCAACCACCCTTTTTTCAGATGGATGGCGCAGTTTCGCCAAGAGCTGAACGAGCGCTACCACCTTGGCCTGCGCAGCCAGGAGTTTCACTTTGCGCGTTATGGCAAGGGCAAGGGCTACATAAAGCACATCGACCAGCATCGCGATAGCGATCACCGGAAAATATCGATCGTGCTGTATTTAAACCTGCAGTGGAATCCCATGCATGGCGGCGAGCTTTGCCTGTACGAGCCCGATGATCCCAATGTGGAAATACGGCGAATCCCACCGATGGGAGCGAGGTTGGCGGTTTTTCACAGCGGCCTGATTCCGCACGCCGTACTGCCATGCCAGCAAACGCGCTGGAGCCTGGCCGGTTGGCTACGCTCGGACGAGCCTGTCGGATAAGGAATCCACTAAGCGACTCGAACTGTTTTTGTTTGAGATTCTATAGTTTTAATCAAGCCTTTTTCAGTAAAAAACGATTTAAATCGAACGGCTTTTGGCTACGCCATAGGGCAAAAGCGATACT
>NZ_SMAJ01000003.1 GCF_004346225.1 Paralcaligenes ureilyticus | reverse complement strand
TCTCCACCCCAGCACCTTTTAGTGTCCCACTAAAAGGTGCTTGAAAAAACCAGATAAAAAACCAAACAAAACCGCTTAAAGAAACTATACAAGCGGAGCCTCGCGTGCGAGGCGTAGCGAGTTCGCCCGACGCCCGCCTGGACGAGGCAGACCCGGGCAGTCGGAGCGCGTAGCGCCCCGACCGCTGGACGGACCGGACGGGACCCACCCCTCGCCCTGCGGCGTTTTAATAGAATGACCCGCCCACCGAAAACGACCCCAAAAAACAGCGACGCAAAACGCGTTCAGTTCCGTAAACACTTCAACCGAAAATGCCTTATGATCCCGCCGTATAAGTAGTTAAATTACAAATAAATAATAAAAATTAAACAAAAAAATAGATAAAAATAGAGATAAATAAGATATATCGTTTAAGAACAAGAGGATTTTCTTGATATTGAAATGTAGCTAAATTACAATTAAAACCATCAGCAACCCAAACCCTGTCATTTCGAGACATCTCAATGGCCCTGAACCCCGTCATACGCGCCGTCACCGAGCGGATCACTGAACGCAGCCGCCATACCCGCGGACGCTATCTGCAGCGAACCGCAGCCGCATACGGCCAAAAAGTCGAACGCAGCCAACTGGGCTGCACGAATCTCGCCCATGCCTTTGCCGCCATGCCGGACCAGGCCAAAGCCCGCCTGAAGGAAACATCCAGGCCCAATCTAGCCATTGTCTCGTCATACAACGACATGCTCTCGGCGCACCAACCGCTGGCGGCCTTCCCTGCCATCCTCAAACAGGCCGCGCTCGACGCGGGAGCCACCGCGCAGTTTGCCGGTGGCGTGCCCGCCATGTGCGACGGCGTCACGCAGGGGCAAGTCGGCATGGAGTTAAGCCTGTTCTCGCGCGACGTCATTGCCATGGCGACGGCGATTGCACTGAGCCATCAAATGTTCGATGCGGCGCTGTACCTGGGTGTATGCGACAAGATCGTTCCCGGTTTGTTGATCGGCGCATTAAGTTTCGGCCACATCCCCGCCATATTCGTGCCGGCAGGCCCAATGACATCGGGCATTTCGAACGACGAAAAAGCCAAGACCCGGCAACTCTTCGCGCAAGGCAAAATCGGCCGCGCCGAACTGCTCGAATCCGAATGCCGGTCCTATCACGGGCCCGGCACCTGTACGTTTTACGGCACGGCCAACTCCAACCAGATGCTTATGGAAATAATGGGCCTGCACCTGCCCGGCAGCGCGTTCGTCACGCCCAATACGCCGTTGCGCGATGCGCTTACCCGTGCCGCCGCGCAACAGGCCGTGCAGATCACCGCTCAATCCTCATCCTTTACGCCCGTGGCTGAAGTCATCTGCGAAAAATCGCTGGTCAACGGCATTGTCGGGTTGCTGGCTACTGGGGGCTCCACCAATCACACCCTGCACTTGGTGGCCATCGCGCAAGCAGCCGGCATCGCCCTCAACTGGGACGATTTCTCGGATCTCTCCGCCGTAGTCCCGTCGCTTGTGCGCATCTATCCCAACGGACACGCTGACGTCAATCACTTCCATGCGGCCGGCGGCATAGGTCTGGTTATTGCGCAACTCATCGACGCCGGCCTTTTGCACGAAGATGTCAAGACCGTTTCCGGGCCCGGATTGCGGCGCTACACGCAAGAACCTTATCTCGACGGCGACAATCTTATATGGCGCCCCGCCGCAGCCCAATCGCTGGATCGCAACGTCATACGCTCAACCGACGACCCGTTTAGCGCCGACGGCGGCCTGAAGCTTTTAAGCGGTAATTTGGGCCGCGCCGTCATCAAGGTATCGGCCGTCAAGCCCGAGCACCGAGTCGTTGAAGCGCCGGCTCTTGTCTTCCACGATCAAAACGAACTGCTGGCGGCGTACAAAAACGGTGAGCTGGCTCGCGACTTTGTGGCCGTCGTACGTTTTCAGGGGCCGGCCGCCAACGGCATGCCCGAACTGCACAAACTGACCCCCGCTCTATCGGTCTTGCAGGAACAGGGTTATAAAGTGGCGCTGGTCACCGATGGCCGCATGTCGGGGGCTTCGGGCAAAGTGCCCGCCGCCATACACATAAGCCCCGAAGCGCTGGCCGGCGGGCCGTTGGCGCGCGTTCAAAACGGCGACATACTGCGCATCGACGCCAACACGGGCGAACTGTCGCTGCTGGGCTCTCCCGGCTGGATGCAGCGCCCGCTTGCGCGGGCCGACCTCAGCGCCCATCAAAGCGGATTCGGGTGCGAACTGTTTGCTTCGGCCCGCCGCCAGGCGGGTACTGCCGAATGCGGAGCCGCCACGTTTGGACATCCGGACTGGGCAGCAGCCGAAGTGCTTTAATCTATCACTGTTATCTATCCAGTCAGGCCACTATCCATGAACGCTCTTGAACTACTCCGGCAAAGCCCGGTCATGCCCGTTATTGTCATCAAAAATCTTGACACTGCTGTTGGCCTGGCCCGCGCACTGGTCGCAGGCGGTGTGCGCAGCCTGGAGATCACACTGCGCTCCAACGTCGCGCTGGAAGCCATACAACTCATCTCCGACGCGGTTCCGGATGCTTTGGTTGGAGTGGGCACGATACGCGATGCCAAGCAATTCGATGCGGCTGTCCGTGCGGGTGCAAAGTTCGCCGTCAGTCCAGGCCTGACGCCAGGCATCGCCCGTGCGGCACAAGAAGCCGACATCCCGTTCCTGCCCGGTGTAGCAACGGCGTCAGAATCCATGATCGCCTCCGATTGTGGATTCACGGTGCAAAAACTATTCCCGGCGCAAGCCGTGGGCGGGGTCGCCTTGCTCAAGGCGCTTTACGGCCCCTTGCCCGACATCCGCTTCTGCCCTACCGGCGGCGTCAACGCTCAAAACGCCAGGGATTATCTGGAGCTACCCAACGTTGAATGTGTCGGCGGATCGTGGCTGACGCCGGAATCGGCTGTCACCAAGCAGGACTGGAGCGCCATCACAAAATTGGCCCGGGAGGCCTGCTTGCTTATTCAGCGACGCTAGTGATGTTTTTTATGGCACCCACAAGGGGTGCCGCTACAGATATATGTGCGGATTTGTCACTACAGGCCTGTAGCGACAGGCCTTGTGCCTGTCATCCGTGCAAGATACCGTCTTGGCTGTCAGAGATTTTGGCACCCACAAGGGCTGCCGCTACGTGAATGACGAGCCTGTTTCGTAGCGGCAACCCCTTACATTCCCGCCCGCACCAACTCTTCGCGCGTGGGCAGACCTTCGGTGTCGCCCAAAACCTGGACAGCCTTTGCCCCTATCCATGCGCCGCGCCTGACGGCCGACCGGATATCGCCCCCTTCCAGCAAGGCGCTAATCACGCCCACCGCAAAACCGTCCCCCGCGCCAACGGTATCCAGAACCTCGGCAACAGGAAAACCCGGGACATAACCCTCTGCATCATCACCGCTGAAATAAGCGCCGTCCCGACCCAGTTTGACAATGACGCGTTCGACTCCCCGGTCACGATAAAAACGCGCAATCGCTTCCGGCGTACCCTGTCCCGTCAGCAAGCGGCCTTCTTCGATACCCGGAAAGACCCAATGAGCGCCAAACGCCAGTCGATTGATAGACTCGCGCATATGCTCGGTGGACGACCACAGCACGGGCCGAAGATTCGGATCGAAAGACACCGTGCGGCCCGCCTCGCGCATCATGGCCATCGATTTGCAATTGACCTCGAAGCAGTTGTCCGAAACTGCCGCAAACACACCCGTGGAATGCAGATGCCGCGCGGCGCACAACCATGCCTGGTCGATATCGCCGGGTTGCATCTGGCTTGCCGCCGAGCCTTTGCGATGGTATTCGAACGGTGGATCGCTGCCGTCGACCACACGGCCCTTGAACTGCAGGGCGGTGCGTTGCTGCAGGTCGCAGACCACATGCGAGCAATCGATACCTTCACGCTGCATCTCGGCCAGCAGGTAGCGGCCCATGGAGTCCGACCCCAAACGGCTGGCCCAGCCCACTTTCAGTCCAAGGCGCGACAAACCGATAGCCACATTGGTTTCGGCCCCGGCGGTACGTTTGTAAAAGGCCTGTGCATTTTCAAGCGGGCCGGGCCGATCGGCAATCAGCATCATCATGGCTTCGCCGAATGTCACCACATCAAGGGCGTGGCTCATTGCAGGCGGCCTTCAAGATGGCGCAGGCCGTCTATGGCCGTGCGAGTCACATCCAGCAAATCATCACCAAACAAGGGATACTCGATGGCGCGCGGCACATTGGCGGGCATGGCTTCGAATACAGCACGCCACGGGGCCAGCGAATCGGTCAATGCCACGGCCACCCATCGGTGGGCCTGGCGCTGCACGCCTTTGCAATGCACATACTGCACCCGCGGCGCAAACAGCTCCGCGGCGCGCAAGGAGCTCTCGCCCACCCAATGCCAGTTGCCCATATCGAAGGTCATGCCCAGGATAAGGCCGGTGTTTTCCATTGCTTCAAAAAAATACTGCAAGGCCCGGATTGTGCCCGCCGCTGCAGTCTGATCGTTTTCAATCAGCAGCCTGACGCGGCTTTGCGCCAGGCGCTGTTTCAGCTCGGCCAGCGAGGCGAGCGAATTCTGATGAAAGCCGCCTATGGACATCTTCACTACGGAGGCGTTCAACGCCAAGGCCGATGTCAGGGCGTTTTCCAGCGCAACAGAATCGAAAGCACCCTCTCGATCCCAAAGCCCCTCGGGGCTCGAATAGACGCTGCTAAGTCCGGTGCGGCGAAACATCGCGTCAAGCTGCGGCAGTTCCACGGCGGCATCGACCAGCAATTCGCCACGCACTTCCACACCATCGGCGCCGGCGGCATGGCACAGTTCGGCAAACCAACACTGCCCGTGACGCCGCACCTCGGCTGTCCCGAACGACGATAAAGAAACAATCACTTGACTGGACAAGCCCATGGTAAAACTGACTCCAACGAGAGAATCACACGCACCGAATTGGCACCCACAAGGGGTGCCGATACAAAAACGTACCCGCAACGGGTGTAGCGGCACCCCTTGTGGGTGCCATCTTCCTAAATACATCAAACCAACCGCGCATCCAGCATCAATGCTGAGAGCTCAATATCTGCCCAAGGAAGCTACGGGTTTTCTCGTGCTCGGGGTGGCTGAAAAACGTAGCAGGCGGCGCCTGCTCGATGATTTTTCCATCCGCCATGAAAATAACCCGGTCTGCCACACTGCGCGCGAACCCCATTTCGTGCGTCACGCACAGCATCGTCATCCCATCATCGGCCAGGCCGATCATCGTATCGAGCACCTCTTTGACCATTTCCGGATCCAGCGCCGAAGTGGGCTCGTCGAACAACATAATCTTGGGCGTCATGCACAAAGCACGGGCAATAGCCACCCGTTGCTGCTGGCCGCCCGATAACTGGCTGGGATACTTCAGGGCCTGATCGGCAATGCGCACGCGCGTCAGATACTTCATGGCCAGCGCCTCGGCCGCCTGTTTATCCACACGGCGCGAGCGCATGGGCGCAAGCATGCAATTTTGCAGCACCGTCATATGCGGAAACAGATTGAACTGCTGGAACACCATGCCAACCTCCTGACGCACAGCCTCGACGTTATGAGCGCTGGCGGTCAGGTCGATGCCATCGACCACAATGCGGCCTTTCTGCACTTTTTCCAGACCATTGATGCAGCGAATCATGGTTGATTTCCCCGAACCTGAAGGCCCGCAAACCACGATGCGCTCGCCGGCATCAACCTTCAGGTCGACATCGGTGAGCGCCTGGAAATTGCCGTACCATTTGTTCACGGCAACGACCTCGATAATCGTCTCGCCGCGAGCGGCGGAACGATCGGCGGGATGCGCCGCAACAGAAGCCTGGCTGTCAGTCATGGTAAAGCCGCCCTTACGATGCTTTCAGCTTAGGCAGATCGGTACCCAGCCATTTTTTGTACAGCTTGCTAAGTTCGCCGTTGGCAATGTTTTTCGCTACAAACGCGTTGACATCCGCAAGCGTCTTGGACTCGCCCGGACGCATCGCGACCGCCATTTCCTGTTGCAGCAGCACAAACTTGTTTTCGTACTTATTGGGTACGCGTTTGGAAATCTGCGCGGCGACCGTGGTGGAACATCCTATGGCGTCAACCTGCCCGGATAACAAGGCCTGCATGGCCGACGCGTCATCGTCGAAACGACGGATATTCGCCGTTTTTGGCGCAATCTTGCTAACGGCAATATCCTGCGTGCTCGCACGCGCCACGCCAATACGCAGGCCAGCCAGATCGGCGGCTCCTTTGATGGCGCGGTCCTTGCCGCCATACACGACAATCTGCGCCGCCGAATACGGACTGGAAAACTGTACTTGCTTGGCGCGCTCAGCGGTAATAGCCAAAGAGGCCACCAGCAAATCCACCTTATTGGTCAAAAGAAAAGGGATGCGATTGGGGCCCGTTACGGGTACGATTTTTACTTTTACGCCCAAATCCTTGGCCAGCAATTTGGCCACGTCGGCGTCATAGCCGTCGGGCTGATTCTGAGCGTTCATGATGCCATACGGCGGAAAGTCCACCAGCATGCCGACCGTCAACTCCCCCTTTTGCTTGACTTGGTCTATCGTTTCGGCGCTGGCCGTCGAGGCGCCCAACGCCAGTACACCCAGGCTCGCCAACATCGTCGCGCCCATCAGCGCGCGAATTTTTTTACTTAAATACATATTCAGTCTCCAAGAATTAAATACCCACATCGGTTAAACATCGATCTACAGCCCGGCCTGTCTAGCGCACCAGCGACGCGGCAAGACGCCGCTCCATACGAGCCGCCAGCAAAGACAAGGGCCAGCACAACAAGAAATAAATCACCGCAACCACCGAAAACACCAGCATAGGCTCGAACGTAGCATTATTGATAATCTGGCCGGCACGGGTTAATTCGGTAAAGCCGATAATGGCCGCCAGCGACGTCCCCTTAACGATCTGCACCAGATAACCAACGGTGGGGGGCACCGCTATTTTCAAGGCCTGCGGCAGCACAACGTCGCGCATTTTCCAGCGATACGACAAACCCAGGGCGTCGGCGGCTTCCCACTGGCCGCCCGGTATGGCCTCGATGCAGCCACGCCAGATTTCTCCCAGAAAAGCTCCGCTGTTAAGCGTCAAGGCGATCCCTGCCGCCAGCCACGGGTTCACGTCGATCCCTATGACCGGAGCGCCGAAGAAGATCAGGAACAGCTGCAGCAATAAAGGCGTGCCGCGAAACAATTGGATAAAACCGATGGACCAACCGCGCAGCATCCTGCTTTCGGAAGTACGCGACAAGGCCAGCGTCAAACCTACGATGCCGCCCCCGACAAAAGCCATCAAAGACAAGCCTATCGTCCATCGGGCCGCTTCAAGTATGTATAAGAACTCTGAATAACCGAAAGTGCGCATGATCAGCGATCCGGATAGTTCAGGCCCCACCGGAATACCAGGCGGAACAGGTACGAGAAAAGCAGCGTCAGCACCAAATAGATGGCGGTAATGACAATGTAGATTTCAAAGCTGCGAAACGTTTCCGATTGCAAGTTGGCCGCAACCGAAGTCAGATCGTCGGCGGAGATCACCGACACCACGCTGGAAGCCAGCATCAGTAAAATGAACTGGCTGGTCAGCGCGGGGTAAATGGCGCGCAGCGCCGGCTTTAACACGACAAAACGAAAAATTTCATAGCGCGATAAATTCAGCGCCAGCCCCGCCTCGACCTGCGCCCTGGGAATGGCCTCAATTCCGGCCCGCACGATTTCGGTGGCATAAGCGCCCAGATTCACCACCATGGCGACCAGCGCCGCCGTATGCGCAGACCAACGCACTCCGGTGGCCGGCAGCGCAAAATAGAAAAAAAACAATTGCACCAGAAACGGCGTGTTGCGGATCAGTTCGATATAGGCATTGATGACCCAGCGCACCAACCTAGGGCCGGAGGTTTTGCCCCAGGCACATAAAATCGCCACACACAGCCCAAACAACATTGCCAGAAAAGACAGCTGGATCGTTATCCAGGTGCCCCTCAGCAGCAATGGCCATGCATCGAACACAGGGCCGAATTGAAATGAATAATTCACTATGGATACTCGGGAAAGGCATCGACGCCTTCAGCAGACACGTTCTGAAACCGGTTTCATCAAGCTTTGAATTTTAATAAATGCCGAAAAGAACTCGAATAAGTATTTACCCTTACACTGAAGTCAAAAGTACGCTCCAGGCAGCGATCAACGCCGCGATGGGTCCGACGATCCGCGCACATTCAAGACGCCTGGCAACAGTATTGTTCGTGGGGCGACATCCCGTCCCTGCAAACGATCCAACAGGCATTCCGCCGCTTTGCGGCCCAATTCGCCGGTGGGTTGCGACACCGTACTGATCCCCGGGCCGACATAAGGCGACCATTCGGTCTCGTCAATGCCAATCAATCCTACATCCGCACCCAATTGCCAACCCAGACGCGCCATCGCCGCCACAATACGCAAAGTCACCACCGCATTACTGGAAATGACGGCAGCACGCCCCACCTTTGCCCGCTCGCGCAATGCACGAAGCGCCTGATCCAGGTCGGCCGCGCCGGCATCGCTGGCCAGGCAGCACCCCGATACCTTCTCATTGTGATCCCGAATAAACGACATGAAGGCCGCAGACCTCTCGATGCGCGAGCTCACGCCTCCCAACGGCTCGGTCGCCAGCAACAACTCGGTATAGCCCGCATCCAGCAGATGTTGCGCGCTCAAGTCTATAGCCTGCTTATTATTCAAGGAGACGAAATCAACATCCAGCCCCTGATGCAAGCGGTCGACCAGCACGACGGGCTTGCCGCAGCGAGCCGCGTCCACCCCTGCGTCGTAACCCATGGTGTTCAGAATAAAACCTTCCACCTGATAGGAGAGCAACGCCTGTATGGCGGCGCTCTCGCGCTGACTCTCGTTGCCCAGATTGAACAGCATCACCAAATAGCCGGCAGCCCGGCAGGCCTTTTCGGCACCACGCAGTACGGCCACCGAATAGGGGTTGGTGATGTCGGCAACCACCAGGCCGATCAGGCGCGAGCGGCCGCGTTTGAGCGCTTGCGCCATCGGACTCGGTGTATAGCCCAACTGGGCGACGGCCACTTCGACGCGCTCTGCGATCTCGGCGGACAACAAGGTATCGCGATGATTCAGGAATCGCGATACCGTTGCCTTCGAAACCCCGGCCTGGCGCGCCACATCGGCAATCGTCGCACGGGCTGTGTTTTTAATCATAAGTCCTGTATTGTAGCCAGCTGCGCGTCGATGCCTCTTTATGTACGATACCTGTACGATACGGGTGTAGTCTGGCTGTCTTGCCTCGTTTTTAGCATATACGGTAGGGAGAAACGCATGATCTGGCATCCTTATGAACAAAGCCAGCCTTGCATCAAGGCGCTGGCCCATGCCGTGACCGGCTTGCTGCAGCAAGAGCTGGAACAGTCAGGCACGGCTCGCTTGGCGGTATCGGGCGGGCACTCTCCGATACCTCTTTTTACCGAGCTCAGCCAAGCCGGTCTGGATTGGCCAAAGATACACATCACGCTGGTTGACGAGCGTTTTGTTGCGCCCGGCGACCCGGACAGCAACGAGAACCTGGTACGCCGCTACCTGTTGGTCAACCGCGCCAGCCACGCCCAGTTCCAGGGGCTGGTCACGCACGCCGACGATATAAAGGCCTGCGTGGACCAGGCCAACCGCAGCGCGGCGCCGGCCACCCTGGCGATTCTGGGCATGGGCGACGACGGGCACACCGCCTCGCTCTTTCCGAACGCTCCTGAGCTGGCGCAGGCGCTCGACCCCGCCCAGACCCTTCATTACATGTCCATTACACCTCCCGCGGCTCCTCACCGGCGCATCAGCTCAACCCTGGCCGCCCTGCTGCAGGCGCAGCATCGAATACTGTTCATAAGCGGCCCGCAAAAACTCCAGGTATTCGAACGGGCCGCACAACAACCCACGCCGGCTCAACCAGTCAGCCTGCTGCTCACGCGAACCGACGCGGCCATCAACGTCTATTGGCATCCCTGATGAACTCCCCCGACCTCAACGCCTATATCCGCGGCCTGCCCAAGGCCGAATTGCACTTGCATATCGAAGGAACGCTGGAGCCCGAGCTGATCTTCGAACTGGCGGCTCGCAATCACATGGCCATACCCTATTCATCGGTCGAGGCGTTACGCGCCGCCTATGCCTTTACCGATCTGCAATCGTTTCTGGATCTCTATTACGCAGGCGCCAGCGTCCTTATCACCGAACAGGATTTTTACGACATGACCATGGCCTATCTGCGGCGGGCACGCGCCGACGGCGTGCTGCATGCCGAGATCATGTTCGATCCGCAAACCCACACCGGGCGCGGCGTGGCGATCGAAACCGTGTTTGCCGGCATCGCACGGGCATTGCGCGAGGTGCGCGCCGCAACAGGCATCAGCAGTTATCTGCTCATGAGCTTTCTACGCCATCTGTCCGAACAGGAAGCCTTTGACACACTGGCCGCCGCGCTGCCGCTACGCGAACAATACAACGATGTCTGGATAGGTATCGGGCTGGATTCTGCCGAACTGGGCAACCCGCCCGACAAATTCGCCCGGATTTTCGCTCGCTGCAAAGAGCTGGAGTTTCGCCTGGTTGCCCATGCGGGCGAAGAAGGCCCTGCCGCCTATGTAAGCGACGCCCTCGATGTGCTGCACGTCGAACGCATCGACCACGGCGTGCGCAGTGAAGACGACCCGGCCCTGATGCAACGCCTGATTCGCGATCAGGTGCCCTTGACCGTCTGCCCCTTATCAAACCTGAAGCTGTGCGTAGTGGATGCTTTAGAGCAACATAATCTGGCACGCCTGCTGCGCCAGGGAGCCATGGTCACGATCAACTCGGACGACCCCGCCTATTTCGGCGGCTATGTGGGCCAGAATTATCTGGCGACAGCGCAGGCGCTAGGGTTAAGCAAGCAGGAACTGGGCACACTGGCCCGGAACAGCCTGGAGTCCTGCTTTTTACCGGCCGATCAGAAGCAAGTCCTGCTCGGCAAGCTGCAAGGCTATTTGATCTAAGACCGGAGGCACGCATGCATTTCCCCGCATACAAAGCTAGCCTAGCGCTGACTCTGGCCTGCCTATGTGCGAGCGCCTGGGCAGGCGAGATAGTCAGCGATAAGCTCGATTCCCCCATTTTGGGCCGCAGTCTGCCATTTACCATTTATCTACCCGATGGCTACTACGAGTCCTTCGACAAATTCCCGGTCGTCTATCTGTTGCATGGATCGGGGGGCGACGAACACACCTGGGTCGCCTATGCGGGCGCACGCGAGACTTTGGATGGCCTGATTCGGCGCCGCGAAATAGCTCCCGTCATCGCCGTCATGCCGGCCGGCGGCTCCTCTTGGTGGATCGATGGCCAGATAGAGAAAATGCAGCTGGCGCTCAGAATGGACTTAATACCCTATATAGAAAAACGCTATGAGGCCAAATCAGACCGTGGGCACCGGGCAGTCGCGGGTATTTCGATGGGTGGCTTCGGCGCATTGAACCTGGCCTTAAGCCATCCCGAGCTGACCTGCGCGGCGGGCTTGTTAAGCCCGGCTGCCTATGCCCAGCCCCCGAAGAAATCCAGTGCACATAGCAATACCGGGCAATTTGCCAAGGACGGCCAATTCGACCCGGCACGCTGGTCGGCGCAAAGCTATCCTGCCTTGCTGGCCGGCTACAAGGCGCAGAAACAGATCGTTCCCATGTATATCAGCGGCGGCGATCAGGACAGGGAAGTCACGCCTGCAATGAACGCCAATTTGTTTGAAGCGATTTATGCGATCCAGCCCACGCAAGTAAAGCTGCGTGTCGTCGACGGCGCCCACGAATGGATGACTTTCCGCGACGCTCTACCCGAGGCGTTGAAATACATCGACAGACAGTGCGGCTTCAATGGGCACCGGAAACCTATGGCTTAGCGTTGCTCGCGTACTTGCCCTTATCGATAAAATTGGCCTCCTGCATTTCGGTCACACAATGAGAATTGCCAAAGAAGGCCACTTTTCCGTCTTTGTCCACAATCACGGCGGCATCGGTGGCTGAATACACGGCCGGATATTCGTAGCACGTAAAACCGCGCTCATTACCGGTTTTTTCTTTCGGCGGCTCTCCCATCTTTTCCAAAATAGGCGCCACGCTTTGCCCTACCTCGACCGAATTCAACACGGATTGCAATTTTTGCTGACGAGCATCCTGGCCGATGGCTGTTTTTTTGCCGTCGTCCGACGACCCCAGCGCGCCTTTGGCAGCGTTATATCCCGCCTGGGCCATCTGGCCGGTCAACAGCGGCGCACACGCCGTCAGCGCGATGGAGCCCAGCACTACAGCGATCAACGACTTCAGCATGGAGATTCCTTCATCAAAAACTAAAAAAGCCCACCAGAACGGCGGGCTTTTTTACACGAAGAGGCTACTTAAATAACCTGGATCGATTTGGCTTGAGGCCCTTTTTGGCCTTCGGCCGCAACGTAGGAAACACGTTGATTTTCTTCGAGCGACTTAAAGCCGGTGCCGATGATATCGGTATGATGGGCAAACAAATCCTTGCCGCCCGATTCAGGCTTGATAAAGCCAAAACCCTTTTCGTTGTTGAACCACTTAACAATACCAGTTTCTGTTTGCATGTTTTTTGCAATCCCTAAAAATTCCGAGCAATATGCCCTATAAAAAAGACTATCAAGGAGTAGAGATCAGAGCAAAAAAGTACTTTCTACTGGTACTGAATTGTACAAACTTCAACGAACTTGAAAATCTAGCTCCTTATTGTACCTGTAAAAAAACCCGGAAATCAAGTTGCCCGAAAATTCATGGCAAACCAAGGTCGTTTCGTCGTAAAAACACCCTGTTTGCTACACTTGCAGGTATTAAGCAACATTTTGTCATCCGTATTCGCCATCGCACTCATGCAAAAGCTAGCCCGAGATTTCTACAACCGAGACACCATTCTGGTCGCCAAAGACCTGCTGGGAAAACGACTGGTACATCGTGTAAGCCGGGAGGAGCGCATAGGCAGAATCGTAGAAGTCGAGGCTTATCTTGGCCCTCACGATCTTGCCGCCCATACCTCGAAAGGGATAACGCCGCGCACCAAGGTCATGTACGGCCCGCCCGGCCATGTCTATGTGTACCTGGTTTACGGCATGCACCACTGCATGAACGTTGTCACGGAGCCGGATGGCACGGGCGCTGCTGTGCTGCTTCGCGCAATTGAGCCCTTGCAGAACGTTGCCGGCAAAACCTCCGGACCGGGGCTATTGTGTAAAGCCATGGGCGTCACGCTCAACGACTATGGGCACGACCTGTGCAGCGATGATTTTTACATCGCTGCGGCTGCCGGCGACGGACCTATAGCGATCGTGGAGCGTCCCCGTGTCGGCGTCGCCTACGCAGGCGATTGGGCCGACAAGCCCTTGCGCTTCTACATAGAAGGAAACCGATACATTTCGAAGAAATAGGCGGCCGCGCGGCCGATACTAGCCTTCAATCACCGCATACGCCGAGTGATTGTGTATGGATTCGAAATTCTCGGCTTCGACACGATAACGTGCAATGGCCGGGCAATCCTCCAAACGAACGGCTACGTCGCGCACCAAATCCTCGACAAACTTCGGATTGTTATACGCATACTCGGTTACGTACTTCTCATCAGGCCGTTTCAACAGGCCCCATAGCTCGCAAGATCCCTCCTGTTCAACCAGGCCAATGAGTTGATTCATATCCAAATCACCGCCAAGCGCCACAAAAATGGTGACATGCGAACGCTGGTTATGCGCGCCATATTTGGAAATGGCTTTTGAACAAGGGCATAAGCTGGTCACCGGGATCTTTAAAGTCATTTCAAAATCGACCTGCTCCTCGCGTGCCCGCGCTGTCCACTGCACATCGTAGTCGAGCAGGCTGTTTACCCCAGACACCGGCGCCGATTTATTGATGAAGTAGGGAAACTGCGCCGTGATATCGCCACGCTGCGCATGCAGCAAGCGCAACATATCCCGGGTCATGGTGCGAAACACGGCGGGCGTCATGGCGACGGCTCGATACTGTTCCAGCAGCGCCATGAAACGGGACATATGCGTCCCCTTCTCCGCAGCCGGCAACTCTACGGTAAGCGTCCAGTCGGCTATCGTACCTTGTGCCGACCCATCGTCCGCAACCACCTGCATCGGATAGCGCGCACCGCGTATCCCCACGCGTTGAATAACAAGATGACGGCCATCGGGCGAACTTTGAACATCGGGCAAAGCAACGGGCAGGTCCAGAGGGGAATTCATCAAGGTTTCCTTATGGTAGGGACTGTAGGGGCGCCCCTTTGTCAGGGCCCCTTTGTATTAGCACCCCTTTGTAGCGGCACCCCTTGTGGGTGCCACCAATAGTCGGGGGGCTACCACATTGGATCGCCGCACAGCCCCTCACGTTCCCGATAATTTGCGCGCCCAGACAGGCAGCCCACGTTGGCGTTGATGGACGAAATGGTTGTTGCAGCTTTTGGCACCCACAAGGGGTGCCGCTACATAAGCTATCCGTGAATAATGTAGCGCCACCCCTTGTGGGTGGCAAAACCGTGACAACCCTTGACGCTTTGCAATCCGGCCCAAATGTAGCTAAATTACATGGTCAGCTCATTCATCATTTCGCCGCATCAAAAGGACGTTCCCCAATGGTCACCACACCTGCCGTCGATATTATTTTCTTTGGGGGAACCGGCGACCTCGCGCTGCGCAAGCTCCTACCCGCGCTGTACCAGGCCGACAAGGCCGGGTTGCTGCATGGCGACACACGAATTTTTGCGCTGGGACGCAAGGCCATTGGGCGCGACGGCTACCTGGCCCTGCTCGATGAGCGAGTAAAGCCCAGGGTAAACACTGATCTCGACCCGGACGCATGGACCCGCTTCAACCAACGAATCCACTTCAACTCACTGGACGCCGGCCGTGCCGAGGACTACGAGCAGCTGCTACACGATTTGGGCGGTGTAAGCGAGCGCGTTACCGTTTGCTATCTGGCCACCGCCCCGCACCTGTTCACACCCATCTGCATGCACCTGGCGGCGGTCGGCCTGAATCACCCCAACGTCCGGGTTGTACTTGAAAAACCCCTGGGGCACGATCTGGCATCGTCCAACGCCATCAATGCCGATGTGGCCCAATATTTTTCCGAGAACCAGATTTATCGCATTGACCATTATCTGGGCAAGGAATCAGTGCAAAATCTAATGGCTATCCGCTTCGGCAATGCCTTGTTTGAGCCTCTATGGCGGCGCGAATGGATCGACAATGTGCAAATCACCATCGCCGAGGAACTGGGCGTCGAAGAGCGCGGCGAATTCTATGACCAGACCGGGGCCTTGCGCGACATGCTGCAAAGTCACTTGCTGCAACTGCTGTGTATTGTGGCCATGGAACCGCCCGCCAGCCTGGCCGAAGACGCCATACGCGACGAAAAGCTCAAAGTTCTCAAATCGCTTAAAGCGTTTACCGCCGAAGACGTCGTCACCAAAACGGTACGCGGCCAATACCAGAGCGGCGCCATCAAAGGCATGCCCGTAACCGGCTACCGGCAGGAGCATAAGGTTGCGGCCAACAGCAACACCGAAACCTTTGTTGCCTTGCAGGCCGAAATCAGCAACTGGCGCTGGGCCGGCGTGCCGTTCTTCTTGCGCACCGGCAAACGCATGCAGGAACGCACCGCAGAAATCGTGATCAATTTTCGCAACGTGCCGCACGCCCTGTTCCCCATGCCGATCGGCCTGCATTCGGCCAACCGCCTGGTTATCAGCCTGCAACCCAAAGAAAGCATACGCTTGTACTTCCTGGCCAAAGAACCTGGCGACGCCATGAACCTGCAATCGACCTACCTGAACCTGGATTTTCACACCACATTCAAAGCGCGGTGGGCCGACGCGTACGAACGGCTGCTGCTGGACGTGATCCGCGGCAGGCTCGCCCTATTCATGCGCCGCGACGAACAGGCCCAGGCATGGTCATGGGTCGAACCCATCATGCGCTCATGGGAGCAGCACTCCATTGCACCCAGACCCTATACCGCCGGCACATGGGGGCCTGCCGCATCGGGCAGCCTGCTGGCGCGCGCCGCAGCCGTCTGGCATGAAGAGACCTGATCATGCTCGCAAAAATTGAACACCACGTGCCGACCCTGAGCGACGCTGAGCGCAAAGTCGCGCAATGCATCCTCGCCCAGCCCGAAGAGGCCGTCAAGCTGGCCGTGGGCGATATGGCCCGGCGCGCCCAGGTCAGCCAGCCAACGGTAATCCGCTTTTGCCGATCCATGGGCTACCGGGGCTGGCCGGATTTCAAGCTGAAACTGGCGGCCAGCATCATGGGAGGGGTGCCTTATGTGCACTCGACACTACGCACCGGCGACCCTACCTCGGTGCTGGCCGCGAAGGTATTCGATAATGCCGTAACCGCGCTGCTGCGGGCGCGCAACGACATCAACACCGACCGTGTCGATGCGGCCATTGCACTGCTGGCTGGTGCGCGGCGCATCGAATTTTATGGCCAAGGCAACTCGGGCATTGTCGCGGCCGACGCCCAACACAAATTTTTTCGCTACGATCTGGCTGCCGTTGCCTACTGCGACACGCACGTCCAGCTCATGGCCGCGTCGCTGCTTGGGCCCAAAGATGTGCTGGTCGCCATCTCACATTCGGGACGCAGCAAAGACTTGCTGGAAGCCGTGGGCCTGGCGCGAAAAAACAAATGCCCGGTTATCGCGATAACCGCATCCAACACGCCATTGGCCGCCCAGGCCAGCGTTTTTTTACGTGCCGACACACAAGAAGACACTGACCTGTACAGCCCCATGTTGTCGCGTCTGGTGCATTTGGCCATCATCGACCTGCTGGCGCTGGGCGTCGCTCTTGCGCGCGGAGAAAACATAAGCGGCATGCTGGCGAAAACGAAAAAAAGCCTGGCAGGGAAGCGACAGCGTGTGTGATGTGGTGTGGTGTGGCAGCCACAAGAGCACCAAAGGGACGAATGGCAGCCACAAGGGCTGCCACTACAAATACGTATCCGCGAATCATGTAGCGGCACCCCTCGCGGGTGCCATCTCTCAACCCTATCCCGGCGCGATTTCGATCCGGTTGCGCCCGCCCGCCTTCGCGCGATAAAGAGCCCCATCGCTACGAAACAGGGAAGCCTCGGCGTCTGCATCAGTTGCTTTCATTACAGAAATCCCGATACTCACGGTCACCAGGATTGCCTCATCACCGACACGCAGCGGGCTTCGGGCAATCCGCTTCTGCACCCGCCTGGCAAAGGCGCTCGCCTCGGTGGTTCCCACGCCGGGCAGAACCACGGCAAATTCTTCTCCGCCCACACGACCCACCGTATCGCTCTTGCGCAGCTCTTCACGCAAAATCGTTGCGAAAAGCTTAAGCACCTGATCGCCTACAGCATGGCCATAGCGGTCATTAATGGCTTTAAAGTGATCCAGATCGCACATCAAAACCGCCGTGTCCGTGTTGGCGAGGCTGCGTATCCGGGCGAGTTCCTGCTCCATTTGCGCCATGAAATAACGCCGATTAGGCAACTTCGTCAGGAAGTCGGTGGTCGCGAATTCTTGTAATTCGATCTCTACGCTCTTGTGATCGGTCGCGTCAGTGATAAAACCATGCCACACTACGCTGCCGTCGGGCAGCCTGCGAGGCCGCGCATCCCCGCGCCGCCATCGCAAGCCTTGCTTGGGCAGTATCACCCGATATTCCAGATGCCAAGGCGACAAGCTCGCCGCGGAAGCCTCAAGCGAAGCACGATAAGCGGGTAAATCATCCGGATGAATGACCGCATCGACGAGCGACGCATTTAAGGCAACCTGCCTGGGTGCAAGCTCGTAGATATCCCGGATTCCTCCGCTGGCATAAGGAAAATACGCCAGGCCGCTTGGCAACAGCCGATATTGATATACCAGGCCAGGTACCTCATTGGTCAGGTTGCTGATCAGGTCGACGCTTTGTTGCAACCTATCGGATAAGGTCCGCAGGGCGCTGATGTCTGTAGTCGTTCCTATCATGCGCAACGGCTTGCCGTCGGCGTCCCGGCTTACGACCTTGCCACGGCTCGAAATCCATTTATAGTGGCCGTCCTTGCAGCGGATTCGATGCTCCACCATGTAGTTTTCGGTCTTTTGATTAAAGTGATCCTGGATGGCCTCCTGAACATAAGCAAGGTCATCGGGGTGCACACGCGTATAGCTTTCTTCAATATGATTGCTAAGCTCTGCGTCGGCGTAACCCAGGATCGACCACCAGCCCGCCGAATAGTGAATTTCATCTGTTAACACGTTCCGGTCCCAGATACCGGTCCCGCTCCCCTCGATTGCCAGCGCCATTCGCGTCTCACTCTCGATCAAAGCTTTCTCGGCGTTTTCTATCCAGGTTTCGACCTGCGCACGTTCAATGGCAATGATAATCAGGGAGCTGACATCGGCAACAGCCTGACGGGACGCGTCGCTCGGCGGGCTGCCATCTTGGGAATACACCACGAAAATACCCAGCACGCCGCCGGCAACAGACTCGATGGGTACCGCGGCACAGGCATGCAACCCATAGCGCAGAGCCTGTTCGCAAAATCCGGGCCAGAATTGGCCGGCCTCGATTTGGGTAGCACGGCTTGCAGCGCCCTTGCGCACCTCCGTTCTCAAGTCAATGTCCATGCCATCGATAGCGTGAAGATAAGCTTGCGGCAGGCCAGGTGCAACACCCATCTGCAGGCGATGGCTATCCGCATCCAGTACCAGAATGGCGCCCCGTATGTCAGGGTTCTGGTCTTCAATACCACCCACAATGCACGTCAGCGTTTGAACAAGCGGCGCACGCTGCGCGATATGAGACAAAACCAGTGTATTTGTCGCCAACAGCCTCTGATAACGATCAACGTCGACATTCAGGCAAGACATATCCAAGGTCATTACGTCATAAACCTTTATAGGCTTGGATTTACGCTACTTAAAATCGGCTAACGAAATACAAAGGCCGAGCACGGCTCGCCTTGGCGGTTCTCCCGCCGGGCATTTAAATTCTATACCACTTACGGCTGCGTCAACAGGGTATTGACCTTAACTTATATCCGTCGTTAAAACGTACCCGTCGCCAAAATTGTCCTGATCGGGGATAAGCCGACGCCCGAGGCTAATCACGTCGTCTTGCGTGTATCCAAGCCTCTTGTAGAACTCAATGACCTGAACGTTGGACGAACGCACGAGCAGATTCACTTTGGGACAACCGCGCTCAATAAGCAAACGCTCAGCCTCCTGCATAAGCTGGCGTCCATACGACTGATCGCGATGCGCTTGCGCAACCGCCAGATAATAGACCCAGCCGCGGTGGCCATCAAAGCCTACCATGGCCGTAGCCATAAGGGTTTTCCCCAGAACACCAACCAGGAAGAGCTCGGGCTGCTCGGTCAGTTTACGCGCGATATCGCGATGCGGATCATTCCAGGGCCGAAGAAGCCCGCATTCCCGCCAAAGCGCGACAACAGCCGGCTCATCGCCGGGTTGATAAGGACGGATATGCATAAACGATTACCCGCCCCGCCGCAGTTCGCGCTTCTGGCTTGTCGACCTGAACGCTCGCACAAAATCCTGAGCCAATTCCCCGACGCGCCCGGGCGAAAACTCGGGGCGAAAAAGGGACGATCCCAAGCCGACAGCGTGGGCACCCGCGTCGAAGAACGCTTGCATATTGTCCTGGTTAACGCCGCCGAAGGGAATCAGTTTTGTTCCGCCTGGAAGAACGGCAAGCCAGGCCTTCACCGCCGCAGCGCCCAATGTCTCGGCCGGAAACATCTTCAAGGCATCGGCGCCACAACGCAGCGCCATGAATGCCTCGCTGGGTGTGGCAACCCCCGGAATGCAAACAAGACCCATGGCCTTGCTCATTTTTACAATGTCCGCGTCCAGATGCGGCATCAAGATCAATTGGCCTCCCGCATCCTGTACCTTCTTGATCTGATCGAGTTCGAGCACTGTTCCTGCGCCAATGGGATAGTCGGGAAATTCCCGGGCCAGTATTTCCATACTTTTGAAAGGTTCGGGCGAATTAAGCGGGATTTCTATGACTTCGAACCCGGCCGCAATCAGCTTTTCGCCAACCGCCAGTGCGTTGGCCGGACTGATGCCGCGAAGAATGGCTATCAGCGGAGTGCTTAATAAACGTTTTAAAACCATTTCAACCGCCCTTCAACTTATGTTCAACAATACGGTTAGCCATCGCGCTCAATCCTGCAAAGGCAATTTTTTCATCGACGGCGACGACCTCGACGGCATGCAAACCCAACGCCTTCTGGTACAAACCAACAAGCCTGGCGCTTCCTACAACATAAACCTTTTGCGTACCCGGATGCGGCAAACGCGCCAGGCCATCGCGGATTTCTTCGCCAATCAACAAGCCGGAATAATAGCTATCCAGGCTCTGGGGCTTGACGTCGGTCGTAATTGAACGCGTGCGCATCCCGAACAAATTGTGAAGCAAACTACTCTGGAACGCCATATGGCAACCCGCCAGGAACTCTTCCTCGATAAAGTCCGGATGCGCCTGGCTCTCACCCAGCGCATACTTCAGAACCGAATTCTTTTTAATAACATCGAACAGTTCACCCGTCATATAGGTTCGAAAACTATCGACCCGGCTATGGCCAACGTTAATCCATTTACTGTGGGTGCCAGGCAGAATCAGCAGGCCGCCGCTTATTCCATAGGCCTTCAATACGCCAAAAACCTGCACTTCTTCGCCGCGGAGTATGTCCAGGACACGTCCGTCCTGATAGTTGGCAATACCCGGAACGATGCCCACAGGTATCCTCTGATCGAACCATTGAATTGACTCAACCAGGCTCTCCATAGTCGCCGGCGTATTCACATAAGGCGCCTGCAGCCACCCCTGCTTGCTGCCGACCATCCCCGAGGCCAGTGCAAATAAAACGTTGTGGCGGGTAATCCAGTCGCCGGTCAGTTGCTCGAAGACCGCAGCAAACTCGTCGTGCCTGAGAGTTAACGCGCCGCAGGGAGAATCTTTGGCCGCCATAACCCCGCCCGCCATCGAAATCAACGCGGCCCGGCAGTTCGAGGAACCCCAATCGATTCCGATAAAGTATTCCGGTGATTCACTCATCATTAATCATTGATCCATATACTCAAATCGCCTCGCGTTTTACTACCTCCGACTCGGGCGCTCACAATAATATCATCGGCCGGAGGGTGATAATGCGCCCCGCTGGCGTAGCGCGGCACAGCCATGTGGTAAAACGGTTTTATCCACGTTCACCGGCGCCCAGGCTCCAAGCATCATGACGACATCCAATCCACAGTCAAACGCCTCATGCCTATTCGCAGCCGACGATGACGTGCCGGTGCCCTACATGAGACGCACCCGCGACTGGTATCAGGCGCTGGGCTACGACAATCCGTATCGTTGGGCGCACTTCATCGAAACGCCATTCCAGGCGCTTGGAAAACCCTTGTCCCAGTCTACCGTTGCACTGATCACCACCGCGGCACCCTACCAACCCGGCAAGGGCAACCAGGGGCCAGGGGCGCCGTATAACGCATCGGCGAAATTCTACGAGGTCTACACCGGCGACACGGCTCGCGATCATGATGTGCGCATATCTCATGTCGCCATCGACCGCCGGCACACATCCATGGAAGACAGTGGCACATGGTTCCCGCTCCCGGCGCTGCGGGCCTGCGTGCAAAGCGCACGCATCGGACGATTGGCGGCCCGCTTTTACGGCGCACCCACCAACCGCAGCCAGCGCCACACCCTTGAGGTAGACTGCCCACAGATCTTCAATGACTGTCAACAGGATAAGGTTGACGCAGCCATACTGGTGCCCAATTGCCCGGTCTGCCATCAAACGCTTGGTTTGGTGGCCCGCTATCTGGAAGCACGCGGGATTTCAACTGTGATTATGGCGTGCGCCAAAGACATCATCGAACACTGCGGCGTGCCGCGCATGTTGTTCAGCGACTTTCCGCTAGGCAATGCAGCAGGCAAACCGCACAACCCTGAATCGCAGGCGGCGACACTGGAGTTGGCGCTGCAACTGCTGGAGTCGGCTCCGGGAGCCCGGACGACGATGCAATCGCCCCTGCGCTGGAGCGACTCGCACGCCTGGAAGCTGGACTATTGCAACGTGGATCACGTGTCGCCTGACGAACTGGCGCGCCTGCGCACCGAATCCGATAAGGCCAAAGAAATAGCCAAAGCGCTTCGCAAGCAACTTTGACCTTTGCGCCGCAGTTCGCTGCGCCAAACACGCAAAGCCGCGGCACGCCGAACTGCAAACGAACGAATTCAAACGGAGTACTGCTGTAGTGAACAATACGTCTTTCCCAAGTTCCGATTTGCCCAACGAGGCAATCGATCCCGATGTTAAAACGCAAGAGCCGCGGCTTTGGCGCGACGATGGGTGGACCGCGCGGGTCATCAAAAATGAAGACGACGACGGCTGGGCCGTGGAAATGGTCAAGGAAGGCCAAACCGAACCCGCGCTCGTTGGCCCATGGACCATGGGACGCGACAAGAAAAATCCCAAGCCGCTCGATACCAACGCGTTTCATACACTGGTCAAAACCGCGTCCGAAGTCTTGCGCCGGCACGAGCAGCAATTGCATGCCTTGCTGCACAAAAGCGTTAATGTCACGTCCACATCGGGCCAGTTGAACATCAAACTGGATATCGTTCCCGATGAAGACAGCCCATATGCCGTGTTAAGCGCTTACGATGCCCTGGGCGAACAGCTTGCGCAGGTCCGCGTCGCAGCCAACTTCAAACTTGGCATGCAAAGCGCCACCCAATGGATCGAAAGCGATTTCAGAAAGCCGGCCTGACCGGCCAATCACAAAGGCACAACTGGCCAGTGCAGTGAACAGCGAAACCGGACGCTAGGGCCTGAGATCAATAGGCATCAACAACAATCGGCTCGTCTTCCGC
This sequence comes from Paralcaligenes ureilyticus, assembly GCF_004346225.1. Lineage (GTDB taxonomy): Bacteria > Pseudomonadota > Gammaproteobacteria > Burkholderiales > Burkholderiaceae_B > Paralcaligenes > Paralcaligenes ureilyticus. Next base: position 441,074 of record NZ_SMAJ01000003.1, on the reverse strand, counting down.
CAGGGCGAAGTCCACTGCCGCACGGGCGTGCAAGGCAGTGGTATCCAGCAACGGCACAGCGCTGTCTTCTTCGCGCACCAGCAACATGATCTCTGTGCAGCCAAGCACAATCGCCTCGGCTCCCTGCGCGACCAGCCCGCGAATCGCCTGCCGGTATCGCGCTCGCGATGCCTCGGTTATCACACCCAGACACAACTCATGATAAATAATGTCGTGAACCTCGATCTGCTGCGCCGCAGTGGGCAACACTATTTCTACCCCGTACCGATCGAGCAATCGGTCACGGAAAAAAGATTCACGCATGGAGAACATCGTACCCAGGAAGCCGACTTTTCGAAACCCCTGCGCGCGCGCCTCGATGCCGGTCGGATCAACGATATGCAGAAACGGAATCGATACGGCTCCCGCAATCTGATCCCAGATCATGTGCATCGTGTTCGTGCAAAGCACAATGCAATCCGCGCCGCCCTTTTCCAGATGCTTCGCCGCATCAGCCAGCAACAAGCCTGTTTGTGCCCACTCGCCGTCATGCTGAAGCTGCGCGATAGGTGCAAAATCAACGCTGTGCATCAGGGATTGGGCCGAGTGAAGGCCGCCGAGCCGCGCCCGCACATCCTGGTTAATCAGCCGGTAGTACGTGGCGGTCGATTCCCAGCTCATCCCACCCAGCAGACCGATGGTTCGCATTCTGAATACCCCTGCAGGCCAAGTAAGCCGACATTGTAGAGCCAAGCAAGTGTCTTCGTCTCTACAGAAATTCAAACGCGAAAACCATTCGCAGCTACCCTCGCCACCCCTGAATCAATGATACTCACCGCCGTAATAATGGTGATACCGATGATGATATCCGCCAGCCGGGACAACAATACAGCCAGCCAGTGTCGCAGCCAATACGATAGCGACAAGAACTTTCATAAGAACCTCCATAGTTCTTATGGATTCTAGTCACGCGTACGACAGATGGATTTGCAAAACGTATCTGTATTTGATTTCTTGTCAGCAATTCCCTTTCTTGGCCTGCCCAGGCGGACAGAACCCACCATCGCGGTTGTCATGAGGATACCGCGCGCGCGGCCCATTATCGTAATACCCACCATCATGCGGATACACCAAGCAGCCCGACAGAGTGGACAGAACCAAAGCCATCAATACAAATTTCATTACATCCTCTTGTGTTGTTATTGATTTTGATTCTACAGAGATCGTCCGCCGGCGTGCCTTGCAAAGCGTAACCAGGCGCTTCGAAGCACTTGGACAAGTGCCTTGATGTCAATTGACGCGTCGCACGACCATCACAATCGTCACGATAAACGTGACGCTCGCAACAATGGCGACACCGCACAACCATTTCGCCCGTGTAGAGGTGTTTCGGGGACCGAATGCTTCGCCAAATGCGTCGGCAATATCTCTTGATAAAGAGCCGTGGGCCATAAAGCTGTAGATAAAAAACAGTAGCCCCGCCGCCAGCGTTAGATAAGCCTTGCGCTGGTAGATGGCGGCGCACCATACCGCATATAACGCAGCCGACAACGCCCACTTGAACCCCTCGTACATACCCGCTCCCAACCCTAATTATTGGACGAGATTATAGGACTACGACCAAACCGAACTTGCCACTGCCGCCTCCGTGGCTCAAGTCCGGAAGGGTTATTCAAAAAGCAAGAACCGCCTGAAGCGCTGACGTATTCAGGTGGTTAACTGGGAATGACACTAGGGCGTTTTCGGTTGAAGTGCTTATGGAACTGAACGCGTTTTGGTCGCTGCTTTTTTGAGCTGTTTTGGGCGGGGTCATTCTATTAAGACGCCACAGGGCGAGGGGTGCGGTACCGTCCGGCCCGTCCAGCGGTCGTGGCGCTACGCGCCCCGAATGGCCGGACGGTACCGCACCCCTCGCCCTGCGGCTGCGCTGGCGAAGCGCACCGGGGGATGAGTGGGGGCGGCTGGTGTTGGGCCGAGTGAGGTCTACAGGCAACGTGATATAGGCAGGCTGCGGGCCAGTGAGTTCCAGAGCATGCCGTGCCGGACACCGTTTGACCAAAAATGCTCTGGTAAATTCTGCTGCGGCTGGCAGGAATTGAACCCACGACCCCCCAGCCCGTATCGAAAACACTTACCTGCCGCAAGCGCGCAGGACCATCATAGACTCAATCGTTTCATCCATGCCAGTACGCGTAGTCCGGCCGCGGCGCCTATCATTTGGCCTAAAAACGCAGCCGTCGCGATACCTGGAAGCTGCTCTGGATTAAGCTGACCCGATATATCAAATACACGCCCCGGATAGATCGGATAGCCCAACCCGTAAGGCAGGAGCAGCAAGAAAAAGGTGACAATGATGCTGAATTTGAAGAACGAATCGGATTTTCCGAACCAGTCGCACAGCAATCCGGCGAAAAAGGTCGCAAGAGCCATAACAACGCCGGCGGTCAGAATCGTGTCAAGGGCAATTGGAAAGGGAATTTGGTTCACTTTGGGCCTCTCGGAGTGTCGTCACTTACGCGTTTACGGCACGCATTCGTAAATCATTAGCCCAATCAGAACAAAAGCACACACAAGACGAAATTCTGCGGCACGGCAAAACTCTCCACGCAGAGAAAAGCCGCCTGAATCCTTGCGGATTTAGGCGGCTAACTAGCTAATAACACTAGTAAATTCTGGTGCGGCTGGCAGGAATTGAACCCACGACCCCTTGGTTCGTAGCCAAGTACTCTATCCAACTGAGCTACAGCCGCTTCAAAAGAGGCGTAACTATACCATAAATTAAGGGGTATGTCGTGGGCAAAAACACCCAGCGGCCACGGCAAACAGGCATTAATTCAGCCTGTTCCGAAAGGGATCCACACTACGCCTACGGGAGAATTCTCGTCTATCATTGAGGTTTGGCCGTATTGTCGGCCCATTATCCGCATCAAACGCGATCCGCCCTCGCACCAGGAGACTTTCTTGTCCACGTTATCCAAAATCACATGCGTTGAAGACTTTCGGAAAATGGCAGTGTGCCGAGTGCCGCGAATGTTCTATGACTATGCGGATTCAGGATCATGGACGGAAGGTACCTACCGGTCGAACGAAAGCGACTTCCAAAAGCTGAAGCTGCGTCAACGCGTTGCCGTCAATATCGAAAAACGGTCGCTGCGCAGCACAATGATCGGTGCCGACGTGACCATGCCGGTGGCCATTGCGCCTACGGGCCTGACCGGCATGCAGCATGCCGATGGCGAAATCCTGGGTGCACGTGCCGCCGAAAAATTCGGCATTCCGTTTACGCTGTCCACGATGAGCATCTGTTCCATCGAAGACATCGCAGCCCACACGCAAGCGCCCTTCTGGTTTCAGCTTTATGTGATGCGCGACCGTGATTTCATCGAACGCCTGATCGACCGGGCCAAGGCCGCCCGGTGTTCGGCGCTGATGATCACCCTGGATCTGCAAGTTCTGGGGCAGCGACACAAGGACATCAAGAATGGGTTGTCCACGCCGCCCAAACCCACGCTGGCCAATATCATCAACCTGATGACCAAGCCGCGCTGGTGCCTGGGCATGCTGGGCACGAAGCGCCGCACATTCGGCAATATCGTGGGCCACGCAAAGGGGGTGGGCGACTTGTCGTCCTTGTCGTCCTGGACGGCCGAACAGTTCGATCCGCGCCTGAACTGGAGCGATATTGAGTGGATCAAAAAACGCTGGGGCGGCAAGATTATCCTTAAAGGCGTCATGGATGCGGAAGACGCGCGTCATGCGGTCGACAGCGGCGCCGACGCGCTGATCGTATCCAATCATGGCGGCCGTCAGCTCGACGGCGCCCCATCGTCCATCTCGGCCCTGCCGCACATTGCCCAGGCGGTTGGCCGCGACATCGAAGTCTGGATGGATGGCGGCATACGCTCCGGCCAGGATGTGCTCAAGGCGATTGCGCTGGGGGCCAAAGGAACCATGATCGGGCGTTCGTTTCTTTACTCGTTGGGCGCCATGGGCCAGGCCGGCGTCACGCGCTGCCTGGAGCTCATCGCCAACGAGCTCGATATCACCATGGCGTTTTGCGGACGCACCGATATCAACAACGTCGACCGTTCTATTCTGCTTAACGCCGATTTATTCGATCAGCCCGGAAGGGGCTGATTTTGAAATTAGAATGGCAGCCACAAGGGCTGCCACTACAGGAGCGACGGGTACGGTTCTTGTAGCGGCACGTGAATTTTGTAGCGGCACCCCTTGTGGGTGCCACTGACGTGCCCATGGCTTAATAAATACTACCTTGACCATCAACGAATTTGGCAGCCACAAGGGCTGCCACTACATTATTGGCGGGTACGTTTTTGGCCTAATTATTTATCCGAAGCAGCCACCACCGATTGCGGCAGGGGGACGTTGATCCACTTTGTGAAAAGCTTATTCAACTCGCCGTTGTCGACATTGACCTTGATAAATTTATTGACGGCATCGAGCAGTTCGGGGCGCTTGTATTGCATGGTAATGCCCATGACCTGCTCGTTGATCACGTACTTGATCTGGTATTTACCGGGATAACGCTTCTGCACATCTCCGGCGATGACCGACGACGTGCCTGCGGCGTCCACCTGCCCCACAATCAGAGCCTGCAGGGACGAGGCATCATCATCGAAACGCCGGATGTCGGTGCCTTTGGGCACAACTTTCATCAGCCCGATATCGGCGGTGCCGGCGCGGGGCACACCAATTTTGTACTTGACGAAATCGGCCGGAGTCTTGATGGGCGTTGCCGTCGGCGCGAGCAACACCATGCTGGCCGCGGAATACGGCTTGGAGAATTGCACTTGCTTGACGCGCTCGGGTGTAATCGCCAGCGACGCAACCAGCACATCGGTCTTGTCGGTCAGCAAATACGGAATGCGATTGGGGCCGGTTACCGGAATCAAATCCAGTTTGACGCCCAGATACTTGGCCAGCAGCCTGGCCACATCGGCGTCGTAGCCATCGGGCTTATTGGCCGCATTGGTGATGCCATAGGGCGGAAAGTCCACCACGATGCCCACCTTGATCACGCCACGCTCTTTGATCTTGTCCAGATAACTTTGTGCATGCGCGGAAAACGTTGTCATGGCAATCAGAGACGCGCCAATCACGGACAAAGCCTTTACCGCCATTATTTTCTTGAACGACTTGTGTAACATCAAAAACTCCCGGGCTGTGCCCGCTTTAAAGTAATGAATCAATTCAGCAGATTACTATCCCAGGCGTGCACTTTTTGCTGCTGCTCGCCCAAGCCGTCGATGCCCAGACGCACAACATCGCCGGCTTTCAGATAAACAGGCGGCTTCTGCCCAAGGCCGACGCCGGGAGGCGTCCCGGTGGAGATCAGGTCGCCCGGATGGAGCGTTGTGAACTGGCTGATGTAATGCACCAGAAACGCCACATTGAAAATCATGGTCCGGGTATGGCCATTTTGAAAACGCTTGCCGTTCACCTCCAGCCACATGGCCAGATTTTGCGGATCGGCGACTTCGTCGGCCGTTACCAGCCAGGGCCCAACGGGGCCGAAGGTATCGCAACCCTTGCCCTTGTCCCATTGACTGCCGCGCTCAAGCTGGTATTCACGCTCGGACACGTCGTTGACCACGCAGTAGCCAGCCACATGCTTGAGGGCATCGGCCAGGCTAACGTAACGCGCCTTGACGCCTATCACGACGCCCAGCTCCACTTCCCAATCCGTCTTGACCGAGCCTTTGGGCATGACGATGGGATCATTGGCGCCCGACGGCGTCGACCATTTGCTGAAAAGAATAGGCTCTTTGGGTATGTCAGCGCCGGTTTCCGCCGCATGATCGCTATAGTTCAGGCCCACGCAAATAAATTTGCCCAGACCTGAATACGGCGTGCCGATGCGGCCGGGATTATTCACGATGGGCAGGCTGGCCACATCAATGGTCTGGAGAGCCTTTAATTGCGCCGGACTCAATGTCCGAGCGTCGATGTCGGGCACCTTGCCCGACAAATCGCGCACCTTGCCTTGCGCATCGAGACATCCGGGTTTTTCCTGGCCCACGGGCCCAAAACGTAATAATTTCATGCTTAGTTCCTTCTCAATCGAAATGCCCAGGCCGCCCGTCGTTAATTCGACCAGCCGCCATCAATAATTTGCGAAGTGCCGGTGGTAAAGCTGGACTCATCCGAAGCCAGATACAGGGCCAGCGCGGCGATTTCCTGCGGCCGGCCCACGCGTCCTATCGGCTGGCGCGCCACGAAGTCGGCATGTATTTGCTGCTCGGTTTTACCGTATTTGGCGGCCTGAGAAGCAATCCGTCCTTTAAGCGAGGGTGACTCGACCGTTCCCGGGCAAATGGCATTGCAGCGGATGCCCTGCGAAACAAAATCGGCGGCAACGGCCTTGGTCAGGCCGATGACCGCCGCCTTGGTCGTGCCATACACAAAGCGATTGGGCACGCCCTTGATGCTGGAGGCGGCCGAAGACATATTGATGATCGAGCCACGGTGCTGCTGCAGCATGCCGGGTAAAAACGCACGGATCATCTGATACATGGCCGTCACGTTCAGATCCAGCGAAAAGTTCCACGCATCAAGATCGCAATCGAGTATGGAGCCGTCGTGCACAAAGCCGGCGCAATTGAACAGCACGTCGATCGAACCCAGCTCTTTGGCCAGGGCGGCAATCTCTGCCGGCTTGGTGACATCCAGGCGCCGGGTCGTACAACCTTGCAAATTCGTCAATAGACGCTCGTTGATATCGGTGGCAATAACTTGCGCTCCTTCCTCGGCGAACCGCTCGGCGGTAGCCCTGCCTATCCCTTGTCCCGCCGCTGTCACCAACGCGACTTTCCCTGCTAAACGACCTGCCATAATTCACTCCAAATACAATATGCCAAAGGCACGGCACCCGCCCTGCCCATCTTTCCTGAATCGCGTATGCCGGCTCGCCATGACGTACCGGCACACGCGCCACTGATTACTTGCCCGCGCTCGTTACCGATTCCGGCAAAGGAGCGCCATGGTATTTTTGGTAAATAGCATTGAGCTTGCCGTTTTTCAGATTTGCCCGCACCCAGTTATCGACCCAGGCTTTCAACTCGGTATTGCCCTTGGCCAGGCCCACACCCAGCATGGCCTGCGACAACACAATCTTGGTTTCCATCTGCTTTTTCGGATCTTTCTGATTGATCCCCTGCAACAAGGCCGGAGCCGTTGCGAAGATGTCACCCTGCCCGCTGATCACCGCGGTAATCGAGGTAGCGTCATCATCAAAGCGCAAGATATGAGTACCTGGCAGCGCCTGCTTGGTAATCGCCTGATCGTTGGTGGTGCCACGCGTGGAAATTACCGTTTTGCCCACCAGATCTTTCAAGGTTTTGATGTTCATGCTCTTGGGCGCGCCCACCACGGCCTGGATCGCCGCATAAGGAACGGAAAAATCCACGACCTTCTGGCGCTCGGGTGTAATCGAGAAACTCGCCACCACCAGATCGGCCTTGTTGGTCAGCAAAAATGGAACCCGATTGGCGCCCGTTGTGGGCACCAGTTCCATCTTCACGCCCAGGTCCTTGGCCAGAAGCTCGGCCGTTTCAACATCGGACCCTATGGGCTTCATCGTGGCGTCTTTAGTGCCAAAGGGCGGCGTGCCCAAATCAAGGGCAATGCGAATCACCTTGTTGGCCTTGATGACGCTCAAATCGTTGGCCTGCGCCGGCACGCTGGCCACCCCGAGCGCGGCGGCCAAAACGCCAAACCCCAGGATGCGCGATACCGCTTTTTTCATACCGGTTTTATTGATATCAACCTTCATTTGACCCTCTCCAGATTGTGTCTACCCAGGCGCTGCGGTGTTGCAGCGCTTGTCGCCAAACTACAAACCATTGCCCACAAATTCCTGCAGCTCTTTCGTTACAGGGTTCTTGAGAATCTGGCTGGTGCCTTCCTCCCATACCTGTCCTTGATGCATAAACACGACACGGTTGGCCAGCTTATAAGCGAACGCCATTTCATGCGTCACCAGAACCATGGTCATGCCCTTTACCGCCAAGCCTTCAATCACCTTAAGCACTTCGCCCGTCAACTGCGGATCGAGCGCCGATGTGACCTCGTCGAACAGCATCAGTTGCGGGTCCATGGCAAGCGAACGGGCAATCGCCACGCGCTGCTGCTGGCCGCCCGACAATTGCTCGGGATACGCATCGCGCTTGTCTTCCAGGCCTACCTGCGCCAGCACACGGTCGGCCACCTCGCGGGCTTCGTGCCTGGACAACTTCTTGACATGCACGGGTGCCAAAGTAATGTTTTGCAGCACGGTCAGGTGCGGGAACAGGTTGTAGCTCTGGAATACGATCCCGACGTCGCGCCGCAAGCTGCTCAAATCGGGGCTTTCGCCTGTGATTTTGTGGCCGCACACCGTAATTTCGCCGCCGTCGACGATTTCCAGGCGATCCATGCAGCGCAATGCCGTGCTTTTGCCCGAGCCGCTCTGGCCGATGACCGCCACGATCTCGCCTTTATGCACAGACAGCGAAATGCCTTTAAGCACGTGTTGCGCGCCAAAGCGCTTATGTACTTCTTTGAGTTCAACTACGAGCGACATTCAGCCTCCCTTCCAGTTTACGGCTCCAACGAGACAGGGGATAACAGATAATAAAATACAAAAACGCCGCACAGCCGAAATAAAGAAAAGGCTCAAAGGTCGAGTTGTTCAGAATCTTGGCGTTATAGGCGAGCTCCGCATAGCCAATGACTAAAGACGCCACCGAGGTGTTTTTAACAATTTGCACCATAAAGCCCACGGTGGGCGGTGTGGCAATGCGCAAAGCTTGCGGCAAAATAACCAGGGCCATGCGCTGAAAGCGGCTCAATCCCAGGCACTCTGCCGCTTCCCACTGATTTTTAGCCACCGACTGAATACACCCGCGCCAGATTTCCCCAAAATACGCGCTGGACTGGATGGTCAACGCCAGGGTGGCCGCAAACAAAGCCGGCACACTGGTCATGCCCAACAAATTCGGGCCGTAGAAACAGACGCCCATCAAGACCAGCAAGGGCGTACCTTGTATTAACTGAATGTATGCCGAAGAGGCTGCCCGCACCGCGCGATCGGGGGACACTCTGGACAGGGCGACCACCAGTCCCAGCATGCCGGCAAAGATAAACGTAAGGCACGAGAGCAGCAGAGTCCCCCACGCCCCTTGCAGCAAATAATCGAGCTGTTGCACAGTCATCGCCGCTCCTTACAAGGACGTGCCGAGCTTGCGCCGGCGCACGAATACGAATTGGCCCACCAGCCAGAAAACCAGGCGAACCAGGGCCGACAGGCACAAATACAGTACCCACAAAACGATGAACACTTCAAAGTTGCGAAACGTATTGGCCTGAACCTGATTGGAGACCCCAAAGAGTTCATTGGCCCCCACCGCCGACAAAATACTGGTGGCCAGCATCAACAACACATATTGGCTGGCAAGCGCCGGATAGACCCGCTCGACGGCTGGCCGCAAAATAACGTGCCAGTACACCTGGCCTGGCGACAGGCCCAGACATTGCGCGGCCTCAAGCTGGCCTTTATGTATGGAGTCGATTCCGGCGCGAACAATTTCACAGGTATACGCGCCGATATTGATGACCAAAGCCAGAACGGCGCCAAACATAATGGGCATTCTTATGCCGATGCTGGACATGCCGAAGATCAGGAAATAGCTTTGTATCAGCAACGGCGTATTGCGTATGAATTCGACATAGGCCCCGACGAGCTTGCGCAACCATGTCGGCCCGCCGGTGCGCGCAACCGCACACAGAACGCCAAAAACAAACCCGACCAAGGTAGCCCAGAAAGATAATTGCAGCGTTGTCCAGGCGCCATCAAGAAACATGGGCCAATACGCCAGCACGCTTTGGAAATCAAACTGGTAATTCATGACTCGCCATGATCATCGGTTCGTTGGACATATCGCCTCGATAGTTATTTTTATTTGTGAAAATAATTTTGATATATACAAAGCTATCCTAAAGCAGGAAGATACCGACAGGCAAGAGCTAAGTGCTTGTTTATAGTTAGGGGTTTCCCTAAATGCCTAATTACCCTACGCTGTATCTTCTATATATAGTTCTATTTCCTCACAATTCTATTTTTTTATATAAAAATATATTTCTTATATAAAATAAATTGCGTTAAGATAGCAAAAATTATCGATGATTCACTGCCGAATGGCACCCACAAGGGGTGCCGCTACACATATGTAGCAGTAGTTAAATACGCGGCGGTAGTTAATGTAGCGGCACCCCTTGTGGGTGCCATTCTCGTACAGGTTGTAGTGGTAGCCCTTGTGGCTGTCAAAACCCTTGACCTTCAAGACGGTATCTACAAAACATGACCGACACACCAGAAAATCACACGCAAGGTGCGGCAACAGGCATAAGCGCCGCGGCAAACATCAAGAGCCCGGCGCGTTACACCGCACCCGCGCTGGAAAAAGGCCTGGACATACTGGAAGCCCTTAGCGAAAGCACCGAGGGCTATACGCTTAACGAGCTTGGCCAGACGCTGGGGCGCAATGTCAACGAGATCTTTCGCATGGTGGTCACCTTGCAGCGGCGAGGCTATATTGCCGCCGACCAGAATGACCGCTACACCCTGACACTCAAAATGTTCAGGCTTGCCAACCGGCACCAACCCGTCAAGTCGCTGGTAAGCGCTGCACTACCGTTGCTGCATGAACTGTCGCAACGGGCACGGCAATCGTGCCATCTGGCCATATATCAAAATGGACGCGTTGTGGTGATTGCCCAGGTCGACAGCCCCGAACGCTGGTCATTCGGACTGAAGCTGGGTGTGGTGATGGGCCTGACGGACACCTCTTCGGGCCACGTCCTGCTCGCTTACCAGGATGAGGTGGAACGCACCCGCATGTTGAATAGCCACATCCAGGTAGAAGGTGAACTGGAGATGGATCCGGGCCAGTTGTTTGCCCTGCTCAAAGAAGTGCGGGCTCGCGGACACGCGTCGATGCCCAGCATTCAGATTGGCGGCGTCACCAACATTGCCTTTCCGATCTGGGGCTTGGGCAACCGCGTCGTAGCGGCGATCAATATCCCGCATATCGCGCGCATCGATGGTACCCCCCGCCCCGACATCGAACAAATCAAAAGCATACTGGCCGACATCTGCGCCCGGTTATCGGCGCGCATCGGCTTTGACGCCGGCCAGTAGCGGGCCAGTTACTCGAACGATCAACCTTTCCGGAAGGTGCTGGTAATACAGCGCGGTAAATGGCGGGGATAAACGATGGGTAAATGGCACCCACAAGGGGTGCCGCTACATTAACTGCTGCTACGTATTTGTAGCGGCACCCCTTGTGGGTGCCATTCTCGTACAGATTGTTGCGGCAACCCTTGTGGCTGCCATTCCCCCAAAACAGCGCATCAATCGTCAGGGAACTCCCACTTCTGGGCGCTGGCGCCCGCCAACTCCTGAACGCGCTGTTCATCCTGGCCGAATTCAGCCGCAACGCCGCTATACGTTATCAAGCCCCGGTCCAGCACATACGCGCGATCGGCGATTTTGATGGAGGCACGTACATTCTGTTCAATCAGGAGCACAGAGGTGCCCTCGTTGCGGGCAGAGACAATAACGTCGAACACATTCTGTACGATCAGCGGAGCCAGCCCCTGAGAAGGCTCATCGAGCAACAATAGCTTCGGGTTAAGCAGCAGCACACGTGCGATTGACAACATTTCCTGTTCGCCTCCGGACAGCTGTTGCCCTTTGTGCGATTTGCGTTCGGCCAAGCGCGGAAAGAGCTTGTAAATGCGGGCGATGCTCCATGGGCCCGGACGATCCACGGGGACTTTGAGGTTTTCCTCGACGGTCAGATTGGCAAAGATGCGACGCCCCTCCGGAACCAGGCCTACACCCAGCCTCGCAATGTGAAAGGGTGGCAGATGTGTCGAGTCCGTACCGAATATCCGCACATGGCCGGCACGCGCCGGTGTCATCCCCATGATGCTGCGCAAGGTAGTGGACTTGCCCGCGCCATTGCGACCCAGCAGCGTGACCAGTTCCCCTTCGCCGACCTCCAGGTCCACCCCTTGGAGGATATGGCTTTTGCCGTAGTAGGTGTTCAGTTGCTGTATCTCAAGCGCCTTCATGCTGTTCCCCCAGATAGGCAACTTGTACTTTCTCGCTGGCTGCGATTTCGTCGGGCGTACCCTGATCCAGCACCTCGCCTTCGGTCAGCACGGTGATGCGGTCGGCCAGGTTGAAGATGACGCGCATATCGTGTTCGACCAATATGATCGTCAGTTTTTGGCTGCGATGCAGCCTCCGAATCAGCAACGCCGTGTCGTAAGTTTCCTGATTCCCCATGCCCGCCGCGGGCTCGTCAAGCAGCAGCAGCTTGGGCTTGAGTGCGAGCGCCATCATGATTTCCGTCGAACGCTGGTCGCCATGCGAAAGTTCACCTACGTAGCGGTTCTCCTTTCCTGTCAGCTTGCCGATCTCGATCAGTTCGTCGACGCGCTCATCTGTTTCGGCGGCTTGCTGCCGGGAACGAAACACCTTTAGCCTCAACCCCTGTGTCACTTCGACGGCGACGCGTATGTTTTCGCGCACGGTCAGCTCTCGAAAGACTTCCGTGATCTGGAATGTCCTTGCCATGCCCCTCGCAACACGTGTCTGGGGCGGCATGGCCGTGCAGTCGATGCCATCGAACACGATATGCCCATGTGTCGGCTGATAGAACCCGCTGAGCATGTTGAAAAACGTCGTCTTGCCTGCGCCGTTCGGCCCGATGATTGCGTGCAGTTCACCCTCTTCGACGTTGAGCGAGACGTTCTTCACCGCCACGAGCTCACCGAAATGCTGAGAAACATTGTGGACCTCGAGCAGGCTCATGATGCGTTCCTCTGGAACAACCCCGCAATACCGCGGGGCACAAGCAGCACGACCAGCACAAAAATCATCCCGACGAAAAACATCCAGTATTGGGTGACGCCCGAGAGATAATCCTGCGCCACCACAAAGATGGCTGCGCCCAGCAATGGCCCCCAGAGAGAACGCATGCCGCCGATGACCGCCATGAGCACGAAGTCGCCCGATTGTGTCCAGTCCAGGTCGTGGGGGCTGGCAAAATTGTTGAGCAGTGCATAGAGGGCGCCCGCGACGGCGACGAAAAAGCACGACCACGTATAGGCAGTCCAGATATGGCGATTGACTGGAATGCTCAGGAACTGAGCGCGGCGTTCGTTTTCGCGAATGGCCTGCAGAGTGTGCCCAAATGGCGAATTCAGAATTTTAGCCATTGCCACCGCGCAGATCGCCAAAACGGCAAGTACGACGTAGTAATAGACAAGACTGGACGTTATGTCGATTTTCATGAAACCCAGGTCGACAGGCAAACGTTGAAAGCCTCTAAGCCCGTTGTCGCCCCCAGTAACGGCATTCCATCGGAACGCAATGAAATAAAACACCTGGCCGAAGGCTATGGTCGCCAAGGCGAAGTAGATTCCGCGAAGCCTGATGATCAAATACCCGATGATCGCCCCGCATAATGTGCCGATCGCGATGCCTACCAGAATGGCGACAGGCGTGCTTGGTACCAGGTACTTGAGCGTCAGGCCCGTTGCGTACGCCGCGACGCCGAAGTAGGCCGCATGGCCAAACGACATCACTCCGGTGTGCCCTATAAGCAGATTGGTGGCCATGGCCGCCAGCCCGATCACCAGCACGCGGGTGGCAAGACCCGTATATCCGCCAAGCGGTGTTATCCAGTAGGGCATAGTCAAAAGTACGATCCACAACACCGGCAGATAGACCGATTTACGTATGTACATGCGGTGATTCACAGTTTGGTTCCGCCTTTTTCACCGAATAGGCCGTATGGCCTGAACAACAGCACGATTGCCATGAGCACATAGATGGAGGCCTCGGACGCAGCCGGGTAGAACACCGTTACGACACCCGCCACCACACCGATCAGCAGCCCCCCGAACAATGTACCGACCAGGCTGCCCAGGCCGCCCACAATAACCGCAACGAAGCTTGGCATGATCAGCCCTTCGCCGATGGTGGGTGTCAGCCCCAGCATTCCGGCGGCCAATACACCGGCCAGGCCTGCGAAAAAAATGCCCAGGCCAAAATTGAGGTTGCGCAAGATGCGTACATCGACGCCCAGGGCCGACACCATTTCAAGATCGAGCGTGCCTGCGCGAATACGCATGCCCAGTCGTGTCTTTTTCAGGACAAAGAAAAGAATCCCCACAGCCACTGCAACCAACGCGACCATGAAGAGCCTGTACCCTGTCAGGAAAAACAGCGTTGAACTGAGCGGCGAATTCAGCACGTCGGGAATGACAAGCGGCAACCCCTGCGCACCCCAAATAAAACGCACAGTGTCCTGAAGCACGAATGCCAGCCCGAAGGTAAGCAACAGGCTATACAACGGGTCGCGGTTGTATAAAGGCCGGATAAGGATGCGTTCTACAATCACGCCCACGAATGCCGCGCACAACGGTGCCGCGATCAGCGCGCCCCAAAACCCCACATACGGCACCAGCATATATGCAAAGTAGGCGCCCAGCGCGAGGAAACCCCCGTGGGCGAAGTTGATGACGTTCGTGAGATTGATGATCAGGGACAGGCCCAGGGCCATGAGCGCATAGAACGCGCCAACGATCAGCCCGTTGAAAACATTGAAAAGAAGCACCTGGGTCACGCCATTCCTCCATTGACCAAGGCGTACCCACAAGATGGGTAGCGCCTGCCCCGCGCGTGTCGTTCGAGAGGTCCTGAATGCGACCGCCTGTGACAGTGCACAGGCGGCCGGGCTTGCATAGCGAATGCTGCAACCATCAGGCAGGCCAAGTCATCTTGCACCCGGCCTCCTCAATTGTTGGCGCTATAGTCTTGCTGTCGATGACTGCGTCGATATGGAACAGATCGTCGGGTGCGCTGCCCGCGGCCTGGGCATGACCGGCCCACAACGTTCCGATAAGCAGATGCTGATTGGCCCGGTACGTCGCAGGGTGAGGTTGCAAGGCAACATCCGGCGGCAGGGTAAGCCCATCGAGCGCTCTGGCCATCTTCACGGCATCAAGCGATTTGGCGTTATTGGCTGCCAACGCGCAGGCTCGGATCGAGGTATGGCCGAACCAGGTCCGCGCGGTCGGTACACGACCGGTTTTCTTCTTGATGGCTTCGACAAACTCTTTGACATGCGGCACGTTGGGCTGGTTCCAGTACCATTCAATCACCCAATTGCCGATACGGGAGGCAGGAGACAGCGCTTCAAGCGTTTCAAGCTCAATGTTTGCGCCGGCGATCTGGAAACGTTTGTCCAGGCCGAACTGCACGGCTTGCTTGAGGACATTCGTTTGATCCTGGCCGTTCTGGAGGATGATGATAACGTCCGGCTTGGCCGCCTGTGCCTTGATGAGGTAAGAGGAGTAGTCGGTAGTGCCCAATGGAATCAGATCGGCCCCAAGGTCAGTGGCGTTATATTTCTTCAGGTTCTCTCTATAAGCCTTCAGCAGCCCGAGGCCAAAAGCGTAGTCGGGAACGAGGAAGTAAAACCGCTTGCCGAAACGCTTGATCAGATTCGGCGCTATCGCGTTGACCAGCAGAGTGGTCGATGGGTCTGTCTGAAAAACATTCCAGTGGCATTCTGTGCCCGTGATGGGGTCCGCATGCCCGCCCGGATCCATCATGAATACGCCTTTTGCGTAGGCCACCTGAGAAATGGCTTCGGTCAGCCCGGAATTCACGTTGCCGATCAGGAAATGGACCTTGTCGCGGTCGATGAGCTTGTGCGCCTTCTGCACGGCGACGCCGGCATCGCCGCTGGTGGAATCCTCGACGATCAGCTGTGCGGGGCGACCCAGAATTCCGCCTTTGGCGTTGATTTCCTCAACCGCCAGCTCCATGCCGCTCAGCTCGTTTTTGCCGGTTATCGCGTAGGTCCCCGTCAACGGATTATCTACACCAAACTTCACGGGTTGCTCGCCCGTTGCCATAACTACGCGCGGCGACACAAGTGCCGCCGCTCCTGCCGTTGCGGCCATTTTCAGCACCGTGCGGCGGTTTATTGACTTCGAACTGTCTTTGTCGTCCATTTAAAAACCCTCCAAGCAATATGGCAAGCAACTATGCTCCGTCCGCGTATTTGATTCGTTGAGCAAATCTCGCGACGGCTGCGCAGCCCTTACCTGTAACCATATCCCCTTTTTTAATTTGCGCCGAAACCCGCTAGTTGTCAACCCCGGTGTGGCCGCTAAATGTTCGTAAAACCGGGCACTTCCACCTTGTCTGGACAAGCGGATATTTGTAAAACTCACAGCCGCATCGATGCACCCTCATCAGAGCCTGGATGGCTTCTGCAGGAAGCGATGATTTGCTTGCGGCCAAACCTAAAGGAAGATTTCCGTCGTTTCAAGTGTAGTAAATGTCGCTACTGTAAATACTTTTAGTATTGACTCCAGACGACGAATGGCACCCACAAGGGGTGCCACTACATGATTCACGGCCATGCCTTGTAGCGGCACCCCTTGTGGGTGCCATCGCCTCATTACGTAATGGCACCCCTTGTGGGTGCCATTTACCGTCCGCCGCTAACGCAGACTCGCAAACAACTGGCCAGCGACCGGGCCTAGTCTTTTAAACGCGCGTGCCTCATGAAGGGACAACTACGCGACTAAACAATTTCTTCACCCTGGCCTATTTGCGCGTTTTCATCCAAGGGGTAAATGGGACGCGACAGGTGCTTGAACGGAAATTGTGAGTAATCGGAGCTGCACACGCCCGGCCCCGCGACCAGAACGATATGCTTGGCCAGAGGGCCAAACCCGGCGCGAAAATGCTGCCTGGATTTGATCAGCACGTATTTTTTCTTGGCCGGATCCACCCCGGCATGCGTGAACAAGCCCGTGTCATAAGGCTCTTGAGGCTTTTCGCAAACGAAGATCAGGATGCCATCTACCTCGATCACAGCGGTCTTCCCTATGCTCAGGCGCATGCCGGTAAACATCGGCCCCGTGACGATGTAGTTGCCATCGGTGATCTTCACGACTCGAGCCCTGACGTTCAAGGGCTCGCCCTTGATCTCCAAAGCGGGTACATCCGTTTTGCCGCCGATATCGAGCGTCACTTCGGCGCCTACGCCCGCTTGGATCAGCTGCCCTACCGCGGCAGGGTCCCAAAAGGGGCCAGCCACTACATTTTTTAAACCTTGGCGCATGACTTCACGTAGTACAGCCATGTTATCGGTGGGGCCTCCAGCCCCGCAATTGTCACCGTGGTCAACCAGGATGATTGGGCCGTCGGCAAGCTGCTTGGCGCGGGCAATGGATTGCTCCAACGGCTCAATCGGGAAAATGAAATCCTCCCGACGCTCCCAGGCCAGATTGCACAGCTCATCGAGCAACTGCTTGCCCTGGGCCTTTTTCTTTTTATCCACTACCAGCACCACAGACAAGCCGGCGTAAGGAATATCGGACAGCGGAAAGCCGCCGAATACCGAAGCATTGAGCACTCGGCCGTCGGCTTCCGCCGCGATCGCGCGATCCATAATGTCTTTCATGGGCTGCATGGCCGGGGTTTGCCTGAGCATGTGCGTAAGCATGGGAAGGCGGCGCCACAAAATCACCGGCTCGACCTCCTTCTTCAACAAGGCCTGTAGTGTCTTCCCTGCACGCGCGCCAGTCTGGTAGATATCAATATGCGGGTAGGTACAGTAGCCCGTGATAATCGTTGCGTTCTGAATCAGCTCACGGCTGAAATTGGCATGAAAATCCAGCGCTACCACTATCGGAACACCGACAGGCAAAACGGCACGCAGGCGTTTTAGCAGTTCACCCTCCGCATCGGGATAACCCTGCGCGACCATCGCCCCGTGCAAATCCAGCATTACGGCATCGCAACCTTTTTTTACCGACGCAACAACGGAGTCGGCAATGGAATCAAACGCTTCCCTGGTCACGACACCGCTTGGCACCGCGTTGGCCACGATCGCAAAATCCACCTCGGCCCCAAGCTTTTCGGCCAGATCGAGATAGGCCGCCGCAGCACTATTCGTGTTCAGGCAAGCCTGCTTCGCATCGTCTGCATAGACCGGGCCACTGCCATGGGTACCACGGCTAAAGGAGCCGAGTACCGTAGGCAAGGGCGAAAAAGTATTGGTTTCGTGTCGAACCAGTGCGACCACAACTTTCATAACAGCTCCAGGTTAAATCTACTTGGACCAAGCCACGTTATTGAATGGCTCGAATGCCCCCCAGATGCCTTCAGGAAGGTTGAGCAGCTTTTTCGAGTAAATCGTATTGGAAGGATAAGTGGCAATCCAGGCTACGGGCAGCTCCTGGTTGACGATTTTTTGAAATTCGTCATAAAGCGCATTACGCTTTTCCGGGCTGTTTTCGATCGCTGCCTGCGTCAGCAATTCGTCGACCTTGGGGTTTTTATACCCGCTCATATTGGCCCAGACCACGCCCTTTCTGACGTTCGTACTCATGTAGGTACGGGCAACGCCAATAACCGGATCACCCCAGTTGAATACCGGATCGATGTTCAGGTCATAATCGTAATTGGAAATACGACGTGCCCAGGTCGGAAAATCGGGCGAAGGCCGCAATTCGACCTTTATACCGATTTTGCCCAACTGAGGACGCATGTACTCCGCTACATTTTTTGATAAATCCGGGTTGGTTGGAATGTAGTCCAAAGAAAGCTGAAAACGCGTGCCGTCGCTTTTTTTAGGGAAGCCGGCTTCATCCAGCAACTTATTAGCCTTTGCCAGATCAAGGTCATAATGGTTCAGGCTCTTGTCATAAAAAGGGCTTGATGGATGAATGGGGCCATCAATAGGCTTTGTCTGACCTTTCTGAAGTTTCTCGGTAATAAATTTGCGATCGATCGCATACGAAATGGCTTGCCTGACCTTCACGTTTTGCAAAGGGCCTTCTTTAACCATATTGTATTCAAGCCAGACCAATGCTCCGACCCCTTCATAGCCTTTGTGCGTCAGGGCCAGCTTGGGGTTTTTAGCCAAACGTTCAATCTCCGACAACCGAAACGGCGGATACGCCACGTACTGGATATCCCCTCGCTGAATGGCCAAGGTCGATGCATTGTCATCCTTGATGATCACGTAGGTGATTTTATCGAGATGCGCCGGCCCCTTGAAAAACCGCTTGAATTTCTCCAGCGTCAGGTATTGACCCGGCTTGTAATCGGCAAATTTAAAAGGACCCGAGCCTATCGGTTTGTTGTTGTACGGGTTCGAGCGAATCGAACCTACGCCATAAATATGCTTGGGCAGAATCGGCAACAAAGCGGGGGTAGACACTTCCAGCAACAGGGCCGGATTAGGCTTCAGGAATTTAAAGACAACAGTATGCGGATCCGGCGTTTCCATCTTGTCCAGATTGGCATACATGGACTTGCCGAAAGGATGGTTCTCTTTGACCGTCATCACTGAGAAAGCAACATCCTCGGATGTAACAGGCTTCCCATCGTGAAAGAGAGCGTCTTTGTTCAACTTGAATGTATACGTCAACCCATCCGCTGATTTTTCCCACGAGTCGGCCAGATAAGGATGGAACTGCCACTTATCGTCGGCAATCAATAAACTCGAAAACAATTGGGCGCCTGGCATCGCCGTCGCAACGCCGGACTGTATGGCGGGATTTAAAGAGTTGATGGCGCTGTTGGACAGAATGGTTAGGGATCCGCCTTCTTTTGCATTGGCGGGAAGTTCCGCATTGGCAGAAGAAGACAGGAATAACGATAGGGAAAAAACACTCAGCGCGAGTGCCTTGGCCAGGTAATTTGTTTTAAACATGGTTGCCTCCTCAGGCTATGAATACGCGTTTCTGTGAAGTGGGTGGACTCTTAAACAAATGCTTTTGTGCTGGAAAGTATGGCGTGTAGTAAAACGTTTTCTCCTGCTTCTATATGCGCCGGTTTGGCATCCTCAATTTCATATGCATATTGGTTTGATTTCTTCAGGGCTCGATTTGCGCCGAGGTAAATATCTTGCGCAAAGAATCTTCATGCAAACTACTGGACCCGATCACGACAAGCTTTCCGGTAATATCGCTGTCCCCGCCTTTATACGCATTCAACTCATACCTCCCGTTGGGGGAATACTGAAGCAAAAATGGTTTGGCTTCGCATCCGGTAGCGACCACGCCTTTGATGCGGAAAATGAAGGGATCAAGCTCGGCCAGCGCCTGCTTTAGCTTCTCTTCATCGTAAGGCGCGCTTTGCTCGATAGTCAGGCTTACAAGGTGCCTCATGACATTGTCAGGCCCGGTTTTCAAGGCAGCCGGAAACTCGAAAACGCGGCCCGAACCAGGCAAAGACCGACTGCCGGCGGACTGAAATTGGCTAAAGAAAATATCCCAATCGATTTCGGCATTGACGGTCTCGACAATCAGCGCTTCCGGCGCAATGCCGCCCAGCCATTGGGCTACGTCGGCTCGCTGCTGCTGACTGACCAGATCTATTTTGTTCAACAGGATCAGGTGCGCGGATTTAAGCTGCCGCGCGACCATATCTCCGACATAGCGGTCTTGCGCCGTCTCGCGAATGGAACTTGCGTCAGCCAACGTCACGATCGACCTAAGCTGAAAGCCTGCGCCGGCACGCCCGATTTGGGCAATTTTTTTAGGGTCGCTCACACCGCTGCCTTCAATAATGACCCAATCCAGATGCGGCGCCATCTGCTCAACCTTTATCAAGGCTGCCATCAACTCGCCACCCATGGTGCAGCACACACAACCGTTGTTCAAATGAATGACGCCTTGTGCCGTGTTGCTCGATTCGATCAACGATGCATCCACATTGATGCTGCCGAAATCGTTCACCATGACCAGGACGCGCAAGCCATGCCGAGTACGCAGGATGTGGTTAAGCAGGGTGGTTTTTCCGGACCCCAGAAAACCACCCAATACGGTCAAGGGAAGCGGCGCGGGATCAGCCATTTTTGGGACAGGCAAAAACCCTGCCACCCAACACCGTACCCCAGATCCTGACATCTTTTAATGATTCCGGAGCCACCTCCAGCGGATCATCCTCGAGCACCGCAAAGTCGGCTTGCTTGCCCACTTCAATGCTGCCGATCTGGTGATCCAGCTTCAACGTATAGGCCGCGCCCAGTGTCATGGCATGCAAAGCATCCTGAACCGAGATTTTTTCACTTTCACCCAACACACGGCCCGACGCCGTTTTGCGGTTGACGGCGCACCAGGCCGTAAACAAGGGTGCCAAAGGAGTCACCGGCGCATCCGAGTGCAGGGAGAAACGAACGCCCGTCGCCTTGGCGGTAGCAGCCGCATTCATGCGGTTGGCGCGGTCAGGCCCCATGGTCATGGCGTAATGCGCATCGCCCCAGTAATAGATATGGTTGGCAAATAAATTGGCGCACACCCCCATATTGGCCATCCGCCTGAATTGGTAGGCATCGGCCATTTGGCAATGCTGCAACGTATGGCGATGATCCCAACGGGGGCTATCCTTCAGAACAGCCTCAAGCGCATCCAGCGTGACTTCGGTTGCCTCGTCGCCATTGGTGTGGATATGAACGGTCAAGCCGGCATCGTGGTAGGTTTTAATGATGTCTTTGAGTTGCTGGGGTGGAATAATCCAGATGCCATTGTCATCGGCCCCCACGGGCGGCTTGTAATAGCCGGGCCAACGCATTCGCGCGGTAAAACCCTGAATGGAGCCGTCCACGACCAACTTAACAATGCCAAAATGTAGTTTGTCGGTGTTGTGCTTGATGGCAGGCAATACGCGTTTTAGCGCCTGATTATCAGGGTCGCGCATTGGCGCGTAGGCAGGGACGATGCGCAGCGGATAGTCCTCGAGCGCGGTGACCTTGGTCAGACTTTCGATGGTCGCATTGCTGACATCGTTGACAAGATCCGTGGCCGTCGTGACTCCGGACAGTTGTGCAACCCGGGCAAAATTCCAGATACCCTCTTCAGTTTGGCCCGCATCGAAAAAAATATTGCCGATCGTCCTGAAGACCAGATACATCGCCGGAAACTCTTGCAGCTCCCCCGTCGGATCACCGCTTTCATCCAGAGCGACGCCTTCGATGGCCGTATCCTTGGTGATATTGGCCTCACGCAACATGACGCTGTTTACATTCATGAGATGAACGCTGATATGCAGCACGACCACGCGTCTGACAGTCGATACCTGATCCAGATGTGCCCTCGTCATGCGTTGCGCGCCGAAATAAATCGGGTCGAAGCCCCAGGCGTAGATCGGCGCCAGCGGGTCAGTCAGTTTTGCTTGTGCTTCCTGCAGTCGCGCAATCACTTCCTCAAAGTTCTTAAGCCCTTTCCATAGCCGCCCATCCGGCCCGCGGCGGTCGTAATACCCAACGTAGACATAGTTCCACATGCCGCCCTCGAGCAAATGGCAATGCCCCTCCACCAAGCCCGGCATCAGTATCTTGTCGGCAAAGGTGTCGTCCTGCGTGGCCGGGCCCCAGCCGCCAAGCGATGCCTCATCACCCACCCCAAGAATCCGGCCATCGCACACCGCTACATGGGTCGCCCTGGCTTGCATGGGGTTCATGGTAATTATGCTGCGGGCTTTGTATATGGTGATATCTTTAGAGCGATTCATACAGTCTTCCAATTAAATTAGGTGATGCGGGCTGGGATCACGCGAACGCGGGAACGGGCGAAACCGGCTGGCCATCGACGATCGTCACCAGGTGACACGCAACATGCTGTCCTTGACCCACGTCGCGCAGCGGCGGCGACTCAGTTCTGCAAATATCCTGCGCATAGGGGCATCGAGTGTGAAAATGGCAACCCGGCGGCGGATTCAACGGGCTGGGCGGGTCTCCCTCGAGGCGCAGCCGGGTGGTTTTTCCACGCAAGGTCGGATCCTTGACGGGATCGGCCGTGAGCAGCGCATAAGTGTAGGGATGGAGCGGCCTGGAAAACAGCTCTTTGCGCTCGCCTTGCTCGACCACGCGCCCCAGGTACATAACGCTTAACGCATCACACAAATGCTGAACCACGGCCAAGTCGTGCGAGATGAACAAATACGTTAAGCCCATATCTTCCTGCAACTGCTTAAGCAGGTTGATAACCTGGGCCTGAATGGCCACATCCAGGGCAGACACAGGCTCATCACAGATGACAAGCTGGGGATGAACCGCCAAAGCCCGCGCAATCCCGATACGTTGGCGCTGCCCTCCTGAAAACTGATGAGGAAACAATTTTTTTTGTTCGGTTCGAAGGCCAACTTTTGCAATCAGTTCATCAACGCGATTGGCGATCTCGGTTTTAGTCATGCGGGTCAGTTGCCGCATGGGTTTGGCAATGATATCTTCGACTCGCTGCCGGGGATCAAGAGATGAATACGGGTCCTGAAAAATCATTTGCAGGCCCTTGCGGACCTCTTTCAGGTCTTTCCCCGAAAGACCTGCCAATGACGTGCCATTAAGAATGATGTCTCCGCCAGTCGCGGCAATCAGTTGGGCCAAGGCCAATGCGGTCGTTGATTTCCCGCAACCCGATTCGCCGACAATGCCGTACGCGCTGCCGCGTTTCACATTGAAAGAGACCCCGTCCACGGCATACACCTTCGACGCCGGCGCAAACATGCCGGACTTCTTCAAGGTGAAGTGAACCTTTAAATCGCGGACTTCCAGTAGCGTGTCTGATTCGTTCATGCGAGACTCTCCGAAGCCGATTGCGCCGCAGCCGTTTCAAGGTTCAACCAACAGGCAGCCAAGCGATTGTCCGTACCCATCATGGGAGGCCGATCGGTGCGGCACTTATCCATGACATACTTGCAGCGCGGCGCAAAGGCGCACCCCCTTCCCAGCTCACTCAAGGGAGGAACGACGCCTGGAATTTCGGAAAGCAACTTCGATCCCGAAAATTTCCGCGGGTCATGCTCCACTTGCAAGACACAATCAAGCAGGCCTTGCGTATAGGGATGGAGGGGCTCCAGGAGAACCCTGTCGACGGTTCCTTCTTCTATTTTTCGGCCGGCATACATCACCATGACCCGATCCGCCAATTCGGCAACGGCACCCATATTGTGGGTGATCAGAATAATGGCCGTATTGAATTTTTCGCGCAGCTCTGACAGCAGGTCAAAAATCTGCGCTTGCACGGTCACGTCCAGCGCCGTGGTGGGCTCGTCGGCAATAAGCACTTTGGGATGGCAGGCCAATGCCATCGCGATCATCGCACGTTGACGCATGCCACCGGACAGTTCGTGCGGGTATTGATCCAGGCGCCGTTCGGGTTCCGGCATATAGACCGAGGCAATCAAATCTATAGCCTTTAAACGAGCCTGTTTTGCACTGATGCGCTCATGCCTGATGATGGTTTCAATGATTTGCTGGCCAATCGTAAAGACAGGATTCAACGCCGTCATCGGCTCCTGGAAAATCATGGCGATGTCATTGCCACGTACATCCTGCATCTGCTCTTCAGATAAATCGAGAAGGTTTTTACCTTCCAGGGAAATCGTGCCTTTTGTGATGCGGCCCGGTGGGGAAGGAATCAGACGCAGGACGGCAAGGCTCGTCATGCTTTTTCCACAGCCCGATTCGCCTACGATCCCGAGAATCTCTCCCGGCGCCAGATGAAGATTGACGTGATCGAGCACACGGACGGGGTTTTTCAGACTGCCGAACTCAACGCACAAATCCTTGATTTCAAGTAGCGGTTCACTCATGATTTCCCCTAGCGCTGGCGAAGTTTCGGATTAAGAGCATCATTGAGGCCATCGCCAACCAGGCTAAGAGCCAATACCGTCAGGAAAATAGCCACTCCAGGAAAAATAACCGACCACCACGCATCAAAAATATAGTCTCGCGACGAACCGATCATGTAACCCCAACTGGCCACATCCGGATCGGACAAGCCCAGGAAGGACAGGCCGGATTCAAACAGAATCGCGGTGCCTATATTCAGCGCAGTGGCCACGATAAGGGGCGGCGAGGCATTGGGCAGGAGCACCCCGAACATAATATTGAGATTGCTCGAGCCCATCGCGTACTCGGCGCGAATAAACTCCCGCTCTTTGAGTTTGAGAAATTCGGCCCGTGTCAACCTCGCCAGAGGCGGCCAGGTGACCAAGCCAATCACCAGGATGACGTTCCATATTTTGGCGCCGAAAACCGAAACCAGAACCATGGCCAGCAGGATAGGCGGAAGGACCTGAAAAAATTCGGTTACCCGCATCAAAGCGTTATCGACGCGTCTTCCAAAAAAACCGGCAATAGCCCCAATAAGAAGCCCAATCACAACGGTGGCCAGTGTCGCGGCCACGCCGATGACCAGTGTTGTACCCGCCCCATGCAAGAGCCCCGCAAAGACATCTCTGCCCAGATAGTCCGCCCCTAGCGGCAACGCCATCGATGGCGGCGACATGGGCGCCGCGACAATATCTGTTGCGCTGACGGGGTACAGCCTTTCACCGAAAACTCCGGCAAAGGCCATGATAATTAGTAATACTGCGCCAAACACAGCGCCTTTGTTTGCCAGAAACAGTTTCCATCCGCTATTCATTTTTTTTACCCTTCCAGTTTGATGCGAGGGTCGAGGATGCTGTAGAACCAGTCCACAAAGATATTTACGACAACAACAAGTACGGCCGAGATCAGCAGTATCCCCAGCATCAAGGGGAAATCGCGATTCAGCACGGCATCGAATGCCAATCGGCCCAGGCCCGGCCAGTTAAAAACGGTTTCAACCAGAACAGCGCCCGCGATCGCCTGAGAGAATTGCAGGCCGGCCAGAGTGACCACCGGGAGCACCGCATTTTTCAGCGCGTGTTTATAGATAACGGCTCGTTCCCGCAGGCCTT
Source organism: Paralcaligenes ureilyticus (assembly GCF_004346225.1). Taxonomy (GTDB): domain Bacteria; phylum Pseudomonadota; class Gammaproteobacteria; order Burkholderiales; family Burkholderiaceae_B; genus Paralcaligenes; species Paralcaligenes ureilyticus. Next base: position 415,264 of record NZ_SMAJ01000003.1, on the reverse strand, counting down.
TCGCACGAGCCGTACGTATGTAATCGGACCCCAGCACATCCAGCATGGTCGCCCGCGCCTGGCGACTGTATTGGGCCAGGTACACCATGCTCAGCGAGATGACGGGCAGTACAAGATGATGGGAAACCTGCCAGACCGCATCAAGCCCCGTGGGCTCCCCTCCGATGTTGTACATGCCGGACGCCGGAAAGATCGGGAACCAGTAGGCGAAAATGATCAAGAGCACCATGCCGCTCCAGAATACCGGCGCCGCGAACCCGGCCAAGGACAGGAACGTAACGCCGAAATTCAGCGGCCCTCCTGGCTTGTGGGCCGATAAGACTCCAAGCAGAGTCCCCAGAACAACGGCAATGAACATCGCAGGCAACACTAATATCAGGGTGTTGGGAAGACGCTGCTCGATCAAGTGTGCGACGGAGTCATTGTAAAAAAGTGACTGCCCCAGATTTCCTTTGGCCACATTGACGACGTACGTGCTTAGTTGTGCGAACAGGCTTTTATCAAGGCCCAGCTCTTTGCGGATAGCGGCCGTTTGCTCGGTGGTGGACCCGCCGGCTTGCACGGCAAGCACGTCGGCAATGTCGCCAGGGGCGGCCGAGAGCAATAGGAAATTGAGCACCACGACCGCAATGATCATGACGATTCCGCTCATTACGCGGCGCGACATAAAACTTAGTGAATTCATGATTTACTCGCGTCTTTGACACTTTCAGCTAGCTTAATCGAACGCGTCGCTAAACCGAAAGTGTTTATAAGAAGTAAGGAGGGATGAAGACAATCTATGTATCCCAGCAAGCCGCAGGCAGGCTCCCCAAAAGCATTATTCCATCGCCCAATTAATGCCTCAATCAGTAATTACCCTAAAAATCGGATCATTTCGTCTCATTTTTTCGAATAAATGTGCGTTAAGGTCGAACATTTTCGAAATCGCTGATTTCAGCATAGCGCGTCAGAAGGTTCGCGGATGTTGGGATCGCGTAGTAACGATTTTGGCATCCACAAGGGCTGTCACTGCATTAGCCACGACCATGTTTTATGGATATCGTCTCGCGCGCCAAGATTTTTATAACGCGCCAAGGTTTCTGTAGTGCGTCAAGGTTTTTGTAGCGGCACCCCTTGTGGGTGCCATTCGAGTCTTGTCGTCCATCGCCCGAAAAAAACAATCCATCCCCCGCAATAAAGGAATTCTGTTTTCCTCTAGACTTTAAGCATTTTGCGTAACGCTATCTATCGCAATAGACAACAAAAAACCCGCAGAGCGAATAACTGTGCGGGTTTCGTGTTTGGTAATGCAGGGTACTGAAGTCTAAACTGGCGGAGACGGAGGGATTCGAACCCTCGATGCGGGTATAAGCCGCATGCTCCCTTAGCAGGGGAGTACCTTCAACCACTCGGCCACGTCTCCGAAAAGAGTCTGCGATTCTAACACGCTAACCAAGCGCTTGTCAGACGATGGCACCCACAAGGGGTGCCGCTACGGAATGTCGACTCGGATACCCACGGAATGTCGAGGCGCCCTGCCCTTACGCCTCGCTCTTGTCCTCATCCAGATGAAAGGCCTTGTGCAGGGCGCGCACGGCCAGTTCCATATACTTATCGTTGATGATCACCGACGTTTTGATTTCGCTGGTGCTGATCATCTGGATATTGATGCCCTCTTCGGACAGCGTGCGGAACATCAGGCTAGCAACCCCAACGTGGCTGCGCATGCCTATGCCCACAATCGACACTTTGCATACCTTGTCGTCGGAGACGATTTCGCCTGCGCCCACCGCCGGGCCGATCTGGTTATTGAGCAGATCCAGCGTACGCACAAAATCGTTGCGATTAACGGTGAATGAAAAATCGGTAGTGCCTCTGACCGACTGATTCTGCAAAATCATGTCGACGTCGATGTTGGCGGCGGCAACAGGCCCCAATATTGAATACGCCACCCCCGGAATATCGGGGACCGACAGCAAAGTAACCTTGGCTTCGTCGCGGCTAAAGGCGATGCCCGATACGACAGCGGCTTCCATTTTCTGGTCTTCCTCAAAAGTAATTAGGGTGCCTGAAGTCATTTCTTCTTCAAGCGGTAACAAAGGATCGGTCAGCGACGACAAAACACGCACAGGAACGCGATATTTGCCCGCGAACTCCACCGAACGGATTTGCAGCACCTTGGAGCCCAGCGATGCCATCTCCAGCATTTCTTCGAAAGACACCACAGTCATGCGCCGCGCTTCGGGCACCACTCGCGGGTCGGTGGTGTAGACGCCGTCAACATCCGTAAATATCAGGCATTCGTCGGCTTTGATAGCCGCCGCCACGGCAACGGCCGAAGTATCCGAGCCGCCCCGCCCCAGGGTCGTGATATTGCCCCCCTCATCCATACCCTGAAAGCCTGTCACGATCACGACCCGGCCCAGATCCAGATCGGCAAGCAAGCGCGTGTCGTCAATGGAGCGAATACGCGCCTTGGTGTAGGAAGAATCGGTCAATACCGGCACTTGCCAGCCGGTATAGCTGCGCGCCGGCACGCCCTGCGACAGCAAAGCCATGGCCAGCAAGGCGCTACTGGCCTGCTCGCCCGTGGACGCCAGCATATCGAGCTCGCGCCCATCGGGCTGCGGATTGATTTCTTTGGCCAGGCCCAACAGGCGATTGGTTTCGCCCGACATGGCCGAGGGCACCACTACCACCCGGTGACCCGCGGCGTGCCATTTGGCGACGCGCCGCGCCACGTTTTGAATGCGCTCAACCGAGCCCATCGACGTGCCACCATATTTGTGAACGATCAGGGACATCTTCTACTCTGCATGAAGGAAACTGTCTTGAGACAGACAAAGTCAATCATTTTAGCGTCTTTTCAAAGACTTAGCTTGATGTTGTCAGTGTCTCGGGAATACCTGCAGGGGTCGCCGACTAAGTGACGATGGCACCCACAAGGGGTGCCGCTACAAAAACGTACGCGTCGCTAACGTGGCGGCAGCCCTTGTGCCTGCCAAAGCGTTGAAAACCGGGGCGGTATTTAAAACGCCGATGGCAGCCACAAGGGCTGCCGCTACAATCGGCTACGCGAGCGTCGTGGGCGGTTAAGGTGGGGCGGGCGATTCGGGCTCGCCGCGTGCAGGGCCGGCTTCGGGGATGCAAGGCGTGCGCTGTTCGAGTGGGACGATTGCGGATAGCCCAGTGGGCTATTCGCCCCACGAGTTCGCACGCCGCCCCGAAGCCGGCCCTGCGCGCGGGAAGTCATGGCGCAGCCATGACCGTGACCGTCAGAGCCCGAACTACCTTAACTGACCACGACGCGGGGCTAGAAGGTTCTAGGCAAGATAACGTTAATGCGAAAGGACGAATGCCACCCACAAGGGGTGGCGCTACAGGCTGCCGCTACAGCATGACACGGCCAAGCCGGCAACGTATTGTCGTGGTTCCGTGCCTGACTTGCATCTGCCTGTCGTGCCCCAACGCATGCAAGCCCCGCATTTGGCGCATCAGATCCTGCAATCGCGCATCGGTCGGCATGCGCTGGGCGCACAAGGCCAGCCAGTATCGCAGCACCAGCGCCTGCCGCGGAGGCGACAGGCGACGCCAGGCGGCCAGCGAAAAACTGCGGCGGTCCGCCGCCGGCTCCAGCAAGGCAAAGTCGGCGGCCGCCACCTCATCAAGAATCTGCTGTGCCTCGCCGCTCAAACGGGCATGGCGCACCAGATTGCCCTGCCACCCCGGCCAGCGCGCATCCAGCTCGGGCGTCAGGCGCGTACGCAATGCGGCGCGTGTATACCGATCGTCGGCATTGCTGGGGTCGACCACCGCCTGCCAGCCGCTAAGCTCAAAAAAAAGCTTGGCCTGCATCAAAATACTCGCGCGGCCCACATCCAGCCAAGGGCGCAGATAGCTCAGACCCCCACGATTCGAGTACGGGGCCATGGCGGCCAGACCGCCCGGCCCAGCGCCTCGCAACAGCCTGAGCAACACCGTTTCGGCCTGATCATTACGATGATGGGCAAGAAAAATATGTTTCACACCCGTTAACTGCGCAAGTTGGGAGAAAGCGTCGTAGCGTGCATCGCGCGCCGCAGACTCCATGCCGTCGCCTTGCGACACGTCGACCTGCGCCATAATGCTGTGGCAAGGCACGTCCAGCCGCCACGCAAGATCGTGCACGTGTGCCTGCCATTGATCGGCCACACATTGCAACCCGTGATGAACATGAAAGAAATGCAGTGGTATGGCGTGCGCGCGGGCAAACAGAGTGCAATGCACGGCGAGCATAGCCGAATCGGCGCCGCCGCTGACCCCAACGCCCAAAGCGCCAGGCGTTGCCGGCAAGCCGGCCATCGACCGGGCAATAGCGTCGACCAGAGCGGTCGAGCCAAACCCGGTCAAATCAATGCTACGCACGAGTCTCCTGGAAGCGGCCATAGGTCATCAAGCGCTGCAGACGATGATCGACCAATTGCTCGGCCGACATACCCGACAGCTGGCGCAGCGAATCAGCCAAGGCGCGCCCAAGTTGACGCGCCATCATGACGGGATCGCGATGGGCGCCGCCCACCGGCTCATTGACGATCCGATCGATCAGGCCCAGCTCTTTCAGGCGCGGCGCAGTAATGGCCAAAGCCTCGGCGGCAACCGGCGCCTTGTCGGCGCTGCGCCATAGAATCGAGGCGCAGCCTTCGGGCGAAATCACGGCATAAGTCGAATATTGCAGCATCATGACCACATTGCCCACCGCAATCGCCAGCGCGCCGCCTGAACCTCCCTCGCCGATAATCGTGGAAATAATGGGAACTTTGAGTTCCGCCATGGCATAAAGGTTATGGCCGATGGCCTGAGACTGGCCGCGCTCTTCGGCGCCTATGCCAGGATAGGCGCCCGGGGTGTCGACAAAGGTAAATACCGGCAGCCGGAACTTTTCGGCCAGGCGCATCAGGCGCAAGGCCTTGCGATAGCCCTCCGGGCGGGGCATTCCGAAGTTGCGCATCGCACGCTCTTTGGTGTCGCGCCCTTTTTGATGGCCAATCACCATGCAGGGCGTGCCATTGAAACGCGCCGGCCCCCCGACAATCGACAGATCATCGGCATACATGCGATCGCCATGCAATTCATGAAAATCGGTGAACATCTCTCGAACATAGTCGAAGGTATAAGGCCGCTGGGGGTGACGCGCCACCAGCGCGGTTTGCCACGGCGTAAGCTTGGAATAGATGTTCTTGGCCAGGGTCTGGCTTTTTTGCTGCAAACGTCCCACTTCTTCGGAGATATCCACCGCCGAATCAGTCTGAACAAAACGCAGCTGCTCGATCTTGTTCTCAAGCTCGGCCAAGGGCTGTTCAAATTCGAGGAAGGTATTACGCATAAATACAGGTTTCCGGACGGTTGAATAACTCTGTTTAGTACTGAACGGCGACGGGGTCAAGGCTGCGCCATAAATACCAGGTGGCAACGGTGCGCCACGGGGCCCAGGCGGCGGCCACCTCGCGGGCTTCAAAACGCGAAACGGGCTCGCCGCTGAAATAGTGTAACGAAATCGCCCGCAACAAGCCGACATCGTCGAGCGGCAAAACATCGGGGCGCTGCAAATTAAAGATCAGAAACATCTCTGCTGTCCAGCGCCCCACGCCACGAATCGCGCACAGCTCAGCCACAACGGCCTCGTCGTCCATGGTGGCCCACGCCGCCGGGCGAATCCTCTTTTCGGCAAAGTGACGCGCCAGATCGTGGATATATTCGGCCTTGCGCTTGGATAAGCCCGTTTCGCGCAGAACGCCTTCGTCCAGCTCCAGAACGGCGTTGGGAGTAAGCCGGCTGCCACACTGCGCCGTAAACCGCCCCCATACCGAATCGGCCGCCTTGACCGAAACTTGCTGGCCGATGACTGCACGCGCCAAGGTGACGAATGGGGTGGCCCTGGGAGCCAGCCACTCGGTCGTCAGCTTGGGGATGACCTTCCTTAATATGCGATCGCGCTTCATGAGATGCGCCGAAGCCTCATCCCAAAAATGTGGCTTGTCGGCCGCCGTACCTGCGGATTGAATCGTCATTTCCCTCCCCTTAGGCGCGGCGCCATTGTGTGACGCCGCCAGGTTTATCTTCAAGCTCGATGCCGGCATCGCGCAACTGGGTACGCAACTGATCGGCGCGGGCAAAATTGCGCTCTTTCTTGGCGGCCGCGCGCGCGTCGATCAACGCCTGGATCGATTCGCTCGAGAGCGTATCGGCGGCGGCGCCGCCTCGCTGGTAACGGCTCGACGTCTGCAAATAGGCAGCCGGGTCGGACTGCAGAAGCCCCAGGATACTCCCTAGCTCGCGCAACAAGCCCGATGCCTGGGCCGATCCGGTTCTATTTGCTTCGGAAGCCAGCTCGAACAGGACCGCAACCGCACCCGAAGAGTTGAAATCATCATCCATGGCCGCGCGAAAAGCGTGCGCGGCTGGCTGCTCCCAATCAATCTTCACCCGCACGGGCGGCACGTTTTGCAAGGTTTGATATAAACGATCAAGCGCATTCTGTGCGTCGAGCAGGTTTTCAGGCGTGTAATTCTGCACGCTTCGATAATGGTTGCGCACAATAAAAAAGCGCAACATCTGGGCCTCACGCAGATTGACCGGATAAGACGCGGCGTCATCCGGGCTTTGCGCGCCGCCAGAAATCGTTTCCCTGATGGTGCGAAAGTTGCCCAGCGACTTCGACATTTTGTCGGCGTCCACCATTAATGGGCCGCAATGCATCCAGACTTGCGCAAGCTGACCGCCAAAGGCCCCTTCGGACTGGGCAATCTCGTTTTCATGATGGGGAAACTTAAGGTCGGGACCACCGCCGTGGATATCCAATGGCAGCCCGAGCAGTTCCCTGCTCATGGCCGAACATTCGATATGCCAGCCGGGGCGCCCCAGACCATAGGGCGATTCCCACTTGGACTCGGGGGGTTCGTCGGCCTTGGCCGATTTCCACAGGACAAAATCCAGCGGGTCCCGCTTCGCCGTAGCCACGGCCACGCGCTCGCCGGCCCGCAGGTCGTCGAGGGACTTCCCCGACAATTTGCCGTAACCCGGAAACGCCCGCACCGCGTAATTGACATCGCCATCGTCGGATTGATACGCCAGAGCCTTTTCCTCCAGACGCTTGATAATCTCGATCATGCCGCCCACATGCTGCGTCGCCCGCGGCTCATGATCGGGCGGCTCTACCTCCAGCGCCCGCTCATCGGCATGCATGGCATCAATGTAAAACTCGGTAACCTCGCCCAGGCGTCGATGTGTTTGCACCGCCCGGCGTATTATTTTGTCGTCAATGTCGGTGATATTGCGCACATAATTGACCTGATAGCCGCTGGCGCGCAGCCAGCGCTGCGCCACGTCGAAGCTGACCAGCATGCGTGCATGACCCAAATGGCAGAAATCATAGACTGTCATTCCGCAAACATACATGCGAACCCGACCAGGCTCGATGGTCTTCAAAGGCTCCTTGAGGCGAGAAAGGGTGTTATAAATGTGCAGCATGTGCGGGTCGCGGATCTCTGATGAAACTATGATTTAACGCCTTAGCCGCCGCATACTCAATGCCAAAAACTCGTATCGGGCGTCGGGCCGGGCTAAAATGTTGGTCGACAAGTATAGCAAGCACGAAAAATTCATCGCGTGATCCCGCTAAACTAAGCCCTTTATTGATATAGGTACGTGGCCTGTGTTTCAAACCCTAGGTAGTCTTTCTGCAACCCTCGCCCTGCTGGCCGGCAGCCTCGCCGGTGCCGCCGCCTCGGCCCAAACGCCTGTGGCCGGACTGCAACCTTACGTCAACCTGGATGCGACCATGTCGCCCTCGGGCATGGGTAGTCCGCGAGCCATGGTGCCGCAATCCCTGCCGCTCTCGGTGCGCCTGGACAATCGGGCCGGCGCCGCGCCCGGCGACAAACTGTTTAAAGAGGCTCCTGCCAAAGACGGCGGCTGGCAGGGCCTGGCCAATGTGCTCCAGGCACTGACACCCAGCGTCGACACCGATATCCCGCTGTCTGCATCGCAAATTACCGATCGCATCAATACCATGCTTAATCAGGGGCGCAATCAGGCGGCCCTGGACATTATCGAAAAACGCCAGGCGCAGGAGCAAGCCGGCGCAATGATAGGCACCGACGTGCAATTGCTGTTTCTACACGCACGGGCGCTTGCGGCCCTTGGGCGCACAAACGAAGCCATCAAGATGTATAGCGACATGACCACGCTTTACCCCGAGCTGCCCGAGCCCTGGAATAATCTGGCAGCCTTGTACATCAAACAAGGCAAACTGGAAATGGCCCGCGATGCGCTGACCATGGCGCTGACGGCCAACCCCAAATATTCCGTGGCCCAGGCCAATATGGGACAAGTGCAACTTATGCTCGCCCGCCAATCTTTCGACAACGCCGCTAAATTGGGTCAGTCAAGTGCCCGCGCCAAGGCCGAACAGACCCAGGCCATACTGAAAAAATAACCCGAATCACCGTTATGAACAGCCACACCTCTTCAATGCAAATTTTATCCATTATTACCCGCGTCCTGAGCCATTCAGCCCGCACTTTCAGTTTTGTTTGCGCAATGTCGCTCGCCCTGGCATCGGGCGGCGCGGCGCAGGCAACGTCTTCAATCCCCACTCAAGGCAAATCCGTAATGAGCACAAATCCTCGCGTCAAACTGCACACCAATATGGGCGATATGGTTATTGCCCTGGATGCTGAAAAAGCTCCCAAAACCGTGGCCAACTTCCTGAGCTACGTCAACGAAGGCTTTTACGACGGCACGATTTTCCATCGCGTTATCAGCAACTTCATGGTTCAAGGTGGTGGATTCGAGCCAGGGATGAAACAAAAACAAACCCACGCGCCGGTGGACAACGAGGCCAACAACGGCCTTAAAAACGATATGTACACACTGGCCATGGCCCGCACCAGCGACCCGCATTCGGCCACAGCACAGTTTTTTATCAATGTCGCCAATAACGAATTCCTGAACTACACCGCGCCCACACCCAACGGCTGGGGCTACGCGGTGTTTGGCAAGGTCGTCGAAGGCACCGATGTGGTCGACAAGATCAAGGCCGTCAAAACCGGCAACAAGGGCTTCCACCAAGATGTGCCCGTTGAAGATGTGGTTATCGAGAAAGCCACGGTCATTGAATAAGCTGCGGCTTGCGGGTTCAGTCTGGCTTGCCTCGGATATTCATCTGGGGCCCCAAACGCCCGCCACACAGCGCGCCTTTCACGCCTTTCTCGATCAGGCCTGCACCGAGGCCGACTCCCTGCTTTTATGCGGCGACATTTTCGATGCCTGGATAGGCGACGATCTGGCGCTGGCTGCCCCGCCTCAATGGCTTGCGCAAACCCTGCAAAAACTGAGCCAGGTCGCCGCAGCCATCCCGCTTTGGATAGGACGGGGAAACCGCGATTTTCTGATGGGCGCCGAATTGGCAAAACACCTGGGCGCCCATTTGCTGCCCGATGCCTGCTGCCTGGATACCGACCACGGCGACATACTGCTTAGCCACGGCGATGAATACTGTACAGACGATCACGCCTACCAGCGCTTTCGGCGCATTGTGCGCAACCGGGCAATACAGCGCCTGTTTCTGTCATTGAGTTTGAACGTGCGCCGCAAGATCGCCCTGTGGGCGCGAAGCCGCAGCATGGCCGCCAATCGGTATAAGGCAACCCATATCATGGATGTGGCGCCCAACGCCATCGCACACGCTTTCAACACCACGGGCATCCGCACCATGGTGCACGGCCACACTCACCGCCCGGCGTTCCATTCCGTACAGATCGGCACACAAACCTGCACCCGGATCGTGTTGCCCGATTGGGACTACGACCATGCAATACCGCCGCGCGGCGGCTGGCTATGCGTCAATCGGAACGGCCCGCAATTTTGCTACCCGCCGGCACGCTAGGGCATTTTTGGTTGAAGTGCTTACGGAACTGAACGCGTTTCGATCGCGCTTTTTTTGAGCCGTTTTGGGTGATGAGGTCATTCTATTAAGACGCCGCAGGGCGAGGGGTGGGTACCCTCAAACATGGCCCGCCGGCAGCCCCCGCCTTCCCTTCGTCGGCATCCGGAGCACGCCTTACGCCGGCCCCGCCCCGGCCCCCATAGACGGCGTCTTCAGAGACCAATACGTCCAGCCAAATACCCAAGCATCCCATGCCGCATACCGTTTGGCCAAAAACGCTCTAAATAAACGATAGCCAGACCAGCACCACTAGCCCCAGCGCAATCCGGTACCAGGCAAAAGGACGATAGGTATGGTTGCCAACGAAGCGCAGAACGGCGCGCACCACCACCAGGGCACTCACAAACGCCGCGACCAAGCCGATAGCAATGGCGGTGGTTTCCTGGCTGGACAACAGGCCGCCATGCTTGTACAAATCGTAGACGGTCGCCGCAAGCATCGTAGGCATCGCCAGAAAAAAAGAGAATTCGGTGGCCGTCTTGCGTTGTATCCCCGCCATCATTCCGCCGATAATGGTAGCGCCCGAACGGGAAGTGCCGGGCACCATGGCCAGGCACTGGGCAAACCCCACGACCAAAGCCTGCTTCCAGGTGATTTCTTCCAGCGTGCGCGCCGACACATGCCGATTGGCCATGCTATCGTCGGCGCCAAGCTCCTGTTTGGAAAAATGCGGCCGGCGCTCGACCCACAGCATAATCAGGCCACCGATGATCAGGGTCACGACAAAAACGGCGGGGTGGTGAAACAACGCCTTGATGTATTTGATTGTCAGAGCACCTATCACTGCCGCAGGCAAAAAGGCGACCAGAAGGTTTCGCATAAACATCTGTTCGGCACGCGTGCCCCCCAAGGTGCCACGTATCAACTGCCACAAGCGCGCCCGAAACACCCACATGACCGCCAGAATCGAACCGAACTGGATCACGACTTCGAACACTTTGGCCGAGTTCGATGAAAAATGAATCCACTCGCCCACCAGCAGCAAATGAGCCGTGCTGGATACGGGGATAAACTCGGTCAAACCCTCGACAATGCCCAAAAACAGGGCTTTCAGGAAATAAAAAGTGGTGTCGGTCATACACACTCGCGATACGTGAATGCAGGGTTAATCGGCTTCGGATTCATCATTGATGACAGGCAGGCGCCGAATCTGCACGGTCGCGATACGGCGCCCATCCAACCGCAGCACTTTGAACTCGAACGTGGCGTAATGCTGCTTCAGTTCACAGAGATCCCCGGGCTCGGGCAAATGCCCGAAACGTTCCAGCAAATAGCCCGCCAGCGTGGAATAGCCTTCTTCTTCATCAACCAATCCTTCGGTATTGAGGACCTGCTCCAGATGATGCAAGTCTGCCGCACCATCGACGCGCCAGCGATCCTCGCTTTCGGCAATAATGTCGGGCGTTTCGTCTTCGTCGGGAAATTCGCCGGCGATGGTCTCGAAAACATCGATAGGCGTAACGACGCCCTCGATTTCACCGAATTCATCGGTCACCAGCACCAACTGGCCACGCGAGCGCTTCAACGTTTCCATCAAACGCAGGACGCCTATCGACTCATGCACAATGATGGGGTCGCGCAAACGCGACAGCTTGATGTTGCCATGGGTAATCAGGTCGGCAATCATTTCCTTGTCGCGCCCTATCCCTATTACCTCGTCGAGTTCGCCCCGGCATACCGGGAAAAAACTGTGCGGCGCCTTGGATATTTGCTGGCGCAAAACGATGGGGTCCTCGTCCAGATTGATCCAGGAAATATCGGAGCGCGGCGTCATGATCGAATGAATCGTGCGATCGGCCAGCGTCAACACGCCGCTGACCATATTGCGCTCTTCAACGCCAAATCCTTGCACCGGTCCTTCCGAGACCGGCGTCTCCTGCAGCGGACCCTCTATCGGGCGTTTGCCCAGCAGGCGCATGACGCCTTCGGCGGTTCGTTCACGCATGGGCCGGCGCGCGTCGGCGCGGCGCAGATTACGCCGCGCCAGCTGATTGAGAAATTCAATGCCTACCGAGAACGCGATGGCGGCATACAAATAGCCTTTGGGAACCGGAAAGTCGAAGCCTTCAGCCAGCAGCGAAAAGCCGATCATCAACAAAAATCCCAGGCACAGAACGACAACAGTTTGGTGTGTATTGACAAAATGCGTCAGGGGCTTGGACGCCACCAGCATGATGCCTATGGCAATCGTCACGGCCAGCATCATGATGGCCAGATGGTCGACCATACCCACTGCGGTAATCACCGCGTCGATCGAGAACACCGCATCGAGGATCACGATTTGCGTGACGATCACCCAAAAGCTTGCATGCAGGCGCGAGGCGGACATATTCACGGTGCGGCCATCGATGCGCTCGTGCAACTCGAGCGTGCCTTTGAAAATCAGGAAGAAGCCGCCCGCAATCAGGATCAGATCGCGCCCCGAAAAACCCAGGCCGCCAAGCGAGAACAAGGGCGTGGTCAGCTTGATCAGCCACGACATGACCGCAAGCAACAGCAAGCGCATGAGCAGCGCCAACGACAACCCTATTACCCGGGCGCGATCGCGCAAGGCTGGCGGCAGTTTCTCCACCAGAATGGCAATAAAAACCAAATTATCAATCCCCAGGACTATTTCAAGTACAACCAGGGTTAACAAGCCGACCCATGCCGACGGGTCCAGCATCCACTCCATCAGGGTGCTCCATTAATGGCAAAAAAATTGATTATCACCGGTTGGCGTGGCACGCGCTTGCGGCAACAGGCCACACAGGCCATTTCAAGGCTGGATATGAGCCATCATCTGAGTAAATATCTTGGGGCTGCCAGCCAGCACATTGCCGCTTTCCATCCAGCCCTGTTCGCCATCGAAATCGGCGATCAGGCCGCCAGCCTCAAGCACCAGCAAGCTGCCCGCGGCCATATCCCACGGTTTTATGTTAACGCCGCAAAAACCATCGAAGCGGCCACTGGCCACATAGGCCAAATCCAGTACGGTCGACCCGACACGGCGCGCGCTGGCGCATTCTGACAGCAGGCCGGTGAAACGGCCCGATATCGTATTGCCTCCGGCCGAACCAGGCACATGGGCGCTAAGCAATGCGTCGTGATAGCGGATTTGGCCCGACACACGAACACGGCGATCATTCATAAAGGCGCCGCCACCGCGGCTGGCGGTGAACATTTCGTTGCGCGACGGATCGTAAACCACGGCCTGAGTGACCTGGCCGCGATGCAGCAGGGCTATTGATGTCGCATAAACGGGAAAACCGTGAATGAAATTGGTCGTGCCGTCCAGCGGGTCGATAATCCATTGGAATTCGCACGAATCATCGGCGTTTTGACCCGGGGCCAGGTGGGTGCCTGACTCTTCGCCCAGAAAACCATGGCTCGGGTAAGCCGTGCGTAAAATGTCGATAATTGCCTCTTCCGCCGCTTGGTCGACTTCCGTGACATAATCTTTAGGCCCTTTGCGCGCTACTTGCAAGCGTTCCAGATCGAGACTGGCGCGGTTGATAATCGCGCCGGCACGGCGTGCCGCCTTAATGGCGGTATTGAGCATCGGGTGCATAAAATTCCGTATTAAACAAAAAGATCGAAGGTACACAATTAGCCATTTCTGGCTATAAACAAGGCCTGAACAACTCGGGCCGCACCGCTAAAACAGCTATTTTAAATGACTCAGGCATTTTCACGCGTTCGCTTCATTATGGTTCACCCCAGCCACCCCGGAAACGTCGGCGCCGCAGCACGCGCCATCAAAACAATGGGATTTCACGATTTATGCCTGGTGGCGCCGCGCTACGCCGATGTACTCGACCTGCCCGAAGCCCATTCGCTGGCCAGCGGCGCAGGTGATGTGCTTGCCTCGGTGGCCATCGTCCCCACCCTGGCCCAGGCGCTCGCGCCGGTTACCATGGCCTTTGCGCTAACGGCCCGGGCGCGGATGCTGGGGCCGCCGCCCTGCGACATCCGCCAGGCCGCCGGCCTGAGCTGCGAGCATCTGAACCTTCACCCCGAAGGGCAAGTCGCTATTGTACTGGGCACCGAACGCTCCGGGCTCACCAATGACGATATCGCCCTGTGCCAGCGAATCTGCCATATTCCGGCCAACCCGGAATACAGCTCGCTCAACGTCGCCCAAGCTTTACAATTGGCGGCATGGGAGCTGCGTTATGCGCTCGCACTTGACGCCTCATTACCCCTGCTGCCGGTCACCCACGGCCACCCGCAAACCGGCAACGAACCGGCATCGGGGGAAAAAATCCAGGCACTCATGGCACACTGGGAGCAGGCGCTGGTCAGCGTGCAGTTTCTCGACCCCCATCACCCCAAAAAACTGATGCCGCGCATGCGCCATATGCTGGCCCGCAATGCGCTAACCAATGACGAAGCCGATATGTTGCGCGGCCTGTGCACGGCCATGATCAAGACGGCCGGGAAACGGTAAAATTCCACCATTATGCTGACACAACTTCGCGAAGACATCTCCTGCATTCTTGAGCGCGACCCGGCCGCTCGCAGCCGCATCGAGATCCTGACCTGCTATCCCGGGCTGCACGCCATCCTGATACACCGCCTGGCGCATGCGCTATGGCGCCGCAACTGGCTGTGGCTGGGGCGTTTCATATCTCATATAGGGCGTCTGCTGACCGGCATCGAGATCCACCCGGGGGCCCAGATCGGCCGCCGGGTATTTATCGATCACGGGTTTGGCGTGGTCATTGGCGAAACAGCGGTCATAGGCGACGACTGCACGATTTATCAGGGTGTCACTCTGGGCGGCACACGCCTGTATAAAGGCGAAAAACGCCACCCTACCCTGGAGCGTGGCGTGGTGGTGGGCGCCGGCGCGCAAATCCTGGGAGGCTTTACCGTGGGCGCCGAGGCTCACATCGGATCGAACGCCGTGGTGGTCAAGCCCGTTCCGGCCGGCGCGACCGCCGTGGGCAATCCGGCCCGCATCATCGTCAAACATGACGCCGACCAGGGCAAGCTCTACCGTGATCTGCCGCAAGACGCCGCAAGCGGCAGTTTGCCGCAAACCGGGCTCGGCCAAACCCCACACGATCCAGCCAGCGAAGACACCACCCGCTCGGCGCCCTCGCCCTGCGAATCAGACTGGAGCGCCCAGCCTTTGCAAGACCTGCTTCGAAACCAACACGACGAACACGCCGGACGCGCTGCCGGAGGGTTTGCTCCGTATGCGGTCGACCAGAACAACGACGACCCGCTCACCAAGGTGCTGCACGAGCTGATTAACCACGCCGCCAGCCAGGAACGGCGCATCGGCAAGCTTTGCAAGGCCATGGAAGAGCTGGGACAGCGTGTCGAAAACGGCCAGCCGCCGCTGGATGCCGAGCGTCTCAATCGCATGGTCGAATAAGGGGTTGGTTTTAAAAGAAACAGGGCTGGTTTTAATTGAAATGGCAGCCACAAAGGCCGCCGCTACACCCGCTACAGGTACGTTTTTGTAGCGGCACCCCTTGTGGGTGCCATCGCCCCGCGTCACGCCGCAACAACATCCAGCCCGGTCAATTTACGATAGGCGTCCAAGCCGGCGCCGGCCAGATCGTCGAGCAAAATAACCTGGCCGTTCTTCAGCTCAAACACGGCCACATCGGTATAGACACGCGATACGCAGCCTACACCCGTCAAGGGATACGTACAGCGTTCGACCAGTTTGCTTTGGCCGCCGCGCGTCAGCAATTCCATCAGCACATACACCGATTTGGCGCCCGTCGCCAAGTCCATGGCGCCGCCGACGGCCGGAATGGCATCGGGCTCGCCCGTGTGCCAATTGGCCAGGTCGCCGCTGCGCGACACCTGGAAGGCGCCCAGCACACAAACATCCAGATGCCCGCCACGCATCATTGCAAACGAATCGGCATGATGAAAAAACGCCCCACCTGCCAGCAGCGTGACGGGCTGCTTGCCCGCATTGGTCAAATCGGGATCTTCCTCGCCGGGCGCCGGCGGCGGCCCCATGCCTATCACCCCGTTCTCGCTGTGCAGCATGATCTCGCGATCGGCCGGCAAATAACTGGCCACGCGGGTGGGCAAGCCTATCCCCAGATTCACCACACTGCCTTCGGGGATGTCCTGGGCCACGCGCGCGGCCATTTGCTCGCGATTCAGACGATTCATTTCAACCCTCCGCCAACGGCGACCACGCGTTGCACAAACAGGCCCGGCGTCACAATGCTTTCCGGGTCGAGCGCCCCGAGTTCGACGATTTCACCGACCTGAACGATGGCCACTCTGGCCGCCGTCGCCATAATGGGCCCAAAATTGCGTGCCGTTTTGCGATACACCAAATTTCCCCATCGATCGGCGCGCAAGGCCTTGATAAGGGCGTAATCGGCATGCAGCGGATATTCAAGCAAATAATCGCGGCCGTTAATATGCCGCTGCTCCTTGCCCTGGGCCATCAAGGTCCCCACGCCGGTGGGTGTGTAAAACCCGCCTATGCCTGCGCCGGCGGCACGTATGCGCTCGGCCAGATTGCCCTGAGGAACCAGCTCGAGCTCCAGTTTGCCGGCACGATACAAGCTGTCGAACACATGCGAGTCAACCTGGCGCGGAAACGAGCAGATGACCTTGCGCACCCGGCCCGCCGCCAACAAGGCGGCCAACCCTGTATCGCCATTGCCCGCATTGTTATTCACAATGACCAGATCCCGGGCCCCTTGAGCAAGCAGCGCATCGATCAGCTCCACCGGCTGGCCGGCCAACCCAAAGCCACCCACCATCACGGTGGCTCCGTCCGGCATGTCGGCAACGGCATCCCGGACGCCAGCGAATAGTTTCGAAATCATGCGGCGTACACCCTGTGAATCATCAATCGACGGTAACGCCGGATGCCTTGACGACCTTGGCCCAGTTGACCACTTCGGACTGAATGAACTCGCCAAACTCCGCCGGCGTGGTCTTGACGGTAACGGCGCCCAGACCCTTGAGGCGGGCCTGGACGTCGCTCTTGTACAAGCCCTTCTCGATGGCGGCATTCAGCTTGTCCACCACGGCGGCCGGCGTCCCCTTGGGCGCCAGCACTCCAAACCACGACGATACGTCAAAGCCGGGGAAGCCGGATTCCTGCATGGTCGGCAGATCGGGCGCCGTTTTGGAGCGATCGCCGGTCGTTACCGCCAGGGCGCGCAGCTTGCCCGCCTGCACATGAGGCCATGCCGAAGGCATATTGTCGAACATGTACTGAACCTGACCGCCCATCAGATCGGTCAGGGCCGGCGCACTACCTTTGTAGGGCACGTGCAGCACGTCGATACCCGCCGATTGTTTGAACAGCTCGCCGGCCATATGTATGGATGTTCCCGTGCCCGACGAGGCAAAATTGAGCTTGCCCGGATGTGCTTTAGCATACGCGACCAATTCTTTCACGCTATGCACAGGCAGCTGGGGATTGACCACCAGCACGTTGGGCACCTTGGCCGCCAAGGCGACCGGCGCAAAATCCTTGATCAGATTGAAATGTATATTCTTGTATAAGGTTTGATTGATCGCGCTGGTGACCGCCACCATATACAGGGTATAGCCGTCGGGCTGAGCGCGGGCCGCCATTTCAGTCCCGATATTGCTGCCTGCGCCTGGGCGATTATCAACCACCACCGATTGACCCAGCTCCTGGCTGATCTCCTTGGCCACGATACGGGCCACCACATCGGTGGTGCCCCCGGCCGAAAAGCCCACGATCATCCGAATGGGATGATCGGGATAAGCGGCCATTGCGCCGGCGGACAAACCCAGCCCGCCTGAAACAACGACTGCCGCGGTCAACGCCTTGGCGATACCGGATATTTTCTTGTTTAGCACCACATTCCTCTCCTGGTTTAGCATCCCTGCATGGGATGCTTTTTTTTAATTTGACAACTATAGGCCGGAAAAACCGATTTTAAACATAGCCCCACAAGCAACCGACATTCTATATCGCCCGCTGCGGCAGCCTAGCGCATTTTTGGCCAAACGGTATCCGGTGCGGGATGTTTTGGTGTATGGCTGGACGTTTTGGTATCTGAACACGCCGTCTATGGGGGCCGGGGCGGGACCGGCACACATCCCCCGGTGCATGTCACCAGCGCAGCCGCAGGGCGAGGGGTGGGTACCGTCCGGTCATTCGGCCAGCGCCGGGTGCTGACGAAGGGAAGGCGGGGGGTGTCGGCGGGCGCTGTTTGAGCGGAGCCTCGCGTGCGAGGCGTAGCGAGTTCGCCCGACGCCCGCCTGGACGAGGCAGACCCGGGCAGTCGGAGCGCGCAGCGCCCCGACCGCTGGACGGACCGGACGGTACCCACCCCTCGCCCTGCGGCGTCTTAATAGAATTACCCCCACCCAAAACACCAAAACGGCTCAAAAAAACAGCGACACGAAACACGTTCAGTTCCGTAAACACTTCAACCGAAAATGCCCTAAGCGCCTTGACCACCTGACGTCAGGGTTCGCACCTCGCGCACCGGTATCGGCAAATGCAAGCCGACATCTTCAAGCGCCTTGCGCGCCGACTGATACAGATCAAAATTCAGATCCCAGTAATCGCTGCTTTGAGCCCAGACGCGGATATTGATCATGACCGTACTGTCGCGATATTCATTGACCATGACTTGCGGTTTGGGTTCCGGCAACGCCAGCTTATGATGCCCGATCAACCCGCGTAATGTTTCCACGGCCAGATCCAGATCGTCGCCATAGCGGACCCCCACCTGGAAATCCAGACGCCTCGTGGCATTGCGGCTGTAATTGACGATAGGGTTGCCCCAAACCAGACTATTGGGCAGGGTAATCTGAATGCCGTCGGATTGCCGAAAGTGGGTCAGAAAAAGACCTACCTCTTCAACAGTCCCATCGGCCTTGCCCACCACCGAGACATACTCGCCGGCCCGCAAGGGGCGCAAGGCCAGCAGCATGATGCCCGCCGCAATATTCTGCAAAGTCCCTTGCAGGGCCAAACCGATGGCCAGGCCGGCAGCGCCCAAAACGGCGATAATGCTGGCCGTTTGCACGCCAAACCGCGCGAGAACCGCAATCAGGGTAAAGCCGCGTATCGTCCACACCACGATTGAACGCACGATAGGCACAATGGTCGGATCGATTCTCGATGAACGGGCGGCGGCCTTGCGCACCCCCGCACCCAGAACATCCGAAACCGCCCAGCCCACCACCAGCATGGCCAGCGCGATGATGAGATTCAAGCCTATCGAGTCCGGGCTGGCCACCCAGGACATAAACTCATGCATGCTATTCATCCTATTCAGCGTGGCCCGTCTGCGCCCCATTTTGCAAATAGTCGCGATAGCGCTCCCGCAATACGCGCTTTTGCATCTTGCCTGTCGCGGTCAGCGGCATTTCGTCAATAAACACCACAGCGTCGGGCAGCCACCACTTGGCAACCTTGCCCTGAAAAAACTGCAGCAACTGGGCAGCGTCGACCTGCTCACCCGGCTTTTTGACAACGACAAGAATCGGCCGCTCGTCCCACTTGGGATGAGCGGCCGCCACGCAAGCGGCCAGGAATACAGACGGATGCGCCATCGCGATATTTTCAATCTCGATCGACGAAATCCATTCGCCGCCGGATTTGATGACATCCTTGCTGCGATCGGTGATAAGCAAATAGCCGTCCGCATCGATCGTGGCAACGTCGCCGGTCCCAAACCAACCATGGCTCAGCGCCGACTTGCCGCTACCGAAATAAGAATCCAGCACCCAGTTGCCGCGCACTTCCAGATTGCCGAAAGTTTTACCATCCCAGGGCAATTCCTTGCCCTGATCGTCGGCAATCCGCATATCGATGCCGAACAAGGCCCGGCCCTGCCTGGCGGCGATAGCCGCCTGCTGCGCGTCGGAAAGCGCCTGGTGCTTGGGCATAGGCACACAAACCGTTCCAAGCGGCGATACTTCGGTCATTCCCCAGGCGTGGCGCACGGTTACACCGAAAGTTTCGAAATCGGCAATCATGGATGCCGAGCACGCTGAACCGCCAATGACCACGCGCCTGAACGAAGAGAAATGCCCATCGATCTTGTGAATGTGCGCCAACACGCCTTGCCAGACCGATGGGACACCCGCCGAAAAGGTCACGCCCTCGGCCTCGAACAGATTGTATAGGGTCTCCCCATCCAGTTGTGCTCCAGGCAAGACCAGCTTGGCCCCGTTCATAGGCGCCGTATAGGGCAAGCCCCAGGCGTTGACGTGGAACATGGGGACCAGCGGAGCCACGACCTCCTGCACCGAAATGCCCATGGCATTGGGCAAAGAGGCCGCATAGGCGTGCAGGACAGTCGACCGGTGCGAGTACAGCACGCCTTTGGGGTTCCCCGTCGTGCCCGAGGTATAACAAAGCCCCGCTGCCGCATTTTCATCAAAGCTGGGCCAGGCATACTGTGCGTCGCCTTCCTGCACCAGCGGTTCGTAGGCCCGCGCCTTGAACTGGGCCGCATCGGCCGCCGCCGTCGTATCTTCAAGCAAGATCCATTCTTGCACCGCCTTGCACCGATCTGCCAAAACCTGCACCAAAGGCAAAAACGCGGCATCGAAAAAAACCCGGCGATCATTGGCATCGTTAATAATGAAGGCGATCTGGTCAACATGCAAACGCGGATTGATCGTGTGGCACACCGCCCCCATCCCGGAGGCCGCATAATAAATTTCCAGATGACGGTACGAGTTCCACGCCAGGGTGCCGACGCGCTCGCCCCGGGCCAGCCCCGAACGTTCAAGGGCGCTTGCCAGCATGCGGGCACGCTGCTCGCACTGGGCATAGGTGTAGCGATGCATATGCCCCGAGCCCAAATGCGATACGACTTCCTGGGTCGCAGCGTAGCGTGCTGCATAACGAATAATCGACGAAATCAGCAAAGGCTGATTCATCATGGTGCCCATCTCCATCATCTTGTCTCCAGCGGCTTGTTTGAATATCTGTATTCTTATGCTCATTAGCCAAGCGCACAAGTACTTATCCACTTCCACTGTGGACAACATAACGGATAAGCTGGGCGCTACTGGTAAAACCACTTACAGATCAAGTAATTATTACGGGCGGATGAAAAACGCCCAAACAAGCAGAATCGGCCGATATTTCTCTGAAACCAAGGGCTTACCCCTAGCTCAAACAGTGAAGCAGCGACAATGGGCGAGGCTACCCGGCCCCTAAGCCTGATCTTCCCGACTTATCCACTCAAATTGTGGATAAGCGGCGGGAAAACTTCGTGATTACTGGAAATAGTTCTGTAATAACAGGGAATTAAACAAATCGCGCGAAAATCAACCAAGCCATTTGGCATAGGTCAATTGGCCTATGGACAACTTCACCTGCGCCACACGCTGGCCAGCCAATGCTGCTGTTCGCGCGGCAGGCCCGCCGGGCGGTAATAATGTTCAAGCTCCAGAAATCCGGCCGCAACCATGACCGCACGCCAGGACTCCAGGTCGTGATACACGCCATATCGGCCTGCGTTCCAGCCCTCTTCGTTATGTCCGCGAGGATTCGAACTGAACAAGACGCCGCCCGGCTTTAGCGTCGCCCGCAATTGCCCAAGCACCTGCGGCAACAATGCGGTCGGCACATGAAATAACGACGCGTTGGCAAACACCCCGTCGAAACTCGCGTCGGGTAGATCGAGATTGAGAAAATCCTGCTGCCAGACCTCGCAGCCCGACTCGGCGCGGGCCATGGCCACAAACGATTCAGTGCCGTCCAGGCCAACCGGGATATGCCCAAGCTTTACAAAAGCCTTGAGGTCACGCCCAGGCCCACAGCCAAAATCCAGAATACGATAAGGAGGTTCGGCGGCAATATGTCGCAGCAGCGCGGCAATGTTCTGCGTCACGTCATGATCGCGCGTTCCTTCGCGAAAACTCTCGGCGCGCTGGCGGTAGTAGCCCAGAGTCGTTTCGCTGACCCGCTTGATGTTTTGCACAGGATCCGTCATATCAAGAATTATTCCCAATGCGTCCATATAATGGCCGATTAACCGCACTGTAACGCCGTCAGGCCTTAAGCGCCGAATCGGTTACCATCATCGCCCATGATTCCCTTTTCCATTCTTGACCTCTCCCCCATCACCGAAGGCAGCGACGCGGCACAATCATTTCGCAACTCGCTCGAACTTGCGCGGCTCGGCGAGCGCCTGGGTTTTAACCGATACTGGCTGGCCGAGCATCACGGCATGCCCGGCATCGCCAGCGCAGCGACAGCCGTGCTCATCGCCCACATTGCCGCGGGCACGTCAACGATACGCGTGGGCGCCGGCGGCATCATGCTTCCCAATCACGCTCCGCTGGTCATTGCCGAGCAGTTCGGTACCCTGGCATCGCTCCACCCCGGCCGCATCGATCTCGGTCTTGGGCGCGCGCCAGGCTCCAACCAAACGACGTCGCGCGCCTTGCGCCGGACACTGGAGACCGACTCGGATGCATTCCCGCAGGACGTGCTGGAGCTAATGGATTATTTTTCACCCGAACCCCAACAAGCCGTACGCGCCGTTCCGGGTACAGGGCTGAACGTGCCCGTGTGGATACTGGGCTCCAGCCTGTTCGGCGCGCAACTGGCGGCGGCGCTGGGCTTGCCGTACGCATTTGCTTCGCACTTCGCGCCGCAGCAAATGATGCAGGCCATCGAGGTTTACCGCAGTCACTTCAAACCGTCCGCGCGTCTGCAAAAGCCCTATGTCATGCTGGGCTTCAATGCTTTTGCTGCCGATACCGATGGGGATGCCCAGCAACTTGCCACATCGGCGCAACAATCGTTCGTCAATTCCCGCAGTGGCCGTCCATCGCAACTGCCGCCGCCCGAACCCGACTACTTAAGCCGGATTGGCCCTCAGGGGCGCGCATTGCTCGAACAGATCCTGTCGTGTTCGGCTATCGGCTCGCCCGAAACCGTCGCACAACAATTAAAGGCATTCATCGCCGCCACGGGCGCCGACGAGCTGATGATCACCTCACAAATATTCGATCACCGGGCCCGTTTGCGTTCGTACCAGATTGTCGCGGATGTACACGCTGCGTTAAATTGACGCTTGCCGACCATGCCCGCGCCCGGTTTCCAGCTTGCCTCTGACGATTGTCATGTATGGACGCTGCCGCTCGAACAGCCTCCCAAGGTACTGGAACAGTTGCGGTGCAGCCTGTCGCAAGAGGAAATACGCCGCGCCGACCGATATCGCTTCGCCCAGCAGCGCCGGCAGTTCATTCTGACGCGAGGCGCGCTGCGGGGGCTACTGGGATGTTATCTGGATATGGCGCCCGAACACTGCCGCATCACATTGAGCGAATCCGGCAAGCCGGAGCTGGCTGCCACACCTTTCGAGCACCGCCCGGACGTTTCGCGTTCACGCGATCGAAGCCTGATGCACCCTGACGATGTATCCGCCGACGTCGCACACGCAAGCGATCAAACCAAGGGCCAACCCATGGAGCACACCGTACGCTTTAACGTCGCACACGCTGGTGACCAAGCGCTTATTGCGATCGCACGCGATGTGCAAGTCGGTGTGGATATTGAGCTGCTCCGGCCGCTGGATGAACGGCAAGCGTTGGTTGACATGATTCTTTCGCCAACGGAAAAAGAACGCTGGCAGTTGCTTTCTGAAGAGATGCGAATCCGCGCATTTTACGTACTATGGACCCGCAAGGAAGCTGTCGCAAAGGCAATAGGACAGGGTTTGTTGATGGAATTGAACACGCTGGGGGTGAGCTTCGAGCCTGGCCTGCCCGCAACACTGCTGGAAATTCCTGAAATGTACGGCAGGCCGCAAGACTGGACGCTCGTTGCGCTGGATGCCGCTGCTGAGTATGCCGCCGCACTGGCGGCGCCTGCGCGCGGGATTCGTGTCGTGCAAAAAACCTGGCACCCACAAGGGGTGCCGCTACATTAGCAACAGATACGTATTTGTGGCGGCAGATACGTATTTGCGGGGGCGGATACGTATTTGTAGCGGCACCCCTCGTGGGTGCCATCTCCCCCCATCACCTGCCCATCAACGTGCTTTTGCCAAACAGGCTTTCAATCAGGTCGACGGCAAGCTCGGCGGTCTGGTTGCGCACATCAAACGCGGGATTGAGCTCCACAATATCCAGCGAAGACAGGCAGCCCGTATCGGCCAGCATTTCCATGCACAACTGGGCCTCGCGATAAGAAGGCCCGCCACGTACGGTGGTTGCCACGCCGGGAGCGATGTCCGGATCCAGGAAGTCCACGTCGAAGCTGACGTGCAAATGCACCCCATCGTCGATATCACGCAGCGCCGACCGCATCACCTGACGCATACCCAGTTCGTCGACGGCACGCATATCGAAGACTTCGATGCCCGCCTCGTGCACCAATCGTTTCTCGCCCTCGTCGACGCTACGGACGCCGACCTGGCGAATCTGCTCGGACGACAGAGCGGGAACATGCCCGCTCATCCGCACGAGTTTTTCAGGACCGTAGCCGCACAGGCAGGCAACCGGCATACCATGGACGTTCCCGGACGGCGTAATGGCAGCCGTATTGAAATCGACATGCGCATCCAGCCAAAGCACCCTCAACAACCGACCCTGCTCGCGGCAACGGCGGGCCACGGCACTGATTGAACCGATACCCAGACAATGATCTCCGCCCAGAACCAAGGGCAAGCGGCCCTTCGACAGCTCTGTATAAACAGCGTCATGCAACAGGTGATTCCATTGCACGACCTCATTCAGATGACGAAAGCCGTCGACCGGGGGCAGAGAGGGATTGGCCGGGCCGCTGATATTGCCGCAATCTCGCACCGGTACGCCAAGACGGCCAAGCGCCTGCGCGATACCCGCCACGCGCAACGCCTCCGGGCCCATGCTGGAGCCACGGCGGCTGGCCCCCACATCGGTCGGAGCGCCAATCAGGCTGACTGTCTTCTGCTTTTCCGCCATTAACCCAATTCCTCTTCCATCTGGGGTTGCGCAGACCCGGCCAGTGGGTTCACAACCGGAGCAACACCCGGGCGAATCATGCCAAACAAATTTTTGGGGTCGCTCAAATCGGGCACAATCTCGATGAATTCGCCAATATCGAGTTTATACGCCATATCGCGCACAAAACGTAATGCCGAAAAATCTTCAAGCGCAAAGCCAACTGAATCAAATACAGTAATCTGACCGGGACGGGTACGGCCCGGCATAGTGCCTTGAAGCACCTGCCAGAACTCGGTAACCGGAAAATCGGCCGGCATGCGCTGCAACTCACCTTCGACACGTGTTTGCGGTTCGTACTCGACAAAAACCGGACCGAGCGCCAACACGGCAGGGTCGAGCTCGGTCTTGCCCGGACAATCGCCCCCAACGGCATTGATATGCATACCGGGCTCGATCATCTCTGCCGTCAAAACGCTCGCATGAGCGCGGTTGGCGGTAACGGTAGTAACGATATCGGCACCGTGAACAGCCTGGGCAACACTGTCGCAAACCGAAAGCATCAGCCCGTCACCATGCAAATTGCGCACGAGTTTCTCGGTTGCCCGGACATCGACATCAAAGAGGCGAAATTCATTTATGCCCAACAAATAATGAAATGCCAGCGCCTGGAATTCAGCCTGCGCACCGTTGCCGATCAGCGCCATGCACCGACTGTCGGGCCGGGCCAGCTCCCGGCCGAACATGGCCGAGGTTGCCGCCGTGCGCAACGCCGTCGTCAGCGTCAGTTCGCTGATCAACTCGACCGCTCCGCTATCTACATCGGCCAATGCCCCAAAAGCCATCACCGTCGGCAAACCAAGAGCGGTATTGCCGGGATGGCCGTTGACGCATTTAAAACCATAGGTCTTATCGTCGGCGATCGGCATAAGCTCAATCACGCCCAGCCGAGAATACTTTGCGATACGTGCCGATTTGTCGAAAGCGCCCCAACGCAAATAATCGGCGCGCAGGTATTGAAGTAATTGCGCAAAACAAAACTCCAGGCCCTGCTTGTGCACAATGGCTGCAATATCGCGGCAATTCAAAAACCGCGTTTTGACGGATACGGCCGCTCGGGGGTTGAGTCGATAAGTCATAGGCTGCCTCCTGGCAAGAAAAATCAGATCCGCCGGCAACGGCGTTGAACAAATGGCACTGTGAGTTTGACGTACACACGACTCAATGTATATCGTCAATAATGCTATCTTTTCAGCAATTTTTTACCATTTAGTCAATAATTTATGGCAATATGGCTATATGGACGCGACCGATCAGGCTCTTATTTCATATTTGCGTAAAAACGCACGTATCAACGTGGCCACTCTGGCTAAAAAATTGGGCGTATCGCGCGGCACGATTACCAACCGCATTGCCAAGCTTGAAGATGCCGGCATTATCGTGGGCTACACCGTGCGCCTGCGACCCGACGTGCAACCCAATGAAATTCGCGCATGGATGAGTATTGCCATCGAAGGCAACGAAACCCGGCTGGTGATTGCCAGCCTGATGGGCGAGCCCGGAGTCGCCGTACTGCACGACACTAACGGCCGCTGGGATCTATTGGCTGAATTGCGCGCGCAAAATCTCTCCGAACTGTCTCAAGTGCTGGAACGCATCCGCCTGATTCGCGGCATCAGCAATACCGAAACCAGTTTTCATCTGCAGACCTACCGCTTGTCGTGACGATTTGTAGCGGCACCCCTTGTGGGTGCCATTACCGCCAAACCAACAAAACGTTAATGCCCCGGCGGGCACGCTCGACTACCGACACAGGCTGCCCCTGCAAATCCTGCACCAGAAGCTGCTGCGGCCGGGTGAAATCGGCCTGGGTTCTTGCAATGGTGACCAGGCCCAATGGATGCTGCAGATGCTCAATCGTGACCATGCCGCTCCAGAGCGGTTGCGTAGCGCCTCCCCCTGCGGTCTCTATCTGATAATGAAACCGCCAGAGCCGAAGCACGATGCGCTCCTGCGAACCGATAGCTTTGGTAAAGGTGATTTTTTGTTCCCGGCCGTGGTCGAATTTTGGCAATACCGGGATCTCGGCGATGGAGGTATTGGGCAAAAGCCACAGCAAAGTGGCTCTTGAGCCCCAAGGCTCGGGCGCTTGCCAGCCGGCCCGCATCATCGTGCGGCCGATTTGCCCGGCTGTCCCCGCCCACTGAACCGATAAAGGCTCTTCGAATTCGCCACTTAATTCCGAGCGCGCGAAAGGCAACTGGAGCCATCCACCATCCTCCCAGCCCGAAAGCGACATGGTTGTCATTTGAGGACGATAGGCATAGCGCATGACATCGGCGTGATGCCGCGGTCCAATATAAAAGCTGCCCGACAACCCCAGCACCAGTACGATCGCCAGCGAAAACGGCCACGTGCGAAAACGCTCGATGGGCAAATGATGAATGTAGGCAATACTGAGCAACGCCAACCAGATCAAACCCAGGCTCAGACTTCCCAACACATTGGAGAACCAGCGCACCCCCAGATACAGCCGGGAGAACTCAACCAACGCAATCAATATCGTAACCAACAAGGTAATCAGGATTTTTTTCTTGTCGGATTTTCCACGCCCCATCAAAAATGCCAGAAAGCCGTACATCACGATACTCAATGTGGTGTGCGCGCCTGGAAAGGAAAATTGATCGACACCGGTATAAATATTCGTTGGGCTGACGCGGTTCAGCGTATATTTCAGCGTCCAGACAAGAACCTCGGCGAAGCCGGCCGCCGCCACCCAGTAAGCCAGCGTGCGCCAACGGCGTTTGAACGCAAAAAGCAAAGACACCACGAGCACCAGCAGCGCCGTTCCGACGGGGCCGCCCACTTCGGCAACGCCCACCATGAAGCTGTCTCCCCATCGCGTGCGCAGCTCTTGCAGGAAAATATAAATGGCTTGATCGAACTGGACCAGCGCGTCGCTGGAAATGATGCCCTTCACTATGCCCAAAAACAGCCAGCTACCGCCAATCAACAGAAAAGCCGCAAAAAGCAAAGCCTGAGACTCGGCTTTGGCCGGATCAAACAAGGACAAGGTAATACGCGAAACAACCCCTGTTTTACCGCGAGCATATGACACCATGCGATCACGCAAGGACTTGACGCGCGTCCAGCCGTAGGTGTGCGCGAACTTCGCGCACTTGACCACCACCCACAAAAATACCGCAATAATAAGCAGCAGGATAAGCAGACGAGAGCTCACTGCCCCCGCAATTTGCAGCGATGCGCCAAACAGTACGCCCGGAATGATATGGGCAACCGCCCAGACCACGGCCGACAACACATTCATGAGAAAAAAATGGGGCACAGACATGCCGGCCATGCCTGCCGTCACCGGCACAATGGCGCGCACGGGTCCCAGAAAACGGCCGAAGAAAACGCTTTTGCCACCATTTTTGGAGAAATACTCCTGGCCGCGGACAAACAATTCAGGGTGATTCTTGATAGGCCAGACCGTGCGTATCGACTCGCGGTAATGGTGGCCCACCCAATAACTTAACCCGTCGCCCAGGATTGCGCCCACTATGGCAAGGGCCGTCGTCCACCATAGATCGAGCGCGTTAAGGCCTATGAGTACGCCACCCGCGAATACGATTGAGCTGCCGGGGATAAAGGTGCCAATAACTGCGACCGCCTCAAGCGCCGATGCAGCAAAAACGCCAGCCATGGCCAGATACGGATGGATTGAAAAATAATCGATCAGCGCCTGCAAATACGATCCCACAACATCCTCCGCGCTACCAGGGCGGGGTACTCCCGCACGGTACTGTATCCCATAACCCGCCCGACGCGACCTCGGCGCCCGGGCAAGCCTGACCTTTCAGCGCTTAGCCTCCCACGACACCCGCGGCAATGTTAATGGACAGGCCGAGGATCGCCGCGTTGAACAAAAAACTGAGCACAGATTGAGCCAACACCGTCTTGCGCAATGATCGCGTCATCACCAGCACGTCCGACGTCTGCGCCGCGACGGCGATCGTAAATGAAAAGTAGAGAAAGTCCCAGTAATTCGGATTTTTTTCTTTATCGGGAAAACAGAGCGCCGGCTGCTCATGACCCGAGCTATAAAACGCCCGAGCATAATGAAAGGTGAAAATAGTGCCCAGCAGGCACCATGAGCCCAATACGGTAGAGCCCGTCAAGGCATAATGGGCCAGCCGGCCATGAAGCGCCAACGTCTTTACCGTAGACAGTTCCAGGATGATCGCCGCCACGCTGGCCACGGCCGCAAGCGACATCACTACCAAGACGGCTACCGCACCCTCGTCTTCCTGCTCGGCAATTTCGCGCACTCTTTGCTGGCTTGCGTGCAGCATCAGCCAACTGATCAACACAAGATACAGCCATATTGTCACGTTCCAGCCCAGCAACGCCCTCATAATGGGATCCAGGCGCGCCGGAAGCGCCGCGCCTGCGCAGATTCCTGCAACCACAGAGCCCGCCAGGCGTGGCCGGGTCCGAACAAACCGGTGAATAGTGTGCATGGATACAGCACCTGTTTTCAGGCAGTCAGATAGGGCCTGATCCAGGCTAGGTTATCACGAGTCTGGGCCGCCGGAAAATATTCACAACCGATCCACCCGTCATAGCCCAGTTCTTCCAATACTGAAAAGATGTAAGGATACGATAGCTCGCCCGTGTCGGGCTCGTGGCGATCCGGGTTGCCGGCAATCTGCAAATGTCCTACCCGCCCGGTAGGCCAATAGGTACGCAGCTTGCGCGACACATCGCCTTCGACAATCTGACAATGGTACAAATCCATCTGCACCTTGACGTTAGGCAAGCCCAACGCAAGCACCACGTCATGAGCCTGCTTCTGGGTGTTCAGGAAATACCCCGGCATACCGATGGTATTGATGGGTTCGAGCAGCACATCGACGCCCGCGGGCGCCGCCAATTCGGCCGCACGGCGCACCGTGTCCAGATACTGATCCTGCAAGGCCATACGGGCCACGCCTTGCGGCGCCAGCCCCGCCATCAGGTGCACTTGGCGCGTGCCCAGCACGCCGGCATAATCCAGCGCCCGCCGCATACCGTCCAGGCATTCTTGCCGCCTGCCGGGCAGGCAGGCCAGCCCGCGCTCACCCGCATCCCAATTCCCCGGCACCGCATTGAAAAGCACCAGATCAAGGCCGCAATCAACCAGACGTTTTTTGATCTCGCCGGCTTCATAGGCATAGGGAAATAAAAACTCGACCGCCTTGAAGCCGTCGTGCGCGGCAGCGCCGAAACGATCGAGGAAATCGAACTCGTTGTACATGGTGCTAAGGTTTGCGGCAAAGCGAAGCATGACAAGCGCCTTTGTGAAATGGGTTGATTAATCGATCAGCGCAAAGGCTTTGTGGAAGAAATCCACCGAACCGAAATTGCCTGATTTAAGCGATAGGTGAATCCGCCTGGACAAGGCAGGCACCCAGGCTGTACACCAGGGCACTCCGGGGTCGATCTGGGGGCCGATGCGCAACTGCGCAATACCCAGAGCCTGGACGACCGCGCCCGAGGTTTCGCCACCAGCCACCAGCAAGCGGCCTACCCCCACTGCCAGCAGCTCGTGCGCAATGCGGGCCAGGACTTGTTCCAATTGCCCGCTGATGTCCATCTCGCCGTTTACCGCGGCGGCGCGCGCCCGTGTGTGTTTGATCGCCTCGGGCGTGGCCGTGGTGTAGATCAATACGGAGCGTTCGGGGCTTTGGCTTTTGACCCACTCCAAGGCGGCCTGAACCAGATCCCCACCATCGAGCAGGCGCAGCGGATCGAGCGCCAGGGCCTGCCCGCCGCGTTTCAGAAAATAATCCACCTGCGAACGGGTAGTACTTGAGCAACTGCCGCAAATAATGGCAGCCCGGCCCCAAGACGCTTCAAGCTGGGCAGCCTGCGCCGAGGGTCGAAGCCCCCAATTCGAAGGCAGGCCTATTGCCAGGCCCGAACCGGCTGTCAGCAAAGGCCACGAATGCAGGGCGCGGCCCAATGTCAGCAAATCGTCATTGGATATGGCGTCGAGAATTGCAATGGAAACTCCGTCCCGCTTCAACGCGTCCACGCGCTCATGAATGGCACGCACCCCATCGGCCACGACGGAGTAATCGATGAGACCCACCTTGCGCCGAGTTTGAGCTTGCAGTACACGCACCAGATTGGGATCCGTCATGGGCGTGATGGGATGATGCTGCATACCCGATTCATTGAGCAACACGTCGCCGGCAAACAAATAACCCTTGAATACTGTGCGTCCGTTATCCGGAAACGCTGGACACGCGACGGTAAAGTCGCAGCCGGTCAGATCCATCAAAGCGTCGGTGACGGGGCCGATATTGCCCGCCGAAGTGCTGTCGAAGGTAGAGCAATATTTGAAATACAGCTGGCTTGCCCCTTGTTTCAACAACCAGCGGGCAGCCGCCACGGACTGGGCGACGGCATCGCTTGCGGGAATGGACCGGGACTTCAGGGACACGACCAAGGCTTGAGCATCGGTATCGATGCTATCGACGGGCACGCCTATTGTCTGCACCGTGGTCATGCCGGCGCGCACCAGATTATTGGCTAAATCCGTTGCGCCGGTAAAGTCGTCGGCAATACAACCCAGTTCGAGAGCCATGCTCAATAGCCGCCGCTTTGGTTACTAACGGCCGTACCCGCAAGATGGGACAACTGCTGCAAACAGCCATTCTTTAAAATGGCCGCGTCGTTGCCCGGAGTGACCAACTGAAACCCCTGATCGATACGCCTGCGGGCCATTGCACCATCGGCGCAAAATATTCCTGTCAACAACTGGCGCCCCGCCGCTTGTGAGCGAACGAACTCGATGGCGTCGGCCGCCTCCCCCTCCGGCTCCGACCCGGGCGTGCCACCGTAAGTCAGGCTCAAATCATTCGGGCCTATCAATATGCCGTCAATGCCCGGCACGGCAAGAATGCTGTCAAGGTTGCGCACCGCTTTTTTCGACTCGATCATGACAAACACCAGGACCTCATTATTGGCGTGCGAAAAATAATCGGGGCCACCATACAGCAAGCCGCGCGAAGGCCCAAACGAGCGGTCCCCCGCCGGCGGATATTTGCATGCACCTACCACTGCGCGAGCGATAGCGGCATCGTCAACCTGAGGGCAAATTACGCCATAGGCGCCGGCATCGAGCAAACGCATGATTTGAACCGGATCGGAGCTCTCTGGCCGGACCAGAGGCACAGCCTGTGTGCTGGAGATCGCCTGAAGCATCGTCAGCGCCTGGCCGAAATCAATCATGCCATGCTGAAGATCGACCGTCACAGCATCGAACCCGCAATGCGCGACGAGTTCTGCGCTATACGATGAAGGAACCGACAGCCACGCATTGGACGCATGGTTTCGATCCTTGATCACTTGCCTTAATTTGTTCGCTCTCATTGCCAGTACACCCCTGAAATTTATTTCTGATTCCACTTCCAAAGCAAACCGCGCGCTTTGTCAGGTTCGCGCAGTTAATAATCAATGGCAGCCACAAGGGCTGCCGCTACACCTACGTTACATCTGCGCTACGTTTGCGGTACGCCTGTGCCACGTTGCAGTTGACTCAGAATACAACAAGTAACAAAAAAGAACGTATTGCCCGGACGAACTATCAGCTCTCCCATTGTTAACAGGTAAAATTCCGTTCATCGTCTGGCCCCTTTCTTAATCCAGTTTAAACAATTGCGTGCAATCATGGCTGAAGAATTCGAAGTAAAAGGACTCCACGACGAGCACCTCGAGCGAGTCGGTGAAAGCAACCACGAACACAGCGACAAATTTGGGAGCCGCCTCGCCGTCATGACGGCACTCTTTGCTACCGTAGGCGCCCTGTTCAGCTACCAGGTGGGCTCGACGCAAAATGAAGCAGCCATGAGTAAAAACAACGCGGCCATCGTAAAAACAGAGGCAGGCGACCAATGGAATTATTATCAGGCCAAATCCAACAGGCAAAACCTGGCCGAACTGGCCATGGATTTACCCGGCCTGGACGCCGGCAAATACAAAGCCAATGCAGCCCGCTACAGCGCCGAAAAGGAAGCCATCAAAAAAGAAGCCGAAAAGCTCGAAGCACAATCCCGTAAATGGGACGAGGCGTCCGAAGCCCTTATGCATCAACACCATCGATGGGCACAAGCCATGGTGGCGCTGCAGATTGCCATTGCGCTGGCCGCAATCACGCTGCTGACCCGAAAAAAATGGATGCAGTGGGGATCGTATGGCGTGGCCGCGGCCGGCGTGGCCCTCGGGTTTGCGGCCTGGATGCATTTTTAATGATGGCAGCCACAAGGGCTGCCACCACATCAAAACAGCTAAGCCGCGGCCGAAAGCAGCGACGGGCGCTCTTGCAGCCACGCTTCGATTTCGCTGCCGCCCATGGGCCTCGCTATGTAATAGCCCTGCACGCAATCACACTTCAATTCGGCTAGTTGCTGCAGAACCTCATCGGTCTCTACGCCTTCCGCAATGACAGACACCGCCAGGTTGTGCGCCAGGCCGATGATCGAAGCCACGATGGCTCTTGCCTCGCCATGTCCGCCCATGTCGGTCACAAACGACTGATCGATTTTGAGGCTGTCAACGGGCAATTTCTGAAGGTAAGCCAGCGACGAATGGCCCGTTCCAAAATCATCAATCGAAATACGAACGCCTATATCGTGAATCCGGGTCAACACATACTGTGCCCGGCCAGGATCGGCCATGATCGAACTTTCGGTGATTTCTATCTCAAGAAGGCTTGCATCAACCTGATAGCGTGCCAGGATTTCCTGGATGGCCCTGGGCAGGCTCACATCGAGCAGATTGCGTGCCGACACATTCACCGCGACCGCCACACGGTGCCCATGCTCACGCCACGTGCTGCACTGGCGCACCGCAGTCTCGACGACCCATAGCGTCAGGGGATGTATCAGATCGCTGATTTCAACAACCGCCATAAAGTCTGACGGATATAGCAGCCCACGCTCACTGTTTTGCCACCGGATAAGCGCCTCGACACCCACCACACTCTGGTCGCGCAAAGAAATCTTCGGCTGATAATGCAATACGAATTCCTGCTGCTCCACGGCGTGCCGCAGGTGCGTCATCAGCAAGACCTTGCTCAGGGCCTGCTTGTCCTTGGACATATCGTAAAACATATAGCCAACGCCTTCCCGCTTGGCTTCGTACATGGCGGAGTCGGCGTTGCGCATCAGGTTATTGATGTCGGTTCCGTTTTCCGGATAGCAGGCAATCCCGATGCTGCCACTGATCTGGATTTCGATGCTGTTCAAGAGAAATGGCTTTTTCACTTCAGTCAGCAGATCGGCCACGATTTGCTCAATAGGCAAGATACAAGCCGAATCCTCAACATAAATGGCAAACTCGTCGCCCCCAACGCGAGCGATCACCGCCTGGGCGTCGAACAAAAGCTTTATACGGTCAGCGATCTGCCTCAACAACAGATCGCCGGCCTGATGGCCCAGGGAATCGTTCACTTCCTTAAAACCATCCAGATCCAGCATCAGGACATAAAAGCGCCTGCTCACCGTCTTGTCCGCATCGATCGTACCGTTGATCCGCGAAGACAGGAAGGCGCGATTGACCAAGCCCGTGAGCATATCGTGCGTAGCCTGATAAAGCAGTGCCTCACCTTGCCGGCGGCGCTCCGTAACATCCCAAAAAGTCACGATCGACCCTATCACCCTGCCATCGCGGCGCATCGGGTAAGCCCAGTATTCAACGGGTAGCGCCGTCCCGTCTTTGCGCCACAACACTTCATCGTCGACATGAACGTGAAACTCCTTGCCCAGCGCCTTGCGCATGGGGCAATCGTCAACAGGGTAGGGTTTCCCATCTTCATGCCGGCCATGAATCAAGTCATGCATCGACTGGCCGATCAGCTCGGAGGATTCATAGCCCAGGAGCGTCTCGCAAGCGTGGTTGACGAACGTACAACAGCCCGCCATGTCCAGACCAAAAATCGCCTCGGCCGTCGAGTCCATCAAAAGCGTGAACAACTCGTCGCGCTCGCGGATGTTCTGTGTCAGGATTTTTCGTTCAGTGACATCATGGATGAGTGTCAGCCTGGCGTCGCAGCCTCTGAAGTTAAGCGGGAAATGCGACACCTCCACAAAAATAATGCTGCCGTCTTTCCGGTGGTGCCTGCGCACCGCCCGATTCGCCGAATACAGATCCCGCCGCCCCGCGTCCGGCGTCTTGTCGGAGTTGAGTTCCGCAAGCTCGATCTGGTTGGTGTTCATGAGCAAAAATTCATCACGCTCATAACCATAATGCATGATGGCCTGATCATTGACCGCCATGAGCCGCAACGTCGTCGCATCGCACACCCACATCGGGCTCGGGTTGAGTTCGAACAGAAGACGATACTCGGTTTCCGACTGAGTCAGCGCCAAGGCTATACGGCTACGCTCAATCGCAACCGCGGCCAGCTCGGATATCATTTGCGCCACTTGCAATTCTTGTGGCCTGGGCGACCGTGTGTACCGGAAATACAGCGCGAACGATCCCAGGACACGGCCACCGGACGACATGATCGGATGCGACCAGCAGGCGTGCAGGCCATGACTAATCGCCAGGTCCCGATAATCGGCCCAGAGCGGGTCGCTGCCTATGTCTTCCACAATCACGACCCGCTTTTCATACATGGCGGTGCCGCATGACCCCGCCCGCGGCCCGAGCTTGACACCAGTCACCGCGCTGCGAAAGGTCTCTGCCATTTTTGGCGCAATACAAGATTCTATGAATAGCCCATCTGCAGCAACGATCTGGATAGAAGCTACCGTATCCTCGATCTGCTCTTCGGAGAACATGAGAAGCGCCACCAGCGTTTCCCGCAAGCCTTCATTCTGGGCAATCCGCCGCAAAATCTCATTTTGGCCTTCCTGGCGTTGCAAAGACAAGCTCCATTCCTTCTCGCGGACGCCCAGTTCGGCAGCCATTTCGTCGAGCAAGGTCGCTATTTCCGTAAATTCCTGCCCCGAAACCAGGCTGCCGATCCGCGTATCGAATCGACGCCGCTTCAATCGCCTGGCGGCCTGCGTCAACTGCCGTATATTGCGGCCCACAAGAGCCTGGGCACCGGCCCAGCCCGCGGCAAGCGCCATCAACATGAGAATAAAGGCGACGATTATGCCTATCCACAAATCACGGCTGATCCCCGCGAGCAACAAAGATTCCGGGCTTTTATACAAAATCACCAGTGCGCTTGGATCACCGTCGATACCTGCCTGGGCATAGCTGACCAGCCATTGCTTTCCGTCACGCGCCCGCACGACATCAACGCCGCTAACCCCGGCACGAGCAGCCTTTAATACGTCCTCCTCCCAAAAAACCTGTCCAATCTGCCCGTCTCCGCCGGAAGTGGTGTTAAGCACAACGCCTTTTCGGTCGACAATCGTCAGCCCGGTATCGGCCGAGGGAGAGATCGCATCGCTGGAATTGATGAGGGAAGATAATTTCAGGGCCGCAAAGATCACGGCCCGAGGCGCACCACTGCTATCACGCAAGGCCGTAGCGATTACGATAGTAGGTTGCCCGGTAATACGCCCCTGCTGGAAATCGCCAATTACAAAACCTTGTTGAACCAAGGCGCGCTGGAAGTACACCCGATCGCCCAGATACGGCATATTTTGACCGGGCGTGGAATACCCGGTGCACAAGACGCGTCCGTCAAGGCCCACCACACCAAAATTCGTGAACCGTTTCTGTTCCCGCAACAATTCCGAAAAATAGGGATAGCAGCGCATCCAGTTGCCATCCTTGACGACCGGCGACGAAGCGAGGGTTCCGAGAGTTTCCCGCGAACTTTGCAATAGCCAATTCTCATAACGCGCAGCCAGATTGACGTAGCGTTTGGCATTTTCCAGGCCAATATCCTGCAACTGATTCTGCTGCCGATAGACGTAGTACCCCAGGCCGACAAAGGCCGGAACGACAGCGGCGCAAATCACCAGAAACATTCGTGCGTATATGCTTTGAAAAAGCCGGATCCTAAACGGCATTCCCATTCTCCCTATAGCCGCAGCCAGGTCCAAGCCCGATTCTCTTCTTTTTCTCGTGGTGCATAGTCAACGCGACAACGGGCGCAATATGCCAAGATAGCACTATTGTTCGCTCTTGCGACAAGCCATTCAAAAAAATATAGGCACAAGCAGACTTGCGGCCGATGTCAGACACGCTATTATTGTGCGGGCTAACGGATTGCCACATGCAGCGCAGCACCGCAGGCTGCAGCATGTGATGTTCCAGATTGGACAAGGAGAGGCACGAATTTTGTCAAAATCTTTTAAAATCAATGAGATAGACAGTAACAACAAGACTATGGAAAGCCATACGCCCATGATGCAGCAATACCTGCGTCTGAAGGCCGAAGCGGGTTCGCATCTGCTGCTTTATCGCATGGGGGATTTTTACGAAATGTTCTACGGCGATGCCGAGCGCGGCGCCCGCCTGTTGAATCTTACCCTGACCAAGCGCGGTGCTTCCAACGGAGCGCCCATCCCCATGGCGGGCGTGCCCGTGCATGCCATGGAACAATATCTGGCACGGCTGGTGGCGCTGGGCGAATCGGTCGCGATTTGCGAGCAGATTGGCGACCCGGCCGCCAGCAAAGGGCCGGTGGAACGCAAAATCGTGCGCATCGTTACTCCGGGCACGCTCACAGACGATGCATTGCTGCCCGCCCGTGCCGATCGCATGATAGCGGCCACGATAACCGCGCGCCACAACCGGGTTGAACGTGTCGGCCTGGCATGGATGAATCTGGCCAACGGCGAATTCCGGGCGACGGAATGCACGCCCGAAATGCTCGATTCCGAACTGCATCGCGTGGCGCCGGCCGAGCTGGTGTGCGCCGAAAGCAAAAGACCTCATGTCGACGCAGGCATGGCCTTAAGCCCGATTCCAGATTGGCACTTCGAACTGGACGGTGCGCGCAATGTGCTGCATGAACACTTCGCCGTGGATTCAGTCGCCGGCTTCGGCCTGGCCGATATGCCCGCCGCCGTCTGCGCCGCAGGCGCATTGTTGCGCTATGTCAGCCGCACCCAGTCTCAAACCCTGTCGCACATTCAGTCCATTCGGGTCGATCAGGCCAGCTCCTATGTCGTGCTCGATCCGGTCACGCGCAAAAACCTGGAAATCAGCGAAACGCTAAGCGGCGAGGAAAGCCCCACCCTGCTTTCCACCCTGGATCATTGCCAAACGCCCATGGGCAGCCGATTGCTGCACCGCTGGCTGCATCACCCCTTGCGCGACAATGCGCCGGCACTCGAACGCCAGCAGACGATTGCGGCGCTGCTGGCCGCCGACCCGGCCAATGGCGCGATGCTGGAGACCACTGCGCCGCTCATCACCCTGCAACAGGCGCTGAGCCGCTACCCGGATATAGAGCGCATCGCCACACGCATGGCGATGCGTTCGGTACGCCCGCGCGAGATGGCAAGCCTGCGCGATGCGCTGGCCATTTTGCCGGCCATGGCTGACGATATTGCCCGATGCTTTTCTCCTGCGCCACGACTGATTCAACTCAGAGCGCAACTGAATGTCTCGCCCGACCTCCTGATCCTGTTGCAAAATGCCATCGACCTCGAGCCGGCACTGCTGATACGCGATGGAGGGGTCGTCGCCCGCGGCTATGACGCCGAGCTCGATGAGCTGCGCCGCCTGTCGACCGACAGCGGCGAGTTTTTGCTGGAACTTGAAGCACGTGAACGCGAACGAACCGGAATCACCAGCTTGCGAGTGGAATTCAATCGCGTACATGGCTTTTATATCGAGGTATCGCGCGGACAGGCCGAAAAAGTACCGGACGATTACCGCCGCCGCCAAACGCTGAAAAACGCGGAACGCTACATCACCCCCGAACTGAAGACCTGGGAAGACAAGGTGCTCTCGGCCAAGGATCGCAGCCTGGCACGTGAAAAATGGCTATTCGAAAAAATCCTCGATCAGCTCGCAACGCATGCGCCGGCGCTATCCCTGTGCGCCGCGGCACTGGCCGAAATCGATGCTCTGGCCTCATTGGCCGAACATGCCCAGCAAAACAATTGGGCGGCTCCTGAACTGTGCGACGCAAGCGAAATCCTGATTGAAGCCGGCCGCCACCCCGTAGTCGAACATAGCATCGAACGTTTTACACCCAACGATTGCGACCTCGCTCCGCAACGGCGCATGCTATTGATCACCGGGCCCAATATGGGCGGCAAATCGACCTATATGCGGCAAATTGCACTGATTGTTCTATTGGCCAGAATCGGCAGTTTCGTACCGGCCGAACGCGCTCGCATTGGGCAGATCGACCGCATCTTTACCCGCATCGGCGCCGCCGACGATCTGGCAGGCGGACGCTCGACCTTCATGATGGAAATGACGGAAGCGGCCGCCATATTGGCAGGAAGCACGACGCAAAGCCTGGTGCTGATGGATGAAATAGGGCGCGGCACCTCGACCTACGACGGGCTGGCTCTGGCCTGGTCAATCGCACACAGGCTGTTGACTCACAACCAGGCGCTGACTCTGTTTGCCACGCATTATTTTGAAATCACCCGGCTGCCCAACGAAATGCCCGCCGCCGCCAACGTGCACCTTGCCGCCGCCGAATCGGCATCGGGTGTCATATTTCTGCATCAAGTGCAGGCCGGCCCGGCAAGCCGCAGCTACGGGATCCAGGTCGCGCAGCGGGCCGGCATCCCGGTGGCCGTCATACGCCGCGCCAGCCAGGAGTTGGCGCGGCTTGAAGCCCAGGGCGCACCCACGCCGCAGCTCGATTTGTTTGCCGCGCCTACCCATAACCCGGGCGATCCCGACGAGAGCAATAGCGACGATGGCGGTACGAACGCAGTAGACAGCACCACGCATGGCGACAAGGCCGACTCCGCCCTGAAAGCCGAACTGGCCGCCATCGATCCCGATCAGCTCACTCCCCGCGAAGCGCTGGATCTTTTATACCGCTTGCTAAATACGTATTTATGATGCCGATATGGCACCCACAAGGGGTGCCGCTACATGATTCACGGGTACGTATTTGTAGCGCCACCTCTTGTTTGTAGCGCCACCCCTTGTGGGTGGCATTCGAACCCTCGGCAATCACTCCCATCCCCTGAAACACACGAACCGCCCATCCATGAATATCGACACCCCACTCGCTCTGCTCGGCAACCTCACGCCGCGAACGTTCATGCAACGCTATTGGCAACGCAAGCCGCTGGTCATACGCCAGGCCATACCTGATTTCAAACCTTCGCTATCCATGGCCGAAATCAAACAACTGGCCAGGCGCGACGAGGTGGAATCCCGCCTGATATGGCGCGATGGTGACAGCTGGAAGATGAAAAACGGCCCTTTCAACCGCCTGCCTGCAGCGCGCGGGGACAACTGGACCTTGCTGGCGCAAAGCGTTGACCTGCACGACGACGCGACAGCGGAACTGATGCACCGTTTTCGCTTTATCTCGGATGCGCGCCTGGACGACGCCATGATCAGCATCGCTTCCGATGGCGGCGGCGTAGGCCCGCATTTCGACAGCTATGACGTGTTTTTATTGCAGGCCCACGGGCAGCGGCGCTGGCGCATCAGCAGTCAGAAGGATCTCGCGCTCACCCCCGGCCTGCCCCTGAAAATCCTGGAAAACTTCCGGGCCGAACACGAGTACACACTGAACCCGGGCGACATGCTGTACCTCCCGCCGCACATTGCCCACGATGGCGTAGCCATCGGCGATTGCATGACCATTTCCATCGGTTTTCGCGCGCCCAGCCTGGCCACGCTGGCACAGGGGATGCTCGATGCGGCCAGCGACCAGATCATGGCCGGCCTGGATGACGGCCGCAGCGCACAGGCCAGCGGGGTTTTACCCGGGCCCAGCCTGCGTAATACTTTTCACGACGCCGGTGCGCCCGCTACCGCAACGCCGGCGTACTTGCCCGATGCGCTCGTCACCGCCGCATGCAAGGCTGCACAGAAAATTCATTTCAACGAAACGCTTGCTACACGTTTCCTCGGTCAATGGCTTACCGAGCTTTCGCCGCAAGCCTATTTTGAACCCAGCAGCCCGCATATCGATTTAAGGTCGGATACGCCGCCCGGCCGCCTGCAACTGGACCGTTGCACGCGCCTGATGTACCGCAAGCGACAGTTGTTCATCAACGGCGAGGCCCTTGCACTGCCCGCCTCGAAAGCGTTGCGTGAATTAGCCGATGCCCGTTCACTGCGGCTGGATCCGCGCAGGCGAAACAGCCTGAGTCACGACGAACAAGCCGTCCTGACCGGCTGGCTGCAAGAAGGCTGGCTGCACCATATTGACGATTAGGTTTTGCCACCCACAAGGGGCGGGCGTTACAAATTCACGGCCACATTTTTGTAGCGGCAGCCCTTGTGGCTGCCATCTACGCAGGATACTGTCTTATTAATTAACATTTTGCCACCCACAAGGGGTGGCGCTACATGCCGGTCACGGGAAACCGGCAAAATGCACGGCTGATTCAGAAACGGAGTTACTGCTTTCCAATATAAAGATATACAGGAATAAGGAAATAATAATCTAGTCCTTCGCATATAAAGTGCAGCTCTCTAGAATGGGGCATGCCTTTTCTGCGAGTGCACAATGTTATCGCCTTCCTATTTATCCGAATCCAAACACTCCCTGATTACAGACCTGGTCGACGGGCTGGATCCCAACGCGCTTAGCTGGCTTTCGGGATATTTCGCCGGCCTGGGCCAGAGCAAGCAAGCAGCGCGCTCGCCCGCTATTGTCGCGGCCGTGTCCAACGCACCTGCGGCCAGGCAGCTTACCATCGTATACGGCAGCCAAACGGGCAACGCCAAACGCATAGCCGAATCGTTGTTCGAACGCACAGAGGCGCTAGGCCTCGCCGTTCGCCTGGTGCGCGCCGACCGCTATGTCACACGCGAACTCAAAGACGAACAACTGCTGTACATCGTCATGAGCACACAGGGCGAAGGCGAGCCCCCCGATGACTCGCGCAGTTTTGTCGAGTTTTTGCTCGGCCGCCGCGCACCCAAGCTGCCCCAGCTCAAATATGCCGTACTGGGCCTGGGCGACTCAAGCTACCCCCTGTTTTGCGGCGTCACTCAAAACATCGACGCACGCCTGGCTGAATTGGGCGCCGAACGCCTGCACGAGGTAGGCACCGCCGATCTGGATATCGAAACGGTCGCCCTGCCATGGCAGGAGAAGGCGATCGCCCAGGCACAGAAGATATTGAAACAAAACGAGACACCCGTAGCCAGTGTCACGCCGCTGCATCCCAAACCCGCAAAGGTTTCACGCGATCAACCCTTCATGGCCGAACTGGTGCTCAATCAGACCATCACTGCCCGCGGCAGTGATAAAGATATACGCCACATCGAAATCTCGCTCGAAGGCAGCCATCTGGATTATCAGGCGGGCGATGCACTGGGCGTATGGCCCACGCAAGCCCCTGCGCTGGTCGAGGCCGTCATCAACTCCTTGAACCTGGATGCCGGCGAAGCCATTGAAATCAACGGCATATCACGCACGCTGAAAGAATGGTTGAGCCATCACCGCGAGCTCACTGTGCTGACCAAACCCTTTTTGCTTGCGCACGCGCAACTGGCCGACAGCGCTGAACTGAAAAAGCAGATAAATACCATTGAATCGCTCAAGCAGTTGCTCGATACCCGCCAACTTGTCGACATCCTCAAACAATACCCTGCCCCGTGGAATGCGACGGCGCTGGTCAATGCCCTGCGCCCCTTGGCGCCCCGCCTGTATTCCATCGCATCGAGCCCCAGCGCCGTGGATGCCGAAGTGCATTTGACCCTGGCGCATGTCGAGTACGAACACGAGGCAGAGTCGCGCTGGGGCTGCGCTTCGCATTTTTTGAGCGGCTTGAAGGAAGGCGACAAACTGCCCATCTTCATCGAGGAAAACGCACGTTTTCGCTTGCCCGCTGATTCTTCGCGCGACGTCATCATGATAGGTCCGGGCACCGGCGTTGCACCGTTTCGGGCCTTTGTACAAGAGCGCAGCGCCCAAGCCGCCGACGGCCGCAACTGGCTGTTTTTCGGCAACCCTCACTTTACGTCCGACTTTCTCTATCAAACCGAATGGCAACGAGCTTTAAAAGACGGCGACCTGCATCGGCTCGACCTCGCCTTTTCCCGCGATCAGGCCGACAAGGTTTACGTACAGGACAAGCTGCTTGAATCGGCCGCCGATGTCTATAACTGGATCGAAGCAGGCGCCCACGTCTATGTATGCGGCGATGCAAACCGCATGGCCAAGGACGTACAACAAACCCTGCTGCAAATCGCCCAGACTGAAGGCAGTCTGGATCTGGAGCAGGCCAAACAATGGCTGGACAACCTGGCCGCACAAGGCCGTTACGCCCGCGACGTTTACTAAGTATATGAACAGCAACCTTTCCCATCTGGAACACGTCAAGGCCGACAGCAATTTCCTGCGCGGCACCATCGAAGACGGGCTCGGCGACCCGGTCACCGGCGCCATCGGCGACGACGATAACAAGCTGCTGAAATTTCATGGCAGTTATCAGCAGGATGATCGCGACCTGCGTGAGGAACGCCGCAAACAAAAACTCGAGCCCGCCTACGGATTCATGATTCGCGCGCGCTTGCCCGGCGGCATCGTCACGCCGAAGCAATGGCTTGCTTTCGATCATATTGCAACGACTTGGGCCACCCGCGGACTGCGGATCACCACACGCCAGACCTTTCAATTGCACGGGGTGCCCAAGCGCAATCTGAAAAACGTCATGCAAGCCATACACGAGGCAATGAGCACTACGCTCGCCGCGTGCGGCGACG
This sequence comes from Paralcaligenes ureilyticus, assembly GCF_004346225.1. GTDB lineage: Bacteria > Pseudomonadota > Gammaproteobacteria > Burkholderiales > Burkholderiaceae_B > Paralcaligenes > Paralcaligenes ureilyticus. The sequence goes on along the minus strand of NZ_SMAJ01000003.1, from coordinate 371,604 downwards.
TCAATCGCCAAGTGGTGAGCTCGGTCAACCCCCTGCTTTCAAGCCAGCATCAAGTCGTACAGGACTGGACCGAGAAATTGTCCGCACACTTCCTGCCGCACACCCGCGCCTATGCGGAGATCTGGCTCGACGGCAAGAAAATCAGTAACGAACCCGACCACGAACCCCTGTACGGCCACAGCTACCTGCCGCGCAAGTTCAAGATTGGAATCGCCATTCCCCCCACCAACGATATCGATGTCTTCGCGCAGGACCTGGGCCTGATTGCCATTATTGAAAACGGCATACTGCAAGGCTTTAACGTGGCGGCCGGCGGCGGCATGGGCGCGACTCACGGCGACGATACGACCTATCCGCGGTTGGGCAGCCTGATCGGGTTCGTGACGCCCGAGCAGGTAGTCCAGGTTGCAGAAGCCGTGGTCACCGTGCAGCGCGACTATGGCAACCGCGCCGAGCGCCAGCATGCGCGGCTGAAATACACCATCGATAGTCACGGACTGGACTGGTTCAAATCCGAACTGGAACAACGCCTGGGCTACAGCCTCAAGCCCCTTCGACCCTACCATTTCGACCACAACGGCGATCGCTACGGCTGGCTTGAAGGAGAAGACGGGCAATGGCACCTGGGGTTGTACATAGAATCCGGACGCTTGAACGACACTGGCGAAAATCGCTTTCTGACCGGGATGCGGGAACTTGCCCAGGTGCACAAGGGAGAATTCCGGCTCACCTGCAATCAAAACCTGATCATCGCCAACGTTGCGGCCGCGGATCGGGCGCGGATAGACGAACTGGTGCATCAATACGGCCTGGACGGCTATCACAAGCAAAGCGGCATACGCCGGCACAGCATCGCCTGCGTGGCCTTGCCCACCTGCGGACTGGCCATGGCCGAAAGCGAACGGTATCTACCGAAATTGCTGCCTAAGCTGGAAACGCTTCTGGCCCATCACAACTTGCTCGACGCGCCGATTCTGCTGCGCCTGTCGGGCTGCCCCAACGGCTGTTCGCGCCCCTATCTGGGGGAAATCACCCTGATAGGGCGTGCCATCGGCCGCTACGATTTGCGCCTCGGCGCGGATTTCACAGGCCAACGGCTCAATACGCTTTACCGCGAGAATATTACCGAGCCGGAAATCATCGACGCCCTGGACGCGTTGTTTGGCGCCTACGCGAATGGGCGCAGGCAAGACGAAAAATTCGGCGATTTCCTGGTCCGCGCAGAAGTCATCGAGGCGCCCTCGCAGCGCCTGATTCCGATCGTTCTGGACGCCGCGACATGACGCTGTTCCCTCTGTTTGCCGATGTCAAGGGCCGCCGCACCGTCGTGGTAGGCGCGGGCAGCGTCGCCGAACGCAAGGTCGGCAGCCTGTTGGCGGCAGGCGCCCATGTCGTCGTCGGCGCCCTCACCTTCACCGAAGAACTGCTGCGCCTGAAAAAACAGGGCAAGATCGAAACCATTACGGGCCGCTTCGAGCCGGCCTGGCTGGATGAGGCCTGGCTGATCGTCGCGGCAACGAACGACACGACGACGAACCAGCATATTGCCCGCTGCGCCCAACAGCAGCGCATTTTCATCAATGTGGTCGACGATGCGCAGTTATCCTCCTTTCACGTGCCCTCGATTGTCGACCGATCGCCCCTCATCGTCGCCATCTCATCGTCAGGCACGGCCCCGATGCTGGCGCGCCGGGTGCGTGAACGCCTCGAGGCCTTGCTCGAGCATTCGCTTGGCCCTCTGGCCGTCCTGGCCCAGAAATATCGTCCCGCCATACGCCGCCTGCGCCCCAATTTACGCAGCCGCCGCGAGTTTTACGACAGCCTGCTCGACGGCCCCGTAGCAGCCGCTTTACGCAAAGAACACGGCTTGCTGGCCGAGCATGAGCTTAAAAAAGCACTTGCGCAGCCTCAACCAGCCCCCACAGGAAAGGTAGCCTTGGTGGGCGCCGGCCCCGGCGATCCTGACTTGCTCACCATCAAGGGCCTGCGCGCGTTAAATCAAGCCGACGTGATTCTGTACGACCGTCTGGTAAGCCAGGAAGTACTGGCCCTCGCCCGCCGCGACGCCTTGCAGATCGCCGTAGGCAAGAGTCCGGGCGAAGACCACGACGCCACTCAGCGGCGCATCCACGATCTACTGCTGACCCATGCCCGATCGGGTAAATACGTCGTACGGCTCAAAGGTGGAGACGCATTCATCTTTGGCCGCGGCGGTGAAGAGCTTGAATTCCTGAGCGAGCATGGCATTGCCTACGAGGTTGTGCCCGGGATCACCGCAGCGCTGGCCTGCGCGGCCTATGCGGGTATTCCCCTGACACATCGGGACTATGCCCAGTCCGTGCGCCTGATCACGGCCCACAGCAGCCATGAGGACGACACCCACGACTGGAACTCGCTCGCTCAGGGCAAACAGACCTTGGCCTTTTACATGGGGGTTAGCCAACTGTCGTGGCTATCCACGCAGCTTATCGAACACGGATGCGCCGGCGACACGCCTTTTGCCTTGATCGAAAACGGCACCCGCAGCAATCAGCGCGTGCTCAACGGCCCGCTGAAAGATCTGGCGACATTGGCTGACAAGCACGCCTTCGAAACTCCTTCGTTGCTTCTGGTCGGAGAAACCGCCGCCCTGACCGAAAAACTTCAATGGTTTGGCACCAGCATCAATGCAGGCGCGGCGCCATATGCCGACGCCGACGCCTCTAGCAGGTTTGTCAGAGCGGCATAGAGAAATGGCTAGAGCATTTTTGGTCAAACGGTATGCGGCATGGGATGTTTGGGTATTTGGTGGCGGGACGTTTGGGTGTCGGGCCAAACTCGCTACGCCGCTGGCGTGGCTCCACTCAAACATGGCCCGCCTGGACGAGGCAGACCCGGGGAGTCGGGGCGCGCAGCGCCCCGACCGCTGGACGGACCGGACGGTACCCACCCCTCGCCCTGCGGCGTCTTAATAGAATGACCTCACCACCCAAAACGGCTCAATCGAAAATACCTTAGGTCAAAAAAATGGCACCCACAAGGGGTGCCACTACATGACTCACGCGTAGCGCTGTATACGCCTTAATTCATATGGCCCGTCAGAACCGTAATGATGCGTTGCGCCGTGGGACTCTTGTCTTGCTGCCCATTTTTATCAAGCACCGTAACTAGCGAGCCCGCCCCCTGCTGGGCGACGTGAATCCGGAACGACCCTGCCTCGGCAGTATTCTTGCCGCCGAACATTCGCGTCAGGAAATTGCCTTGATCAATTTTCTGGCCAGTATCCGTATCGAGGTAGCGCACGAAATAATCGCCGCTTGAGCGGTCCCGATCATCCACCGAGAAACCGGCCGCATCGATCGCCACGCCTACACGCCTCCAGGCACGGTCAAAGGGCTCGCTCAAGGTGAGCGCGGCCGGATCGCCAGCCACTTTGGCTACTTGCGGCTGGGTCGGGTCTTTTTCAGCCTGCGCCACCATAGACTGGGCCTTTTTGACATCCGTGCCCAGGAACACCATCATGCGCGCCAACATGGCCGCATTCAGGCCCGGATCTTCCTTGCCATAGACCCATTTAAAGGTCGTGCCGTCGGCCGTAGGAGTTTCAACCATTTGCTCGTGGCTGACATAAATTTCGGTCTTGCCGTTGACTCGCTCGACGCGCGTACGAAAACGTTCGCGTTCGCCGCTGTCGAAAACCTGATCCAGAATGCCGCCCAGCGCGCTGCGGATCCAGCCCTCGGGTATCTTGGCCCGATTTTCGGCCCAATCGGTCTGAATGAGGCCTGCCTTGGAATCTTGCGAATGAATGGTAAACCCCTGTTCACCCCAGAAATCCACGACCTTGGGATAAACCGTTTCGGCAGGCTTGTCTACCGATAGCCAGCGTATATTGCCGTCGCGCATCACTTGAATGCCGCTGGTCGCAGGCAGGATGGCATCGCTCGGGCTGGCGCCTTTGCTCGCCGCCTGATTCTGCGCAAACTGGCTAAAGGTTGCCGAACCCGCGGGCGCCTTGTAATGGGCGTCCTGGTTGGCTTGCGTCAAATCGGGGGGGATGCTGAGCGGATCGCCAGCTACCGTGCTTTTATAGTTGACCGTCTCTTCGCGTCCTGTCAATTGTTTCAGCTGTGTGCAGCCAGATACCAACAGCAGGCCTACACTTACGGCTACGCCAGCGTAGCGTTTGTTCATACGCATCCTTATCATTTTTAAATCAATCCCACATCTTTCAACGAGCTGCGCACCTTATCGTGATAGCGCGGATCTAACGGAATCAGCGGCAAGCGATAACCCAGTTCGGACAACCCCATTTCAGCCACCGCCCACTTGACCGGTATCGGGTTGGATTCAACAAACAGAACATTGTTTAGATGCGCGAGGCGCCTGTTTAGTTCACGGACACGTATTCCATCGCCGGCAATCGCCGCCATACATAACTCGTGCATTAGTTTGGGTGCGACGTTGGCCGAAACGGAAATATTGCCGCGTGCCCCCAACAACATCAGCGCCGCCGCGGTGGCGTCGTCGCCGCTAAACACCTGAAAGGCGGGGGGCGCGTCGCGCAGCAACAGGGCGCCGCGTGCAATATTGCCCGTTGCGTCTTTAATGCCGATAATGCCCGGCACTTGCGCCAGCCGCACAATGGTGTCGTTGGACAAGTCGGCCGAAGTGCGGCCCGGCACGTTATAAAGTATGGAAGGAAGGCCGGTGGCCTCGGCAATCGTACGAAAATGCTGATACATGCCCTCTTGCGAGGGCTTGTTGTAATAAGGCACAACCGTCAAGCCCGCCTGCGCGCCCACGGCTTGCGAGTGGCGCGCAAGATGAATCGCTTCGGAAGTGGAATTGGCACCGGTTCCGGCAATGACAGGCACGCGGCCGGCCGCGTGCTCGACCGCCACGCGAATCAGCTCAGCGTGCTCGTCGATGTTCACGGTGGGCGATTCACCCGATGTGCCCACCACCACCAGCGCGTCGGTGCCTTGGGCTACGTGCCAATCGATCAGTTTGCGATACGAATCGAAGTCCAGGCTGCCGTCGGGATGCATAGGGGTTATCAGGGCGACCATGCTGCCCTGAAAAATGGGAATCGCAGAATCCGTACTAGCCATGATGGAAACCATCTCCTCGAACTCGCCCAAATGGCGAACTTGCTAAATTAACATGCAAGTTTACCGGATAAGCGCCCAAACTTATAAGAACCAATTAATAATTATTTGGCCCAAGGCCAGCAATGGCTGAAGAAACGTCCACAAAACGCCGCTTATCATCAGCACTACGATAATCATTAACCCATAGGGTTCGATCTTCGAATACCGCCAAGCCAGACGGCCGGGCAACAGGCTAAACACAATCCGCCCGCCATCGAGCGGCGGGATCGGCAACAGGTTCAAAGCCATCAACACCAAATTGATCTGAATCCCCGCAACCGTCATCTGAACCCAGAAATCGTTCTGGGAAGCTCCGGAATCGGCCAGAAAACGCAAGCCCAGTGTCCAGATAATCGCCATGAACAGATTGGACGCGGGGCCGGCCAGAGCCACCCACAGCATATCGCGCTTGGGGTTGCGCAAACGCCCCCAATCGACCGGCACGGGCTTGGCCCACCCGAATAACAGACCCGCGCCCCCCAGGAGCTTGGTGCTGAACAGCAAAACCAGCGGCACTATTATTGTCCCCATAAGATCGATATGGCGAACGGGGTTCAGGCTGACGCGGCCGGCCTCATAGGCGGTGGGGTCGCCGAACATCCGGGCCACATAGCCGTGCGCCGCCTCGTGCAGGGTGATCCCGAACAACACGGGCAGTGCATAAATCGTAATGGTTTGAATCAACGAATCCATATAATCCCGGAAAATGCAGGCGCAAGTTTACACTCGAGTCAACGACAACAAATTAAATCCACCAAGCAATTCGCCGCGCATAGGGCCGCAACTATGCCAAACCCAAAGAGGCCAGATCCCCCTGGCCTCGCCGGAGGATTTCCGGGCTGGGGCCGGTCAGGTCAATTACCGTAGTCGGCATGAGCGGGCAGGCGCCGCTATCGATAATGGCCGCCAACTGGTTGGCATAGCGTTCGCGGATCAGCTGCGCGTCATTCAAAGGTTCGTCTTCACCTTCGGGAATGAGTGTAGTGGAAATTAACGGCGAACCCGCGCATTCGATCAAGCCAAGCGTTACCCGGTGATTCGGAACACGTATGCCTATCGTCTTGCGCGAAGGATGGGACACCCGGCGAGGAACCTCGCGGGTGGCCTCAAGAATAAAGGTCCAGGGCCCCGGCGTGGCTATTTTGAGCAAACGGTACTGACTATTGTCGACCCGCGCAAAATGACCGATTTCAGCCAGATCGCGACACAACAGGGTAAGGTGGTGGCGTTCGTCCAGCCCCCGCAACCGCCGCAATGCATCGGCGGCCGCCTTATCGTCCAGACGCGCCAAAACGGCATAACTGGAGTCGGTAGGCACAGCAACCAACCCGCCATCGGCAAGCAGCTGCCCAGCCTGTTTCAACAAGCGAACCTGGGGGTTTTCGGGATGAACTACAAAATATTGAGCCATGGAACGTATCCTAACATTCTTGACGTTCCAGGTTCAGATTTGCTGCGGCCCGAAGCCCCGGGGGACCTCACACGCCGCCGCGGCCCGCCCGCTTGCGAGCCGAAACAGGCACCGAGCTTTAACCGGGCTTTATTTGTGCTGCATCTTCATGGGCATGGTCTGCCCTTCAGCCGCGCCCTTGGCCTGGGAGGCAGCGTCCGATTTCATTTGGTCGGTAGCCGGCATCTGGGCAGGCGCCGCCGTACTTGACGCCGCGGAGCCGGCAGGGATCTTGGTTTCCGTTACTTTGAAAGTAGGCGGAATATCAATTTTCTGAGCTGCAATCCAGGCTTCGTGCGACATTTTTTGAGTCGCGGCTGTCGCCAGAGGGCTTGCCAACATAGCAGACACGAAAAGAGTTGCGTAAAGTTTTTTCATGATAGCCAACACCTTTTAAAAGTTGCTGAACTTTCATCCTAGCGGATTACGATCGACTTGTAACGGTCGATCCGCATCAATTCGTTACATCGACAGTTCAAAGCATGAAGGCCGAACCAGGGTTTTCCCTAATCTCGAAGGAAAACGTCAACGAAATGCGCGTTACTGATTGTTTCGATTTTTTTGTCAATTATTAATTAATTGCTGGGGTGACCGATGGGGCTCGAACCCACGACAACTGGAATCACAATCCAGGACTCTACCAACTGAGCTACGGTCACCACTGCTCTACGAGCACGAGGCCCTTCGAAAGAGAACGTGATTCTAGCATGAACCAGCAGGACGGGCGAACACAGGCCGCATCTATCTATATACTGGCCATGCCTGCCTGGGCGACAATGCGCGAGCGGCACTCATCGCCCGAAAATGGCTCCGGCACAACCCATCACGCTCTCATGACTTCGACATCTATGTATTCATTGCATGACCTGCTCCTCGCGTACTGGCCTCATATCGTCTTTTTAATCAGCCTGATTTCCGGCGCTGCCGCCGCCACGCACGCGGCCATGACCAAGAATGACGTGCGCGCTGCCATAGGATGGGTGGGGGTCATTCTGATGTCGCCGATTTTCGGCCCCCTGTTCTATCTGGTGGCCGGAATCAATCGCGTACGCCGCGACCGAATCTCGCAGCAACGCGACGAAGCCATCAAAGACTATTCGAACAAGCAGGCCGTGCCGGTGGCCGACGTCGCGGCCGACTCGGCCCCGCAATTTGTGTCGCTGCGCACGCTGGGTGATCGGATCACCGGCTTTCCCTTGCGCGGCAATAACCATGTAAAGATACTGCTGGGCGGCGACCAGGCTTATCCGGCCATGATCGCCGCCATTCATGGCGCCCGGAAAACCATTGCATTGCAAACCTATATCTTCGACGATGACCAGGTTGGCCGCGAATTCGCGCAGGCGTTGGCCGACGCTCAGAAGCGCGGCGTGGAAATCCGGGTTCTGATCGACGCCATCGGATCAAAGTACTCACGTCCGCCCATTATTGGCTTGCTGCACAAGAACGGCATTACAGCGGCCTTGTTCATGACCAATCCGCTGGGCATGAAAATGCCCTATGCCAACCTGCGCAGCCACCGCAAGATTCTGATCGTCGATGGACGCCACGGGTTCACCGGAGGCATGAACATACGGGAAGGCTTCGTCTCGGCGATCGCCAAACAGAAAGTGGCCGGCGACACTCACTTCCAGGTTGAAGGCCCCGTTGTCTTGCAGCTCATGTCGGCGTTTGCACACGACTGGGAGTTCACCACCAAAGAAACGCTGCCCTACTCGATCTGGTGCAGTGACGATTGGCATGTACCCTCGCCCGAGGTGCCGGCGCGTTGCGTGCGCTCGGGCCCCGACAAGTTCATTGCGAGCACTCACAATATGCTGCTAGGTGCCTTTGCCGTGGCGCAGCAGCATATCCGCATCCAGTCGCCCTATTTCCTGCCCGACCAGATATTGATAGGCGCCATCAATACGGCCGCGCGGCGCGGCATCCAGGTCGATATCGTGATCCCGGGAAGCAATAACCTGCGGCTGGTCAACTACGCCATGACGGCGCAACTGGACCAGGTCATACGCAACGGCTGTCGCGTCTGGCGCGCCGGCGGCAATTTCAACCATTCGAAACTCATCACTATCGATGCGGCGTGGTCGTATGTCGGTTCGTCCAATATCGACCCGCGCAGCCTGCGCCTGAACTTCGAACTCGACATCGAAATATACAGCCGCGACACCGCGCGAGACATTGAGCGCCTGATCGATAGCGAGATCGAACATGCCGATCCCGTCACCCTGGAAAACCTGGCCGCCATCCCGTTTCGCAAGCGGCTGCGCAATAAAATCATCTGGCTGGCCAGCCCCTATTTATAGGCGCCGGCAAGCCCTTCCGCCACTGGTGCGCAGCCCGGGCCGGGCGAGCGCCTACATATGGTTAGGGAGCCACAACACGATCTGCGGATACACGCAAGTCAGCACGATGAACAACATAATGATGACAATGAACGGCGTCACGCCCCACAACAACTCTTTAAGCGGGATTTCGGGCGCGATGCCCTGAATCACAAACAAGTTGAGCCCGAGTGGTGGATGGATCAGCCCTGCCTCCATCAGGATCGTCATCTGCACACCAAACCAGACCAGGTCGAAGCCATGCGCCTGCAACGCCGGCAGTATCACCGGCGTAATGAACAAGATGATCGCCACCGGTGGCAAGAAAAAGCCGAGGACGACAATCAGTACGTCGATCCAGAACAGAAACTCCCATCGCGACATCTCAAGCCCGACCATCCAGTGCGTCGCACTCTGGCTAATATGCAGGTAGCTCATCACATTGGAGTAGAGAAACGACATGGCGATGATCATCATCAGCATGCACGATTCCTTGGCGGTGCTCAGCAAGATGGGGCCTAACTGGCTCCACCGATAGCAACGATATACCAGGATCACCATGACCAGAGTCGAGAGCGCCCCTATGCCGGCCACTTCGGATGGTGTGGCGAATCCTCCGTAGAGGGCAACCATCACAATAAAGATAATGATGGCGAACGGCACCAGTCTGGGCAGTGATTCGAAACGCTCGCGCCAGGTGAACATCTGTTGCTGAGTACGCAAATGCGCCGCATCGGCGCCCCCGCGATGCATCACCCGCTTGTCGTCCCGACCCGCCTTGAAGGCGACCCACAACGCAAACAGAGCGGCAAGCAAAATGCCGGGAATAATACCGGCGATAAATAGTTTCCCGATTGATTGCTCGGACACAATCCCGTAAAGAATGAAAGTGATGGAGGGTGGGATCAGGATGCCCAGCGTACCACCGGCGGCAATGAGCCCCCCCGCGAGCCCGCCCGAATATCCACGTTTCTTCATCTCCGGAATGCCCATCGACCCAATGGCTGCCGCGGTGGCTGTGCTCGACCCGCACATTGCGGCGAAAATAGCGCAACCTACAACATTGGCGATCCCCAGCCCTCCGGGCAGCTTGCTGAGCCAGCGGTAGGCGGACTCGTACAAGTCCACCGACGCACGTGTCCTGCCGATCGATTCACCCATAAGGATGAACAGCGGAATAGCCAGCAGCGTAAAGTTGTCCAGACCGCCGTAGAGGGTTTCCGGGATGGTGAGGATCAGCGCCGGCGGCATGAAGATCACCATGAATAACAGCGATATCACACCCAACGCAAACGCGACCGACATCCCGCTCAACAGCAACGCCAGCGTTCCCGCCACAAATAACATTCCAATATTGAATTCGCTCATCGCGCGCTCACCCCGGTGTCTGCGTTACCCAAAGAACCGCCCTTGCGGTGCAGGTGCGAAATCTGTTCGACGATTTGTATCAAATACTGCAATGCCGTCAGCAACATCCCGATGGCAATCAAGGCAAACGGAATCCACAGATGCGGAGCCCATATGGAATCCGTGGTCCAGCCTTCGCTCCAGGCTTGCATACCGTACAAACCGACCCGGACGCTGAGAAACCCACAGATCGCGAACGACAGGATATCGCCAAACAGCACGCGCCACGGTACCCAGCTGGCCGGCAACACCAGATCGAGCACCTCTGTGCCGATATGACCCCGCTTGAGTTGTGTGAACGACGACGCCAGGAAAGTAGCGGCAATCAGCAGAAAAATGTTGGCTTCCATCGACCAAGTGTGAGGCCGCACCAAATAGTAGCGCCAGATCACCTCATAGGTGATGCAGCCAGCCGACACCACAATCAGCACGCCACTGAAGTATCCAGTGATGGTGCTTATACCCTTCATCATGCGGCCAAAGCCGCGCCAAAATCTCGTCACCATGATTTCCACGCCATAAAAAGGCGGCAAACCAAAAAGGTCTGCCGCCTCGCGCTACGCGCACATTTACTTGGCACTGACCGCTTCAGCCATTTTCAAGATATTGGCACCGTCTTTGACATGATCGGCAAAGTTCTTGTAGGCGCTTTTCTCGGCGACCGCTTTCCACTGATTGAACTGTTCCTCATTCATCGTAAGCACCTTATCGCCGGACTTGCGATAGACATCGGCCAGCTTGGCATCATCCTTCAGGCATGCTTCGAGGGAAAATTTTTGCAGTGAATGACCCACTTCCTTCACGATTTTCTGCTGTTCCGGCGTCAGCTTGTCATAAGCCGCTTTCGACATCAGGAGCGGTTCGAACATATACCAGAAGGTGTGGTCCTGCGCCGTCGTGACAAACTTGCTGACCTCGCTCAACCGAAAGCTCATGAGCGATGCGCTTGAAGTCCAGATTGCGTCGACCACGCCGGATTGCATGGCGTTATACGACTCGTTGGACGGAAAGGAAGCCAACGCGCCGCCGGCCCCCTGCAGCATGAGGTCGATCATTTTGCCGGCGCCGCGCACTTTGAGCCCCTTGACGTCGGCAGGCACCAGAATGGGCTTGTCGCGCGACGCGACACCACCCGCTTGCCAGACCCAGCTGATAATCACCACGCCGTGGTCCTCAAGGTATTTCTCGAGCCACTTCCCGACCGGCGCATCCTCCCATGCGTAGGCCTGCTTGTAGTTTCTGATCAGCGCAGGCATCAGCGTAATATTGGCGGCAGGCAGCTTGCCGGCCGAGTACGCCAGCGGATAAACCGACATGTCCAGCGAGCCATTGGCCATTGCGTCGAATTGCTGTCCAGCCTTATATAAGGATGACCCGGGGTAAATCTGAAATTTGAGCGCACCGTTGGTGCGCTTTTCGACTTCCGTGGCAAACTTGCGCGCCAATTGGTCGCGGAAATCGGTGTTCGCAGGAAATTGGTGTGAAATCTTAAGCACCGTCGGGCCCGCAGCCACCGCCGGCGTACCCAAAAATGTAGCGCAACTTCCCAGCACCGCCGCCAGAATCAGACGGCGAATAGTCTTGTTCCTCATAAAGCCTCCTTTAACAACCCATTAATCAGCAAATGGAATGCTGGCCTTGTTGTAATGTTGCCAGCAGACTATCGACTACGGTTCTATACTTGTTTGACGAGCCATTCCTTACTAATGTAAACAGTCAATATCATTGGTGTCCAGTTAAATCTGCTCTATAACGTGTCATGACCGATCGTGGCGTGCAACACGCTACTTGTCCTTATACGCCTCGCGCAACACGTTCTTTTGCACTTTGCCCATGGTGTTGCGCGGCAATTGGTCTATGACATGGACCCGTTTGGGCACCTTGAAGTTGGCGATGCGCGATTTCAGTTCGGCTTGCAGGCTTGCGCCATCGATCGCGGCACCCGCCCTGGGTACGACGACCGCCACGACCGCTTCTCCGAAATCCGGATGAGGCACCCCGATCACCGCCGATTCGGCCACGCCTGCCATTTCGTCGATGATGGTTTCGATTTCCTTGGGATAGATGTTGAAGCCGCCTGAAATGATCAGATCTTTGCTGCGTCCCACGATCGAAAGATAATGATCGGGAATGTGCGAGTCGCCGCCAAAACGCCCAACGTCGCCCGTCTTGAACCAGCCGTCGGTGGTGAATTCCGCGCGCGTCTTCTCGGGCATGTGCCAATAGCCCTTGAAAATGTTGGGCCCGCGCACTTGCACATGGCCGATTTCGCCAGTGGCCAGGACTTGATTGGCATCGTCGACCACACGAACCGACACGCCCGGCAAGGCCGGCCCAACGGTGCCTCCCACGCGTGCGCCCAAAGCAGGATCGCAGGGATTGGAAGTAAGCATGATGGTTTCGCTCATGCCGTAGCGCTCAAGTATCGTGCGGCCTGAGCGAGTCTGGAATTCTTTGAACGTATCGGTCAGAAGCGGCGCCGAGCCGGAAATAAACAGCCGCATGTTGCGGCACAGTTCCTGGGTAAACCGCGCATCGGCGAGCAGACGCACGTAATACGTGGGTACCCCCATCATCAGGGTGCTTTGCGGCAGGTAATGCAGCGCCTGCTCGATATCCAGCTTGGGCAGCCAGATCATGCGGGCGCCTGCCAGCAGCGCGCCGTGCGACGCGACAAACAGCCCATGCACATGGAAAATCGGCAGCATGTGAAGCAACACATCGTCCGCACGCCAACCCCAGTAGTCTTTCAGAACCCGGGCATTGGAGACCAGATTGCCATGCGTCAGCATGGCGCCCTTGCTGCGCCCGGTGGTGCCGGAGGTATACAGAATAGCCGCAACATCGTCACTTTGGCTGACCGCTGTCTGAAAGCGCGAGGCCTGTTGCGACGCCGCCGTCAGGCACGTGCCGCTGCCATCCTGATCCATCGTGTAGACGTGTGGCGTGTGCGATTTCCGGGCCAGGTCATCGATCCAGTCGCGATTCTTGCTGGTGCATACAAGCACGGACGGCTGGGCATCGCCCAGAAAATACTCCACTTCGCCGGCCCGATAGGCCGGATTCAGGGGCAGGTAAGCCAGACCTGCACGTATCGTGGCCAAGTACAGCATCAGGGCCTCGGGGGATTTTTCAACCTGTACCGCCACGCGGGCACCCGCGGGCAGATCAAGCCCGCACAACAGATTGGCAAAGCGCGCCGATAGTTGATCGATATCGTCCCAGCTGTAGTCGCGCTCTGGCGTCTGGATAGCGACCCCGCTTCGATCAACGGGAAACCCCGACTCCAGCACAGCGTACAGATTAGCGTTGCTCACTCAGATAACCTCTCCAAAAACTGTGCGTCGCGACTCGCAAGGCTTGTCGCGACGCACGTGGCCCGATCGGCCGGTTGCTCTTAATACAGACTAGGCAGGCGCACTCATCGCCACCTTAGATGCCGGGCGATCCTGGGCTTTCCTGCCGCAAGCTGCAACAGGTTTTCATCCAGTTCGTCCAGGCTATACAGATAATTCACCATCATCGCGCAAGACTGCTGCAAACCCTTGGGCGAGCAATCGGCTGCCCAGTTGATGCGCTCGATGCGCGCGCCGTTGCCCAGATGAAATCGCGCTACGGGATCGATCAGTTGGCCACTTTTTATCGACGTCAGATAGTGAGCCGCCAACTTCAGGCCGGCACGCTGCACCACGTCGGAAGCGTCGCCGACCGCCGCCTTCTGCAATTGCGCCACCCATCGCAACCCGCTGCGGACGCTATCCTGCGCATATTGATTATCGGTCCGATCATGCAGCAACTCTTGCAAGACTTTGCCGTCCTGCTTGCCCAACCAGGCCGCAAAACCCGGTATGGGCGACAAAGTCGCGAACGATTTAAGGTTCGGCAATTCGGAGAGCAGTTCGTCAATAACCCTTTTGAGCAGGAAATTTCCGAAGCTGATGCCCCGCAAACCCGCCTGCGTACTCGAAATGGAATAAAAAATAGCCCAGCGAGCCTTGCTAAGATCGTCGGGCGGCGTTTGCATATCCAGCAACACCTGAACGTTATCGGCCATCTTCGGAGCAAAAGCCACTTCGACGAATATCAGCGGCACATCATCCATGCCAGGATGGAAAAAAGCGTAGCAACGACGATCTTTCGCGACCCTGCGGCGCAATTCGTCCCACGAGTGGATTTCATGCACTGCTTCGTATTGAATCAGCTTTTCGAGCAGCGACGCCGGCGAATCCCAATTGATGGGCTTGAGTTCCAGCATGCCCACATCGAACCAGTTCGACAGCAAACCCTCCAGCTCGCGCTCGAGCAAGGTCAGCCCGGCAATCTGCTTGCGCCAACGCAACATATCGGCCCGCAAGCCCACCAGGAATCGCAAGCCATCGGTTTGGGCGTTCAGGCGCTTGAACAGACGCACGCCCAGATCGTCGCGCGGCTCTATGCCCGCACTGGTCTGGGCCAGCTCGGCCAGCAAGAACCGCCGTTCGGCGTCGTCGGCCGTTGTATAGCGTGTGCTCCATTGCCTGGCCAGCCGATTGGCCGCCACGTCGGTCAGCCGCGCCGCAAACAGAGTTTGGGTTTCGACGGGTGCGGGCAGGCGATCGCGCTCCAGCCATCGCCCCAGGCGGGCAATCAGACCGTGAGTGGGCTCGCGGTTTTTTTCCAGAGTATGTTCGGGCAAGGATGGGGCAGACTCGCCAGTGTGTGAGTCGGGTTGGGTAATCAGTTCCGTTCCTCCCAAAAAAACAAGTCCCCGCAGCAATGATAATGCGTAAATTTGGACGGCAAGTCAATATCTTAAAAGCAATTGCCACTGCTACGTATTATCGGACGAATGGCAGCCACAAGGGCTGCCGCTACAAAAACGTACCCGCGAATAATGTAGCGCCACCCCTTGTGGGTGGCAAAAACCCTGGCAATTAAGACGACATCCACATATTTATCAGATAGATGGGTGCCACACGGGTCGCGCGGTATGTATTATTGGACGAATGGCAGCCACGAGGGCTGCCGCTACAACAAAGAAGGGCCGGCTTCAAACTCGAAGCCGGCCCTTTCAGTGCAACATCAAAGGAACTTTAACGGAACCACCCAAATTGCTTACTTTTGCGTTTTTGCCGCAGCCGCGGCCTTCGAACCGGCGGCCGGGGCCGCTTTCTTGGCACTCATCTTGTGTTTGGCAGCATGCTTGGCTTTCGCGTGCGTGGCCGACGCAGCCGTCCCGGCGGCCGGCGCGGCGCCGGCTGCAAAGGCAGAAGGCGCGAGCGCCACACCCAAGCACAAGGCAGAAGCAGAAAGGGCAAGAGCAATACGCGATTGTTTGATCATTTAAGTGACTCCTGGAAACTTTCCCGGAGTGCTCGCGCACCCGGGAGATTTGAGCCGGCAGACATTGCGCGACTCATGTGATTAAGAACCGTGCCCGCTCCATTTAGTTCGAGCCCCATATGCAAAGATGTGCATTATCTGTAGCTATTTAATTCGTCCTGGCAGCCCGCAAGCCACCGTAAGCCTTGATTCACAAAGGTTTGCGTCCAATGCGCCAACACAGTCGGTGACAAGTCTGAAGCAGGCTGAAACACGATCAAAGCTCACTCGAGTCGGGGGGTATCATGAGAAGGCTCGATTCACTGCGCATCCATTGCGTTCGATCACGCGCAATTCTCACTATTACAGGAGCAAACAATGAAGGCCGTCACACCCGCCACAGTCGACGACATACAAGCCGACTGGCATGATGAAACCCTGGTATTGCATGGCGACGCAGCGCTGGCGACCGACCCATCCGTCGTGGCGCCCATTCATTACAGCGCCACTTTCAGGGCGAACTCGCCTGCCGAGTTCGCCGCGATGGCCAATATGTCTCGCCCGGCGGGCTTGTATACGCGATATGGAAATCCCGTCCACAAACGCGTCGAAGCGATTCTTGCCGCACTCGAAGGCACTGAAACCGCGCTGTTGATGGCCTCGGGTATGGGAGCCATTAGCACGACCGTGCTAAGCCTGGTCACCAAGGGGGACCATGTCATTGCGCAGAAACGCCACTACATGAGCACCTCCAAGCTGTTTGAAGAAGTACTGCCGCGATTCGGCGTCGACGTCAGTATCGTCGATCAGACCGATCTGGCCGCCATCGCTGCCGCCATTCGGCCCGAAACCCGCCTCATCATGGTGGAAACACCGGTCAACCCCACCCTGTCGCTGACCGACCTGGCGGCGGTGGCCGAACTGGCCCGGGCCCGCGGGATACTGACCATCGCGGACAACACCTTCGCCTCGCCCCTGAATCAAAAACCTCACGCGCTGGGTATCGACATCGTGGTGCACAGCGCCACCAAATATTTCGGCGGGCACCACGACATCACCGCCGGCGCCGTCTGCTGCTCGGCGCAGCTGGCCGAACAAATCTGGCAGATGCACGTCACCATCGGCTCGGTGCTCTCGCCCATGGATGCATGGCTGCTATTGCGGGGGTTGCGGACCTTGTCGCTTCGGCTCGAACGCATCAATGCCAACGCGCTGGAGCTGGCCGCTTGGCTGGAAACCCAGCCGCAAATCGAACGCGTGTTTTACCCGGGGTTGAAGAGCCATCCGCAATACGAACTGGCGCAACGCCAGATGAAGGGCTTCGGCGCCGTCATTGCCTTTTCCATCAAAGGCGGGTTTGACCTGACCAGCCGGTTCGTTGCCTCGCTGCAGTTGGCCACCCACGCGGTCAGCCTGGGCGGAGTGGAAACCCTGATCGTGCATACCGCCGCCATGTGGGCCGGCACCATGACCGAAGCGCAAATGGAATCGGCCGGCATTGAAGCCAATTTTGTACGCATGTCGGTGGGCGTGGAGCACATCACCGATCTGAAGGCCGATCTGGGACGAGCGCTGGCGGCGTTAAAGCAAGCCTGACACAGAGCCGGTACACTTGAAAAACCCACCCCACATACTTACGGAAATAATGATGAAAGCTGCCTGGTATGACGATAGAGGACCGGCGCGCGATGTACTTCAGGTCGGAGACTTGCCCAAGCCAACGGCCTGGGCCGGCGAGGTGCTGGTGCGAATCCACGCCAGCGGAATCAACCCTTCCGATACGAAGTCGCGCAGCGGCGCCGGAGCTCGCCCAAATACTTTCCCCCGGGTCATTCCTCATCAAGACGGGGCCGGCGTCATCGAAGCCGTTGGCGAAGGTGTGGACGCCAGCCGTATCGGTGAACGCGTCTGGATATATGAAGCGCAGCTGGGCCGCCCTTTTGGCTGTGCCGCCGAATACACCAGCATCCCAGCCATCAACGCTGTTCCACTTCCGGCCACGACAAGCTTCGAGGAAGGCGCCGGCTTGGGCGTCCCTGCCTTGACGGCTCATTATTGCGTGACGGCCGATGGCCCGCTCAATGGAAAATCCGTCCTGGTCACGGGCGGCGCCGGGGCAGTCGGCTTTTACGCCATCCAGTTCGCCAGGCGGGAAGGTGCGACCGTCATAGCGACCGTCCGGACTCAAGAACAGGCACGGATTGCACAGAATGCCGGCGCACATCACGTCCTCTATCGCCTGAAAGACGATATTGTTGCCGGCATAGCCGGAATTACCGGGGTCGAAGACGGCCGCGGTATTGATCGCATCATCGACGTTGCGTTCGGTACAAATCTGGATACGAGCCTGAAAGTCCTAAAAACGAACGGAGTCATCGCGTCCTACGCGTCAGACCAGACCCCGGTTCCCGCCGTGCCTTTCTGGCAGTTGGTAAGGCTCAACGCCACGGTACGGTACGTTCTGGTTTATGCAATGAGCCGCGACGCTCATGCCAAGGCCATTGCCGCTGTCACCGACGCTCTGGCCAAGCAGCAACTGAAGCACAATATCGCGGCCCGGTTTGCACTGGACCAGATCGTCGATGCCCACGAAGCTCTGGAGTCGGGCAAAACCGTCGGGAAGATCGTCATTGCCATGGGCGAAAACTGATTGAAAGGCCCGGTCACTGCCGAAAGCCGCTGGGGTCGATCGCGAGGCGATTCAGCTTGTCATACAGCGTCTTGCGTGAAATCTTCAATACTTTAGCCGCGTGCACCACATTGCCTGCGCAACTGCGCAGCGCTTCCTGTATCAACTCATGTTCAGTCTGTTCCAGGCGATAGGCCAATGAATCAGCATTGTCAGGGGGCTGCACCAGCCCGTCTTCAACGCCCAGGCAAAATCGCTCGGCCGTGTTCCTCAATTCGCGCACGTTGCCCGGCCAGTCGTGCTGTTGCCAGCGCAGCAAGTCGCGACTGGACCATTGCGGCGGCTCGCACTGATAGCGCCGCGCCGCGTCGGCAATGAAATACGCCATGAGGAGCGGAATGTCATCGATCCGTTTGCGCAAGGGCGGCAACTCGATGGACACGACATTCAGGCGGTAATACAGGTCGGCCCGGAATTCGCCCCGGTCGCAGGCCTGCTTGAGATCAAGCTTGGTTGCGGCTATTACCCGGCAATCGACCGGTATCGGTGTATTGCTGCCTAGCCGTTCAACATAGCGTTCCTGCAACACGCGCAACAATTTCGCCTGCAGATTCAGCGGCATGGATTCAATTTCATCCAGGAACAGCGTGCCGCTCTGGGCATATTCGATTTTCCCGATGCGACGGCGGCTGGCTCCCGTAAACGCACCGGCCTCATGGCCAAACATTTCGCTCTCGAAAATGTTTTCCGGCACGGCGGCGCAATTTAGCGCAACAAAGGCGCCGCGCCTGCCGCTGGCGGTGTGGACCGCTTTTGCCAGCACCTCTTTGCCTGAACCCGTTTCGCCGCAAACCAGCAAATCGGCCGAGGTCGGCGCCAACGCGGCGATCAGTTTGCGAACCTGCTGGATCGCGGGAGACTGTCCAATCAAAGGGGTAACTTGCAACTCCTGCAATTGATCTTTCAGGCGCTGATTTTCAGTGGCCAGAGCGCGGCGCTCCATGGCCCGGCGAACCACATCGACCAGCCGCTCGGAATGAAAAGGTTTCTCGATGAAATCGTAGGCCCCGGCCCGCATGGCTTTTACCGCCAGGGAAATATCGCCATGCCCGGTAATCAGAATCACCGGTAGATTGCGGTCCAGACGCAGCAAATCGACCAGTAACGACATCCCGTCCATACCGGGAAGCTGCACGTCACAGATCACGGCCGCCGGCCGTTCGCCGCCAATGCTGGCCAGCGCGGTTTCCGCATCGCCAAAACCATGCACCGGAATACCCGCCAAGCGCAGGGCCTGCCCACACGCATGCATGACGATTTCATCGTCCTCGATCAAGTACACGAGACCGCCTTCGGCGATGGAGATGGGGTTTTCCGTGCTCATACATGCTCCAGGACAATGGTGGCCTCGGCGCCGCGACCGGGCGCATTATATATCTGCAGCTGGCCGCCCATTTCTTCTATGATTGCCAAAGAAATGGCCAGACCAAGCCCGATACCCTGGCCCGTGGGCTTGGTGGTGAAGAACGGTTCAAAAAGATGCTCGCGTACGTCGTCCGGGATACCCGGACCCTGATCGCGTACGATGATGCGCACACGGCCCTCTTGCACGTGGACGGCCACAGACAGCACGCTACCTGGCTGATCGGCCGCGGCATCCAGGCCATTGCGCAACAGATTGACCAGGACTTGCTCGAGCCGTATGGGGTTGCCCCAGGCAAGCACTTCCGAGCTGGTATGCACCAGTTGAACCTTGGCCGCAACCTGCTTGCGGCGGGGCTCGACCAACATCAGCGCTTGATGAATGGAATTACTGACATTGACAGGCTCGCGCCCAACATTGTCCTTGCGGGAAAAAGCCTTGATGCTGGACACGATGTTACCCATGCGGGCGGCAAGCTTGCTGATCAGAGAAACATTCTTGCTGACTTCATCGATCTCTCCACGCTTGACCAGGTGAACCGTATTGTCGGAAAGCGTGGTCAGGGCGGCCAGGGGTTGGCTGAGTTCATGCGTAATGCCGGCCGCCATCTGACCCAATACGGCCAATTTTCCCGCCTGTACCGCGCTGTCGCGGGTTTCTCGCAAGATATGCTGGGCGCGATCCAGCGCCGCAATTTTTTCGGTGAGATCGGTCGTGCGCGCGGCGATCCGTGTTTCCAGTTCCGCATGCGCCCGATCCAGTTCATTTTTTGCGCGGCGCCGCTCTTCGTAGCGCTTGCGCTGCTGGTTACGCACCATGAACAGGGCCGCCACGAACGCGGCGACAAAACCCGCGCCTATGCCTACCACCCAGGATAATTGGCGATCCCGCTGCGGGTCGACAAGTATGGCCAGCTTCCACCCGAGCGGCCCCACCGGCACATACTCGGCAAGCAATGCCTGCCTGGGTTTTCCTGGAAGCGCCACATCAAGAGTGTGCGGCAGAGTGTTGCCGGCGGTATCGCCGACAGAGCCGTCCAAAGGATCGAGCGGCTGATTGCCGTATTGACGATTCTGATTCACGGAAGCGCGTTTCTGTGCACTCAGGGTAACCAGGGTATGGTATCGCCAGGCAGGAACCGAGGACAGGAAAATAATCCCGCCCGAATCAAGCAGCATGACCGTATCGCTGCCCTGCGAAAGCGCCGATTCAAACTCATTGAGACTGATCTTGACGACGACAACCCCGCGCGCGCCCGTCGGCGTACGCATGGATGTAGCAAGAAAATAACCAGGCTCGTGGCTAGTGGTGCCAATGCCATAAAAACGCCCCTGGCCAAATTGCAGCGCATCGCGAAAATAAGGGCGGAAGGTATAGTTATGGCCGACAAAGGTGTCGGATTCATCCCAATTGCTCGATGCCAGAGTCAAGCCATCGGCATCGATGAGATAAGCGACCCGCGAATCGGTGGTCACTTGAACGGCACGCAGGTATTGGTTGGCGGCTTGCTGAGCTGCCGCGTCGCCCGGATTATCCAGCAAGCTGCTCATTTTCTTTTCGAACGAAATCACCTTCGGCAACGACTCGTACCTCACCAGGGTCGACTCCAGACTCAAGGAATAAAACACGGCACGCTGATGTGCTTGCTCGAGCGTGGCCCTGCTTTCCCGGGCAAAGACGATGCAAGCGGCGATATAGCCTATCCCGACGCAAGCAGCGAACAGCAAATAAATGCGCAGGCGCCGGCGGGCAAAAAGATATCGCATGCAATCGTCCAATGATCGTTGAAATTCAACCGAAGCAGAATAACCAGTAGGGTCGGCGGGATCAAGAGGGCGGAAAACCGCACATGAGAAACACTTGATTCTGCCCATCTACACACTTGAGCCGACTGCCTGGCATAACGAGAGGGGCTCGATAGCCCCGTCGTGCCTGCCTTTGATGCCTATTCTGCTTTCTTCACGTTTCTGGCACGGTTCTTGCGTGATCAGAACCAGCCACTCTTGACAGTGGCATTCACAATACCATGGAGACAGCATGACATTGGCAAAAGCGCAGGCGTCATTTCCGCAGAACGATTGGGTCAAGGCGCCCGGGGCAAAATGGCCCCTCGAAAAACCGCTGTGGAATGCCTGGGGTATAGCGGACCTCGAGCAATTGCCGGCTCGACAGGCCCAGGAGAGGCCGACACCAAAAGCGAAAGCAGCCTCGTTTGAGGCCCAGGCCAGGCAAAAACCGGCAGACAAAGAAGGGGAATTACACGCCGCACACGAGAACACGGCCGCCTCGCTGGCGGCCAAGCTGCCTACCCTCTCCCGCGCCACCAATGCCCATGCCTATCTACGCCGTAAAGGAATCAGCGCCCACGAGGGCCTGAAAAAAAACTGCTATGGCAATCTCGTGATTCCCGCACAAGATATACACGGCAAAGTATGGGCTGCCCAAAAAATCTATACGGACGGCAACAAATGCTATCAGGCCGACAACCTCAAGACGGGGTGTTTCCACGTCTTGGGCGCGGCACCTGGCCAAGGTGTCGCCGTACTGGCCAAGGCTGCAGTCATTATTCTTACCCAAGGGTACGCCACGGCCGCCACCATAACGGAGACCACCTCTCATCCCACCGTTGCCGCCTTTGACAGCAACAACCTCGTACCCGTCGCGCAAGCCTTGCGCGGATGCTTCCCCGATAAGCCCATATTGATATGCGGCAACGACGACCGCCACCTGGAACACCGCAGCAGGCTCCATGCCAAATTCCACGCCGGCTACCGCAACGCCACCAAGGCGGCCGAAGCCGTCGCCGGTGTTGCGGTCTTTCCTCCGTTCACTCAAACCGAGACGGCCGAGCGACCCAAAGAATTCATCAGCTTCAATGACCTGGCGCAAAAATCCACTCGTGGGCGCGCCGCCGTCGAAATAGCGATCCGCGCCGGTATTGGCCGAGCGAAGGATGCAATCCAATAAGAATAATTGCGAATAATCATGGTGCGGCAGGAGGGTCTCGAACCCCCGACCCCGGGCTTAGAAGGCCCGTGCTCTATCCAGCTGAGCTACTGCCGCATCGAAAGGAAGGCATTTTACCCTGCTGCCGGAAAATCTGGAAAAGCGCGAGGCAGACTTACATCAGGTAGCTCAATTGGGCAGCGACAATGCTAAAGTTCAAAGCACCCTGCTCTATCGGCACCAGCGCTCCATGATCTCTACCGCTCGATTTCCAACCCTTCAGTTCCACGCCTTAATCATCATACTGGCCGCGTCGCTGTATGGCCTGCCCGTAGCCAAGGCAGGCGTCGTCTATCGGCTTGATCAAACACACGCCACCGCCGGCGAGACCGTTGTCGTGCGCGCCGTATTATTCAACGACACGCAAAACGAACTGAACTGGGTGCCCCCAAAAAACCTGGTGCTGCAGTGGCGCAGCGACACCGGGCAAGCCATACGCAGCCTGGCTTATCTGGACACGGCACCCGGTCAAGCCAACGTGCCTGTCAACAACTTCGTTCAGTTTGCCTGGCGCGCCGTGGTACCCAAAGGCGTCAAGGGTTTGCAGGCGGTCAATATCGAAGGCCAGCCCACCCTATTGGCGCTCGATACCAGCCCTCTGGAGAAAAGCCCGATAGCGGGAACACCGGCCAATGTCCCTGTTGTCGATGCCGGTGCGGCTCGCGCCGGCCAACAGCGCGATCCGGCCTTGCCCGACAATGTCGTTGCAGCCGCCGGCGCGTCGGTAAGATCAGGCCCTGCCGTTGCGCAGCAAACCGTCAACGCCCCGCCCTCTGCGTTCGAGACCTTCAGAAACTCCCTTTCCCCGTATGAGCCTGTCTATTTCGATGTAGGCACCAAAGGGGGTGCCAACGCGCGCTTTCAACTCAGTTTCAAATACCGCCTGTCTACACCGGCCGATCCGGAAAACCCGGCATTCATTGACCATATGTACTTGGGCTATACGCAAACTTCCCTGTGGGATCTGGCCGGCAACTCCAAACCTTTTGTCGATACCACGTACAACCCCAGCCTCTTCTGGCACAAAGATGCGCTCTGGCAAAATGAGAATAAAAAATGGTTTCTGGGCTTGAGCACCGGCGTTGAACATAAATCCAACGGCAAGGGCGGCACGGACTCGCGCTCGCTGAACGATGGCTTTGTCGAACCGCAATTCAATTACCGTCTTGACGGCGGCAGCACACTTACTTTTGCGCCGCGTGTAAAAGCCTATTTTGCGACCCGCGAAAACCCCGATTATGCGGACTATAACGGGCGTGTAGACTGGAAGCTGCGCTGGGCGCAAGACGACGGCCTGGTCCTTACAGGTCTGTACCGGCAAGGCAGCCAGGGCCACGCGACCCAGATCGAAGCTGCGTGGCCGCTGCGGCGCACCTTCCTGAACATGAACGGTTATCTGCATGTGCAGTATTTCAACGGCTACGGCGAAACGCTGCTGGGCTATAACCAAAGAAGCGGCTCGCAAATCCGTATCGGCCTGTCTTTGGTGCCATAGAAAATTCGTTGTACGTACCGCCGATACAATATTTCATGCGTAGGGGCGGCAACTTATCTGCGCCGCGCCCTTGGCCGCGCGGTCGCGCTTGCGGCGGGGGCTTCGGACTCACTGTCACAGGCATGAATCAGGAATTGCCGGAATGTGTCCACGAGGCCTTTGGGCTCCGCCTGCCTGGGCCAAAGAAGGCCGACATCCATGGGCGCGACGGGATCTGCAATGGGAATAGCCATGATCTTCTTGCCTTCCAGCGACCACGGGCGATACACCAGGTCCGACAATATCGATACGCCGAAACCATACGCGACCAGGCCGCGCAGGGCCTCCAGAGAACTGGTGCGCATCGCGATCTTGAGCGCGCTGCCATTTGCGCCCCAATGACCGGTAGCAGCAGAATCGGCATCATCCACCGTCAGTAATATATAGGGGCACTTTGCGATCTCATCGAGGCTTATGGCAGACTGCGTGGCTAAAGGGTGCGAAGCCGCTGTCCACACTCTGCGGCGCGAGCGCACCAGCAATCGATGGCCATAGCGCTGCACATCGGCGATATTGGATATCAACCCGACTCCCAGGTCTATGCTCTGGTCGGCCAGTGCCTGTTCCAGCGTAATTCTGTCCATGTCCACCAGGTCTATCTCCACTTGCGGATAGCTGTGTTTGAAACGGCTCAGCAAATCCGGCAGGAAATAGCCCAATACCGTATAGGTAGCGGCAATCCGGATCGTTCCCTGCACAGTCTGGGTGCGCAAGCTGGCATGCCGCATGGCATCGTTGACCGAGTCCATGACATGTCGGGCATGGTGGAAAAACACTTGCCCTTGCGTCGTCAGCACCACACCATGCGGCAGACGATCGAACAAACGTACCTTCAATTGCTTCTCCAGGCTCTGGACGGCGCTGGTAATGGCCGATTGCGATACATGTTCGGAGATCGCTGCCGTGGAAAATTGCCCTGAGCTCGCCGCAGCGATGAAGTACCGGAACTGTCTCAACGTGACTTCGCTTTTCATCTGTTTTTTTAATACCTGATACCTGAAAATTTGATTTTACGATACCAATATAAATACATACACTAATAAAATAAATTATCCTTACAGGAGACAATCGAGATGAATGCCCCCCTTGATCAGGCGGTGCTGTCCCGGCTCGCCAAGGTAAGCCTTGACGACAAATACACGCTCGAAAAAGGCCGCGCGTACATGAGCGGCACGCAGGCCCTGGTGCGCCTGCCCATGTTGCAAAAGCTGCGCGACAAGCACGCCGGGCTGAATACGGCGGGCTTTGTTTCGGGCTACCGCGGCTCGCCGCTGGGCGGGCTTGATCAATCATTGTGGAAAGCCAGACAGCACCTGACCGACAACGATATCGTCTTCCAGCCTGGCGTAAACGAAGACCTGGCGGCCACCGCCGTGTGGGGATCGCAACAAGTCAACCTCTATCCCGATGCGACGCGCGACGGCGTGTTTGGCATGTGGTACGGCAAGGGGCCAGGCGTCGATCGATCCATGGACGTATTCAAGCATGCGAACTCGGCCGGCACGTCTCAATACGGCGGCGTGCTGGTGCTGGCGGGCGACGACCATGCCGCCAAGTCATCCACGCTTGCGCACCAATCCGAACACGTCTTCCAGGCCGCCGGCCTGCCCGTTCTATACCCCGCCAACGTGCAGGAATATCTGGATTACGGCCTGCACGGATGGGCCATGAGCCGCTATTCAGGCTTGTGGGTGGCCATGAAATGCGTGACCGATGTGGTCGAATCCACCGCCTCGGTCGATATCGACCCCGATCGCGCCAACATCGTCATCCCGTCCGATTTCGCCTTGCCCCCCGACGGCCTGAGCATACGCTGGCCCGATCCGCCGCTCGTGCAGGAAGCGCGGTTGATGAACTACAAATGGTATGCCGCTTTGGCATACGTGCGCGCCAACAAACTCAACCGCATCGTTATCGATGGACCCCAGGCGCGATTAGGCATCATGGCCGCCGGCAAGGCCTACCTGGACACCCGCCAGGCGCTGGCCGATCTGGGTCTGGATGAACGCAGTTGCGCGCAAATCGGCATACGCCTGCTGAAGGTTGGCTGCGTCTGGCCTTTGAATGCGCTGGATGCGCGCGAGTTTGCGACCGGCCTGGACGAAATCCTGGTGGTCGAAGAAAAACGGCAAATCCTGGAATATGCCCTGAAAGAAGAGCTTTACAACTGGCGCGACGATGTGCGCCCCAAGGTATACGGCAAGTTCAACGAAAAGGACAACGCGGCGGGCGAGTGGTCGATACCTCGCGGCGACTGGCTGCTGCCACCCCAAGGCGAATTGTCGCCCGCCCACGTCGCCCGCGCCATTGCCAAACGCCTGGAAAAAGCCATTCTGCCTGCAGACATCCGGGCCCGGATCGCCGCACGCGTAGCCATTATCGATGCAAAGGAACGAGAGCGATTGCAGCCCATTGCCGTCGCCGAGCGCAAGCCCTGGTTCTGTTCGGGCTGCCCGCACAACACTTCCACCCGGGTGCCCGAGGGTTCGCGTGCCATGGCCGGCATAGGCTGCCACTATATGACCATCTGGATGGATCGCGACACCTCGACCTTCAGCCAGATGGGCGGCGAAGGAGCGGCCTGGATCGGCCAGAAATCATTCACCACGACCAAGCACGTTTTCGCGAATCTGGGTGACGGCACCTATTTTCATTCGGGCATCCTGGCCATACGTGCCGCAATCGCCGCCAACGCCAACATCACCTACAAAATTCTGTATAACGACGCGGTCGCCATGACGGGCGGCCAACCCGTAGACGGCACCCTGAAAGTCACCGACGTCATTGCCCAAGTGCATGCCGAGGGCGCCAGGAAAATCGTCGTCGTCACCGACGAGCCGGAAAAATACCAAGGCGTGGCGCTAGCGGGCAACGCCCCTGTCTACCACCGCGATGAGCTCGACCGGGTACAACGCGAATTGCGTGAGATCGAAGGCACCACAATTCTCGTCTATGATCAGACCTGCGCCACCGAAAAACGCCGGCGCCGCAAACGGGGCACCTATCCCGATCCCGCCCGCCGTGTCTTTATCAATGACGCCGTCTGCGAAGGTTGCGGCGACTGCTCGGTCAAATCCAATTGCCTATCCGTCGAGCCCCTTGAAACGCCGCAAGGCACCAAACGCAAGATCAACCAGTCCTCATGCAACAAGGATTTTTCCTGCGTGAACGGCTTTTGCCCCAGCTTCGTCATGGCCGAAGGCGCGCAGGTTAAAAAACCCAAAACCCACGCTCCGCAAGGCGGCAAGCCCGATACGGCCGATTTGCCTGTCCCCGCGCTGCCCGCCATACACGGCACCTACGGCATCCTGGTGACCGGCATAGGCGGCACAGGCGTCGTCACCATAGGCGGGCTGCTGGGCATGGCCGCACACCTTGAAAACAAGGGAGTGACAATCCTCGACATGACCGGCCTGGCGCAAAAAGGCGGAGCCGTATTAAGCCACGTACAGATAGCCGCTACGCCCGACGACATTCACGCGACCCGGATCGCCACCGGCGAGGCCGAACTCATCATCGGGTGCGACTCTATCGTGTCGACCTCGGCCGAAGTGCTGGCGAGCGTTCAAAAAGGGGTGACACAAGCCGCCATCAATAGCGCCAATACGCCCACCGCCGAATTCATCAAAGACCCGAAATGGCAGTTCCCGGAAGCTTCGGCCGAACACAATCTGAAAGAAGCCATAGGCCAGGATTGCGAGTTCATCGACGCCCGGGCGCTCGCTGTCCAGTTATTGGGCGATGCCATCTACACGAACCCGTTGATGCTGGGTTATGTCTGGCAAAAAGGCTGGGTACCGCTTTCGCATGAAAGCCTCGTGCGCGCCATTGAGCTCAACGACGTCATGGTGGAAAAAAACCTGGCCGCCTTCGAGTGGGGCCGTGCCATTGCCAAACGCGGGCCAGAGGCGATTGCGCCGGAGTTGAAAGAATCCGAAACCCACGGGATGCCGGAAACCATGGCGCAGGTTATCGCCATGCCCGAAACGCTGGCCGCGCTCATTGAACGAAATGCTCAAATGCTTACGGCATATCAGAACGCCGCCTACGCGAAACGCTATGTCGACGCGGTGAAATCGATCCAGACAAGCCGGAACTCAATAAGCGATGGCCAGGCGCAAGAATTGACGCGCGCTATTGCACAGAACCTGGCCAAACTCATGGCCTACAAGGACGAGTACGAGGTGGCGCGGCTTTATGCCGACCCGGCCTTTACCGATAAACTGCGTGCGCAGTTTGAAGGAGAGCCGGGCAAGGACTACCAACTGAAGTTCTATCTGGCGCCCCCGCTGCTGGCCAAAAAAGATGACAAAGGCCATTTGATTAAAAAACAGTACGGCCCATGGATGATGCACGCGTTCAAACTGCTGGCGAAATTCAAGGGCTTGCGCGGCACGGCGCTGGATGTCTTTGGCAAAACCGCCGAGCGCCAGCAGGAACGCCAGTTGGTGGACGATTATCTGGCACTGGTGCGGGAATTGGCGCAAAGCGTCAACACACACAATATAGGGTTTGCCATCGACCTGGCCAAACTGCCTGACGATATACGGGGCTTTGGGCATATCAAGGACGCGAATCTGGCGGCCGCGCAAAAACGCAGGGAGATGTTGTTGCAGCGTTATCGTGGTGAGGCGGAGTTAAGCCGGGTGGCGTAGGGGTGGTCGGACGAGATGGCAGCCACGAGGGCTGCCGCCACATCACGTTCCGATCCGTTTTTAAATATCGTCAATACGTGCCCGTCGAATCCGTTTTTAAATATAGCCAATACATGCCCGTCGATCATGTAGCGGCAGCCCTTGTGGCTGCCATCCGTGCCTCAACCTGCCATCCCGCCAAAACCGCAGTCCCTCATATCGCCAGATAGCTCCGAATGACTTCGGGGCTTTGCCGCATCTCCTGCATCGTGCCGCTATATTGCACAACGCCTTTTTCCAGCACATACGTCCGGCCGGCGACGAGTTGCGCAAAATGGATGTTTTGCTCCGACAGCAAAACGCCGGTTCCTTGCTGCTTCAAGGCCAGAATCATGGCGGCCATTTGTTCCACAACCAGCGGGGCCACGCCTTCGGACGGTTCATCGAGCAGCAAGACACAAGGGTTTCCCATCAAGGTTCTGGCCACCGCCAGCATCTGCTGCTCACCGCCGCTCAAGGTACCCGCCTGCCGGTTTTCCAACGGCCGCAAAATCGGGAACAAATCGAACAGCGCCTCGATGGTCCAGGCCGAAACCGGCCGGCCATCAGGCCAATGCCGCGCCGGCTGATGCCCTAAATCCAGATTTTGACGGACACTGAGGTCGGTGAACAGGCGGCGGTCTTCAGGTACATAGCCCAAGCCCAGGCGGGCAATCTGGAAGGGCTTGCTCGCCGTAATCGAGTTTCCCATAAAGCGTATCTGCCCGGAACGCCTCAAACCCAGGTTCATGATCGCTTTGAGCGTCGTCGACTTACCGGCTCCGTTGCGCCCCATCAAGGCGACGACTTCGCCGCGCCTTACTTCCAGATCAATTCCGTACAGGACGCGCGCCGCGCCGTACCAGGCATCCAGGCCATGCACCGCCAGCACAACTGCCGCAGCAACACTCACGATGCCGCTCCCAAAACCGGCGCTTCGAAGGTCTTGCCACTGCCAAAGTAAACCTCCTGAACCTTCGGATGATTGCGCACATCCTGGGCACTGCCTTGCGCAATCAGCGTGCCGCGTGCAAGAACGATGATCCGGTCGGCGTAGGCAAACACCACGTCCATGCTGTGTTCCGTAAACAGCACCGCCATCCGGCGCTTTTCTGCCAGGCTTTTTATCAGGGAAAACAAAGCGTGGCGCTCCGCAGACGCCATGCCGGCCGTGGGCTCGTCCATTAACAATAACTTCGGATCATTGGCCAGCCCCATCGCCAGTTCAACGCGCTTTACATCGCCATAAGCCAGCTCGCGGCAAGGCTTGAAAGCGTGTTCCTGCATGCCAACCTGGGCCAGCAGCGCGAGCGCATCCGAACGATAGATTTCGTGCGCGGGATGCCAGAACGAATAGACCCTCCCGTGCCGCGCCACCAAAGCCGTCTGGACATTTTCCAGCACCGTCATCGACGAGAAGGTGGCCGCAATCTGAAACGTTCGCCCGACCCCCAGACGGGCGATCTTGCGCGAAGACAAGCCCCTCAACGCCATGTCACCCAGCATGATCGACCCCGAATCAGCGGCCAGCTGTCCGCCGATCATATTGAATATGGTTGATTTTCCGGCCCCATTGGGGCCGATCAGCGCAAGCAACTCTCCGGCCGCCAATTCGAAGCCGACGCCATCGACCGCGACGTTGCCCCCAAAGCTTTTCTTAAGGTCGGTGACCGCGAGCAAGCTCATGCTGAACCTCGCCGATCTTGAACCGGCCCGGGCGATTGCGTCTTGTACGAAGCCAGCAGCCGCTTGCAAGAACCTGCAATCCCTTGCGGAAACGCCAGAACCAGCAGCAGAATTACACCGCCCAACAAAGCGTGCCAATACTGCGTGAAGCCCGAAAAGTAATCTTGCAGCATTTTGAATGCGGCCGCACCGACTAGCGGCCCAGCCAGCGTCTGCACGCCCCCGAGCATCACCATAATCAGTCCGTCTACCGATTTTCCTATGGAAATGACATCGGGCGAGGCACTGCCTTTGGAAAACACATACAAGGCGCCCGCCAGCCCGGCCCATGCGCCGGCCACGACAAAGGCAGCCCATTGCACACCCTTGACATTGACCCCCAGCGCATCGGCGCGCAGGGCTGAATCGCGGCTTGCCCTGAGGGTCAGGCCAAAGGGAGAAAAGACGGCTCGCCGCAAGGCCAGCAAAGCAAGCACCACTACGGCAAGCACAAAATAATAATAGTTGCCGCCCGATAGCCAGTCAGGCGGCCAGATACCGATAATGCCGTTGGAGCCTCCGGTGAAAGCATCCCACTGATACGCCACCGACCATACAATTTGCGCAAAGGCCAATGTGAGCATGGCCAGATACACACCCGAGAGGCGCACGCAAAACCAGCCGAAAATCACGGCTCCGGCACCAGCCACAAGTGGGGCGCCGACCAAGGCGGCAACCATGTGCCAGCCGGCCATTTTCAAAAGCAGGGCCGCTGCGTAGGCACCCAAACCAAAATACGCCGCGTGCCCGAAAGAAGGCATGCCGCCCGGCCCCATCATGAAATGCAAACTGGCCGCAAACAAAACGGCCACGATAATATCCAGCGCCAACACCGGCGCATAAGGAAAGGCGTGGGCCAGCAGAGGCAAAGCCATCAAGGCCAGTACCAGCGCCAGCATGGCCATCTTGAACCCGCCTCGCGATCGCTCCAGAGGCGTTTCAGGCGCTTCGGTATTGCGTATGGCCGCCAAGGGCTTGCCCAGCAAGCCCCAGGGGCGAAACACCAGCACCAGCGCCATGAATATGAACTCGGCCACCAAAGTAAGTTTAGGAAAAGCAAACTCAAAGCCGCCGAAAGACACCACACCCAGCGCAATACAAAGCGCTTTGACCTGCGCAATGATCAACGCAGCCAGATAGGCGCCGGGAATCGACCCCATGCCCCCGACCACCACCACCACAAACGCATCGCCAATGACGCTCATGTCCAGGCCCAGACTCGCCGGCTGTCGCGGTATCTGCACGGCCCCGCCAAAGGCGGCGAGAAAAGCCCCCAGGGCAAACACGCCCGTAAACAGCCAGGCCTGATTAACTCCCAGGGCACCCAGCATTTCACGGTCCTGAGTCGCCGCGCGTATCAGCGTCCCCCAGCGCGTGCGGGTCAACAGCAGCCAAAGGCATGCCAGCACCGCCGGGCCAAGGGCAATCAGCGCCAGATCGTAAACGGGCAGATAGCGATCGAACACGGGAATCGCACCGCTCAGGCCCGGGGCCAACGGTCCCAGCAAATCCTCGGGGCCCCACAGCCAAAGCGTGGCATCGTTAATGACCAATACCAGCGCGAAGGTCGCCAGCAACTGGAACATTTCCGGCGCCCGGTAAATGCGCCGCAGCAACCCGATTTCCAGCGCAGCGCCCAGCGCTCCCACACACAGCGCGGCCGCCATCAGGCATAGCCAAAAACCCAACGGCCCCTG
This sequence comes from Paralcaligenes ureilyticus, assembly GCF_004346225.1. Taxonomy (GTDB): domain Bacteria; phylum Pseudomonadota; class Gammaproteobacteria; order Burkholderiales; family Burkholderiaceae_B; genus Paralcaligenes; species Paralcaligenes ureilyticus. The sequence goes on along the minus strand of NZ_SMAJ01000003.1, from coordinate 339,306 downwards.
CCCCCAATGCTGCGTGAACGTATATGCAATGTATATGCCCAGCATGTACAGCGAGCCATGCGCGAAGTTGACAATACGCGTGACGCCGAAAATAAGCGACAAGCCCGCCGCCACTAAGAAGAGCGAGGACGCCTCTGCCAGGCCATTCAGAAACTGAACGAGAAAGCCGCTAAGATGCATGGGGTCGAGCGCTACCGCTACCGGTAGCGCGCTTTCTGAGAATCAATCGGCGCTGGCCGGCCGCCACTTCCTGACTTGCGCGTCGCTGGGCTGCACCTGGGCGCCATCCACATACGTGAAATTTTCCATGACCCCCTTGCCATCTTTGATCGCCAGGGTTCCGACATAAGCGCCCATCGTCGACTGATGGTCGATGCCGCGGTACACGATGGGACCAAACGGCGTATTGACTGGCAGGTTTTTGAAGGCCTTCACCAGTGCCTCGGTGTCCGTCGACCCAGCGCGGCCGATGCCGGCGGCCAACGACAGAATCGTGTTGTAGCCCACCACCGACCCCAAACGCGGGTAGTCATGAAACTTGGCCTGATACGCATCCAGAAATTTTTTGTGCTCGGGCGTGTCGATGGCGTACCAGGGATAGCCGGTGACCACCCAGCCCACCGGAGTCTCCTTGCCCAGCGGATCCAGGTACTCCGGCTCGCCGGTCAACATACTGACCACGGACAGGTTTTTGAAGAAGTTACGCTGTGTGCCGGCACGCACGAATTTGGCCAGATCGCCCGCAAACAAGACATTGAACATCGCCTCGGGCTTGGCATCCGATAGCGCCTGCACCACATTCCCCGCATCGATCTTGCCTAACGGGGTGGCCTGCTCGGCCACGAATTCGACGTCGGGTTGCGCGGCCTTGAGCAGCTTCTTGAACGTGGCAACGGCCGACTGCCCATACTCGTAATTGGGGTACACCACGGCCCAGCGCTTCTTGTTCATTTTGACTGCGGCCGGAATCAGCATGGCCACCTGCATATAGGTGGAATTTCTGAGGCGATAAGTGTAATGGTTACCATCGGCCCATACGATTTTATCGGTGAGCGGTTCGCTGGCAAGGAAGAAAACTTTTTTGTGCCTGGCAAAATCCGTGACCGCCAAACCGATATTGGACAGGAACGTGCCGCACAACACGTCGGCCTTGTCGCGGGTAAGCAGCTCTTCCGCGGCGCGGACCGCATCACCCGGATTGGAGTTATCGTCACGCGTGACCAGCGCAAGCTTCTTGCCATTAACGCCGCCGGCCGCATTGACCTGCTCGATTGCCAGCTCCATGCCGTGCTTGTACGGGCCCAAAAACGCCGGCTGGGTCTTATAGCTATTAAGCTCGCCGATGGTGATGGTCCCCTGGGCGGACGAAGAAAACGCAACAACGCTCAAGGTGAAGGCGCCAAGGAATCTGGCGTAATATCCTGTTCGGTACATTATGGGGGTTTCCTGTTTTTAGCGACTTAAGTTGGCTAACGTGAATAAATTGTACGCAATATAAACATATAAGACTCAACTGGCTAAATATATACATATACACTAAGGTAGTTAAACACCTTTTGCCCACACCATGCGCGCACAGATCTGGATTTTTATCGTCTCAAGCTTTTGTCTGCTGACGCTTAGCCGCTGCCTGCTGGCGGCATGGCAATGGCCGCGAGTGCGCCAGGCGGGCGGCCTGCTTCCCATATTGAAGGGAGGTTTGCGCATCGATGCCAACCAAATCGCCATTATCGCGGGCATCCCGGCTTTACTTGGCCCCTGGGTGGGCCACTGGCCGGCGGCCGTCGCGATCACCGGCATCTGGTTTCAGTTCGCCTGGCTTATGCTGGTGCTGCTGGAAGTCTCGACGCCGCAATTCATCTATGAATACGATACACGGCCGAACCGCCTGTATGTCGAGTATCTGAAGCACCCCCAGGAAGTATTCGGCATGCTCTGGAAAGGCTACAAGGCCGTGATCATCGGCGGCCTGCTGACCCTGGCGGTATTCTTGTGGATGGGCCATCGACTATTTGGTCTTGCACACCCGGACGCGGCCATGACGTGGTGGCTGCGCCCCCTATGGACTCTGGCCGCGGGCGCGATCACGTTTCTGGCCATACGCGGCACGCTGGGCCATCGCCCCATCAACCCCTCGACGGTTGCCTATTGCGGCGACAGCATGCTCAATACCCTGCCGCTCAATTCGCTGTACAACGTGGCCTACGCGATATACAGCATGAAGAACGAACGCTCGGCGGCCGACGTGTACGGCGACATGCCGCCCGCAGAGATGCACGGCATCGTCAATGCCTGCGCCGGGCTGGACACTGCCTCCGCCGACATCCCATCGCTCCACATGCAAACGCCCAGCGCCTCGCGCGACCGGCCGCTTAACCTGGTGATGATCGTGGAAGAAAGCCTGGGAGCGCAATACATCCGCAATCTGGGCGGCGCCGGCCTCACTCCCGAACTCGACAAACTGGCCGCGCAGGCCTGGAACTTCAGCCAGGCCTACGCCACGGGAACCCGCTCGGTGCGCGGGCTCGAAGCCGTCGTTGCCGGCTTCCCGCCCACCGTGTCCGATGCCGCCCTACGTTTATCGGGGGCGCAAAGCAATTTCTTCACCCTGGCCCAGGTACTTAAACAACAAGGCTACCGGTCACGCTTCATCTACGGCGGCGAAGCGCATTTCGACAACATGAAAAGCTTCTTTTTCGGCAATGGCTTCGACGACCTATACGATCGCCCCACATTCAAGAACCCGGCCTTTGTAGGCACCTGGGGCGCCAGCGACGAAGACATGTTCACGCAACTGGATCATCTGCTCTCCAACCCGCCCGGGCAACCTACTTTTACGCTGGCGTTTTCGGTTACGAACCATTCGCCCTGGGAATATCCCAGCGGGCGCATCGAAACCGATGGCGACCCGGCCACCGTTGAAAACAGTGTGCGCTACGCGGACTGGGCCATAGGCCAGTTCTTCGAAAAAGCCAGACAATCCGCCTATTGGGACAACACGGTTTTTTTGATTGTGGCCGACCACGATTCGCGAGTCTTCGGCGCCAACCTGGTGCCGCTACGGCATTTCCATATCCCGGCCCTGATCCTGGGCGCCGACGTACCGACCCGGCGCGACGACCGCCTGATCAGCCAGATCGACCTGCCGCCCACGCTGCTCTCGATTATGGGCTTGCGCACCGAACATCCCATGATCGGGCACGACTTGACTGTTGCGGGTGGTGGGCGAGCCATGATGCAATACAGCGACAACTACGGCTACCTGAAGGGTGATGCCCTGCTGGTGTTGGAGCCGCACCGGGAGCCCACGCAATACCGCTATACGGCGCCCGAAACCTACACGCCTATGGCCGTCGACCCGACCCTGGCGCGCGAAGCGCTGGCGCATGTGCTGTGGCCAGCGTGGATGTATCAGAACCAGCGTTATACCCTGCCGCATTTGCGAGCGAAGTCGTAGATCAAAAACGGATCGCCAGATGGCCGCGCACGCCGTGATCCTGAACGCCTCGCGCAATCTGCCCGCTGTAGGATACGCCCACGCTTACCTTGTCGGTCAACGCCACATCCACCCCAGCCTCCATCGCCAGCGCATCGCGCGCCATCGGCGTCCCAGCCACCGTAAAAGGCGATCCACCGCTGAACGCTACCGTAGAAAACGGCGTGACCTGGCCAAACGCATGGCGCCAGCCCAGCATGACTCGGGCCGCCACGTCCATGCCGTTGCGGGTCGCAAAATGCGTCGACGCATGCACGCCCAAAGTACTGAAAATGGCCGACATATTTCCAGCGCCGCTCGTCAGGGCCGCAGGGCCGCCCTGTTCGGCAAAGCCATCGGAATGCAGACTCACATAGGCAATACCGGCAAACGGCTCAAACTTGACTGATCCGGCCTTTATGCCATAACCCAACTCGCCAAAAAGCTGCGCCGTGCCGGCGTCACTCTGGCGCCTCACCTGGTCTCCAAACCCTTTAAACGCAATTGACCGCCCTATGTCGAGACGGTGCCAGGTATAGGCCGCCCCCAGCCGCAACGCCGCTGCGCCCCATTGTGCACCCCCATATAGGCCAACGTGATAATCATCGCTGTGCCCGGACGATAAACGATCCGTTTCATCGAAGCTCGTGCGGCTATAACCGGCCATCGCCCCAATACGCCAATGACGCGCAATTCGCGTATCAGCTCCGATAAGAAAGCCCCCTGTTGAACGACCAAGCGCCGCGGCGTTGCCATCGCTCACCGTGTGGCCCCATGAGCCAAACGTCTGGCTCCAGACCGTACGGACCGGATCGACTGGCACATGAATGGCGCCGGCCGAAGCCACTCTGACCGGCGTCCCGTAAGAACCTTCCGCATCGAAGGCCATACGCAAACGATTGTTGGCCGCATCACGCACGAAATGGCTCTCTTCAATCAAGGCTGATTTGGCCTGAGCGTGAATTTCGCCCGACAGCAGATCAAAAGCGGCACGCGCATCGCTCGCTCCAAGCGGCGCCACCGCCCCCCAGATCGGATTGCCCTCTCCCGTACTCTCGGCTCCAGCACCTGTGGCACGCTGATTGGGTGTCGAACCGACAGCCCCAAAGGGCAGATCATTGCGCACCAGCTTGAGCTCAACGGAGTTGGGCGTGTTGTAGATCAGCAGCGGATTGAGAAAAGCAAAGACCGACGCTACCGCGCCAAACCGGCCTTGCACCCCCTGATCGGCCGTCAGAATGGTATAGGTGGAAGACGGCTTATAGGTTCCGGTCAGGCCCGTATGCAAGACGGACCCCCCATTCAGGTAGGCCACGCCCGTCGCGTGAATCAGATCGCTGGTGTTGCCCGACGGATTGGTTTCCACGTCATAGGTCGAGCCCGACGCAAGAGTGATGCTGCCATTGACGGTCAAAGTTCCGATCGAGTTGCCCGGTGCCACCGTTCCACCCGAAGCGACCGTTGTGCTGCCTATCGAGCCCCGGCCCTGCAAACGGCCCCCGGACGCGACTGTCAGCGTGCCACCTAACTGGCCGTTGACCGACAAGGTGCCCGATGAAACGGTGGTCTGGCCGGTGAACCCCAGGCCATTGCCGGTGTACAGCAGCAGCCCTGTCCCTTCCTTGGCGAGCGAGCCCGCGCCCGAGATCGTCCCCGCATAACTGGCATTGGTTGCCTGATTGAAGATCACGCCGGCATTATCGGTAAGATTGCCGCTGATCGAACTGCTGTTGCCGATTAGCGTGCCCGCCTGAACCACCGTATTGCCGTATTGATTGCTGCCGGTCAGGACCAAGGTGCCTGCGCCGGTCTTGATCAGGTTGCCTGTTCCAATCAGGTTCTGGGCCAAGGTAAAACGATTGCCCGCATCAGCGATGTCGAAGCTGCCCCCGGCTGCGCCCCAAACAATCGGCCGACTGTTTGCCGTAAAGCTTGTACCGGTGACCTGCAACGCTCCACCGCCAAAGCTCAAGGTGCTGCCGGCCGTGCCCAGATTGACATCGGACGAGACCGACAGCGTGCCAGCGTCAAGCTGGGTGCCGCCCTGATAGGTATTAACCCCCGAAAGCACCAGCGTCCCCGCTCCCGCCTTGGACAAGGAGCCGGATCCGGAAACGACGCCGGAAGCCGTCAGCGTCGCGGCGCTGTCCGAGTTGAAAGTACTGGCGCCGGTGAGGCCGATAGGGCGGCTCATCGTCACGTTCGACGTCGCCCGCAGCGTAGCGCCGTTCATGGTCAGAGGCCCGCTCGCTGCACCCAGGCTGGCGTCCGACGCTATGGCCAAGGTGCCGGCGTTGAGCGTGGTGCCGCCCGAATAGGAGTTGGCGCCTGAAAGCGTCAACACGCCACCGCCCGTCTTCACCAGCGATCCGGTGCCCGAAATGGCACCCGCAAAACTGCTGTCGGTGGACTGGCTGAGCGTCAACGCAGCCGACCCCAAAGCCAGTTCTCCGCCCGTACCGCTCAGAGCTCCCATGGCAAGATTGTGGCCGTTCAAGTCCAGCACACCCCCATCAATGGTATATGCCATCCCCGCAGGCAAGGCCGTGCCGCTGTCCGCGCGCAACACGCCGGCCGACACCGTCGTGCCGCCCTGGTAGGCATTGATCCCCGAAAGCGCCAGCGTGCCATCGCCGGTTTTAATCAGCGCGCCGGTCCCGGTAATATTGCCCGAAGCGGTCAGTTGCGTAGTCGCGTCGGTTTGGAACGTACCCGAAGTATCCAGGCTTATCGCGCGCGTGGTGGAAAAGCTGCCGGTCGTATGCAAGATGCCCCGCCCAAAGCTCAGCGCCCCGGTCACGTCGCCCAGATTGTTATCCGCCGAGATTTGCAGCGTGCCCCCGCCTATCCGGGTGCCGCCTTGATAGGTGTTGATTCCTGACAGGATCAAGGTCCCTTGCTGGGTTTTATCCAGCCCACCCGTTCCACCGATAGGCGCGCCTATCGTGGCCGTTACACCGTCGAGCACGCGAATTTCAGGGACTACTCCGCTTGAGCTACCCAGTTGCAAAACGCCGGCGACGCCCGCCGCCAGATCAAACCCATCGGACACAAACTGCAGGCCCTTGAAGGACTGTGCGCCATCGATGGTGACCGTGCCCGGTGTCCCCAGAAAAACGCCATAATCACCTGCCCAGAGCGCCGGCGCTACTCCGCCCAGATTATTCCAGTTATGATTCGCACCATCCCAGGTGCCCGAACCCACATTCCATATCTGCAACTGATCTGTCCCATTGGGTAAAACCACCAGATCGACGGCATGGCTGACGCCCGAATATATCGAGAACAAGGTCGAATTGGTTCCTGGCGGCACGGTACCCACCTGTAGGCCCGAACCGCTGAGCGTTCCGCCATAAGTCAGCAGCCGATAGAAACCAATGGGCGCAAAACCGACCGACCCTTCCACGTTCACCGTGCCGCTTAACGCCGCATTGCCGGTCACCCGGATCAAATCAGCCTCGTCTGATCGAGCGAGGCCGGAAGAGGGATCAATCAACTGATAATCGAAGGCCGAACCGCTGGCCAGCGTCAAATTGCCGTCGACCGCGAGCGGGCCCAGTGGTGCGCCCGGAGCCACGCGGGCACCCGACTCGACCACCGTATCGCCTACCGAGCCATTGCCTTGCAGCGTGCCGCCGGCCGCAACATCCACCGTTCCGCCCAGGCTGCCTGTTACCGACAGAGTGCCGCCCGAAATCGTGGTCTGGCCGCCAAAACCCGAACTCGCGCCCGACAGCTGGGTCATGCCCGACAAGACATCTACCGTACCCCAGCCCGACAATACCGGTGCAAAGGTATAGTTACCACCCGTGTGATTGAAAATAAGGTTGGCGCTCGAGCCATAGGCCGGGTCATTGCTGAAATTGACCTGGGACGCGTTCAGCGCGCCAGGCGCTTGCGCACTGGAACCCGCCAAGGCGCCAATCGCCAGTGTTCCGGTACTGGCCCCATTGGATTGGCCCAGAAAAATCCCATTCGATCCCTGCGGAACATTGACCACGCCGCCATTGGCAATCGTCAAGGCGCCCGGCCCACCAGAACCCACAACCAGAGACTTCGAGCTGGACCAGACGGCTCCCGATCCGGACACCACAGCCGAGCCCAGAGAACCCTGAGACATGCCGATAATGTCCGTTCCGCCGGACAACTGCGTATTGCCGGCAACGGCCAAGGTGCCGCCTGCAACATGAATATCTCCAGAAAACGCGGTGGGCGTGCCCGATACCGTCCAGGTGCTTGTACCGCTTTTTTCAAAAAGGCCAAACCCCTGATACTGGTTGCCTATGCCTGACAGATCGAAGCTGCCATCCTGCGCACCACCCAAAATAAGACTGTTCTGCGCAGTGCCTGTTCCGACGCCGGCGGCGTTGACCGTGCCAACGATATTGGACCCCGCCCGCAGTTCCAGGCTATTTGCGCTGCCGCTCATTGATATGGCGGCGGCCATGAGACCATAGCCGTACCCGCCGCCCTGGATGGTGCCAGCGTTAACAATAGTATTGACTGGCCCCGTAGCGACTATGCCCGCGCCGGCCGTGCCCGCCTGCCCATCCTGCCCATAATTGCCTATGGAACCATCGTTGGCACCGTCCCAATGGTTAACGCCGGCGGCACCATAGCTGCCTGCGCTTCCGGGGCTCCCGCCGTTCCCGCCGCTGATGACGGTTCCCGCCCCCAGCGACAACGTCCCGCCCGACAGGACAATGCCTGCTGCTCCATTGCCGCCGTTACCGCCATTGCCACCGTTGCCACCGTTGCCCGCGTTGATAATGGAGTAGGTGTCAGAACCTTTGCCGCCGCTATTGCCGTTGCCGCCATTACCACCGTTGCCGCCCGTAATCGATACGCTCGCAATAACAGCCGAACCGCCTGATCCCAGCACGAGCCCTGCGCCACCGTTTCCGCCACTCCCACCGTTACCGCCATTGCCGCCATTGTAAGAGCCCAGATTGTTAATAGGCACCGAGCCTGCGGCACCCAGCCCTCCATTGTCGCCACCGCCCCCATTACCACCGACGATCAAGCCACTGGGTCCAGTCATCTGCAATTGTGGGGACTGGCCATACAAACCGACAGCGTCGCCGCCATTGCCGCCTGATCCACCTGCACCGGCCGCACCAGGCCATGAAGCCTCCCACGAGTCTCCCAGCACCGAAGCGCCATTCCCGCCCGGGCCTCCCAGGCCTCCGCCCCCTCCCATGACAGTCACGCCCGATCCCAGCATCAGGCTGGCGAGATTATTAGTCATAATCAAACCCGGCCCCCCGTCGCCCGCGGCGCCTCCGGGCGTTCCGGGATTGTAGGCCGCCGGATTGCTCTGATAGTCCCCTCCGGGATTAGCCCCGTCCGAAAAAGACGCCCCGTTGCCGCCACCGCCCCCCGCGCCTGCTCGAATCGTTACCTGCGTGGCAACAATGCTGCCCGCATTGGCAAAAATACCTGCGCCACCGCCTCCGCCGTTGCCCGCATACCCAGGGTAGCTCTGGTTTGCCGCACCATTGCCGCCATCTCCGCCCCGACCGCCTGAACCACCCATAACAGCCAGACCCGGCATAAACATTAGATTGCGATTGACCAGCAGACTAAAACCGGCGCCTCCGCCACCACCTCCGCCACCACCCCCACCATTGCCGCAACCGTTATAACAACTCCCCGCCTGACCGCTATTTCCTCCGCCAGCGCCATCGCCGCCCGCAATCTGCCGCGCCCCGCCCACCGATACCGAACCCGACCCCGCGTTAAGCAGGACGCCATTCGCCCCACCACCCCCGCCACCTCCGCTGCCCGCATCGCCTGTCGTAAAGTAGCCGCCGCCATCGTGTCCGATGGCTCCAGGGCCGCCGCCCTGACCAATGAGATTCCCACTCTGAGGGATATCGCCCCCGATATACCCTACCCCTCCCGGCCCCCCGCCCGGGCCGCCGCCTTTAGCCCTCACCCCACTACCGCCATGGCCTCCAAACCCACCCGCCGCGCTGGTATGATTAGTGCCTCCACCGCCGCCGCCGCCACCGCCGCTGCCATCTGCCAAGCTCGGCCCACTACCCAAACCACCGGAAGAATCCGAAAAACTTCCGTTAGCCCCAGCGTTGCCACCACCGCCTGCACCCATAGACTGCGCCCGCGCCGTCACTGGAAAGAGCAAGCCGCCCATCAAGATGGAGGCCACCGTGAGCGACAAAACCGCCGTCATCGCCCTTAAAGGAAATGGACGTAAGACCGAACATAGGGATATATGGCATCGGAACTTCCACCACTGCAGCATCATATAAACTCGAGTGACAAAATTCTGTGAGTCTTGTGCATGCATCGCGAATAAAAAATCACCGTCGTCCAATCCACAACTGAATGTATTCAGATATTATTTGAAATAAAGTTTCTCATATTCGGCGGTTAATTGCTCGTAAAAATTGCAAATATCAGTCAATTAAGTCTACGTAACGAATAGACACATAAGTGCATGAATGCATTCAAGTCTTGCATGCAAGCCTTGAAGAGCTGGATTTCCATCCGTGCTAGAATCTCGGTCTGCCCAGTTCGCCATAGGTGAACTGGGTCGTCGGGGCGTAGCGCAGCCTGGTAGCGCATCTGGTTTGGGACCAGAGGGTCGAAGGTTCGAATCCTTTCGCCCCGACCAATAAAATCAAAGGGGTTAGCTACTTTTAAGGGCTAACCTCTTTTCCATTCTGGCCCAGCCTTCAATTTTGCCCCACGTTTGCCCCACGCAAAAAAGGGCCTTGAGCATGCAGGTAAGCGCCACCCAGAGGTTCAGGCTGTAGCCGAGCGCCCTCACAGTCACTGAGCTCTTGGGAACGTCAATCGGCTGCGCCGTGGCGTGTTCACCAACATGCCCAAGTCGGTCACCGCCATCGATGAGTACGTCGCCCATCACAATGAAAACCCCAAGCCGTTTATCTGGATAGCGAAGGCCAACAACATCCTTCGAAAAATCGTTCGCGCCAACAATCGTTTAAATTCCAAAAAAACGAAGCACTACGCTAGCAGGTTCGAGGGTTAGCGCAAGCGAAAGTTTCTTGAATGAAACTTCCGCCTACCTCGTGAGGCGTGCGAATCACCCACCTGCCCCCTCGCTTTACGCCTTCCTCCATCGTCTTTTATCAAGGAACCCACCAATTCAACGATATATCTATAACACAATGAGCGTTATAGACAGACAAACCGTGAAAGAGGACTCGGGCCGCGCTACTAAGCTAATCCTCATATAAATCCGGAATTACCTTTTTTTGGGAACACACGGGGCGGCTAAAGCTTCATGTATGAAACCACCCAGACAGCGAGGGCGATATCAAAATCACTTTAAATGTCCTAAAAATGGCGCGGCATCAAGCAGCCCAGGTTTTGAGCGCCAACGGTACCGTCCCCCCACCCACACGGTGGTGCCAGGACGAACGCCCACCGCATACAACAGGCCCAGGACCGTGATGCCATCGCGAAAAGCCGTTTCATCCCCATAATTTGCGGCCGCCTGCACCATGAAGGCTCTGTCTGACCACTCGGACTGGGCGATGAAGTGATGCAGCGCTTGGTGCCGTGCGCTGGTGTGCAGGGGCTCGACGTTTTTGCGTGAAAGAGACAGCATCAAGCCCGTGCAATATCCGCTCAGACCCGCGTGACAGTCGGCCTAATCTCTACCCCAAGAGACCATTAAAAATAGGGGACTACCGTAGGTTCGTAGAGCGGAAATCTGCTACCTCTTTCTTATTCGTATTGACGTTACAAGATGGCCTGATAGATGGTTCACCACCATGGAGAAGGCCGCTATCTCCTGCGGCTTTCAGCACCAATGAACACGTCCTCCGCGAATCCAGAAATGACAACGACAACCCTTCTTTAGCCAGACTGACGGAGTAAGCATGGGCCTGCTCTTGGCATCCACCGACACGTCCCATCGCGGCTTCGCCTCGGCAACGACTAAAAGCTCAATCACATGACCACAACCGCATGGACAACGCATGCCCACACACCAGTTCTCACCATCATCTCGTGCGAGAACAAGATCTCGCCTGGGTAGTTGAGGTGGTAGACTATCACCCGCGATGATGCGCAGTCTCCGGCACGGGCCGAGCCGAGCCCATACGTCACGCCACCACTGTATTATTTTTTTCGATATCGTCATCGCGTAGGCGCCTTAAGTGCCGGCAAGCCCAGCAGTGGTTCGGCATCGCCTCGTGCGAGGAGTCGATTCGGCGCTCGATTGAATACATCCTCGGAGAAATGTTCTTCTTCACAGGCTGCCAGACTGAACTGCGTACGGGCATAGAGACGGTTGGATTCCAAGCGGAAGGGAAAAGCGCGAGATATAAACTCATTCACGCAGGCCGATGCCGCGCGCATATTGAGCGTAATCACCGCTGGTGCTTCTTCGACCAGCCCTTTGAGATAGCCGGCGTCGAGTTCTTGCTGGTGCGCATCAGGAGCCACCTTCCGAAGATATTCACCGCGCAGGCTCTCCGGCGTGTACACGCCGCGGTCCTGCAAGGTTGAGCCACCAGGCTGGACATAGTCGATACGACCGCATACATCGGCGATCGCGAATGCTCCGCCTTTCTTGCGCACGGGAATGACGACACCAACATCAAACAAGGGGAGAAGGAACGCTGCCCCGATCAGGTCTGCGATTTGTCGGGCTTCGAGGGTATCGACACAGCAGAAAACAACATCGGACTGAGCAGCCGCAAGCACTGCATCCCGTGTTGCGATTGATGCCGGCACGGGGATGGCCACGCCTTCGCCGCGATAGGCCGCCACGGCTTCGGCGAAAGCTTCAACCTTTAGCCGATTCGCGTCGGCGTCGGCGCGTTTCGAGTTGAGGATACGGTTGAGATTCTTCCATTCGAGACGGTCGAAATCGGCTACGAAAACACGGCCAAATCCGAGACGGGCGAGTTGCTCGCCCACGACCGAACCCGTCCCGGACGCGCCGATCACCGCAGCCGAAAGTCGGCCGAGTTCGGCAGTCATGCCACTGGTAAAGGCGACGGGCCGATCCTCGGAGCCGGTAAAGCTCGCCTCGTCTTCCCGCCAGTAGCACAGATCATCGCCGGCGACCGTCACAAGATCGACTGCACGCGCCTGGAAGCTCGGATCGTACAGTCGCGCGCGAATTGCACCGTCGGCCGTCATGATGGCCGAACCGTGCAGGCTCCCGAACGCGTGGAACAAGCTGGGGATGACCTTACGGTCGCTTTCGTCGTCTGCGTCGGAGAATCCAAACAGTCCGCCGGGGTGCGAATGAATGAGGATCATGACGGAGGCGGTCGACTCGGCCAAGTCAATAGCCTGTTCGAGGTATTCGCCCGGCCACGTGATGGCGTCGCGCTCCCGGCGCTTGCAAGCGGCATATGGAACACAAATGATTTCTCGAACCAGAAAACGCCGCCTCGGACCTGGTGTACGCGTGCAGATCAAGATCGCCGCCGCCTCCAAGCCGTCTCGCGGAAAAAGGTGCCGCTTCACCTGAGCATGCAGGGTACCGCTAAAGGCCAAAGTAGTTTCGGGGATCATTCGTCAACCTCCTTGGCGAGTGCAGCATCGACCAGCGCGAGCTGAGTCACCACGCTATCGGTATTGGCGTCCCAAGGCGCCGCTGGACCGCGGTTGCGAGACCAGCCGTGGTATTCGGCACCAAGTAGCACACCCCGAAGCTGGGTACTCGCGATCACTCTGCCGGATGACAATGCAAGCGGTGGGTAGGCATAGAAGCCATAGATCTGCGCGCCGGGATAGGTGGGTGGGATTTCCAACGCAACCTTGCTGTGGGAGACGGTGTAGCCGACCGGCAACGGATAGTCATGGAGGAGAAGCCAGCGGCGCTCGGCCTCGACGAGGGTTTCCCACTTCAGGCCAAGGCGGTTGAGATGCGCCTCGTCTATGTCGAGTAGAGCGAACGTGCGACGAGGCACCACCGGTGCCTCGCCGTTGTTAACGTCCTTCGGCGTGAGTCGCAGCTTCTCGATACCCGGCGTGCGCAGGTCAATCACGGTGGTGAGCTCGACTGGCTGTTTTTGCTGGCCGACGACCTTGAGAAAAATATGCCAGCCCTGGTCGGGGTTGAACCCGGCCTCAATCAGCGCTTCTCGCACCACAATGGTCGGTGCGAAAAGCTCCAGCATGACGCCCTGGACATTAAGTTTCCACGCGGGCTTGCGGCTGACAAAAGACTCGACACCAGCAGCGTCGAGGTCGACGAGATCTTGGTCGTCAACTTGGCGATCCAGCTGATCCTGCCGTTCGAAGTAGATCACCTTGTCAGCCGGTACTTGGCCAAGCTTGCGCAGCAATCCTCCAGAAACGATACGGCACGGCCAATCGAAACGCTGGTTGTCAATCGTCAGCCGGTAAGCGGGATCGCTCTCGACGATGACGAAGCGTCCCGCCTCCCTACGCAGATCCACCGTCTCGTTCGGGCGAACGTCTTCCAGATCGCCGGTTGCCAAGACTTGCAGCACGCTGACCCCATCGACCGACTTGAAGCCGGCGGCGATAGCGAGCTGTGCGCCGGTTGGGGTGAGGTCGTCGATACTCACCTGACGATAGGTCAAGGTCTGATCGGCGACGTTGATGGTATGGTGAATTGCCGCACCAACATCTTCGGTAGGAATCCGGTCATCGCCGGTAGAAGTAGTAGTTTGCATGTGATTACCTTTCTGTTGGCCCTGCGGAATTGCAGATTTCTGGCCTTCAGTTAATCAATCGCAGCGCATTTCAGAACCGGAAAGCTGTCTACAACTTTTTTATGATGACGGCACCGTCCGGCAGCTCACCACAGATGAAGAAGCTGGGGCAGCGCGGACAGGCTCGCGCCTCTGCCTTCAACGGGAAATCGCCCGAGCGGACACTCTGCACGATGTCCTGTACTTTCTGGCGTCGGGTCTCAAGCTTCTTTGCCGAGATCGACATCGGCTCTGTCGTCTCGCTGGTCAAATAGGTCACTTCAACCTGCGTCTGCCCGCCGTAGGCTTGCACGGCGGCGAGATGGAGAATCGTATATTCGATATCGTCAAAAGCATTCGATCGCGGCTTGCCGGTCTTGACACGCCCCACCACAACCTGCCCTTGATCACCTCGGGCCACGCTATCCGGCTTGACGAGGATATCGCCCTCGATCCAACCCAGCGAAAGCGGCGCGACCGGAGAGCGGATTCCATTGCTTCGGGTCTCGATAAGGTAGTCGACCAGGCGGCGACCGATGCGGCGGTAGTCTTCTGCATAGCCATGATCCACCGCGCTCTTGGCTTGCCACGCTTCTTCGAAGCGAAAACTAAGTTCGGATTCGCTTGGGGTTGTCGTCTCGTGAACGGTTTTTAGCCAATCGAACACGTCGCTGACTACGTTATGCATCTTCATGAAAGCTGTTTCTGTGCGGCGTCCGCCGAGCTTGAGCACATGCGTGTACAGAAACCGGCGAGGGCATCGCTCGAACAGGTTGACCTGGTTCTCGGTCCAGACCGGCTTTTCCTCCCAAGTAATTCCGACCGTGGTTGCCGGTCTCGCAGTTCCGTTCCGCTGTGCCGGATTGGCGGGACGGACAAGCAGATGATTGATCGCAGGAATAAATTTTGAAGGGTTGCGTACCTTGCCATCGGACTGAACTGAGGATGCATAGAGAAAAAGCCGATCCCGGGCACGTGACAGTGCGACAAAGAACAGGCATTCTTCTTCCTCGTCATGTCCTGCCTTGACCGCTTCCAGTCCGGTTAATCCCTGGGAACCGTGAATCAATCCATCCGGCGGTACGCAGCGTGGTGCCATGTTGTTGCGCGGCAAACCGGAGGTCACCATGCCGGGGATATGCACGATGTCGAATTCGAGACCTTTGCTGCCATGGATGGTCATCAGACGCACCGCATCAATGCCTTCTGCGATTCCCGGCAGTTGTCGAAGGCCGCGATCTTCTGACAGCAAAACAAGACGGCGAATGCGATCGAGCAGACGCACACTGGGAATGCCCGCTCCCGATGGCTGGCGGCGGCAGAAATTGAGGAACTGCCACAACGCCAGGCCCTTCATTCGGCTTTGCGGGTCGCGCGCCAGATGCAGAGTCTTCGCCAGTCCAAGCCCGTCAATCACCCACGTGGCCAGGATCGACCAGGGGTTGCCCATCGGGTTCAGCCCGGTAAAAAGGGCGGCTACGCGCGACAACGCAGCCTGGCTCTCTGTCGCAAGACTCGGCAGCTTCGCGCCAGCCTGCCTCCAGTCGAGGGCAGCAGCTTTGCTTTCCCTGAGATGTCCGATGATTTGCATGACCTCTTGCAACGGCATCTCGTGCGCCGGCATCGTGACGGCCCTCACCAGTCCGACCGCATGCGGGTCCGTCAACATCGAAAGTAAAGCAAGCAGGTTTTTAATCTCCGGACGCTCAAAGAGGCTGCCCAGGTGCAGCACCGGAATGCCTCTGGCCCCCAGGCCTTCGGCGATGTCACTCAAGCGGGCATTGGATGCACAAAGTAGCGCCTGCCTGCGGTATGGAATTCCTGCCTCCTGCTGTGCTTGGATCACGGCCGCAACTGCAGAAATCTCATCCTCGGTTGATCTGACCACCCGAAATTCCGGCCGGGCATTCAAGACACCGCGATCAGCCGTCAGTTGCAGCGGCAAGGCGCCCGTCGACGCCTTCATCGTGCTGGAGAACGCTGTAAAAACCTCGATGACTTCTCGCCCCGAACGATAGTTGACTCCCAACTGGCGCAACTGCGCGCCGGGGAAATCAACGGCGAACTGCGCCATGTTGGTGGCCGATGCCCCACGAAACCGATAGATGGACTGGCGCGCATCGCCCACAACCCAAAGATTCCGGCCATCACCCACGATGGCTCTCAGCAAACGCACCGAAGCGCGGTTGACATCCTGATACTCATCGACGAGAACATGCTGGTGTCGAGCCTTTAACGCCGCTCTCACCTCGGCGTCGGTTTCAACCAGGCGCACCGGTAGCGCAACCAGATCACCAAAATCGATCAAGTGCCCCGCTGCCAGTAGCCGTTCATAGGTTTCGAACAGCAGCGCGACCTCCAGACACTTCTCCGCACGCATGGCCGCTTCTTCATCATGACCGACGTTGTCTGCCATGGCCTGCGCCAACGTTCGATATCCCGCCGCATCGATGACCTCGTCCTTAGCGCGCGATATCGCATGGAGCATGTCACTAAGATCGAGTGCCGGGTCCCACAGGTTGCGATAGTGACGAAGCGGAAGTCGTGGCAGCTCATCTTCGAGCAGTTCGATCGCTTCCGACCGGTCGACTAGGCGTGGATCGGGCGGCAGTCCCAACTTGTCATGAAAGCGGCGAACGATATCCAAACCGAACGCGTGGAACGTGCCGATCCACATCGCTGCGGCAGCCGTGGGGTTGCTCGCGGCCAGCCGCTCGCTCAGCTCATTGGCTGCTTTGTTGGAGAAGGTGAGGACAAGGATGGACATGGGGTCCACACCTTCGGCAAGCAGGCTCTCGATACGACGCACAAGCGTTCGCGTTTTGCCAGTACCGGGTCCAGCTTGCAATTGGAACGCATTATTGCGATGTTCGGCCGCCGCAATCTGAGTTGGATCGGGGGTCAACGTCACGGCAGGAACCATGGATGATTCGATCGAGGAATCCTCTGGCAGCAACAGCGCATCCAGAAGCTGTTGCTGAACCACCTGCAGCGGCGCACCGAGGCGTGTGGCAATGTCCGTCGAAGAACGTCCATCGCTCACATGGAGATGTCGGACCAACGAACGTGGCAGGAGGAGTTCACGGGCAAAGAGATCCATCCGGATTTCCCGCCGCTCCCGCGCGCCATAATCGAGCACTTTTTCAATGCCGACCGGCACGTCCTCGACAGAGCGATCCGGTTCAACTTGCTCTGTAACAATGTCCTGCGTGCCACCCTCCAACACAACATGCCCGAGTTCATGGGCAATGAGAAAAGCACGGTCAAACTCGGACCCCGTGTCTTCGTACAGAATGATCCCGGCCTGACTATCGAAGGCCGCCCGCCCGCCTTTCAGTTGGGAGTCATCGGACGGCAAGGCATACACATCCAACTCTCTTCGAACCGCTTCCCGACGGACAAAATCGAGCAATCTCCACGGATCATCACCCGCTGCGACCGCCGCTCGATGAATGCGCTCTGCTTCTCGGCGAGCGGCCTCGGTCGCGTCCATGACCTAGTCCTGTAGTGCCTTGAGGGCATCCAACTGGGCCGGCGTGAGTTGAGACATCTCAATAGCCTCCGTAAAAGAAATCTGTTCGGTGACCGCCGGCTTCACGGTTGATCGGAAACTGTGGCCGGAAACCATCGCTGGCGGACTTTGCAGATAGTCCGTAATCGCTTCTGCGGTCGCGCCCAATTCGGTCGCGAGCCTCTGAACAAAGCGTCTCGGTATCGTTGCTGCGACAATCGCCCGATCACGTAGACGTATTAGCAGCAGATTAGTGATATCGAGTTTTTTTGCCAGCGACCTGAAAGCGGTTGGATTGAGTGTGGCAAACGGGTTTGTGACCAACACGTTGTCGGGCTGGTCAACGACAGTTTGAAACCGCTGCCAAGCCCGATCGACGGCACCTTCAGAGGTAACTACGGCGTCGTCATTGCGCGTTGCATCCACCATCAATTCAATCGAGCAGGTAACGAGTGCCTTCGCATGCTCTGGATACTCAATTAGGTATTGCTCCAACGTCTTGCGGTCATGCGTCGGCTCGACGGAAAAGGCCAGAAGAATCTCTTCTTCACTGGGCCTTGAGTGCTGTTCGGCAGTCATTGTGCACTCTCCTCTTGAAGAATGGCCTTGAGCGCCTTGCAGGCACGATCGCGGCGGTTGCGAACCGTCCTTTCGTCACACTGCAGAATGCGTGCAATGGTCATAATGTTTTTATCCTTGGAATCAATCTGAAAACCTTGAAGTAGTAGCCCGATGATCTGCTTTTGATCATCGGGCAGACAGTCAATCGCGGCAGTTAGCTCCAACCGGAAAGCCGGATCGTCAAATTTTTCGGGATCGCCACCTAGAAAGTCCGCGGCGGCGGCCTCCACCTCGGCTGAAATCTCCAAGCCATCGTCTTCATCCGTGCCCAAAGGCATCGTGTCCACTACCGTCGGGCCAATCTGGCGCAGAGCGGAGGTGCGAAAAGCCGCAAACGCTTTGTCGAAGCGGATTTCATAGAAGTCCAGCAGACCAGTTCGCCCCTTGCAGTCTTTGGCGATTCGTTCCGCGAATCGATCCATGATCTCTTCCCGGATGCCTCGGGCACCGGTCATGCGTGAATCAGAGATAGCTGAGCACAGCGACTGCTCGATCCGTTTCATAAGAATGCGGAATATTTTTTCAAAATCTCCCTGCATTCCGTCTGCCCAGGCTCTTCGCAGAAAGTAGACCAGTGCCTCCGACGGCACATACCCAATGCTCTTCCTGGACAGCGTCGCAAATTGTCGGAGCCGCTCTGCGACGTCAACCGTCTCCAGTTTCTTGAGCCACGCTTCAATCTCGGGAGGACGCTCATACGAGGTACCGTCCTTCTTTTTTCGTTTAAGGGGTTCCGGCATTCGTTGCCTCCGTTATAGATAGCTCAATCGATAGTGAAGAGTCAACATCGCGCCCACCGCTCTACCGGATACGGATCGGCAGCGACACTTGCGGCTGGATCGGCACCAGCGTTTTCGCATATGCACGCAATATGTCGTTGTAGATATCCGTGTGTTTCGGCGCCTCGATCGTGATGATTAGCGCGTAGCGAATTTTCTCGGCGCCGGTTGCCCGGCCGCCTGCTTCGCGGGCGTTGTAGTGAATATCGAAAACCGGGTTGTTGAGGCTGCTGCCGCGCATGCGCTTAGAGCCGTGCAGCACGGTTTCCCACTTACCCATGTCGGAGCGGCGTTCTTCCTCAGTCGCGTACTTCTTCATATCGAAGAAGCCCTTCGTATCAGCGTTGGCCTTACCGTCCTTGATTTTTTCGTCATTTGGCCTGAACACAGTTTCCAGCCCTGCGCGCGTATAAGCAGCTGCATCCTGCGGATCGGTTGGTGAGGCATAGCAAAACGTCGCCGACAGCCGGATGTTTCCGTTCAGGCCACCGGCGGGAAGCGGCAGCGTGGCACGAAGATATTTGCCGGGTTTCAGCTCGCCTTGGTAGACGACACGCGCCACCCCTACGGGGCAGGTGATGATGCTCATCAGGTCTTCTGGCACCTTGCCCCAACCTACCTCCAGCTTGTCGTGTGTGGAAGGATCAGCGGCATGGACCAGTAACGCCTTGATCGCCAGCGGTGTCAACTCCGCGCCCAGGATGGCTCGAATACCAACTGCGCTGCGCAGCAGGTAGGGGGACGCGAAACTGGTGCCCAACTGCGGCGTGAGCGCAGGCTTCTTACTTGGCGACAGAACATGAAAATACTTGGCGGCATCGCCGCCGAAGGCCATGAGGTCCGGCTTGACAACGCCAGGGCTGCGACCGGGGCCGACTGCGCTGTAAGGTGCTCTCGCCCAGCTTGCTTCGGTATCGTTGGCTGCGCCGACCGCCAGTGCGTTGACGCAATCCGAAGGAACCTGCACCCGAGCATTGCCCGAGAGTCGGTCCATCTCCCCGTTGTTGCCGATCGCCACCGTCATCAAGGTATCGCCGTCGCTCAACAGATCGTCGATGACCGAGGTCCAGGCGTGAACGTCGGCATCCTCAATGGGCAAGTCCGGCCCGAGACTGAGATTGATGAATTGGTACTGGCGCGACAGCAAGACTTCTTCGACAAAACCCAGCGTACGGTACAGCTCCAGCGGGTCCTCGGTATCGGCATCTTTGTCGAGCACACGCAGGTGATCGACGTAGGCAAAAGGGCGGTCAGCAGCACCATTCGGCTGGATCGGGCCGAACAGGAATGCCGAGGTGACAGCCAGACCATGCTCCAGTCCTTCGGGGTCGTCAGCCGCATCTTCGTCAAGCACGCGATACGAACGCAGCCACGGTCCGATCGCATGGTGCTTTGGCAAGCCGCCGTCAAGGATGGCAACCTTGGGTTCAAACGATAGCGGCTGCTCAGTCGGCAAACTGCAACCAACCGAGACTCCACCCGTGCGCGGTCCGGGCCGCATGCCGCGCAGCTTCGGCATCGGTCGGATGACACGCACGAATACGAACTCAGAAAGCCGCTCAATGTTGCTGTGTTTCCCCTCGACCGGCACGAACCACAGATTGCCCGCTGTGAACCCGAGATCGCTGTGGACCTTGAGCTCCAAGCCCTTGGCATATTTCGCAAAGGCCCGCTGAACGAACAAACGGTTTTCATCGGGCAACAGATGGATGCCTACTTCAAAAAACCGATCCTTCTTGCCGCCGTAGGGGGCAACGCGTTGCTCGGGGGCGAATGCTGAAAACCTCTCGATGTGCGCCAAGTCCAGCGCCTCGTCGGATTCGGGTTCGACCTGCTGGGTCCAGTCATTGAGATTACGGAATGCCTGACGCTTGCCGGCGACGAATAATTCGGTAGTCGTGCATTCCTGCGGTGCCCCCTTTTTGGTCCAGCCATCGGGCATCACCTTGACGGTGCGGCTGCCGACCGACTCCAAACCAACGGTGCGCAACATTGCTACCGGGAAGAACGATCGGGCAATATAACTGGGATTCATCGTCAACCGGGCGACGCCGAAGTCGCCAGGGCAGGCATCCGATGGCAATGTGTCGAGCGCTGCGGCCGTCTCCGAGAATTGGGGTGTCAGTCGCCGCGCAGCCTCTTGAAAGGTGTACACCTCGGCCTTGCCCGGTTTGCGTTTTGGCCCCTTGATATCGTTTGTCAGCAGTTCGCCGCGCCCGATCAGAAAATTAGTTTGACTCATGCGTCAGGTTTCCTTTTCGAGTTTTTTTTGCTGCGGACGGTTGCTCGTTTGTGTACTTTCGGATGGTGTCGCGGCTCACTCCGGTGATGTCGGAGATGGTGTGCTGAGACAGCCGGGTCTGCTTGGCCAGCAGCACCGCTAGGTCGATGCGGGCTTGTCGATCCAGAGAGAGCGCACGCGATTTGATGAACTCTTCGATCAGGTCAGCATCCGAGGCAGTACCCAGCGCCACCGCACGACGGAAACGCTGAAGCTCTCGCTCGATGTCGCTGAACGACTCGCCATTGAAGGCTAAGGTAAGGATGTCGATCCAGCGACCGAACAGCGCGTAGTCCGGCCCCAGAAAACGCTTGATCGCTGCCTTGACGGCCGGCATCTCCGGTGCTTTGAAATCGATCACCAGATCGAACCGGCGCCACAACGCCGGATCAATCAGTTCTGGATGGTTGGTAGCGGCAAGCAGCAGGCCGGTGGCTGGCCACTCATCGACTTCTTGCATGATGACGGTCACCAGGCGCTTCAATTCGCCGACATCAGTATCGTCACTGCGACGTTTGGCGATAGCATCGATTTCATCCAGCAGCAGCACGCAGGGAATGCGTTTCGCGAAATCAAGCGCGGTGCGCAGATTGCTGCCGCTGCGACCGAGCAGGCTGCTCATGACCGCCGTCAGGTCAAGCACGTACAACGGCACCCCGAGCTGTGCAGCGAGCCAGCGCGCGGTCAACGTCTTACCAACACCCGGTGGCCCGACGAAGATTGCGGAACGCGTCGGGCTCAGCCCCATCGACGCTAGGCGCTCCGTCTGGCGTCGCTCCTGAATCAATTGGCTCAACGTCTCTTCAAGGTCTACGGATAACAACGGCTGCTCCCTATCCGGCGCATCCTTGAAGACCTTCAGCAGCGAAAGCCGCGACTCGTCATCCACCGGCAATACCTGTTCGGGCATCGCCGGCTGTGCGGCCTTGCGCATAGGCGCGCTCGTTCGATGCATCTTCTTCGCGCGCAAGTAGAGATCCATCTGTTCAGCCAGCTCAGGATCAGTGTTGCGGTACTTGCGCACGAGCCTAGCCACGAACAGCCGAACGTCCTCGGTTTGCTCAGCGAGCGCCAGTCGGATTACCTGGGCTAAATCAGTTTGAAATTCATTCATTTCGTCCAACATACATATAACTCATTGATTTTAATTTACTTTATAAACTATAAAAATGGACGACTCTATTGTCTCATGTTTTCGTTAAATTGTGAAGGTGACAGTTGAGGACACCATGCGCGATGGCCGAAGCAGCAGAACGAGGTTGCTGTTTGCAGGCGGCCGGCTTCGGTGCTTCGTGGACAGATTGGCTTCACCGCGTTCCGGCTGTCGCCGTCGGGCTCGCAGGCGTTGCCCCGCGCCTCGTGCCGAGTCGCGGCCATCCGGATTTGATCCCTGATGCCTCTGGCCTTCTCTTCGTTCCCGGCCTGCGCACTACGTTTGCCCTCCCCAGGGGATCGGCCGGGCATGGGTTCCAGAACCACCAGATCAGTTTGGAAGGCGTCAGCCATATCCTGGATCTGGCACTCCGTGGTTTTGCCCGAGAGAAATTTATCCGCCACGCGCGATTTACCTGCGACACCCTCTTTTCTCAGACGGACGTTGGCCCGCGCCGCAAGGCTTTCGCCTTCGGCAACCATTGCCATCTCTCTGCTCTTTTATTGGGTATTTCAATTTACGGGCCTACCAATTCCTGGAATCCCGGGAATTTCCTAAATCCCCAAAACTACGGCGCGCGTCCAGCCCTATGGTCGCGGCCTGACATCTCCGCAGCTACCGGTTAAGGCCAATCGGCTACACCGCCCTATCAGCCGTCAAACGGCTCCGCTTCTATTAATACGTTCGCGAGTAATTGGGTTAGCTTAATGCCCTGGGTTCTCGAGTAGGCAAGCGCAAGGAGGGTAAGCGGATGAACATCCAATACGTCAGCCAAGGCATCAACCTTGTCGATCGTCGGCGATTTTAGTCCTCGCTCGAGCGTGCTCAGGTACGTTCGGCTCGATACGTTCGAGAAATCTTCCTGTGTTAGCTCTTTCTGTGTTCGAACTTGCCGTAAAGCCAGCCCAAATCCGGTACGTAAATCCATCATCGCCTCCCTGTTGGAGACAACGTGTACTCGAAACGACTACTTTAGAACTACAATCTATAGTATTCATGTAAGCGTCATTCGAAGGCCGTCTTGACGGCCGAATTATTCAGGCCCACTTGGCGCCAGGCTGATTCCACTCATCGACTCGCTCACCGCTGGCCTGTGCGGTGGCAATGGCCGCATCTAAACGTTTTAAGATCGAGGTCAGGGTTTCATCCGTCTGGCAACGCAGCATCGCCACGGCCTGGCGTCCATCATAGGCCACCGCCGCATTGCGAACCGGCTTGATGGCGCCGATCATGATATGGCCATCACCATTGACGAGCGCTTCGATATGAGGGTGATCAGAGACGGTTACGCCGCCTTTGGTAGTGTGTCGTTTTGCAGGTCCAGATGCCATGGCAATAGCTCGTCAATTTGATTGATGGGGTGGTCGGCGATGCGCTCGAACACCGCGCGCAGATAGGCGTAAGGTTCCACGTCATTGAGCCGCGCCGTACCGATCAAGCTATAGATTACCGCCGCGCTACGCCCGCCACCATCAGAGCCGGCAAATAAGTAATTGCGTCGACCAATGACCAAGGGGCGAATCGAGCGCTCGGCCGTATTGTTGTCGATTTCGATACGCCCGTCATCGCAATAACGGGTCAGTGCTGTCCAATGGCCTAATGCGTACTTGATGGCCTTGGCCAGCTCTGACTTGGCCGAGACTTTCATTAATATGCACTCCAGCCAGGCTTTCAGGCTGGTCAGCAACGGCGCCGCCTGCCGCTGGCGCACCGATTGGCGAAGCGGCACCGCACAACCCCGGATATCACGCTCGATGGCGTAGAGTGCGCCGATGCGGGCTAACGCCTCTTGAGCGGTAGGCGATTGCTCCAGCTTAAACAGGTCGTAGAATTTGCGTCGAGCGTGCGCCCAGCAGCCGGCCTCGACGATTTGACCCGCGCGGTACAGCGCACCATAGCCACTATAGGCGTCCGCTTGCAGAATGCCGCTAAAGCCTTGCAGATGTTTTTGTGGCCGCTCGCTTTTGCGATCCGGCGAGTACTGATACCAGACCGCAGGCGGAGCGCGACTGCCTGCCGGTCGATCATCACGCACATAGGTCCACAGCCGCCCCGTGCGAGTTTTGCCCCGCCCCGGATCAAGTACCGGCACGGGCGTATCGTCTGTGTGAATCTTGTCCGCTTGGCGCACATAACGGCCAAGCGCATCGCTCAAGGGCTCAAGCAGGCGGCTGGTTTCACGTACCCAAGCGGCCAGCGTCGCCCGCTCTAACTGAACGCCTGCACGACGATAAATGTGTTCTTGTCGGTACAGCGGCGTGTGATCGGCATACTTGGCCACGACCACCTGGGCAAGTAAGCCGGCATCGGCCATGCCACGTGTGATCGGGCGCGAAGGCGCCGGCGCCTGTGCGATGTGAGAGCAAGCTCGACAGGCCAGCCTGGGCCGTACATGTCGGTGTACCTTGAAGTAGCCCGGCACGTAATCGAGCGTTTCACTGATGTCCTCACCCAGCACGCGCAGCTGACCGCCACAGTGTGGGCACCCGCAGTTTGTGGGCGCATGGACAATCGTTTCTCGCGGCAGGTGCGTGGGGAAGGCACGTGGTGTGCGACGCAGGGCAGTGACATTATCTCTGAGCCGACCCGCGGTGGCGTCTGCGTCAGCCGACGCCACGATGGGAGCCACCTGTTCGTCAGCAACCTTGGGCAGATCACCCAGCGCCAGCTGCAACTGATTCATCAGCTCGCTCATGCGCTCCGAGGAGCGGCCGTATTGCCAGCGCTTCAGACGTGCAATTTCTGCCAGCAACTTCGCGATGGTCTCATCGCGCGAGACCAGCATGCGCTTGAGCGTATCGATGTCGTTAGGTAGGGCGTTGGCGGGCATGCGCGCCAGTATAAAGTAAGGCCGCTATCCTGCAAATAGTTTTTGCTGACCCTCGGTTTACGCCGCGCATGTCGGCTGCCAGGTGCGCTCGGGGCGGCGCCAGTCAATGCCTTCGAGCAGCATCGATAATTGTGCGCCGCTCAGATGCACGCTACCGTCTTGAGCCTGTGGCCAGACGAAGCGACCACGCTCCAAGCGCTTGGCGTATAGGTTCATCCCGTCACCGCTCCACCACAACAGTTTCACCAGATCACCCCGCCGACCACGGAAGATAAAGACATGGCCCGAGAACGGATCGTGCTCCAGCGTTGTTTGAATGAGCGCAGCCAAGCCATTCATGCCGCGACGCATGTCTGTTACCCCGGCGGCCAGCCAGATGCGTGTACCAGAAGGCGGCGCAATCATACCGGCATCAGGCAGCGCAATACCAGACGCAGCTGGATGGGATCGACCTTGCCGTGCAAACGCACACGTGCCCCATTCAGTTCGATCTCGATGCGCCCGCCCATCTCCAACGCTGTGTCGTCGGGTTCCGGCCTGGCCTGATCGGTGCCCGATAGCGCCGCTTGGATCGGTGGTGGCGTTACCGGCATCAGCGCGCAGCCTTCGGTGTCGCCGAACACTCCGGCACGAAGTTCCCGACGCCACTTGAACACCATATTGGTGTTCAGTCCATGGGCCAAGGCCACTTTGGCTACCGAGACATCAGGCGTACACGCAGCCATCGCCACTTCGCGTTTGTAAGCGCGCGGATAATTGGGCCGACCCTTGCGGTTTGAAACCCCCACTTCACTTGTAGACATAGTGATCCCCATTACTTTTGGTGGGCACCACTTTGAACTGTTTCAAACGCCGCGACTAGGCGGCCTTCACATGACGCTTACGTATTCATTTATAAGCTGACCGATCGCCTATCATGTTTACTACTCACGAACTCAATAGAATAAATAGCCACAATCATCCCTTGCTAACATCAGCGCACCAGGGGTGGAGCCTTGTTAGCCTGCACTTAAACTGTCCATATTTTTTGGTGAGTTATCAAGCGACAAATCTCCAGGGTGTGTCGAAACGAACGGATTTGGTCTGGACATTATCGGATTTGATGGAACTTTGCGACTATATAAAACAAGACACACATGGGAAGATCTTTCAAATCGCGATGTTGAAGGATGGTGGATTAAAAGCTGAATTGGGCTGGCAGCTTAGCAACCTTAGAGAAATTTGGACGGCCAACGATCCTGGCCAACAGCATTGTTTCGTGACCTATTTCACTGAAGATGGCACAACGTATTTGGATAAAGCTATCGACGTTGGAAAGGAGCCACTTGAGCCATGGGCCCAAGTCTTTAAAGCCGACCCGGTCTGAACTCACCTCAGAACGCGGTCGCGTTCGGTGTCGATGAGAAAACAACCATTCAGGCACACTGAACCGTTTAGGCCCGTTGCCACGGCTGTCGCCTATGTGTAGATACCGACGGCCGGGCGTGGACGCGCAAGCTCTGACAGCCTCAGTATCAGGCTTTCTGACTCGCTACCGGTGAGCCTCTACAGGATGAAAGGTGAGCTTTTACGGGATGAATAGTCCATCAATTCAAATACTTACACGTGTTTTTATACGACAGTTTCATTTTTTTCTACCGCCTTTGTCGATTTTCGCTTGCGCGCATGCTCCGCTCTTTGATAGGCTATAAGCATGCGTAGAGAAAGTGTTCTCAACGTCGCTTCACCCCTTCATCGAGACCCATCATGAATCGCTACTGGCTCAATCCACCTATCACCATGACGATCACCGCTATCGCGGTGATAGCGTCCGTGCGCGCGGGGATCTGACGCTACTATTTTTGGTAGGCCGTCAAGAAGCCCCGCTCCCAGCGGGGCTTCTTGCATTAGAAGCGTCGTCTCTATTAAAAATAATCGGAGTTTTTATGCGATCCACCTTCACCTCGTTACGTTGGCGAATGCCGCCTCAATAACGCTTTCCCAGGCCGCCTGATCACGGTCGCCTGTTTCTGTCCCTTTTCGTTTTCAAATCGGAGAACATCATGTCCGAGGCCCGTGCTCGTCTGGACGCTTTACCTACCACCTATCCACGCCTCTTTCCCAAGGGCCCTCTGCCCTGGGGCTTTGAGCTTGGCGATGGCTGGAGCCAGATTATCGCCATGCTTTGCGCGCGTCTGGACACGATCCTGCAAGACACTCCAGGCGCGTCGATCGAGGTTCGGCAAGTCAAAGAGAAGTTTGGCGGCTTGCGCTTTTATTACGAACTTCATGGCGCGGACGACGAAACGGCCGCCGAATTGCGAGAAGCGGTCGACTTGGCGGCGGCCACCTGTGCCCACGTCTGCGAACGGTGTGGACGCCGCAGCGCCGTAGAGGACAGCGGCGGTTGGTTAAGCACCCTCTGCTCCGCATGCCGTACCGACCCATAACGAAAGATGAATGGAAAGCATCATCATGAACCACGATGAATTTACGGCCCATTTGGCCCAATTTCTCGACCCCGAAACGTGCGCGCATATTTTGGGCGAAGACGCACCCGCGGCGAACCCGCCCGACGCGCCTTTGAAGAATTTCTTTGGCGATGATTTCTTGACGCTCCTCTACCGCAGCCAGGAGCCGTGCGCACCTCCTTTGATGGAGGTCAAACGGTCCCTCATGGTGGTGGCCGACCGGCACGAGGCGCGCCACGTTCGCGCAGCCGCCGCCGTGGCACTAGGACGGTTCGTGCAGGACCGCTTCCCCACCGCCCAGAGTGTGGCCGGCAGCAGCCAACCGCACGAATGGTTTCGCCTCGCGCGCCAGCTCAACAGCGTGGAGGGTGCCTTGGCGCTGGCTAATATGCTTTTGGCAAGGCAAGGTCAAAGGATCGCGTTCAACTTCAATGAGGATCCGCTCCCCCGGCTGGTGGAACCCGAGGGACCGGCGTCGCGCCTGTTCTGCGGGATCAGCCACGAGGTCGCCCACGCGTGGTACCTGGGCGCACGCGTGACGCTACGCCACGTACAACGCCGCTTTAGTGGCTGGGGACCCGAAACGTTTGGGTGCGCCTTGGCCTGCGTGGTCAATTACCTGACGCTTCTGCCCACCCGGCGTTTGTCCGAGTCCGTCTTGCCTATCGTCCAACGCCGCGAGGCGCTCGCCTGGATCAAACCCCTGTGGAATCGTCTCATCGAGGCCGCGCCCCAGCACGCGCGGGATCCGGAGGCCTATCGCACGGCGTTGGTCGAGCAGCAGCTCGCGGTCTACGTGCGCTTGGACGACCTGGAGCAGAATCGGGTCTCGTTCGGCACGACGCGGACGCCCGTACGCTGCGCCCCCCGGGGCCAGGATCAGGTGGTGATCGTGCCGGGCGTCATCCCCAGCTCCAGCGAACGGGGGGAGTCCGAGTACCTCAAACAGTACGAGGTCTTGCGCAAGCCCATGGCGTTCACCACGTTTCCCGCTCTGGCGAAGCTCTACGACCTGCGAGCGACGCTCACAGACGAATTCCCGTGGGCGGAGGAGGCGATCGCGGTGGTCATGAGCGATCTGATCGCCCGCCGGCGTTACGGCGTGGTACGTCTAGGCATGGCTCCGGTCCTGCTCGTAGGTCCCCCGGGGACGGGTAAGACGCGGTTCGCGCAGCGCTTGAGCGATTTACTCGGAACACCCAACACGGTCATCAACCTGGCGGGTGCGACCGACACCAAGGTCCTGAAAGGCGTGACCCGCGGGTGGGCGAGCAATCGTGCCTCGCGCATGGTCGAGTTTATCCAGCAAACAAAGATCGCCAACCCGCTCTTTATTCTGGATGAGGTGGATAAAGCGCATGCGGCGTACGGCAACGGAGGTGACCCCCAGGAGGCTCTGCTGGATTTGCTCGAACCCGGCAACGCCCGGAGGTATCAGGATATTTACCTGATGACCGAGTGCGATCTGTCGCATTGCCTGTATATCGCGACCAGCAATTCGCTAAGCGCCCTGGCCAAGCCTTTGTTGTCTCGACTGCGACCGGTGTTCTTCCCCGCGCCCGGTCCCGAGCATGCCGAGGGCATCGTGAAGGGCCTGCTGGGCGACCTGGAACGGTCCTGGGCTTTGCCGGCCGGTGTCCTGACCGTCACGCCGCGGCAATTAGGTTTGCTGCGGGGCCTGGCTCCACGCGAGATGCGTCGCGCTCTGCTGGACCTCTTTGGGCGCGACGCGGACGCAGCGCTGTACACGATGCATTAACCCGCACCGGCCTGTCTCGACAGAAGGTCTCTGTGAAGACAGGTCGGTGTACAACTCGAAAGAAGAATGCGTATGCCTACTTTTCACCAACGCCTGCCGGCCAATACGACCGGGCGCGACTTTATCGTCGGGGACCTGCACGGGTGCCTCGATCTGCTGCACGCGGAATTGGCCCGCGTGGGGTTCGACACGGCTAAAGATCGACTGCTTTCCGTGGGGGATCTGGCCGACCGGGGCCCGGACTCCATGGGGTGCCTGCGCCTGTTGCGCGAGCCGTGGTTTTACGCCGTGCGCGGCAACCACGAAGACATGCTGGTCGACTACCTGTATCGGGTCGTGATGCCCTATGCCTCCAATAGCGCCGCGACGCTGTTTTTTCAGAATGGCGGAGGCTGGGTCCATGATCTGGGTGTGGAGGCCGAACGGGAACTCACCCGTGACCTGCTGCCGCGCGTCGTGGCCCTGCCTTATGTGATCACGGTGGGTGAAGGGGAGACTCAATTCCATGTGGCGCATGCGGAGCTCATGACCGGCCGCCTGGACGAATCCAACACCTGGTACAACCGTCGGGTCGGAGGCGACAGTCCAGCGCCTAAGCGGGTTCTGACTGACGATGACCTGACCGACGACGTTCTATCGGCCATGACCGAGGCTCTTATCTGGGGCCGACGGCTGGTGGGGGAGGTCAAGTCGGCACAATCAACGGAACAGGACACCCCCGCGGGCAAGCTGCTGGTGAGCCATCAGCCCACGCATGCGGGGTTGTCCTTGACCTACGTGGGCCACACGCCGCTGAAAAAGTTGGTGCTACATGCCTCGCACCTGTTCATTGACCGTGGAGCTTATGCGCGCAAGCCCACCACCTGCTTGTTGGTGCTCTGCCACGAGGAGGTCCAACAGTGGCTTGAGCCATGGGGGCGTGATGATGAGCCTTGACGATCTGAACTTAAACGGTAACTTGGGTAAAACGACGAAAAGAGCGACGACATGATCTATTTCCTGGGTGATGTGCACGGGCGCATCGGCCATGTGCTGCCCGCTATCAAGCCACGAGGCGATGCGACGGCGACTGTGGTCTTTTTGGGTGACATCGAGGCGCAGCGCCCCTTTGAAGACGAGAT
This sequence comes from Paralcaligenes ureilyticus, assembly GCF_004346225.1. Classification (GTDB taxonomy): domain Bacteria; phylum Pseudomonadota; class Gammaproteobacteria; order Burkholderiales; family Burkholderiaceae_B; genus Paralcaligenes; species Paralcaligenes ureilyticus. Next base: position 308,653 of record NZ_SMAJ01000003.1, on the reverse strand, counting down.
TCGTCCGCTCACCGAGGCGGGCATCGGCGTGTGGTTCATCCATGGTAATCATGATACGAATCGTCAGCGCAGTTGGGACCATCTACAGGATTCTTGGCACCGCTGCCTGGACGGACGCGTGGTTCAGATCGAAGGGGTGCGGGTGGCCGGGCTGGGTGGCGTATTCCGAGGCGAGGTCTGGTATCCGGACGGCGTGGCCGCGACCCATCAAAAGCCGGCGGTGCGAAGCTACGGGGACTATCTTGCCAGGTTGAAAGCCTCAACACCGCCCCGGCTTCGCGACTCGGCCAACGTGACGGGGAAAGCCCTGAAGCATTTGTCCACGATCTTCCCCGAGGTCGTCGACCGGCTCGCTGATCAAGAGGCGGATATTCTTGTGGCCCATGAGGCGCCTTCCTGTCATCCTCACGGATTCAAGGCCATTGATTTGCTGGCACAAGTGATGGGGGTGAAAGCGGTATTTCATGGCCATCACCATGACAGTCGAGACTATAGCAACTGGGAGGCGAAAATGAGGTTTCGAACCTATGGCGTTGGTTTTAGAGGGGTCACGAGCATACAAGGAGAGCGGGTAATGGCGGGGGAATTTGATTGCACGCAACGTTATTGAAAACTTTGTTTGCATGAGTTGACGGGGATCGTCCGAGTCGAAAGTAAGGTTGTCAGGTTCATTCGCACCGGGGTCGATAAGAACTGAGTTTGGCGAGTGTATTGGCGTAGGCCGCATTGAGTCCTAATCGGATGATGAATTGATTACGCTCGCGCTGGGGTCTTTTACTGGTTTCGAGAGTGGACAGATAGGTATAGGTACCGATCTTTCCAGCGGCACTCGTGATCTTTCCCCCTAGTTTGGACAGTGTCCTTCGGGTTGAACCGTGGATTCGGAGGTGTTCTAGTGATTCAGATGAGCGAAGATACCTTCGATATTGGAGCGTGCATCAACCTCTCTGGCCCAAGCGATCGAAGACAGAGGCAGGCGAAAACTGTGGCTGACGAGATACCCTCCGCTATCAGAAGACTGGCATGCAGCTCTGCCATAAGGCTGGACGATTGAACCAATAAGGCTCCGAAAGCGGCCATTGCCAATGCACCACCTATTTGACGGCTGGTATTGAAGACGCCACCCGCTGTGCCAACTAGCACAGCCGGTACGCTGCTGAGCAGCACCGTCGTGATGGGGGGAGCAACCAATGGGCCGACCAGCCCCACCAGCAGCATCTGTATGGCGATGAGCCACACCGGCGTATTCGCAGACAGGGTTGTCACTGCGGTTAACCCAAGTGTCATCGAGGCAAGGCCGGTGACGATCAGAGCTCTGGCACCAAATCGTTCAACCAAGCGTGCGCTGAATGGCGTTAGAAAGAGGCCACTCGACATCATTGGCAGAAAAACCGTGCCAATATCCATGTCCGACAGACCGCGCTGCTGCTGCAAATACAAGCTCATGACAAAGGGCAAGCCAAAATAACCAACCATAAGGTGAAGCCCACGACCACGGAGGCGCGAGCGTAATACTGAAACTGGTTAATACGAGAAGGGGCTGCGCTTCTGCTTTTCAATGGGCGACACCAAGGTCAGGCGCGACTTGGCGCGCGTGGCGCCGATATAAAACAAGTTTTCTTCTTCCTTGCGAGGGTTCATGGCGCTCGGGAACTCCTCGTTTCCTAGAAACGGCAAAATCACGTGGTCGAATTCCCTTCCCTTGGAATTGGCGACACATTCCAGTACGACGAAACCTTTGCTTTTCCTCGTGGCGACAAAGGCATCGGCGGCACCTGTCCATTCAGAAAATTCCCGCAAATTCACGCCCGATTGTTTGGCTACGGCAATAAATCCATGCACCGATTTCGTGACAACTGATGCATCGTGGGGGTGGACGTAAATCCGTTTGGCAAGCGCTTCCAAGTCCATTTGTTGGCAAATTTCGCGCAGAACCACATACGCCGGCATTTCAGCATCTACGCTTTGCATATAGGTCGGGGATGCTTATCATTAAGTGGTCTCCAGGACGCAAATCTTACCCGATGGTGGAGCAGCCTCTGAGTTACTAATCGATACGGGCCTCCCATGACCATCTCAGTTTACAGCCACATCGTCATGATGTCGGTATGATGGCCGTGCGGCGAAACGGCACTCTCGTCCTATTTGACCCTGCAAGGCGGGCATCAATAACCATTCCGATCCTGGGTGTAGTGGTTTTTCTGGGCACACAACCCAAGAACGCCTTGACTGATGGCTTACTGGCTGAGGAGGCCTTTGGTGGATGGGGAGGCGGTCCACGGAAATCGTCATGCCTGCCGGAAAGCTACTCGTGAGTCAGCAGCCTATGCGCCAAGGGCTGCCTTTGGATCTACGTCGGCATATACCGATCAAGCATACGGTGCGACACAGCTTGCATCTTTTTATAGATCGCGGGGCGTTCAGGAGGACGACGAATACGTGCTTCCGAATACTTGACTGCATAGCGACCGCCCCGACTATAAGGCTGTAGGCGCCCAGTTGTCATCCGCTATCTTTGAAGTGTAGGTGCCCGGCCGGTTGCGCCGGCTCGCTGGCCGAGGGAGCGCCTTCCGTATTTTGAGATTCTTTTTCAACAGCCGCCTCAATGATCTCGGCTGCCTGCATTGCGGACGCATTGGCTTGCCCCGGAGAGTGTTCCAAAATCACTTTTAACGCCTCCCTTTCGCTAGTCAGAAACCTCTCCGCTTGCATATAAGCGTGCTCCAGATCGCTCCATCTGACATCCCACCAGCGTCCCCTAACCCTCGACAAAGCATCTTTTGCTTTTGCGACAAATCTAGCTACCGACTCGCGAAAATTGTTGCATGCCGCCGACAGAATTTTTTCGCACCGCTGCCTGATTTTCAGGTTCCTCTGGGCCAATTGCACCAGATCCTTTTGCTCAGAAGGCGTCAGCACCTCGTAAACCTCACGAAATCTTGATGACTCCTGTTCGACCCTACGCATCCGCCCTTCCGCATCCGCCAGACGGCGCTGGGCGAGCGTCACCAGGTCGCGAATTTCATCAGCCTTTTTTTTCTGAAACGCCAACACCTTCGCCCTGGCCAAAATCGGCTTGAGGAGTTTGTCTAAGGTCCTATTTAGCCGATCAGCCACCTCATCCGACGTCTCGATGATATCGGGCAACAAAGACCGTTTCTTTTTGATTCTTGGTTGAACAGCAAATGACGGGATTTTGATCGATCGTGTGGCCTGATTAACTAGGCCGTACCACTCTTTGATGCTCGTATGCTTGGCCGTGCTGCGTTCGATGCCTCGCTCCAAATGGTGGCGCTCTCCCACCTTTTTAGCGAAATCGGTCTGCATCTTGGATAGGACCTGGCGCCCGCCCAGAAAAGCCTTGGCATTCAATTTGCCGTCTTTGAGCGGCACCACATACCCGATCAAATGAGGCGTGGTCTCATCAAAATGAACGCTGGCTGCGACCACATTGTCTTTCCCGTGGCGCTCTTTGAGCCACCGCAATGCATCTTCCAAATAAGCCAGATACGCTTTGTCGCCTATTAGCGCGCCTTGGCTGCAGCTGATTAGGTACTCTATGCACAGAACTGCGTCTTTACGCCGCCTTTCGGGCAGGCGGGCTTTGATAGCCGCCATGACCTCATCGGGGCCACGCATCGAATTTTTATTCTTGTACGTGCGATGGGGGTCGGCATTGGGCGTCTCGCGAGCTCTGTAATTGTGTGACAAAGAGCCGCCAATGTTCCCAAAGCTTTTAAGTTTCTCGGCCCGAAGAATTGTATACGACGTCATAAAAAGCTCCCAGAGCTATAACCTATAGTAGATATTGTGCATAAATGTGTACTTACTACACTTTTATTATCGAGCCCTCAAGACATTTGTGCCCGACCACGTGCCGTGGCCTTCTTTGGTTCGCTGGCTACGACCGGCTTGCACACCCACGGGGCAGCCAGACTGATTCTTGGGTCAGATCGCGAGCCTGCGATAACACGACAAGCCCGACAAGTTTTTGTATTACAGTTGCGTTCATTATGTAATGCCATTGGTATCAAGATAGACATTACAAGTGTCAGCCAAAACCGTGATTATTTAAAGTAGTCGCGCACGTAAACTGCCGAGTTTGTCACCGCTATGGATGGGCCGAAAGGTTAAAGAAAGAAACAGTTTTGTGGCACCCTCATCGCCTCGGCATTGACATCTCATGGGGACATTGCCCGCACATAAATATAGCTTGTAACCCTCGCAGGCAAGGGATTTCCAGCGTTCTAGACTTGGCCTATAATTTTTTCAGGCGAATAAGAAGGACACATTCTGACCAAAAGAATGGCCTCCAATCAAATACCAGGAGGCAAAGAAAAAACCACTCAAAGTGGGTGGCCATGTGTTGATTTTTTACTGCTACATGCCGTTCAGGGTGGAAGCGTCCATCCCATTGTTTATGTTCTGTCAGCTTCGAAGAGGGCTAGGGTGGCTCACCTCGGCGTGTCTGGGAAGGAAAGGCACGATAACTTTAGTGTTTCTTAGAGATCCGAGTGGAATCGAACAGCTAACGCATAATGAATGGATTAGCGGGAGCGCTTTGTGCGTACGAGATCCATGTGCTTTTTGTTTCCAGAAACCCCCGAATCGATTCTATACCGCTTTCCCTTCCGATCCCCGAGTGTTTCATTCCACCGAAAGGCATCATATAACTGACGGCGCGATACGTGTTGACCCAGACTGTGCCGGCCTTAAGCGCAGATGACATGCGCATCGCACGGCCAATATCTTCAGTCCAGACGCCTGCCGCAAGGCCATAGGTCGTGTCGTTAGCCAGTTCAATTGCTTCAGTCTCGTCGTCAAAGCCTATAATGGACAGCACCGGGCCAAAAACCTCTTCGCGAGCAATGCGCATCCCGGGAGTGACATCCGTAAAAATCGTGGGTTCCACAAACTGACCACCAGACAGTTCTGGAGAGTTAGCAGACCCGCCGCCTAGGATGCACCGAGCACCTTCTGATTTTGCAATCTCAATATAGTCGAGAATTTTCTTGTATTGCACTGGGGTTGTTACCGGCCCGATATTGGTATCCGGTGACATCGGATTGCCTTTTCGGGCTGATGCGCCAAGTACAGTCACACGCTTGGTGAACTCCTCCTTGATGGAGTTTTGCACCAGCAGGCGAGAGCCGGCGATACAAGTTTGCCCGGTGGCGGCAAAAATGCCTGAGATCACGCCGGATGCGGCTTTATCGAGGTTACAATCCGCGAACACAATGTTCGGGGATTTGCCGCCAAGCTCAAGGGATACGCGCTTCATTGTCCTTGCTGCCTGAGCGTAAATAAGCGCCCCGGTTGCATCAGAACCGGTGAACGTAATTTTGGCGACATCCGGATGATCGACAAGCGCAGAGCCCGCTTCTGCGCCATAGCCTGTGACGACGTTGAACACGCCGTCCGGGAAGCCAGCTTCTTTTGTCAGTTCGGCAAATGCAAGCGTCGAAACAGAGGCATACTCAGACGGTTTGACAACGACAGCGCAGCCCGCAGCGATTGCCGCAGCACACTTCCAAGCGATGAACAGCAGCGGCGAATTCCAGGCCGTCAATGCGCCAACCACACCAATGGGCTCCGATCTAGTAAAAGCAAACATATCTGGCTTGTCGATAGGCATGACCGCCCCTTCAATCTTGTCGGCAAGCCCACCATAATAGCGCCACCATTCAGGGTGGTAATTCAGCTGTCCGCGCATCTCGGTGAGCAGTTTCCCGTTATCCCGTACCTCAAGCTCTGCCAGGCGCTCCGCATTCCGGGCGACCAGATCCGCCAGGCGCACCATGAGTTTCCCGCGTTCGGTAGCGGTCACTCTTGACCAGCGGCCCTGGCGCATTGCTGTCGAGGCGGCCTCAACAGCGCGATTCACGTCCTGCGCGCAGCCCTGCGGAATCTTTGCCCAAGGTTTTCCAAGAAAGGGATCAATGCTCTGAATCCATTTTCCCCCTACAGGTTCGACATATTTGCCACCGATAAAATGATTATAAGTTTTCATAAAAAATACCCATAAGTGTTGTTAGTGAATCGCCAGGAACTCGTCGACACTAAACACGACCGTGTTCTGAGGCGAGTTCAGATACAGCCCAATCACATTAGCGGTCTTGGTCTCAACGCCCCGATTGTTTGAGGTGACGTAACCTTCGAGCAAATGGGGCTTGATGCCATGCTTGACCCAAATCCAGACCATCGTCATATGCGACATACTACCCGCCAAGCCCAGCGGCCAACTTGCACAAGGACCAGTACGTGAAGCCATCGACAGGCTTGTGTTGGATCGTACGAGCCGGCATCTGCGCCTCACAAGGCGGTCCGCCACCTTGTAGCGCTCACGCCCAGCGTCGCGAGAAAACAGTCCAACCAAGCGTTCGCTTTCAAAGCGTTTTCTCCGGAGATCAATGAAGCTGTCGCTGCAGTCCAGTTTGGCTCAGATCTCAGCCCAAGTAGCCCACCAGCCAACAACAGAAACAGTCGAGCATGACGCTGAAGTTCCATGCGTTTTAGAACAGTGAGCAATACGCGACCCTGTCAGATTTTCTGCGTTACGACATAGAGTTTTCGAGCGGATTCCATCACATCCAATACGCCACGAAATCCCTGTGGTATCACACCCGTATCACCCGGTTTGAATTCAACCCGGTGACCATCTTTGGCCACCATTGCGATCTGGCCTTCAAGAATATGAAAGACTTCGACTTTATTCTCAGCCTGATTGATTTCGTAAGCACCTGGCTCGCACGTCCAGATCCCTGAGTACACCCCTAAATCGGAAACATCCAGATATTGCCAGGAACGCTTTAGTGGATTGCCTCGAACCAGCGTATTAGCCGGGGCACGCACCTCGCTGGGCGGAACGGTTTCATCACCGAAACGAATTCCATGTACATCCATCGCTGTATTTTCCATTTTTTAAATCCATTTCATTGGGAGCAAATTAAACAAATAATCTCGTTCCTAGCGCCCGCGTGCTGCGGCGCGATCACGTCTCAACAGCCACCACCCATACGGTTGTGGCCAAGTTTGATAATCGGGATCAAAGCCCAGCTCAACTGCTGCATGCAGCGGCCAATGCGGATTGATCAGTGACTCACGACCAATCGCTACATAATCGGCGCGGTCGGACGCCACAATGTCATTTGCAAAATCTGCTTTGGTGATCAACCCAACAGCCATTGTCGAAAGACCTGTATCTTTACGCACGCGTTCAGCAAATGGCACCTGGAATCCAGGCTCACGTCCAGGTGACAGTGTTCCGCGCTCTGCCAACCCTCTGGACGAGCAATCAATGACATCTATACCACGCGCCCCAAGCTCGCGCGACAGGACAACAGTGTCGTCAAGCGTCCAGCCGCCATCAAGATCGTCTATGCATGAAAGACGATAGAAAATGGGCAAGTTCGAGGGCCACTCGGCACGCACGGCCTCTGCAACTTCCAGGGGAAACCGCATTCTTCCCTGAATGTCACCACCATATTCGTCCGTTCGATGATTGGCCAGGGGTGACAAAAAACTATGTATCAGGTAACCATGAGCGCCATGGACGTTTAGGGCCTGAAAACCTGCCTGTGCTGCGCGTCGTGCCGCAATTCCATAGGCATCGCGAAGACGTCGGATCTCGTCAATCGTCAGGGCCTTGGGGACTTGCCAGCCTGGATTGGCAGGTATGGCCGAGGGCGCAACGGTGGGCCATGGTGCCAAGCCCCTTGCTGCATTTTCTGCATTGAGAGATTGATAGCCGTCCCACGGAACCTGAACACTGGCCTTGCGTCCCGCATGAATAAGCTGCGCGCCGGCCAGCGCGCCATGACGAGATATTGCTTCCGCAATCGGCTTCAGAGCTTCAACCTGTGCGTCGTTCCAGATGCCGAGATCCGCATGGGTCGCTCGGCCCTGCTCTTCAATCGCGAGCGCTTCGGTAAATACTATCCCGGCACCACCAATGGCAAGTTTTTCAAGGTGACTGAGATGCCAGCTTGTAGGTTTTCCATCGTTTCCTGCTGAATACTGCTGCATGGGTGAAATCACAATGCGATTCTTTGCCGTGACTCCACGGGATTTAATCGGTGTAAATAGCGGCACATCTTTCCTGGTGTCTGTCATTTTTTTGCCTGAGAATAGAGTTAAGCATTGATATGTCATTGATATATCTTGGGTAAATCAAGAAATTCGGTCAAGAACGCGGTAGTACGCAATCATCAGCCTTACACCGATCTGGTTGAGTCCGTGAAACCGAATTGGATTGAGTGCGGTCGTGGGGTAAGGCAACGTCTGCTTTCTGTTATCAAGACAGGCTGCAGCAAGGACCCGACCAAGAGTTGTGGCCATCCCAACACCGCGCCCGTTGAACCCGACCAACGCAGTGACCCCTGGGGCCAAATGATGAAGATGCGGCAAGTAGTCAGCAGTCATTGCAACCCGACCAGACCAGAGGAATGGAAAATCAACATTTTTCAGTTGTGGATATATCGTCCGGGCCTTGGCAATAATGTACCGGGCATCGCCTTGATTCAGGATATCTTTGAATGGACCGCGTGCACCGATGACAAATCTTCCCTGTGCGTCCCTTCTGAAATAATGGACAAGGCGCAGCGTATCCGTCATTGTTTGCCCGCCGGGAAGAATTTCTTCCCCGTCATCCAGAGCCAAGGGCTCCGTAGCAACTTGCATAGAATAGACAGGAACAGTGGATTGTTCGAGGCCTGGCCATAAATTCGTTGTGTACCCGTTGGTGGCAAGGACAACTCTATTGGCCAGAATTTCTCCGCCCGGCGTTGAAACACTCCATTTTTTGCCGCTCACCGACATGCGAATGGCAGGGGATTTCACATAGACTGAGCCACCAAGTCGTCGCACCACATCGGCAAGACCACGCGCATATTTCAGGGGCTGCACGCTGCCGCCTCCCTCCAAGAACCAGCCAAAATTGAAATAGCTGCTGCCAGACAACACCTTGATATCTTCAGTATCAAGCCAGCGGGCTGAAGCGCCAGCCCGTGCCCATATATCAGAGCGATTCAGCAGTGTCGTTTTGTTGGCGCTGCTGCGTCCGCCTTGAATCCAACCCGTCTGGACGGCATCACAGTCGATATTGTGACGACGAATCAGATCAAATACCGTATCAGCTGAACGGAGGGTCAGGTCGATGATGCTTCGCCCGACCTCGTCACCAAACATCGCCATCAGTGTTGCTGGATCATGTTTCATGAAGGGGATCACCTGGCCACCGTTGCGGCCCGACGCACCAAAGCCAGGTTCCTGCGCGTCGATCACGGCAACCTCAATGTTGCGCTCTAGTAATTCAATGGCAGCTGTGAGTCCTGTATAGCCGGCACCAATGACCAAGACGTCGATATTTACAGAGCTTTGTAACGATGGGAAGGGCTCAGGTAGAGGTGATGTATGTGACCATAACGAATGATCAAAGCTTCCTCGCAACCCGCTCAGCAGACAAGATGTGTTCGACACCCTAAATCCTCTATCTAAAAGTATTTTGAAACCAGAAATTCATCAGTACACAGCTGGGGTCACGGCCCAGATAATTTCACAATCCTCGCTTCCTGCGCACCAGAACCGAAAAGGCGCTCCGATTGCAAAGGAAAACGAATCGTTGCGATCAAGAAGGTATTTGCATCCGTTCAATTCAAGTCCGAATTGCCCCGCCAGCACCATTCCACCCTTGGCGCCGTTCAACTGCCGAATCGGACTGTCATGTATCTGGCCATCGGCATAAATGACAAAACGCATTAATTGAAAAGACGTGACACTATCAGATGAAAGTATTTCTTTAGTCATGCCCATAAAATCCAGTCTGCGCCTTGCGTCGGCACGAACAATGAATTCCTCCTCTGGGGGCGCAATCTTTCCGTCACGGCCAAAAAGCCAGCCGATCGGCATGTCCAGCGCGGCACAAATACTATCGAGCGTACGCAGAGAGGGAATCGACAGGTTGCGTTCAATCTGACTCAGAAACGCAATCGATACGTTCGCCTTTTCGGCGACGTCCTTGAGCGACATTTGCCTCACTTTACGACGCTGGCGAAGCTTCTGACCAATGCCACTGGACAACTTCTCGGCAATATCCATTTGAGTACTCAAAATCAAACATTCTCCAGGCTAAGGTGACGTGAAATGACATCTTCAGCGTTCGCAAGCGAGTCCGAGTCTCCGGTCCATACAATTTCGCCGCCGTCGATAATGAAATGACGATCTGCAACCGTGAGGCAAATTTCAAAATTGTGCTCCACAAGCACAACGGCAAGCCCTTCTGTCTTGAGATGGCTGAACAGCGAAACAAGTCGCTCCACAATGACTGGAGCCAGGCCCTCCGTGGGTTCATCCAGCAATAAAACCCGCGGGCCCGTCAGCAAAGCACGGGCAATTGTCAGCATCTGCTGCTCGCCGCCAGACAGTTTGCCGGCGGGGGTATTCAGGCGATGCTCCAGTTCCGGAAAAAATTCTCGCACGCGCGCCATTGTCCAAATTGAATGGCGACGTATCGCAATCGACAAATTTTCCTGCACGGTCAGACCGGCAAAAATCCCTCGATTTTCCGGGACAAGCGCAACGCCACTCCGAGCGATTACGTGTGGAGCGAGACCAATCAGTTCCTTGCCACCGTAACGGACGGCACCCTCCACCCGCGGGAGAAGACCAGTAATCGCACGGAGTGTCGTGGTTTTGCCCGCACCATTTCGACCCAGAAGCGTGACAAGTTCTCCCTCGCACACATCAAAATTCACGCCCTGCAGAATATGGCTTTTGCCATACCAGCCCTGCAAGGCTTCCACTGAAAGCAAGGGTTGTCTGGCACTCATCCTCTGCTCCCAAGGTATGCTTTTCGCACAGTTTCCTCGGCGCGGATCTGATCTGGTGTGCCTTCGGCAATCTTGCGGCCCTGTGCCATGACCGTAATGCAGTCCGAGATATCCATCACCACATTCATATTGTGCTCAATCAGGACAACAGTCATGTCGCGCGCGAGCGAGTGAATGAGCTGTTTGCTGCGATGAATGTCATCAATGCTCATGCCAGCAAGTGGCTCATCAAGAAAAACCAGCTTCGGCTTTGAGGCGACCGTCATCGCAATTTCAAGTGTGCGCTGAGCGCCATGCGAGAGATCCCCAGCGCGTTTACCGGCAGCACCCTGCAAGCCCGTCAGATCCAGCAACGCTTCAACACGATCCTGTATTGACGCACGGCTGGAAAGGCCGCGCCAAAAAACTGCCGGTTCGCTTTTTATTACGGCCTGGACAGCCAGCCGGACATTCTCGTGGACAGTGAACGACTGGAAAATATTGGTCACTTGAAATGACCGCGCCATCCCGCGATGTAACCGTTCATGGATCTGAAGCGGCGTAACCGGCTTGCCTTCAAATATCACTTCGCCGCTCGTCGGGCGCATGACACCCGAGAGAATATTGAAATATGTGGTCTTTCCGGCCCCATTGGGACCGATCAAGGCGTGCACGGTGCGCGGTCGCAGAGCAATGGACATATCCGAAAGGGCACGGAAATCTCCAAATCGCTTGCTGATATTTTTCGCTTCGAGGATAGGGCTGGTCACCGGGACGTCCTCTTGAGTAATTTTTTCTGAATTGTCTGGCCAATTTCCAGTAATCCACCGCGCAAAAATAGCACCACGGTGACGAGCAACAGTGCAATGATGATCATCCATCGGGGCCAGAAGCTGGCGATCACATTGCTCAGCACCACATAAAACATACTGCCCAGCAAGGCGCCAAACGGCGAGCCAGTCCCCCCGATAATGGCCATGACCAGCAATTGCTGGCTCATCTCCAGCTGGATCACGTTGGGAGGAACGAAACCGAGAAAGGTTGTGTGCAGACTACCCGCGAGACCCGCAATCGCACCGGCAAACGCAAATGCGAAGGCCTTGTACCGTCGAGCGTTATAGCCAAGCGCCTGGATCCGGCTCTCGTTTTCGCGTATTCCTGCCAAGACACTGCCGGCCGGAGAGTGCACCACACGCCAAACGGCCATCAGCGCAATCAGGTAAACGAAAGCTATAAAAACATAGATGGTGTATCCATCATGGAGCGGAAAGAGTCCACCCAGAAGCGGTGTTCTCGGGATATCGAGCAAGCCATTTTCACCACCCGTCACCGAACTGAACATGGTCATGATAAAAAACCCCATCTGGGCAAATGCCAGGGTCAGCATCACAAAACTCACACCCTTCCTGTGTGTGATCATGAAACCAACAACGCATCCGACCGCTGCGGCTACAAGCATTCCAACGAGAAGAGACCCACTAGTGCCTACGCTCAGCAGTTTGGCAAGCATGCCGGAGCCATATGCCCCGATGCCGAAAAACAGCCCCTGTCCAAATGACAGCAATCCGATCTGGCCGGCGAGAAAAGTGACGCTTAACGCACCAAGTGCAAAAACGAGTACCTCCGTGGCCAGCGAAGTGGACTGAAGCACAAGCGGCATCACGACAACTGCTACGGCAACCCACAGCATTGGACCGATAAAGCGCGGTGTTGTTGCGGCATGCATTATTCTCTCCCCATCAGGCCGGCAGGACGCACCAGCAGGACAAGCGCCATGGTGGCATAAATCATCAGTTGTGCACCGCCCGGCCAGAGAATACCCATGAGTGACTGCACAAGACCAATGATCAGGCCACCGATCAATGCACCGGTTAGCGTCCCCATGCCACCCAGCACTACCACCACAAAAGCAATGCCTAGCGCTTCATCGCCCATTCCGGGGCTTACTCCCCGCAGGGGCGCGACAAGAACGCCGGCCAGGCCTGCAAGTGCCGCGCCAAGTGCGAAGGCAGCCATGAATATACGATCCACATTCAGGCCAAGCAGCGCAACCATTTCCTGATTCTCCGACCCCGCCCGCACCACGGCGCCGAATCGTGTACGTTCAAGAAACAGCCACATCAGCACCGCAATCAGGACTGCGATCAAGACTATTGCAATGCGATACACCGGATAGATCACCGGCCCGATGAATACGATTCCGGACAATGCAGCGGGTACCGGGACATTCATTTCCATCGGCCCGAAAACAACGATCACCAACTCTTGAATAAGTAATGTCAGTGCAAAGGTAATGAGAATCTGCGCCTCATGTTGCAGCTTGTAAGTGTGACGCAACAATAGCCTTTCGGTGACAACCGCGAGCACGGCGGTCAACAATGGGCCAAGCAACAATGCCCAGCCCAGGTTACCCCCTGCAGCGGTGACCGCATAGCTACAATATGCCGCCACGGCATAAAAAGCTCCGTGCGCAAAATTTACGAAACGCATCAAACCAAAAATAATCGTCAATCCTGCCGCAAGCAGGAAATAGATCATTCCCAGCCCCAAGCCATTCAGGACCTGGGTCATAACCAATTGAACTGACATGAACGTCCTCAGCCTTTTGGCATTACGCAGCCAGTTTCTTCAACCGCGGCAAATGCTTTATCCGACGCGACAATTTCGGCAAAGTCATATTTGTCCTTCATTGCAGCGCGCGCCTTGCCCTTCATCAGAATGTAAGGTTTGATGACCTGGTGATCACCCGGCCGAATGGTTTCCTCGCCTGTGACACCCTCGTACTTCAACCCTTCCATTGCGGGTATGACCAGCTCCGGATTCGAGGATTTCGCCGCGCGCATACCCTCGAGCATCATCTGCACGGCGCCATAGCCCGCAGCCTCCATGTAGGAGGGTACGCCACCCGTTTTTTTCTGAACCAGGTCTCTGAGCACACGGTTGCCTGGCGCATCGATCGTGTGCCAGTAGTTGGCACCAAAATAGACGCCTTCGCAGACATCGGGGCCAAGCGCCTGGTACTGGTCCAGGCCGGTTGACCATGGGACCAGGATCTGCATGCTACGTTTTGCGCCGAAACTGACCGCCTGCCTGACCACGTCGACCGTCTGCGTACCGAAGTTGCATATGACTAGCACATCGGGCTTGGCTGCAATGGCCCCGGCAATCATGGCCGAAAATTCGCGGTCTGCAAGCGAGTGGTAACTGTTACCGACATGCTCCAGTCCCTTTTCCTTGAGTACGCTCTTCACGTTGTTCAGCAGGCTATCGCCAAAGGTGTACTGCCCAGTGATGGTGTACCAGCGCTTTGCCTTGGGATTGACCTCGATCAGTGGCAGCATCGTTGCATGGATCGCACTATATGTGCTGGCAGGCCAGCGAAACATGGAACGGTTGCAGTCTTTTCCGGTAATCTCGTCAGCCCCGCCTACGGTTGAGTAGACGGCCTTCCTGGAATAGGCCTCTTTACCAACTGCCAGCGCAATCGACGAACTCGTACTTCCCGCAAAATACTTGACTCCGCGCTTAGCAATCAGCTCTTGCATCTGACGAATAGCCTGGCCGGGATCACTGCGGTCGTCTGCCAGCACGTATTCCAATTTCCGGCCAAAGATCGAACGATATGCCTCGATTGCATACCTGCTGCCGCTATCGAGTGGCGTCCCAATATTGGTCGCAAAACCGGACATGGACCAGATCCCGCCGATGATCACGTTATCTTCCGCCGCGCGGGCCGAATTTAAAATAGCGGGAGCAGTCAACGCGAACGGAGCAGTGGCCGCAAACTTAAGAATGTCTCTACGTTTAATCATTATTAATTCCTTGCATAAGTAAGGTCGTCGCAACGTAAACATCACGCTGATTGGTGGAATACTTCAAGTGGAAAATCCGTACGCTTTTTGGGCAGTTTCAGGGCTAAGATAACCATGCTTCACGTCGTACGCGACAGCAGAAGGATTGCGTTCGTTCGCAGATCCATATCCACCGCCACCCGCGGTGTATATGGTCAGAATGTCGCCTTTTTGCAAAGTCACGTTATCTTTGCTCTTGATCTTGATCACTTCGTTGTTACGCAGCACTTCACAGTCACCTGTATGCCCGTCCGATCCACCAAACAATCCATAGGGCTTGATGCGGAAACGGTCGGCATAAATCGCGAAATTCACGTCATCACACAACACTTCAAATCTGCGGAAAAATCCAAGGCCACCACGATTTTTGCCATGCCCGCATGAATCGGGAATCAGGCCATAGCCCGTGATTCTGAAATGAGTGAAATCCATATCTGTCGCTTCAATTGGCGTATTGGTGCAGTTGGACAAGGGCGAGTCGACTGCATCACAACCGCTCTTGTGCGCCGAGGCGCCATATCCACCGCCGTACACCTCAAGGTAAACCTGATACTTTCCAGACTTGATGGTCGAGATGGACGTGACCATCGTGGAGTCATTGCCACCTGCAATGACCCGCTCAGGAACAACCTGGGCTAAAGCCTTGAGTACAGCATTAAAGCTGCGATAGGCGGCTTCCATCCTGGCACGCACAGGAGCAGGATAACTGGGATTGACAATGGTGCCCTTCGGGGCGCGGACGGTAATCGGTTTTTTCAGCCCTTCATTGAACGGAATGTCAGACGGTGTCAGGGATGCTTTGACTGCGGTCAACGCTGCAGCAATCGTCGAGGACCAGGGGCAATTCAGGTTCCTGGAGACTTGTGCACATGTGCCTTCGAAGTCAATGTCGATCGTATCTCCAGCGATGGTTACTTTTGCTTTGACCTTTAATGGCTCCTCGGTGATACCGTCATCATCAACGTAGTCCTCGCCATAAAACACGCCATCGGGCAGCGCGGCGATCACTGAACGCATGCGTGTCTCTGAATAGTCAATCAGCTTGGCCATCGCCTGTCGAATCATCGGCGTGCCATATTTTCGACATAGTTGTTTCAGGCGTTCCCCGCCGACCATCTGGGCAGCAAACTGCGCATCAAAATCACCAATGGTCTGCCCTGGCACACGAATATTCGCGGCGAGAAACTGTTTGAGCCTGCCGGCACCTTCCCAGTCACGGGTATGGTTGTAGCACTGCGCAGGAAAGATGATCCCTTCGGCATGCACATCGACAGCCTCGGTGGTCAATCCGGGATTGCCTCCCCCCAGGTCAAGATGGTGGGCAACTGTCCCGGCAAAACCGATCAATTCGCCATCCAGGAAAATCGGCGAAAAAATAAAAACGTCCTGCAAATGCTGACCGCCAGAGTATGGATCATTGCTGATGTAGAAGTCACCGTCTTTCAGCGTGCTGATGGGGTATTTGGCGGAGCAAGCCCGAAAAATCTCGGACATAGGCCCGAGTTGCATGGGGATCAGTTCAGACTGCGCCACGACATTTCCCAGATGGTCAAAGAGAACTGCGGATGCGTCGGACGCCTCGCGAATAATTGTCGAATACGCTGAGCGAATCAGCTTGACGCCCATCTCTCGGGCTGCGGCAATAAGCGACTGGCTGATCACGGCCTGATCCACTGGATCCAGGTTGTTCTCTTTTGCGGTAATTGTTTGTGCGATGCATGTCATTTCAGCGCACCTCCTTGTAGGTCAGAGCCATGTTGTCGGCACTATCGCGCGTGGCCTCCCACCCTGCGGGTACGATGAGTGTGCAAGTTGGATCATCCAGCAATGCCGGCCCCGCAATGCTTTTCCCAGGCTTGATATCGCTTCGACTCTGGAATATGGCCTGATGCCAGGCACGGCCGTCATAAATATCGATCTTTCTCGGCTCAATGGCTTGCCCTTCTGACTCCTTGAGCAAAGGCAAATTCTCGATAGGTGCAGTCAGGCCAAGGCGAAATGAAACAAACTCAATGGGCTTACTGTCCTCAGCCCCGAAATAGAAGAGTTTTTGGTGCATGTCACCAAACAGCTGGCGCAATCTTGCCGCGTTCAGCCCCTCCATCTCGGATTCGGCCAGATCAACCGACACTTCAAACGCCTGCCCGACGAAACGCATTTCTGCGACAAAGCTGATTTTCAGCTCACCCCCAAGATTCATATCTTGGGCGCGGGCAATGGCACGCTGACGCATCTCGACGAAGATTTCACGGACCCAGGGACCTGCGTTGTTGTCCAGCATCCCCCTGCGCGTTAGCGACTCAAACTGTATAAAATCGCTTGCCACCAGACCATAGGCAGAGATGACGCCTGCGTTGGGCGGGATCACGACCGTATGAATGCCGAGATCCAGGGCAACCTGCGGGGCATGCAGAGGGCCTGCTCCGCCGTAGGCGACCAGCACGCTGTCTCTCGGATCCGTTCCCCGCTCAGTCGATATCACCTGAATGGCTCGAACAATGTTTGAATTGGCGATCTGGATGGCACTGTCTGCCGCTTCCTCCACCGTCATGCCGAAATGCGCCGCAATGGGCTCAAGCACCTTGCGCGCCAGCGTTGCATCAATACGCATGCGTCCACCCAGGAAATTCTCTGGCTGGATGGTCCCGCGCACCACGTGTGCATCAGTAATGGTTGGGCGCACGCCACCACGCATATAGCAGGCTGGCCCAGGCGATGCACCCGCAGACTCAGGCCCGACACGCAACATACCGCCATCATCAATCCAGATGACGCTGCCACCACCTGCACCCACAGTATTTATGTCAAGCAGTGGAATCCGTACAGGCAATCCATCTATGGAAAACTCATTTGTAAGTTGCGGTTTGCCGTCTATAACCACGGCGACGTCTGTTGAAGTCCCACCCATATCGAGGGTGATGACATTTATGTAGCCCGAACGCGCAGCCTGCCGAGCAGCACCCGTCACGCCTGCCGCGGGTCCAGATAACAAGGCGGTAACGGCATTTGCTCGCATTGCATCGGCCGGAAGCCTTCCGCCGTTTGATTGCATGACGCTGAATCGACCCTTGAATCCTGCTTCTTTCAGTTTTTCAGCAAAACGTGAAACATATCGATCCATGACCGGTTGGACATAGGCAGAGAGCGCCGTCGTAGATGCACGCTCGTACTCACGAAACTCACGCGTAATGTCTGAAGACAATGTAATGCTCAGATCAGGAAGGTGGGCCTGAATACAGGCGCGCAACAACCGCTCATTTTCAGGATTTACGTAAGAATTGAGTAGACAAATCGCTACTGCCCGGTACGCTCTATCTTTCAGTGCGGGAATTAGCATTGATTCGATTTCTTCGATATTAAGTCTGAAGAGAATTGAACCATCGCTCAGCGTGCGCTCAGAGACTTCAAAACTATCCGCACGTTCTACAACAGGTACAGGTTTCTGGTACGCAAGGTCGTAAATGCTGGAACGTCCGTGCCGCTGCAGTAATAGGATGTCATGGAACCCGGCTGTAGTGACAAACGCAGTCAGAAAACCCTTGCGCTCAAGCACGGCATTTGTCGCCACTGTTGAGCCGTGCGACAGGTCTTCAACCGTATCAAGGGGAATGCCACTTGCAACTAAGGCGGCAAAAGCGCCTTCATCCGGACTGTGTGGAGTACTAGGCACTTTCAGGACCCGTATACCATGCTCGTCCAGAGCCACAAGGTCGGTAAACGTACCTCCCACTTCAACACCAATTCGCATTTCCACCACTCCAGTTATCGGTTCAATCAAACAAAATTCATTTCCCGCCGCAAGTCTGAGGGACGGCACCGTCTGTCTCAGACTATGTCTTGATTTCGATATTTTTTATTTAATTTATTTAATTTATTTGATTTATTTGATTTGTGAGTGAACTTTATATTGATTTTTATTAATGGTAAATAATTTTCTTATATTTATTTCACAAATACGGGTAAGCACCTACATGAGAACCGTCACGTGGCGACGCAGCGTAAGATTTCGATAGTGATGGGGGATGCGGTTGCCCTGCTGACGTCTGCCATGAGTCGAATTGTGGGTTCCTGGAACTCCAGGGCCTTGGACTGCCCCGAGAATCCCAAGCATTTCTCGCCTATGCCTTTAAATCTAGGGCGAAGACACGGAATGGTTGCGCCAGTATCGGGGTTTGTCGATGCCAGCAATACCAGCTTTCCGCGCTGCCATACAGCAACACGACCGGATCGCTGGCCCCGCTCTACCCAATGCCAATGCAGTCGATTGATCTCGCGGTTATCGGCCTATTCACGCCACCCTTCGGACTCGGCTACTACGCCGCTTACACCATGGGCCGCGTTGACCCGAACGCCGGCTTGCGGTGTATCTGGCCTTATCTCGGCGCGTTGAGCATAGGCCTGATGCTGGTCGCTGCGGTGCCATGGTTGTCGGTGAGATTCTTGGGCGTAAAAAGCTTATCGATAAGATAGACATATGGATTAAGGAATCCAGCTGCTGAAAAAAAACGATCACATTGACCTTTCGCTAGAATTCCGAATGATGGAAGCTCCTTCTTCGAAATGAAGAATGGCGGTGACAGTTTGTGTGAACAAGTATTTATCGGTCTTAGCTAACTTTACGAGCATCACTACCGTTATCGAGAAGTGATATTTGGGTTCGGGACACAGCCTCATCGGCAGAACCGTGTCTTGTGCCAGTTTTAGTCCAGCCCGAAAGGGTCACAGGCTCGCGCCATGCAGGAATGTGACGCTTGCACCGGCCGAAGGCCATGAACGCCGCGCCCTCCAGTTGCAGCACCGAAGCCGGGCGCAAGTGGCATCCCGACAATTTTGATTTCGTCTTTGTTAGTCTATACGTGTTTATACAGCTCCACGCGCAGCCTCCCACTCCATATCCGCATTCATCACCTGCACGACTAGGCCGTTTAGAGACAAAAGTTTCGTGCGGCCCCACCAATCGTTTGAATCAGCACCCTGCCCTTTACCCACGATGGCTAAGCGTTTCCACGTCGCCGATTTCATACGTGCAGCACGACACAGCGCGTCGCCGGGGAACAGTAAGCTCAATGGGCAGCCGAATCGAACCAATCCGGCTCCGTACTCGAACGTATCCAGCATGGATAGCGTGCGTAACGTACGAGGAGCGACTTACAAGAACAAACTGCTATCGGTATTCACTCTGCAGTACACAGTAGGCAAATTGACGATCAACACAAACTGCTTGAACACAAAAATCCTGACACTCCCCAGTAGGGGGACTCCCGAGTCATCTCTCCATCTGCCGCTTGCTCACCAACACCAGCGCGATACCGCCAAGCACCGCTATGCATGCCAATACAACACGCAGCGTTAACGCTTCACCGAGAAACACAGCCCCAATGAGCGCAGTAAGAATGGGCACGCATAGTTGCACCGAGCTGGCCTTGAGCACGGAAAGTTGCCTTATAACGCCATACCAGATTGCATACCCCAGGCCCGAGGCGAACGCACCCGATAATACGGCGCAAAGCACGCCTAACCCGTCCCCTTTAAGGGAGGCAAAGAAGCCAAAGGGAATTGTCCGAGCGAAATTACCGGCGGTCGTGGCGAGCGGACTGGTGGCTCCCTTGCCTAGCAAGGAATACCAACCCCAGGCGGCACCAGCGACGGTCATGAGCAACGCGCCCCCCAATGGCGGCGCGCTACTGCCGGGCAGCAACAGGTATATAAGGCCGGCGATGCTGACCAATAGGCCCAGCATGGACAGCGGCGTCAGCCGCTCACCCATGAAAACGCCATACAGGAGCATGGTGAGTTGTACGGCACCGAAAAGAATCAGCGCTGCCGCGGTCATGACCTTGATCCAGTCGGCCAAGCTCAACGGCCATGATCCGTACGCCTACTTGAAAGACGTGCTCACGCGCCTTCCCACGCAGCCGGCCAGCCGAATCGACGAGCTGCTGCCGCATAACTGGAAACTAGTCTGTTGAGTTAACGCCATTAGCTCAAGTGATCCATCAAGACGGTTTCCCCGGACGCTTACAGATCAAATACTGGAACACACGCGGCACCTGGAAGGTGCCGGCCCACACCCAAAGGCACTACCTGTAGTGTGTGCAGGAATGGCCGGCTCATCCCCAAACACTACCCATGGTGTACTTGGGTGTTAACCGGATAGGCAAGGATCGTTCCAATCATGATTTGGCCGCTACCGTGCACCGGCGCGTCAATACGAGATCGGTGGCGTTACTGCTCAAGGCCTCTTAGCGACCTTTCGAAGGTTTTCGCTTTGTATATCCAGATTCCATGGCAACAGTTCATCGATTTTATTAATGGGATGCTCAGCAATGCGCTCGAACACCGAGTGTAGATATCGATGCTTCAATAGCGTTATCAAGCAAATTATTAAATCAACAGCTAACGAACCATCCTCGCTCCTCGGATTTTGGGTCACGACGGATCAACTGGTCACCACAGTTTTACGGAAGGAACACCCTAAGGTCCGCCTCCCACAGATAAGAAAATGCATAGCATCACGGAACTTTTACCAGATCCGGTCTGACCGACCTTAATACGGTGGAGTCAAACAAATCCACAATCCGAACTGGGTGCGTAATACCTTTAGTCGTCAGCAGGAATTTCACCAACTTCTCCATATCACTCGTCAATTGGTCATTGAGCTGTAATGTGTAGCGGTTGACATCAAGAATCCCGCCTACCTCGTCCGGTTGTAGACCATACACCTTTGCCATGATTTGAATCGTCTCTGCCCTGTTGTTTTGAATAAAATCGTTTGCCTTTTGAAGGGCAGCAATCACCAAACGCGCTACAGCCGGTTGTTTCTTGAGAGTGCTCTCATTTGCAAACAATAAGGCATGATCGCCATATATCCTCTTCTCGACAGCCGCGCCGCCCAAATATCCATATGTGCCGCTAATGAGTGTCTTGCCATTGCCTAGCTTGCGCGCGTGGGTGCTATGGGGCTCCCATAATGCGACTGCATCGACATCTCCATGAACGAAAGCTGTAATCATATCGGTCGGACCCATATTTATCAGCGTCGCCGAGCCCGAATTGAATTTATAAGCACTGACTATCGAGTCATAGAGGGCTTCCGACGCCGTGCCGCGCAATAAGCCAATCTTCTTCCCACGGAGTTCGTCCAGGTTGCTTACCGTCTTCTTGACGATCAACTGCTGGGCACCGGAAATATCCGACATCTGTGCGATGACCTTGAGAGGAAAAGGGCGCGATCGTATCGTCAGTACCGGTATGGTGCCCGCGCTGCCATACTGAATGCTGCCACCGACAAACGCACTCATCAAGTCACCACCCGATGGAAAATATTTAACGGTCACGTCCAGGCCAACATCACGAAAGAAGCCTTTTTGTTCTGCAATGAGAATCTGAGCACCATTGTTAGGATCACGCGAAGTGCCGATCGTAACTTTCGTCTGCCCGTAAGCCGAAACCGTCGCTACAATGGCGGCGATACCCAACGACATCGATACAATAATCTTCTTCATACTATAGCTCCTTTAATTTGAACAGAAAAATATTTTTATAATTGCTAATGCGTCTCGGCGGGTCTGCCTACTTCAAGCCAGACAGCTCGGCCAAATCAATCTGCGGTCGTGCGGTGTGCCATTGAGTCGCCTTCTGATAAGACTGCCCTATTGCCAGTATAAAATTCTCGGCAAAAGGACGGCCAACGATCTGCAAGCCTATCGGTAGGCCCGCGTCTCCAAAACCACAGGGAACAGTAAGCGCGGGCAGCCCAAGATAGCTGAACGGCCTCGTAAAACACGTGAGCTTGCGGAGCATTTTCCGACTGGCTTGACTGTCTTCCTTCAATTCCGAAGCGAGCGGTGCCTGGCAAGCTACTGTCGGCAATACCAACACGTCAAATCCGCTGAAGACGTTTTCCACGAAGTTGCGCACCATTACGAGTCGCATCGACTGAGCCTGAAGATAGCGAACTGCTGGAATCATCAATCCATCTTCAAGTCTAGCGCGTACAAACTCATCATACGATTCCGGATCCTTGCGTAGTAAAGCGTCGTGGATCGTGCTGGCCTCTGATTGGTGAACCGTTTCCGCCAGCGTCTGCACGTCGGCCATGTCGGACCAGCGCGCAACGCTAACCTTGTGCCCGATTCCGCGCAAATCAATCACTGCTTGCTCGATACATCGCTCCACATCCCGATCGGCTTGCTCCGGCATCTCGAGCACACCAACACGCAAGGTTCTTTCCAGAGATAGGGGGGGCCACTCAAAGGCCGGCGCGCCGGTCACTACGAGGGGATCTAGCCCATCCGGCCCGAGAATGGCTGAAAAAATCATCGCGCAATCTTCCGCACTGCGAGCAATCGGCCCTACGCAATCTTGGGTCCAGACTCGCGGCATCGCCCCGTGGCGACTTACACGACCGAAAGTGGGCTTAAGTCCCGTAACGCCACATAAAGCGGCCGGAATTCGAATCGATCCACCTGTATCGGATCCAAGCGATCCATAGACCATCCGCGCAGCAACCGCTGCTCCAGATCCGCTCGAAGAGCCTCCGGAAATACGGTCAATCGCCCATGGATTGGCACACCGGCCGTGATGCACATTAACACCCGTCGGCCCAGATGCGTATTCCGACATATGCAGGCCGCCTAGATCTAGTGCCAAGTGCCGATCGAGCCTGATTTTAACCGTTGCAGTGAAATCAGGACGTTGCACACGGCGCGGGTGAGCCCCAAAACTCAAAGGCTCTCCGGCACGATAAAACATGTCTTTATGTGCCAAAGGGATGCCCGTCAGAATTGAAGACGACTTCATCGACGCGAGTGCGCTATCTGCTATAGCGGCGGCACCCAGTGACGCTTCAGTGCGTGTGTATAGGAACGCTCGCAGAAGCGGGTTGATATGTTCTATCTGCTCGATGCATGCATGCACAAGGTCGACGGAACCCGCCTCCCCTGCTCGGAGGAGGCCAGCCACCTCTGAAAGCGTGGCGTTGACAAGGTTGATATTATGTTTCATCTGACTTAGCCAGCCGTAACAACTCAGCCCCGAAGCCCCAGGGCTCGGCCTCGAACGATAAGGCTTGAGCCAAAGACATGACTCTCTTCCCCATGACTGCCGTATTAGCTGCAATTTCGGCGATTCGAATTGGCGTAAGACCATACTCATCGTCAATCAAATTGTTGAGATAGGTCGGCATATTGCTAGAATCAAACGTTTCTATCATGAATTATCTTCCAGTATTTGGCTGCTCGCGGGAGGAAGAGGCCACCCACCCCGTCAGTAAATCTACACATTCACTTTGTCCGCTTGTTCCTGCTCGCAATCAATGGTCCGACTGCTCCAAATATTGAGTGGTTGCAAATGTTCTCGGATCCCGAGGCTGCCATGTCCCCAGTTCTATTGAAGAGATAAAGTCGTAGAGCATCGCGTTGAACAGCGCTGGCTCCTCCAGGTTCAGAGTATGGCCAATGCGAGGCAACACACAAAATCCGGCGGTCGGAATGTGTTTCTTCATGAATACGCCTGGCATCAAGGTCTGCTCATCCTCGTCGCCAGTAATAAGCAACACAGGAACCGTCATCTTTCTAAAAGATTCGGCAAAGTCAAGCACGGAAGGCCGCGCAGCAACTACGTAACGCAACGTCATCGCACGCCCCACACAAGAAAGCATGCGAAACTGGGCAGCAAACTCACTCCATCCGCGCGGATCCTTGAGGCGGAATTGCACCCGTGTGGAGCCGGTCGCGTACTGGTCGGACGCAGTGCTTGCAGTGGCAGGATCTTCGAGAAGATCCGCAAATTCGAAAAAATTCCTTTTATGAATTTCATCCCAGCCTTTTTCGGCTCCATAACCGCAGCACACAGGTGTCACTGAACGGGCTAGTTCCGGATGACGCATGCCAAAAAACAGCGACGAAAATGACCCCATCGAAAATCCGACGATATGAGCATCGCTAATTTCAAGATGATGTAGCAACTGAGCAATATCGTCTACGGCTAGATCCAGACTGTAGGACGCGGAATCCGTAGGAACATCTGACGGAGGATACCCACGAGCATTGAAAGTGATGACCCGGAAGCGGTGCGAGAAATACCGCACCTGCGGCTCCCAACTACGATAATCGCCCGCAAATTCGTGCACAAACACAATCGGCACGCCCGATCCCACGTCTTGGTAATAAAGCTTTACGCCACCGTTGCTCGTAAAAAACCCTGAACGAATCTCTTCCATCATTTTTATCCTCTGTTTAACTGTATCAAGCTCGTGTTCGCGCAGACACTTGCTTACAGGTATTTCCAACGCACCAGGAAACGCTCTATTTCAATAAGCCCCTTGTTGAGCACAAAGCCAAGAACCCCTATGGTGCAAATGCCAACGAATATTTCATCGGTCCGAAAAGTGATCCGCGCGTAGTTGATTAGATAACCCAGCCCCGCGCTCGACGCGATTAGTTCTGCAGCGACTAAAACAATGAAGGCCATGCTCATTCCGAGGCGGGCCCCGGTCACGATCTGCGGGAACGCTGACGGCAAGATAACATCTCTGAAAACCTCATAACGCCTCGCTCCCAGGGTACGCGCTGCCCGAATGTGCACTTGGTCAACATCCCGAAACCCTGCAACTGTATTGATGAAGATCGGAAAGAACGCGCCGTAGGTAATAATCAGCACCTTTGAAATTTCGCCAATGCCAAACCATAAGATCGCCAAAGGAATCAAAGCTATAGGCGGAACCGGCCGGAGCAATTCGACCAAGGGATCAATAAGATCCTGAAAAACCCGGGACACCCCCATCATGATGCCAAGCGGAATAGCAATCATCAGGGCGATGACAAAACCAAGTAGCACACGCACCATGCTGACTGTTGTATTCTCCAACAGGGAGCCATCGCGAATTCCAGCGATGACAGCTCTAGCCACATCCGCTGGCGACGGAACAAGCACGCTGTTTATGATGCCTAGATGGCTTAGCCCTCCCCAAATCACCAACACGGTGCTGATCGAAATAACTGAAAATATCGCTCGATGCGCGAACGAAGTACGCGCACCGCCAAACGCTTCGGCTGACCGCGGCCGCTTGTAGGGTTTCAAGTTCATGATTTCACCTCTGGTGACGTACTTAGCTGACCGATTGCGCCCTTCTGGAACATCATCTCGATCATCCGGCACATCGCGAAGTGCTCTTCCGAGGTGCGACTGCGCGGCCTTTTAATGGTGTTGGAAATGACATGATTAACTCTGCCCGGATGCGGAGACATAATAGCAATTCGATCTGCCATAAAGACTGCCTCTGTGATGCTATGCGTCACAAATATCAAGGTTTTCCGCTCGATCTCCCATATTTTCAGAAGCTCCTCCTGCAGAGTTTGGCGAGTCATAGCATCAAGCGCCCCGAAAGGTTCGTCCATCAGTAAAATGTCCGGCTGGTTCGCTAGCGCGCGCGCAATGGCTGCCCGCTGACGCATTCCACCCGAAAGTTGATTAGGATATTTATTCGCGGAGCCTTCCAGTCCCACCAATCTGCAATATCGGCTAGATATCTCTTTTAACTGAGCCCCGCATATTCCCTTCAGGCGAGGCCCATACTGAATATTCTTTTCAACCGTCAACCAAGGAAATAGAGCGTATTCTTGGAACACCATGCCGCGATCACGCGCTGGACCGGCGATTTCTTCACCTTTAACTTCCACATATCCTGAGGTTAGTTGAACAAAGCCAGCGATGGCATTTAAGAGCGAGGTCTTGCCACAACCTGATGGCCCGAGGAGACATAGAAAGTCTCCCTCGTAAACATCAAGGTCGACCTTCGCAAGAGCCAAATGTTTGCCATAACGCGCCTCGGCGCCTACAATTCGAACAGCGGTCGACGGAACTGTCTCTGCTTGCATTTGCCCTCCTCCTGTCTCTGCTTGCATTTGCCCTCCTCCTGTCTCTGCTTGCATTTGCCCTCCTCCTGTCTCTGTTCGCATTTACCCTCCTCCCAAACAGTCGTGCGCTTTGACACAGAACTCTGTGTCCGACCTTTAGCTACGTTTCTCTCAATGAATTGCCCACGTTGTCATTGCCCATGTAACAACAGCTACGCAGCGTAGCTTCAATCTACAACTTCAGACTCAAATGCAAAATCAATAACGCCACGTTCGATGCAATCAACTTTAACATTCGAATTTATATTAAAAAACATACGAATGATTTAAATCGTACTCGTGTTGACGAGCCACGTCAATAGTCAATCAACGCTTTGCAAAAAGCACTGAAAGTGCGTAATTGAACGTTTCACCGCCAGCTTGCATATCCTAACCCGAGGTCAAACAAGCAAGGACCACCGAAGGGACCGCTGGAGTTCCTGCGATCGCTGTAATTATGTGAAGTACCTCGGCTGCGAGTTGTTCCTGCAGCCGAGGGCATATAGATCGGTGGCGGGCAAAGACTTCGCATAATCACCAAGTTCGCCTTATTGCGTTTACGTGAAGCTTCGCATAAACGCAATAATTATTTGTTTCCGGGCTCGGATACCGGCGGCGAGCGCACCGCCACCCGTCTTCCCACGCATCCGAACAGCCAGATTGAAGAGCTATTGCCCCACAACTGGTCGTCACAAATTACCGTCTAATCGGCATAGGGGGCAGTCTTTGTAGACTGCGCCCCTGCCACACCACCCGGCATGCGGGTCCGCACCGGGCGGTTCGAGACATTGAGGTTATGAGAGTCGGGGCAATCCCAGGCGGTCGAACCACGCCAGATTCAGCACGCTGTTGAGCAGCTTGGCACTGTTGCGCCACCAGCAGCGACTATTGGCTGCCACCCGTTGCGCAACCGTCACGCTTGCTCCCATGGTACGCAGTTCCCGGAACATGGTCTTGCCGCGTTTCCATTACTTGAGTTGGATAGCGCGCAACCGATGACGCAGCCATTCGTCCAGCTCACGCCAGACTCTAGGTGTTTGCGCCAGCCGGAAGTAGCCCTTACGCAGTTGCGCTTCACTTCGTTCGCTGTGCTCAAGTTACGGGAGGACTTGCACCTCCAAGGGTGTTCCCCGGACGGATACCATGTGTTGACCGTCCTCGCCGACCATTCGGTGAATCGGATCGACGAACTATTGCCTTGGAGCGTAACGCTTTAAACATAAATACGAGTCGGGTCAGGTCGTCAACACGGCCCAGGCCGGATGCTTACGGGCATCCCAGAAAAAACACTATGATTATTAGACCCCTTACAATCTCCCGATGTTCCATCAAATTTGGAGCTTATTCAAAGTTTCCCTAAGCGCTAATCTCCTTATTTGCCTTCCGCGTGCCGCGAATAAAATCATCGTAGCGCGCTCAGTCACACACACCGAAATCGTGTGCACTGTCCTATGTCTTCAACTGAGCGAGCTGTTCTTGGGTCAACTCAATTCTCACCGCACCTCGCATGATTCCCGCCCCCATGAGAAAAGGTACAGGGAAATTGCAATTGAAATATGCTACTTATGATGCTCTACACTAAAGGTATCATCGGCAATTTTTAGCACTGGGCCAATCAATCCAAACTAATATGCGATTTCTTGGCGACGGCCTGCCATCTTTCCAAGTCTTTCATGAAAAATGCACGATAATGTGCGGGTGTGCTACCCATAGGGATTGCGCCTTCGTCCTTGAGGTGCTTGACAACAGCTGGAGACAACACAGCTTTAGCCGCCGCCTTGTATAGTGCATCGATAACGAGTGCTGGAGTGCCCACAGGCGCATCCAAGCCGTACCATCCGACAACATCGTAGTTTGAATAGCCCAGTTCGGCTGCTGTAGGCACGTCAGGCAGGTTTTCAGAGCGTTTCGCGCTAGTAACCGCCAGTACCCTCAGTGAATGGCTTCGTATCATAGCCCCAGCCCCAAGGTATTCGGTCAGCATGACGCTTATCCGGCCCGCAACGAGATCGATAATCGCTGGACCTGAACCCTTGTAGGGAATGTGGTTAGTCCGTATGCCGGTAACCGAGTTCAATAGTTCCATTCCCATCTGTGGCGCACTGCCGGTACCCGACGAACCGTAGTTCAGTTTTCCTTGGCATGCCTTGGCATAGGCGACAAAATCCTTGAGGTTTTTGACCGGCAAACTACTTGGCACTGTCACCAAGTATGGATAAGTGGCGAGTAGCGAAATGGGCTGAAGATCCTTGATGGGGTTGAAGGAAAGCTTTTTATATGTAGCTGCGGCAATCGACAACGACGCCGCGTTGAGCATGATCGTGTAGCCGTCCGGCTTGGCTCTAACCAGTGCATGCGCGCCGATCATGCTATTGGCGCCCGGCTTGTTTTCCACTATGACTGGCTGCCTCAGAATATCGGACATCTTCTGGGCGATGATGCGTCCGATGATGTCGGCACCGCCGCCGGGAGCAAAGCCGATCAACATAGTGATCGGCCTATCCGGATAGGCCTGTGCCAGGGTTGCAGTCAGCGCAAGGGCCAGTCCCAAGAGCAGCTTTCTGAAAGAGTCTCGTCGAATAGTCATAGCTAATCTCCTATCATCGGTATGATTCCTGCCCACTTCAAACGCTGTGACAACATTCAGATCATTCTGATTTATTCGAATTTTTTATAATAGACATTCGAATCTTTTTTAGGGTAAGCTTATTTCTAATTTACGTCAATTAAATTAGAAAAATGTGGCAGAAAGGTGGCATCTAGAAGATCGGCAAGCGCGAATCAGACAGGCCATAGCAAGCGATTCACCATAGCACCTATATCAATCATGCGAGACACTTACGGCTAGAAAATACGCGGTCCGCAAGCAGTAGTGATGCAATCTATCAGCCTTCGTCGCCGCGACTGATCAAGTAGCGGTAATTTCTAGTATGAATCCAGGAAGTTCGCGATTCAACCGGCTGATCGTTGAACGTGAAGGCAGTGCGATGCACTTCCAGTACCGGTTCCCCCGGTTTCAATCCCAGCGCCTTGGCGACCGAGGCGGAGGCTTTCACAGCGGATAGGCGCTCGACGACGCGAACCACGTTGATGTTGTATGTAATCTGGAAGATCGCGTAAAGCGATTTATCGCCATCGATTGCGAAGTTCTTGTCCAGTTGCGGAAACAGACGTTCAGAAACCGTCAGATCCGCTACCGCGATCACTGTACCTCTGGAGCTAATGTGCATGCGCAGCCTGGCGACCGTTTCTTCCGGACCGCTCAGCCGCAACAAGCGTACAGTCTCGTCGTCGGGACGCCCTCTGCTCGCGCGTACCAGTTGCCGATAGTACAAAGCCTTGACGCCGCTGGTGTGATACAAGTTGAAAAAACGATGTGCGTTTTGGTTACTGCTGTGACGCGCAACGAACGTACCCTTGCCTTGTATGCGCACGAGCACGTTCGAGGCGACCAATTCCCCTATTGCAGCGCGAATGGTCGAAATACCAACGCCGAATCGCTTGGCCAGTTGCTTCTCGACCGGAATCATTTCATCAGGCCGCCACTCTCCGGCAATCAAATTTTGGATAATTTGGCCTTTGACTTTTTTATATAACGGTATGCTGCCCATCTGACTGTTCCCGTCGTTCCCATGTTGCACTTGTTAACGTTGAAATCTCTGGATGGGAAGTGTACCTTGTTTATCGCTAGTCTACGTTCTAGTCGAAATGAACTGTTGCCTGATGCGCCAGCGTACTTTTCTGCTCGGCTCATAGCTGGGCCTGCCCTTGTGCCGACTCGCATCCAGTCACGTCAAATGGTGCCGGCGCCACGAGCGGACCCAAGCCGCGGAAGGTGAAACGCCGGACACGCCTGCCCGGATTCGTATCCGTCCGGCGAACACACATTAACACGGCCGCGTTAGCGGCCGTTATTTCTTAGGTAGCGGTTTGTGGCGACCAATTATGCGGTAATAGCTCGTCAATGCGGCGGTTAACGACACCCTTCAAAAAGCCGTTCCTGCCAACCGACGTTTAAGTTCAAAACGGAATGAAGCACGACAATGCGTCACCATTTTCGGAAATCTCTAGCTGTTTCCTGTTAGCGCCGATGTAATACTGACCCACTGCGCCGGAGGAAAACTGACCCACTTGGGCGAAGATGGTGGCCTTTTGGCCGCCGACTATGTTGACCCAGGAGCAAGCAGTGGAAACCAAGGTATTAATGCGGCGAGGCGCCGGAATTCGGGAGATGGCGCGCGAGCTCGGTTGCTCACGTAACACCGTTCGACGTTATCTGCGCGAACCAGCGGCCCAGCAGTACAGCGCCCGGGCGGCGCGCTCGACCAAGCTCGATCCGTACAAAGACTATTTATTGGAGCGCATCGAAGCGGCACGGCCGCATTGGATTCCGGGCGTGGTATTGCTTCGCGAGATCTAGGATCGCGGCTATCCGGGCGGTGTCACGCAGCTTAAGGAGTTCCTGAGCACGCACCGTCACGCGGAACCCGAGCCGGTGGTCCGGTTTGAGACCGCACCCGGTAAACGGATGCAAGCAGACTTCATGCACATTCGTAAAGGCCGCGATCCGTTGGTGGCGTTTGTGGCCACGCTGGGCTATAGCCGGGCAAGCTGGGTGCACTTTATCAACAATGAACGTGCCGAGACATTGTCCAACTGCTGGATCGATTACTGCACCACGCGCATATTATCCAAATTGCCGGCGAGAGTTACCGGCTAAAAGATAACGCAAAGCGGGCCAAATTAAGGCTAAGGCTTAGCGTTGCGGATGTCCAGGTGGGTCAGTTTTACTCCGGCCGAAAAGCCGGAAAGTGGGTCAGTTTTAAATCGGCGTTGACAGTTTCCGGCCCAGTCTTGTTTAGGCGGGCTTCAAATGGTGCTTACCATTAAGTCAGATTCTTAATATTTTCAGTCACAAAATTGGTTGTGACCTCACCCTGCTGGAATAGCGGATTCCTCAAGCAAGCACTCAGAAACGACAAATTGCTTTTTATCCCTTCCACTTTGGCATTTTCCAGGACTGCCAGCAGCCTGCTAACAGCGTTTTCGCGGTTATCGCCATATGCAATTATTTTTGCAATCATGGGATCGTAGAAAGGCGTAATCTCGTTCTGCATCTCATAGCCAGTTTCAATGCGAATGAACGCGGGATTGGCATAAGCAAAATCGAATTGCTCTAGTACGCCAGGCGACGGCATAAACTGCTTTGCCGGGTTTTCTGCATACAAACGGCATTCTATGGCATGACCCATTTGGTGGATCGACGTTTGATCCATCGACACCAAATCGCCTTGTGCAAGCTGAATCTGCATCGACACAAGATCCGAGCCTGTAGTCATTTCGGTGATAGGATGCTCGACCTGGATCCGAGTATTCATTTCCAGAAAGTAATACGTGTCTGTGTCGACATCCAAAATAAATTCAACTGTGCCTGCGCCCTGATAGCGAACGCTGTTGGCCAAACCGACTGCAGCCTTCAGCATTCCGTACCGGACTTCCTGGCTTAGGTTTGGCGCCGGCGCCTCTTCAATGATTTTCTGAAAACGGCGCTGGGTCGAGCAATCTCGTTCATAGAAATGAACAGCACTATCCGCAAAACCAAAAATCTGGATTTCAACGTGGCGTGCGTTAGGTATGTATTTTTCCAGAAAAACGTCTGAGTTGCCAAATGCACTTTTGGCTAAGGACTGGGTAGCGATGACCGCCGCCTGAAGGTCTTCCGGTTTCAATACATGCTTCATCCCAATCCCACCGCCGCCTGCGGCAGCTTTCACCAGTAGCGGGAAACCGACCCTGCTAGCTTCCGTGTGGAGCTTATCCATATTATCGGAGTTAAATCGAATGCTACCGGGGACGACCGGCACGTGAGCCGCAATGGCAATGTCGCGCGCTTTCTGCTTGTCGCCCATCTCCCTAATTGAGGCTGGGCTAGGCCCTATCCAAACAATGCCGCTTTTTATTACCGCGGCCGCAAAATCGGCATTCTCAGACAGGAATCCATAACCAGGATGGATCGCGTCTGCACCGACCTGCTTAGCCACTGTAAGAATTTTTCCTATGTCCAGATAACTGTGCGCACTTTTGGACGGGCCAATATGAACGCTTTCATCAGCCTGCTTCACATGGAGCGCCTCGGCGTCTGCATCCGAATAGACTGCCACACTGGATATGCCCAGTTTCTTGCAGGCGCGAATGACACGACACGCAATTTCACCGCGATTAGCAATCAACAACTTTTTAATAGGTTTCACGTCTGCTTCCTATTACGCTGTAATGCGGGCAACGACTGATCCTTCGCGTACGGTATCCTCTTCACTCACCAGAATTTCCTTCACGATTCCATTTTCAACGGCCACCACAGGAATTTCCATTTTCATGGATTCCAGGATCATCAGCGGTTCGTCTTCGGCAACCGCGTCCCCAACCTTGACCAAAATCTTCCATACATTACCTGTGATTTCTGTTTTGATGTCTACCGTTGCCATTGCCCACTCCAGTTCATCTGAATAGCTGCTCTACTGTTTTACTTGATATAAATAATAGACGAAACTTATAGTAGTTGCAATAACAACCACACAATTAGAGAAGACGTTTGGCCACATTACTAACATCGCCGTTAATCACGAACCTGCCCACGGCCATTTCGACTTCGACCTCGACCAGACGACTTTGTCGATGAATCCTCCTGTGGTTTGAGCCCTGTGTTCTCATAAAATGAATTCACCTGATCCACAGTGTAGGCATTTAACCGTAGCTTCATTAAATACTGGCCAAACTCTTCTGTGATTTCGTCGCCAAATTTTTGAAAGATTTCCGCCATATAGTAATCATGACGAATTAACGAAAGCGCCATCGTCACGACGGGAGGACTCTGTGTTCTAGCGCCGATAAATTCACCATCAGCATTCACGGTAATCATCTCGTTGTGGTCAACGACGATCGTAAAAAGATTGTCCGCCTTGCCCATGCGAGTGCCGTCGTTCTCGTGGATGTAAACCCTACAATTATTGTTATATTCAAATTCTGCCTTATCCGTACCGAACAAGATAATGACGACTTTTATCCCCTTTTTCTGCGCAGCCTTTTTCAAGGCCGCTGCATGCTTACGCAACACGATGTCCGACGCTTTAATCCAGATTGATTCTTTGGGGGACTTAAGCAATTTCTGAATCTCGATGTCGATATTTTCCTCGCCCCGAAGAATCCATACATACTGGTTTTCGATCTTAGGTGCCAGACTTTCAAGACGGGCTACTAGTCGTTCACATAATTTGTTGGTCTGGCTGGCTACTTTCTCAAAGACCACTTTAGCGCTAGCAGCGACATAACTAGTGGGGTTTTCGGTAACAGGCAAAACCGCGCCTTTACGTGTCAGAACCTCCAATGCGCTGTAGGTATTGGTTCGCGGCACCCCTGACATCTTGGCAATTTCGTATGCTGTTTTAGGCACGCCAGCTGCCTGTAAGGTCTCAAGATAAATTTTGGCCTCGTATACCGTGAAGCCTAAGGCCTGCAAGTCATTAATCATAAGCCCCGATCTACCATTATCTGGAATCACTTTTCCCTCGACTATAGAATCATTTTTTTCTTGATCGTTGATTTTAGACGACTCCATACAGGAAATGCGTCGCAAGCCGCGATTCGAACAAACAGGCAGCTGCAAAAAAGCCGTCTAGGATTACACGGTTATGGAAAGCAAACCGACTTATTGAGGATCGGCCCAAACCTGACTACGGTGGAAAATCATCTTGCGCTCCAGGTTACCGACAATTCGCAACGCTTTGGCCATATCGACAATTTCATCGTAAACAGGAATGCCGGCTAATCGGGCCAATTCGATATATTCGCGTCGCAACGCATCAAGCTCTTCAGAACGATCACTTCGAAGCGCCAGAACAAAGTGCGTGTCCGCGCCGCGCTTGCGTTTCGTCTGAGTGATGATGTCGATCAGGTTCTGTAGCGGATTGCTCGTACCGCGTCCGGAAAACGCCGCCAAGTTCAAATGCATCGCAACGGCATCCGGCTTCGCTTCATCATAAACGATGTCAAGGATTTCCTTGGCGATAAAACCTTCCTTTTCTTGCAACGTACGCACCGGGGTGTCGATCGGATTGATAACACTGGTTCCCGGCGGAAAACCAATTTCTTCTAACTTGGCAATTGTTTCAGGCGCGAAAGGCGACACATCCAAGCCCGAGCGCGCAAAACAATCGGCCCCCAACACGCTGGAACCGCCTCCGTTACCGAACAGCACTACCTTGTGGGTGGGTGTCATGGTACGCAGTTGCAAAAACTGTAGAGCAAGTAACACGTTAATGAATTCATCAACCGTATCGACAAGTTCAACAACAGTCTGTTCTGATAAAGCGACCCATGCCTCATCGCCCGACGCCAATGCCCCCGTGTGCGATTGAGCAGCCAGACGTCCTTGCCTGGTTGCGCCACCGCGCAAAATAACAATCGGCTTAAGATCGCGAGTATTTCTTAATAGATCGAACACGGCCCGACCGTCTTTAATATCTTCAATATATAGGCCTATAGCGTTGGTAGCCGGGTCGGACAGGAAATACTTGAGCAATTCCACCGGCGTCACGTCAATACTATTGCCGATGGTGACCAGCCCGCTAAAACGTAAGCCGCGCCATTGTCCACGCTTAATGATGTCTGTTGATAACCCGCCGGATTGGGACACCACTCCTATGGTTCCACCGTCTGTCGGCGCGTCTTTTGGAAACGTAAGCTTTCCTACAGGGGAATAGGTCCCAAGGCAATTCGGGCCCAATAATCGAATTTGCGACCGGTGTGCAACGCGTAGCAATTGCTCTTGTTGCTGCCGGCCTTGTTCGGTTTCAGCGAAACCAGAACTGATAATTTGAATAAATTTACATTTTCCCGGTGGCAGATCGATGGACTGCAATACGCGCTCCGCGCTAATTGCCACATATGCATAATCAATGTCGTTGGGCGCGTTAGACAAGTTTGAATATGCCTTTAAGCCTTCAATTTTTTCCGCTTTCGGGTGAATAGGATAGATGTTTCCCGAAAAACCAAATTCTTTCAAACGACGGATGAACGTGTTGGCAATGACTACGTCTTTAGCCGAAGCGCCTAATACCGCCACGTTTCTCGGAAAAAACAACGACTCGAACTTCTTGGCCACGTCAACATCGGTACTAGTCACGCTACCGACAGGTAATATTTCTCTTGTCTCGTTTGGGTTTTTTTGAATAATTCGTGCATCCACCGCGACAAGGCGCGAACCGGTAAGAATTAGCGGATTAATATCAAGCTCAGAAATCATATTCTGATGCGTCATGAACAGACCGCCCTTGCCGCCAATCTTAAGCAATCCCTGAACTAACAGCTGTTTGTCGTAAACAGTGCCCCCACGAAAGCCATCAAGCAGCTTTCGCGTCTGAAGGCTGTGGATCATTTCCCATGCGTCCTGCTCGGTAATGGGGCAGATTCGGAAAGTAACGTCCTTCAATAGTTCGATGTAGATGCCTCCCAGGCCCAACATTAGTATCGGCCCAAATTGACGATCATAAAAACCGCCAATCGCAACTTCCATCCCTGAAGAGATCATTTCTTCCACAAGCCACCCATCAATGCGCGCCGCCGCAATAGCGGGGATCGCTTGCATGCGCCTGATGGCCTCGACCACTTCAAACGCCGTATTCAAATTAATCGCTACCCCCCCCGCGTCCGATTTATGAAGAATGTCTTCAGAGACGACTTTGACAACAAAGGGTGCGGTTAACGAGCCAATTTTCCGCGAAACGCATTCAACACTGTCAGCAATAAATGATTTGGGAACATCCACGCCAAACTTACTTAAGAGCGCTTTCCCCTCTTTTTCATTCAGAAATGTACTTTGCATGGTTCGAGCCCTATTCTTTAATTCCACAACTAGTTACAGCGCCATTTCAGTAGCTGGTGGGCCAAGAGCGCATTAACCGCTCGCTAATGCCTCCCGACTTGCGGCGTTGATGAACCTCCAGCATACGGATTAGGAACTTGCGGGTCTCCTGAGGTTTGATCACATCGTGGGCCGAAAAAATACGCGCCATATCCCAAATCTCCAAATCTTTTCGAATTTCGGCCAGAGCATCCTCAAACCCTTCATCCTCTGCCGTTTTATTATGGACAATGGTTGTCGCGAAGACGGGGTCCATAAAACTGACCTCAGCGTTGGGCCATGCAACCATAGTGTCGTTATGCGCACCGCCGCCCATCGCTACATAGGCACGTCCATAGGCCTTACGACACAACACGGTAATTTGCGGCACGGTAATGAGGCATGTGGCGTTCATGAAATTCATAATCTGACCCGGTGCCCCTTTGCGTTCCGCCTCGGCACCCACAACGAACCCTGGGGTATCCACAAAGCGAATGATAGGGACATTGAAGCTATCGCACAAAACAGTGAAGTCAATAGCCTTGCGGCATGCTTCTGCTGACAGCGCACCTCCACCCGTCAATGGGTTATTGGCAATGATGCCAACCACATGGCCATCAAGTCGGGCTAGGCTGGTGACAACCGACTTCCCAAAACGGGATTTCAATTCCAACAGGCTGCCATCATCAAACACGATTTCCAGAATCTTCTTCATGTTGTAGACCTGGGTTCTGCTTTCGGGAATGATGTCCAGAATTTTTTCCTGATCCGCATCGGAGCCTTCCGGCACTTCGCCACGCGGAGCCAACTCGTGCGCATGTGACGGCATATAACTTAGGAAGCGCCGAATAACCATCATGGCCTCTTGATCGGAATCGACAAAATAGTCGATCAAGCCAGTTTGCTCGGCATGCAGGCGCCAGCCTCCTAATTCTTCCAGGTCTATTTTTTCACCAATTGCCATTGATACGAGCCGCGGACTGGACACCGCCATAATCGAGCCCTTCTTCATCACGGAAAAATCCGCGCAACAGCATTGCCAAGCGGACGACCCAAAAGACGTATTCAAGGCAGCCGCAACCCAAGGCACTTCGCGAATGCGTCTGAACTGGGAAGTGTCGTTGCCTAACATTTGCCCCATCCCCTTGGACCCCATGGCGTCAGGCAACCGAGCCCCGGTGGATTCTCCTACATGCACAAAGGGTATCCCACGCTCATTGCACGTTTTCCGGATATATCCCATTTTTTTCGAGTTTGTCGCACTGGTCGAGGCGCCCTTGGTCGTGAAGTCATTGACCACAACGCCGACATCACGATTATTGATCTTGCCAAAGCCGACAATTTTTCCGTCCCGCGGGGTAGCCTCCTGGTCCTGATCAAATACCGAGGTCCCCAAAAGACCTAGTTCGATAAAGCTGTCGCTGTCAACTAGAACATCGATCCGCTCTTGCGCGTTCAAGTCGCCAGCCTCTTTTCTTTTTTGCAGTTTGCGCTCGCCCCCCATTGCTGCCGCCGCCGCTCTTTTTTGATCCAAAGTGTCCAGCAATGCTTGATGCTTCATGACTCATCCTCAATATTCAATTATTTTCTTTTCTACAGTGACGCGCTCAATGGCGTCGGTATCCAAAATTGGCACATAGCCTTTTTCCAACGTGATTCGGCCATTGGCGAAAGGTAAAGGATTTTCGAACAACTTGTCGATATGTTTTAAGAATCCGTTGAACTCCCCTTTGGTCTTGATCAAACGTGCGGCTACCGACGCTTCCATCCAGTTATTGATTTCGCTGCCTAAACCGTCGCCCAACACGGCCAGCATACCGTTGCGATGAATCAACTCAATGCCTTCGGCCAAGGCGTCCAGACTGCCAAAGCGCTTCAATTTCACTTTGCAATACTTCACGTTAGCGATGTCGGAGGCACGTTCGATGTCGCGCAATGAACAAATGGGCTCGTCCAGCATGAGCGGTATCGGGCTATTGCGCGCAACACTGGCGTTATCGTCCCAGGCATCGGCATCGCAGGGCTGCTCAAACAGATCAACGCCGCTGCGGGTAATGCCGTTTGCAAAAGTAATGGCGTCGTCCACGCTGTATGCCCGATTCGCGTCCAGCCGAATCGATCCACGACCGTCAAGCACCTTTAGAATAGTATTGGTGCGCTTTATATCGGACAGCACGTCCTTGCCAACCTTAACCTTGAACGTGGAAAACCCGTTTTGAAATAGCGTTTCCAACTCTAACTCAATTTCGCTCTGATCCGTCCCGCTAATAGGAACAATCAGCTCTTGTTCCGAGTGCTCCTTAATTTTTAACCAGCCGCTTCCCTCTAACGCTTCCAGCGCGGTCACCAGTAGTGTCGCGGCCACCTTGCTTTCGCCGAGGCTAGTCATTAACCGCGCTTTAACCCCATGGAGGGTATCGCTGTTTATTCCGTTAAGCTTTGCCAAACAATAGGCCCATGCTCCCGCACGGGTCTCGGAACTGGAGCCCGGTGAAACGTGGGCATCCGAAAACGCAGCGCGTCCATGATCATCGATCAATTCAAGGAAGAACGGCTCGAACTCGGTGAAGGTTCGATAAGACAACCGATATGGCCTATATAGAGGTAACTTGAGCCGCCTTAACGTGGCCTTAACAATTCTGGTCAATTGGCACCTCTAATAGTGGTTGCAGTTAGAACTTCTATGGAATATTATAATACAATTCGAATATCAATTATTATTTGGGCGACACCATGAATCTTCGATTGCGTACCCTTCTCTATGTGCCAGGCATTAATTTAAGAGCTATGCAAAAGGCCGTCGATTTACCGGTCGATGCAATTATTTTCGACCTGGAAGACAGCATCCTGGAAAGCCAAAAGGTACAGGCGCGCATAACGTTGAAGTCGTTTTTGGCAGCGCCAGAAAAACAGGCTACTAGCCCTAGAACTGTTATCCGTATCAACTCAGTGGAATCAAGCTTTTGGAACGACGACCTTAAACTGGTAAAAGAGTTGCGCCCACAAGCTGTCCTTCTCTCCAAGGTTGCAAACGCGAAAACAATCCACTTGGCTAACGAGTATTTGAACGGACCAGGCGAGCAGGTAAAAATCTGGGCCATGGTCGAAAACCCGTTAGGCATTTTGAAACTGGACCAAATCGTTGAAGACTCTTTAACCAAAAACCTGGAATGTCTGGTTCTCGGCACGAACGATTTTGTCAAGGATACCGACATAGATCCAGGCGAAAACCGAGCGAACCTTACGCCGTGGTTCACTCGGATTATTATGGTCGCCAAGGCATATGGCTTGCCTGTCATTGACGGAGTGTTAAATGACATACACGATCAAAATACGTTGGAGCTGGAGTCCAAAGCGGCCAAGGCAATGGGCATGACTGGGAAAACCATTATTCACCCCAATCAGGTGGATATCGTCAATTCGGTATTTAGCCCAACACCCCAAGAACTGGCGTGGTGGACCAAAATTGTGGACACCTACGCTTTGCCCGAAAATGCTAACAAAGGCGTCATCAATCTGGACGGAATCATGGTTGAACGCTTGCACCTGGAAAGTGCCATCAGGAGGCTACAGCTTACTGCTTGTTAAGCCCCAACCGATCAATTATTACTCCCCATTTCTTGGTATCGCCTTCCACCTGAGTAACGAAGGCCTGGCGCGACTTTGCGTTCGTTGACAAGCCTTGCTCCAGCAATTGCCGTTTAACTTCAGGGTCGGCAACCACCTCATTCACGGCTGCGTGCAGCTTCGTAAGAATTGGATCCGGTGTGCCGCGCGGCGCAAAAATACCGTACCACGGCTCATAAACGAAATTTTTTATGCCCGCCTGGGCAAACGTGGGAAGGTCGCTTAACGCCTCCGGCCGGGCCGTGCCGCTCGTGGCAATTGCCCGTACCTGTCCATTCTTGATATTACCCATGACGGCCGGAATGGTCAGTAGCATGGCCTGGATTCGCCCACTAATCAAGTCCACCAACGCAGGCCCCGAACCTTTATACGGAACGTGCGTCATTTTTGTGCCCGTTACCGACTGCAAAAGCTCCATCGACAAATGGCCGGCACTGCCCACCCCGCCCGAGCCAAAATTGATTGCCTCCGGATGCGCTTTTGCGTACGCGATGAATTGTGGCAAAGTTTTTACAGGCAGGCTGTTGGTTACAGCCAGCACGTTCGGGGTGGAGCCGACGAACGCTACCGGAACAATATCTTTTTCCGGCACAGGTCCCTTATTTTTGTTCAACGATTGGTTGAACGAAAAACCTATGTGGTCCATCTCTATCGTGTACCCATCTCTCGCCGCATGGGCAACATAATTGGCTCCGATTTCGCCTCCGGCCCCACCTTTGTTTTCGGGCACAACGCTTACCTTCAATATTTCGGATAATTTTCTTCCCACAATCCGGCTGATAATATCGGTGCTCCCTCCCGGCGCGAATGGAATAACTAGCGTAATAGTATGATCCGGCCACGTCTCCGCCATGGCTTCCGGGGCGCCCAGTATTGCACCACACGAGGTGATTACCAGCAACGCCGCCAATAATTTCTTCGCTTTCCGGGCCGTAAAACAATCTGCTCTATACATGGATATCTCCTTAATTTTGAATGCATTTAACTTCGGTAGTGTCCGGTTAAATACAGTTTGAAACGTGTGAAACCCAATATTGACAGTAGCGTTGCGGCCGATTTTATTTGGTACCGACTTGAATCTTGATTTCTTATTTTTGTGTAACTTTCCGGGTTGATATTCTGGAAGACGAACCATGAGTTAGGCAAGACGCTGTTTGCACAGATCATGGATTGGTTCCGTGGACGAGTTTCGCGCGTATCAAGAAATTTCTCGGGGGCAAGCTAGAACGCGGTGAAGACGCAAATCTGGTGCGTGCTCTCCAGCAATGTGCTTATCGCCATCGTTAAGAAGGAGCTTCAACTCAATGCCCCCCTACACATTGCCACAGATTCTTTCCGTCTCGGTATTCCAGCTCGATCTATCAGCCTCAAAAATACCTCTCAGTGCTAACCAATTAAATTTGTTCATTTTTTAACCGGACAGTAGTGATTCGACTTCTTTATAAGAATGTGAGCCGACGATGCAAATACTGCCCACAGACTGAAAAGAACAGAACCATTGTCCGTTTCGGCAATAACTGAGAATATCGAGAAGTCGCTGTTTTTGCAACCACTATATTTAAACTGTAAGAAACATATAATTTGTCCGCAGCCGTAGCAAATAAATTGTCCGATTTTGAGGTGCAGGATGAAGCGCACCCCTCAAAGCCAAGCGAGATGGTTGCAGGATATCCGAATGTGGATTTGAAGAAGGCCTTCAGAGTTGGCAATCAGGCCGACTTGGTCAAAGCGAAGCGGCATTGCTGCTAGGGGTATGCAATCGAACGTTCGTCAGTAGATAGCCAGTTACGAGACCGGCGCACTGGATACCTTGATCGATAAGTGCCTCTCGCAAGTGTCGCAACGACGCACCCCGGTCGATACCGGATAGTCGAACACTAGAGCATTTTTTATTTAAATATATACATAATGTAGACTACCTTCCATCACGGTCGAGGGGGGGGCAAATCATGGACGCGTATTCGTAAGATCTTCGAGATCGTATTCTGGGCGCATTGGAACGCGGTGAAGGCCCTACGGCGATCGCCAGGCGCTACGAAGTGAGTCGGTTGTGGGTCTATCAGGTACGCAAGCGATGGGAGGAAGACGGCCAGCGCCATAGCTTACAAATGGGCGGTTATCGACGCTCACGCATTGCGCATAAGGAAGCACAGATTCGGCAGTGGATTGGAGCGACGCCCGATCTGACGCTCGTGGAGCTCAGTGAGCGCCTGGCGCAAGAAGGAATCCAGATCAAGGTGCCGGCGCTCTGGCATCAACTGGACAAATGGGGGTTGAGTTTTAAAAAAAACCCTGTACGCCAGCGAGCAGTCACGCACGGACGTGCGTCAGGCACGGACTGAGTGGATCGATGATCGGCGGTGCTGGGATTCTCGGCATCTGGTCTTTCTCGATGAAACGGCCACGGCCACCAACATGACGCGACAACGGGTCGTTCGCCGCGCGGCCAGCGCTGCATCGCCTCGGTTCTCCGCGGCCACTGGAAGAGCACTACCTTCACTGCTGGCCTGCGTCACGATGCGATCACCGCTCCGCTGGTGCTGGACGGCCCGATGAATGGAGCCGCCTTTCTCGCCTATATCCAAGCCTGCCTATCCCCGACACTGCAACCGGGTGACATCGTGGTGGCCAACAACCTGTCCTGCCACAACGTGGAAAGTGTCCGGGCCGCCATCGAAGCGACGGGCGCCACACTGCGCTACTTGCCACCGTATTCGCCAGACCTCAATCCGATCGAAAAAATGTTTTCCAAACTCAAGGCCATTTTACGCAAGGCCGCCAAACGAACCCTGGACTCCCTCTGGTCCGAGATCGGCAGAGTCCTGGACCTGTTTACGCCTAGGTAAACACGGCGCACCAGATTTGCGTCTTCACCGCGTTCTCGCTCGTGCCGAGGAATTCCTTGATGCGCAGGTGCTGCTTGATCCACTTGAAGAACAGTTCCACCTGCCAGCGACTCTTGTACAGCGCGGCGATGGTCAGCGGCGGCAGCGTCGTATTGTTTGGTCAGGAAGATCAAGGTCTTGCCCGACTCGGGGTCCTTGAAACGGATGCGCCGCAAACGCTCGGGATAGGCCTTCGGTACGTAAAAACCCTTCATGGCGATGGCCTGATCGCAGATCACGCCCGCTGTACGATCGGTTGCGCTGGAATACACGCGTCGGGCATCCATATTGCGTTTGGCGCGTGTCACGAAGAAGGCGCCAACCTGATGCAACGCGTAGAGTCTCGTAAAATCCAGATAGCCGCGATCCATCACGTAGAACGCGCCTGCTTCGACAGGCAGAAAATCGAGCACGTTGACATCGCCCATCTTGCCATCGCTGATGTGGATAAAGGCGGGAATCACGTCGCGCAAATCCAGCAGCGTGTGCATCTTCACGCCCACCTTCGTCTTGCGAAACGGCGCCCAGTCGAACCGGCTCAAGCAAAGATCGATCGTGGTCGAGTCCAGCGCGTACACGGTATTGGTCAAATCCAACCCCAAGCCCTCGTCGCGGTAGAGCTTGAGCTTGCGCGCGTGGCGGATAAGCACGGCGGCAAGATCGGACCAGATGCGCCATTCGCGCGAATCGTTCGCATCGGCAAACGTCGAGCGATGCACGGCATGACGCAAACCCATCGCATACAGCTTGTTGGCGTTGGCGCCCAACGTTGCTTCGATATCGCGCAGACTCTCGCGCCACGTCATTGGGCAAAGGCCAAGACGCGGAATGGGTCGGCGCACGTCATTCGACGTACGTCGGCATTGCCAGAGTTGCGATTCACGATGCGCGCGAAACTCGTCCACGGAACAAACTCCATGATCTGTGCAAACAGCGTCTTGCCTACATTCATGGCTCGCCTTCCAGGGTATCAACCCCGGAAAGTTACACAAAATGAGAAATCAAGATTCAAATCAGCACCCAATAAAATCAACTGCAAAGCCATGTCAATATTGGGCTTCACGCGTTTCAAGCGGTATTTAACCGGACACTGCTGAAAAAATGTAATAAATTAAGATCTCAAATCAAATACAAGCACAATATGTACCTAACAGGAAAAAATACAAAATCGTGCATCCTGAAGATATCAGAGACTAAAAATACTGGTAAAAAAAACCAACCAATCCGACCATATTCTGAATACCATCTTAGACATGGAGATTAAAATGGCTACTGCCCTCGTTCTTCTGGATATCCAGCGTGCAATCCTGGACCCAAATATCATAAAGTTCCAAGACACATCGATTCCTGCCACTACCGTAGAAGCAGCATCCGCTTTGGTTGCTGCCGCACGTTCCGTCGGTATGCCGGTAATTCATGTTGGCGTTACCCG
Organism: Paralcaligenes ureilyticus; assembly: GCF_004346225.1. Classification (GTDB taxonomy): domain Bacteria; phylum Pseudomonadota; class Gammaproteobacteria; order Burkholderiales; family Burkholderiaceae_B; genus Paralcaligenes; species Paralcaligenes ureilyticus. The sequence goes on along the minus strand of NZ_SMAJ01000003.1, from coordinate 264,258 downwards.
GCCTTATATACGGGGCGCGTTCGACGCAATCCGTACAAGCAATGCAGAGGCTGCTGGCAAAGCTCCCCGAGACATTCTTGCGTTAGCACAAAGAAGTAAAGGTATTGAGTTCCTTATCCCTCCTCTGGGAGAAGAAGAGGTCATCTATAAAATAGGTGTCTCTGCTTTCGCAGGAACACGCCTTGACCAACTGCTGCGTAACCAAAGCATCCAGGAAATTATTGTCGCCGGTGCGTTTACACATATGGTGGTCGAAAGCACCGTACGATCCGGCTTTGACCTTGGATACCGCATGGTGGTCGCCAAGGATGCCTGTTGCGCTCCCGCTCGTCCTCCTCACGAGAACTCCTTTACGACTGGCATACCCAATTTTGCCATCGTATTGGACAACACGACGCTCATAGAAAAGGTGCATAAAGAGGGCTATGTTGTCGATGCATAAAGCGCTCAACATAAAGCACTGGGCGACTCAAGCTCCATCTATTTCATGACATGACACGTATGCAGGGTCCCGCGACAGCATCAGTGGTTGGCACTCCCCTGCGCGTGCATGGCGTTTCGCCTACGCGTACTCAACGCATCAATCATGCCTACGATTGTCTCATCAAATACCAATTCAGCAACCATTATCATAGGCGAGCGAGGAGCAGACTTTGTACTGGCGGACGCATGACGCGTCAAACAAGAGATGCCAGTCCAAACCTTCGCTAACTGACAAACCCAACCATCACCAGCAAACACCAAGCGCAAGCAAAAGTGCACAGCCACACTGCACCTGCTGGCCTTATGCGCATAGGTCGTTACCCAGAAAGACACGGGACTAACGGCCTGGCTGTGCCAGTCCACGCTCGGCAAGCACAGCTTGTGTTTAAGGCTGCAATTCTGAATAGGCACGCATTCACCGACCATCCATGTGACTCATACAAACCGGCCCTGAGACGGGTCTCTTCTAGCGCTTTAGCTATTTTAAATTATTCGAATGATTTGATTAATTAATTCGAATGTTTATAATTAAAAAATAGGCTACGCAATACAGCGCGGCCCGAAAACCGCAAAGGAGTAATCACATGGTCACGCAACACGCACGCGTAGCAGAAGATGGAAATGGTCCACGCACCATTTATGAAGACATCGAGATCGGCAAAATATTGGGCGAAATGGAATGGGTTGTCACAGAAGGCATGATCGATGAGCAGTGCAATATAGATCGCGATTTCGACACTTGGTATAGCCTGGAATCCCCTTGGCAAGGTCGCATCGCTCCGCCACAAATCAGTTATCGGCCACCCCGCTGGTTGCTCTCGCGGACGTACAACATCCGCGGTCTGTTCTGCGGTTGGGAAATGGAAAACATCAAACCCATCAAGCCTGGCGTGACGTTGCACATCCAAGCCAGCGTAGCAGACAAATACATCAAAAATGATCGGGAATTCGTGACCTATCAGGCAGAAGCCACCGACCCAGAAGGCGCACTGGTTTTTCGCACCAAACGCACTCATGTACTTGATGTCGTGGATCGCAATGCGCCACGTGCGGGCACAGGTGTCGACTCCGGCATCAAAGCCGAAAAAATCTGATCTGACGTTCTTCCTCGAATATATGCCAAAGGAGCAAACCAATGTCCGTACTCACTAATACCGTAGCCATCGGCACAGAACTGCCTGAAATTGCCTGTCAATTCCGTCTGGAAGATTTCAAGCGCGGAGACACCAAAACCATCCACACCGACATGGAAGCTGCTCAGCGCGAAGGGCTGCCGGCCCCCGTTGCAACTGGCCCACAGGTTGCCGCACTGCTTTTCCGCCAGTTACGCATGTCTTTCGGGAAAGGATGGGTTGAGGGCGGAAAATGCGCTATCCGATTCCTCCGTCCGGTTTACGTCACAGATTTCTGCGTTGCGCGTGCCAAGGTCACCGAGCTTGAACCGCTCGAACAAGGCACTCGCGTGCACTGCGATGTCTGGATCGAAAACCAGAACGGCCAAAAAGTTATCTCGGGTAAAGCGAGCGGAGTGATCTGATGGATCGTGAACAGCATAGTCAGACTGAAGTGACCTCCCTCGCAAACCTGACTGTCCTGCAATGGGGAGAAAGTGTTGCCTGCGGCTTTGCAGCCAAGCTCTTGACCGATTTTGGTGCTCGCGTCATTTTGGTCAAGGATACAATTCCAAGCCCGCATCAACATATTCCAGACCCGCTATTTCACGACTACCTCGATCACGACAAGCAGGTAATTGACCTGGACTCGTCCAGTCCTAGCGGCAGAAATGAGCTCAGCACGTTGATCAAGGATGCCGACATACTGCTGGAAGATCATGCACCCGGCAGCCTAAGCACGATGAATTTGACCTACGACGCTATCGCCAGCGTCAATCCAGCCATCATCATGGCGTCTGTCACGCCGTTTGGTCAGAATGGTCCGTACAGCAACTTCCACGCATCCGATCTCGAAATATCCTATCTTTCCGGCCTGGCGCACCTGACACCACGAGACATCACCCCAGGCAATGCAGAGCAGCCTCCACTCAAAATGCCCGCCTCTTTGGTGTCTATCTATGCAGGCATCAGCGCTGCCGGTGCAGCCCTGGCCGCATTACACAACAGGAGGGCAAGCGGCGCAGGCACACATGTCGATATCTCGACACTAGAAAGCCTGCTGCCTACGTTGCGGCGGGAACTGGCACTTTCTCAATATGAAGATATCACCGCGTCACGTTTCATGCGAGTTTGGAAACTTGCCCCGTGGGGTGTGAAACCTTGTAAAGATGGATATGTATTTCTACAGGTTGTAGAGGAACACCACTGGAAGGGGTTGGTGGACATGATGGGCAGCCCTGAGTGGGCAACAGACCCACGCTACCTCAACCCCGACTATCGCTTCCAAGAGCGGGCAGAAATCGAACACTTGCTTACCCCCTGGCTGATGCAACAGACGCGACGCACACTGGCATGGGAAGCTCAACGGCGTGCCGTACCCTTTGCCCCCGTTAACAACGTCGCCGACATATTGCAGATTCCTCAGTTGCATCATCGAGAGTTCTTCGTAACGGGTTCCCGCAGTGACCAGCGGCCATACATCAGCCTATCGCATCCCTTCAAATTTTCCGTATGCGCCGCCCCGCCGGCAGCGCAAGCAGCAAGACCCCTGGAGCCTGACGTTCGCCAAAAGAACACAGCTCCCCTGGCAGGAGTCAGGATCATCGATTTCGGCCATGTATGGGCGGGCCCGTATTGTGCCGCGACGCTCGCCGATATGGGAGCCGATGTCATCAAGATAGAAAGTCAGCACCGGATAGACATTCATCGCCGACAGGGCCCTTACCCCAACAAAGCGCCTGGCCTTAACCACAGTGCGGTCTGGAATGCCCAGAATCGGGGCAAACGCAGCGTGACACTAAATCTTTCCACCCCCGAAGGACGAAAATTAGCCAAAGACCTGATAGCACAAAGCGACGTGGTCATTGAGAACTTTTCGCCTGGCGTCATGAAACGTCTGGGGCTCGATTATCAAAGCTTGTGCAAAGTAAAACCAGACATCATCATGGCTTCGCTATCTGCTTTCGGTCAGGATGGCCCGCAGAAAGCCTATGTCGGCTACGGACCGTCCTTAGATGCCTGGGCCGGGCTAAACGTATTGACCGCATACCGTGACGGTGCCCCCAACGCATTGGGCGGAGTATTCCCTGACACTGGCTCAGCGCTCTTTGCAGTGGTGGCGATCCTGGCCGCGCTGAGCGATCGCCACCGTCATGCTCGCGGTCAATACATCGATGTGTCCGAACTAGAAGTATCGATACTGCTTGCCGCCGATCGCGCACTAGACTGCATTAATGGAGGAGAACCCTCCAAAACCGGAAATACTGACCCCGCCGCCATTCACCAAGGGGTATATCGCTGCAAGGATGATCAGACCTGGATTGCCGTGAGCGCTCTGGATCTCGGTACCTGGAAAAAACTGTGCATGGTGTTGAACCGACCTGACCTGCGCGACAATCCGGATATGATCGATCCAATTGCCCGGAGCGCACGGAAATACGAAATCGATCAGGTCTTGTCCGACTGGTGTTCCGTGCGGACTCCCCTAGAGGCAATGCAACAACTCCAGAGAGTGAGTGTACCAGCCGGCGTCGCCCATGATGTCCCCACCTTGCTGCAGGATCCACAACTCAAAGAGCGCGGCTATTTCAAAACGGTCTACCACCCTGAGATGGGCGATCAGGTCCTTTATGGTCCTATCTGGAGAATGCGCAATATGCCTGACTGCATCCAAAGGCCTGCGCCTACCTTGGGACAGCACAACCGCGAAGTCCTTCGCGGCTGGCTGGGCATGACCGACCCCGAAATCGAGGCTCTGACTGATAAAAAAGTCGTGTACTAACCAACTGAAAACATTTTAGAGAAACATCATGACTTCATCAGACTATTCCTCTTGGCTCAACCGCAGCATCACTATCGCATCCCCCCTCGACGCAGAACATGCTAAAAGAGTCGCTTTAGCGCTAAACGTCTCCGCACCGCTGGCCGGCGAACCACTTCCTTGGCTATGGCAATGGGCATTCTTCGTGGATTCCACTACCACCTCCGAAATAGGCACAGACGGCCATCCTCCGACCGGCAATTTTCTACCCCCTACCGGCACTCGGATTCGCATGTGGGCAGGCGGCCGATTGGATTTCGTCAAGCCACTGATTGTCGGCCAACCGGCGACCAAGTCCTCTACCATTACGCACATCCTGGAAAAACAAGGACGCCAAGGTAAGCTCATATTTGTTACTGTCAAGCATGAGTATATGCAACATGGCGCAGTCGCAATCTCCGAGGAGCAAGACATCGTCTATAGAGAACCCTCACGCCCGAATCTCATCGGCACGGAGCCCACACCTGAGCCACAATGGCGTGAAAAAATCCAGCCGACTAACACGTTGCTATTCCGCTATTCTGCGGTTACCTTCAACAGTCATCGCATCCATTACGACTATCCATATGTGACCAAAAAAGAAAACTATCCCAACGTCGTCGTACACGGCCCGTTGATAGCAACGCTTATGCTTCAAAGCTTCCAGAATGCCCATCCAGCCAAGCGTATCTGCCGATTCGCGTTCCGCGGGATACGACCATTGATTGCACCCGCGGAATTCACCATCGCGGGGCAAATCACCGCTGACGATGAGGCGACTCTTTGGGCGGAACAAGAAAACACTCTGGCGCATCAGGCGACCTTGCATTTCGACCAGTAAAGCAATACGGTACGCTGTCAGCGCAACTCTTTAACGTTATCAGTGCATGGTCAGATGAGTCGAATTCCTTTATTACTACTGTCCGGTAGGACGACTAAAAATTGCACCTAGAGCAAGCATTGGCGCGGCCTCGCGAACAACTTTTTTTGGTGGCGCCTTGAAATTGAAACACGAAACCCTGGGCTCCTGTAACTTTCAGAGATCAAACGCTCTGGAGGCAGGCCATGTATACGGGCAGAACACCGTCTGCGCAGCTCATGGAGTTCGTTCCATGGACAAGCTTTTCTCGCATCGTGGCCAAGTACGGTGGCGAGGCCAAAGCCAGAAGCTTGACCTATGCAAAACAGTTTCGAGCGACGGCCTTCGCCCAATTGGCCTACCGGGAAAGCCTCAGAGACATCGAAGCGTGTCTGCTGGCCAATCGCACGAAGCTTTTGGCCATGGGCTTTCGCTCGCCGATACGGCGCTCGACACTGGCCGATGCCAACGAAGAGCGGGACTGGCGCATCTGGGCGGACTTGGCGGCGTTGTTCATCAAACGTGCGCGCAAGCTCTATGGCAACGACGGCTTTGGCATCGATCTGGAGAACACCGTTTACGCCCTCGATGCCACCACCATAGACCTGTGCCTGTCGCTGTTTCCTTGAGCACCATTTCGCCGTGCCAAGGCCGTGGTGAAGTTGCATACACTGCTCGATTTGCGGGGCAACATCCCCACCTTCATTCACATCTCGGATGGCAAGGTGCACGATGTCAATGTGTTGGATCTGCTCCCCCTGGAGGTCCCCGCCCTCTTCGCCACGGATCGCCGCTATCTGGATTTCAGCCGCCTCTACACACTGCACCAGGCGGGTGCGTTCTTTGTCACCCGAGCCAAGCGCAACATGAAGGCACACCGGCTGTACTCAGCCCCAACCGACCGAGTCGCTGGCGTGATCCGCGACCAACTATTGCGCTGGACGGGTACTACAGTGCCCACGGCTACCCCGAGTTGCTGCGACGCATCCGCTTCAAAGCACCCGATACTGGCCAAACCCTGGTGTTTCTGACCAACAACACGGCCTTGGCCGCCTTGACCATTGCCGCCCTTTACAAGAGCCGATGGCAGGTGGAGCTTTTCTTCAAGTGGATCAAGCAACACCTGCGCATCAAGGAATTTATCGGCACCAGCGAAAATGCCGTCAAGACTCAAATCTGGTGTACCGTGGCCACCTTTTTGATGATCGCGATCATCAAAAAGGAACGCCAAATCGATGCCTCTTTCTATGAAATTCTACAGATTCTGTCGGTCTCTCTTTTTGAGAAAACCCAGCTATCATGCGCCTTTACGGGTAATGGGCTTTCTCAAAATCCGACCGACCTCCCTAACCAATTGAATTTGTTCGATTTTTAACCTGACACTAGTGATAGAGCTTATAGCTTGATATGGTTCGAGTCGTTCGCATGGTGATGTTAGTCGTGTTCAAGGCTTAGGTCCCGCTGGTTTTATTTGTAAGCAACCGGCCTGGCCGTGTTGACGGTTGAGGAAATCTTGCTGGTGTTTAAAGCGTCATGTTATAGCCGCTGCCGGTGTACGGTTTGATACCAGTAGTCCGGCCAAGTGATATAGGATGGCCACACCTGTCCAATCTCCACAACACTGAACTAACCATAAAATTCACGAGCTGCAAATAGCACAGCTTGAGCAAGGTACTGGGCTTGGCGCGAAAGTCGCAATGAAGCCTTAAGCCTTGCGCTTAGTGAATCGCAAACAATCTGGTCAAGCCCAAATAACGGCAGGCCAGCAGATAAAAAACCCGCAGCTTGACCAGCAGGTCGTCCTGCACATTGACGTCGTGAGTTTCAGGTCGCCCGTGAAAGTTAATCTTTATCGACGGCACAAGAAAACTCACTACAGAAGTGGCTGAGACCTCTGCCTTTAACTGAGGATCCCATCCTTGCCGGTCTCTTCCACGCTCCTGCCGGCCGTTTCGATACCGACCAGCAATAGAGGCAAGACCAGCAAAGCCATAGCCAGGCCAAAAATCATGAACAAACCCTGCGCGTGAAGGACTTTCAGCAGCGCAGGAATGTAATACACCATCACCACTCCCAGCAGAAAACGCGTGACTACTTCGCCCGTAGCCGCGCCGGTCGCTCGGAGTTGCGTGGGAAACTGCTCAGACATGTACAGCTTCGACATGGCAAATCCACCCAGCCCGAAGAACCATGCCATAACGGCGGCCGCAATCATAAAGGGCGTAGGCAGTTGCAGGCCAACCAGAACCAGGCAGACAGCGGCTATGAACATGAATGTAGCGTGGGTCTTCGGGCGCCCAAATCTGTCGCTACAGAACGACGCTAGTATGGTGCCAAAGCCAGATACCACTTGCAGGCAGCCAACATACAGGAGTGAATTCGAACTGCCAAAACCCATTTGGGCGAATATCGTCGGCCCATATACCAGCATCGCGTAAAACAAAGCCAGGGGCGAACCTAGCGCGCAATAAGACACGAAGGCGCGTTTGAGGTACGGTTGGCGCAGTAAGTCTCGAAAGCCCCATCTGCGATCAGCGGCAGCCTGGATCGCTGACAGTGTATCGGCGTTGGTAAGCGCCGTATCGTGGGGCAGGCGGGCTTCGTCCTCGAAACGCTCAATCATGCGTCGCACCTCATCGACCTTACCACGCTTGAGCAGAAATCTTGGCGATTCAGGCAGCCATAGCCACAAGACTGGAACGATGATTATCAGCGCACCGCCGATGCTGAACAGGATATGCCAGCTCAGCGCCGCCGAGAATCCTCGATGCATCGTCCAGACGCCAGCGGCGTTCGGCAGGACATAGGCCGCAGTGAGCAGGAAATTCGCCCAGCCGACTGCTTCGCCACGACGCTTCTTATTAACGAATTCAGCGATTATGAGATACGGCGCGGTAAAGACGGCCCCCTCGCCAAGGCCTGCGACAAATCGCAGGACGGCCAACTGATTAATATTCGTGGTGAAGACCCCAAAGTACGTGAAAGCGGAAAACACCGTTACGCCAACCAACAGCACCTTCTTACGACCATAACGATCAGCAAGCCACCCAGCGGGCAGCAGCCCGATTACAATGCCAAAGGTTCCTGCGCTGCCCAGCATTCCTGTTTGCGCGGATGTCAGGGGCCAAGTCTGCTTCAAGAAAACCAACGCTGATCCGATCATCCCGATATCGAATGCCTCGATTATCCAAACCATAGTGACCAAACCTATGATCGTCCATATTCCCCGGGTGATAGGAATATTGTCCAGTCGCGCCAACAGATTGGCCTCCACCTGACCCAACTCGCCAAGTTGCGGATGTGTTTGCGTATTCATCAGTTATCCCCTCGTATGAAAATAAATCCTTAGTCGACGGCAGTCCAGCTCATAAAAACCAATCACTTGCCAGATTGCAAGCGGTTCAAGCGATGTAATGCAGTTGTTGAAGTGTTCGATGAGAGATCTATAGTGATACGCGATTCCCTACATTGGGTGAATCATGGTCGAGCGATTTTTAGTTGTCCAAACTGAATTCGAGAAACCGTCCATATGTTGGAATAGATTCGGTATTGGTTTTTTCGCCATCTGGTAGCAAGCAGTGCAAGGGCTCTAACCATGCTCAGCAGAATTCTGCTCTATGTACCAATCCGCGATTTGCGAGCCGACAACGAAAACCGTATCGTCACGTTTCAGCAGCATGTCGATCGTGCGCTCGAATGTACCTAATCGGTACGGCACCGCAATAATGTGTGGATGTAGTGCCATCGTAATGACACGGGGAGGGGACTGTGGCTCCGAGGCAAAATAATCCACAGTGTCCTGAAACCGCTTGTAGTATTCCTCGGCCGAATGGTGCTCAAGCGCAAAGATCACCACATCATTCAGGTCTAGCGCATAGGGAAGCGAGAGCAAGTGGCCATTCTTGGTTCTCATCCAGCAGGGCGTATCGTCGACCATCCAATCGTAGATGAATTCAATTCCTTTGCTCCTCAATATATCAGGTGTATTCATGCTCTCGCCGAAACCGGGTCCCAACCAGCCTCGCGGCCGTTTGCCGCTGAATTTTTCGAGTCTCTCGAGTGTTTCGTCGATGACAGCCTCTTCGTTTTCGTCGTAAAGCAACGAGCGCTGGAACAATGAATGGCCGGCCAGCTCCCACTCTGCGTGCTGTACTAACTCCGCACAGCGCGGGTAGTAGTCCGGAAATGAGGCGCTCATCATATTCGTCACTGGTAACTGCCGCTGCGAAAAAATTCGAGCGAGGCGCGGCACGCCGGTTCTAAGACCATACTCCACCCAGCTATAGTTTCCGATGTCCGGAACCGGCGATTTACCATGCGGGTTTTGCAGTATCGTGCGTGGCATTGGCTGGCCAAACGGCCACACCTCCAGATTCACAACGATGTGCACCATAATGGGCTTGCCTCTGAACGCCTTGAGCTTCGGGCGTTCGGACGACAGCTGGAACGGAATGCGAGGGTTGTTATCTGGCATATGCGGCTCTCTATCTTGTTGAAAACGACTCCTACCGGATCATGACTGAACTTACGTCAGCCACCCTCCTGGCTTGTCGGCAAAGCCTCCAAAGCAGGTGCACGTCGATGCCATGCGGTCATACCCTCGTATTGGTGTACAAGATCCAACAATAGTTGTTCCGAATAGGGGCGGCCCATCAATTGAAAGCTGATCGGCAAGCGATTGCGTGAGAACCCACAAGGCGCGACAATGGCAGGCAATCCGAGATAACTGACCCAGCGTGTATAGCGGGTAATCCGGTCAATAGTCGCCGGCACGTCGCCCGACACTGTCAAATCCACGTCGGCAATGGCAGGCACTTCCTGCGCAAGCAGCGGAAGCAATAGCACATCAACGTTTGTGAAGACAGACTCGACAAACCCACGCAATATATTTGGCCGGGCCGTCAATGCCCACAAATAAAGCGTCGCTGGAATGTAGAAACCAGCCTCCATACGTGTTTTGGTGGACATTCCGTACTCGTCGCCATAGGCGGCAAGCCATGCTGAATGTAGAGCTGCTGCCTCCGCCTTGTTTACGATCTGGGTCAAGGCATAGATGGGCTCTGTAGGTGGAAGATCGATTGGAACAACGGTACATCCGACTTCGCGCAATACATCAAGCACATCGTCCAAGGCTTGCACCACCTCGGGTGCGGCATTCGAGGCAAAGCAGTTTCCTGGCAGACCGACACGAATCCCCTTTAGCGATTTCCCCAAACGCGCGGAATTGATGCGACGATGGGCCACATAGGTTGCCGGATCATTTTGGTCGAAACCTTCGATGGCTTCCAGCAACAATGCGCAATCCATAGCGGTGCGGGCGATGGGTCCGAAAACATCCAGCGACCAGCAGCGCGGCATTCCGCCATGACGGCTGACGAGGCCGTGCGTCGGCTTTAGGCCGACGACACCGCACATGCCAGCCGGCAGTCGTATCGAACCTCCAGTGTCCGAACCAATCGACCCGTAAACCATGCGCGCCGCGACCGCGCAACCCGAGCCGCTGGAGGAACCGCCGGTAATATGAGTCTGGTTCCAAGGGTTTTTGCAGAATCCTAGATAATCGTTCTGTCCCGTGGGGCCGGCTGCAAATTCCGCCATATGCAATGTTCCGATCGATATCGCGCCTGCACTTTCCAGCTTTTTAAGTACGCTCGCGGTAGTGGTTGGTACAAATTTCGAACCTAGTCTCGAACCCATTGACGACACTTTTCCGGAGTTGAAGAACATGTCTTTCACGGCTAAAGGAATACCCTGCAACGGCCCATCACTTTGTCCCTGCTTTCGCTGTTCGTCAGCGAGTGTGGCCTGGGCCATGGCCTCTTCGGCTGCGATCTCGACAAAACAGTTCAATTGCGAACCGAACGCCTCGATACGATCCAAACAGGCTGTCACCAGTTCTATGGACGAAAACTGTCCCTCGTCCAGCCCTGCCGACGCCTGGGCTAAAGTCAGTCCGACTAATTCAACTGTCATCGCTGCGCTCTCCCAACCCATGCCGTATCAACCAATGCTGCCGCAAACCGGTCAGGTGAGTCCTCAAAACCTGGCAGTTTTGTTTGAAAACCAGCGGCATCGACAAGAGCACGCAACTCTTGAGCAAGTTCCTCAGCCCTTATCGCCAGGATGTCTCTCCCATAAAAAGCCTGTTCATACAATTTTAAAAAATCAGCGTTCAGTTCCAAGGCAAAATCCTTTAGATCAAAATTCTCATGCTTGATATTTCTACGATATCAAGGAGCATGATTGGCTCAGCAGCATTGTTTTTACATAATGATTGAGTCGCTTTCGCGCGTCCAGATACACATTGAGAAAGAGTCCACATCGTGACATAATCCTCATATATTCTGGCGGTAAAACGAATCTCGGAAAGAAATAAGTTGATGACAGAAAATCAGGTTGCCGGCACGCAAAGTATCCGGCGAGCCAGCACCATTCTTCAGAACGTTGCCGCCGCAGGGCAACACGGTGTGCGCCTTAGCGAATTGGCACAACATACCCAGCTCGAACGCGCAACGGTGCATCGTATGCTTAAGGCTCTCCTGCTGGAAAGATGGCTGGACCACGACGAAGTGACCAAGCGTTATGTCCTGGGCCCGCTTATTTTTGAGCTTGGTCTTTGCATACCGGCCAGATCGGATTTTCGCAGTATCTTCCAACCCGCGCTGCGTCAACTGGTGTCAGAGAGCCAGGAAACCGTCTATCTGAACGTTCGCAGCGGGCTCGACTTCGTCTGCATGGCACGCGAAGACAGTACGGCCCAATCCCGAGCCATGCTTCACGATGTTGGCGGACGCCGACCGTTAGGGATAGGCGCAAGCGGAATCGCGCTTCTCATGGGAATGGATCTGAAAGAGGCCGAGCTGATTGTCAAAAAGAACTCGCACCGGTTCCATCACTATGGGTTGACAACATACGAGCTAGCATTGGAATCAGTGCGCCAGTCCAGCCAGCTTCGCTATGCGCTTTCACGTGATTTGGATGTCGTCGGACTCTCTGCAATCGGATTACCACTTCACAATGCGGCAGGCCAGGTATTCTCGGCCATTAGCGTCGTGATACACACGCCACGCCTTACCGATAAACGTTGCAGCGAACTTGTCATGATGATGCGGTCGGCGGTTGATCGTATAGAGCGAAAAATCATTATGGGAAACGCCATTATCTCGTAAGTGATCATGGTTACTCCGTGACTACACATGCTTTACTTTGTCGGATTGGCTGCACCTGCTGATTGTGTGACTTGCATGAGGGTAGCAGCAGTCGGCCACGCTGCTGCTCAGGTCTAGGCAAGTGCACCGATAATTGTGTCAGATGACACTATAGTGGCCTGTCGAGGAAAGACCTTATCTATCAAAACACTGTGAACCTCGGGATCGCTGTCCGAGCAGCAGTCCCCTATAACTAGTAGCTGATAATCGGCATCTGCGGCGTAACGCAGCGTCGAGAGCACAACACCACCTGTAGCAATGCCAGCGAGCAATAGTGTGTCGATACTGTTAGAGCACAAAATCATGTCGAGATCGGTGCCGGCAAAGGCGCCTACTCGATGCTTTGTCACGACTGTGTCATTCGGCTTGGGAGCCAGGCTCGAATGAATCTTCACATTGACATCGTCAAAGCTGAAACAATCCGTCTCCTTGATGGTGTAAAACGATTTATTTTTTGCGCTCACTTCTGGAAATCCCGGGCGGAAGTCCTTCCAGATGTACCGACCATGACAGAATTGGGTTACCCAAATGTCGATGTGCTAGGCTGGTATGACTTGGACGCCCCTTCGGGTACTCTGGTTGACATCATAAGCACTATTTCAAAGGCTGCAGCTAAAGCAGTCTCTGACGCGGAAATCGTCAAGCACCTTCGTGAACAAGATGTCGTTGTCATAGGAAGCACCCCTGCTGCATACCGCACATTTTTCGACAATGATTTGTCAAAATGGAAGCGAGTCGCTGAGGAGGCTAATATTAGCGTAGAGTAACGCACCGACAGTATTTGTAAAGACTACGAGCGGCTTGGATGCCGCACTGTATATCATCTAGGAGTTCCCGCTCATGGAGTGCACGGTCTTCGAGGCAGCTGATTTGATTCGTAAACGAGTGGTGTCGCCTGTCGAGCTTACGCGCAGCGTGCTTGAACGCATCACCGATCTCAACCCAACCATCCGTGCATTTATTACAGTGACTCCGGAGCATGCGCTTGCGCAGGCAACTAGTGCTGAAAGGGAGCTGATGCTGGGTAGGGTGCGTGGCCCCCTGCATGGCGTGCCGTTCGCGTTGAAGGACATTATTGATACAGCTGGAATACCAACGACGGGGCATTCAAAGGTAGGGATGCATCGAGTACCAAGCGCAGATGCGATATTAGTACGGCGCCTCTATGACGCAGGCGCTATTCTCGTGGGCAAACTAGCCACGTTTGAATACGCCCATGGTGGACACTCCGAGCACACGCCATGGCCGGAACCACGCAATCCCTGGCATCTTGACTATGCGACTGGTGGATCGAGCAGCGGTTCTGCGGCAGCGGTTGCGTCGCGAATGGTGCCGTTTGCTATTGGCACCGATACCGGCGGGTCCATTCGTATCCCTGCGGGGGCGACTGGTATAGCTGGCTTCAAGCCGACTTACGGATTGATCAACCGAACGGGTGTCATGACAAACTCATTCACATTCGATCATTGTGGACCGATGGCCAGAACGGCCGAAGATTGTGCACTAGTTCTGCAGGCGCTAACGGGACACAATGAACCTCATCCGGATAGCGCACACAGCTCTGGCCTCGACCTTTCGCAGGACTTGCGTGGACTACGTGTGGGCCTCGTACGGCATTTTTGGGAGGATGATCTGCAGTTGGACTGCGCGGCAGTCGCTGCTGTCGAGTCAGCGGTTGAGGTTCTTGTCAAATGCGGGGCGTCAGTCGAGACTGCAAGAATGGCGCCGCTACGCGAGTATAACGATGTCAAATGGGTTATTGGTGAAAGTGAAATCTTCGCGGTTCATGTAGAACAGCTTCAAGCTCGCATGACCGAGTATGGCAGTGCGTTTCTGAGCAAAACTTTAGCCGGTAGTCTATTTGACGCAGTAGATTATATCTGTGCGCAACGCGAGCGTCGGCGCCTGCTCGACCAGATGAAGCACTTATACGAGCGATACGACGTCCTCCTTACCGCGGGAGGCAATCCTGCGCGCCTGCGGGGAGAGTATCGAGTGCTAAACGCATGGAAGGTGTCGAGCATATACACGCCATTCAGTGTGACCGGTGCTCCTGCCATTTCGGTTTGCGCAGGTTTCACAACCGAGGGCCTTCCCTTGTCAATTCAGATCGCGGGGCGACCATTTGAAGATTGGAGGGTCTTGCGTGTTGCCCATGCTTACGAGAAAGCGACGGGCTGGTACAAACGTACGCCACCCGCTGATACTTTGCCCACCTCGCTCGTCGTTCCTTCCACGACAAACGAAGAGGTGGGGGAAACTTCGAGTTCCGTCCAGCAGCTAGTGCGGCACTCGCTCGAGCGGGCGGGACTTCAAATGGACGAAGTTCTTTTTCGTCAATTGTGTGCCGTCGCACCCTTCGCTTTCGCAATGGGCGAACGCATCCGCCGCTCTCATCACCGGGGCGTGGATCCCGCCCTCTTTCCGTTCGACTAGGGGAAAGAGGAACTGGTCAATTCAGTTCCGTTCAGCCGCACACCCACTGTAGGGGTGTCAGTTTTTTTTGTGTATGAGGCACGATGAGACTTTTCCACGGCGCCGCCGTCGGCCCCTCTCAGGCCAGAGACGAGCGGCGCGGTGGTAAAATCGGTCTTCATTTTACGCGAGGCCCACGGTAAACCGTTCTTCGTAGAGAATGGCAAATTGATTCATCGCTTCTTTCCAGTCCCGCGCCGGATCGCCCCATTTGGCGGTGATGTTGCGCAGCGCCAGCCAGATCAGCTTGGAGGCGGCCTCATCGCTGAAGAAGTGGCTCCGGGTTTTGAGAATCTCGCGCAACCTCGAATTCACGCTCTCTATGGCAGGTGGTGTAGATCCCCCGGCGCACGGCCGGGGGAAGGCAAAGAACGGAATGACCCGCTCCCAGGCCCGGTGCCAAGCCGCCGCCACGGTGGGCAGCTTTTGGTTCCGGGGACCATCCTCAAAGGCGGTGAGCGCCGCTTCGGCGCTGGCGGCGGTGTAGATGGGCCTGAGGGCGGCGGCCAGCGCTCCACGATCCTTCCCGCCCGCGTAGCCCAGGCTGTTGCGAATCAGGTGCACGATACAGGTCTGGAGTGTCGTCGCGGGAAACACCGCTTCGAGTGCCTCGGGCATGCCTTTGAGGCCGTCTGTGACGGCGATCAGAATGTCCTCCACGCCACGCGTCTTCAGGTCGTTAAAGACCTTCATCCAGAACTTGGCCCCCTCGGTGGTCTCGATCCACAGGCCCAGAATATCGCACGAGCCGTCGGGCAACACGCCCAGCGCCAGGTACACAGCCTTGTTGCGCACACCGCGTCTTCGCGAATCTTCACCCGCAGCGCATCGAAGAACACCACCGGATACATCGGCTCAAGGGCGCGCGATTGCCACGCCACGGCCTCACCTATCACCGCGTCCTTGACACGGCTGATCAGATCGGGCGACACATCCACCGCGTATATCTCGGCCAAGTCGCCCTAAATCTCGCGCACTGTCATGCCCCGGGCGTACATCGCAATGACCGGACTGTACGTAGGCTTGAGCGGCCAGGACCGCGTCTTGCGCTCGCCGTCCCGGCCGAAAGCCGTAGCTATGCTCGCTGAAAGTGGGATCGAGCAGAGGCTGCAACACTTGCAGCAGCGCCTGCTGAATCAGCCGATCCGTCACCGTCGGGATGCCCAGCTCGCGCTGGCCGCCGTCCGGATTGGGAAACATCACCCGGCGTACCGGGCTAGGCCGGCACGCCCCTGATAGCAATTGTTCCCGGATGCCGGGCCACGTGTTGGCCAGGAGCCGGGATGTCTGGTCAATATCCAGCCCATCCACGCCTGCCGCGCCCTGGTTGGCCCGCACCCGTTTGAACGCCTGCTTCAGGTTCTCTCGCGTCAGCGCCGCTTGCAGCAGCGCTGACCCTGTACGCTCCTTTCCATGGCACGGGTCATTGGTTTCCTCGCTGGACGCCGTTTGGCCGGCTTCACCGTCCAAGTCGGGATCCCGCCCCGCTTGCGCGGGCATCTGAGGCCGTACCGTTAACATCATCATAGTGAGTCATACTCCCTCTCGTTCGGTCCTTCGCGGTCGATTTCAGCCTTCCCGGCCCAGCCTCCCGTTACTACGACCCCTGCTGACTTCTCGCTCCGGTTTAAACGACCGTTGCCCTTTCAGGCATAAGGCGAGACCTTCCCAGGTAAGGGGCCTATTCCTTCACCGCACAGCCGCCGGATTTACGCCGCTTCGCCTTGATCACAAGAGCTTCGTGGTTAGAGGCCCACTCGCCCTGCTTGGCAGCGCCTTATGCGGTGTAGCCGTCAATATTCGATGCCCGCCATGTATAGCAAATCCGCCGATCCCATGCCTGCGACTACCGTTCCGACGACCTCGGACATGCTGCGCATCTGGAGTGCCGATCGCTGCGTCCAACACAGTAGCGCCAGGGTGTACCTGCTGTGGATAAAGTGGTTCCGCGTCTACCGAGTAATGGGGCAGACCTTGCCCGTATCCGATTCGATCTTGTACAGCTTGGCAATACGCTTGAGCACATGCGTCGTAATGGGCGTGGTGTCTTTAACGTGAATATCGTAGAACTTGCGTCGGGCGTGCGCCTTATGCCGAGCTCGACATAAGAAGCATGCGCGCCGCGCTTTCTTCGATCTGTATGAATCGAGCAGGAGCCCGGTGACCGGGTAAGCGGTGAAATACATCAATCAGCTCTACGACATTGAGCGCGAACTGAAGGGGTTGTCTGCTGAGCAACGTCAGCAACGCCGACAGGAGCAGGCCAAGCCCCTGGCCGACAAGCTTCACGAATGGATGCGGGCACAACGTCAACGCGTGCCCGATGGGTCAACGACCGCCAAGAAACTGGATTACAGCCTCAACCGCTGGGATGCCTGGACACGCTACCTGGAAGATGGGCGCGTACCGATGGATAACAACTATATCGAACGACAGATCCGGCCCATTGCGAAGGGGCGTTCATTGTGCACCTCCTTCCGAAACCTCGGTAAACATTGGGAGTTGTCCTTCAACGTTGTGACGACACGGGCGATGTTTGCGCGTCAACGCCGCCATAACAGCGTTGCTGCGCAAATCGCTTGCATGGATCTGCCATGAGGCGTCGGGCATCACCTGTTCGGCGGGCAGAACCCGATCGTTGATCAAACGCCGAATCATATAATGAGTCACGCCAAGCAGTTTTTCAGCCTCAGACATCGTCAGGCGAATGATTTCCTGCTTATCGTCTTGCTTTTCCTGACGCAGGGCTTCGCGCTCGAACTTCCATCGCCCGCACTCTTGCTCGAAGGCGGCGAGCTCGGCGTATTTGACCGATAACAAGGCCTTCAGGGCATCGATATTGTCGGGAAGTTGCGCAGAGTGGAGCATGACCGTTATTTCAACAAATAATGGCCACTAATTGTCTGGAATAAAACGCTGAATGACTAATAAATACGCCATTCTTGACGTATTTCCGCCAGATTAAACCTGTGTCGGTCTATGCGTGCGAGCGGGTCGCCGCCAGTCGATGCCTTCGAGCAACATCGACAACTGCGCCGGCGTTAAATGCACCGACCCCGTTTCGGCATTGGGCCACACGAAGTGACTCTGCTCCAGGCGTTTGGCCAGCAAACACATGCCGTCGCCACTCCACCATAAGACCTTAATGCGGTCTCCTTTGCGGCCCCGGAAAACGAACACATGACCGCTGAAGGGATCTTCGAGAAGCGTGGCTTGCACGGTAGTCGCCAGGCCATCGAAGCCCCGGCGCATATCTGTGGCACCGGCCGCCAGCCAGACACGTGTTCCTGCCGGTAGGCCGATCATGAGCGCAGTGCATCAATGACGCAGCGTAACGTGGCTGGGTCAGGCGCGCCGCGAATGACAACACGCGCGGCGCTAAACATCAGCTCAATATCGTCTGTGGCGCCACCCTTTGCTTGAGGCCTCATTTCGCCAACCGCCGCGTCATTCCACCGCCCGTGAATGATTCGACAAAGCTATCAACACCGCTCCGCCAGCGTCATCTGAAATACTTACTTGGACTACGGCAGTAAAACTGCCCTGATGGATAATGTTGGCCGTGGCATGCAGCATTGGCCCTGTTCCTGGGCGTATGTACCACGAAGAAAGGCCAACGAGGCACCAATCTGTCCCCAGGGCGGCACTGGCGGTAAGCGCTGCCAGTGCAACAGTAATGCCCCCTTGCGTGTGGCCAACGCGATTTCCAACATGCAGGCCGTTGACAAAATCACACGACGCGCCCTGTTCTTGTTTTTGGGGCAAAAACCCCCAGAAACGCTCGATAAATGAGCCCGGCCCAGGCCCCAACGCCTCGCAAGCTCGCCGATACACTACCTGCTCCTGATCAGTCAATGCTTCGGTTGAAAGGAGTGTCCCTGCGGAATCCACTGCGCCGTGCCGCCGCATAGGCATCGGCTGAAGCCCGTCACTCTTGTCCAGAACGAGAAAGCTGCCGCTGACAGTGCACAATAGCGTGCCATCGGAAAATATTTCCGCACGCGACAGGCCCTGCTGCCCAGACAAATCTCGATAAAAACCATCAAATCTACCCCGTGCCTCCAAGAGCCCAATGCGAGGCGCTCCGGTGAATTGCAGCGTCATTGAAACAGTGGCCATGCGAACGGCAAAATCCACATGCTTGCGGATGGCCACAGCCATGCCAATATCCGCTAGCATCCCCACCACACTCATATTCGTCTGGCCATCTGTGTCAGAGCAGTGCCGGCCCGGGTCGACGGTAAGCCGAACGCCATCGGCTCCAAGCTCATCGACGGACATATCGAGAAAGTTACCAGGAAAATGCCAACCGGGCTGCCGATTCAATGCCAATCCCTTGAGCACTTGCTGAATCTCCTGGGGCATTGATTTCTTCATTTATTCCTCTGTATATCAGCAGTATTCGATCTGGATCATCAGCCGCTGTATCGCCAATGCCAGATCCTCGCACGCGAGAACTTACAAAATTAGTGAGATGCAGCTTAAGCACCCGGCAAAGCTGACCATGTTATACAAAAGGACACAATAGATAAGATAAAGGGCCACTTAATTACTTCACTCTTCTGATTAGCGCATCCTCTGCCCTGCTTGACCATCGGTGCTGTACCGCAGTATGGGATGTGTGTGACTTGGATGAAGCTAAAACAATAACCTCTACAGACGCAGGTCGATCTGAAAACAACCTAACCGCCCGGTCAATCAAGCCAGACGCGTCTGAACGAACTGCCCCACCTCGCTCGATTGTAGATCTAGCTTAGGCGCCAGCAGCTTCAAGAACTGCAACGTAAAGCCTCGAAGAAACGATCCCTTCCTGAGCGTAATGCCCGACATGGGGCATTCAAACAAATCACCGGGATCTCTGGCATCGATCTCAAGATCATGTTGAGGATTGAATGCAAGCGCTTGAATAACCGCAATCCCAAGCCCTGCAGCAACATAAGCCTTCAGCACTTCGGCATCGATGGCAGTGAGGACGATATTGGGAATGATATTTGCGTTTTCAAATGCCTTCAAAACTCGCCAACCACTTGAAAAGCGCTTGTCATAAACAATCAACGGATATTGCGCAAGCGATTTCAACGAAAGCGAAGGGACCTGCATTAATGGGTGTGATTTAGGCGTGATGATCAATCTTCGAGTATGGTAGCAAGGAAAAGTGATCAGATCAGGATAGCCTTCAAGCGCCTCGACACTTAAGCCAAAATCAGCTTGGCCAATCATGACAGCATGGGCAATCGACCTTGGGTCACCAGAAATTACAGAAATAGCCACATCGGGATAGGAAACTCGAAATTGCTTGATACAAGGCAGCAATGTGTAGCGAGCATGCACATGCGTAGTCGCAATGACTAACTTACCTTTGGTGCTTTGGCCTATTTCTGAACTGAGCGAGCTCAGTTGCCGGGCTTCATGGATGATGTTGCAGGCGCGTTCATAGACTGCTAACCCTTCCTTGGTCAAGCCACCGATCTTGTTGCCGAGCCTGAGCAGCACCTCGAAACCCAGTTCTTGCTCTAAAAGTTGAATCTGTCGCGTCACCGCTGGCTGGCTGGCGAACAGGCGTTTTGCCGCTTGCGAAAGGCTGAAGTCGCAGAGCACAATTTCAAGCAGGCACTCCAATGATCTAAGTTTCATCACTATGCATAAATCGTATTATGGAATGCATATATATCAATATACGTAATCGTATGTCAAGCGTAAAATTACCTCATTCTCTGATAAAACATCATCAATCGCGTGTTGTTGTCGCAAGATTCGAAAGAAGGTATCGCTGCCTAATTTCACGAAAACCCGCAATTCTTTGAGAATCAGACAGATCGACATCAGATTTTAATAAAGGTAAAACAATGACTTCTACAGACTTTTCTTCCTGGATCGGCCGCAGCGAGACGAGTATGTCTCGTTTTGATGCCAATCATGTCAAACGAATCGCGTTAACACTGGGTACAGCAGTCCCCTCGGACGGAGACCCACTCCCGCCCCTGTGGACCTGGGCTATCTTTACCGACTCGGCCCCGACAACCGAATTGGGCGTCGATGGCCACATCAAACTGGGCGGCTTCCTACCGCCAGTAGCCGGCTGCAATCGTATGTGGGCAGGCGGCAGAGTAAAGTTTCTCACCCCCCTACTCGTAGGGACACAGGGCACAAAGACATCTACCATCCTCGCCATCAAAGAAAAAGAAGGCCGCGCCGGAAAATTGCTGTTCGTAACGGTTGAGCACGAATACCGGCAGAATGGCGAGCTTGCGATTTCGGAAGAGCAGGATATTGTCTATCGAGCACCCTCCCCGCCTAACTTGACCGGCTCCGAGGCGGCGCCCGTCAGTCACTGGAAGAGCCAGATCATCCCGACCTCAACCTTGCTATTCCGCTATTCGGCGATCACGTTCAATACGCACCGCATCCATTATGATTTCCCCTATGTCACTGAAGAGGAAGGCTATCCGGGCCTGGTCGTACATGGCCCCCTGATCGCCACGTATATGTTGAATGGCTTTCAGCAGGCCAATCCCGACAAGACAATCACTCATTTCTCATACCGAGGTCTGCGCCCGCTTATCTCGCCCACCCCTTTCCAGATTGCAGGCGTCATACAGGAGCAAGGACTCGCCCAAGTCTGGGCCGAACAAGAAGGCACTTTGGCACACCAGGCCCAGATTCAGTGGAAATAACGCCGCCGCCCCGATCTCTTGGGCAATGTTTATTGTGCCGGCGGCTTGGACTACCCCTCCTGGCATGTGTTGCAGTCCATCTTATTGAAACCCTAACAAAGAAGACATTAAATGCTCGATCACATCTTGCGCACCGCGCTTTTTGTTCCAGCCTCTCGGCCTGAACGCATCCCCAAGGCGCTTGCATGCCAGGCGGACAGGGTCATTGTCGACCTTGAAGATGCTATCCAAGCCGATGCCAAGGCCGCGGCACGCCAGCATATCGCTTCGTTCGCCGCCAACTATCCCGCTAGCCAGATCCTGGTACGCGTCAACGACGCGACCACACCGTGGTTCGAAGAAGACCTGGCTTTATGCAGGACATTACCTTCCATAATCGGAATTGTATTGCCCAAGGCCGAAACAGGCCAACAGATACAACACGCTGCGGCAACAGGTAAACGCGTCATGCCGATTATCGAAAGCGCACGGGGAGCGGACAATCTGGCAGAAATCTGCCATGAAAAAGGCGTCTCACGGATAGCGTTCGGCAACCTCGACTTTAGCCTGGACCTTGGCCTGGATACTGGCTCCAGCGGCGCGGCCATCGTGCTCAATCATGTGCGCTGTCAGCTTGTTCTGCAAAGCCGCCTGGCAGGCATTGCTGCGCCCTTGTATGGCGTGTGGCCAGACATCAAGGACGAAACTGGCTTGATACATACAGCGCAACTCGCCAAGGGCATGGGGTTCTCGGGCCTGTTGTGTATCCATCCACTCCAGGTCGTTACTGTGAATGCCGTTTTTTCCGCTACCGCCAAAGAAATCGAGTGGGCCGAGCGCGTCTTGAAAATTGTGCAGGAAACAGGCACCGCTGTCTTCAAGCTAGACGGGGAAATGGTGGACATGCCCGTTATTGAACGCGCCAGACGTATAGTCCAGCAGCGGCAGCCATAGCTCCACTCGTTACGGCCTAAATCATCCAGAACTTGCTCGAGCAAGTCCTGGATGATTAGTCTCCTATCTCCATGAGCAAGGCCTTGGCCGGCACTGTATCACCATACTTGACATAGACAGCCTTGACTACACCGTCACGCTCCGCACAAACTAGGCTCTCCATTTTCATGGCCTCGACCGAGGCCAGCATATCGCCATTGACTACACGTTGCCCCTCCTTGACCGCCACTCGAGCGACCATGCCCGGCATCGGTGACGGCACATGGTTCAGATTGCTTTCATCTGCTTGACGAATAAAGCCGCCTGAGACTTTTGCTCCCTTTTGTGGAATACGAATTAACCTTGGCTGACCGTTGAGTTCGAAGAACAGGCGACACTGTCCATCTGTATCTGCCGGTGTACGGCCTTGGATTTGCACAAGCAGGGCCTTTCCCCGTTCGATCGGTATCGCGATCTCCTCGTGATCCTGCAATCCGTAGAAATAGATGGACGTTGGGATGGCACTCACGTCCCCATATTGGCTGCGGTGTTTCGAAAAGGCTTGGAATAACTTGGGATACATCAAGTAGGACGCCAGGTCCTGGTCATTGATTGTGTGTCCGACCAGCTTACTCGCCTTCTCACGCTCAGCCTCCAAGTCAACAGCAGCCATGTGCTCACCTGGACGACCGATCAGAGCAGGCTGTCCTTTCAGTACTTTTTTCTGTAATGCGGAGGGGAAACCATCTGCAGGGAACCCTAGTTCACCCTTGAACAGAGACACCACCGACTCCGGAAAGGCAAGTTCTTTGTTGGGGTTAACGACGTCCTCGGGGCTGAGGTCGTTGGCCACCATGAAGAGGGCCATGTCACCTACCACTTTGGAGGTGGGCGTGACCTTAATAATGTCTCCGAACAGCAGATTCACCTGCGCATAAGCCTGAGCAATATCGGGCCAGCGAGGCTCTAATCCCATGGCGCGGGCTTGCTCACGTAGGTTGGTGTACTGACCCCCCGGCATCTCGTGGCGATACACGTCGGACGTGCCACAGCGAATATCGCTTTCGAACGGGCTGTAGAGGCGCCGTACACCCTCCCAGTAATGCGACAGGCCACGTAGGGCTTCCCGACTGATCTTGGTCTCTCTGGGGTCACCTTCCAGCGCAGCGCTCAAGCTACCTAGGTTCGGCTGTGAGGTCAGGCCGCTCATTGTGTCGACGGCACCGTCCACGATGTCGCATCCGGCTTCCACGGCCGCGAGAACACTAGCTGCCGACAAGCCACTGGTGTCATGGGTGTGGAAATGGATGGGCAGGCCAGTCTCGGATTTCAAAGCTTTGATGAGCGCAACTGCGGCCCGGGGGCGGCAAACGCCGGCCATATCTTTGATTGCCAGGATATGGGCACCCGCCTTTTCAAGCTCCTTGGCCATCTTGACATAGTAAGACAGGCTGTACTTGGATCGCTTTGGATCAAACAGATCACCTGTGTAGCAAATGGCAGCCTCGCACAGCGCGTCACTCTGACGCACCGCGTCCATGGCCACGCGCATATTCTCAACCGAATTGAGCGAGTCGAAAACACGAAACACGTCAATACCTCCCTTGGCAGCCTGCTCGACGAAATAGCGCACGACGTTGTCGGGGTAGTTGGTGTAGCCCACAGCATTAGATGCTCTCAAAAGCATCTGCAGCAGCACATTGGGAACGGCCGTTCTGAGCTGAGTCAGGCGTTGCCACGGGTCTTCGCTAAGGAAACGCAGCGCGACGTCGAACGTGGCACCGCCC
Organism: Paralcaligenes ureilyticus; assembly: GCF_004346225.1. Taxonomy (GTDB): domain Bacteria; phylum Pseudomonadota; class Gammaproteobacteria; order Burkholderiales; family Burkholderiaceae_B; genus Paralcaligenes; species Paralcaligenes ureilyticus. The sequence goes on along the minus strand of NZ_SMAJ01000003.1, from coordinate 239,948 downwards.
CAGCACTCAAGCGAGAACAAGTTGGGAATCAGGCGTGCATAGTACGGCGCAATCTCAAGCATGTCGTGGGTCCGCATCCGAGTAGCTAGCAACGACTGCTGAGCATCACGCATGGTGGTATCCGTCAGCAACACACGCTGCTGCTCCTTGATCCATTGGACGAAAGCAACTGGGCCAAGTTGTTTAAACAGGTCACGCGTACCCAATGGAGGTGCCTGGCCAAGGTCACAAGCCGGCTTAATCGGTGTCGGCAGCGGCAGATCGGGCAATGCTCGACCCTTCATTTCTGGGTGACCGTTGACGGTGACTTCGCCCAGGTAGCTCAACAATTTGGTAGCACGATCGCGGCGCGCCTTGGATTTAAGCAGCTCGGGCGTCTGATCAATAAAACGGGTGGTACATTGTCCGCTTCTGAACAGTGGGTGGGCAATCACATTGCTCAGGAAAGCCAAATTGGTGGCAACTCCACGAATGCGGAATTCGCGCAAAGAGCGATCCATACGCAAAATGGCATCCTCAACCGTTGCGCCCCAAGACGTGACCTTAACCAACAGTGAGTCGTAGTAAGGTGTGATCACCGCCCCTGAGTAGGCTGTACCGCTGTCCAAGCGAACACCGAAGCCGCCGGTGGATCGGTAAGCAGACAGGCGTCCATAGTCTGGCACGAAGTTCTTTTCGGGGTCTTCCGTGGTGACACGGCACTGCAACGCGTGCCCATTAATGCGCAACTGATCCTGCGGCGGCACGATCGCGCCGGGCTTGCCGATGACAGCGCCTTGAGTAATAGCAATTTGTGCCTTGACCAAGTCTATACCTGTGACCTGTTCTGTGACGGTGTGTTCAACCTGAATGCGGGGATTGACTTCGATAAAGTAGAACTTGCCACTGTCCGTGTCCATTAGGAACTCAACGGTGCCGGCGTGGGTGTATTTTACTGCCCTGGCAAGACGTAAGGCGGCATCGTACAGTATTTGACGCTCGGAATCTGACAAATACGGGGCTGGCGCTCGCTCGACAACCTTCTGGTTACGCCGCTGCACAGTGCAATCCCGCTCGAAAAGATGCAACAAATTCCCATGAGTGTCACCCAGAATCTGAACCTCAACGTGGCGGGCACGCTTGACGAGCTTTTCCAGGTAAATTTCGTCGTTACCAAATGCCGACAGTGCTTCACTACGCGCAACCGACATTTGGGTCAAAAGTTCATGTTCGTTCTCGATAATGCGCATGCCACGCCCACCGCCCCCCCAACTAGCCTTGAGCATAACCGGGTAGCCAATCTTGGCGGCGGCCACTTGCACTGCCTCGGAATCGAGTGGGAGTGGCGGCGTAGCCGGCATGACGGAAACTCCAACTGACTGTGCAAGATTGCGAGCCGCGACCTTGTTCCCCAGAGTGCGCATGATCTCACTTTGCGGTCCGATGAAGGAAATACCAGCCTCAGCGCATGCATCAGCAAAATCGGGATTCTCAGAAAGGAAGCCATAGCCCGGGTGGATGGCATCGACTTTGGCCTCTTTCGCTACGCGAATAATCTCAGCGATATCAAGATAAGCAGCTATTGGCTTTTGTCCAAAACCGATAATGTAGCTCTCGTCGGCCTTGAATCGGTGCAACGCAAAACGATCTTCTGTTGAGTACACGGCCACGGTGCGGATGCCCATCTCCGTGGCAGCACGCATCACGCGTATGGCGATCTCGCCTCGGTTGGCGACAAGGATTGAGGCGACGGAACGTTTCTTCATGGAAATTAGCCCTGCAAATTAACTGAGGATTGTGGAGCGCAATAAAAAAGCGCCATGCGGGACGCTCCCGAGTGGCGCGCCATCCGCCGTAGTCAATGACATTACTTACGATATTGGTTATAAGTTGGATTGGGAGTCGCGTCAATTTGGATTTGCGTCAAGAGTCTGAATGAACGGCTTCCATTTTTCTACGTCTTTTCTCAACTGTCTGGAGAACTCGGCGGGTGTATTGCCCAAAGGGCTGACACCTTCTTTGGAAAATTGCGTCTGTACATTTTTGTCTTTAACGGCATCGGAGAAAGCCTTGTAGATTGAATTGACTATGGCCTCGGGTGTTCCTGCCGGCGTGAAAAGCCCCACCCAGCCATCCACCTCGTATCCCGGTAATCCTGATTCCGATATGGTGGGTATATTGGGGGCAAATGCGGAGCGCTTGCTACTGGTTATACCTAGTGCTTGCAATCGCCCGGCGGTCAATTGGGGCATCGCTGCTGGAAGGGTCGAAAAAAACAATTGCACTTCGCCGGTGAGGAGTGCCATGATGGCGGGGCCGCCCCCCTTATAAGGGATATGGTTCATTTTTATATGGGCCATTTTTTCAAATAATGCTGCCGCCAAATGTCCCATCGACCCGACACCAGGAGACGCATAGTCTAGAGTTTTCCGTTCTTTCTTGGCAAATTGAATCAATTCTCCAACCGACTTGACCGGTAAGGCTGTCGGAGCCATCAGAACCAAGGGGGTGGTTGCGATATTTGAAACGGGAATTAGATCTTTCCCAGGATCGAAACTCAGCTTTCTACCAAGGCTGGGAAAGGTGGCAAAATTGGCGAAGACGAGCAAGAGCGTATAGCCATCCGGATTCGATTTAGCCACAAAATTGCTGGCGACAAGTCCAGCTGCGCCACCCTTGTTTTCGATGACAAGAGGCTGTCCAAGTTCTTGGGAGACCTTCTGGCTAATGGCACGTGCCACGAAGTCATTGCCACCCCCTGCAGCTGAAGCGACGATTAATCGAATAGGCCTGTCTGGATATTTATTGGCATGGCAACTAAACGATGCCAGGGAACTGATTAGTAAAAGTGGGGTGATTAATGATCGCATGTTGTCTCTCCTGTGGTGGGAATTCAGATATTTTCTTTTTGTTGCGATGTGGCGGATGAGATGCTGGGCTCATCACGGCCTAGCCAGCTTTGCAATACTTCACGTGTATGTTGGCCCAGCATGGGCGGGGAAAAAATTTCGTCAAGATCCTGATTGAATTTCCAGGGAGCGCCCACTAATCTGATACTTCCGGAGGCCGGATGGATAACCTCTTTAATCAGCTTTCGATGCTTGACTTGTATATCATCAAGAGCCTGGAGATAAGTGTTGACCAAGGAGTGTGGAATGCGGTTTTCATCCAATCTTCGCATCCATTGCTCAGTGCTATGCAACAAAAATTCGCCTGCAACGATCGCATTTAGACGTTTGCGCTGCAAGGCCCTGTTTTCCATAGTTCTAAATTCCGGTAGTTCGAACAGATCCAGCCGACCTATTGCCTTGCAGAAGTTTTCCCAATGATTATCGTTTTGAACAATAATCGCTATATAGTCTCCGCCTTTGGTTTGATATGAATTCGCTGGTGCGCGCATTGGATTTTCATTGCCGTGGCGCTTGGGGTTAAGTCCGGCCTGAAGCGCTTCACCCATTCTCGGTCCTAGAACGGCGAGCATCGAATCCTGCATACTGATATCGATATACCGGCCCTTTTGAGTTATAGATCTACCGTATATAGCCGCCGCTATCGAATATGCACCGAACATGCCCGCGATCACATCGCCTAACGGCGCTCCAATTTGCATGGGTGGATCATTCTCATGGCCCGTAACACTCATCACGCCAGAAACGGCCTGAATAATCGGATCGAGCGCAAGGCGGTTGCGATAAGGTCCGGATTGTCCAAATCCCGAAATCGAGCAGTAAATCAGACCGGGATTCTGCTCACTCAGTACTTGCCATCCCATTCCCAGGCGTTCGGCCACACCGGGAGAAAAATTCTCTACTACTACGTCTGCCACGCGCGCAAGATCGCTCGCGATCTTTTGCTCATGCTGATCTTTCAGATTGAGTGCTATGCTGCGCTTGGAACGGTTTGACGCATTGAAATAGTCTTCATCATGGTCTGCTCTACCCTGATATCGTCCTACCCAGCGCAATTCGTCGCCACGCGAAGGTTCTTCGATTTTTACGACATCTGCTCCCATGTCGGCCAGCATCATGGTGCAATAGGGACCCGCAATGACCCGTGTCAAGTCCAGAACCTTTATCCCAGCTAACGGTTTGGGTAGCGAACCTTCATCCCGACGATTGTTTTTATCTTGACTCATCGTCCCACCCAGTTGGCTTTGCGCTTTTCCTTGAAGGCAGTGATTCCTTCTTTCGAGTCTTGCGACAGCAACACGCGATTGGCGACGTCCCGGGCTTGATACATTCTGTCCATTGCCGGAATTTCCTGGCCTCGGCGTGCAGCTTCTTTAATGGCGCACACCGCCAAAGGGGCGTTCTCGAGTATTTCTCTAGCCCAACGCTCGGCCACTTGCAGCAGTTGTCCATGGGGCACGACTTCGTTTGCAATCCCCAGCCTCAAGGCTTCATCCGCTTCGATGAACTTGCCACGCATGAGGCAAGCCATCGCTTGATTCCAAGGTATTGCATGAGGCAGAAAACTCGGACCACTTACCGAAGAAATGCCGCGCTTGACCTGCGGCCAACCGATACTGGCACGCTCTGAAAACACCACGATATCGGCATTAAGCGCAAACCCCCCACCCTGCGCAAGGCAGGGGCCATTCAGCGCCAATACGATAGGCTTATAGATAAAGCGCTGGAAAAGATAGAGCTCGTCGTTAGACATAATCGAGCCATCGTCGTCTTCGGGCAGATTTTTTTCCATGAGATCTTTCCCAGAACAGAAAACCTCGCCGTTGCCCGTCAGGACAGCGGCCCAAATTCCCGGATCGGTCTTGACTCTCAGGTAGGCATCCTGGATCTCTTTGCGCATGGCGCGATTGATGGCGTTTTTTTTATCGGGCCGATTCAGCGTGATATAAGCAACTCGCTCACGAACCTCGAAGAGAACAGTTTTTTCCATATTCATCATCCAGTTATTTATCAGAATGATGTAATTTAAACGTCACGAATAATTACGTATATTGATATAAATGCATCTCACAATACGTTTTTTGCATAGTGATGAAACTTAAATTCCAGGACTGTCTGCTTGAAATGGCGGCTGCAATTTTAACCTTTCGCAGGCGGCAAAGCGCCTGTTCGCCACCCTCCTCGGCTAAAATGGCCAGCGCAGGATACGGCGTCTGCGTGAGGGATTGACCACAATGGGGCATCCCGCGCCCAACGCAGCGCCCGCCTTACGCTTGATCATGGACAAGGGAAAATTCCAACGCGTGATTGCTGCGCAGACGCCAATCGGCTCTTTGATTACGACAATACGTTTATCGGGCGAGGACGTTAGAATCGTATCGTCTGACCGTGCTATATGCCACTGAAATCGATGCGCCCGCGCACCGCAAGAAGCTTGAATGGAAGCTCATCACGGATTTGCCCGTGCGTACACGCCAAGAGGCGATTGAAAAGCTCGATTGATATGCCATGCGCTGGAAGATCGAACTCTTTCACAAGATACTCAAGTCGGGCCGCAAAGCCGAAGATTCCAAGCTCAGAACGGCTCAACGCCTGACTAATATCATCGCAATATTCTGCATCACCAGTTGGCGGATCTTCTGGATGACAATGCTTAACCGAGCCAGCCATCATTGCCCTGCACGCGTAGCATTGACGCCTAAGGAGATAGGACTGTTGCAGCATATGATTATAAAGAAATCCCTGCATACCGAGTCGTCGCCCCTGTCTGAGTGCCTGCTACAGATTGCGAAACTGGGAGGCTCTCTGGCGCGAGCCAGTGATCCGCCGCCAACCCCCTGAATTCATCCCCATGTGCTGAGTGAAGCCGCATCTGAAAGCGCCACAGATTGGTAGCCCACCGTCTCGGCCACGACTTCGGTTGAAACTCCTGGCTTCTTCAGTTCGTTGGCAGCCAATGTCATGCGGATGTCCGTCAAGAGATCCTTGGCCGAGTGTCCTGCATTGTCCTGAAAGTGGCGAACCAACGTGGCGCGTGACACGTTGCAGAGCCTGGCCAGTTCGTGCAGCGTCCATGGGCGTGCCGGATCGTTAAATATGGCCGTCAGTGCGGAATACATCGGCAAAGCGAAACGATTTTTCCGGGTGCGCCCACCCCGAGGAGCGGTCGGTCGCACTCAATGGCCTTGAGCCCGCCTTGGACGTAGCGTTCGCGCCAGCGCTCCACCTGTGCGCGCCCGACATTCAGTTCGGTGGCAATCGCCGTGTTATCCCGTCCTGCCACGGCCAGCAGCACTATCTGCGCGCGCCGCGTGAGCCGAACACTCGTGGTTGTCGAGCGCGAAAGCCTTTGCCTGAATCACAGCATCGGCTCAAAGATCGATCGTACTTACGGCACTTATGAGTTTAAGGAGTACCAGGTTAACGATCAAGTCTCGTCGCTGGTACTTTTGATCAAGGCTCGTAACCATTGATGCGACTGGCTCCGGTGTGTGCGTTCGTGCCAAAGCTGATAAACACCAAAATCTCCAAGCCGCAAGGGATGCTTATATATCTTTATAGGATACGCTGCGGCAAATGCTTCGGCCACCCGGCTGGCCAACATCATCACTAAATTGGTAGCGATTAACATGGGCGGTACAGAAAGCAGATGCGGCAAATATATGGCCACATCGCGCGATAACTCCATCTGCCGCATCACATCGGGCAGCACCCGTTCTCGGCCACCATTCTGACCCGGCATTCCTAAATGACGACACGCAAGGAACTGCGCTAATGTGAAATTCTTTTTGATGGCAGGATGGTTCTTTCTCGAGACGCAAACATAGTTATCTCGAAAGAGCTCTTGCCGATAGAGCGGGAAGGAAACACTAGCAGCCGAAGAAAGGACAAGGTCGACTTTGCTGGACAGGAGCATTTCTTCTGCGGGCAGCTGATCAATATCATGAATTGTTATACGCGTACTAGGAGCACTAGACGTTAATTTTTCGAGTAGTTTAGGCAGCAGCACAAATGATACATAATCAGTCGCGCCAATATTGAACTCGACTTGCGCAGTTTGCGGCTCAAACTCGCCTCGGGCTTTGGACAGATTATTGAGAGCCTGTATGGCTCTACGAACATCTTCGGCCACCTCGAGAGCCTTGTGTGTGGGAACAACACCTCGACGCGTACGTAGAAAAAGCGGATCACCAAATAAGATACGCAATTGAGTCAAATCCTTGCTAGCGGATGACTGGCTTATTTCGACCCGGTCAGCGGCCCGCGTAACATTACGCTCGACCATAATGGCATCAAAAATTAGAAGTAAATTGAGATCAGTATTTTTCCCAGTCATCTCGCCACCATACCGTACTCGCTCTGAAGATCCGCTTGGGCTCAGCCATATTCGATTGAGTCTTGTTTGAACGGGTAAAAGCCAATTCGAAAACAATTTGTAACTCGGTCTTATTCTATGTCGTTTTGAATCGCCATTTCACCGAACACAGGTAAGCGGTAAGCAGACGGCGTTATTGACGTGACTGGGGGTTCGTCGGTTCGTCGAGGCGGTAGAGGTCGGAGCGAAGCGGGTTGCTGGCGTAGAGCGTCTTCCACACGCGCGGCGCGAGCTGCTCGACCAACGACGCAGGATGCTGGCCTACATGCTGCAACACGTCGACCAGATAGTCGTAGGGATCGATGTCATGCAGGCGACAGGTCACCAGCAGACTCTGGACGATGGCTGCATAGAAGACGATCTGATTGTGCGCCATCACGACTTGGACGCCGGTTGGCGCGCACGCCGGGGCACCGAGCTTCTGAAGTACGGTGTCAGCGCGGATGAAGCCTTTCGCTTCGGGCTTCCATGCGGCGGAACTCTGGAATTGCTGCTTGAATACACCCCATGCCTGGAAGCGCTCTCTCAACTGTGCGCGCTTCTGGATCGAGGCCGTCTGATGAGGCGACGGGTGCTGCTCGGAACAGGCGAGGTAACACTCTCGCCTGCAGAAACACCCACCAGCCTGGAAATCGATGAGACGGCCATGGCGGCGATCTTCGGCCCCAGCTACTCCATGCACAGAACTGCGTCTTTACGCCTCTTCTCAGGAAAACGAGCCTTGATGGCTTCCACAACATCCTCTGGGCCACGCATCGAGTGCTTATTCTTGTGAGTGCGGTTGAAATCGGCATTGGGCGTCTCGCGAGATCGATAGTTGTGCGAAAGAGAGGCACCAATACTTCCAAAGCTTTTAAGTTTTGCTGCTCGTAAAATTGCGTACCCCACCATGGCAAACTCCCAAAATTATCATTTATAGTGAATGTGTGCATGAAGGTGTACTTACTACACCTTCATTATCGAACTCTCGGGACGATTGCGCCCGGCCACGTACCGTGGCCCTCTTTGGCTCGCAGGCAACATCGAGCTTACACATCCCCGGAGCGGCCAGACTGGCTTGGGCATCCTCCCCAATGTCACGCGACCTAGCCGCTGCGCGCTCAGCGTACGTCGATGGGTTTTCGGACCAAAACAACAGGTCCGAGCCACGATAAAGAGTCTTGCGGCGCCATTCCCTTACAAGAGGCTGTGGGGCCGCGCCCTCGCTGCGCAGTTTGTCCCAAAATGCGCGGCTGACGCTGAACATCCCAATGAAGGCGCCTACTGGGTAAAGTCCTGCGGGATCGATACTTGAATTTCTCATTTTGCTTCCCCCACAACGCGCAGATCAGTCTGGCTCGGCCTGCACGTCTTAATGCAAATGTCCCATAGGTTATTGATTTCGCCATGCCCCCTTTGACATCCACCAACCTCGAGTGGCAAGCGCAACCGACGCGGGCCTACGCACCCCACTCTGATCTGCCGCTCGAGTACCCGCCGGAACCCTCGAGCCAGACCGCAGGCTCGCGATAATCTGGTCAATCCGACGGGCTTTTGTATTGAGATTGTGTTTATCATGCGAGGTCGCTGGTATCGAAATAGACATTACAAGTGTCAGCGAAAATCGTGATTATTTGAAGTGGCCGTCCACGTGACGTGTCTAGTTTTTCACCCTGTTTATCAAACGAAGGATTAAAAAAGAAAGTGACCTCGACGCCCTCATTGCGTTGGCAATGGCATCCCACGTGAAACGCTGCCCTCATATAGTTATAACGTGTGACCCGCGCGTATAAATGGTTTCCAGAGCTCCAGCATCGGTCTGAAATTTCGCCAAACGGATGAAGAGGTGGCATTATGGACAAACAGTGGTGTCACATAAAAGGCCAGGGGGCAAAGAAAAAAGCCACTCGAAGTGGGTAGTCACGCGTCGCCATTTTTTGCGTTCTTCATCAGCAACAAATACTGGCCTAGCGCCGTCCATGCAACTTTCATTTCAGCGATATAGGGATGCTGCATGTAATGCCGTCGCGTTTTGCTGCCTTCAAGCACGTGGTTTTGACAAAAATCGATCACGACCGGCGTAATACCCAGCGATTGCATCAGCGTTGCACCTGTGCGCCGCAGATCGTGACTCGTCCAGTTGCCGTTACTGCCTTTTGATAAGACCAAACTGTTATCCTGCTTCCTGTTTTGCTTTGCTTTTCCCGTCTTGCAAAACATCGCCTGCCGGTCGGTAATCTGTTTTGTAATCGCTTGTTCGTTGATGTGCCCTTTATCTCCACGCCGGGCCGGGATCAAATAGGGTGTATTACCGTTGATGAGGTGCAAGCGCTTGAAAAGGTCGAACGCAAAGTCGGATAAGGAAATGGTGATGCCCGTATGCACGTTGCCGCGCAATTTTTTCACGTGATCCCTCGGTACGTGCCATGTGCGCGCATCAAAATCGACATAGCGCCACTCTGCTTTCGACAACTCTCCGACCCGACATAACGTCGATAACATAATCCACACGGCCAACTCAGTATCCTCTTGAATCGGGCGCAGGTGCATATATTTCGTGCCTGCCGCCGCCTGTTCGTACCCATATCTGATCGTGTGCAGGATCGTGCCAAGCTCTGCTATCTCAACCTCGGACAGCTTGCGCGTGCGGATATTGTCATAGTCAATGTCGACGATCTGCTTAATGTCGATTAAATCAAGTGGGTTGCCGTCAATCAATAGCCTGCGCCAGGGTTGACGCCTCTCTGCCCACCGAAATGCGGCAGTCAGATTATCGCGAACGTGGACGGCAGTGCGGTTCATGCCACGTGCGACGAGCTCCTTCAAATGCCCACGCACCCGATCCTCGGTTAACAATTTGACCGGAATGGGGCCTAGGCCAACCTTGATGTATTTTTCATAACGCCAGGTGATTTCCTTGTTGCCGTCCCTGTGCCTCACACCGTCTTTTAACCATGCAAGCATGAGGCTATCAACCGTAAGCAAGGTTGCCGCTTCGGTGGCGGCCTGAGCCTCGCGCTCCGCCAGGGAAGCCCTTTCTTCCGCTAGATGACGTTGACCTTCTAGCGCTGCCGCTTGCGCTTCATCCAACGGGTCAAGACTCTGGCTGAGCAACAACCGATATCCGTCGCGCCGCACGCGGATGGTTTTCATCTTTTCAACCGGCCAAATGCCACACCCGATCTCACGGGTTTTTTTGAGCGTCGGGCTAAAGTACCTGTGTGTCCAACGGATTGACAGCGCGCCTTTCTTTGTGCCTGCCCGGCCCTTCAGGCCATCTTCCAGTAAGATTGCACCATGATCCACGTGCCGCAATTCCATTTCCGCGAACGTTCCACCGTTTTTAGGCGTGATCGCAGTACTTATTTTTTGCCCCACGTTTGCCCCACTAAAATTCGTGGATTTGAGTGTACGTCAAAAGCCGTGAACCGACACAAAATTCTTATATATATTTGATTTAATTGAATTCAACTACGCCAAAAGACATTGATAGACACTCGTTCCATGTCTTTGGGACCAGAGGGTCGAAGGTTCGAATCCTTTCGCCCCGACCACTATTCATGCGGCTTTGCAAGGTTTTTGCAAAGCCGCATTTTCTTTTCTGGGTAAGTTTTGGGCAAGATGGCACCCACGAGGGGTGCCGCTACAAAGACGTGCCCGTGAATAATGTAGCGGCACCCCTCGTGGGTGCCATCCACCTGATCAACACGCAGCAACGTCTGCGGAGTTCGTCACTTGTGCGGCGCTTACCACCTAATTAGGTGGGCTGCCGTCTCTAAACGCCTCTTTCAGTTGTTGCCGCAATTGCGGTGTATCGTTGTGACCGTGAACAGCGACCGCATGCTGCACTGCAACTTCCATGAGCTCTTTTTCATTGTCGGCCGATATGGCAACAGAGCATTTCGTGTCGCTTGGCACACTGCGACAGTCGATATATTTACGTGTCATGGCTGTGACTCCCGTTGATTAAACAGTTGAAACAACAAGACAGACTGTGAACAGGGCAAAAGCCCGATACTGCGTTGGTAATGCCATGCCGCAATCCTGCTTGGACCTAACGCGTTTTGGCGTATTACTTGGGCCGAATCTATCGGCGGCGAGCGACATCCCTATTTTTGAATTATGAGAAAAATTGTTCATCGCGACGTTGCGGCACGCAAGAATACCCTGCCGCTGCCGCCCTTGAATTATACGCCTTCGCGCCAACGGCAAAGCCAAAATGGCATCTACAAAAACTTACCTTTGTAAGTGGTAGCGGCACCCCTTGTGGGTGCCATAATCCGAACAATGGGTTGTCCATTTTTGCGGCAAAAACAGGCAGCAAAAGAGGTATCGCCCATTACCTATGCGATTACGCGTATGGATGGGGTGCCCAGTCAGCGGCGCCAATGTGTCGCATACCTAAAATTTTGCCTTCCATGACGGAGAACCATGATGAAACACAATCCTGTTGGCTGGTTTGAAATCTACGTGCAAGACCTCGATCGCGCAAAGAAATTTTACGAATCCGTTTTTCAACTCAAATTGGAAAAACTCGAGAGCCCGGAAATCGAACTCTGGGGATTTCCGATGGACATGGGCAGTAGCGGCGCTAGTGGAGCCTTGGTCAAAATGGATGGCGTCCCATCCGGCGGCAACAGTACCTTGGTTTATTTCCATTGCGAAGATTGTGCCGCCGAGGAAAGCCGTTTCAAAAAATTTGGAGGCGGCATTCACAAAAACAAAATGTCGATCGGCCAAGTACGGCTTTATCTCCCTGGTTCTAGACACCGAAGGAAACATGGTGGGTTTGCATTCAATGCAATAAACAATGGCGTTCGATGCAATAGACAATGGCAGCCACAAGGGCTGCCACTACATTATTGACAGGTACGTCTTTGTAGCGGCAGCCCTTGTGGCTGCCATCCGCCCAACAAATATATCTTTCCTACCTGTTCCCTAATGCTCTTTACGTGCCGGCCGTCAATGTTACATGCCCGACAAAGAATAAGAATCTGCCTTCCGTCCGAGGATTAAGGGTATTGATGAGTTGACACAACCCTGTAAGCACGTTCTCTTCATAACGTCATAGTCGTTGCACGTCAGACTTGAATCCACGTATGATTACTCCCCACTTGTAGTCCTCTCTCTTCGCCACCCATGTCGAAAATTAAAGTTATTGAATTTGAGCAGCCACACATGCTCTCGGGGCTGAGTACGATTGCCCAGGGATGGGCGCGCGTGCGCGACCCCGCGTCCACCGATCAGAAACAGGCTCTGAAGGCGCGCATCAGGCGACAGTTGGAACAACATCAGGCCGTGCTGGTGGCGCATTATTACGTCGACGCCGACATCCAGGACCTGGCGGAGGAAACAGGCGGCTGTGTGTCGGATTCGCTGGAAATGGCCCGTTTCGCACGCGACCATGCGGCCCAAACGCTGATAGTAGCCGGTGTGCGTTTCATGGGAGAAACCTCCAAAATCCTGAGCCCGCACAAGCGTGTCATCATGCCCGACCTAGAGGCGACATGCTCGCTCGATCTGGGTTGTGATGCGGCTGAATTTACCGCTTTTTGCGATGCGCACCCTGAACGCACGGTGGTGGTTTACGCCAACACCAGCGCCGCCGTCAAAGCCCGCGCAGACTGGATGGTGACCTCGTCCATTGGCCTGGACATCGTCGCTCATCTGCATGCACAGGGAAAAAAAATACTGTGGGCGCCAGACAAGCATCTGGGTACTTATATCCAAGAAAAAACAGGCGCCGATATGCTGCTGTGGCAGGGTTCGTGTCTAGTCCACGATGAATTCAAGGGACTGGAGCTGGAACTGCTGCGCCAAGAACATCCCGAGGCCAAGGTCTTGGTACACCCGGAATCGCCTGCGGCTGTGGTCGCACAGGCGGACGTGGTGGGTTCAACGTCGCAGCTTATCAGGGCGGCGCAAACGCTTGATGCAACCACATTCATTGTCGCCACCGATATGGGCTTGTTGCACAAGATGGGGCAGGCCGCGCCAGGCAAATACTTTATCGCCGCCCCGACCGCAGGCAACAGCGCTACGTGCAAGAGCTGCGCGCAGTGCCCGTGGATGGCCATGAACTCGCTACAGAGCCTGGCCGATGCGCTTGAATCCGGCGCCAACGAAATAACGATGGACGCGGACATCGGCCGTCGCGCGGTGGTCTGTATTGATCGTATGCTGGATTTCGCCGCCCAGCGCAAGGCCAATGTTCGGCCCGGCGCCGATCTGGCAAAAGAACAAGCCCTTTTTACAGGAATAGGCCCGGCATGAGTGCGTACATGACGAACTTGAACAATCCGTTCGCGCCTTTTGATGCGACGCTGCAAACGGCTTTCTTGGCTAACGTGGAAGCGGCGCTCGCCGAGGATGTGGGCAGCGGCGATGTTACGGGGCTTCTCGTACCGATCGATGACATGAAGACGGCTGAACTGACAGTTCGCGACGAGGCCGTGCTCTGCGGTGCGCCCTGGTTCGAATCCATCATGCTGCGCTGCGATCCACGCACCCGCATTGAATGGTGCTACGCGGAAGGTCAGCTCATGCGCGCGAATAGCCTGGTGTGCCGCATCCGGGCGCCGGCACGTGGCTTACTTACCGCTGAACGCAGCGCGCTGAACTTTCTGCAATTGCTGTCTGCCACAGCGACTGCGACACGGAGCTATGTGCATGTCGTCGAAGGCACTAAAGCCAAGATTCTGGATACGCGCAAAACCTTGCCCGGACTGAGGTTGGCGCAAAAATATGCGGTGCGCGTGGGCGGTGGCGCCAATCAGCGACTGGCCTTATACGATGGCGTGCTGATCAAGGAAAACCACATCGCCGCCGCCGGGGGCGTGGCCGCCGTCATGAAACTGGCACTGACGCTGCCACAAGGGGTGCCGGTTCAGATCGAGGTAGAAAACCTGGCCCAGCTCGAAGAAGCATTAGTGGCCGGGGCCACGTCGATATTGCTGGATAATTTTAGTCTGGATGCCATGCGTAAAGCCGTGAATATAACCGCTGACCGCGCCCTGCTGGAGGCTTCCGGCGGCATTAATAAAGAGACGGTACGCCATATTGCCGAAACCGGGGTAGATCGCATTTCTATCGGCAGCCTGACGAAAGACGTTCGCGCCGTTGATTTTTCCATGCGTGTTGTAGAGACGCCCTAATAGCTTACCGAAATCCGGCATTGGGAGTCAGCACGGTTGGCAACGCTTTGGGCAAGATGTAAGGGTAATCCTGACAGAAATGCAGGCCACGACTTTCTTTGCGCGACAGGGCGCTTTGCACGACGAGCGCCGCCACCTGAATTAAATTGCGACACTCCAGCATGTTGCTGCTGACTCGATAGCTTCGGTAATACGCTTCGATCTCTTCCTGCAATAAATGGATGCGATGCTGTGCGCGCGCCAAGCGCTTATCGGTACGCACAATGCCCACATAGTTCCACATCAAGCGGCGCACTTCGTCCCAGGCATGAGAAATCACCACAGCTTCATCGGCATCCGCCACCCGGCTATCATCCCAATCGGATACGGCTTCCTGCATTCGCATTTCTGTACGCGCGGCCTGACGCTTGATGAATTGCGCTGTGCTGCGGCCCATGACCAGGCATTCCAGCAAGGAGTTGCTCGCCAGCCGATTGGCGCCATGCAAGCCCGTACACGCGGCTTCTCCCACCGCGTACAGGCAAGGAATATCCGTGCAGCCCGCCAGATCGGTGACCACCCCCCCACACGTAAAATGCATCGCCGGTACAACGGGAATGGGCTCGCGAGTGATATCGATGCCGTAAGTCAGGCATCGTGCATAAATGGTGGGGAAATGCTCCTCGATAAATCCTGGTGAGCAATGGCTGATATCCAGGTCGACATGATTCAGGCCACGTTTTTTTATCTCGGCATCGATCGCCCGTGCGACCACATCGCGAGGCGCGAGTTCCAACCGCTCATCATAATGTTGCATGAACCTCTGGCCAGCGTCCGTCTCTGCCTTCGTCGGGATTTTTAAAAGACCACCTTCGCCACGCAGGGCTTCAGAAATCAGAAACGATTTGGCCGTCGGGTGATAAAGGCAGGTTGGATGAAACTGCATGAATTCCATATTGCTCACCCGGCATCCAGCGCGCCACGCCATCGCGATGCCATCGCCCGTCGCCGTATCCGGATTACTGGTGTGCAGATAGACTTTCCCCGCGCCGCCCGTGGCAAGCACCGTGTGATCGGCAAGAACGGTTTCGACTCTGTCGCTGACTTCGTCAAATACATACAGGCCAAGACATTGCAATGGATCTATTCGCCTGTCAGAGTCGGCGACATCTTTAACCCGGGTCTCAGCTTGCGTACGCCCGATTCTACGGGTAATGAGCTTTACCCCAGAGTGATTCTCCAACAACGTAATGTTGGGGTGTGCACGTACCTTTTGTTCGAGCGTGACTTGCACCACATGGCCGGTGGCATCCGCTGCGTGAATGATACGACGCTGGCTGTGTCCGCCTTCGCGTGTCAGATGAAAGCCCAATTCAGCCTTGGCATCGGGAGTAAAGGGCACGCCTTGCTCAATCAGCCAGTCAATGGCCGATTTGCCATTTTCAACGATATAGCGCACTACTGCCTCATCGCACAATCCCACGCCTGCCGTGAGCGTATCGGCGATGTGCGCCGCGTGACTATCGTGAGAGTCCAGCACTGCCGCAATACCTCCTTGCGCCCAGTTGCTGGCACCATCAAGCAATGCTCTCTTGGAAATAACGACTACTTTTTTATCACAGGCAAGGTGCAACGCCACCGTCAGGCCGGCCAAGCCACTTCCGATAATGGCCACATCAAATTTAATCATCTTTTCACGTCACTGCCCAAGGGGCGTTGCATTAGTCGGCCAGCCCGGCAAACTTGAAAAATTCAGATAACGGCCAACGATTGATACCCATTTTGCGCCAGGGTGAGATTCAGCGGAAAGCCTTGGAACCGTGCCCAGCAAAGGCGCTGCGATACGCGACGCAAGCGCATCGACGGTAGCCTCACTGTTGAGCATATGGCTGTCGACGGTATTGGCGACCCAGGCCGCTAGTTGCAACCCACGCGCGGCAATCGCTTCCACCGTCAATAATGTGTGGCTGATGCAGCCCAGACGCAACCCGACCACCAGTACGACCGGCAAGCCCAACTTCTGCGCCAGGTCAGCCGTATCGACAGCCTGATTCAGCGGCACCCGAAAGCCGCCAACGCCCTCGACCACCACGGCATCGGCACGCGCCGTAATCTGCGTGTAGCAAGCCAAGATATGCGGCAACTCTATCGTACGGCCTTCCCGTGCGGCGGCGATATGCGGTGCAGTGGGCTCGCGCAACACATAAGGGGTCGCCAGCGCTGTCGGCAGCACCACGCTGGCCTGCGCCGCCAACGCATCGGCATCATCGTTATGCCAGATGCCGTCGCGCAGCTCGGCGCCGGCCGAGACGGGTTTCATGCCGGCCGTGCGCAGGCCGGTTTGCGTCAGGGCATATAACAGGCTGCTCGCGATCAGCGTCTTGCCGATTTCAGTGTCGGTGCCGGCAACGAAATAAGCGCACTTCAGATTACGCATCAGCCATCACGCTTTCAAATACAGCGGTTGTGCGCTCCGCCAACAGGTCGCATTCCGCTTCGTCGAGAATATACGGGGGCATCAAATAAACGGTGCGGCCTATCGGGCGCAGCAGCAATTCGTTTTCGAGCGCCTTGATAAAGAAATGTCGCGAGAAGCGGGCCACTGCGGCCGGATCGTCTATGGCGGCATCAAATGCCCAGATCATGCCGCGTTGACGAAAATGGCGCACACGCGCATGATCCGCCAGCGAGAGCAACCCTGCCGTGATGCGCTGCGCGCGCACCTGATTTGCGTTCAAGACATCGTCTTGCTCAAAAATTTCCAGCGTGGCCAATGCCGCACGACAGGCCAGTGGATTACCGGTATACGAATGGGAATGCAGAAAGCCGCGGGTCGTGTCGGTATCGTAAAAAGCCTGGTAGATCGCATCCGTTGCCATGACCAGCGACAGGGGAAGATAACCGCCGCTGATACCCTTTGACAGACAGACGAGATCGGGCCAGACCGGTGCTCCGTCGGCGCCGATCGCAGCGGCTTGCTCAGATGCAAAAAAAGTTCCGGTACGCCCGCAGCCGACAGCGATTTCGTCAAAGATCAGGTGAATTTGGTAGCGATCGCATAAGGCTCGTACTTCCGACAGATAGACCGGATCATGCATCGCCATCCCCGTCGCGCATTGCACCAGGGGTTCGATGATGACCGCGGCGATATGCCCTGCACGTTGCTGCAACAATGACTCTAGTGCGCCGGCGGCGCGGCGCGCCACATCCGCGGCTGTTTCGCCGTCGCAGGCGGCACGTGCATCAGGCGACATGACGACATGGGCCGGCCGCAGCAACGGGCTGTACGCATCACGGAATAAAGCCACGTCGGTGACCGCCAGTGCGCCGATGGTTTCTCCGTGATAACTGCCTTTCAGGCAGACGAACTCTTGTTTGGCCGCATGACCGGCATTGCGCCACGCATGAAAGCTCATTTTTAGGGCGATTTCCACCGCCGACGCACCATCCGAGGCGTAGAAACAATGGCCCAATACATTCCCGGTGCGTGCGGCCAGGCATTCCGACAAACGGATCACCGGTTCGTGTGTAAACCCTGCCAGCATCGCGTGCTCAAGTGTGTCCAGCTGTTCCTTGAGCGCCGCGTTGATGCGCGGGTTGGCATGGCCGAACAAGTTGACCCACCACGAACTGATGGCATCCAGATAGCGTTTTCCCTCTGCGTCATAGAGCCAGGCGCCGCGACCATGGCTGACTGCAACGAGCGGGACCGTTTCGTGATGCTGCATCTGGGTACAGGGATGCCAGACGCTTTTCAGACTGCGCCGAACCATGTCCGATGGCCCTGCAAAGGGTACATCTTTTCTCAATGACAACTCCTCAAAATCGCCCTTTGGTTCGCAGGCCGCGGCTGTGGCAGGTTTTATCCGGCATGCTTTACCGCCAATGTCTTTAAGGCAGCGATCAAGCGGGCGACCTGTTCAGTCGTGTGTGCGGCCGATAACGATATCCGCAAGCGAGCCGTATTTTTGGGCACTGTCGGTGGCCGAATCGCGGGCACCCAAATACCGTGTTCGCGCAGCCCTTGCATCAAATCAAGCGCCAACTTATTGTCTTTAACGATAAGCGCCTGAATCGCCGTTTCCGACGGCAACAGGTGCCACGGTAAATCGGCCAGGCCCTCCTGCAACTGTTTGATCAACTTGCGCAGATGCCGCTGGCGCGCATCATCGGCCCGCAACAGCGCCAAGGTTGCCAGCAGGGCGCTGGCCAGCAAGGGCGGGCTGGCTGTCGTGAACACGTAGGTGCGAGCCCGTTGCATCAACCACTCGATCAGCGTCGCATCGCCCGCCACAAACGCACCGGCAACGCCTGCCGCCTTGCCAAGCGTACCCATATACAACACGCGCGGCGAGGCCAGGCCAAAATGGGCCAGGCTGCCCCTCCCCTGCGGGCCCAGCACCCCAAAACCGTGCGCATCGTCAAGCAACAGCCACGCATCGTACCGTTCGCAAAGAGCCACCAGTTCGGGCAACGGCGCGATATCGCCATCCATGCTGAACACGGCGTCGCTCAGGATCAGTTTGCGTGAGCTGGTATTTTTTGCCAGGCGCCGTTCCAGCTGCACCATATCGCCATGCGCATACACGCGAAACTCGGCCTTCGATAAACGTGCGCCGTCGATCAGGCACGCGTGATTGAGGCGGTCCGAAAACAGGGTGTCGCCAGGGCCAACCAAGGCCTGAATAACTCCCATATTGGCCATATACCCACTGGAAAAATGGAGCGCCCTGGGCATCCCGACAAATGCCGCCAAAGCCGCCTCCAGCTCTTCGACCACACGGCTGTGCCCGCTGATCAGCGCCGACGCCGACGCACCCACGCCAAAGCGATCCAGGCCATCACGGGCCGCGGCAATCAGCGCAGGATGATTTGCCAGGCCGAGATAATCGTTGCTGCAAAACGCCAGATACGATTCGCCATCAACATTCAGCAACGGCCCTTGCGGGCCATCGACGATGCGCCGGCGGCGCAGCAGGTTCTGTGCCTGCAATTGCTGCAGCTGACCGCCGATTTCGTCGATTAAATTACCCACGCAACATGCTCTTCTTGTGCTGCGGCTGCGCGTGTCGACGCGGATGTAAAGCGCAGCGGCAATGCGTTAAGGCTGCGATATACGGCGTTATGTCCCCACGATGGGGGTGCGTCCACCAATTGCAGACCAGGCAGGCGTTGCATGATACTGCGCAAGGCGATTTCCGCTTCCAGATATGTGAGCATCGCTCCAATGCAGACGTGCGGGCCATGGCCGAACGACAAATGAGCCCCTTGATTGCGACGAATATCGAGCTCATCCGGCATGCTGAATTTTGCCGGATCGCGATTGGCCGCACCAATCAGCGGAATGACGAGATCGCCTTTTTTCATCAGCCGTCCATGTAGTTCCACATCTACTTTAAGACGGCGGCCACTGTACTGGACGGGACTATCGAAACGCAGCAATTCTTTTAAAGCCAATGGCATCAACGCGGGATCTTGCTGCAACGCGCGCCATTGCGATGGATGTTGTAACAGCGCCAGCATGCCGTTACCCAGCAGATTGCGTGTGGTTTCATGGCCGGCAAACAGCAACGTGCAGCACTGAGCCAGCAATTCCTTGGTTGTAATAATGCCGCCGCTGACCTCGGCCCGTATCAGTTGGCTAATCAGATCGTCGCCAGGCTGCCGGCGCCGCCGCGGCAATAGGCTGCGGAAAAATTCGGCCATTGCGGCAAGGCCGATTTGTGCACGGCGGGCAATTTCCATATTCGGTGTGGGGCTGCCAATAAAGTCGGCAATGTCATCCGACCAGGCCACAAACTGCGCGCAATCCCTGCTATCTATACCTAGCATCTCTGCCATCACCAGCGCCGGCAGAGGCCGCGCAAAATCCCGCATGAAATCAAACGTAGCCAACGCGCCGTCGGCTGATGCCATCACATCACTCAGCAGGCAGTCAACGATGCGTTGAATCCGCGGTGCCAGCGATTGCAACGCCGCGGGCTTGAAGCCGGCATTCATGATCTGACGCAAGCGGGTGTGTCGGGGGGCGTCGACGAACAGCAACGAGCGCGAGAAAATCCGCTTGAACTCGCGCAACTCGACGAGCGCTTCGGGCCCGCTGCTATTGGCCCAGCCACCCGCGCGACGCACCGAAAAACGTGGATCGCGCAATACGCTGGCCACATCGGCGTATTGAGTCAGCAGCCAAGCTCCGCCGCAAAACTCTTCGCTCCAGTGCAGCGCCCCACCCGCACGTAACGCGTGATAGGTCGGATAGGGGTCGTTTAAAAACGCACTATTTATCATCAATCAATTTTTAATGATAACGACAGATGAATTCATAGCGTAGCGTGCATTGCTGTGTTGTCGATTGCGGTCCGCGTCACGGCATGCAGGCCCAGGCGCGCAAATAGGGACCGATCTTCCCGCGAGTCCGGATTGCCGGTCGTCAGCAGCTTTTCGCCGTAAAAAATCGAGCCCGCGCCGGCCATAAAACACAGGGCCTGGGTAGACTCGCTCATGGCTTCGCGGCCTGCCGACAAACGCACCACGGTTTTAGGCATGGTGATGCGCGCAATGGCTATGGTTCGAACAAACTCGAAGGGATCCAGATCGGGGGTGTCGTACAGCGGCGTGCCTTTGACCTTGACCAAATGATTGATGGGCACGGATTCCGGATAGGGTTTCAGATTGGCCAACTGCGCGATCAGGCCGGCACGGACCTCACGCGATTCGCCCAGGCCGATGATACCGCCGCAGCAAACATGCACACCGGCCGCGCGTACACGCTCCAGCGTATCGAGCCGATCTTGGTAGGTGCGCGTGGAAATGATTTCTTCGTAGAATTCCGGAGAGGTATCCAGGTTATGGTTGTAGTAATCCAGGCCTGCGTCTTTTAGTTGCTCCGCATGGCCCTCCTTGAGCATGCCTAGCGTGACGCAAGTTTCCAGGCCCAACTCTTTGACAGCTGCCACCATTTCAGCGACGGTATCGATTTGGCGCGCCGTGGGCGAGCGCCATGCCGCACCCATGCAAAAGCGCTGGGCGCCGTTTGCCTTGGCTTGCCGGGCGGCCTCGATCACTTCATCCAGCGGCATCAGCGCCTCTTTTTCCACTGCGGTGTCGTAGCGTGCCGATTGCGGACAATAAGAACAGTCTTCCGGGCAGCCACCCGTCTTGATCGACAGCAGGCTCGATAGCTGGACGGCGTTGGCTTCGTGATGAGTGCGATGAACGGCTTGCGCACGGAACAGCAAGTCGAGCAGGGGCAAGTCGTACAAACCCAGAATGTCCTTGACAGTCCAACGTTGCGACGAGGCAGGTTGATCGGGGAGGTTCGTTTCAGGTGTCATCACGTCTATCGCCCTTATCTTCATATTGAATGACGGCATGGTAGGGGTTAACGGCTTGGTTGTGCAATCCCAGATTTAATAAACGAGGGAGAGGAAAGAGTGGTTTTAGCCACCAGTTTGACGAAATTCGACTTTAATTATTTAACAGTGGCTAACCTGCGGCTATCTTGCAGAGTCGATAAAATTGTATTTGATTGAGACGATTGCGGTTATGGCCGCCCCGCACAAAATCAGAACATGCTTCTGCTCCACTCTAGGCCCAAAAATTAGTGCTTAATCACAGCGAGGTTCGCGTGCGGTTGGCAAATAGTCGGTTCTATTGGCCTATGGAAATTGGGCCAGATTTCGAATCGGAACATTGAGCCGCGCCATGTCCGGCTACCTCTGAAGGCTCACCACGACTTTGCCCTTCACCTTCCGATTGGCAATGCGCTCGATTGCCGCCGCAGCTTGATCCAATCCGATTTCTTCATTGACTACGGGCTTGATATGCCCCTGTTCAAACCACGTTGTTAAAAGCTGCATATTGGCTTGATGGTTCAAGGGGTCCCTCTTTACCGCATCACCCCAGTACACTCCCAGAATTTGCCGTTCTTTTAGCAAAGTCAAATTAAGCGGGATTTTAGGAATGATTCCAGAGGCAAAACCCACCACTAGAAATCGCCCACGCCAGGCAAGACAACGCAGCGCAGTTTCGCTGCAATCGCCGCCAACCGGGTCGCAAACAACATCGACTCCCCGGTTGTTGCTCAATGTTTTGACGCGGTCCTTAATATCCTCTTTTGAATAGTTGATCACGTCATCGGCGCCCACGCAGCGGCAAAGATCAATTTTCTCTTGAGTAGAGGCCGCTGCAATGACGCGCGCTCCCAATTTTTTAGCAACTTCAATAGCCGCCAGCCCTACCCCACCCGCAGCGCCAAGAATCAGCACTGTTTCACCTGCCTTTAATTGGGCCGTGTCCTTCAGAGCGTGCAGTGCGGTGCCGTAGGTCAAGACAAAAGCTGCGCCCTGTGTGAAAGCCATACTCGAAGGCAGCCTCACCAAAGCGTCGGTGGTGACCGCGCACTGCTCGGCAAACGCCCCGTAGCCAATACATGCCATAACACGGTCGCCGATTTCCCAATCGGTTACATCGGATCCGAGCTCGGTAATTGTGCCGGCCAATTCGGCGCCTGGTGAGAAAGGCAACGTAGGCCTTACTTGATACAAGCCTTGCACGATCAAGGCATCGGGAAAATTAATGGAGGCTGCTTTGACCGCAATACGAACTTGATCGCTCGTCAAGGCAGGCGCAGGAATATCTTCTAGCCGCAATGCATTAATAGATCCAAATTGCTGACATATCAAGGCCTTCATAATTATTTCCTTGGATCGTGTGCGCTACGCCACTTTGACTACCATACGGCCTCTGACTTGGCCCGCTAAAATTTTGGGCGCTGTAGCGATGACCTCGTCCAGCGTTATCGTGCTGCTGACTTGTTCCAGTTTTTCGAATGGCAAATCAGTAGCCATACGCGTCCATGCGCGTTCGCGCTGGGCGATCGGGGCATAGACGCTATCGACGCCCGCCAGTGTTACCCCGCGCAAAATGAATGGAGCGACTGTGGTCGGTAAATCCATCCCCCCCGCCAGACCGCACGCCGCTACGCAGGCGCCATACCGGCATGCCGCGAGTACGTTGGCCAGGATGGTGCCCCCGGCGCTGTCGACGGCGCCCGCCCAGGTTTCTTTGGTCAAAGGCTTACCAGCCGAGTTATAGCCGGATCGGTCAATGATACGGACTGCGCCCAGTGTCGTGAGGTAATCGCTTTCGGCCATGCGGCCTGTCAAGGCAACCACCTCATAGCCGAGCTTGGATAATAATGAGATAGCGATGCTACCCACGCCGCCCGATGCGCCGGTAACCAAGATAGGGCCATCGCCAGGCCGCACACCTGCGTCTTCCAGCCGCAGCACGCAAAGCATGGCTGTGTAGCCGGCCGTGCCGATGGCCATGGCTTGCTCGGGTGTGAATGCCTTAGGAAGTTTCACCAGCCAACTTCCGTTGACCCGGGCCTTTTCAGCGTATCCTCCCCAACGCGTTTCACCCAAGCCCCAACCATTATGTATCACGGGGGCGCCGACCGGGAAATCGGCATTGGACGATTCAATGACCTGGCCCGCGAAATCAATGCCGGGAATCATCGGATAACTCTTGACGACCCTGGATTTACCGGCAATAGCCAATCCGTCTTTGTAGTTAAGGCTGGAATGGCTAACGGCCACCAGCACGTCGCCCTCGGGGAGCATCGCCTCTTGTACCTGCGTGATTTGCGCTATGGGGCCGGAGGTCGACTCATTAAGCATAAGCGCTTTAAACATGTGAACTGTCTCCTTGAATTAGGGATCGAATAAAACAGAGAAATGCGACAACAAGCAATGTCACGCAAAATACAATCAAGCTGCGAATTTCACCGGTAGCCTCGATTACGGCGCCCACGATGGGAGGGGAAATCAATAGCGTGACAAAAAATATAAAAAATAGGGTTGAATAGAATAGATTGTGAATGGTTTTGCCGGCACGAACGAGCATCGGGCCTGTAGGCAAGCCGCCCAGAATACCGGCCAACATGTACCAGATAGCCTTGTCTTCAAAGAGCTGAGAGCATACGATACACGTGGCACCACCCAGGCACCCCAACGCGACCAGCCATTTGCCATTTTCAGGCCATCGACCCGCCAGAAAGCCGCCGATGGGTACTGAGAAGACAAACAGCCACATGGGCAGGCTGGCTATGTTGGACGCAGCCAATGGGGTATAGCCTTGCGAGCCCAATAGTTCCGGCGTGAAACTGATAAAGAGGATGAAGCTTACGTTGTACAAGGCAAATGTCATCCCCGGCGCAAAGCTCTCCGTTAAGGCCTGTTTCCATTCGCCCAACGATGTGCCGGTTGGCGGCGGCGCGGCAATCGGCGTTTGACCCTTTTGGTGGTTCAAACGCGGCTTGTCGGACTGAGGCACTTTCTTGGACACCGCCAGTGTCCAACCAACCAGTAAGGCGGCTGCCAGTGCCAACACGGCTGGCGTTAGCGCTGCAATACCGGGCAAATTGATGCTGGTCAATACCCCCAACACGACCAGCGACAGTGCGTTTCCAAACGGCCAACTGGCCGCTATCATGCCCATTCGTCCCGGCATCTGCCCCGCATCACATAGCTGTGCGGCCAAATCGATGGTCAGGACATAGACCAGACAACCGCCTGCACCTGCAATCAGACGTACAAGATAGGCAAGCTCCATCGATGGCGCCAGCAGCAAACTGGTCTGGGCTATCGCCATAAGCACCAAGGCGGCGACAAGCGTCGTTACGTTGCCAAAGCGATTCGCCAATATGGGACTGACAACCGCCATCAGAGCGCCTGGCGCCATGTAGATGCCCAGCAATAGCCCGTACCCGGTAGAGCTGAACGGCAGCGTTTCGCGAAGGTAGCCGATTGTCGGCGTCACGCTTTGGAATTGAAAGGCCACACTGGTGCGGCTTAACGTCAGAAACATCAAAATCGTCAGTGCACCGTAGTGCACGGCACCAGACGATGACTGCTGTTTGACGACGTGTGGCTTAACGAGATGCGCCATAGCGGGCCTCGCGCCAGGCCAATGCCTTGCCCAGCCCATCCTCGCGAACCACCTTCAAGAAATCGCGCTTTAACGAAGAGCCTTCCCCCTCGATCAGAATATCAATGTCTAATGCAGCACGTAGCGCGTGCTGCATGCCCATGATCTCATAGGTCCGATTCACTGCCAATTTGGTACGGCCCAAAACCATGGGATCCATCTGCGCCAGCCTGACGGCCAGCTCCATGGCCACAGGCATGACTTGATCGGCCGGCACCACTTTATTGACTAGGCCCAACTCCAAGGCGCGAGCCGCGGAAAGGCTGTCTTCACCGGTGTAAATCATCTCTTTAGCCACCTTGGGCCCGACAAACCAAGGCAATACCATGGCGACAATGCCGGCGCCGAACTTCAATTCCGGTTCACCAAAGACGGCAGACTCCGACGCAATGGCCAAATCGCAACCCAGCATCAACTCAAATCCGCCGGCCAGCGCGGGCCCGTTGACCGCCGCGATCGATGGTTTCGACAAATTCCAGAAAGACATAATGCCCTTGAAATCAGCCTCTAGCAGAGGAGTCCAGTCAGCCACTCCTTGCGGCATCGCATCGGCCTGGTCTTTAAGATCGAAGCCCGCGCTAAAGGCGGCGCCCGCTCCGGTGACGATAACGCATCTGAGATTTTTATCCTGTTCCAATTGCGTGCACAGATTTTCGAGTTCTTTTAACATAGCTTGACTCATAGCATTGGCGCGCTTGGGACGGTTGAACGTCACAATGCCGATGCCATCGTCCCGCACGTTGTACATAAGATGTTCGTAAGGCATTTAAGGTCTCTCGTGCAAAAATTGAATCGCTAGCGACGCCCATTGGCCAGACGTACAGAATCGGGCTGATATCGCAGTCGCCACATGGATAAGACACCCAAAAAAGGGCCAATTGCCAAAAATACAAATGCGTAGCGCCATGTGAGCCATTCGATCATGAGCGGCATGGCTTGTATGGCAATGAACGTTAGCAGGAAGCCCAGGCAAGTCTGAATGGTCAGCATGGTGCCCACCAGCCTAGGCTCGGTCAGCTCTGCAATGGCAGCGGAAAACTGAGCTGAATCGGCGACGATAGTGATGCCCCAAATGATCGCTACGGCCATCATTGCAAAAGGCCCGGCCGCCATGGTCAAACCGATAAAGGCGGCGCACAGCCCGCTGATTGTCATGGCCGCCATGGTAATAGTGGTTCGCCCAAAACGATCCGCCAGCAAACCTGCTCCCAGGCAACCGATCGCGCCGCTGGCAACTACCAGAAAGGTCATGAGCGCCGGACTCATCAGCGACGTTTTAACGCCCTGTTGCTGCAAGCCCCACGTTAGGAAAGCGCCAATCCAGGCCCACATGGCGTAAAGTTCCCACATATGCCCAAGATAGCCGCCGTTGGCCAGCTGAATTGATCGCTTGCGCAACATGGCCATCGCATCGCTGGGGTGAAAAGCGGAAGATTTTTGGTGCGAAGGCCCCAAAGCAACCAACAAGACCATGGCCGCCCCTGCTAAAGAACAAACCGACGCGGCCCCTATCACCACGCGCCAATCCAGATCGCTAAGCGAGGTAAATAGATGGGGCAAAGCCGAGCCAAGAGTAACGGCGCCCACGAGCGCGCCGATCATCAGGCCCATATTGCGCTGGGCCCAGCCAGCCGCCATTTTCATGCCTACGGGATAAATCCCGGCCATGATAACGCCCGTAAAAAATCGCAGCGGAATGGTTAACGGGGCATTGAAACCAATAAGCAGGATGAATGCATTAAGCAGGCAGCCCGTGATGGCGGAAACGGCAAAGATATAACGTGGGTCAAATTTATCTGCCAGCCCGAAAAACCCGCTAGCCAAAGTGCCAGCGACAAAACCCAGCTGAACGGCACCAGTCAGCAGCGAGGCGTACTCGCCGCTGATCTGTCCAGCGGCAATCAGATTTGGAACGGCAGCGGACGCAGAAAACCATAACGTCATGCACAATACCTGGCACAAAATAATAAGCGCGATGGACCGGGTTTTTTTCGTCATTATGCTCATGCAATCCGTCCGTTCCGAGTTGAAAACGCGAGCCAGGTCAAAGCCCTTTGCAGCCAGTATCCGCGAGCCCCACCTTGACACTATCCCACGGCAAAGCTTCGATGACCTTCCAACCCAGCTTGGAGCCGAATTTCGGGGCATCCAATTTCACCGACTCTGACATATAGGTGCCAACCATCCCTTGATGATCTTGCTTACGGATCGCCAATTTACCAATCACGGTATCGACCGACGTGTTCTCCAAGGCTGCAATAATGGCTGGGGTATCCAGAGACGTTGCTTTATCCATGGCAGCCAGCGTCAGGCGCATGCCCGCATAGGCCTGTATTGCCTGAGCCCCCGGAACGATGCCGTAAGCAGCACCGTATTCATTTACGAAACGCTTCATTTCCGCGCTATGGTCTTCCAGCATCCATGAGCCAAACAAGCCGCCCGTGATCATTCCTGCACCGTTTTCCCCCAAGGTCTGCAACATGGAGTCTGGCATGCCCAGAGGCGCAAGCATGAATTGTGTCAGGCCAAAGCTGCGAGCCTGACGAATGAAGCTGGGCAGGTCGTCGCCTACTGCCAGGGCCAGGTAGACGGCATTCGCTCCACTGCTCTGAATTTGAGCAAAGGCGCTGGCCCAATCGGCTGTCCCAAAGGCACGCCCGGCTTCCCCGACTATATGTATGCCCGGGATTTTTGAAAATTCAGTTTTATTGCTATGACCCCATGCAATATCGTGAAAGACCACAAACCACTTTTTCTGCAGGAGTTCTGGCTTTTTCTTCATAAGCAAGCCATTGGCGTTGGCCACCATCGCGTCATTAGGATTCGTGCGGAACAAGTATTTGCTGCATTGCTTTCCGGTTGTCTGGACCGCCTGCGAATTAGTCGTAACGATGGGCACATTCAAGCGACTGGCCTGGGCGTTAATACCCAGCACTACGGAGCTGCTGGTGCCGCCAATCAATAGTTTTGCGTGATTCTGCAAAATCATTTTTTGCGCTACTCGAAGGCCCGTAGCAGGGGTGCCCTGGGTGTCCTCGACCACGAGTTTGACTTGTCTACCTTTTACCTTCGGCGCATCTTTTACGGCCAGTTCGTAGCCGTTTTTCATCTCTATGCCCAGAGGAGAAAAGCCACCCGTGGTCGGCAAAAAAACCCCTATCACTACATCTCCTGCATCTGCAGCCTGCGCCGGGCTTGCTTGCAACATGATTGCCATACATGCCATGGCACCCGCACGCCACCACCCCAGTGGGGTTGCTAATTTTTGCAATATCATCTTCCTGTCTCCATTTATCAAAAAACATTCTAAATAGTCTTTTGCTTCTTAGAACGCGG
Source organism: Paralcaligenes ureilyticus (assembly GCF_004346225.1). GTDB lineage: Bacteria > Pseudomonadota > Gammaproteobacteria > Burkholderiales > Burkholderiaceae_B > Paralcaligenes > Paralcaligenes ureilyticus. The sequence goes on along the minus strand of NZ_SMAJ01000003.1, from coordinate 211,245 downwards.
CAGCTGCTTTGCCGTGTGATTGGGCTCTTGTGCCTTCTGTCTTCGCCGGAGCCTTGCGGCGTGTCCGGCGAAAAACCGGGTTTTCCGCTTCCGAGGCATTCGCGGAAGCCTCGAGAATTTTCACCGTACCTTCATAAACTGCATTCACCAGCGCTCGACCCGCCTGCTCAGCCTGAATAGCGTCGTTTGCCTCGATAGCCTTGATTAAATTCTTCCAGTTGGATATCCATATGCTGCAATTTTCTCGCTCTTGCATCACTCGCCGAGTGGTGGATAATGTTTGCCTTCCGTGCGAAAAAATGATTTTCCGCGCGCGGCTGTTACCTGCGGCTTCGGCCAAATACATACTGAGCCGATACAGTGTGTGAAGAAAATCGTCGACATTTCTCTGCTCGAAAGCCTCGAGAAGACTGGCGGTCCCTCTATTGAGCAGACCCACTGCTTCAGCTGAATGCTGGCGTGCCAGCTGCGCGCTGACGAATCCATAAAGCACCGCACGCACATCGAAAATTTCTTTGACATCCAACGGCGAAAGCTTCGTTACGATGGCGCCGCGACGCGGCCGGTTCTCAACAAGCCCCTCACGCTCCAGAATACGCAATGCCTCTCGCACAGGCCCGCGGCTGACGTGAAAATGTGTCTCCGCCAGCATGGTTTCCATCAGAGGCTGTCCAGGGGCAAACACTCCACGGATAATATCTTCAGCCAATTTGTCGGCAATTTGTTCCGGCAGAGTCCAAGTCACCTGTGACGGCTCACCAAATAACGCCAACAACCGTTTCGCTTCTGCGGCGTCAAGTTCGTTTTCCATTCTCGTCATCTCTATTAAAAATTTGAGGGATCAGCTCTCCTAAGCTGATAAGGTCCGTAGTTTGGCATGAGCGCGCACTGCGCGCGCTGTGGATGTAAAGACGGCAATTCCCTGCTCAAGCAACTTGATCCTTTGGCTACGCACAAAGTCCTCTTGGGTTTTGTCACCAGTGCTGCGCAATGCCAAGGACACGTTTGGGCCTGCCCGCCTGGCCCGTGCCACGGAAGTGCAAATTTCCTCCAGTTCGCGCAAGCCATCGCTTTCGCTATTGGCGAAATCCATGACCGAGCCCATTTCGATATACACAATAATGCTGTCCAGATTGGGGTCGTCCTTGAGTAGATTGACGATGTCTCCAAGTATCAGGCGGTCACCGTCACGTAAGCCCCACACTGGGATATCGATCGGATTGGCCACGCTGGTGCCGGGTACGCCAAAATGTCGCAGCGCCTGTCCCGTGGCTGACGCAAGCTGCGGGACGAGCATTCCGACGCGAGCGGCGGCGTCACTCACGGTGACGCTTACTCCTCCGCCCGAACCAAAAATACCAAGCCGATTGCCCTTCAGCTCGGTGTGGGCGCTTTGGATCAGAAACGTGTCCATCAAGTCATCAATGCTATCAACCTGCAGCACGCCCGACTGGGACACGGCGGCGTCCCATAGTCTCTTGTCGGTCGCGAGCGCTGCGGTATGGCTGCCAGCGGCGGTAATTCCCTGTTCCGTCGTACCGCCTTTGAACAGAACGATCGGCTTCTTCGCGTTTGCAGCCGCACGGAAAAACAGGCCCGGGTCGGAAATCGACTCAACGTAGAATGCGCTCAGTGTCGTGTTTGGATCGTCTTCGCAAAAAAGCAGGTAGTCAATCAGATCGAGATCTGAACAATTGCCGCAGGACACGACCTGTGCGACCGGCACTCCAAGTACCTGAGCACGCCTGACGACGTCGCCGGCAAACGTGCCGCTTTGCGAGATAAAGGTGATGCCTCGCGGCTGTGTCGGACTATAGCGAGCCGCTCCCATAGCCATGCGGCTGGCGGCCGAAAAGGTGCCAATGCAATTGGGGCCGACCATCCTCATGTCAGTTCTGGACAACACGGATCGAACCTCGGCTTCCAATGCCTTGCCCTTCGAGGGTTCGGCCCCCGACCATTCAGTAAAACCGGCGGTCAACACTTGAACGATTTTTACGCCCCTGGCGGCGCACGCAGACAATGTATCGGGGACTTGAACCGCGCCGACGGCGATATATGCGCGATCGACCGGCCCCGGAACATCCAGAATGGAGGGGTAAGCGCGCAACCCGCAAATTTCATCCGCCTTGGGGTGGATAGGATAAATTTTCCCTTTGTACCCGAAGTCGATCAGATTCTTGATGCTGCGATAGCCCAGTTTGCTGGGTGAGGTCGACGCACCGATAAACGCAATCGATTTTGGGCTGAATAGGGCATCGATCCCTTGCAGACGCGCTTTGCGTTTCTCAATGGTTTGTTCCGTTCGTTCTTCCGACGATACCCATGACGAATTCTCGGGCGGTAGCGACTGAGCCACAGCATCCACGGCAATACAAACGTCCCCGTCGACGATGATCGGATTGATATCCAGATCGCCCACTTCTCCATGCGAGAGCATCCCATCGGGCCCGGCCACCGCCATTAAATAGTCTGTCAGCGTGCTTTTCGCTTTCGGGCTCAAGGCGGGATCACTGGCACCAGCGAATGCGGTGTCAATCAGACGACCTGCGAGCGAGCGGGTTAACGGCGCCAGCATCGCCACAGGCGGCACACCCCGTTCTACACCAGACCCACCGGAACCGAGCAAAACCACGCTGCCATACTCGGCGTCGGCCCGCGCCCCCAAGAAAATCTCCTGTTCTCCCTCCACCATTTCTTCGAGCAAAACGCCTTCAAGCTTCGCTTCGGGGCTAAATGCCCGGCAGCTGGCCATGATATCGTTGAAAGTACTGGCAGCGTCCGCCGTTTTTACGTTCAATCGCACGCCCCCGGCGGCGAGCTTGTGCACGATATCGGCCGAGACAATCTTCATGGCCAGCGATCGCCGGAAATTCTTTGCAAGGGCTTGGGCGTGCTCCGCATCGTGCGCCAGCTCGGGGTTGGACGTAGCGATGCCGTATTGCTTAAGCAGATTTTTGGATTCGATTTCCGTTCTCATTATTGAGAAATTTCCTGTGGTAAGTCTGATGGTTTCCGGTAAATGGAATATAGGTGGTGCGGGTCATTACAAAAATTTCGGCGGCCGTTTTTCAAGAAACGCGCGCATCCCCTCGTCCGCATCGGGCTTGCTCTGCAGTTCTCGACCTTTATCCCATTCGAACCGGGCGGCGGCGTTTGTCCCCTGCGTAGAAAGAGTCTCCAGCCCGGCCTTCACCGCCCGGACAACTCCGGAGGAATTATTGGCAATGGCACGGGCCATTTCCAGCGACGCCTGCAATGCACTGCCAGTAGAAACCAATCGGTTGGCAAACCCAATACGAAACGCCTCGTCAGCCTTCATCTCCCGCCCGGTTATGAGCAGATCGTGAGCAATCCCGCGTGGGATTAGCGACGGCAATCGACTGATCTGGCCGCCAATTGGCAGCAAACCGATACGGGCGCCTGGAGCGCTAAAACTGGCGTTGGCCGCACAGACTCGAAAATCGCACGAAATCGCCAAAATAAAGCCGGCTGCAAACGCATAACCATTGACGGCCGCAATCGTCGGCGTCGTCAGTGTTGCAGGCAACAAAAAAGGCGCGTTTAACAAGGGGTCCGAAGCGTGTTCGCGATCAGCCAGCATTCCACGCAAATCGTGGCCGCTGGAAAAGGCACTATCGCCAGCGCCGGTAATGACGATGCACCTGACGTTCGCATCCGCTTCAGCCGCCAACAGGCGACGCCCCAGTTCCAGCGTCATAGGGTGGGTAAACGCGTTTCGCTTGGCCTCATTTTCAATGGTTAACACCAAAACGCTATTGTCCAGGGAGCTTGTGATCGATGACATATTTCTACTCCACCGCAAGCATTTTTTCGAGTATGGCCGGATCGGCCATGACGGCATCGCGCGGTTCGTTAAATATCGTTTGCCCATTTTCTATGATGTAGAAATCATCACCGACGGCAAGGGCCAACGGCAAACTTTGCTCTACCAGAATGATGCCGATGTTTCTTGAGCGTGCGGCTTGTATCGATTCTTTTATGGCATCCACATAATCCGGCGCCAACCCTTCAGTGGGTTCGTCCAGCAAAATATAGGATGGGTTAGCCAATAGAGCGCGGGCAACAACCAGCATCTGCTGTTCGCCGCCGCTCAACGTTCCTGCCTTTTGTTCCAGCCTTTCCTGCAGTCTGGGAAACAACCGAACCGCATCTTCAATCAGAAAATCCTTGCCGCTGCCCGTCAACTGCTGGGCTACTGTCATATTTTCATGGACCGTCAGGCTGGCGAAAACTTTTCTGTCTTCAGGAACCAGGGTCACCCCCATGCGAGCTCGAAGGTGGGTACGGCCTACTAACGGTTGGCCGTTAAGCGTAATGCGGCCCTCGACACGATCGACCAAACCCATGATCGCCTTTAAGGTCGTGGTCTTGCCCATGCCATTTAACCCTAGTAAACAAGTCACTTTTCCTTGTTCAACCCTCAAATTCAATAATTGAAGAATCTGGCTGGCACCATAGAAAGCGGACACGTTGTCGAGTTCAAGAGCGTTATTCATGATGCAAAGCTCCCGTGAAGATACGCCTTCTTCACATTGGAATCTTCGCGGATGCTTGCCGGCGGCCCCTCGGCGATGACACGTCCGTTTTGCATGACCGTAATGATGTCGGACAATTTCATAACCATGCCTACATCGTGCTCGACGATCACGATCGTCAATCCGAATTCATCCCGCAGCTTAAGGATCAGATCGGCGATACCCTGGCGATCACCGCGCGACATGCCCGCCAACGGCTCGTCCATCAAGATCAGCTTGGGTTTCAACGCCAGCCCAATCGCTATATCCAGTGCGCGCTGGTAGCCGTGAGCTAGGTTGTCCGCCATGACTGCCTCGCGGTTGCCCAACCCGACGTTATGCAAGCATCGCAAGGCTTCTTCGCGCACGCTTTCGCTAATCTCGCGCGAGACGCGCACCTTGTAATTCAGTCGCCGATGTGAGCGGATTGCCAGCGCTACATTTTCCAGCGTCGACAAGCCCCGAAATATACTCGTGCGCTGAAACGTACGCACTACACCGATTTCCGCCAGTCGGTTGGGCGACCAACCCGTGATTTCTTTGCCATCGAATTGTACGGTTCCCGAGGCCGGCCGAATGGCCCCGGTAATCAGGTTGAACAGCGTGGTTTTGCCGGCGCCATTCGGGCCAAGCACCGAATGAATCGACTTCGCCTTCACGGTGAGTGAAACATCAGACACTGCCTGCAGGCCGCCAAAACTCTTCGACAAACTGTGCGTTTGAAGTATCATCTCGTCCCTCGTTCGAAATGGGCGTTCAGGCGGTTCCAGACCTTGCTTAGCAGTCCGAAAATGCCACCTGGAGCAACAATCACAATTACGACGAATAGTGCGCCGAAGTAAATCAGCCATGCCTCGGTGTAGCTACTGATGTAGCTCTCCGCAACCGTAAATACGACCGCCCCAATGGCGGGTCCGACAATTGTGCCGACGCCACCCATCACCACATACATCAGAATTTTCCCCGACTCGAACCAGCTCAAGGTCTCGGGCGACGTCGCACCGTTGAACAATACAAACAACCCGCCGGCAAGCATGGCTATTGCGGCTGAAACCACATACGACAACAACTTCAGCCGAGACACATCCAGCCCAACGAAGTACGCGCGTTCCGTATTCTCGCGAATTCCGAGCCACGCCTTGCCCAATGGAGACCGCCGCACATAAAGAGCAAGGCAAAGCGTGACGATCAAAATCCCATAGAGCAGCCAATACCATGTTTGTGGACTCGCCAACTGATTGCCGAATACAGTGGGGACGGGTACGCCCTGCAAACCATCCTCCCCACCCGTATATTTTGAAAGTAGAAACGCAAGGGCAAATAAGACTTGGCTGAAAGCCAGGGTAAGGATGGCAAATGCTGTGCCCACTTGACGTATGAAGATTTGCCCCACGGCCCAGGACAATATGACAGCCAACGCGACGGCTAGCGGCAGGACAACCAGCATTTCGGCTGTCAGTGTTTGTGCAAGCAGGCCCGTCACGTAAGACCCCAGGCCAAACCAGGCGGCGTGGCCGAACGAGACCAGCCCTGTGTTGCCCGTAAGCAAATCCAGACTAACGGCAACAATCGCCGCGATCGCTGCATGTGAGGCCAAGACAAGCAGAAAAGGCGCGTGCTGAGTCCACAATGGAATCATGGCTCCTAACAGGATAAAGATTACACCCACGATCATGAGCGGATTCACGCGATTTCGTTTGGTACCGGAACAGGCCATGCCGGGTAGTGATGAGAGGTTTTTCATTCGATTCTCCCCTCACCGAAGAATCCTCGCGGCCAACGCACTAACATCGCCATTACCAGCAGAAACAATACCAATAACCCCCCCTGCCCCCCCGAATAGGCTTCACCGAAAACGATGATTAATCCCACAACATAGGCAGCAACAATTGCGCCGCGCAGGCTCCCCAGTCCGCCCAAAATAACTGTCATGAAAGCAAGAATCAGGATCTTGTCCCCCACAATGGCATATGCGTTGAAGATGGGCGCCGCGGCTGCTCCGGAGATAGCGACCAATGCCGCGCTGACACCGACAACGGAATGCATCAGGGTGTCGCGATTGATACTCAGGCAAGCCGCCATTTCACCGTTATCGTTCGCCGCGCGTACGCGCAACCCCCATTTGGATTTTTTAAGAAATATTAGTAAAGCAACCGTCAATAGAATCGACAAAACGGTCACAAACAATCGGTACACCGGCAAGGCAACGCCGAACAGGTGAAACGTACCGGATAGTATTTCCGGCGGCACTAAAGCCTGTACATTTCGCCCGCCTGATTCGTATAGCGCTCCGGTTATCAGCATGGCGATGCCAAACGTAAGAAGCAAACTGTCAATCATCGGCCGATCACGAATTCTGGCCAATAGGCCCCAATCCATGGCGATGCCCAGTAAACCAACCACTACCAATGCAAGCAGCAGAGCAAGCCAAAAGGGCAAGCCCAGGGCAGTAAACCAGACGGCGGACATGGCGCCCAGGCTGAACAGTGCCCCATGAGCGAAGTTCACAATGCGTCCCACGCCATAGATCAACGTCAATCCAAGACTGGACAACAACAAAATGGAGCCCAGCACTACCCCATTGAGTATCAAAGATACGACCAACATCTTGTCCCTCCGGTTTTAACTGTTTTTATGATTTTTATAGGTATTGCGGTACTCTATTCCCGCCAAATACTAATTGTCAACAAGTTAATTGTTAACAATTAACTTGAATTATCTGAACAGATAATCTCCTGCCATATAGCTGCACATCAGAATGAGCCGATCGCTCACTGACCCAAAAACCTGATAAGTCCGGCTTTAATCATTCAACTCTGTCTAAGCTGCAGCTATCTTGCAAAGCCGATAAATTTTATTTAATCGAGACGGCTGCGGTTATGGGCTCTATGTATCAACACGATGAATTGCGTTAGCTGCCATATGAACGCAGGCCGGCGTAAAGATGCCGCGCCGTTGTGGGCCGCCTATGTTCTGTATCCGGCTTATCGATCAAAGAATGGACACATCAATACGCTGGCCGAACGCCTTCAGGGCTGCTTCCAATACAGTATGAACGGCGCCAAGCCTGCCGCCGACAGCGAAATCATTGTGGCACTGGAAAGCTATATGTACTGGCTTGCCAAGGGTGCGCCTACCGGAGTGAAGCTCCAGGGCCAAGGGTTTGCGCGCCTGTCCGAGCCGGCTCGAAAGGCCGACTACACGCCGGCAGGCGGCAGGCTACGCGCTGAAGGAAAGGTATTGACGAAATAGCGCATCGATATGCCGATGACTGACTCGGGTTTACTGCCATTGGGGGCAGTTACCTGGGCCCCAGAATCGTTTCCAGGTCTGCGTCAGGCGGAGCCCCTGTTGCAGAGTGCAGTATGTCATGGGCATCTTCGTAGAAAATGGCCGGTGTTCCCTGCATTCCCAATTCGCGCATCAGTGCCTCGTTGGCGAGCAACGCCGCACGCGGTTCGGAGGGAATGGGCTTCAATGGCCGAATGCCTCCGGCCGCAAAGTTTTGTTCATTCTCGGTAAGCGCCTGGGCAGGATCGGACGCCGCCAGGATAGCAGCCGCTTTGCCCGGACTGGTGTCGCGCAGAATCCCCACCAGGATATTGCGAATTTGAACCTTTCCAGCCTTCACCCAAGGACGAGACTGCTCCCAGAACTTGTGGCAGTAGGGGCAGTTCGGATCGGTGAAGGCATAAACAACGCGCGGAGCTGCGGCGCTGCCGTCACGTACCCATTTGCTTGCCTCCAATTGCGCCAGCGTGCGCTTGGACATGGGCTGCGCAGTGGCAACCTTTAAAGGCTCGCGGGTCACATTGTCCCCTTTCGCATCAAACACGGATCCGACCATGACATGCTTGCCATCGGGCATGAGATAAAGAGCATAGGGTTGCTGATCCATGTAGCCGGCATAGGCTTTCAACCCCCCGACGGCAGGCAGTTCCCCTACCACTTTTAACCCGTGCTTTTGCAAGGCCTTGATGGGTTCTGGCAATTCTTGCGCACTTACCTGCAACCCGCTCAGAATCAAAACGGCCGCCAAGACGGTGCTTAACGATTTAAAAAAGGCCAATACAGTTTCCTTGAAATGGTCGTTCACGAAATATCCCCACGGCCCAACGACCTTTGATTGTGCGCAATTATTAACAAGAAGCAGAACGGCATCGCTCAATAATTGTATGTGCAATTCGGCAATACAGCCATAAAGGCCAACTAACGTTCGACAAACGGGTACCGTCAAGACTACAAAATCTTATCCACTAACGGCATCAAACGGTGAAACTGCCGAGTGAGACTTGCAACTATTTATGTTTAACAGAAGATTGCGTCATTGCGCCGCGAAACTCGAAAACTCCCAAGCCTGCATGGTTCCTCCGGCGCCCAGGTTGCAGAGCTGTTCACAAAACACTTGCGTAACGGTCAGCGCCGCTTTACCGGCGACCCGCGTATAATAATTTCGAGCAATCTGACAAAGGATTGGACTCATGACATATCGCAAGCCGGCTCACTCCGCATGGGCTGATGCCGTCAACCTGCTGGAGCAGGCCGACCGCCTGCATAAGCAGTTCTTTCGCCTGGGCCACGGCACAGCACCGGGCCCGACGTGGGAGCCGCCGGTCGACGTTTTTGAAACCCATCAACACCTATCGGTGCTCGTCGCATTGCCCGGCGTCGCGCCCGACCAGGTGCAAGTCATGATCGACCACGGCGCGTTGCTGGTGATCGGCGAACGCCCCATGCCGGCGCCCGCTATGGCGCGTATCCGGCGCATTGAAATCCCCTACGGAAGGTTTGAGCGGCGTATCGATTTGCCGGCGGGTGAATTCGAAATCAATGAATCCAGTATGGTCAATGGCTGCCTGTTGCTCAGCCTGCGCAAACTGATTTAGATACCCGAAGAATGACAGGCGAGCCATGAACCACGACATGTCAGACGCTAAAGCTCAAGGCAATAATCCCACCGCAGCGGAGCCTGCTCCGGGACAAACTGCTGTTGCCGCCATCCCGGATCTGCCCGAAGGGTCGCTAATTATTGTCCCGGTTCGCAATCTGGTCCTGTTTCCAGGCCTGGTCGCGCCCATCTCCATAGGCCGGGACAGCTCTGTTCTGGCGGCACAGGAAGCTGCCCGCGCCGGACGCCAAATAGGCATCGTGCTGCAAAGAAATCCCGAGACCGCCGACCCGAAGCCCGACGAGCTATATCGCGTAGGCACAGTGGCCAGCATTCTGCGCTATGTCACCACGCCCGATGGCTCGCACCATATCATCTGCCAAGGGGATCAACGCTTTCGCATCCGCAATTTCCTGGAGGGGTTCCCCTTTCTTGCGGCCCGCGTCGAGAAGTTCGACGAGCAGCAATCCACCAGCCCTGAAATCGAAGCGCGCATGATCCAGCTCAAGGCCCGAACCGAAGAGGCGTTGCAGCTCATTACCCAGGCACCCACCGAGCTTGCGGAAACGGCACGGAACATTACGTCGGCCACCTTGCTGGCGGACTTTGTCGCGGGTGTCATGGATCTCAAGCCCACCGAAAAACAAGATATTCTTGAAACCTTCGACCTGCTGACACGCCTGAATAAGGTACTGGAATTCCTGGTCCATTTCGTTGAAGTGCTGCGCATCAGCCGCGATATCGATCAGCAAACCAAAGAACGGTTCGAAGACAGGCAGCGTGAAGTCCTGCTGCGCGAACAACTGAAAACCATACAGAAACAATTGGGCGAAGTAGAAGGCAACTCTGCCGAGATCGCGGAGGTCGAGGCCAATATAGCCAAAGCGAAAATGCCCGAAGAGGTCGATATCCAGGCCAGGAAAGAACTCAAGCGGCTCGAGCATATGTCGGACGCGTCGGCGGAATATTCCATGCTGCGCACCTATCTGGATTGGCTCACCGAACTGCCCTGGGCCGTCAGTACCGAAGACCGCATCGACATTGCCGAGGCACGCCGCATTCTGGACGAGGATCACTACGGCCTGCAGAAGATCAAGCGGCGCATTCTGGAATATCTGGCCGTACGCAAACTGAATCCGCAAGGCAAAAGCCCCATCCTTTGTTTCGTGGGGCCGCCGGGCGTGGGCAAAACGTCGCTCGGCCAGAGCATTGCCCGCGCAACCGGGCGAAAATTCGTACGCCTGAGCCTGGGCGGCGTGCACGACGAGGCCGAGATTCGGGGCCATCGCCGCACCTATATCGGCGCACTGCCAGGCAACATCATCCAGGCGCTTCACCGCGCGGGCGCTAAAAACTGCGTCATGATGCTCGACGAAATCGACAAGCTTGGCGCCGGGGTGCAGGGCGATCCTTCTTCGGCACTGCTTGAAGTGCTCGATCCCGAACAAAACCCAACCTTCCGCGACAACTATCTGGCTGTGCCTTTCGACCTGTCCCAAGTATTGTTTATCACCACGGCCAACATGCTCGATACTATCCCCGGGCCATTGCGCGACCGCATGGAGGTAATCTCCCTGATCGGCTATACGCAAGAGGAAAAGACCCAGATTGCCCTGCGCTACCTGATCAATCGTCAATTACAAGCCAACGGCTTATCGCCGGAACAATGTGAAATTACGGAGGCCGCTGTGCGCGGCATCATCCGCGCCTATACGCGCGAGGCGGGCGTGCGCAATCTCGAACGCGAAATAGGCAGCACATTTCGTCATGCGGCCATGCAGATCGCGGAGGGGACCCTGCAACACGTGCGCATCGACACGGCCGACTTGCCCACCATTCTTGGGCCCGAAAAATTCGAAAGCGAACTGGCCATGCGGGTAAGTCTGCCCGGTGTGGCCACCGGACTGGCCTGGACTCCGGTGGGCGGCGATATTTTATTCATCGAAGCCAGCCGGACCCCAGGCACCGGCCGGCTGATTCTTACCGGGCAACTGGGCGACGTCATGAAGGAAAGCGCTCAGGCGGCCCTGACCCTCTTGAAAGCACATGCCGCCGAATTCAAGGTGGATCCGGGCCTATTCAGGAAAAGCGACATCCACGTGCATGTGCCTGCCGGAGCGATTCCCAAAGATGGGCCTAGCGCGGGCGTGGCGATGTTTGTCGCACTGACCTCCATGGCTACGGATACCGCCGTCCACAGCGATCATGCCATGACGGGCGAGATCAGCCTGCGAGGTCTGGTGCTGCCCGTGGGCGGCATCAAGGAAAAAGTGCTGGCCGCCTTGCAAGCCGGAATCAAGACGGTATTGCTGCCTGCGCGAAACAAAAGAGACCTGGAAGATATCCCCGAAGACGCGCGCAAGCAGTTGCAATTTGTCTGGCTTGAAACCGTGAAGGATGCCGTCAAAGTGGTGTTGACCGACCCGCCCGGCAATTAAGCCACCTTTTTATGCGGGCGGATTATGCAAGGTATTTATCGGCCGAAAGGCCAAGAATCTTCAAAGCGTCCAATTTCGAATTCCGCTCCAGCTCGGCATAGACAGAGATCTCGTTACGCACCTTCATGCCCAAGGCCTCTTCGAACATCGCCTGATTGGATACGAGCTTGTAATCCTTCTCTGTGTTTTCGCTGCCCAGATTCGACTGGAATATCCCGGCGGCGCTGACCGGCAGGAAATCTTCATAGGTAATAGGATCGAACCGAATATATCCTTGCTCGACAAGCTCATCCCAGGTCTGCGCGGCAATAGCCGGCTTGGCGGCGAGCGTATCGTGATTGACGCGTGCATAAAAAAAACCCAGGCCCTGGTTTCGCAGTATCTCGAAACTATCCGGAAACTGCTCAAAAGCCTTGTTCAGCGCATCTTGATAAACCGTGGCGTACATATCTTTATTGACGCCCCGGGTCATCTCGCGGACCTGCGCAATAAGCTCGTCGTAAAGCGCACGCCCGGCTTTGGTCAAGGCCAGGCCGCGCTGCTCGATCTCGCCAAAACGCGCTGTATGCGTGCCGCCACCGCTATCCTGGTTCTTGAAAAAAATGGGTTCGCGAAGCGCCATGAAACTGGTTTGACGCAATAATATCGGGCACACTCTTCGCGGCGGCCCCTCGATGGTTTCCTTGGCCGTTATGCCGTGTTGCGGCATGCGCGACTGCGCGAGGTCGATATCCAAAGTGCGCGGCGTCAGGTGGTTGATGTGGGGGCCTTTGAAACACACCACATCCGCTATCAGGGGATGCGCCTTGCGTAACGAGTCATAGGTTTTTTCATCAACCGTTGCCTCATGGTGCCATCTGAAAGTAAACAAGGCTTCGTCAACGAATTCTTGGGCCTTTTCGGGCGTTAACCCGCCATTTTCCTCAAATTGCTCGATAAGCTTGAGGCACGAGGGTGTGAAAATCGCTCGTTGCGCCAAAATCTCCGCTGCCTTCTCGCGCAGCGCGTCATCCTCGATAAGTTCCAGCCGCAGCAAAGAAGTAAACACCCGGAACGGATTGGCGGCCAGAGCCGCTTCTTCGACCGGCCTGAACGCCGTTGAATGAACCGGAACGCTGGCGACGGTCAGGTCATAATAACCGACAGGCATCATGCCCATCACGGCAAACAGGCGGCGCAGCGTCGCCAGCTCCAGCGGCGTCCCGACTCGGATAGCGCCGTGCCGTTCGACATCCAAGCGATTCAGCTGACCGGTGTCGCCCAATTGCCGCCTTATTGTCCCGTCTTGAGACAGCACATGGGTGTTGACCTCTTTAACCAGCTCAAGCAGCGTACCGTACTGAGGCACCTCCTTCTGATACATCGCCGACATGGCTTGCGAAAATAAGGTGCGCGTATCATCCGTGCTGATAAACGTATTGTCTGACATTTACTTTGATCCAAAATCTTGATTGATGAACGATGATTGCCGTGTTTGCGCCCGCAGCAGCAGCTCGGCTATATGCAAAGTGTCCCGGCGCACGCCCTGCTTGATCTGTTCTTTGCAGCTGAAACCATTGGTCAAAACTATCGTATCCGGCTTGGCCGCGCGCAGCGCGGGAAATAACACCTGCTCGCCAATGTTTCTCGACAGGGCTTCATGGTCGGGATTAAAACCGAAAGAGCCCGCCATACCGCAGCAGCCGCTGTCCAGCTGGATCCACGTTGCCCCCATGCGATTCAACAGCTCCTGATCGCCTTTGACGCCAAACAGGGCTTTCTGATGGCAATGCGTATGTATCATTACCTCGACCTCAAGCCGCGGCGGCTGGTAGTCCCGGGAAACCAGGAAATCGCTCAACAGCCACGCATTATCGGCAATCCGCCTAGCCCTGGAGTCGCCGGGAAACATTTTCACCAACTCGTCCTTGAATACCGACATGCATCCTGGTTCAAGGCCAACCAGCGCCACCGGCCCCGCTTGCCCGTCTTCAAAGGAACTGCCGATCGAATCAATGATTTGCTGCAGCCGGCTCTTGGCTGCATCGAGATAGCCAAAATCGTACAGCGGCCGGCCGCAACACAATTTCTTGTTCGGCAGCACCACATCGAAGCCTGCATGATCGAGGACTTTCTGGGCTGCCCGCGCTACATCGGGGTGAAAATGCTCGCAAAAGGTATCGACCCAAAGCATGACCCTGGGACGCCCCGAAGAGGCAGCGGCCCGGTATCCATGGCGAAATGTGTGTCGGGCGAATTTTGGAAGGCCGCGACCGGCAGCTACACCGGCTAACTTCTTGGCAAAACCGGCCAGCCAGGGAGTTTGCGTAAGGAAATTGGACAGGCCGGGCAGCTTGGCCGCCCATGGTGCCCAATCGCCAATGCGCCCCATGCTCCAGGCCTGTCGCGGGCGCATTTTCTTTTCGTAGAAATGCGATAAAAACTCGGCCTTGTAGGAGGCCATGTCAACATGCGTCGGGCAGTCGCTGCGGCAGCCTTTGCAGGCCAGGCAGGTATCCAGCGCCTCTTTGACTTCAGTGCTTTGCCAGCCATCCGTAATGATTTCACCCTGGAGCATTTCCCACAATACGTGAGCTCGGCCGCGCGTAGAATATTTCTCGTCACGTGTGGCCCGGTAGCTCGGGCACATCGTGTTGCCTTTCAAAGAACGGCAGCGCCCCATGCCGATACAGCGCTCCAGCTCACGCTGAAAGCCCGCCCCCTCGGGGCTTATGAACTGCATGCGGGTCACCGGCCCTACCACTTTGTAATCCGGGCCTACCCGCAAATTCTCGTCCATCTTGTTGGCAAAGACCACCTTGCCGGGATTGAGCCGATTGCCGGGATCCCATATCCGCTTGAACTCTTCCAGGGCGAGCATAAGCTCTTCGCCAAACATGATGGGCAAGAACTCGGCCTTGGCCTGGCCATCGCCATGCTCACCGGACAGAGAGCCGCCGAACTCGACCACCAGCTCGGCCGCCTCGCGCGTGAACGCGCGCCATTTCGCCACGCCTGCCGTGCTGCGGGTATCGAACGTAATCCGGGCATGAACGCAACCGTCGCCGAAATGCCCGTATAACGATGTTTCATAACCATAGCGATCAACCAGTGCCTGAAACGCCCGCAAATAATCGCCCAGGCGCATCGGGTCCACAGCGGCATCTTCCCAGCCTACCAGTGGATCAGGCCGCCCCGGCTCGATCGAGATCGAGGTGGCCGATGCCCCGGTTTCGCGAATCAGCCAGACCCGGCTCTGAGTGGGCCCATCGGCGATCAGCTTGGTGCTGACTCGCGAACCCGCGCGCTGGTTGAAATAATCGGCCGCGCGCCGGGCCTGCGCAATGGCATCCTCGACCGTATCAGCCCCGAATTCCACAATAACCCAGGCATCACCTTCGGGCAGCAAGGCAATTTCTTCGGCACGCAGTTGGCGCGCTTGCAACCCGCGGATAATCTGGCGATCCAGGCCCTCGATGGCAATGGGACCGAACGGCATGTATTCCGGGACGGCGTCGGCCGCGAGATAAATATCGTCGAAACCCAGAATCAGCAGCACTCGCTTTTGCGGGCTTTTGACCAGGCGGACCCGGGCCTTCAAAGTCAGAGCGCAGGTCCCTTCGGTCCCTACCAGGGCTCGCGCTACGTTAAAACCGTTTTCGGGCAGCAGCTGATCCAGGTTATAGCCCGACACACGACGCTTGATGTTGGGAAAGCGGGCTCGAATCAGATCACCGTATTTATCCGAGAGCCTTTTGAGGTCGGCATATATCTGGCCTCGTCGCCCACCCGCAGCGATGATTCCCTTAAGCTCGGCATCGGTGGTGGGGCCGACCCAAAAACGTTCGCCATCGTAAGTCATGACTTCGAGCGCCTCGATGTTTTCCACCGTTTTTCCCGCCATGACTGAATGGGCACCGCAGGAATTATTTCCGATCATGCCCCCGAGCGTGCAACGGCTATGGGTCGCAGGGTCCGGCGCAAACGTCAATTCGTGAACTTCCGCCGCATCGCGCAAGGTATCGCAAACTATTCCCGGCTCAACGACCGCGCTGCCGGCCTGCGGGTCCAGCTCAAGAATTCGGTTGCAATACTTGGACATATCGAAAACAACCGCCACGTTGACGCATTGGCCGTTTTGCGAGGTTCCACCGCCTCGCATCAAAACAGGCACCTGATGCCGATGGCAAATTGCCGACGCCGCTACAAACTCCTCGATAGTCCGGGGAACCACGACGCCAATGGGTATTTGCCGGTAATTCGACGCGTCCGACGCATAAAGCGACTTATGCAAATTGTCGAAATGGACCACATCGCCCAATGCATTTGCCAAGTCGCTCTCAAGAGCATTCCAGGCCGATGCCTGACGAGAAGGTTCAATCAGTTGATTCATGCTAAGCCGCACTCTTCTTGCTGGTTATGCCGTTTTGGTTATGAAATAAATCTTCTTCACGAACGAATCCACCTCCCAGCGCCCGTGATAGCCCTCCGGCATCACAAATGAGTCACCAGCCCCCAGCGCGTTGACCGTACCATCCAGGTCGACAACGCGGCAGGATCCTTCCACAATATGACCAAATTCGATGTAGCCGGTTGTATCGGCCTGGAATGTGCCGCTCGTGCTTTCCCACACCCCGCCGTGAACATTTCCTTCATAGCCTTCAAACATGGCAACACTGCGGAAACAAGCGTTGCCGCTGAGCGGGCGTTTGGGTTGACCCAAGGTTGGATTGGTTAAAGGCCCAGTACTAAAACGAACCAGGCTCGGGTTTTTATCTGACACGGCGCTCTCGATATAAAAAGATAATGGCAGGGGAAAAGATAATGACAAGGCATGCACGTACGCGCTGTCCGCAAGCAGCCTTATCAGAGGGCTGCAATCACAACAATTTCAACTTTGTACCCTGGCAAGGCCAGGACGGCCTGGCTAGTCGCTCGCGCGGGCGGATTCGCTGGGTCGATCCAGGCTTCCCAGACTTTGTTCATTTCCTTGAAATCGGCCATGTCGGCCAACAGAATCGTCGCTTGCAAGAGTCGGGATTTATCGGTGCCGGCCTCGCGCAGCCAGCGATCGATAGCGGCGAGGATCGTAGCCGTCTGCTCCTTGACGCTCTCGCCGGCAACGCCAACCTGGCCCGCCAGATACACCGTATTGCCGTGAATAACGGCGGAACTGGATCGACGATTCGGATTAAGCCGCGCAATAGTAGTCATGCCATCAACCTCGCTATCAAGAAATTATTTCCGGCCCAACCCAATGGCCATTGACCAGGTCCGTCTGCCCGTGCTGTGCCCGATGGCCTGGGTCATCCGTGCCTTTTTAAACGCACTACTGAAAAATCGGAGCCATGCATTTGCGGCCGGTTCTACCAGCCGGTCCGCTGCTCCATACGATCCAGAACCCTGTAGTAATTGCCTACAATCGGCAGAAACCATGGATTGCCGTAATAAAGAGGGTTGGATGGAAACGGAAGGCTGTCGAACCCGCATGGCGCCCTCTGGGGATCGAGCATTTTCATGGCTGTCTGGTAACCTAAATAGGTTGCCATGGAAACTCCCGCACCCTGGCAGCCTCCCGCATAATGAACCCCCGCATGGACGCCCATGTGCGGCAGGTGATCAAACGTAAAAGCCACATTGCCCTTCCAGGCATGGGTAATGCGCGTATCCTGGACTTGCGGCCAGATGCCGCACATAAACTGATGCAGGCTACGCGCGGACTCACGCTCGTTAACGTCTCGAAAACTGGCCCGGCCTCCAAAAATAATCCGCCGGTGGTCGGGCGTTAGCCGATACCAGTAAAGAATGCGTTTGGTATCCACCAACATGCGCTTGTTTGGATTCAGTTCGCGCACCAGAGCGGGCGAGATCTCTTCGGTGGCGATGACAAAACTGGTGATCGGAATAATACGTTTGCGCAAATAGGGCATGACCTCGCCGCTATAGCCGTTAGTCGCCACAAAAACCTGATCGGCACGCAAATTCCCACGCGACGTCGCAAGGGCAAATTGCCCCGCACGCTGCTCAATCTTATCGACTTTGGCAAAGCCGTGCAGAGTGCCGCCGGCCGCTTTGTACGCCTCGCGCAATGCGCGATGGTAGCGCCCAGGGTTGATGCCGCCGCTTTCTTCGACCACCATGCCCCCATGGTAGAAGTCACTGCCGATTTCCTCGCGTTGCCGAGCCTTGGGAACCATGCGCACGGTCAAGCCCATCTCACCAACCAGGTTGGTAGCCTGCCGTTCCTGGCGCAAATACGCTCCTGGAGAATGCGCACCGGTAAAGCGCCCACAACGCTCATACTGAACATCGAAACCCTCGCGCTTTAAAAATGATTCGAAGTGCGTAAAAGACGCAACCGAATCACGCACCATATGAGAAAAACGCTCTTCACCCAACTTGGCCCGCATGGCCTCGGGCACTTTGAGGCCTCCGCTGACCATGCCGCCATTTCGAGTGCTGGCACCCTCGCCAATCCGGCCCGAATCCAATACCGCGACCTTCAGGCCCTTGCGGGCCAACTCGAGGCCCGCCGCCAGGCCGCAATAGCCGCTACCGACAATGGCTACATCGACGACGGCGGGAACCGGGTTACGCTCATCAACAGGAGGCGTTTCATCCCACCAGTAGGGCCTGATGGCAAAGTCCGGATGAAAAAGACCGCCTAAACCAGTCATGCTGTCGCATCCTTGAAATACAAAAGAGTAGTGACTCCCATACGGCTGACCGGCCTGTTCATGGCAGGCTCGATGCGCTCTCGGAGCCGCCCGCATAAGAAGGGTTGAAATTTTCCCGCACGAAATGCTCGTAGTCGGCCACTTGCCTGCCCACCTCGGGAGCATCCCATCCCATAATGTCGGCAACCGCCTGGGCTGCCTGGCGCGCCACATTCAGGCCCATGTTGTGTCCCCACCCCAAACCGACCCGCCGGAACATCAAGTCGCTCAAAGTGCGCACATGTTCATGCCGCGCGGCATGGCGCAGATTCGCAATGCTGACATTCGGATATTCGGCATCGACAGGCGGCGAGGAGCGATCTTCAGGAAAGAGCTTGGCGGCGTGCGATAACTTGCCCGCCGGCCGTGTCGGCTTGATCGCCTGACCGATACGTTCGGCTATTTTCTCGCCGGCGTAACGGTGATTCATGATCGGCATTCCTGTAAGCGCTATGGCATTGGGCAGCCCTTCGGCCTCCAGCTCATGGATGCTTAATAATTTGACGATGTCTTTTTCGCCTGTGGCCGCAGTTCGAGGACGCACACCGCACCAGGAATACACAATATCTTTTTCAGTCAACTTGAAGGTGGGGAACAGGAAATTGGCTTCTTTCAGAACGTAGTCGATCTCTTCGGGCAACACACGCGCATCGTCGGGGTCACCTTCGAAAACGGTGTCGGTCGGGCCAAAAAAATGATACTTTCCCCAAGGCATGCAGTAGTATGGCTGCCCGATACTGCTGATCGTCTCCAAGCCCTGCCCTTCGCACTCGGGCGGCAATTTGACGACCAGATTTATCCCCTTGATGCCTATCAAGTGTTTTTTCCGGGCCGGCTTATCCGTTTTGGCTATCACGCGGTCCACCCAGGGTCCGGCCGTATTGACCAGCATGCGCCCCGTTACCTGCGCCGTTTTGTCCGACCCCAGCCCATCCTTCAATGACACAAGCCAGGAACCGTCGGGCTGAGATTCAAGACGGACTACCTTGACGTAATTACATGTTGCTGCACCCAATCGTTCGGCGTCCAGAATCGTATCGACACAAATGCGTTCAGCCCAGTTGTACTGATACTCCGTATAAACACCCACACTCTCCAGGGAACTGTTTTCGGCCAGATACTTCGCCATGCCGTATTTCCCGGCCGCCTTCTTTGCGGACATTCGCCTGTAATTCAAGCTGACCTTGGAAAACCCTATCAATTCCAGTGCGCGAAAGCCCAAGTCCACTTTCCAGCCTGGATAGTCGCTCTCTTTGTGGACCGGGAAAAAAAAGGTATGGGGAATTAACCGCTCGGGCATCGTCTGGACGAGTTGAGTCCGGGATTTCATGGCCAGACGCGCCATGTGGATCCGGCGCATCAAATCACCCGGCTTCAGAATAAATTGCCAGACCGGATGGTCCGGCGACAAATGAGCCAGGCCGCAATACAACAGCCGGCTCGAACGGCTGCTGGTGCCGCTGCCGAAATCGCCCTTGTCAACCAGCAAAACCTTATAGCCTTTGGCGGCCAGGTTCTGGGAGGCGCTGGCACCCGCCGCCCCCCCGCCGATAACGATCACGTCAAAACTTTGCCCATCAATTTGCGTCAATCTTTCAACCACAGGACACTCCACTATTTATTCCCATGACGGCACAGATAGGCATCTGTCCGGCCAACCCGTTCAATTTCCGTCAAACTCGGCAAGCGCCGGTTCGTCCTCTGGCTCAATCACCACCTTCACTTCCTCAAGCCAGCCCTGACGCAATTCCGGCACAGAACCCAGCAACAATTTTGTGTAGGGCTCGCGCGGCTCAAGCAAAACCTGCGCGGCCGGGCCGCTTTCCACGACGCACCCATGCTGCAAGACCACCACTTCGTCGGCCAGCGACGCCACCGTCGCCATATCGTGACTGATAAAAACAATGGCCAGGTTAAGACGGTTACGCAGGTCTTCGACCAGCCGGATAATGGAGGCCGCAACAATCGTATCCAGAGCAGAGGTAATTTCATCGCACAGTAAAACCTCTGGCTCTGCGGCGAGAGCCCGAGCCAGGTTGACTCGCTGTTTTTCACCGCCCGATAGCTGGCCCGGCTTGCGCGCGGCATAATGCGCAGGCAAATTGACCATCTCCAGGAGAGCGGCAATTCGCGCTTCTCGCTGCGCCGGCACGACATGGCCAAAAAACTTCAGCACCCGTCCCAGGGTTCGGCCAATAGTATGTTTGGAATTCAAAGCCGTATCGGCCGACTGAAACACCATTTGCACACGCCGCAACTGCCCGCTGGTGCGGCCCTCGATACCGTTTGCCAGGGTTTCGCCCGCTACGCGCAACTCGCCGCTCGCTCGGCAATGCAAACCCGCCACCACACGCGCCAGGGTGCTCTTGCCGGAGCCTGACTCGCCAATGACGGCCACCACTTGGCCACGCCTCACCTTCAAGGACACGTCTTTTAAAATCAGCGCTTTAGGTTTGCCGTCGGCCCCTATCTTGCCGTAGCCGGCCCAAATGTTCCGCGCCTCCAGATAGTGACCCGATGTATTGGCGGCACGCTGCGCGGACGAGACCGAAACGACAGGCCAGCGATGACAAGCCGCTATTAACTGGCGGGTGTATTTTTCCTGTGGATTCTCGATGATCTCGGCCGTCGTGCCTTCCTCGATCAAATCACCCTTGCGCAAGACCGCTATCCGATCGGCAACCTGGGCCACCACCGATAAATCGTGGCTCACGAACAAGGCTGCGGTGCGATTGCGGCGTATCACTTCCTTCAGGGCTCGCAACACACCCACTTGTGTCGTTACGTCGAGCGCGCTGGTGGGTTCATCGCAAACGACCAGCTTGGGATGCAGCAACAAACCCATGGCAATCATGAACCGCTGCAGCTGACCGCCAGACACCTGATGGGAATAACGCGCGCCGATGCTGTCGGGCTCCGGCAGGCCCAATGCCCGGTACAGCTCGCGTGCGCGATCCAGGGCCTGTGACGAGGACATCAGCTTGCGAATCAATGCCGGCTCAATGACCTGATCATCCAGGCGCAAGCGCTGATTAAAAGACATGGCGGCGCTTTGCGCAATGTAGGCGATCTCGTGACCGCGCATCGCGCGCAGGATTTTATCGTTGGCAGTCAGCATATCGACGCCATCGAGCCGCACCACGCCGCGCTGAGCCGCCAGTCCGGGGCGCACGCGCCCCAAAGCGCTTAGCGCCAATGTGGTTTTCCCCGACCCCGACTCTCCGATCAGAGCCAGCACCTCACCCTCGCGAACCGTCAGCGACACACCATTTACGGCGGGCTTTCCTCCGTAGGCAGGGGCGATCAGCAAATCCTTTATTTCAAGCAGCGCGGCCTGGCTCATTTCTGCATCTCCGCAAAAGCACTTTCTTCGCCGCTGGCGTCCACCAGAAGATTCAAGGCAACCGACACCACGGCAATAGCCAATGCGGCATAGATGGAGGCATAGGAACCCGCGGCAATACCTTCGATATTTTCACGAACCATGCCGCCCCAGTCCGCCAAGGGCGGCTGAACACCCAGCCCCAGAAAACTTAAACTGCTCATGAACAAAATGGCAAAGCTGACCCGAATGGCGAAATCGGCGGCCATGGGATAAATGACGTGGGGAACAATTTCGCCAAAGACCAGCCAGGCCGTGCGTTCCCCTCGAGCCTGAGCGACGCGCACAAAATCTTGCTGTATCAGGTCCAGGCCCAGCGACCGGGCAATCCGGAACACACTCGCGGAATACACCAGACCGGTAATAATCACAATGACGTGGATGGACGATCCCAAGGCCGCCACCACCACCAGGCCCACGATAATTTTCGGCAAGGACAAAACCACATCAACGACCCGGCACAACACCAAGTCGATCCACCCGCCCTTTACCGCGGAATACAAACCCAGGCTATCGCCGATCAGATGAGCCAGCACCGTGGCGCCCAACGCCATCATTAGAGTAAGACGCGTACCCCCGATCAGGCGCGACAGGACATCGCGGCCCAAAACGTCGGTGCCCAGCCAGGCTTGCGAGCTGGACAACTGAAACGGGGTATAGGACACAAATTTGGTCGGGTCGTAAGGTTGCAGGTACGGTGCGAATATTGCAACCAGCACGCATCCCAGCAGCACAATGACGCTGGCCCACAAGACCAGAGAGACAGGTGGCTTCTTGGAGGTAGTATCGGCCGGCCCACTTGCCGCCCTGATCGTTGACTCGGTGGATTTCATTATTGTTTTCCTGACATGACCTTCAGTGGCCTACCCTGGAGCCGCGTACATCGAACACGGCCGCAAGCGTATCGGACAACAGAATCAAAACGACATACACGGCGCTGAAAAGCATGGCGCAGGCTTGAATCACCGGCATATCCCTGGAAAGAACGGAATCGGTCATCAGGCGCGCAAGCCCCGGGTACGAAAAAATAGTCTCCACCACCACAACGCCGCTGACCAAATAGGCCACATTGAGCGCAACCACATTGGCGATGGGCCCCACAGCAAGAATCAGGGCATGTTTGCGCACGATTGTTGTGCGCGGCACGCCTTTGAGCATCGCCATTTCGGCAAACGGCTGGCTCAACAAATTACTGATAATGGCGCGGGTCATCCGGGCGATTTGCGCCGTAACGACGATGACCAGCGTCATAACCGGCAAAAACAGAGCCTTGATCTGCGCTTCGACCCCCGCACCGGGAGTCAAATAAGAAATTGCCGGAAACCAATGCCACTTGACGGCCAGAAACAATACGGCAATCGTCGCGATCAGGAATTCCGGCGTGGCCGATAAACCAAGCACCACAACAGACCCGACACGATCCATCCATTTACCGGTGCCCAGGCTCATCAACAATCCCAGGCCTATTGAAAGGGGCACCGCAATCAGCGCGGTAACACCGGCCAGCAGCCCTGTATTGGCCGCGCGTTCGGACAACATGGAAGCAACCGGGGTTCTGCTGACCATGGAAACGCCCCAATCGCCCCGCAACATACCCGCCAGCCACTCAAAATAGCGATACACGGCGGGATGGTCCAATCCCATTTGAGCGCGCAAAGTGGCTACAGCCTCAGGGGTTGCATATTGACCCAAAGAAAGCTGGGCCACATCGCCCGGCAATATCTGGCAGCCCACAAAAACCAGCATGGAGACAAGCCAAAGCACAAACAAGGCCAAGAAAAGGCGGCCTACCCAGAATTTCGTCATCCACGATTCCTAATTCGTATACGCTGCCGGCAGCCAGGCCACGCGGGGCGGGCGATGCCCACCTGGCTGGCCGCCTGCCCGCTACTCTTAGCTATCCAGCCAGATTTGATCGGTAAAGAAACACCCTCCCATGGGCGCAATCGGAATGGGCTTCAAGCCCTTGACGCGATTCGAAAGGCCATCGACAAAATTAATGAATGCCGGCAATACCAAAGCGCCCGAATTATGCAAAATCGCGTCGATTTCGTGATATATCGCGATACGCTTGGGCTCGTCGACCGTGGCGCGAGCCTGATCGATCAGCGAATCGAGCGCCGGATT
Source organism: Paralcaligenes ureilyticus (assembly GCF_004346225.1). Taxonomy (GTDB): domain Bacteria; phylum Pseudomonadota; class Gammaproteobacteria; order Burkholderiales; family Burkholderiaceae_B; genus Paralcaligenes; species Paralcaligenes ureilyticus. The sequence goes on along the minus strand of NZ_SMAJ01000003.1, from coordinate 187,177 downwards.
ACTGTAATGGGAAAAATTCCATGGAGCGCCGGTCTTCCAGGTCAAATTCAACAATATGTTGTACGTGGGGCGCGGATTGAACGTAGTGGCAAAAAATGGCCGTTTCCCGACGATGGCAGACCAGTAACTATCGGCCGGCTCTTTTTTCAAATCCAGGTTCAAGCCTATATTGGTCGCCTCGCGCTGCAAGATCTGCCCAATATCCACACTGAAGGCCGACGCATCGCTGACATGCAGTGGCACCCGGTTGTTTCCCACCCCGCTTTTTGCCAAATAGAATTTGGCTTTATCCGGATCCGCCTTGCGTTGTTCCAGCGCCGTATTGCAATAGGGGGAGCCGCTGATAATCGGGAAGTCGTTGGCAATCACACCGTTGCCCAGCAACGAGGTGCGCAACACGCGCTCACGGTCTATCAAATAACTCAGGGCAAGGCCTAAATTGGGATTATTCGCCGGAGCCATATTGACTGCGCCCTGTATGGCGGTATAACGCGGGGCCTTGGTGATAAACGGCTGGGCGGTCGCCGAGCCCTTCAACTGGGCAATGCTGGGGCCTCGAATATCAATGGCCATCTGCACATCGCCCGACAACAGGGCATTGGCTCGAGCCACCTGATCGACGATAGGGAACATTTCGAATTCGTCGATATAGGGCTGGCCGGACTTCCAGTATTTGTCATTGCGCACACAAATGGTTCGCACACCCGCAGTGAATTCCTTGACGACGAAAGGCCCCGTGCCGATGGGCTTTGAAAAATCATAGGTACCGCTTTTGACAATCGTAAAAGGACTGGTGCTTAGCGTTACGGGAATATCGGCGTCGGGCTCCTGCAGCTCAACCACAACTGTCTGCGGCCCGTCTATCCTGACTGCCTTGATATTCGCCACCAGTTGCTTGGCGCTGGACACGACCTGTTTGTCCTGATGGCGCAAAATGGAGAACACGATATCTTCCATTTTCAACGGTGAGCCATCGGAATAAACGATTCCTTTGGCAATCTTGAATATCCATTCCTTGCCGTTGGCACTACTTTCAAATGACTCGGCCACCTCTGGCAGGGCCTTGCCGTCGACATCCATGCGAGTCAAATAACTAAATATGCTGGCACATCGGATAAAGTCGCCGGGGTTGAGCGCGCGTGCGCCGTCAAAGGTATCGTTCGCCCCTTGGGAATTCAGGGCTATGCGTACCCGGCCCCCTTTTTTCGGACCGCCCGCGGCTGTCGTCGCGGCATAAGCCGTTTGAAAAACGCCCCACCCAGCCAAGGATGCGCCAGCGCCCAGCAGCAACCCGCCGAATTGACGCCGGTTTATCGGCCTGCCTGCTGCCGGCACGAGGTCAATATTTTCCTTATCCCGCTTGCTATCTTTTTCGGACGCCATAGCGCCTCCTTTGACATGATGGGCTTTGATAACCACTTCTACACCTTACGTTCGGTATACTTTATTATCCAATAAAGATTAATTCAATAGGGTTATCCCCTAATATTGTAATTTATTTGGCTTATTTTATAATTTGAGTATACCCAAAAAGAATTACGTATACGGAACCTCACCAACAAGGTTACCGTTAAACGGCCAAACATGGCCACGACAAAGGAAGCCTTATGCTGAACGAGAACCAAACCCTGAGCACTGAGTTCCAGCATCCGGAAACGGTTCCGTTAGGCAACCGGGTCTACGAGCACCTTAAGGCCGACATTCTTGCGCAAAAGATACTGCCCGCCACTCTCTTGCAAGAGTCCGAGCTTGGAGAGCAATTCAATGTCAGCCGCACGCCGGTCAGGGAGGCGCTGCGGCATTTGCTGAACGAAAGCCTGATCAGGCGCAGCGGCCGTTTCTATCAAGTCATAGAAATGTCGACCAAAGAAATTCAAGACCTGTACGAAGTGCGAGAAGCACTCGAGCGAATGGCCGTGCGTCTATTTATAGAACGGGCAGGCGATGCGTCCATAGAGAAGCTTTACGCAATCATTGAAAATCAATCTCAAGCCTTGTCAGCCAAAGATCTGACGGCTTTCGCGAATTTCGATACCGAATTTCATCTAACGATTGCCGCGACCACCAACAACCCCCTGCTGCTTGAGCAGCTTTCTGCGGTACACGACAAGGCCAAGCTGGTACGCAGGCGCGACGCAAAAACAACGCCAAATTGGTTTAACGGGGTCATTGCCGAACACGAACGCATATTGAATGCGCTAGGCCGCCGCGACATAGCCGTGGCGGATGCCGAAATGCGCTACCACCTCAACAGCGTCGTAAGGCTGCACCGGGGGCTCAAACAAGAGCCTCGGGGGCCTTCCGCTTCAGCCATCTAAAAACCATCGTATAAAAGGCAGCACATGAAAACGGTGTACATCGACTGCACGGAATATGGGCATTCCATCATCAAAGAACATTCCCTGCTCGACAGGATACCCGGGTTGGTATTGAACGTGGGCGACCCCGACGAGAACGCCCTACATTCTCTATTAGACGGGGCCACCGCCATCGTCAATGGGCATACCGTCATGGATGCCGGCCTGCTGGGCCGGTGCAGTGCGCTCAAAACCATCGTCTTTCTAGGCACCGGCGCATCGAGCTATATCGACCTGGCTGCCGCCGAAAAATGCGGCATCAACGTTCTGACTGTGCGTGGATACGGTAACCGGACCAATGCGGAACACGCGCTTGCGCTAATCCTGAGCGCATCGCGCAATATTGCCAGCATGGATCGCGAAATACGACAGGGCAAATGGGCCACCCCGGTAGGCATGGAACTGTCGGGAAAACGCCTGGGCGTTGTCGGTGCGGGCGGCGTGGGAGCCGAGCTCATTAAAATCGCCCACGCGTTCGGCATGGACGTTGTCGCCTGGAACCGCAGCCCTATCGCCGAAGGCCTGCCCTGCAAACAAGTGGCGTTCGATGAGCTTTTGATTTCTTCAGATGTCGTCTCGCTGCATCTGACTCTCAACGACGCCACTCGCGGCATAATCGGAAAGAAACAATTGGCCATGCTGAAAAAAGAGGCCATTTTGGTCAACGTCGGGCGCGGTGCGCTCATTGACGAGCCGGCACTCATCGAGGTTTTGAAAAACAAAAAAATCCGGCATGCAGCGCTGGACGTTTTCACACAAGAACCCTTGCCGCCCAACCATGAATTGACCAGGCTTGACAACGTAACCCTCACTGCCCATGCCGCTTTTAACAGCCACGAAGCCATGGCGCGCCTGTTGTCTCAAGGATTCGACACCTTGGCCCAGGCAATAAACAAACATTAATTGCCCACTCCATGGGAAAGCCTCGATGCAAGCCTACACACCATACGCCACGGCCAGTGGATGGAATCAAATAGCGAAAGCCAGCGGCCGCTGCCACGAAAAGAAATTAAGCGGCAACCTGCGCATTAAATTCGCCATAGTCGGAGCCGGCTTTGCAGGAGCTGCCGTCGCAAGACGGCTATGCGAACTCTACCCGGACGACGAAATCGTCTTGCTGGACGCCCTCTCCGCGGCAGAAGGCTCAGCGGGCAGAAGCTCGGGGTTCATGCTGGATCGGGCCGATGCCAAAATAGATGTCAGGGGCGCCGGGCCGGAAAGCGACTGGCACACCGATATTCTGCAAGCAGGCCGGGAGTGGCTGGAACATATCGTGTCGAGCCACCACATTCGCTGCGACTGGCGCGACATCGGACACTATAAAACGTCCACGACGGCACTGGGCGCCAAAGAGCTCGATGCCTTGCTGGCCAAGCTGGATGCAAAGGGCATGCCCTATCGCCAGCTTTCCAGCGACGATATTCGCACCGAGCTGGGCGCTGCGCAGTGCACCAATGCCGTGTGGTTTCCCAACTGTGTGCTTATCCAGCCCGCCGAACTCATACACGGCCTGCTGGCCACCCTCCCCGCGCAAGTCAAGCTTTACACCGGCTCCCCCGTCGACCGGCTTGACCGGGGGGCTCCGCACACATTGAGCGTCGGGCAAAATCAAATCCAGGCCGACACCGTCATCTTCTGCAACAACGTCACGCTGCCTTTTTTCGGCTATGGCAAGTACCGGCAAATTACCGTCTACACCTATGCCGGCATGACACCGGAGCTTCCCGCCGAAGAATTGGACAAATTGGGGCAAGCCTCAGACTGGGGAGCGACGCCCGCTGAAAGACTAGGGGCCACAACTCGGAAACTGAACTCGCGGCGCTTCCTGTTCAGAGCCGGGTTCTCCTATAAGAAGGAGCTGGTTCCCGGCGACATCAATGCTGCTTTGCGCGATCAGTACGCAAAAAAATATCCCCAAATGAAAAGCCACCAGTTTGAATATACCTGGGGCGGCGCGCTTAGCATGACGCGTAACGGGGTGCCGATTTTCGGCAAGATGTCCGAGAACATTTATGCCTTGTCTGCCTGCAACGCCTCCGGCATCCTGAAAATGACGGCTCTGGGCAAGCTGTTGGCTGAAGAAATAGCCGGTGTAGGCAGCCGTCTGCTGGCCGACACCGAGCGATACTCCAAACCCCTATGGATACCGCCCGAACCCATACGCAGCCTGGCCGTCAATTATAATTTTTCGAAATTAAAAAGGAAGATGCGCGAGGAAGCGTGAAGGCATCAACCTGGGTCTGCGCAAGCCTCATTGCGGCGCGACCTATGTCTATTCCCGCTAAGCTATTCATGGTTGCGCCGCGCCGCCATCGAGAAGCGGGGGCAAGGGCTTTGCCCCCCTCGCCACCTCCTCAAACCGACCCTTACCCGTGCTGCATGTACACCACATGCGTCTCCATATACTCATAGAGACCATGCTTGCCATCCGCGCCGCCGATACCTGACTTGCGCCGGCCAGCATGAAACCCCTGCATGGCCTCGAAATTTTCGCGGTTCACATAGGTTTCGCCAAACTCCAGAGCGTGGCAGGCGCGCATCGCACTACTCAGACTGGCCGTATAAATCGACGAAGTGAGGCCATATTCGGAATCGTTCGCATAGCCGATTGCTTCATCCAGGCTGTCCACGACCTGAATCGGCAAAACAGGGCCAAAAATTTCCTTTTGCATGATTTCCATATCATGCCGGCACTCGGTCAGAACGGTGGGCTCAAAATAGCAGCCTGCCTTGGTATCGACCACACTGCCGCCCAGAGCCACGCGAGCGCCCGCATTTCGCGCGTTTTCGACCATGCCTTTCACCTTGATCAAACCGGCCTGATTGATCAAAGGCCCAAGCTCGTTGCTGCTATCTTCCAGGGGATCACCGATCTTGACGGCTTGCATCAAGGCAATAACCTTGGCCGAAAAAACTTCGGCCACCGGGCGCTCCACATACACCCGCTCTGCGCAATTGCATACCTGTCCACTGTTGATGATGCGCGAATCAACGATCGCCTTTGCGGCCAGGTCCAGGTCGGCATCGGCCAGGACGATCGCCGGCGCCTTGCCGCCCAGCTCCAGATTGACCCGGGTCAGGTTCTTGGCGGCGGCCTGCATGATGGCACTGCCGGTTTTCACGCTGCCGGTAAAGCTGATCAGATTTACGGCTGGGTGCCCGGACAAGCTGGCTCCCGTCGTAGCACCTTTGCCGCTCACCAGATTGAACACTCCCGCGGGCAAGTCAGTCTGGGCAACAAGCTTGGCGAATTCGAAGGCGTTAATAGGCGTTTCTTCGCTGGGCTTGATGACGATGGTGTTGCCAGCCACCAGGGCAGGCGCGAGTTTTCTTGCTATCAGGAAGAAAGGAAAATTCCACGGCAAAATGCCAGCCACCACGCCGATGGGCTTACGCAACAGAAATATGCTCTCGCCTTCCCGATCGCTGGTAATGACTTCGCCCTCGATCCGGCGCGCCCACTCGGCCATATAATCGATATAGTCCGCTGTGAAGTCAACTTCGACTTGAGCCAGGCCCAGGGTTTTGCCTTGTTCGGATGTAATGATATGAGCAAGCCGTTCACGATGCTCCCGAACCTTGGCCGATATTTTCCGCAAATACGACGCTCGTTGAATAGCCGTTTTTTTTGCCCACAAAGGCTGTGCTTTCTTGGCAGCCTGAACGGCAACGTCCACAACCGAAGAATCTGTTTCTGGAACGGTCGCCAGCAACTCCCCGTTGGCGGGGTTATACACCTTGATCGAGGAATCGGCCGACTGGGCCACAAACTCGCCATTGATATAGTTCTGGTAATTCGATGACATAGATGCCTCCGTTAAAAATAATTCGAATCAGGTACAGCGATAGAAATAATCGCGTTTAATAATGACTAACCGTCATGAACACAGCTCGAGTCGAGCCGGAATTCAGTTCCTGCCTAAAGTTCGATTTCATCCTCATCAAACAGGATGCGGCCTTCTTTGCCGCCTTTGAGCCTGACGATTTCGCCGGTCATATGCGCTGAAAGCCTGTTGGACGCCAAAAAAGTCACTAGCCCGGCCACATCTTGCACCGTGCCGACACGTCGCAAAGACGCCGTTTGCAACACGCGCCGCATTTGGGCCTTGTCCTGTTTTACCCCGGCAATCATTTGGGTGTCGATAAAACCTGGCGCTACGGCATTGATCCTGCCTTGCGGCGCAATCTTGACCAACTCATCCTTGAGCGTTGGCAGCAGGCCGCTCGTGATGGCCGCCTTGGAGGCGGCGTAGTCACAATGACCCATGTCACCCCAAACACCCGACATAGAGCCGACCATGACGGCTGACGGGTCGATTAGCTTGTGTTGCTCAATGGATTTGAAAAACTCGCGAAAGCACAGAAAAAAGGCCGTCAGATTCGTTTGCAGTGTGTCATTCCATTGGGCCAGGGACATGTTTTTTATGGGTATGCGCTCGGCCCGATAAATACCTGCATTGGCGATCAATATCTTTATGGGCCCCAGTTCGCTCTGGGCTTTATTCCACATGCGCTCTACCTGACCTTCCTCAGTCAGATCCGCCTGCACCACAACAGACCTGACTTGCGCCACAACGGGTTCTGCTTGCAGGGCCAAAGCGGCATCGATATTGCGGTGGCAATGCAGGGCCAGATGTACCCCCTCCGCCGCAAGGAAGCGCGCAATTTCCGCACCTATATCACCGGATGCCCCTGTTATCAATGCAACAGCTCCCCGCATACCCGTATCCATAAGACCTCACTTACCCTTGGCTGCGGCCAGAGTGGCATCCTGGCTATCCACATACTTGGTGTACTCAGGCAAAACCTTGTCGACGTTTTTCTGTTCTTTCAGAAATTCCGACGTGAATTTCAACGCCCGGGCCACCCCGCCCTTCTCGCCGCAACCAAGCCATTGACAACTGATTTGTTGTTCGATGCTCGGGAACGTCATACCAGCCATGGCTGTCGGCACATCCTTGGCATTCATGCCAAGAAAGTGGGCAACCTTCTTGACGGGCTCTGAATTGACCGTCCATTTATCTTTATTCTTCTCGTAGTCAGCGTAAGACTGGCTGATCGCGTTAAGAAACTTGGGCATGAAATCTGGATGATTCTTCAGAAACCCCTGATTGGCCAACAAACCATCGAAAGTGGGCTTGCCCCAGGAACTGACCACTTCAGACGTAATCAACACCTTGCCGCTTTCCAATATTTTCGTCAAGGCCGGATCCCATACGAACGCGGCATCGATATCGCCCCGCTCCCAGGCAGCCGCAATTTGTTGCGGCTGCATATTCAATAAGGTCACCTGTGTCGGTTTGATACTGAATTGCTGCAGGGCGAACATGGTCGAAAAATGCGCAGTCGATACAAACGGCACCGCTATTTTCTTGCCGATCAGATCCTGTGGCGCCAGGATCCCCGACCCGTTCCGTACTGCTAAAGACTCCTGCGATGTCGTCATGATCCAAACCACGGATGCATCCACTCCGCGACTGATGGCCGCCGCGCTGGGGCTGGAACCTGCATAGCCGATCTGGACCGCACCCGAGGACATTCCAAGTATGACACTCGCCCCCGAATCGAACTGCTTCCAGTTGATCTTATAACCCGTCTCTTTTTCAAAAGTTTTATCGACCATTGGAATGACCCATGGGTTTAGCACAGGCAAATAACCAATCGTGACCTCTTTGCTTTCTGCGTGAGTACTTCCCACCGCAAATAAAGCTAACGACACCGACAATAAAAGCTTATAAAACTTGCTCATGACTTTACTCCTCCAAAGATTGCTTATTTGTCCCTACCGTCGAGCCATCCCAAGACTGGCAACCCGTAAGGAATAGTGAATGATTTAAGGTTGCGAAACCCTATTTTCCGTACTTCCAACAAGGGCAGATCCAAACTCGTTTCCGACCCCAGCACACACTCAGACAGCACCCGCCCCATGACCGTCGACATGGCGACGCCTCGCCCATTGCAGCCCAGGCCAGCCAGCAGGCCTGGCGCGAGCCGATGAACATGAGGCAAAGCATCCATCGTCATCGCTATATTTCCTCCCCATTGATAATCCCAAGCAATTCCCTTCAAGATCGGATAAATCCGGACCGCCTCTTTTTTTATGCGTTCGTAATCCGCAAGATTATTGATTCCCTTCCCAAGCCCTCCAAAAATCAGCCGACGATCGGCTGTTTTTCTTCCATAAAAAATCAAGCGGCGCGTATCGGCAATGGATTGATTGCCAGGCAGAATTTGCTGACTCACCGCCCGGGGCAGTGGCGCAGTTGCCAATTGAATAGGCGTAAATGGCAAATAGGATTTATCAACTGCCTGATGCAAACCCTTGGTGTAACCATTGGTGCATAACAACACCCATTCAGCCTGAATCGAGCTCCCGTTGACAGCTACCTTCCACCCCTTATTCGTGGGCTCGATTTTTTCCACACGACTGTGTGTATGAACCCGCACATTGGCCTTCATGGCGGCGTTTGCCAGGCCTCGCACATAGGACATAGGCTGCAAATGCCCCGCCTTGGGGTGAAACAACCCCATCTGATACGAAGCCGTGCCTGATTCCGTATAGAGATCCTGGCCACTTTTAAACCCTATAGAGGAGCCATGACGGCGCCAATCCAGCGCCAACTCCTCCAGGCTTTGTGCCGCCGACAGGCAATGCGCAACCTGAAGCCAGCCGTTTTGCACCGGGTCGCAAGCGATGCGATGCTGTCTAATTAAATTGAAAACCTCATCGGCCGAATTAATGGTGCTGCGTATGAACCGTTCGGCAGGCCCCTCGCCAATGAGGCTCGCGATTTTCGCGGAAGTCAGGCGAATAATCGGATTGACCTGGCCGCCGCTACGTCCCGATGCGCCCCAACCTATATCTCCAGACTCGAGCACGATAATGGAAAGACCTCTTCCAGAAAGCTCCAGCGCAGCCCTCAGGCCGGTAAAACCTCCCCCAACAATCACAACATCGACTTTGGAATCACCCTTGTATGCAACGGTGTCGCGAGCAGCAATGGCTGTGTGACGCCACAGGGAATCAGGCATGCCAGGGGAGGACATATTGCTATCAGGCATCATGATTCGATGAGGTCTGATTGACGATGAAATAATATTTTTTGACCCGATCTGCCACCTTCCACACGCCACGGAATCCATCCTGCATCACCAAACTGTCACCGGCTTCCAGGAGATGCTCTGTTTGGTTTTCATCGACCACCGCAACGCTCCCTTCGGTCAACACGCAAAATTCGGTATATCCGGAAATCTCTACCTGCCAACTGCCGGCCTCGCTTTCCCAAACACCTGCTCTTTGCCCTGTGGGCGCGTCCTCGTATAGCGGCCACAGTTTTTGCTCGGGATTTCCGGCAACAATATTCTTTGCAGCCAGACTCTCAAACAAGGACGACTCGCCTTTTGCCCTTTTGATCAAAATAAATCGGCTCTTCATCAAACCCCTCTCCCCGCTGTGCATAATCAATGAAGAGCATTATCTCGGCATCCAATCAATGTGTATAATGAATTGTTATGTTGTTATTGATGATTTTTATGCATCACAAGTACCACACCAGATTGGGTCGTATTCCATTGCGTCACGGCAAGTGAAAATCAGGACTCGGCAACACACATGAATCTGAAACAGCTCAAACACGTCGTCGCCCTGTCGGATACCTTGAATTTCCACCGAGCCGCCGAACGCGTTTTTCTGACTCAATCGGCGCTTAGTCGCAGCATCGCCAATTTCGAGAGCGATATAGGGCTGGTTATTTTTGATCGAAGCAACGGGCAAGTCGCCGTTACAAGCGTAGGGCAGCAAGTGTTGCATCGGGCACGCAAACTATTGGCCGATTCGCACAATTTCCTGCAAGACGTAAGGCATCTGAAAGAAGGGATTTCAGGCCTGGTGAGTTTTGGAATGGGGCCTTTTCTGGCCGCCACCGTCATCCCATCGGCGCTAAAAAAATACCACCTAGCGCATCCAGGCATATCCCTGAATATGAACATCAATCGATGGGATTATCTGAGAAATCTGCTGGAGAACGAGGAGATAGAGTTTTTTATCGCAGATATCCGGCAAATCCCCGACGACCAGAACTTAAACATCACGCTGCTGGGCAACCCATCCATAGGTTTTTATTGCCGCCGTGGGCATCCCCTGCATAAACAGAACAGTGATGCCCCCATCAATGCCCAAGAATTGCTCGAATTTCCCATGGCTTCGGTAGGCATACCGCCTGTCGTGAAACAAGAGATCAAACACGAATTGAATCTGGCCGAGTCCGCTGATTTAAAAATCGATATACAGTGCGATGATCTGTTGCTGTTGAAAAATTTATTACCTGGTACGGATATTGTTTTATTGTGCGCCAAAGCGATGATGGCCTTTCCCTCAATACAAGAAGAAATCGTGCATTTGAACGTCCCCATGGCGAACAATAAGTTCGGCACATGGGGATTGGTCACGATAAAATCCAAGGAGCTGACCCCGGCCGCACAGATACTGGCGCAATTGCTATGCACCCATATCGTCGAGGCGACCAACGAGTTTTAATCCATGGGGTGCCGCTACAAAACGCTGACGGCCAAGTCGTAACCTAACCAAACCGCCCGGTAATATAGTCTTCGGTTTCCTTGCGCGCGGGCTTGACGAAGATCTGATCGGTCTCGCCGAACTCCATTAGTTCGCCCAGGTACATATAAGCGGTGTAGTCCGAGCACCGTGCGGCCTGCTGCATATTGTGCGTCACAATAACCACGGTGTAGTCGGACTTGAGCTCGGCGATCAGCTCTTCGATCTTGGCGGTGGAAATGGGGTCCAGGGCCGAACAAGGCTCGTCGAGCAGCAAGACTTCCGGTTTGATGCCCACGCCGCGCGCAATGCACAGGCGCTGCTGCTGGCCGCCCGATAAGCCATTGCCGCTTTGATGGAGCTTATCCTTGACCTCATTCCACAAAGCCGCTTTGCTCAATGCCCACTCGACGCGTTCATCCATTTCGCCCTTGCTGAGTTTTTCAAACAATCGCACTCCGAAGGCCACGTTGTCGTATATGCTCATGGGAAAAGGCGTGGGCTTTTGGAACACCATCCCGACCCTGGCGCGAATCAAGGAGATATCCATTTTCGAGGTAAGCAGATTCTCGCCGTCGAAATTGATTTCACCCTCGGCACGTTGCCCGGGATAGAGTTCGAACATGCGGTTGAAAGTACGTAGCAAGGTCGACTTGCCGCAGCCCGACGGGCCAATGAACGCCGTGACTTTGTTTTCCCGGATGGCCATGTTGACGTTACGTATGGCATGAAACTTGCCATAGTAAAAATTAAGATTCTTGACCTCGATTTTTACTTGTTGATCGGGTGTGGAAGTTTGCATTGTCGGTTCCAGATGCAGGGGGCAAACCCTGGCGCTTTATTTATTTGCGGAAAAATGAACGTGCGGCGATATTGATGCCCAACACCAGCAAGGTAATCAAAACGGCACCCGCCCAGGCCAACCGGTTCCAGTCGGCAAAGGGGCTGGCCGCGTACTGATAAATCACCACCGGCAAATTGGCCATGGGAGTATTCATGTCGAGCGACATGAACTGATTGTTCAGCGCGGTAAACAGCAGCGGCGCCGTTTCGCCGGCGATGCGGGCAATAGCCAGAAGCACACCTGTCATAATGCCCGAGCGCGCGGCGCGATAGCTGATGAGCGTGACAATCCGCCACTGCGGGCAACCCAGGGCGGCGGCGGCTTCACGCAGGCTATTGGGCACCAGCATCAACATATTGTCGGTGGAACGCACCACAACCGGAATCACCAGAATGGCCAGGGCAAAGGCCCCTGCCCACCCCGAGTAATGCCCCACCTGAGCCACAAACACGGCATAGATAAACAAGCCGATGACGATCGACGGGGCGGAAAGCAGCACGTCATTCAGAAAACGAGTGGCGGGCGCGAGCCAGCCTCGCTGGCCATATTCGGCCAGATAGGTGCCTGCCAGCACGCCTATGGGGGTGCCGATCAGGGTTCCCACCGCCGACATCATGACACTGCCCACAATGGCATTCAACAAACCGCCATCGGCGCCCGGAGGCGGCGTATCGTGAACAAACAACGAGAGGGTCAGCGCCGGGCCGCCTTTGTAGATCAGGGTCAGGATAATCCAGAACAGCCAGAACAGGCCAAACAGCACAGCGGCCAAAGACAGGGTCAGCATCAGTTTGTTGAAACGCTGCCGTCGCCGGTACACCGGGTTGCCTATGCTTATGGTCGCTTCAGGGTTGAACATGAATTTATCCGGTTAACGCGAACTGCCTTCGTTTTTGGCCAGACGCAGCAAAAGTATTTTAGATATCGCCAGAACAATCGTGGTGATGAGAAACAGGATCAAACCGAGCTCGAGCAAGGCGGATTTTTGCATGCCGCCCGCTTCGTTGAACTCATTGGCCAACGCCGACGCAATCGAGTTCGATGGAGAGAAAATCGAATTGGGCAGGTTGAAGGCATTGCCGATCACAAAGGTAACAGCCATGGTTTCACCCAACGCTCGCCCCAGACCCAGCATAATGCCGCCTATCACTCCATTCTTGGTGAAAGGCAACACCACTTTCCAGACCACCTCCCAGGTGGTTCCGCCCAACGCATAGGCCGATTCTTTAAGCATGGGCGGCACAACTTCAAATACATCGCGCATCACCGCAGTGATAAACGGGATCACCATAATCGACAGGATCAGGCCCGCCGTGAAGATGCCGATGCCAAACGGAGGGCCGGCAAATATCTGGTTGAGCACCGGTACAGGCTCAAAGAAGGCAATCAGGTAGGGCTGAACATATTCCTGAAAAATCGGCACAAAAACGAATAGCCCCCACATGCCGTAAATAATGGACGGAATGGCGGCGAGCATTTCGATGGCGGTGCCCAAAGGCCGGCGCAGCCATGTAGGCGAGAGCTCGGTCAGGAACATGGCAATGCCAAAGGAAATGGGTACGGCAATAGCCAGCGCGATCAGCGAGGTCAGTACCGTGCCCACGACCGGCACCAGCGCGCCATAAACATTCTGGACAGGATCCCAGTCATTGGTCCACAGAAACGCAAGTCCGTGGGCGGCAATGGACTGGCGGCTGCCGTAAAGCAGCGACACCATAATGGCGGCCAGGAGCGCAAACACCAGGAAAGCAAAAGAGCGCGTCAGATTCTTGAACAAGACGTCCATTAAGGCGTTTTGATTTTTTTTCATGGCCGCTCGTTGTTTACCGCGCTCAAGACCTGTAATGTAGGCACGCTGAATTCCTGCTTATATTGGGACAAACTACCTATATTTTTGCATAACAAAGGCGGTGCCATCTGCAACAGGTACTGGTATGTTGTTACAAATGCCGTGTTAAGGAGGTGGAATGGCACCCACAAGGGGTGCCGCTACATGTATCTACCGGGACGTTATGTAGTGGCAGCCCTTGTGGCTGCCATCCGTAAACCTGGTGATGCCGTTTGATTACTAACGATTATGGCAGCCACAAGGGCTGCCACTACGTAAATGTGGCTTATTTCCAGATTGCAGAGCCGTCAGCGCCCTTGATCTGGGTTTTCCACAGCGCGGTAATCTGGCTGGTGACCGCCTCGGGCAAAGGCACGTAGTCTAGCGCCGCTGCCGATTTACCGCCATTTTTAAAGGCCCAGTCAAAGAACGCCAGCACTTCCTTGGCCGCTGCCGGCTTGTCCTGCACTTTGTGAACCAGGATGAACGTGGCCGAAGTTACAGGCCAGGATTGCGCGCCCGGTTCGTCGGTCAGCACTACACCCATTCCCGGTGCGCTCTTCCAGTCGGCATTGGCTGCCGCGGCGGCAAAAGCCGCTTGCGTGGGCTGAACAAACTTGCCGTCTTTGTTTTCCAATTGCGTCCAGGACAGATTGTTCTGCTTGGCGTAGGCGTACTCAACGTAGCCGATCGAGTTTTTCAACTGACGCACATAGGCCGCCACCCCTTCGTTGCCCTTGCCGCCCTGGCCTGTGGGCCATTTGACCGCTTTGCCTTCGCCGACTTGCGATTTCCATGCAGGCGAAACCTTGGACAAATAGTTGGTCCAGCCGAACGTGGTGCCCGAACCATCGGCGCGATGCACCACGATAATGGCTTTTCCAGGCAAGGCCACACCGGGATTCAAAGCCTTGATCGCGGCATCGTCCCACTTGGTGACCTTACCCAGGAAAATATCGGCCAGGACCGCACCGGACAACTTCAACTGACCAGCCTTGATACCGTCGACATTGACCACCGCCACAGTACCGCCGATAACCGCTGGAAACTGGAACAGGCCATTTTTTTCAAGTGCATCGCCCTTCATGGGGTCATCGGATGCGCCGAAATCGACAGTTTTGGCAATAATCTGCTGTTGGCCGCCGCCCGATCCGATAGACTGGTAATTGACCTGATTGCCTGTGGCCTGCTTGTACTGATCGGCCCATTTGGCATAGACGGGATAGGGAAACGAAGCACCCGCGCCGGTAATGTTGGCCGCATGAACCGTCAACGCCGCGGCACCGATCACGACGCCGGTGGAAATTTTCAAGACGAGATGTTTAAACATCAAGGGATCCTTTAGGTCTGATGAAAACTAAGGCAGGAAAAACCTGCACAGACGTCATCCTAAACTCCAAATATGACATGTTCGTGACGATTCAACATCCTGTCATTTTCCTAGTAATTGCATCAAATAATGGTGCATATTAAAAGGAGCGCCCCGGCTCTTGACCTTTACATAGCTGCCGTCGGGTTGCGCGCGCCACGCCAGCTGATTATCACGTAACGCATAGGTAAAGGCTTCGGCGATGACCCGCTTTTTAAGCGATTTATCCAAAACGGGAAAGCCCACTTCGACGCGACGGAAAAAATTCCTGTCCATCCAGTCGGCCGAGGCCAGATAAACGTCTTCCTGGCCATCGTTGTAAAAATAGAACACTCTGGAGTGCTCCAGAAAGCGCCCTATTATCGAGCGCACCCGGATATTTTCCGACAAGCCCGCCACGCCCGCTCGCAAAGCGCACGCGCCACGCACGATCAGATCTATCTTGACGCCCGCTTGGCTAGCTTTGTAGAGCTCGTCGATCACAATAGGTTCGAGCAGGGAATTCATTTTCGCCATGACGCGTGCCTTTTTCCCCGCACGGGCATTGACCGCTTCGGCCCGAATCATTGCCACCATGGTTTCATGCAGTGTAAAAGGCGATTGCAGCAGCATTTTCAAGGGGCGCCGCGCCCCCAGGCCGGTCAGCAGCGAAAACACCTTGTCCATGTCTTCGCACAATTTCTGATCGGCCGTCAGCAGACCGAAATCGGTGTAAAGCTTGCTGGTTCGAAGGTGGTAGTTGCCGGTGCCCAGATGGCCATAACGCCTGATCCGCCCTTCTTCACGCCTTAACACCAGCACCATCTTGGCGTGCGTTTTGTGCGCCACAACGCCATAGCTGACATGTGCGCCTACCGCTTCCAGCTTGGCTGCCCAATTGATATTGGTTTGCTCGTCGAACCGCGCCATCAGTTCGACCACCACGGTCACCTCTTTACCCGCCTTGGCCGCCGCCAACAGCAAACGCATCAATTCCGAGTCTTCCCCGGTGCGATAGATGGTTTGCTTGATTGCCACGACAGACGGGTCGGAGGCCGCCGCCGTAAGGAAACTGATGACCGGCTGGAAGGACTGATAGGGATGATGCAACAAACGGTCACGCTGGGCAATCGCTGCAAACAGCTCATCGGGCCTGTCCGACACTTCATCAAAGGGGGCCGGGACCCTGGGACGATAGTCGGGAAATATCAGATCGGGACGCTCGACAGCGTTGCAAAGCTGCATCAATCGCGACAAATTGACCGGCCCGCTGACCCGATAGGTATCGCGCGGTTCCAGAGAAAACTCGCCCTGCAGAAACGACGCCAGATCAACCGGCATCAGATGATCAATTTCCAGCCTGACGGCCGCGCCAAAATTGCGTTGCGACAACTCGCCTTGCAAAGCCTGGCGCAAATTGGTGATTTCTTCTTCGTCGACAAACAGGTCGCTGTTGCGAGTAACACGCCACTGATGGCAACCTTTGACTTCAAGCCCCGGGAACAATTCGCCCACATATTCGCTGATCAGCGCGGTCAACAGCATATAGCCGTCGGCAATACCGGCGATCTCGGGTGGCACTTTGATTACCCGCGGCAAGGCGCGCGGTGCCTGAACAATCGCAATCGAGGCCCGGCGGCCAAAGGCATCCTGCCCAGCCAGGGAAACGATAAAGTTCAGGCTCTTGTTGTAGACGCGCGGAAACGGATGCGCCGGATCCAGGCCGATCGGAGTCAGCATGGGCATGACATCGCGAAGGAACGTGGCGTGCGCCCACTCGCGCAGCGCCTCGGTCCAGGCCGGAGGTTCCAGCAAGCCGATGCCTTCGGCCATCAGTTTGGGCAATATCTGGGCCGTCAACAGGAAATTTTGACGCTCGACCAGGCTATGCGCGGCCAACTGAACCCGCTCAAACGCTTCGGCGGGCGTGAAACCATCGTCGCCCACCAGCGAGGAGTTCTGGCGCTGCTGTTCTTTCAGGCTCGAGATACGAATTTCAAAGAATTCGTCGAGATTCGAGCTGACAATGCATAAATAGCGCAAACGCTCCAGCAAAGGAGTGCTGCGGCTTTCGGCCATCGCCAACACCCGTTCGTTGAACTTGAGCAAGGAGAGTTCGCGATTCAGGAGCGTCGATTTGGGAGGAAGAAGAGGCATACGTAAACCCATGATGGCACAGTGCGCAAACTTTTACTGCATTTTTTTTACAGTTATATGACAGTCTACGAGATTGTGGGAAATCGGGCCAAATCGGGACATGATCGATTTTTTTTTGGCCCCCTGAGCGCCCGCGACCTGGCACAGAGGGTTTCGGTCTTTATAATCCGGAAGTATTTATCACGGACGCTTCCCAGGAATGGATCAACTACTTGCTGCGGTCGACCTCGGCTCCAATAGCTTTCGGCTCTCTATAGGCCGAGTCGTGCAAAACGAGGGTATCGCGCAGATTTACGCCATCGACCGGCTCAAGGAGTCTGTACGCCTGGCGGCGGGGCTTGGCCCCGACAAACGGCTCAACCAGGAAGCGATCGAGCGCGCCATTACGGTATTGAAGCGGTTCGGTGAGCGTATCTCAGGTTTTCACCCGGATCGCGTACGGGCCGTCGCCACCAACACCTTCCGGGTTGCGCGCAACGTGGCCGAGTTCCTGCCCCGAGCCGAAGCCGCTTTGGGCTTTCCCATCGAGGTCATCGCCGGCCAAGAGGAGGCGCGCCTGATTTTCTCGGGCGTCGCCAACGAACTTGCGCCCTCGGCCAACAGACGGCTGGTGATCGACATCGGCGGGGGTTCGACCGAACTGATCATCGGCCGGGGCTACGAGCCCATACGCATGGCCTCGCTCTACATGGGCTGCGTCAGCTATGAGCAGCTGTTTTTCCCCGATGGACGCATTACCGAGGCGCGCATGGAACAAGCGCAACTGGCCGCGCGGCGCGAGATCGAGGCGATCTCCAGGCAATACCGTCAAACGGGCTGGCAGGAAGCCTACGGCTCGTCAGGAACGGCCAAAGGCCTATATGCCATTCTGACCGAGAGCGGCTTGTCGAAAAAAGGCATTACACTGGCCGGCCTGGAAGGAATCAAGGCCAAGCTGATACACGACGGCAAAGTGGTTGCAAGCTCCCTGCCGGGGCTAAAGCCCGACAGGGCCATGGTGCTGGCGGGCGGGCTGGCCATTATGCTGGCGGCGTTCCACGAGCTGAAGATCAAGCTCATGATGCCCGGAGAAGGCGCTCTGCGCATGGGCGTACTGTACGATTTGCTGGGCCGGGACTCGCCGCACGACAAACGCGACGAGACCGTGCGTCAATTCATCAAACGCTATCAGGTCGATACGCACCAGTCTTTACGGGTCAAAAAGCTTGCGCTGGCGCTCTTTGATCAATTGGACCTGGCCGGCGACGAAAAGCAGGAGCTCATGCGCAGCCTGTCCTGGGCCGCCGATCTGCACGAGGCAGGCATTTCAATCGCGCATGCCGACTATCACAAGCACAGCGCCTACATTCTCGCTCACGCCGATATGCCGGGCTTTTCCAACGACGCGCAAGCCCTGCTCGCCTGGCTGGTCCTGGGGCATCACGGCAAGATCAACAAATTGCGGGCGCAGGAATCAACCCGGGCGCAATGGCTGACGCTTCTTTGCCTGCGCCTGGCCGTGCTGCTATCACGGCGGCGAGAAGATATGGATACGCTGCCGTTAAAGGTCAGCGCCAACCACGACACCATTTCCGTCCGGGCTCAAACCTCGTGGCTCACCAACCACCCCTTGTCTGCCTATACCCTGCGCGGCGAAATGACCGAGTGGGGCAAGAGCGATTTTAAATTCGAGCTGGTCGAAGCGGCGTAGAGGATTTTTGTAGCGATTTGTGCAGTGGGAAGATGGCAGCCACAAGGGCTGCCGCCACATGAGCGACCGGTAGGTTTTTGTAGCGGCACCCCTTGTGGCTGCCATCTAAACAAACAAAAACTACGACACCATCGCCGGCGTCCGATCAAGACCGAAGTGGCGGCGATAACGGGTGTCCATGCGCGCCATATCCAACAGTACGGGAAAATCGGCCGTATTGAAATCAGGATCCCAGGCGGGCTCGCCGCAAATGGTGGCGCCCAGCTTCAAATAACCTTTGATCAGGGGCGGCACACGCGCAGGCAAGGTATGGTCCAGCCGTTCAACCGGATACCGATGACGCGGCACCACCACCGGCAGTTCAGGAGTCTTTTGCAGGGCTTTGCTCGCCGCGCGCCAAACCTCGGCGGCCGTCACCCCGTCGTCGCGCAGGCTGACGCTGGCGCAGCCCAGAACATAGCGCGCACCGTAATCATGCACCCGCCTGGCGACGCCCGACCACAACAGCATGATTACCGAACCGCTGCGATAATCGGCATGAATGCAGGAACGTCCAACTTCCACCAGACTGTTGCGCACCGGCGCCAGGCTGCTGATATCGAATTCCGATTCGGAATAATAGCCGCCCGCCTTGACGGCATTGGCCGGAGTCAGCAAACGGTAGGTGCCCACCACCCGGCCTGTATCGATTTCTTTCACCATCAGATGCTCGCACCACGTATCGTAGTGGTCGCAATCCAGGCCATCGACGGCATCGGGAAAGACCGCATTCAACTCGTCGGTGAAAATGTTGTAGCGCAAACGCTGAATCGCCTCCAGTTCTTCATTGTTGCGGGCAACGCCCATAACAAGGCCACCGGCTGATGAGCACGGCCAGCCCCCCCCGGCCACCACATCAGACTGTATACGCGCTAGCTCCAACATAAGGATCGCTCCGAGAACATTTCACGACTGATTATGTGCGTTAGATGCTACAGATGTTTGAACGACACATTACCTTTTCATTAAATTTACCGCAACCAATTGCCGCACCCCTTGCTCAGCCAAGGCCGCATCTTCAGCCTCGACCATCAGACGTAATTTGGGTTCCGTCCCCGAGGCGCGAATCAACACGCGGCCACGGCCGTTCAATTGCGCCTCGACCTGGGCCTTGGCCTGGATCAGGCCCGGATGGGATTCCCACTGAACGCCTGCGGCAAGAGGCACATTCACCATTTTCTGCGGATACATTCTTAATCCGGCCACCTGGCTGGCCAGCGTCTCGCCGGCGCGCCGCATGCCCGTCAATACCTGCAAGGCCGCGATAATGCCGTCGCCGGTCGTGTGGCAGTCGAGACACAAAAGGTGCCCCGAACTCTCGCCGCCATAAAGCCAGCCACGCTGCAACATGCGTTCAAGCACATAGCGATCGCCCACGCGAGCGCGGTCGAAACCCACGCCCAAGGCCTGCATCTGCTTCTCAAAACCGAAGTTTGTCATCAGGGTGCCCACCACCCCATCTACCTTGCGCTGGGCCATGCGCCCCCGCACAATCACATAGAGCAGTTCATCACCGTTATACAAGCGCCCGGAGCCGTCCACCATTTGCAGGCGATCAGCGTCGCCGTCCAGGGCAATTCCGATGTCGGCTCCGCGGTTTTGGACCTCGGCGATCAAGCCCTCGGGGTGCAGGGCTCCGACGCCCTCATTGATGTTGAATCCGTCGGGCGCGCACCCTATGGCATACACTTCGGCGCCCAACTCGCGAAACACGTGAGGCGCCACGTGATAGGCGGCGCCGTGGGCGGCATCCACCACGATCTTCAGGCCCGACAGATCCAGTTCGTTGGGAAATGTGCTTTTGCAAAACTCGATATAACGGCCGGCGGCGTCGTCGATGCGCCGCGCACGGCCCAGTGCTTCGGACCCCACGCAGCCCAGCGGCTCTTCGATGGCGGCTTCAATCTGCGCCTCGACTTCATCGGGCAGTTTCATACCCTGGGCGGAAAAAAACTTGATACCATTGTCCTGATACGGGTTGTGCGAGGCGCTGATGACAATGCCTGCCACCAAACGCAAAGCCCGCGTCAGATAGGCCACGGCAGGCGTGGGGATGGGCCCGGCCAGCAAGACATCGATGCCGGCGGCCGATAGGCCCGCCTCGAGCGCGGACTCGAGCATATAACCCGACACCCGCGTGTCTTTGCCGATAATCACCGTGGGACGGCCCCGCCCGGGGTTTTGGGTAGCCAGAACTCGACCGGCTGCATAGCCCAGACGCAGGGCGAATTCGGCGTTGATCGTCGCGCCACCCACCTCGCCGCGCACACCATCGGTGCCAAAATACTTGCGTTGACTCATAAGGAAACTCCGTGTTCGATGGCCTGCCAAACCTTGATGGCATCGGCCGTTGCGCCAACGTCGTGCACCCGCACAATGCTGGCCCCCCGGGCAATGCCGGCCAGCGCCGCGGCAATACTGCCCGCCACCCGTTGATCGGCGGGGCGGCCGATAACATGGCCTATCATCGACTTGCGCGACACGCCCAACAGCAATGGAATATCGGCAATCCGCAGTTGCGCGAGGCGTTGCAACAGTAAATAGTTTTGTGCCGGGGTTTTGCCAAAACCAAACCCCGGATCCAGGACAATACGCCGCCGCGAAATGCCTTGCAGCAGCAATACATCCAGACGCTCTTGTAAAAATTGTTTGACTTCGCCCAACACATCGTCATAATGCGGCGCCTGCTGCATCGTGCGCGGCTCGCCTTGCATATGCATGACGCACAACCCACACGGCGAAGCCGCTACGGCCTCAATCGCCCCGGGATGGCGAAAGCCGTATATATCGTTGATCATGTCGGCACCCGCATCGAGCGCCTGCCGCATGACAGCGGGCTTGAAGGTATCGATGGATAAGGGCACGCCCGCCTCGCGCAAGGCCTCGATGACCGGCTGCAAGCGCCTGAACTCGTCGACCGCGGAAACAGGATCAGCGCCCGGACGCGTTGACTCGGCGCCAATATCCACGATATCGGCGCCCTGGGCGATCAAGTCTTTGGCATGGGCAATGGCGGCATCGGCCTCAAAGTACAGCGCGCCGTCGGAAAACGAGTCGGGGGTGATATTGACCACCCCCATTATCAATGGGCGCTCGAGTGTCAACTCGAAGCGCCCACACTGCAAGCTCGGCATGCCCATTGAATGGCGAACGTGCTTAAACGGGTGTAGTAGCCGTGCTGCTGTTGCCGCCAGCCGGCGAGAGGCCGGTAGGAGGCGGCGTGCTGTCGGAAGCATCCGACGATACCTGGGGTATTTTGGGCGCACGCGGCGGGCGGCCTTCCATAATGTCCTGGATCTGGTCGGCATCGATCGTTTCCAATTCGAGCAAGGCGGCCGCCATGGCTTCCATCTTGTCGCGATTGTCCTCAATGATTTTACGGGCTACCGCATATTGCTCATCGATGATCGAGCGGATTTCCTGGTCGACCTTTTGCATTGTCGATTCGGACACATGCGTGGTTTTGGTGACGCTGCGCCCGAGGAATACCTCGCCTTCGTTCTCGGCATATACCACCGGCCCGAGCGAATCGGTCATGCCGTAGCGTGTGACGATGTCGCGCGCAATCGCTGTGGCCCGCTCGAAGTCGTTGGAGGCGCCCGTAGTCATTTGATGCATGAACACTTCCTCGGCGATACGCCCGCCAAACAGCACCGCAATCGTATTGAGCAAACGTTCTTTATCCATGCTGTAGCGGTCGCCCTCGGGCAACTGCATGGTCACCCCCAGAGCCCGCCCGCGCGGAATAATCGTGACCTTATGCACCGGATCGGTCTTGGGCAGCATGCGCGCCACCAGAGCGTGGCCGGATTCATGGTAGGCCGTGTTTCTGCGCTCTTCCTCAGGCATGACCAGAGTGCGGCGTTCGGCACCCATGATAATTTTGTCTTTGGCCTTTTCGAAATCACTCATTTCAACTGCACGGCCATTACGGCGCGCAGCAAATAAAGCCGCTTCGTTGACCAGATTGGCCAGGTCGGCGCCGGAGAACCCGGGGGTTCCACGCGCCAGAATCAGGGCATCGACGCTGGTTGCCAAGGGCACCTTGCGCATGTGCACTTTAAGGATTTGTTCGCGGCCGCGAATATCGGGCAAGGACACAACCACCTGGCGATCGAAACGCCCCGGGCGCAGCAACGCGGGATCGAGTACGTCGGGACGGTTGGTGGCGGCAACGACCAAAACGCCTTGGCCGGTCTCGAAACCATCCATTTCAACCAACAACTGATTCAACGTCTGTTCGCGTTCATCATTGCCGCCGCCCAGCCCTGCGCCCCGCTGACGGCCCACGGCATCAATTTCATCGATAAAGATAATGCACGGCGCCTGCTTCTTGGCATTTTCAAACATGTCGCGCACACGCGCCGCACCGACGCCGACGAACATTTCGACGAAGTCCGAACCCGAAATACTGAAGAAAGGCACTTTGGCTTCGCCCGCAATGGCCTTGGCCAGCAAGGTTTTACCGGTACCGGGCGAGCCCACCATTAAAACGCCACGCGGGATACGCCCACCCAAGCGTTGAAATTTGGTCGGGTCGCGCAGAAAATCAACGAGCTCCTGCACGTCTTCTTTGGCTTCGTCGCAGCCGGCGACATCGGCAAAGGTAATATTGTTCGTGTTTTCATCGAGCATGCGCGCGCGCGACTTGCCAAAGCTGAATGCTCCGCCTTTGCCGCCGCCCTGCATCTGACGCATAAAGAATATCCAGACGCCGATCAGCAGCAGCATCGGGAACCAGGAAATAAACAGGCTGGTCAGAAATGAAGGTTCTTCGCGCGCCTTGCCCGAGACCTGCACGCCATACTTGACCAGTTCGGGCACCATCCAGAGATCGCCCGGCGAGGTCAGGCTATAAGCGCGGCCAGCGTCAGGCGTGACATAGAGCGTATCGCCCTGGATGTCGACTTTGCTGATGCGCCCGGCCTGCGCATCGGTCATGAATTGGGTATAGGTGACGGTTTCGGCGGTTGCGGTACGGCCGTCAAACTGCTTAAAAACCGTAAACAGCACCAGCGCGATCACCATCCAGATCGCCACCTTGGAAAACGAGTTGTTCAAAGCCAACCTCCACGTGTACTTTCATACTTGTCAAGCGCCCCCCGGCACCTATGGCAGCAAAACAAGCGTATTAATAAGTCATTCTAACCTGACGGGGAAAATCATGTTCAGTACTCGTTAAGACTTTAGCCGGCGCCCAACCAGGAACGTTTCCGACGATTTATCGCGCGACGCCTTGGGCTTGCGCTCGACCACCCGCTGGAAATGACGCTTGAACGATTCGACAATTTGCGAAAATCCGCTGCCATGGAATGCCTTGACAATAAGTGCGCCGTCCGCGGTGAGATGCCGGCAGGCAAAATCGAGGGCAATATCGCATACATGCTGGATACGCGCCGAATCGGCCGACCCTACCCCTGACAGATTGGGGGCCATGTCCGAAATTACAAGGTCAACCGGCTGGTCGCCCAGCTGTTTTTCCAATTGCGCCAGCACCGCATCTTCGCGAAAATCGCCTTGTATGAACTCCACCCCCGCAATGGGCTCCATCGGCAGCACGTCCAGGGCAATCACACGCCCCAAGATCACTCCGCCCGCGCCCAACATGCGTTCGCGCGCCACTTGCGACCAGCTTCCTGGAGACGAGCCCAGATCCACGACCGTATTGCCGCGCTGCATCAATTTTTCGGTATCGAGGATTTCAATCAGCTTGAAGGCGCCGCGGGCCCGATACCCTTTTTGCCGCGCCATTTTGACGTATGGATCGTTAATATGTTGCTGTATCCACTCTTTTGAAAATTTATTTTTGGCCATTCCCGTACAATCTCATTATGCCCAAACTCGACATCACATCCCAAGAGCGCAGCGCGCTACGCGCCGCCGCCCACCCTCTGCACCCCGTCGTCCTGATCGGCGACCGGGGCTTATCCGAATCGGTGCTTAAAGAAATCGATCGCAGCCTGACGGCGCACCATCTGATCAAGGTACGCGCCGGGGGTGAAGATCGCGCCGCCCGCGAAGCCATGCTCGATACTATATGCGACTCGCTATCGTGCGCACCGGTGCATCATCTGGGCAAAACCCTGATTATCTACCGCCCAGACACCGAAGCCCTGCGCGCCCAGGCCGAAGCGGCCAACGCCACACGCGCACAGCGCAAGCCTTCTGACCCGCATACGCCCAAAAAACAGGCGGCAACGGGGATCACACGCACGCGCCGTGTTGAAAAAGCCGAACGCGCCGCCAAACGCGCCGAACGCAACGAAACAGCGTCGCCCAAAGCACGGCGAGCAGCCGCCGCAGCCAGTGAAAAGCCGGCCCACGGCATTCCACGGCGCAGCGGCAGCGCCATGTCGCTGCGCGCCGGCGCACGCAGAAACAGTACGGACCGTGGCGGCATCAAGCGCTAACCCGATCAGAGATAGCTAACCCCCAAAACCTCGTATTCGCGGATTCCCGCCGGGGCCTTGACTTCGACCACATCGCCTTCGCCCTTGCCTATCAGGGCGCGAGCAACCGGGCTGGACACCGAAATCAGGTTGGCGCGGATATCGGCCTCCACATCGCCCACAATCTGATAAGTAACCCGTTCACCGGATTCCAGATCCTCGATTTCGACGGTCGCGCCAAATACCGCCTTACCCTCGACGTTGAGAGCCGACGGATCGATGATTTGCGCATTGGATAGGGTGCTTTCAAGCTCCTGGATGCGCCCTTCGACAAAGGCTTGGCGTTCGCGAGCGGCATCGTATTCGGCGTTTTCCGACAAATCGCCCTGTGCCCGGGCCTCGGCAATCGAGCCGATGACGTCGGGACGCTCGATAGTTTTCAGACGATGTAATTCGGTTTGCAAGCGCTCAGCGCCGCGAGCAGTCAACGGGATCGCAGACATAGTATTCCTGATTAAAAGTAAAAGACGCTCCTCACAAAGAAGCGCCTAGTTTTTGACATCCCCTTCGCGTAACGCGAAGGCTCCTGCGGCGCGACAAAAGGGGAAGCCCTGTGTCTATCGCTCTGGTGGGTTCCCGGGCCGAGTGTGCGACAGCGCTCTCGTACCACGGGCCTGACTTTCCGCATGCCCTGCGGTAGGTCTTTGGCACCAAGACCCGGCTATTCTAAGTTTTAGCTCAAGCTTGATTCAAAACGAATCCCCGGCTCCGCTAGAACCGGGGACTTGACGCTATTGTCGGCAAAGTCAGGCCAAATTGCAAGCCGCAGCACAAATTCTAGGGTTTTCCCTTAGTTACACGTCTAATATTATGAAAAAACACAGGTTTTTTATTCAATTTTGGAAACAGGCCGGCTGCCAATTTTCAATAAAGCATACAAAATGATGGAGCCGAAGGTGGCCGTGCCTATGCCGTCCAACTTGAACGCACCAAATTGGACCGAAAAATTGCCGGCCCCCAGAATCAAGGTAATCGCCGCCACGATCAAGTTGCGGTTATCGCTGAAATCGACCTGATTCACCACCCATATCCGGGCGCCGGCCACCGCAATCAGGCCAAACACCACAATCGACATGCCCCCCAGAACCGGCCCGGGTATGGTCTGGATCAGGGCGCCGAACTTGGGCGAAAACCCCAGCACAATCGCAATCAGCGCGGCAATGACAAACACCAGGGTGGAATAGATTCGCGTTACCGTCATGACGCCGATATTTTCAGCATAAGTGGTCACCCCGGTGCCGCCCACCGCGCCGGAAATCATCGTGGACACTCCATCGCCCACAAAGGCGCGGCCCAGGTATTTATCCAGATTCTGGCCGGTCATGGCGCTCACCGCCTTGATATGCCCCAGATTTTCCGCCACCAGGATCACCGCAACCGGCACGATGACGCTCATGGCATGGACGTTGAACACAGGGGTCTGGAATCGGGGCAGGCCCAGCCACGGGGCGGCTGCCACGCCATTGAAATCGATCGGATGCCCAAAACCCAGCACGTTCGTCAATAACCCATACACTACGCAAGCCAGCAACAAGCCCACCAGGATCAGCAAACGCTGCACGGTGCCACGGGTGTATACCGCGACTCCGCCCACGCATACCACGGTCATAAGCGCCATCAATGCCTCGAAAGTGCTGCCTCCCATAGCGCCCTTGGCCGCGATCGGCGCGAGATTCAACCCAATGACCGCCACGATCGCCCCAGTCACCACCGGCGGCATCCAGGCGTCGATCCAGTCAGCCGCCCCGCCGGAGCGGACATTAAGCCACCAGACCAGGCAGCCTATCAACGTGTACACAAAGCCACAGGCGATGATCGCCCCCAGCGCCACACCCATATTGCCATTGGCGCCCGCGCCGGCGTACCCCGTCACGGCGATGACACCGCCAATAAAGGCAAAGCTCGAACCCAGATAGCTGGGAACCCGCCCTCCTACAAACAGGAAAAATATCAGCGTACCTATACCTGACATCAAAATGCAGACGTTGGTGTCGAAACCCATCAACAATGGCGCCAGGATGGTCGAGCCAAACATGGCGACGACGTGCTGCGCCCCCATGGCAACGCTTTGCGGCCAGGACAAACGTTCATCGGGCTGCACCACCAGCCCTGAAACACCGCTTTGCACCGGCGCCCAACGGGGAAAATACGAATCCGACATGCTGTAGCCTTTAAAAGAGTTTATGTGTTGGCGAAAAGGATTCCATGGGTCGTCCTCCCGCAGCGAGTTTACGGGTCGACTAAAGAAAGCTTATGGATTGGCCAAAGGCGAAAGTGTACGTTTTGCACTGGCTGGGCGGCAAGGTTTTTGTGGATGCTGTTGTAGATGCCGTTTTTGTAGCGGCACCCCTTGTGGGTGCCATTCGCAACGTCGATCATCCAGACGGGCAATTTGAACCATGGGAGGGTGGCAGCCACAAGGGCTGCCGCTACATAATTGACGGGTACGTTTTTGTCGATACCGCCGTGAACGTCAAGGCTTTTGTAGCGGCACCCCTTGTGGGTGCCATTTCCAACAGTGGTAGCGGCGTGGGTGCTTAAGGTAGGGCGGGCGACTCGGGCACGCCGCGCGAATGAATTGCTTCGGGGATGCAAGGCGTGCGCTGTTTGAGTGGGACGTTTGCGATCAGTCCAGTGGACTGATCGCCCCACGAGTTCGCACGCCGCCCCGAAGCAGTTCATTCGCGCGGGAAGTTCTGGCGCAGCCAGAACCGGGCACGTCGGAGCCCGAACTACCTTAAGCGGCCACGACGCGGGGATTGAACCGGCACGATACGCGGCATATAGTCGAACGCGGTAAGCACCCACGACGCGGGGATTGAACGTATGTTCCAGCCACGGTTACGTAATCGCCACGATGGCAGCCACAAGGGCTGCCGCTACAAAACCTATCAGCGCACTTGTCTGGGTTTACGCTGCCGGCGCACCGCCAGATAGTCGTACAGACGATTGGGCACGAGCGCAAGCAAACGCGCCACCCAGCGCATCTGCCAAGGCAGCACGATATAGGAAACGCCGCCGTCGATCGCCCGAACCGCCTGCTGGGCGAAGCGTTCGACCGGCATCAGGAAAGGCATTTTGTACGGGTTGCCTGCCGTCATCGGCGTACGGATAAAGCCCGGCGCCAGGGTCACGACCTTGACGCCCGATAAACACAACTCGACCCTCAAGCTTTCGCAATAGCTCTTCACGGCCGCCTTGGATGCGCTATAAGCGCCGGCCCCCGGCAAGCCTCGCACCGCAGCCACGCTGGCAATACCCACCAGACACCCACGCCCGCGTTTCTTCATGGGAGCGATAAAGGGTTCAAAGGTGGATACGGTCGCGTTCAGATTGGTCGCAATAATAGACTCGAACACCTCGAAATCATCGGGATATTCCGTCGAAGTGCCTACACTGATGCCCGCGCTGGCGATCACCACATCAACGGCGCCTGCAGCCAGGAAATCGGCTGCCGCCGCATGCAAGGCGGCGCGGTCCCGCACGTCGACCGCATAAATCCGGTGTTCGCCGGGCAACGAATCCGCCAACGCCTGCAAGGCGTCCTGGCGGCGCCCCAACAAGGCCAGTTGCGCCCCGCGCTGCGCGTAAACCGCCGCCAGCGCAGCGCCGATGCCGCTGCTCGCCCCTGTGATAAAAACGCGGGTCACGGGACTCATAGCCGCGGCGCCCTGACCCGAAGCGTCAATGCGTACGCAAAGAAGCGTGCAACCCTTGCAGGGAATACACCTTCAAGCCACCGCCGTGGCGCAGGTATTGCATGCCCTCGACCGCAGCGCTGGCGCCTGCGATAGTGGTAAAAAACGTGACGCGCGAGGCCAAAGCATGCGTGCGGATCTGGCGCGAATCGGCAATTGCGTTGCGGCGTTCCTCGACGGTATTGACCACCAGGGAAATCTCCCCAGTCTTGATCATATCGACAATATGCGGGCGTCCTTCCGTCACCTTGTTGACCACCTGCACCGGCAGGCCCGCCGCCTCGATGGCCGCCGCCGTACCGCGCGTAGCCACTACCTTGAATCCCATCTCGACCAGGCCGCGCGCCACTTCAACCGCTCGCGGCTTGTCTTGCGCCCTGACGCTGATGAACGCCACCCCCGAAACCGGCAACTGCACGCCGGCCGCCAATTGCGATTTGACAAAGGCTTCGCCAAAGCTATAGCCCACCCCCATGACTTCGCCAGTGGATTTCATTTCCGGCCCGAGTATGGTGTCGACGCCCGGGAATTTAACGAACGGAAATACGGCTTCCTTCACCGCGAAATAAGGTAGCTTCACCTCAGCCGAAATGCCTTGTTCGGCAAGCGATTTGCCGGCCATGACGCGTGCGGCGACCTTGGCCAGTTGCAGCCCGGTCGCCTTGGATACGTAAGGCACGGTCCGGGATGCGCGAGGATTGACTTCAAGTACGTAAACGTCGCCATCCTGAATTGCAAACTGCACGTTCATCAGGCCCTTGACCTTAAGCGCGCGCGCCATCAGCGAAGTCTGGCGCTTGATCTCGTCGATCACTTCCGGCGACAAAGAATACGGAGGCAGACTGGCCGCCGAATCGCCCGAGTGCACGCCCGCCTGCTCGATGTGCTCCATAACCCCGCCGATAAACACCGCTTCATCATCGGCCAGACAGTCCACATCCACTTCAGTGGCGTTGCTTAAAAAGCGATCCAGCAATACGGGCGAATCGTTGCTGACTTTGACCGCCTCGCGCATATAGCGTTCGAGATCTTGCTGTTCATGCACAATCTCCATGGCGCGCCCGCCCAGCACATAGCTGGGACGCACCACCAGCGGATAGCCGATTTCCTGCGCATGCGACAAGGCTTCACCCTCGGTGCGCGCGGTGCGGTTGGGCGGCTGGCGCAGGCCCAGCTTGTTGAGCAATTTCTGGAAGCGTTCGCGATCTTCGGCAACATCGATGGACTCCGGGCTGGTGCCGATAATCGGCACGCCGTTGGCCTCCAGGGCGCGCGCCAGCTTGAGCGGCGTTTGGCCGCCGTACTGCACGATCACGCCCACCGGATTTTCCTTGTGCACGATTTCAAGTACGTCTTCGAGAGTCACCGGTTCGAAATACAAACGATCCGACGTGTCGTAATCGGTAGACACGGTTTCGGGATTGCAATTGACCATGATGGTTTCAAAGCCATCTTCGCGCAGGGAAAGCGCGGCATGCACGCAGCAGTAATCGAACTCGATGCCCTGGCCAATGCGGTTCGGGCCACCGCCCAACACAATGATTTTCTTGCGATCGGTAGGCGCCGCTTCACACTCTTGTTCGTAAGTCGAGTACATATAAGCGGTGCGCGTGGCAAATTCAGCCGCGCACGTGTCCACCCGTTTGTATACCGGCCGCACGCCCAACTGATGACGCAGCTTGCGCACCTCGGCTTCGGACGTATCGAGCAGGAACGCCAGGCGACGGTCGGAAAAGCCGCGGCGCTTGAGCTGCCAGAGCGTTTGCTGATCCAGGTCGGCCAGGGTTTTTTGCTCGAGCGCCAATTCGATATCGACGATTTCCTTGATCTGGGCCAAAAACCAGGGATCGATGCGGGTCAGGCCATGGACTTCTTCCAGGCTGAACCCTTGGGCGAACGCGTCGCCCACATACCATATGCGTTCGGGGCCGGGCTCGCCCAGCTCCACCTGCAGCTTCTCGCGATCGGTCGTTTTCTGGTTCAGGCCATCCACCCCTACTTCAAGCCCTCGCAAGGCCTTCTGAAAGGACTCCTGGAAGGTGCGGCCTATGGCCATGACTTCACCCACCGACTTCATCTGCGTGGTCAGGCGGGAATCGGCCTGAGGGAATTTCTCGAAAGCAAAACGCGGCACTTTCGTGACCACGTAATCAATCGACGGCTCAAACGAAGCGGGCGTCGCTCCCCCTGTAATTTCGTTCTTGAGTTCGTCCAGCGTATAGCCCACCGCCAGACGCGCCGCCACCTTGGCTATGGGGAAACCCGTAGCCTTGGAGGCCAGCGCCGAAGACCGGGACACCCGCGGATTCATTTCAATGACGATCATGCGGCCCGTGTCGGGATGAACTGCGAACTGCACGTTCGACCCCCCGGTATCAACGCCGATCTCACGCAGCACCGCGATCGACGCGTTGCGCATGATCTGATATTCTTTATCGGTCAGGGTTTGCGCCGGCGCTACGGTAATCGAGTCGCCCGTGTGCACTCCCATGGGGTCCAGGTTTTCGATGGAGCACACAATAATGCAGTTATCCGCCTTGTCGCGCACCACCTCCATCTCGAACTCTTTCCAGCCCAACAGCGACTCTTCGATCAGTAGTTCGCTGGTGGGCGACGCCTCGAGCCCACGACGGCAGATGGCTTCAAATTCTTCGGGGTTATAGGCAATACCGCCGCCCGAGCCGCCCATCGTGAAACTGGGGCGGATCACCACCGGAAAGCCCGCGGTATCTGCCTGTATGGCAATGCGCCGCTGTACTTCCCAGGCCTCATCCAAAGAATGCGCCACACCCGATTTGGCCGACTCAAGCCCGATGGCGGTCATGGCCACTTTGAACTTCTGGCGATCTTCGGCTTTTTCGATGGCCTGTTCGTTGGCTCCGATCAATTCGACGCCATGTTTGGCCAGCACGCCGCGATGTGCCAGATCCAGCGCGCAATTCAGAGCGGTTTGCCCGCCCATCGTAGGCAGCAAGGCATCGGGCTTTTCGATCTCGATGATTTTCTCGACCACCTGCCAGGTGATCGGCTCGATGTAGGTCACATCGGCCATCTCGGGGTCGGTCATGATGGTGGCCGGATTGCTGTTGACCAGAATGGTGCGATAGCCTTCGGCCATCAGCGCCTTGCACGCCTGAGCTCCCGAGTAATCAAACTCGCAAGCCTGGCCGATCACGATCGGGCCGGCGCCAATAATAAGAATGCTTTTTAGATCTGTACGCTTTGGCATAGTGCTCTGTTTTTAGTTCTTTGCGGCCATCAGGCTGATGAATTTATCGAATAACACCGCAATATCATGCGGGCCTGGGCTGGCTTCCGGGTGTCCCTGAAAGCAGAAAGCCGGGCCATCGGTCAACTCAAACCCTTGCAGCGTTCCATCGAACAGCGATATATGCGTGGGTCGCGCGTTGGCGGGCAAGCTTGCCGCGTCCACCGCAAAACCATGATTCTGGCTGGTGATGAACACTCGGCCGGTGGCCAATTCCTGAACGGGATGATTGGCGCCATGATGGCCCGTCTTCATCTTGACGGTCTGGCCGCCCAGGGCCAAACCCATGATTTGCTGGCCCAGGCAGATTCCAAACAAGGGGATTTTTTTGGCAAACGCAACCTTGGTGGCCTCTATGGCGTAATCACAGGGTTCCGGATCACCCGGGCCATTGGATAAGAACAGGCCGTCTGGATTGAGCGCCAGGACATCGGCCACCGGCGTCTGGGCGGGCACCACCGTAACGCGACAACCCCGGTCAACCAGCAGCCGCAGAATGTTCGTTTTCACGCCGAAGTCGTAGGCCACTACATGGTATTTGCCGGCGCTGGGGTGGCTATAGCCCTGGCCCAGTTGCCAGCTGCCATTGACCCATTCTTGCGAACTCCGGGTCGACACGACACGGGCCAGATCCTGCCCCGACATCCCCGGAAAGCCGCGAGCCAAATCGATGGCCTGTTGATCATCAGTGCCGACCAGGATGCAGGCACCCTGGGCGCCACCATCGCGCAAAATGCGTGTCAACTTACGGGTATCAACGCCCGATATGGCCACCACACCTTGAGCCTTGAGGTAGTCAGGCAATGACCGTGTAGCCCGAAAGTTGGAAACCCGCAGCGAACAATCGCGAATCACAAGCCCGGCTGCATGAATGCGCGAAGACTCGACGTCTTCGTCATTAATGCCGGTATTGCCAATATGTGGGTAGGTCAAGGTAACAATCTGGCCGCTGTAGCTGGGGTCGGTCAGGATTTCCTGATAACCCGTCATGGCGGTATTGAAAACGATCTCGGCGACGCAATAACCTTCAGCGCCAATCGAGACGCCCCTGAAGATCGTGCCGTCCGCCAAAGCGAGAATTGCAGGAGGAAACGCGTCGGATCCCTCGGGAAAAAGTGACGACAGCACAGTAAACCCCGGTAATAAAGTCAGTAAGTAAACCTTGGGATTATACCGTGATATCTAAAGCTTCTCGGTCTCCCCCGACTTGGGCTTCCAGACCAGCATGCGGTTTTCGACCCAACTGACGACAGCGTCGAGCAGCAGCGCAAAAACGGTGAGCACCACAATCCCGGCAAAGACAGTGTTCACATCCAGGGTACCTTCGGCTTGCAGAATAAGGTAGCCCACGCCGCTTGCCGACCCCAGGTATTCGCCCACCACCGCACCTACAAAAGCCAGCCCCACCGACGTATGCAGGCTCGAAAACACCCAACTGGTGGCCGAGGGGATGTACACATAACGCAGCAATTGCTGGCGATTCGCGCCCAACATGCGCGCGTTGTCCAGCAAGGTGGTGCTGACTTCGCGCACGCCCCGATAGACATTGAAAAATACGATAAAGAACACCAGCGTCACCGCGAGCGCCACTTTGGACCAGATACCCAGGCCGAACCACATGCCGAAAATCGGCGCGAGGATGACGCGAGGCATGGAATTGGCCGCCGTGATGTAGGGATCGAGCAGCGCACTTGCGCCGCGCGATAGCCCCAGCCACAACCCGAAGCCCAGACCCGTTACCGTCCCGATCACGAAGGCCAGCACGGTTTCTGTCAGCGTAACGCCCAGGTGCTGATAGATATCCCCATTGGTCACGAACCAGGCCCAGATAACTTTGGCGACCTCGACGGGCTGGCCGAAGAAGAACGCAAAATTGATATTCCGCGCCGCGATGTGCCAGGCAAGCAGGATTGCCACCAACAGCGCAATTTGCAGAATGCGCATGGGGGCCGAATTGGGTTTAAGGAACTTGAACATCTCAGGCCCGCTTCTGTTGGGCGTAGCCCTTTAGCACTTCCTCACGCAACACGTCCCAGATCGCCCGATGCAACTCCACGAACCGGGGGTTGGTGCGAACTTCGGCTACGTCTCGCGGGCGAGCCAGGTCGATGTTGAATTCTCCGATAGGATGCGTGGCGGGGCCCGCCGAAAGCACCACGACCCGGTCGCTCATGGCGATCGCTTCATCGAGGTCATGCGTTATGAACAGAACCGCGCGGCGTTTGGCCATCCACAATGCGAGTACCTCGTTTTCCATCAATTGCCGGGTCTGCACGTCAAGAGCTGAAAAGGGCTCGTCCATCAGGATGATGTCGGGGTCGCGTATCAGTGTTTGCGCCAGCATGGCGCGCTTGCGCATGCCGCCCGACATCTGGTGCGGATAACGATTCTCAAAGCCTCCCAAGCCCACCCGCTTTAGCCATTCGTTGCCCAGGCGCTGGGCGTCGGCGCGCGGCACATGCGCAAACTCCAGGCCGGTGGTAACGTTATCGAGCGCATTGCGCCAGGGCAGCAAGGCCTCGCCCTGGAACATGTAGCCGGCGCGACTATTGATGCCCAGCAGCGGTTCGCCAAAAACCTTGACCTGCCCCGACGAAGGGGCCAAAAGGCCCGCCCCGACATTGAGCAGGGTGGATTTGCCGCAACCCGTTGGGCCCACGACCGAGACGAATTCGCCCGGCGCTATCGCCAGCGTTGCATCTTTGACCGCGGTGTAACGTTGTTGACCGCCCTCGTGCGATACGAACGTACAGGTAATGTTGTCGAGCGTCAGCGCGGCATCAGGCATGAGGGTATTTCTTATTGGCTTTGATCACGAAATCGTTGGTCCATATTTTGGAGACATCGATTTTGCTTATCGGGAAATTCGGAATATACGCGGCCTGCGCCTTGAGTGCCGTTTCGGGGCCGTCCGCCGGCACCATGCCATCGGGCGAGAGCGCTTCTTTATTGCCTTGCAAGGCCAATTTATACAAGTCGGGATCGCCCAACAAATAGCCTTTGGGCACCGTTTTGGCGATATCGTCGAAGCTGGCCGCCTGTATCCATTTGTCGGCGCGCACCATGGCATTGGCCATGGCCTGAACCGTATTGGGATTTTTATCGATGAAAGCCTGCGAGGTATAAAGGCAGCCCGACGGCATGTTCCCGCCAAAAATTTCCTGCGTATCTTTAAGCGTCCGTGTGTCGGCGATGACCTTGAGTTCTTTAGTGTGCACCAGCGTGCTGATCACCGGATCCAGGTTGGCGATGGCATCGATCTGCCCGGTACGCAAAGCCGTAATGGCGCCCGCGCCGGCTCCCACTCCAATAAAGGAAACATCGGCGGGCTTGAGGCCGTGCTTGGCCAGGAAGAAGCTGGCCATCATATTCGTGGAAGAACCAGGCGCCGTAACGCCGATTTTCTTGCCCTTGAGGTCGGCGGGCGTTTTATAGTGGGCCATGGTTTTGGTCGATACGCCCAAGACAATCATGGGCGCACGGCCCTGCTGTACAAAGGTGCGATAGAACTGCCCTTTGGACTGCAAGATAATGGTATGTTCGAAGGCGCCCGAAACCACGTCGGCGCTGCCCCCCACCACCGCTTGCAAGGCTTTGGAGCCACCCGCAAAATCGATGACTTTGGCGGTGAGCCCTTCATCCTTGAAGTAACCCTTGAGTTCGGCGATAGTCAACGGCAGGTAATAAATAAGCGCTTGGCCGCCTACTGCAATTTGCACCTCTTTCTTCTCGATCCCCTGCGCGCGCACCAAAGCGGGAAAGACCGCCGCAGCGCCCGCTACACCAGTCAACTTAAGTAAATCACGACGAGATATAGACATAGAGACCTCCTGAGCCGTTAATTGAGTAAAGCCTGCGCCACGCGCCTGTTCCGATATTACAAGACAATTTCGCCCAATCTAATTGGGTAAAGCACTAACTCTTATCACTTTTTACCGCTACGCAATTCAGCTCTACGTAATGCGCCGCTCCATAATTGCCCAGGCAATGGTGCCCGCATCGACATATTCCAGTTCGCTGCCCGCCGGCACGCCCCTGGCCAGACGCGTCACCGACAAGCCCTGGGCCCGAAACAGCTCGGACAAATAATGCGCTGTCGTTTCACCTTCAGCCGTAAAGTTGGTGGCCAGAATGACTTCGCGCACAAGCCCATCGCTTGACCGCTGCAACAAGCGGTCGAACTGCAGCTCTTGCGGCCCCACTCCTTCAAGAGGCGCCAGGCGACCCATCAAAACGTAATACAAACCCCGATAACCATGGCTGGACTCGATCATGTTCTGGTCGGCAGGGGTCTCCACCACGCAGAGAAGCGAGGGGTCGCGCTTGGGATTAAGGCAGGTGACGCAGACTTCATCTTCGGTAAAGCTATTGCAACGCGCGCAATGCCGCAGGCCCTGCACCGCGCCCGACAAGGCGCGGCTAAGCAGATCCGCGCCGGTCAAGTCATATTGCAGCATGTAGTACGCCATGCGGCGCGCCGAACGCACGCCGACGCCAGGCAAACGACGCAAGGCTTCGATCAATGCCTTGAGCGGTTCGGGCTCGGGTAGCGGAGCATCCATCAAAACGGCAGCTTCATCCCGGGAGGCAGGGGCATGCCGGCGGTCACCGACGCCATTTTTTCTTGTGAAGTCGCTTCCGCCTTGCGCAGTGCATCGTTGAAGGCTGCGGCCACCAGATCTTCGAGCATGTCTTTATCGTCGGCCAATAGCGCCGGATCGATCGTGACGCGCTTGACATCATGGCGGCACGTCATGGACACCTTCACCAGGCCCCCGCCCGAGGCGCCTTCGACCACGATCTCCGCCAAGGCGTCCTGGGCCTTCTTCATGTTTTCCTGCATCTGCTGGGCTTGTCGCATCAAACCTGCAATCTGGCCTTTCATCATAATGATCCATTCCTGAATAAAAAATTTTATGCGCGCCGCCTAGGCCGCCTTGGAAATAACAGAAGCCCGAATCGAACCAGGCACTACCTGAGCCCCGAAATCGCCGATCAGGGCCTGGACCACCGGGTCGTCGCGAACGGCACGTTCGGCCTCCTGCTGCAGGCTAGCGCGACGCGCCTGCTCGACCGCGTGGGCGGTTTCGTCCCCCGTTTCGCCGTATTCGACCTGCAGCGAAATCACGCTCCCGAAATACTCGGAAAGCACCGTACAAAGACGAGATTTTCCGGGGCTTTCGGCCAGCGACCGCACGGCCACGCGCAGGTTGACCTGATCTCCCTGGGCTCCCAGCCATTCGCTTTGGCGCGCCAGTTCGGCCGCCAGGCCGGTCAAGGGCAACTGCGCGGCCAACGCAGGCCACGCCTTCGCATTCATGCTGCGCAACTTGGGAGTCTTGGCCCTGCTGCGTTCAGCCGCAAAGGCAGGCGCCATGTCGGCCTGCAGATCGAGGGGTGCCCCCAGGTCGTAATCATCCGGAGCCGCCGCATCCATGATGTCGGCTTCGTCGACCGGCGCCACGTCGACGCCCGGCTCATCGTCCCAGGCAGGAACCGTATCCGGCCGCGGCGCAGGCGCGAGGGCTGGCGCAGAAACAGATTCGGGCACAGATTCAGAAACAGGCGCGGGTTTAGAGGCAGAAACAGATTTAGAGGCAGGTATGGCTTCGGGCGCAATTATGGATTCGGTGGCAGATAGGGGTTCGCGGCCAGACAATTCGGGTGGATTCGTGTAGCGGCGCCCCTTGTGGGCGCCATCGACAGGAAGCGCAGATGCCGGAAGAGGCGCCGACACAGGCGACCTTTCAGGTAATGGAACAGGCTGCGGCGCCGCAGCGGTAGCGACCGGCTCCGCTGGGGCAGCGACCCGCAGCGAAAGATCCGGCGCCGCCTGCGCGGCCGGTGGTATCGAGCGTCTTTCGCCGCCCCCTTCCCCGGTGGGCGCAGGCGCCAGAGCCAGCATGCGCAGGCACGCCATGACAAATCCGGCGTACTCGTCGGGAGCCAGCGTCAGCTCGTTGCGGCTATGCACCGCCACCGAATAAAACAACTGAACCAGATCGGGATGCATCTGCCCCGCCAGCCCCACCATGTCGTCGGCCAAGGGGTCGTCGTGAGAAATGGTGCCGCCCACGCGTTGCTCGATCGCGATACGCGACAACAGTACCGCCAGATCGGCCAGCGCACCTGAATACGACAGGCCGCGCGTGGCGAGTTCATCGGCCACCAGCAAGACCTCTTGCGCGCTCGCCGCCGACAAGGCCTGCAGCAGGCGTATCAAATGGCGCTGGTCGATAGTGCCCAGCATGCCTTGCACGGCCTCGACGGTAAGATTACCCGCGCTATAGGCAATAGCCTGATCGGTGAGCGACAAGGCATCGCGCATCGAACCCGCCGCGGCCTGCGCAAGCAAACGCAAAGCCGGCGTCTCGCACGGAATGTTTTCGTGCTCGAGCACATTTTGCAGGTAAGCCACCATGGACTCTGCGGTCATCAGCTTCAGATTGAACTGAAGGCAGCGCGACAAGATGGTGACGGGGATTTTTTGCGGGTCGGTCGTGGCCAGAATGAATTTGACATGAGGCGGCGGCTCTTCCAGCGTTTTGAGCATCGCATTGAACGCATGCCCCGAGAGCATATGCACTTCGTCGATCATGTAGACCTTGAAGCGGCCGACGCTGGGCGCATACACCGCCGCTTCAAGCAGCTGCGTCATTTCGTCGACACCTCGATTGGAGGCGGCGTCGAGTTCAAGATAATCCACAAAACGGCCTGCGTCGATTTCGGTGCAGGCGCGGCACACGCCGCAGGGGGTGGCGGTAATGCCGGTTTCACAATTCAGGGATTTGGCCAGAATGCGCGATAGCGTCGTCTTGCCTACGCCGCGGGTTCCGGTAAAGAGCCACGCATGATGCAGGCGTTGCGTCGACAGCGCGTGTGTCAGCGCCCGAACCACATGGTCCTGCCCGATTAGAGTGTCAAATGAACGAGGCCGCCATTTACGCGCCAGTACCAGATACGTCATGCGAGAGTATGAACCCCAGAATTACCGCGGGTGAAACGAAAAGTTTACCGGATTCGGGCGGACTTGGGGGGTATTTGAAAGCCAAACATGGCTAAAACAAGAAAAGGCGAGCCTGACTTCGGCACTGATCCTAAGCGACTATGGCTGCTTCGTTCCCGACCTGACCAGGTTCACCGCCGAACCATGCGAAGGGGCCCGCCGATTGGAAGTTTAACAGGTGTTGGGCGCCGCCACGCCGGCATGCCAATGGCCCCACGCAAAGCACTGATTCGTCACGGCTTTTGATACTCCACCCAGATATCAGCCCGCGGAAAATAAAGCGCGCCGCGGGCAGCGCGGCCGTCCAGGGCCGATACCTGGGCGCAATAACGCTGGATCTGCGGGCCATGGCGCTCGCGCATGCGCGAGGCAAAAGCCTCGCGGCTTTCGTCAGGCCGGGGAATCCCGGTTTTATAGTCGACCACCAGCCAGCCGTCTTCGCGCGAAATGGCCAGATCGATCACCGATACCCGCCCCGTCATATCCAGCAAGGACCACTCGCGGTAAGCCTGGGCGGCGCTCAGCAGCCACTGCCCGCGCGTGCTCGCCACAGTCGCCAGCAGCGTTTGGGCGAGGGTGCCGGCGGCGGCATCGAGCGCCGGTTCGGCCACACCGGCTCGACCAAGCTGTTTTCTCATGACCGCCAGACTTGCACTGATGCGGGCGGCCGGCCACCGATCCACGCCGTCTTTGCCCATGCGCTCGAGCCAGGCGTGCGCCACTGTGCCGATGATCGCCTCGTCGCCCGCGTCGGCGCGCCACTCCCAGGCGGCGCCGCGCGCCGGCGCAACCGCAAGCAATTCAGGCGCGGGCAGGTGATCGGAATGGATACGAATCAATCGGCGCGGGCCTGCCGCAGGAGTCGACGCCTGCACGGATACCGTTTGCGTCATGCCTTCGGACGGCCCTGCCCGCGGAGCAGACGGCTGCTCGATGTGGTCCCACAAGCGCCCCAATAAGCTGCCCGCCGGAGGCTTTTTGATCGCGCCCGAGTCATCCAGGCTTAGCCTGGCAATTAAATGCAGCCGCTCGCGCGCCCGAGTGACGGCCACATAAAGCAGACGATCCGTTTCGTAGCTGGCGCGCTTTTTTTCCCGCTCGGCAAGATAAACCGAAACAGGCTCGGTCTCTTCCGAGGCACGATGCCGGATCGGCCCCAGCAACAAGCGGCCCTCGCTTTGCTCAAAACGTATCAATGGCGGCGTGTCGGAATGCGGACGGCGCTCCAGGCCCATCAAAATGACCGTATCGAACTGCAGGCCCTTGGACTTGTGTATGGTCATGACCTCCACGGCATGGCTGCCACTGTTGGGCGCCGCATACAGGCCGTCCAGGCCGGCATCCAGATCGGCCGGATTCAGTGATCCGTAGGGCGCCAGCTTTTCAATCAGGCGAAACATCTGCTCCGCGTCGGCCCGATCGCCCGCCCCCGGATAGACGGCAAGACCCCCCAACCGCGTCCAGCAATTTTGCAGCCAGGCCGCAAAAGGCACCGTACCCGCCTGGTTGCGGGCATCCAGCAATATGGGCGCGCTGCGCCGCAGGCGCAACGCTTCAGAAGGCGCAAGACCAGCTTCGCCTTGCGCATCGCGCGCAAGCCACGCCGACAATACGGACGGCACGCTCACGTAGTGATCGGCGCCAAACAGGGCGTGCAGGCTGTCCAGCGTGAGGCCGCAAACGGGCGAGCGCAACACCGACAGCCATGCCAGCCGGTCGGCCGGGTGCGATAAAGCCCTGGCCAACTGCACCAGGTCACTGACCACCTGTCGCGATCTGAGCGACACCAGCTCGACCGCTCGACACGCAATATTCTCTTGTGCAAAACGATGCACCAGGCCTCCAAGATGAGAGCGGGCCCGGACCAGGACGGCCACGGGATGCTCGCTGTCGGGATGACGCTGCAAGGCCTCCCGGGCCAGCTCGACCGCAATGGATTCAGCCTGGAACGAAGCGCTGTCCGCCTCGGCAATATCGTCCCCGACGTCGCCCCATACCGGATGCAACATCATCGCAGAATCCGGCAAGGCTTCATTGAATGCGCTGGACGGCGAGTAGGGGATCGCGCCCATGGCAGGATTGGCGTCGGCGGGAAACAGTGGTCTGAAGGTCTGGTTCACCCATTTCACGACACCGGCCTGCGAGCGAAAATTATCTTTCAACGACAAAGACGTCAGGCTCACATTGCTCAAACCCTGCGCCTGTACCTTCAGAAACAGGCCGACCTCAGCCTTGCGAAAACGATAAATGGATTGCATGGGGTCGCCCACCAGAAACACCGTTCGCCCATCATCGGGCGTCCAGCCCGCGGTCAGGCGATCCAGCAAATCGATCTGCGACTGGCTGGTGTCCTGGAACTCGTCGACCAGCAAATGCTTGATGGCCACATCAAGTTTCAGCAACAAGTCGCTGGGATCGTCAACCTCGCCCAGCGCCTGGAGCGCACGCTGGGCAATTTCGATGAAATCGACCTCGCCTGTTTCCGTAAAACGCACACGCAATTGCGCCGAGGCCAGCCACAGAACCTGGATAAGCGCCTGCAGGGTTTCGATCTGATCGGAGCTATAACCTTCGGCAGGCGCACAACGCACATCAGCCAGAGGGGCTATCCAGCCCGCCGCGTCATCAACCCCATTTATCCAGGCCGAAAAATTTTCCTTGTAATCGGACTTCGCCTCAAAACCCTGCCGCTTGTCGACCTTGCGGCGCATGCTATTGCCCGCGGTCAGCAAAACCCGGGAGAGCGCCTGCCATTTTTCAAGATCAGGCAGGCTGGTGCCGAAGGACTCACCCTGCCAGCCTCGCAAGGCGCTCAAATCCAGAGAGCCACTGCCCGCCGCCAGGTTCTCTGCCGCGCGGGAAACGCTGGACGCCAGTTGCTCGGCCCAGCCCGCCGGCATGGTTTTCGCCAAACGCTGCAAATCCTCTTCCAGGGTTTCGTTCAGGAACTCCAGCAATTGTTGCGCGTCGGCGCCTTGACCCAGCAAAGGCAGCCATTGAT
This sequence comes from Paralcaligenes ureilyticus, assembly GCF_004346225.1. Taxonomy (GTDB): domain Bacteria; phylum Pseudomonadota; class Gammaproteobacteria; order Burkholderiales; family Burkholderiaceae_B; genus Paralcaligenes; species Paralcaligenes ureilyticus. The sequence goes on along the minus strand of NZ_SMAJ01000003.1, from coordinate 144,938 downwards.
CGCGACTGGCCAGCATATCGGCCAGCAGGCTTTGCGCCGCCCGCGTGTCGACGTCCATATGGGCGACGAAATGCGCGACAGGCTCTGAATCGTCAATCATCGCCAGGGTTGCACTGGCGGCCGCCTCATAGTGTTCGCGCGCATCGTCGGTAATGACAGGCAAGCCGCCCAGGGCGCTTAGCCACGGCATGGCGCGCGCCAGATGAGCACAAAAGGAATCGATGGTGCGTATGCTCAGGCGAGCCGGGTACTGCAACAGATTCCAGCCCAGATCGGCATCACGCTGCATGGCTTGCCGGGCCAGCTGCCAGCTGTGCTGCTTATGGGGCTCGTCGGGCGCAGGCGCCTGTCCCGCCTGCAGCTTGGCCAGGACGCGCGCATGCATTTCCGAAGCGGCTTTGCGCGTAAAGGTGATCGCCACAATCTCTTCAGGCCGCCTGACGGTGGCCAGCAAGGCCAGAATGCGATCGGTCAGCAACTCGGTTTTACCCGATCCGGCCGGCGCCTGAACGATAAATGATCGCGCAGGGTCGACCGCCGCCAGGCGTTGGGCGCTATCGCTTGGCTGCTTAATTGTCATGCCGGGCCTCTTCGTTCAGGCGCAGGAACGGCAACACATCGCAATAGTCCATATCCGCAGGCTGCACAATCCGGTTGCTGGCCACGCCCGCCGCGTATTCCTGCGCCAGGAGCTCTATGGCGCCTCGCCATTGCTCCAGAACCTGCGCCCAGGAGTACGCCGAAAACTCCGGCCAATCGGACGGAGAATCCAGGCCATCAAAGCCGTAACCGCCATCGGCCAAGCCCTTGACCTCAACCTGCCTGGCATGCAGCCTGGCCAATATCAGCGCCGCCACCGTCGCCTCGTTCCCGGCCAAAACGGCCGCATACAAAGGCAGTTGTACGTCGATCGGACGCCGGCGCATCCAGTTGGCTTTGGGATCGATGCGCCCCGAACCTGATTTGTAGTCGATGATGGCCAGGCGTCCGTCGGATAATTCATCAATACGATCCACGCGTAAATTCAGCTCCAGCGCACCGTACGACCAACGATACCCGTGCTCGATTTCACGAACCCGAAACGGCTCTCGAGCCATTTCCACCTGCAGCCAGCTATTCACCACGCTGTATGCCCGCTCGGTTTCCAGCCGTTTGAGCACGGCGCCATAATGACCCAGGTGCTCTTGCGCGGCCTGCTGCACCGACTGCTCCACCAATTCCTGCAAACGCGCGTCGATCTGCAAAGAATGCAAGTGCGACTGGTCGCCGATCATGCTCCAGACGAGTTCAACGGCACGATGCAGGAATATCCCGCGCGCATTTTGATCGGCCGCCTCGGCATAGCCCTCGAGCTGACTGGCTCCCAAACGATATTTCACAAATGCCCACATGGGGTTGCGCGCCTGCGTGTCGATAACACCGATGCCACCTTTAGTAGCGCTGCCCGCGTCGAGCGCGGGGCCTTGCTCGTCGAGCAGGCTGTCCAACACCGCCGGGATGCATGGGGCCGACTGCGGGGCGCACTCCTCGGCCGCCAGATCGGCGATGAAAGGGCTAGGACGAAGCAGCCGCTCGCCTTCGAATTGAGCATGGCTTACCCATACCTGGGGCGCGCAGCAGCACAAGGCCACATACATATCGTGCGCCCATTGCAATTCGCGCTCGGCGGTGGCTCGGGGCGCATTGGCGCGGCGTAACGCGGCCGGCGCGATAAAGGGATTGGGCTTGGGAGCCGCCGGCAAAATCTCGTCGGTCAATTCCATAACCCATACCCCATCCCAAACGCCCCCTTCCGCTTCCAGAAAACCCAGCACATCCAGGCGGGCTGCCGGGTCGCGTTGCGGTTGAAACGGCGTTTCAACCGCCAACTGCCTGAGCAGATTCACGGCCGCGTAAAAATCCACCCCGCCCAGCACAGCCGCCTGCCGGCTCAAGCGCGACAACACGTCTTCGAGCGCCTCCATCACTTGATAGGCATGGCTATCCAGCACCGATTCGCCGGGAAAGCCCAGGCCCTGCAACATCCGCCTGAACCGCTGTACCCAGAAATCCATGGCGGCCGGCCCGGTATCGCAGAGCACACCGTCGACGAGCCGTTGCCAGGCTCGTCCCAGGTTCGGCGCAAACTGGGCCAGGGCTTGGTTGAAGTCGGCCCCCGATACCTCGATGCACGCCTTTTTACGCCAGCGGGCGTCGATTGCCGCACGCCCCGATGCCTCGGGCGCCTCGCCCACGCAATGCCCTGCCAACAAGGCTTGGCCCATTATTTCAGGCAGACAACGCTTGCCCTGCGCCAGCGCACAGAACGCATCGAGCCATGCCAGCGCCGCATGCGCCAGGGGCCAATCGGCGAGCGGCCGCCCAACGGCCACGTTATAAAGCAAAGGCGTATCGGCCACGGCCGCGTCCAGTGCCTCGCGCACAACCCGGTGTGCAAACGCCACGTCGGTTTCAAGCCTGGCCGCCACGATGGCATAACGCCCCTGCGGATCGCAGCTCAGACGTTCTGCTGCCCACTGGGCCGCCAGGCGCCACTCCGAATCCGGATCGCTGGCCATAATGCGCCGGACACTCTCGGCCTGATGCGTGTGAATTCGCAATTCACTGATCTCGACCCCTTGCTGCCGCAGGGCTTGCAGCAGCTCCAGGAAGCGGGGCGACCAGTCGTTAAAACCCGCCAGCACCAAGGTTTGAAACGGCACCCTCAATTGCCCGGCGCCAATGGCCTGGCAGACGCGTTCATAGGCAAGATTGCCATCCTCGGCATCCAGTGCCGCCAAACGGCTTCGATAGCTGCTGCGCCACGCTTTGAAGCGCCGAAAATCGCGCGTTTCGTCTTCGGCATCAATGGTTATTTTCCATTCCGACAGCAGGCGGTCGGCATCGCTGGCCAGGCGCGCCGCCTGTGCGATATCCAGCAAAATACGATCGGACTCCGCTTGCGCAATCACTTGCTGCCAAAGTTGCTGTGCGCCAAACGAATCCAGCGCATGCGCGGCCAGCGTAGCCTGCGGCAGAAAGGCAAGCAGATCGCTTGTTTGTTGCAGCCAGGCACTCAAAGGCAGGATTTCAGGTAACGCCATAACCTGCTGCGTGCCGCTTATCCTTGCAGACAATTCAGACACAATCCGACGTGCATAGCGATTATTGACAGTCAGCACCACCGTCTGCGCACAGTCCAGATCGGTAAAGCCGGCCAGTGAAATAGAAGCAAATTGGGTGTCCATCGTTTTTGTATCGCCCAGGTCGTACACCGCCACAAGGTCACGCAACAGCGTCGCGCACATCTCGTCCGTGCCGCGCTGTTTCCGCATAGTAAAGCAAGCAGCCCCGCTATCGTGCCACAGGGCTTACACTTATACGCCATGGCTACTCGTCCAAGCAAACCCTCTGGCGCCGCTGCAATCACCCTCACCGGCTCGATCTTCCTCAGCTCGGGCGACCAGAACTGGGGAAGCCAAAGGCGCATGGCACTCCTGGCCGCCATCGGGCAAGAGGGCTCCATCACCGCCGCGGCAAAAAAAATCGGCATCAGCTATAAGGCTGCCTGGGATGCGGTGGATGCCATGAACAACCTGGCGGGCGAGCCATTGGTGTTGCGCAGCACCGGCGGCCAGCGCGGCGGCGGCGCCCTGCTGACTGCTCGCGCTCGCGAGCTGATCGACATTTACCAAAAGGTAGAGGCCGAACACCGCCATTTTATTGCCAGAGTGACCAACGCCGGCGATAAATCCACACCAAATCTGGAGCTGATTGGGCACATGATGATTCAAACTTCGGCCCGCAACAAACTGGCCGCCACCGTCAGGCAAATCAAGGCCGGAGCGGTCAACGATGAAGTGATTCTGGACATGGGCGATGGTTGCGAGCTGGTGGCATCGATCACCCACGAAAGCGTGCGCAACCTGAAACTTAAACCCGGCCGGCGCGCACTGGCCTTCATCAAGGCCACATCCGTCATTGTCGGCCGGCCCGGTGCCGGACTGGCCTTGTCGGCGCGCAACCAATTGCCGGGGCACATCAGCCGCATCACGGTAGGCGCCGTGAATTCCGAAGTATGCATCGAGATAGGGGCCGGCCGCGTCATCGCCGCCATGGTCAGCCGCGAAGGCGTCACAAAGCTGGGCCTGAAAAAAGGCGATCCGGCCATCGCCATCTTCAAAGCCTCCAGCGTGATGCTGGGCGTGACGGATTGATCTTGTTGATCGACGCGGAGGATCGGGGCCCGCGGCGCGTGGCACCCACAAGGGGTGCCGCTACAAAGACGTGGCGGTCGATCATGGAGCGGCACCCCTTGTGGGTGCCATCACCATTTGGCATGCCACCAAAACCCCGCCAATCAAATCAATAACGCCCTGACTCAATCCCCACGGGCGAATAGCTCGCGAGGACTGGCCGACCCCGTAATCACCCCGTCGCCTATTTCGTAAACCTCATCGGCCAGCTCCAGCACATCCGCGGGATCATGAGTAATGACGATCATGGGAATTTCCAGCCGTTGTTGAAGCGCGGCCAGTTCCATACGTAATTTTTTACGTAGCGCCGCATGCAGCGCGGCCAGCGGCTCGTCGAGCAGCAATATATCGGGCTCGACGGCCAGAGCGCGCGCCAGCGCAACACGCTGCTTCTGGCCGCCGGATATTTCCGCAGGGAGGCTGTGGATAATGGCCTCCAGCTCAAACGTGTCTATCCAGCGCCGCGCCGCCTCGGGAATATCGCGCCGCCCCGGATTGCGCCAACCTTTTTTCAGGCCAAAGCAGATATTCTGCAGCACCGTCAAATGCGGAAATAGTCCATAGTCCTGAAACAGATACGCGACCTTGCGCGCGGCGGGTGCCACATCTATCTGCTTTTCAGAGTCGAACAAAACCCGGCCATTGATGGCGATGCGCCCCTGATCGGGCCGCATCAGCCCTGCAACCGCCTGAATGGTCAAGGTCTTGCCCGCACCCGATGGGCCGAACAACGCCACTCGGCGCGTATCGGTATCAAGCGTCACATCAAGAGCAAACTCGCGATCACGCGAAACGAGGCGGCGCCGAATGCATAGTTCAATCTTCATCGCAGCCCCCGCACGCCCGTGGCATTACGTGCATGCGGGGGCACCAGCCGGCTGGCGGCCCACAGCACGACAACACACGTCAGCGAAACAATCAGCACCAGCAACGTGGCCAGGCCATCGTCGCCTGCCTGAACCGCCTCGTAGATGGCAATCGACAAGGTCTGCGTTCGCCCGGGTATGCTGCCGGCGATCATCAGAGTGGCGCCGAATTCGCCAAGGGCACGCGCAAAGGCCAACAGAACGCCGGCAAATATTCCACGCAACGCCAGGGGCAGTACCACCCTGAAAAACAACGCCGTTTCACTAACGCCCAGAACACGCGCTGCGTTTTCCATCTGCGGATCGATCTCTTCGAACGCGGCCCGGGCCGACTTCAAAACCAGAGGGAATGCAACAACCGTCGCGGCCATCACGGCGCCCTGCCACGTAAACACCAGGTCAATTCCCCATCTGGCCAGAAACTCCCCCAACCAGCCACGGCGACCGAACAGAACCAGCAGGTAATAGCCCATCACGGTAGGCGGCAATACCAGGGGCAGCGTCAGCACCGAATCGACCAAATCGCACCAGACGGAACGCCACCGCGACAAACCAAACGCCAGGCCAACGCCAAGCACCATCGCAAACAAGGTTGCCCAACCGGCAACCTTCAGCGACAACAATAAGGGAATGCTAAGTTCGTGTATCAAGGCTTCTTGAACCCGTACCGCGCCAGAACCGCCTGGCCTTGCGGCGAAAGCACGAATTTTATAAACGCCTGGGCATCCTGGTTGTGCTGCCCGCGCAAAGTCAAGGCAATCGGATACAGCACCGGCTGCGGCGACGCCAGGTGCTGCACGACTTTTACGGTGGTGGGCATGATGGCGGCATCCGTGCCAAACACAAAGCCCGCATCCACTTCATCGCGCGCAACGTAATCCAGCGCCTGGCGCACATTTTGCGCCAGTATCGATTTGGCCTGCAAGGACTCCCACAGGCCAGCCTTTTTCAGCGATGCCATGGTGTAGCGGCCCACCGGCACCGATGCCGGATTGCCATAGGTGACGCGCTTGACGTCAGCGCGCTTTAAATCGTCCACCGATCGTAAACCCAGTTTGCTGTCTGCCGGCACAATCAGAACCACCTCATTGCGCGCAAAATCCTGACGCGAGGCGGGCTCGATCACTTTGGCTGCAACCGCTTTGTCCATCGCCTTCTGGTCGGCCGAAGCAAACACATCGGCCGGCGCCCCGTTGATGATCTGCTGCAGAACAACGTCCGAAGCGCCAAAAGTCAGCAGAATCTGAACGTCATGATGATCCGACTCAAACGCCACGGCCGCCGCCTTGAAAGCGTTGGTCAGGCTCGCCGCCGCAGACACCACCACCTGGCCGGCAGATGCCGTGGACATGTACCCGAGAACCGTCAAAGCCATAAACACTGCCGATAGCCGTCCTTTCACCGCTTACCCCTTTTTATTGGCTGGATGGCACCCACAAGGGGTGCCGCTACAAAACCCTTCGTACAAAATATCATCCGGCCTGAAGCGAAATATATACAGGTATATAACGGTAGTCAATCCAAACCGTTTAGAATTGACTCGCAATACCGGGATGTTCTTACCCCCTACGGAAACCCTTTTGACATTCTCGCCGCCCGCCTCAATCGATTCGTTCATAGACGCCGTCTGGCTCGAAGACGGATTGGCCGACAACACCCTGGCCGCCTACCGCCGCGACCTTACCGCTTTTGCGCAATGGCTGGCTGGCCACGGAAGCACCGGGCTGGACGCGGCACAGGCAGCGGACATCCAGGAATGGTTTGCGGCCCGCCACGCCACGACCAAGGCCAGCACCTCGAACCGGCGCCTGGCGGCGCTGAGGCGTTATTACCTATGGGCGATGCGGCAGGGCCACGTCATCGACGATCCGTGCCTGACCCTGCGCGCGGCCAAGCGTGTTGCCCGTTTTCCAAAAACCTTGTCCGAAGATCAGGTCGAACAGTTGCTGCAAGCGCCTCACGAACGCACCGACCTGGGCCTGCGGGATCGGGCCATGCTGGAAACCCTGTACGCCACAGGCTTGCGCGTATCAGAGCTGGTCAATCTGAACCTGCTTGATGTCAGCCTGAACGAAGGCGTGGTGCGTGTCATCATGGGCAAAGGCGGCAAAGACCGCCTGGTCCCCATGGGGGCCGAAGCGGCTTACTGGATCGAACAATATCTGGCGCAGGCCCGCCCCGCCCTGCTCAGATCCCGCCGCTGCGATGCCCTCTTCGTGACCGCCCGGGCGGCGGCCATGACACGCCAGTCATTCTGGCTGATCGTCAAGAAATACGCGTTGCAGGCCGATATACACACACCCCTGTCCCCTCACGTTTTACGCCATGCGTTCGCCACGCATCTGCTTAATCACGGCGCCGATTTGCGGGTGGTTCAAATGCTATTGGGGCATGCCGATATTTCGACCACGCAGATTTATACTCATGTTGCACGCGAACGACTCAAGTCCTTGCATGCCAAACACCACCCGCGCGGGTAAAAACACGCTGACCTCTCATGAACAAATCCAGACACGTTTCCGAAACCCCCGCCACGCAATTTTTAAAGCAGCACAAAATTGCCTTTGACGAGTATCCCTACGAGTATCTGGACCACGGAGGCGCCGCCGAAGCGGCGCGGCAACTGGGCGTAGACCCACATGTAGTGGCCAAAACACTCATCATGGAAGATGAGCACACCCACCCCCTGATCGTACTCATGCATGGCGATTGCGAAGTATCCACTAAAAATCTGGCCCGCCAGATCGGCGCCAAAAAAATCGCCCCCTGTTCGCCTGACATCGCACAAAAGCATTCGGGCTACCAAGTAGGCGGCACTTCACCCTTTGGAACACGCAAGAAAATGCCCGTCTGGGTGGAAGCGAGCTTGCTGGACTATCCAGTCATTTACCTCAATGGCGGACGCCGTGGCTATATGATCAGCGTACCGTCGGCAAGCCTGGTTGCCCTGCTTGCCGCGCAGCCCGTACACGTAAATTTGCCTAAAGCCTGAACGCCGGCAGATCGCCCTGCGCGCCGCTCCAGACGTTGGCCATCGCTTCAATAGTACGGCCCATAGTAATAAGGGCGACGATAGGGGCGAGCCACCACGACAGGCGGCGCATAAGGGCGAACGGCGACGACTCCTGGGCGAACTACGACGGCCTGATGCCTCGGCACATAGACGGCGCATCCACCCAGCAGCGAAAATAATGCGGCGATGGTCAATACTTTTTTCACGATATAAACTCCCGGAAATTCCTTAGAAGCATGGTGCCGGCCGAACCTGTCGAGACCATTTTCATGATCGCGAAGGCAAGCGCCATAGCTCGATGCAATGGATAATATGCCTAAGGTTTTTAAATCGCGAGAGCTTGAAGAAAAGCAGTTATTTCGTCGCGTTACGATGCGCTGCACCGTGTTATTGCGCCCCTAGCGCAGCATCGCCGACATGGCCGACAAACAGTTGAGGATCCGGACCGCCGACTCAACCGTATCGGCATGAAACCTTACCGTTACCCCGTCAATACGCTCCAGCGTTGGCCACTGGCAAAATAAATCTGCCATGCCACTGGTTGTCGTAGTCAGCACACAATCGATAGGTGCGGCGATGACAAAGGGTCTTGACTGGGCAACTCGCGATATTGCCTGCTCAGCGGCACTGCGTATCGCTTCCTGGGACGCAAGCGGCGTCAGGGTGCAGGCACTATTCAGGCCTGAAGCCTGTTTGGTCTCCACCCACATAGCGCTGGATAAAAGGTCTGCATTTTCTTCGATAAAAACATTATCGCCCGTACCCAGTACGACAGGAACACCACGCTCGCCAGCCAAGGCCGCATATAAGCCCGGCTCGCCCAATTCGAGACCATTGAATACGACGCGAGAAAACGCAAAACTGCTGATTGTGTGCGCCAATACGCCCCGGCCCTGCGCCCGGGAATGGAAGCCAACCATAAAGACAGCATCGCAATCATATTCGAGCCCGGTCATCATGCCCAGATACCGTGGCTTGCCCTGTATATAGCGCGCTCTCCGGTCCAGATGATCAAGCAAAAGATTGCGAAAGTTTCCATGCGAATCATTGACCAGAACCTCGGTGGCGCCGCCATCAAACGCCCCCTCGACGGCCGCATTCGCTTCTTGCGTCATCCACAGGCGGGCTCGCTCGTACTCCGGGTTGCCGGGACGGGTCTGCTCGGCATGAAAAACTCCCGCAACGCCTTCGATATCCGCTGAAATCAAAATTCTCACGCTAATCCCCTGTCGTGTTCAACCATTGCTGCCAATCCGGTATCAGGTCGGCAATACTCGTGCGCCAATGCCCATTTCGTCCCTGGATCGATTCGGCACTCCATAATGCGTTCACGATGGCTTGCTCCACCGCCTCGGCACACGCCTGAAACAAAGGGTCCAGAAGCACATCATGCAATAACGCCACGCACGGCATCTTGCGCACAGGCAAATGCGGGATGGTATAAGCCGTTGAAAAGGCCAAAGCCACATCGCCGCTGCCATGGCCGAAGACCGACCCCGTCCGGCTCAAGCCAACGCCAGCACGCAAAGACAAGCGCCGCAACTGCCGCGAGTCCAGCGGCGCGTCGGTGGCGACCAGAATAATAATGGAGCCCTTTTCCACGGAATCGTCGTGGCCGCCAATCTTCGCCTGCAAGCGCGGCCCGACCAAATGGCCACCAACCGTCAACATGGGTAATTTGCCGAAGTTGGCAAGCACCAACGCGCCTACCGTATAAGGATCGGCACCTGGCGTTTGCCGTGAAGCCGAGCCTATACCCCCTTTCAGTTGAAAGCACGACATGCCCCGCCCTGCCCCGATAGCGCCTTGCCCGAAGCGCTGCTGCGCAGAATCGAACGCCATCAGGTAATCATGCTCGGTCAGCGCCATCGCCTGAATGTCGTTCAGGTAGCCATCGTTGCACTCGAACACCAGCGGGTTGACCGTCGGCAGCAAACGGCCGATTTCCGGATTGGCGGCAATCGCCTGGCGAACCTGCCCCTGCGCCACCGCCGCGACGCTAAACGTGTTGGTCAATGCAATTGGGGTTTCAAGCACCCCCAGTTCATCGAGTTGCAACAACCCTATGCTTTTGGCAAAACCGTTCAGTACGGTAGCGGCCGCCGGAACCTTGTCTTGAAATAAGTCTCCCGCATGAGGCCGCAGTACCGTCACACCTGTTTGTATCTGCGCATCGGCGTGCGTCGCATGGCCCACCGTAATGCCCGGGACATCCGAGATCAGGTTCAAAGGCCCGGCCTGCAACACCCCGATGCGAGGGGCGCTTTGTTTTAGTTGAGTCATTGCCAGTGCTTATTTTGTATCGAGCTTGGGATCGAGCGCATCGCGCAAGCCATCTCCGAGCAGGTTAAACGCCAGCACCGTTACGAATATGGCCAGGGCCGGAAAAATCGCCACATGCGGTGCCAGCACCATATCGGACCGGGCCTCGTTAAGCATGGCGCCCCACTCTGGCGTAGGCGGCTGCGCGCCCAAACCCAAAAACGACAGGCTCGCCGCCGTAATAATCGAGGTGCCCACGCGCATGGTGCCGTACACCACAATGGGCGAAATCGTGCCGGGCAAGATATGCCGGAAAATAATTGTCCAATCGGATGCGCCCACGCTGCGCACCGCTTCTACATAGGTCATGTGTTTTATCGACAAGGTATTGCCGCGAACCAGGCGGGCAAATGCAGGCACGCTGAATACCGCCACCGCCACAATGACATTGATCATGCCCGATCCCATCGCAGCGACCACGCCAATCGCCAGAAGAATGCCTGGAAAGGCCAGCAGCACATCGGATATCCGCATGGTAATCCGTTCCCACCAGCCCTCGTAGTAACCCGCCATCAAACCCAGGAAGGTACCGACAACCCCTCCTAGCGCAACGGACAGGAAGCCCGCGGCCAGAGAGATTCGAGACCCCATCAATATCCGGCTATATATATCGCGCCCCAGCGAATCCACGCCCAGCCAATGCAGCAACGACGGCCCGGCATTCAGAGAGTCGTAGTCGAAAAAATTCTCGGCGTCGTAAGGAACAATCCAGGGGGCAATAATGGCGACAACGACCAGAAATACCAAAAACAGCCCCGCTGCGACGGCGAGCTTCTGCTTGCGCAACTTACGCCAAAATTCGGACCACGGCGTTCTGACGGTATTCGATAATCGCACGCCCGCCGTTTGTACATGCGCCGTAATTTCATTCTGAGCGATGGTATCCATCAATATCCTTATTTATATCGGATGCCGGGATTAATCGCGCCGTACAGCACATCGACCACCAGATTAATCGCAATGAACTCGAAGGAAAACAACAAGACCAGGCCCTGTATGACGGGGTAGTCCCGCGCGGTGACGGCGTCGATCAGCAAGCTGCCCATGCCAGGCCAGCTAAACACGACCTCGACCACAATCGACCCGCCAAGCAGGAACCCGAATTGCAGGCCCATCATGGTGACCACCGGGATCATGGCATTGCGCAAGGTGTGCTTGGCCACGACCAGCAACTCGGATACGCCTTTGGCGCGAGCCGTACGCACGTAGTCTTCTTGCATGACCTCAATAAACGAAGCCCGGGTGAATCGGGCCATCACCGAAGCCACGGCCGCCCCCAGCGTGATGGAAGGCAGAATGTAATGGCTGGGACTGGAGGCGCCCACAGTAGGCAACCACCCCAATTGCACCGAAAAAATCTGTATCAGCACCATCCCCAAGGCAAAGGCTGGAAACGAAATGCCCGAGACGGCCAGGGTCATGCATAAGCGATCCGGCCAGCGATTGCGCCATACGGAAGACACGATCCCGATTACCATGCCAAAAATAACCGACCAGACCATACTGATGAGCGTCAGCCACATCGTCGGCATGAAGCGCTCGGCAATCACGACCGCCACCGGACGTTTCGTGCGTAGCGATGTGCCCAGATTACCGTGCAGCAAATCCACCACGTATCGGGTCAGTTGAACCGGCAATGGCTTATCAAGCCCCAGTTCCTGGCGCACCAGATTAACGGTTTCCAGGTCGGCGTCTTGCCCCGCGGCCAGTCGAGCAGGGTCGCCCGGCAGCATACGCACGAATAAAAATACGGCCAATACCACCAACAACAACGTTGGAAGCATGCCCAGAATTCGTTTAACAATATAAGTGAACATCTTGGATCCTATGTACGGGAGAACGCTCTCCCGTACATGCAACAAGGTTTATTTACGGCTTCAGATCGATATCCCGAAAATAAAAGTTGCCGTCAGGCATGGTGTACATGCCGCTGAGCTTCTTGCTTTTGGCCGAAATATTGCTGGGCACTGCCAGAAATGCCCAAGGCGCATCCTTCCAGACCTGCTCTTGAGCATCCTTGTAGATGGCCGCCTTTTGAGCCCTGTCGGTGATGACCAACGCCTTGGCAATATCGTCATCGACCTTGGCGCTTTTATAGTAGGCCGTGTTGTTCAACACCGGAGGCCACGAGTGGGAATCGAGCAAAGGCCGCAAGGCCCAATCGGCCTCGCCGGTCGAAGACGACCAGCCCTGGTAGAGCATGCGCACTTTAGCCTCTTTAGGACTTTGCACCTGCTGGACCTGTTGCACGCGCTGGCCGGATTCCAGCACCTGTAGCGACACCTTGATTCCGACCTGCGCCAGCTGCTGCTGCAAGAACTGCACGACCTTTACGGACGTCCCATCGTTATAGGCCGACCACAGGGTGCTCGTAAAACCGTTGGGGTAGCCGGCCTCTTTCAGCAGGGCTTTGGCCTTGGCGGGATCATAAGGCCATGGCTTCATTTTCACGCCGTAGTCCACGCTTGTTGGAATCACACCGTCCATGGTGCCCCCGTAACCGCCAAATGCCACCTTGATCAGCGCTTTCTTGTTAATAGCGTAATTAATGGCCTCACGCACCTTCAGTTGGTCGAACGGCTTTTCCAACACATTGAAAGTCACGTACTTCACCGAAATCGACGGGCTGACCACCACATCCAGTTTTGGGTTCTTCTTCAGGATTTCCGCCTGCTCGTACGGCACGGGATAAACAAACTGCGCTTCACCGGTCTGCACCACTGCCGCACGCGTATTGTTATCGGTGACGGTGCGGAAGGTCAGGGTATCTATTTTCGGCAAGGTCTTATCCCAATAGCCGGCGAATTTTTTTACTTTCAGGTATTCGGATGGTTTCCAATCAACGAACTCGAACGGACCCGTGCCGACGGGATGAAAAGCAATATCCTTACCGTATTTTTTGAGCGCTGTGGGGGAAATCATCATCGCCGATGGATGCGCCAGCGAATTGATGAACGGTGAAAATGGCGCGGTCAGGGTAATCTTGACCGTGTAAGGGTCGAGCGGTTCAACCGTTTTGATACGGTTGAATTGGCTGAATCGAGCCAAATGATTAGCGCGGTCCATGACCCTGTCCAGATTGGCTTTCACGGCATCGGCATTGAAATCCGTGCCATCCTGAAACTTGACGCCATGCTTTAACTTGATCGTGTAGGTCATCCCGTCGGCGCTGACGTCATAGCCGGTAGCCAGCAAATTGACGATCTTCAAATCCTTATCGAAAGCAAACAGCCCTTCGTAATAGGATTTTCCCACCGCCATGCTCAACGTGCTGTTGGTGTTGTAGGGATCGAGGGAATCAACCGCAATCGGCACCGCCACGGTCACGTCCTTGGCCGCCAACGCAGCCGGCGCATTGAACACGCCGAATGCCAGCACCGCCGCAGAAATCAAACTCGTCGTCTTGAATTTTTTTAACATCGTCACTCCTCCTGGAACCATAAATAACAAAAAAGATACTTCCTCGTACTTTCAACTACTCCCGCCCACTGCATGACGGGCCACAAAATGGTCGGGACCGCACTGCACCAGCGGCATCACTATGGGCTCGTCGCCCACCCGTCTGATCGGGCTTGGAATTTCGCCCGATAAAAGCGTATGCGCCCTGTGGCGGCGCTGCGGGTCTGCGACCGGCACCGCAGCCATAAGCTTTTTTGTATAAGCATGTTGAGGATTCTCGAAAATGGCCCGGCGCGGCCCTATCTCGACGATTTGCCCCATATACATGACGGCCACGCGGTGGCTGATGCGCTCTACCACCGCCATGTCATGCGAAATGAACAGGAACGCCACCCCCAAATCTTGCTGAAGCTCCAACATCAGGTTCACGATCTGCGCCTGTATGGATACATCCAGGGCCGAAACCGATTCATCGGCAATGACCACCTTTGGGTTAAGCGCCAAGGCACGCGCGATACAAATGCGCTGACGCTGCCCGCCCGAGAATTCGTGCGGATAACGATGCGCCATTTCCGGCGGCAGGCCGACGCGTTCCAATAATTGTTCGACGCGAACCTGTGCCTGGGCGGGACTGGCCACCTTATGAATGAGCAGCGGCTCCATAATGGAGAACCCCACCGTCACGCGAGGATCCAGAGACGCAAACGGATCCTGGAAAATAAACTGGATATTGCGCCGCAAGGCTTGCAGCTCAGGGCCGGCCAAATGACTGATCTGGCGACCGTTAAACGTGATGGAACCGCGCTGCGTCTCGACCAGACGCAACAACGACCGCCCGGTGGTCGATTTTCCGCAGCCCGATTCGCCCACCAAGGCCAGCGTTTGGGCTGGATATAAATCGAAGCTGACCTGTTCGACGGCATGGACGCGACGCTTGACGCGACTGAAAATGCCGCCACGCACATCGAACCGGGTCACCAACCCTCGAACCGACAAGATGGGCTCAGACGCAACAGGCCTCGCAATCGCTTCATCTGCGGGCGGCTGCGCGATATCGGCCGGCGCCGCCTTCTGCGCTGCGATCAACAAGGGGAATGCGGCTGGGTCGTCCGTTCCGTTCATCGCTCCCAACCGCGGCACCGCCGCCAACAGGGCCTGGGTATAAGAGTGGCCGGGCGAATGAAAGATGTGCTCCGAAGTACCCTCCTCCACCTTCGCGCCTCGATACATGACCAAAACACGATCGGCCACTTCAGCCACCACACCCATGTCATGAGTGATGAATATCACCCCCATGCGCATCTCTTGCTGAAGCTCACGTATCAATTGCAATATCTGCGCCTGGATGGTGACGTCGAGCGCCGTGGTGGGCTCGTCTGCGATCAGCAACGCGGGCTTGCATGCCAGGGCCATCGCAATCATGACACGCTGGCGCATCCCGCCCGACAGTTGATGCGGGTGTCGTTCTATCACAGAACGGGCCTCGGGAATCCGCACCCGCTCAAGCATGCGCAAGGCTTCGGCGCGCGCGGCGTCAGACGACTTGCCCTGATGCAGGCGTATGGATTCCGCGATCTGTTCTCCAACCGTGAAAACAGGATTCAGGGAAGTCATGGGCTCCTGAAAAATCATGGCGACATCGGCGCCACGCACGGATCTTAAGGTAGCGGCATTGGCGCGCGCCACATCCAGAAGGGTGCCGTTACGCCTGCGCAGCCATAGTTCGCCACTGGCAATTCTTCCTCCGCCATACTCGACCAGGCGCATCAACGCCAGAGAAGTCACCGATTTCCCTGAGCCCGACTCGCCGACAATAGCCAGCGTCTCACCCAAGTCGACATGAAAGGACAGATTATTTACTGCCTGAACCGTTTCCCCGTGCGAAATAAAATCGACGCTTAAATCCTTGACCTGCAGCACCCTCTGTTCGGGAAAACAGATGTTGCCGGGCTGCGCGTGATCGACAGTGTCAGTCATAGCTATTGGCCCGATCTCTAGCGGTAAATAGCGACAAACGGTGCTTCACCTTGTTTGGCATAGCCGCGATACATGCCTTCCGTATTGAAAGGCATCGTCACATTGCCCATGGCATCCACCGCGATCAAGCCTCCCTGCCCCTGGATAGTGGGCAGCTTTTCATGTACGACCTTATGAGCCGCCTGCTCAAGGCTTAGCCCGGCATACTCCATCATGGCGGCCACATCGTAGGCGGCGACCATGCGAATAAACATCTCGCCCGTGCCCGTCGTTGAAACGGCCGCGGTCCGGTTGGCTGCATAACAACCCGCACCAATAAGCGGCGCATCGCCAACCCGCCCAATCTGTTTGTTCGTAACGCCACCCGTTGATGTCGCGGCGGCAAGATTCCCGTTCGCATCCACAGCCACGGCGCCTACCGTGCCAAATTTCCGGTCGGGATCCAAGGGGGCCTGCTCGGCCACCGCGAGCGCCGCATCGTGATCCAGAATGGCCTGGCCCGGGAAATCGTTGACAACACGCAACCACTGTTCTCTTCTATGAGGCGTGGAGAAGTAATCGTTGGCAACCATCTCCAGGCCTTGCGCCAGAGCAAACTCTTCGGCGCCCTCTGCGACAAAGAACACATGTTTGCTATGTTTCAGGACGGCCAGCGCAGCCAGCACCGGGTGCTTGACATGAGCCAAATTGGCAACCGCGCCACTATTCAGCGTGGCGCCGTCCATAATGGACGCGTCCAACTCATGTGTTCCTGCGCTGGTAAATACAGCCCCTTTTCCTGCATTGAACAGGGGGCAGTCTTCGAGCAGGCTAACGGCGTGTACAACACAGTCAAGCGCACTGCCGCCCTTGGCCATAACAGCCTGGGCACCCAGTAAAACATGGCTCAACGCATCGCGATAGCCCCGCTCCGCATCGGCGGACATGGCCGCACGCGACATCGCGCCTGCGCCGCCATGTATGGCGACTACGGGTTTAATCATCAGAATCTCCTTCAAATACTAGCCAAGGCATGACCGACACAGCGAGTCCGGCCGCCGATTGCAACGAATCTTTCGCCTTATAGGCCGTAGCCGCGCACAAGGCTTCTATGAGCCCCAAGGCAGCGGTTTCCGAAGTGGCACTAAAGTGACGCTCGCTACTTGCATACAAGGCCACGGTGGCGTCTGGCGCCAAGGGGGAAGTGGGCCTGTCTGTCAACAAAAGCAAAGAGGCTCCCGCGGCCCTTGCCGCACGCGCCAGGGCCACGGTATCGGCCAGATAGCGCGGAAAAATAATGGCAATGACCAAATCTTTCTTCGTCAGCCTGGACATACGGCGAGCGGCATGAGAAGCCCCCCCCGCGCTGGCCAGGCACTCAACATAATCACAAGAGGTGCACAACCCGCGCTGCAGCAAAGCCGCCAGGAAGCCGCTGCCGCCAAACCCCACTGTAAATATCCTGTGGGCCGACAAGATAAGGTCCACCGCGCGCTCGCAGGCTTTCCCATTAAGGCCCGCCTGTGTCTCCTGGAAGTTGTGGATGTCTTCCTGCAGCGACGCCGTAAATACCTCGGCGACACTGGTAGGGTTGGCCAGTTCGGACCGCAGCTTCTCGACAGGAGCCAGGGCCGCATGAAACCCGCGGGCCAGTGCCGACCGAAAATGCGGATAACCGTCAAAATCCAAATGCCTGGCGAACCGGTTTGCGGTGGCTATCGACGCATTGACCTCTTTGGCGAACTCATCAATCGTCATGGTGGCGACCTTGAACTGATGCGACAACACGTAATCGGCCATGCGCCTTTGCGTGCGGCTCATGGTTGCAGAGGTCTTTTCAACACGTTCGGCAATGCTCGGCGACTTTATAGCCATGATGAAAATGGAGCCTGTTTGTTTTGAAATAATATTTACATGGATAATATATTAAGAAAAATTATTTTCAAAATGGGGTTTACCATTAGCCAATGGATAAAAAAACGGCACCCACGAGGGGTGCCGCTACAAAATTCACGGGTATGTTGTGGATACCTTCTTGATTGCCGACGATTTTGGCAGCCACAAGGGCTGCCGCTACATTAACGACGGTTCCGCATTTGTAGTGGCAGCCCTTGTGGCTGCCACCATGGCTCTACGTTCGAACCGCTTTATTCCGCCAGATTACGCATTTCCCGATAGAGCGCCTGCTTGCCTTCGAACCCTATGCCCGGCAATTCCGGCATAGTGACATAACCATTTTCAACGGCAACGCCATCGGGGAAGCCGCCATAGGGCTGGAACAAGTCCGGATAGCTTTCGTTACCTCCCAGTCCCAGACCCGCGGCAATATTCAAAGACATCTGATGCCCTCCATGCGGAATGCAGCGATCGAAAGACCATCCGGCAATTTTCAGCTCGTCCAGGGTTCGCAGGTACTCGCATAGACCATACGAAAGCGCGCAGTCGAACTGCAGCCAATCCCGGTCCGGCCTCATCCCGCCATATCTCAACAGATTACGGGCATCCTGATGGCTGAAGAGGTTTTCTCCGGTTGCCATGGGGTTGGGATAATAATCAGCCAACACCGCCTGAAGCCGGTAGTCCAGGGGATCCCCTGCCTCTTCATACCAGAACAAAGGATAGGCTCTCAGCATCCTGGCATAATCGATTGCCGTATCCAGATCGAACCGTCCGTTGGCATCTACAGCCAATTGCGCCTGGCCGCCAATCTCGGCCAATACCGCTTCAATCCGTTTTGCGTCGTCGGACAGGGACGCTCCGCCGATTTTCATCTTGACCACGTTATAGCCACGGTCGAGATAACTGCGCATCTCTGCCCGCAACGCCGATAGATCCTTGCCCGGATAATAATATCCGCCGGCTGCATAGACGAATACCTTCGGGTTGGCTTCGTGCTTGTAGCGCTCGGCCAATAGCCTGAACAATGGCTTGTTCGCTATTTTTGCGACCGCGTCCCAGACTGCCATATCTATGGTTCCGACAGCCACGGATCTCTCGCCATGCCCTCCCGGCTTCTCATTGGTCATCAATGTCGACCATACCCGGTGAGGGTCCAGATTGTCTTGTTGATCGTTCAGTAACGACACCGGGTCGGCGTCGACTATCCGCTGCATGAAGCGCTCACGAATCAGCCCGCCCTGCCCGTAGCGGCCATTCGAATTGAACCCGTAGCCCACAACCCGCTTGCCGTCCCTCACCACGTCGGTGACAACAGCCACAAGACTGGTCGTCATTTTCGAAAAATCAATGTAGGCATTTCGAATCGGCGATGCAATCGGCTTGGTTACTTCACGAATTTCAAGTATTTTCATATCGCTCATCTCTCTGAATTGCTCTTGGGGAAATCAATAATTCAATAACCCTCACTGGCCACTCAAAGAGAACTTCCTCCACATAAGGTAATTTGTTGACCGGTAATTGCGGCGGCGAAAGGGCCCAATAAATAAGCGGCAAGTTCCGCAATCTCGCCAGGCTGAATGAATCGACCGATTGGCGGCAATCTTGGCGGATTTCCCCGGCGAGCGGGGTCATGCAACATCGGCGTTTCGGTAGCTCCCGGAGCAATAATATTCACCGTGATGCCTCGATGCGCGAGCTCCAGGGCACACGATCTGGCAAGCCCGAGCAAGGCGGCTTTAGTGGCGGCATATTGGCTGCGCCCCGCTGCGCCCATTGCAGTCCTGCTTCCTATCAAGACAATTCGTCCCCCATCGGGCATGATGGGGACCGCTGCATTGATCATGGCCTCGGCAGCCAGAACATGAACGCGCCACATGGCTACACTGTCTTGCACATTGAACGCACCGACCGGATTGACACGCATGAAGCCGGCCGCGTGGACCAACGCATCAATATCCCGGTAACCCGAAAACAACACAGAGATAGCGTCAGTATCAGCAAGATCAATGCGCCGAAATTCGTAGCCTTCAATCTCCCGGTTGTCAGCGGCCGGCAGGCGATCAAGCCCCGTAACTCGCCAGCCATGCGCAAGGAGGCACTGAGCTATCGCGGCGCCTATTCCCGAACTGGCCCCGGTGACGATCGCGCGCCTAGCTATGGCCCTCCCACCCTTTTCGAAGCGCCCTGCACTCACTAGCTGTATTCCTTGGCCTGGCGGCGAATTTTGTCAAGATCGAAATTGTTGATCTCGTCAATCAGATCGTTGGTATAGAAGAGGCCATAGTCGGAAATATTCCAGTGATTCATCGCCGCCTCGGTTTGCAACTCCCGGACATTGATGCTGCCCATTTTGGCGCCGGGATAAGGCGGGGAATACAGTTTTATGCGCCGGTTAATGGCTCGATAAATCGATTCTACAGCCTGATCCTGTGAACTTCCTCGGGGAGCCGCTTCGGGGTACATGCGAAGAAACGCCAACGCACCCGCTTTAGGATTGGCGAGAATGAAATTCGAGGACTTGCATACAGCGCGCCCCAGACCTATGACCTGAGCCTTGTTCTTCTGTAATCGATCCGTCTGCGTTTCCAGGAATTGTCCTCCGATCAACGGCAGCTTGGCCGGACGAGGCACCAGTCTGAATGGCAGGCCTGCCGCTTCGATCAAACCGAACCCGACGTCGTAATAAGCCAATGCATCGATCTGACCACGCTCCAGGGCCACACCCGCCGGCACCCCACCGCCGACCGCAACCCATTTGAAATCTTTGTCGGGATCAAAGCCAAGCGACTGCAGAACATTCTTGGTGACAGGGTAATCGGTTGCTCCAAAACCGGAGACTCCGATCCGTTTGCCCTTCAGATCTTCGTACCCGTTAATGGACGACTTCGGCAAGACCGCAATGTCCCACTTATACGGATACGTATATTCATAAAAATTGATCGATTTTTTCCACTCGCCCTGGGCCAGAACCGGCAAACCGAACGAGGGCACGCCAACGCCGAAATCAACTTCGCCGCGATCGACTGCTACCTGGACATTGGCATTCGATCCCAATACCTGAGTCGTGACCGAGAAGCCTTCTGCCTTGTTATAGCCAAGCACCTCGCCAATGACGAGATTGATTACGATCGGACTCATGGCCTTTAAGCCAACACCCAGCTTTATTTTCGGTAATCCAGCCGCCGCCATGGCAAGTTTTGGGCCTACGGCCAGACTTGCCGCAATGGCACCCGAAGCCATCACAAATTCTCTGCGCGAAATTTTCACGTTTGTCTCTCCTTTAAATATGCTTTAGTTTTTGTTGCGTTCCGTCCAGTGGACGACACGCTTTTCCACACCATGCACCAATGCATGCAAGGCAATACCCATTGCGCCCAAAATAATCAGGGCGGCAAAAACACCGGCCACATCGGTAACGGCCTGGGCCTGCGTAATCACCACGCCCATGCCTTCCTGAGCACCTAGGAATTCCGCCACGATGGTTCCCAGCAAGGCATAAACCACAGCCATATCCAGGCCGGCAAAAATATAAGGCGCAGCATTGGGCAGTTTGACCAGCCGGTAGGTCTCGAACGCCGACGCGGACAAAGACTTCATCAAGTCGATCCGTTCCGGCTCAACCGAGCGCAGTCCGGTAAAGCTATTGATCAAGATAGGGAAAAAGGCCAGCAGCGCGGCAATGGCAACCTTCGATCCATCGCCAAACCCCAGCCAAATGACGACAAGCGGCGCAATCGCTACCTTTGGCAGGCTTTGCAAGGCAAAGGCATAGGGCATCACCAATTTTTCCACCGTACGGCTTTCGGCCATCAATGAGCCTAGAACCAATCCCGCCGCTGTTCCAAAAAAGAACCCTATGGCCGCGTTCGAGAAGGTGCTCCATAAAGGAACGTAGAAACCTACCGGGCTGGTAATGGACACGGCCAATCCAGACCATAACGCATAGGCAACTGCCTCCGGGGAGGGGAGAATGTATTTGGGAACGTGCAGAAAGCGAACGCTTAAATCCCAGGCAATGATGATCACGATCAAACCAAGAGTCGTGATGAGCGGCCCGTTCACACCCTTGGGCTTGCGCCGCCTGAACTCGCTGGAGTCCGCCTTCTTTAGCGTACTTGATGCCGCATCGCGGCCCTGAGCCATCGATAGCGCCGAAGATGCTGAATTTGCGGCGGACTGCGACAGAATCGTATTCATTCAATACCTCCTTCGGCGTTCAAGAGCCCGCGAATTTCGCGCGACAATTCTGCGTAGCACGGATAGTTGAGGATGGTGTCGAAGGCCCTTGGACGGTCGATATCGACTTTCAAGTCTTGCAATATGGTGCCCGGGCGCGACGACATCACAATGACTCGATCGCCAAGGAACACGGCTTCTGAAATACTGTGGGTAATCAGGATGACGGTTTTATTGCTTGCCCGCCAAATACGTTGAAGCTCCAGATTCATGCGCTCACGCGTCAAGGCGTCCAAAGCGCCAAACGGCTCGTCCATCAGCAATATCCGGGGGTTGCGCACAAGAGCCCTGCAAATTCCGGCACGTTGCTGCATCCCTCCCGACAGCTCATAGGGATATTTATTGCCGAAGTCGGCCAGGCCCGTCATCTCCAACAACTCATCGACGTCGGCATAGCCATCGCTGCCCCGTTTCCCAACACGGGTAGGCAGCAATACGTTTTGCCGCACCGTAAACCAGGGCAGCAGATTAGCCGCCTGGAATACAACCCCCACATCATGCGACGAACCCTGGATTTGTTTCCCATCCAAGGCAAGAACGCCCTCCTCGCAGTCCTCAAGACCCGCCAACATGCGCAGCAAGGTACTTTTCCCGCAACCCGAAGGGCCGACAATCGTGACGAATTCTCCACTGGCGATATCCAGGGAAATAGTGTTCAAGGCTTTTACGTCGCCCGACTGCGTATAGTATGTTTTGCTTAAATTCCTGATTTCAATAATCGGGTTTGCCGCGGGTCCATCCGCAGTCGCGCTTTGCAGGGGCGCCTCCATTAAAACGGCCATTTATGTCTCCAATCTTAGGAAGTGGCATTGCCGGATCGCTATACATCGGCCCGATCGCAGCTCTGCCAAGCCTGAAAGTTACGCGGCATTTTTCTTCAATAGGCCTGCGTTCAAAAGTGCTGCATCGATGGCTTTCAGCTCGGCCACAGATGGAGAATGAGTAGGAGGCCGAACCGTATCGCTACGGAGGATTCCGGCTCGCGCCATGGCCGATTTCATGCGGCCATGCGCTTCACCGGTAGGCTCTCCCGCACCGTACACGGCATCTTTCAAAGGGTCGATCAGCGCCTGGACTTTCATCGCTTCCTTAAGATCGCCCTTTTTCACCGCCTGCAATAAATCATAGATAAGGCCCGGCACCAGCGACGCAAAGCCGACCAGTGCACCGTCGATGCCTTGCACCATTGAGGCCAGAAGATATTCATCATGGCAAGTCAAAAGCGCCTTGGACGCATCAACCTCCCTGATTGCCTTCAAATCGCGGGCGTACTTATTCATTTCGCGCGTTCCGATCTTGAATGCGCTGACATACGGAAGCTTTGCCAATTCGGCCAACAGCACGCTGGGAAAGGAAGCGCGAGTCCACGCGGGATAAATGTGCGCAATCAGCGGGAGCCCGCTGGCTTCGCCTATGGCTGTGAAATAATCAATACAGTGCTCCGGCTTGAAGCCAAAGCGCAACCAGTGATGGGGGGGCATGACGTCCAATGCCTGGGCGCCCGCCTCTTTTGCCATCGCCACATGCTCTTTGGCCTCGCTGATCCCTTCGCAGACAATGGATGAAATGACGGGACAGATATCCTTGACCGCATCGGCCGTGATGCGAGTGACCTCCGCGCGTTCACGAGGAGTCAGGGAGAACACCTCACCCGTGTGGCCATTGGTCATTAATGCCGTAATACCCTTTTGCTGGGCTAACCAGCGTGCGAAACGACGCAGCTCGGGCTCGTCAATACTGAAGTCGCGATTGAATGGAACCGCAATGGCGGGAATAATCCCGTGAAAATTTACGTTCGACACGATGTCTCCTTTTGAAATTCTGATTCGGCCAGCAGCTGTCTTTCACTTATGAATGATTCGACAAGGTAAAACCGCCATTGGTTTGCAAAGCTTTCGATAATTTTGATGCCGCGTCCATCACAGGGATGATCGCGTCGCTCTTGAACTGGTTCAGGGTCGTATTAAAGGCAGGTGTGGCCACACTCAATGCCGCCAAGGGCACACCGTCAATATCGAGAATCGGCGCCGCGACGACGTACAGTCCCGACACGGTTTCCTGGTTGGATACGGCATAGCCCTGCGCCCTGACCTCTTCGAGGCGTTGTATCAATTCGTCCAGGTCGACCAACGTAGTGGCTGTGAGCTGCTTTCTTGGCGCCCCTTTAAGGACTTGGATCTGAAACTCTTTTGGGCACCACGCCAAAATGGCATGGCCTATCGCCGACGAATAAACGGGAACCCGGCTGCCTATCCGTATATCGACTCCCAGCCGGGTAAGGCCGGCCTGGACGCGTTCCGCATAGAGCACCTCGGAGCCCTCGAGCACACCTATGGAGGCAACCTCGCGCACCTCGCCAACCAGGCTCCTCAAGATCGGGCGGGCGTTGGTGCGCAAATCGGAATGCGCAATGGCGTTGAATCCCAGATCCAGCACTTTGAAAGACAAACGGAACAAGCGGGTATCGGCGACCTTTTCCACATAGCCGAGATTGACCAGCGTATTTAGAAACCGAAAT
This sequence comes from Paralcaligenes ureilyticus, assembly GCF_004346225.1. GTDB lineage: Bacteria > Pseudomonadota > Gammaproteobacteria > Burkholderiales > Burkholderiaceae_B > Paralcaligenes > Paralcaligenes ureilyticus. The sequence continues at coordinate 120,494 of NZ_SMAJ01000003.1, read as the reverse complement.
GCCGTGGCGTTATCGATCCCGGATCGCCTGGCCACCTCAGCCATGGTCAACTCAGGCTGAGCCGCCGTAAATGCCTCAAGAATTCTGAATCCCTTGGCGAGCGACATAACCGTATTCTTCGACGAAGAACGATCATCGTCATCTTTAGCCACTTCAGACTTGATCAGATTCACTGTAGCTTCCTTTTATTCGGATTGCGAATTTTTATTTTATTACTAAAGAAACCGAAAACCTGATTGCTTTTCTATCTCCATAAATTCCTCAATGTTCGGATTGCGAATTTTTATTTTTAAAATATATGGCAAATTCTAGGGAGGAATCCAGACTGCATCAAATTAAATTACATTCGCTTTCATTTTATTCAGTCGAAATGAAATGGGGCCGAAGCCCCATCTCTACAGCACTACAGACGCGATGCCTACACCGTAGGCATTACAAATTCGTTGCCTTTGCCGATACTTTCAGGCCAGCGCTGCATCACCGACTTTTGCTTGGTGTAGAAGCGCACGCCCTCTTCGCCGAAGGCATGCGTATCGCCAAACAGGCTGCGCTTCCAGCCGCCAAAACCGTGCCAGGACATGGGAACGGGAATAGGCACATTGATGCCAACCATACCCACCTGGATACGATGCGCAAATTCGCGCGCAATATGGCCGTCGCTGGTAAAACACGAAACGCCATTGCCGAACTCGTTGTTGTTGATCAAATCGACGGCCTGGCCAAAGTCTTTGACATGCACACATGCCAGGACGGGTCCGAATATTTCTTCTTTATAAATAGTCATGTCCGGCGTTACGTTGTCAAACAGCGTCCCACCCACATAAAAGCCGCTTTCGTGGCCTTCCACCTTATATCCGCGGCCGTCCACTCGCAGTGTCGCACCCTCTTTCACGCCGATTTCAATATGGTTTTCGATACGCTGTTTAGCCTGTTGAGTCACCACCGGACCCATTTCCGCATCCAGGTTCATGCCATCCTTGATTTTCAGGTTGCGGGCGCGTTCTTCCAGCATGGGCATTATTTTTTGGCCCACATCTCCCACTAGAACCGCCACCGAAATGGCCATGCAACGCTCGCCCGCCGACCCATACGCGGCGCCAACCAGCGCGTCGACAACACGCGGAATATCGGCATCAGGCATGACGACCATGTGGTTCTTTGCGCCTCCCAAAGCCTGCACGCGCTTGCCGAAATGGGCGCCGCGTTCGTGCACATAGTGAGCAATGGGCGTGGACCCCACAAAGCTGATTGCGGCCACGTCAGGATGTTCGATCAGGGCATCCACCGCGGCCTTGTCGCCCTGCACCACATTGAACACGCCATCGGGCAAGCCCGCTTCTTTCAACAGTTTGGCAATATAAAGGGAAGGACTGGGGTCGCGTTCGCTGGGTTTGAGAATAAACGTGTTTCCGGCCGCTATGGCCACCGGAAACATCCAGCAAGGCACCATGCAAGGAAAATTGAACGGCGTGATTCCAGCCACCACACCCAGGGGCTGGCGCATGGTCCAGTTGTCAATGCCATTGGCGACCTGCTCGGTGTAGTCGCCCTTTAGCAGTTGAGGGATGCCGCAGGCAAATTCGATAATGTCGATGCCGCGTGCCACTTCGCCCTGGGCATCGGTAAATACTTTCCCATGCTCGGCGGTAATCATCGCGGCCAGCGCGTCGGTATGCTCGTTCATCAGGTTCAAGAACTTGTTCATGATGCGGGCGCGGCGCACCGGCGGTGTATTGGCCCAACCCGGCGCCGCCGACTTGGCGGCGGCTACGGCCGCATTAACGTCTTCGACCGACGACAACACCAATTGGCGGGCCACTGCGCCACGCGAGGGGTTGAATACATCCTGTTTACGGCCGCTACCCTTTACAGGCTTGCCGTCAATAAAATTCAACACATCATTTTGATCGTCGTAGGCCTTTGCAGCACTCATGTTTTTTCCCGATGAAGTGACTCAAGAGGCCCAGTATAGGCATCGCAACAGGCACGAACAAGGCTATAATTTTTAATTCATTGTTTAAATTAATAGACAATATCGTAATGAAAGAACGCAAAAGCGAACTGGCGTGGTCGCATATCTATTGGCTTAACATGCTGTCCACCGCAGGCAGCTACACCGCCGCGGCAAGGCGCCTGGGTGTCAGCAAAGGCGCCGTCAGCCTGCGCATCGCCGAGCTTGAGCAGCTGGCCGGCGTAGCTCTAGTACGCCGCACCACGCGCAGCGTGCGTCTAACCGAACCTGGCATGGCACTGGTAAATAATACGCAGCGCAGTTTCGATGCGATCGAACAGGGATTCGCCGGCATTAAAGACCTGGCCGACATCCCAAGCGGGGTTGTCCGCGTCACCGCGCCCATGGCGCTGGGGCGGCAGAAAATCGTTCCCTTGATCGCGAAATTTTTAAGGTCATACCCGCAGATCCGCATCGAAATCGAACTCTCCGATCATCTAAGCTCGCTCGCCCAAGAGGGTTTCGACCTGGCCATACGCCACACCGCCAACGTGCCCGAAACACATGTCGCCTGGTTATTGCGCCCATCCAAAACCTTGCTGGTGGCCACCCCGGCCTATCTGAAAAAAAATGGCACACCCGGAAACCCCGAAGAGCTAAGCGGCCATAATTGCCTGACCTATCTGCGCCCATCAGCCAAACATACCTGGGTTTTCGAATCGAACCAGCGCAAAAAAGAAAGACGAAGCGTCGCCATAACGGGAAATTTTTGTGCAAACAACAGCGAGGCCTTGCGCGAGCTGGTGGCGGCCGGTGCAGGCATCGCCTTACTGCCCGACTTCAGCGCCCAGCAAGATGTCCAGGCGGCGCGCCTGACCCATCTGCTTCCTTCCTGGAAACCTGTGGGGGTCTTTGGCGACGCCATTTACGCCTTGCGACCCTACAGCACGCATGTGCCGCGTGCCGTGCGGCTCTTCGTCAGTTATCTGAAGGAAGCGCTGGCTCCCGTATAGCAACGGCCCGGTCCGCCCTACTCCGTTACCTTGCCTCGCGTCGACTTGATCTGACCACGCATCACTTTCGTTTCGACACGCTTGCGCTGCGAGCTGCGGGTGGGCTTGGTCGGCCGGCGCACCCGCGGCAACACGGCAATGCTCGCCACCAATTCCTGCAAGCGCTCACGCGCATCGTCCTTGTTTTTCTCCTGGCTGCGATGCACCTGCGCCTTGATGATCACCACGCCTTCTTTCGTAATGCGCTGATCGTTCAACGCCAGCAAACGTTCCTTGAGATGCTCGGGCAAGCTCGACGCGCGAATGTCGAAACGCAAATGAATGGCGCTCGAAACCTTGTTCACGTTTTGGCCACCCGCGCCTTGTGCGCGAATGGCAGTGAACTCGATTTCAGCCTCAGGAATGGTCGGCATCGAACACCTACAAATACGCCATTCGGTACATGCCGGCGGCCAAAACATTAATGCCCATCACCGCATGCTCGATCGATGTGAATTCTTCCGGCGTATGGCTGCGGCCCGCACGGCTTTGCACGAAAATCATCGCCATTTTGGCGATATGGGCCATGACCTGAGAATCGTGGCCCGCGCCGCTATGCATGAGCATACAGGCCGTCCCCTGCTCACGGGCGACGGCTTCCAGCAAATGCACGGTGTCCATATCGCAGGCGCAGGTTGCATGCTCTGCCAGTACGGTCCAGCGCAACTGCAAGCTGCGACGGTCGGCAACGACACGCAACCATTGCTCGTGCCTGGAATAAAGCTCGGCCAGACACTCCGGGTCGGGATGGCGCGCGTCGATCGTAAAGCTAACCTTGTGCGGGATGATCGCTGAATAATTCGGCTCCACCTGCATGCGTCCGATAGTGGTCACGGCCGGCCGGCCCATATTTTCCGCCGTGCTCAAGAGGCCGGAAATCATCTCGGCCGCACCCGCCATGGGGTCATGCCGCAGATCCATGGGGCACGCCCCCGCGTGATTCGCCTCGCCCGTCACCTCGACCAAATAGTGCCGAAGCCCGGTAATCCCCGTGACGATACCCACAGGCAAACCCGCATGCTCAAGCACCGGCCCCTGCTCGACATGCAGTTCGACGAACGTGTCAATGTCGTGCCGCACCGCCTGCGCAATACACGCCGGATCCAGTCCAACAACCCGCATGACGGCCTCCATGCTCTGCCCATCGTAGTCTCGCAGCGTAGAAGCTTCGTCCGCGGCAATGCGCCCTGTCACCGCGCGCGAACCCCAATAATTGGCCGCCGGAAACCGGCTGCCCTCTTCTTCGCAAAATGCCACCGCCTCGAGCGAACGTTTGGGTGTTCCGAACTGCGCCTTCAGGGTACGAATAGCGATCAGCGCGGCCAGGGCGCCCAAGGCACCATCGTACCGGCCGCCCGGCAATTGCGTATCGATGTGCGACCCGGATGCAATCGACCCGCCCGGCGCCGAGCCATCAAGGCGGCCCCAGACATTGCCCACCGCATCGCGCCGCACCTGTAAACCTCCCTCATCGCACCAGCGTGCGTACTGATCGGTGGCGGCGACCCATTCCGGGGAATAGACGGTACGCTTGACCCCGCTCTCGCCGACGGCGCCGAAGCGGGCCAATTCCATAATGTAGCGTTCTACCAGTACCGGGTCTACGGCTATCTTGGGTGTCATAAGTCTCTCTTCATGCGTATCCGGAAAAACAATCGGGCTATCGCGGCGGTTACCTTATCATAGACGTCAGTGGCATCCTCACGGCTGCGGAATCAGCACACTGCCTTCCATTAGTCGACGGGCGCTGCGGCTCATGACGGCCTTGCTGACAGACCAGCCTTCGGCCGTCTGCTGCGTATAGGCGCCTACAGCCAACGTGCCGGACGGATGGCCAAAGCGGATACTTGTCTTTACGTCGCCCAATATCTTGTTGACGACCGTACCTGGAATAGCGGCGGCGGCTGCAATCGCGACGGCACCCGTACCCGTCATGGCATGATGCAACTTACCCATGGACACAATGCGGGCCAACAAATCGATATCTTCGGCCCGCACAGGTTTGCCACTACTGGACATATAGCTTGCCGGCCTGCCGAAGAACGCGATTTTGGGCGTGTGCTGGCGTTTAAGGCTGGCATATTCCACGCTTTCCGCCAAGCCCATCGCCACGGCGCCATGAGCCCGAATAGCTTCAAAGCGAGCGAGCAGCGCCGCATCCTTATTAAGGTCTTCAGGTGACTCGGCGCCGCTTAAGCCCAGCGTTTCGGCCGCAATAAACACGGCAGGATTACCTGCATTGATAAGCGTGACCGTCACCTCCCCCACGTCAGGCACCGACAGCACATCCGTGGTATTTCCTGTTGGGAACATAGCCGCGCCCGCATCCCGTACATTATCGTCGGCGCCCAGATCGAGATATTCGAGCCGAATTTCAGCCGCCGGAAACGTTACGCCATCCAATTCAAAATCGCCCAGTTCCTGCACCTCGCCGTCTCGCATCGGCACATGCGCCACAATTCTTTTCTGCACATTCGCCTGCCAAAGAGTGACAACAGCCACGCCATCGCGCGGCGCATCGACCAAACCCTTACGTATGGCAAAAGGCCCCACCGCGGAAGTCAGATTGCCGCAATTGCCACTCCAGTCCACCAATGGCCGATCAATGGCTACCTGCCCGAACCAATACTCCACATCACAACCCGGCCGCCGGCTTTTGCCAACCACCACTATTTTGCTGGTGCTCGACGTCGCGCCCCCCATGCCATCGAGCTGCTTTTCATACGGATCGGGGCTGCCGATAACGCGCAGCAAAACAGCATCGCGCGCAAGCGGATCAGTCGGCAAATCTTCGGACAGAAAGAACACGCCCTTGCTGCTGCCGCCACGCATATAGACCGCGGGAATCCCGACTTGACGCTGAGCTGAATTCATAACAGAGTTCATCCTGTAAATTTGCAGAGGGCGACTTTGCCGCCGCCAACAGACACTATGCGGATAATTGCACGGGTTTGGCATGCACTAAAAACTTGATACTTTTGCCCCGCGGCATTACAAACACACAAGCTTCACAACAAGGGCAAGTATTGCGGCCCAAACCACAAAAAGAACTGGAAACATGAAAACTATCACGAAGCTGCTGCTTGCCCTGGCCGCCCTGACTATGACCCTGCCTGCGCTGGGACAACTACGAATGCCAAATTTCGGCGGTAGTAATGATAGCAACGAGCAGCCACCAATGCAGAGTAGCCCCGATTCGTTCCGGCTGCCCAGCTACGGCTCCCAGGACAACAGCAGCGACAAACCCTATTCCGGTTCCGACAAACGCGACAGCCAGCGCGACGACCTTGGCAGGTCGCCCACGGACAACCAGGATCAGCCCAATAGCTCGTACGGTGAATCCCCCGCGACAGGAACCCGTTCGAATGACAATAGTTCATTCGGGACTTATCCACGCTTACACTGATGCGATCACCCACACTTGGCAGGCATCGCAGTATCAACAGAATCACATTTAAACAAACCACCCGGTCTTATAACGCAAGAGGATCAAATGGGAACATGGAACACATGGCACTTTATTGCTTTTATCGTTGTCGCGGGCGTGGGGGTTTTAGCGTCCAGATCGGCCGGCAAAAAGGGCCACAGCGGTGCAGCCGGCATAAAAGGCTATGGCGGATGGCTTATTGTTCTATCGGTTTTTCTGCTCTTCTGGGCCGCGCAAGAGCTTGCTGAACTCTATCGCGTAAAGACACAAATAGAGACCCTTGTTCCATCGGCGTTGGGCAACCCCAAGTACCACGAATACATGCGCTACGCCATGAGCATGACATGGTGCGAAGCCCTGCTGCTGGCCGCGGGCGCCTTTCTGCTTGTCAAGAGCCGGGCAACGTGGACGATAAAGGCAATGATTGCCGTGCTATGGATTGCGGGCCCCGTATCCGCCGCCGCAGAGTTGGCCATGGCGAATTCATATTTTGGCGAATATATATTGGAGCAGGATTATTCAGCGTTGGCGGCCACCACCCTCTTTGCTACAACCTGGACTTGTTATTTGTTGACGTCAAGGCGTGTCAGGAACACCTATGGCGCAAGCGCCTCCGGGAGAGAAGGGGTGTTTGGATAAACGGAATCGGCATGTGACGGGCGCCCTCAGCAGAGGGCGAACTATGGCTTGAATACTGCATGGCTAAACGGTATAGAAAAATTAATATCTAAAAATACCCCCAAAGCAGCGTCGCTAGATGGGTTTTGGCGTAAGTATCAATCCAGTTTGCACCTTTAATGGAAATCCCTGCCAGAGAACCGTTGTATATCAAATCTCTTCTTATTTGATGTACAACGGTTCTTGCCATCATTCGATTGAAGACAACGCCAGTTGTTCCTCAAGTTTGGTCGGATTTGAGAGACAACCAGATTTGTGTTGAACAGATGAGATGCAAGCTATTTTGTTAATCAAAATTAAGCGTTTCTTGATAACAACGTGGTTTGACGTTAAAATTTCCTGTAATTTTCAATACAAACAACGGCGGTGATAACTATGCGGGCTACAGTCTCTGGACTCGACATCGACGATGCTGTGAGCTACCACTACGGCAAATTCCCCCCAGAATCTATTGACTACGCGGTGCTAGTGCCACAACTAGTGAGTGCCACTGAAGCTTTGGCTCGGTACGACCAAATGCTGAAGAATATGCACAACAGCGAGATCCTGCTGGCTCCACTGCGAAATCAGGAAGCGGTGATCTCGTCGAGAATGGAAGGCACGGTCAGTACGATGGATGAGATATTGAAGTACGAGGCTGACTTCGAATCCGAAGTAGTTGATGCACCCAATGCAAGATCAGAAGTTATTGAGACCTTTCTGTATCAACGGGCGCTGAAGGGTTCTCAACAGGCAATTGAATCTGGACAGCCTCTAAGCCAGCAACTGATCAGGATGGCCCACCAGACATTGCTGTCATTCGGCCGAGGCGCCGCCAAGTCTCCAGGACAGTTTAAGACTGAGCAAAACTACCTTGCCGACCGCGTGAAAAAAAACATTCTTTTTATTCCAATTAACCCAGAACAACTACAAGACGGCATGGATTTGTTGTTCAACTATATTGAGAATAGCTCAGATGTGCCGTTGATCAAGGCGGCGCTGTCCCATGTCGAGTTTGAGGCGCTCCACCCGTTCAAAGACGGAAACGGTCGTATAGGACGTATGATCATCACCCTTCTTCTGTGGAGATCGAAAGTAATATCCGCACCGCATTTCTATATCAGTGGCTTTATGGAAGAGCATAAAGACGAGTACATCGATAAGATGAGAGGCGTGTCAAAAAATGGCGACTGGACGGGTTGGTGCGCTTTTTTTCTTGAAGCGGTCGAGAAGCAAGCCTATCGAAACCTCGAAATTTCTGAGAACATCCGATCCTTGTACGAAACGATGAAACAAAAGTTCAGTGAGGCCCTTGCCTCAAAATGGAGCGTAACCGCGCTTGACTTCGTTTTTACGAATCCAGTTTTCCGAAATAGCCGATTTACTCGTGCCAGTGGAATACCTCAGGCTACCGCGGCTCGGTTTACCCGAGTGCTAGTTGAAAGAGGGCTTCTGAATGTTATTGAGGAGCCTGCCGGACGACGGCCAGCATTGTATGGTTTCGAGCCATTAATAAAACTGGTTCGCGTATGAGGTGGCACCCCTGAGCGATTACCACCGCCTTTCTTGCGCTACCTTGTCGGCCCGCGCCCCGCCGGCCAATTTATAGGGCTTATCGCGGGAGGCCGCCTGCCTGCATTGAATGTCTTTGAGCGCCATGTGGAGGTACTTCCTACAAGCACGCCATTAGATACCCCTCAATATACCCCCACAAATATAATGTCATTGACTATCCATTCATGCAGACCGTTTCAGACGATAAAAACCCGCTATGCCAATAAACATGCGGGTTTCGTATAAGGTTGCAGATGTCCGTATATTGATATCTGGCGTCTCCAGCAGACGGCGAACCATGGCTTGAATACGGTATGGATAAACGGTATAGAAAAATCGTATTTTATAAATACCGTCAAAAGTACCGTCATAAAACCGCCGCTGGAGTACTTTCCCATATTCGCCGAAAGGTTGCTACTTTTGCCCTATGGCGTTACAAACGCATACAGCCATCCCCTTGGCTACCCAAGGGACTGCTAATTAAGCGACAGGCTGCGTTTTGACGTGGGTTTGGATGGAAACAAATAAGAAAGTCAGTGTTGTTAGTTAATTCCAAGAAGAAACTTGAAGATTCTGGAGCAATTATGTTAATCTGCGGAACCATGACACTATATATGGTGTCATAGATGAATGCCATTGAGACTATCATGAGAGACTGGCGTATGCGTATTTCGTCTCTGCGATGCGAGGAGGTTTGTGCGGGGCTTGCTCATCTAGGCTTTGAAATAAAAAATGGCAAATGTCCTGGCCATAAGGTTGTGAGCCATAGCGCCCTTCGAGGATTTATAGGCACCAATTTTAATTGCGGACATGGCCGCAATGACGTGGTAAAGATCGCATATATTAAGAAACTGTTAAGAGTTTTGAGCGAGAACCAGCCAGAACTGGAACAACGGGAGAATAGTCATGAGTAACTTTGACTCAGGCGCATACACAATATCAGTTAAGCGAGTCAGCCAAGATGGCGAGCTATGCTTTCATGCCGCCGTCGCTGAAATTCCTGATATTTCGTCTTATGCAGAGACGTCGACTGAAGCATACGAAGAAGTGATTGAAGCATTAGAAATTTTGCACGAAACCGCAGAATCTCAAGGTAAGGAGTTTCCCGCCCCTTTTGCCTCCATCGGACCGGCACCGTATAGCGGGCGGGTCACGTTGCGCATGAGCAAAAGTATACATGCCGAGGTCGCGAGATGCGCTGAAGAAGACGCAGTAAGCTTGAACCAGTGGATCATTGAGGCAATCTCGTTGCGAAGAGGATTCTATATCGGTGTCGCGGCGGCTGCACCAAAATACATGAACCTCATTACATCGTTGTTTCCCATGATTCAACAAGTGGCGACTACCGTGAATGAAATGCATTTGATTAAGAATGAGCTCTTTTTAACATCATCAATTCAAAAAGAACCGATATATCGTCAATTGCCTTTCGTACCGCTTGTTAATTAGCTAAGGACAAATTATGGCAGAAGCTAGTCAATATACATTCTCTCTCAAAGAAGTGGGCAACACAATGCTTAAAAAAGAGGGAATCAAAACCGGGAAATGGACAATCGGGGTTGGGTTGGGCATCCAAGTCGGAAACATAAATACTCCGCAAAAAAAGGAGGCAAGACCATCGGCCACTGTTATTGTTGAAAATATAGTTCTTTCGCGTATTGAAGATGAAACGTCACTTCCACCTGAGATGAGCGCTCTCATAATAGACGCCACAAAATTGGAATAAACGCTTAATTTCCCTACCCGCTTCGGCAGGTTTTCTTTGCCATCCAGCCCCTTCCGCGAGGGGATTTTATGTGTAAATCAACCCATAGCCCGTCCTGCGACTGGCTGTAATAGGGTCAGAATTAGCGACCCTCTCACGCTCGATGAGTCCGCAACCAATCCCGCAGCGCATGATTCATTCGCGTCTGCCACCCTTCGCCCCCTGACTTGAACGCTTCGATGATATCCGCGTCATACCGCACCGTCAGCGCCACCTTGGGCGATTCGCTGCGGGGGCGCCCGACTCGCTTTAATTGCTTGAACTCGGCTTGGCTCAATTCGTAAGTATCTGGGTCAGCGGCAATGCCGGCGTTGATCGCCGCGTCTTCTGCCTGAGTAGGCATTATCAATTTACGTTTGCTCGACATAATCTCGAACCTCTCTACTGTTCGCCTTGCGTAGGCTGATGACATGCATATGGTTATTTCGCTGCGTGAACACCACACAATACAACCGGCCATCAATCACGCCGTATCCAATTTCCCGCAGCTCACCGTAGTCTCGACGTGTGTCCGGCTTGGCCAACACCTCTGTCCAGTCCAGCTCATTGGCTAGTCCAAGCGAGACACCGTGCTTTGTTTGATTGGCTTTGTCTTTGGCCGGGTCAAAGGTTATTTCCATATAGTTATTGTAGTTACATTAATAATATAAGCAAGGCATTTCCGTGATTACATAATTAAGCTAACCAAATCATCGACACAGGCGTCCCGAATCGGGACAGGTGTACCAAAACAGGACTAGTCCGAAACTCGGACAGGTGAACGAATCTCGGACTAGCCTACCTGGCTATTTTCAGATTTGAACCAACTTGCGACAGTGACAGTTGCGACACTTGCGACACTTGCGACAGTCGGGGGACGGAAAATACGCTAAAAACGTTCAGGGCAATGTAAACAAAAAACGAATGGGCCAGGTAATGGCACGAGGCGTTAGGGCACGCAGTGAACTGCCAAATAGCACCCAATAACGACCATTACAAATTGCTTTTCCGCAGTCAAGTGCTTTCGTTTAATTCTATCGATTATCCGATAATTCTACCCAAGCATTTTGTGTTTAACCTTCGCCGGGGAAACAAACATTAAAGCTACCCCAGAAGGGTGCGGGTTCAGAAAATCGCTCTGTGCAGCACCGGCATGCATCGCTTGTATCAAAAAAGCCTCCAGAGCGGCTTTTAAACCAGAAAATTAACTATTCGGCGCCGGCGACTCCCACCGCCCCAACGTTACCCATTTACCCCCTACAAAGATAGCGGTCTTCCTCAAAACATCGTTTTTATCAACAGTCCCAAATCAGGTACTGCTAGGGTGATCCAACTTTGGGACTGCTTGAGCATGTCTTTCGGCGTAGGAGGGACGGCGGCAGCTGCCGGGGTGGGCGGCGGTATTTGCCGGGGCGGCACCTGCTGCCGGGGTTTGATCGGGTGCCCCTCTCCGCATGTGCTCGGAACGCATAAAAAATCCGCCACAAAAATCCGGAGAGCTATAATTTGAAACCAACCAAGGCATGGGAGTCAGAAGGTGGAAAATGCTAACTGATCAGAGGTTGGGGAACAACCCCGAAAGGCTTGCGAGAATATAAAAGGGGCGTACGAAAAGAGATAAGCCGTTCTGGTAAGGATTTGGGCAATGAAAACACTTGCATTCCTCTTGCTGTTGCTCCTGTCTTTCTCGGCAGCAGCCTTTGAAAAAAGTTGCTGGGTGTTGACGAAATTAAAGGGCGTAGGAACCTACCAGTCCCACGACTACAAGCTTGAAACGGACGGATTCAGCCATTCCATCACTCTCATATTTGGAGGGAGCGGGGCCATCGCCAGTGGAGATAGCATAGGACTATCTCAAAGCGATGACTATGCGGCCGCAGGAGCAGCAAGCAATGCAAATTTTTCTGTGGCCGAGACTTATCTCGTTAACCCCATGTCCAGTACTGTGCTGTATACCAAGTCAACCTTTGGTTATGGAGCTTTTATAGGCATGACTGGCACCAAAATGTTCACCGGAAAAGCGACCAAGTGTAGATAGAGAAGTGTGGGCGACACAAATTACCTCGCTTCCAACTGGAAACCGAACAGAAGCAGGTACCCCGAAATTGCCTGAAGCTGGTAATCACAAGGAGAAGCCATGTCCAAGATCATGGACGTATTCGACGATGCAGTAATAAGAGCAAGTGGTATGAATCGCAAAGAAGAAGCCCTGAGGCGTGGCGACCTAAGCGAACAGTACGATGATGATGGCAGTGTATTGCTCAAAATCATCGCCTGGGTCATATTCGCGGCCTTTGGCTTGTATATGTTGGTGGAAGGTATTCAGACTGCTTTTCTCTCAATTTTTCATTAGTTCCCAGCAGGTGTTCCCATCGGAACCGAGCCCAACAGACCACCAGAATAACCTTGCGATAACCGGGTTGGGTTCGCCAACATGTTCAGCAGCCTTGGCTCCGTAGCCGCCCGAGCCGCACCGTAACTAGCGCCTGGGACGGCTAGTACACCCGCGAGTAGTGGCCAATTTCCTGACATCGTCGCGTAGATTCCGCTCGATAGCAAGCCACTTCCAAGAAGCGTCGAACCCGTGCCCGATGGATTGGTAAACACCCGCGAACCTGTCTTAATATTCGCAGCGACATTAGCCAAGTTATTTAGCGTGCCCATTGTTTCCGCGTCCCCGATGCGCCCGAATAAAGTTTGTTTGGCTTCGGGAGAGAGCTTGTTCCAGTTGGTTAAAAATGTCTGCGTAGAAAAAACATCACCCAAGTCGTTTTGATTTCCAGGGGTAGCCCGTCCCATTCGACTGATGACGGTCGCAGCCAAGTCTTTGCGGTTCTCCTTCGGGATAGCCGAAACAACACGCTTCAGGATCGTATCGCCCTCATTGGTGCCGGCCATGGCCGCCTGGAAGATCTTTTCAGGCGAATCCTTGCCCATGACGCTTGAGAGCCCTTCCAGGCGCCCCATCTGGCCATGCGTAAACTGATTGGCCCATTGCCAAGCTGCCGCCGCGTCTGGCCCCGCTTTGGTCGCCGCATCGCCTAAATCATTGGATAGCGCCGAGTAAAGAGCAGACCATTTGTCGCGTGGTACATCCGATGCGAAATTCGTATTGTCGATTTCGTTGCCTACTAGCGTGCGTAATTTCTTGATCGATTCGTATGGCAAGGTTGAACCAGGACTTAACGCAAGATCAGAGCCTAGCGCGCCCTCGATGCCCTGAATGCGGCCGTTTTTAAACATCTGCGATAAGGCCGGTGCGCCGTTAATGTCGGCATTTAATGCGGTCAGAGCATCTTTGGTTCTGTCTACAGTAATCGGCGTGGCTTTGGGCATAAAGCTATCCAGACTATCATAGAGATTACGCTGTAAATCCTTTACACCAGATTTAAATCCGAGCAACCCGCTAGATACCGATTCGCCTGCATTGACCGCCCCCGCGTTGCCGGACAGTCTCGCAGCAAGATCATTTACCGAATTAGAAATTTCATCGGCCTGGTCGATCGCCTTTCGTTGCATGACGCCGGCACCACCCGGAACGCGAGACAGCAAACCCTCTAACGCCTGAGCGCGTGGCATCTGTGCAGCCTGTCCAATGGTAGGCGTCGTACCTGCCTGGTTGAACGCCTGAATATTCGCCTGCATAGTTTCGGGGCTGGTCCCACGCAACAGACCCCTTACCACTGCGCCACCCGATGCACGAAGCGCGGCCGGTGAGAAACCCCCGGCAAGCCTTGCTGTCTCCTGCAATAGCGGATCAGCGCCCTTCTGCTCGGCAATATCGCCCGCGCCCGCGCCAATCCCTGCTGAAATCGTCTGCATCGTCGGTGCCGCACTCAAGATATCTGCAACGCCTTTACCAACAGCGCCCGTTAAGCCAGAACCAATCATTTCAGCCGCTTTCGCAATACCAGCCGTTGGAACCATGGCGCCAACAACCTTTTGGGCAAATTGTTCCGTAGGGCGGTTCGGCTTAGGCAAGCCGATGGCGTCCAGGGCAGGCGTAATATTCGCTTTGGGTATGTTCGTGCCCGCGTACTGATTGGGCACTCCAGTTAGGCCATTCCAGACCATCTCTGGTATTGCAGTAATACCTTGGATGGCGCCGCGTGCGGTTAGGCCAACCTGTCGAGCGACGGAATCGGTAAGGCTGTTGTCTTGCTTCGGTTGTGTTGGGTATTGATTTAAAAACTGGTTATGAGCGTCATTGATTAATTCTTTTGGTACCTGGGGAGAAACAACGTCATTGAAGTATTGTTCCTGCGCCGCAGCCTTATCCTCGGGCGACAAAGCCTTATATTCAGGTTTAGCAATAACATCCTTCCACGCGGTGGCGTTCACAGACGCGGGCCGATTTGCGCTTGACGGGAAGATCGAGCCCAGCGTGTCGGCTTGTGCAGCGGGAACCAACAGATTCGAAATCCTATCCATGATCCTTGGTTGTTTTGCAACGGTTATAGCGGCACCCGTCAGCTTGTTTACATAGTCGGGATCTTCGGCATACCCACCTTGTTTGAGCGCCGTTGCAAAGGCCGAGGCATTTCGACCCGCCATGAGAGCCGCGGGGTATTTCCTTGCAATCAGATCAGCATAATGATTACCAAAGTCCTGCGGAGAATCGAACCGGCGATAACTGTCGTTGGAGCCCGTCATATTGTCTACCGCACTTACACCGCCGCCCGACACATCCTTGATATTGCCGAGGTTGTTTGTTCCGGGGATAACAGAGTTTCCCCAGCCGGTTTCAAGACCCCATTGCCCTAACACGATACGAGGGTCTACCCCAAGACGTTGACCAACCTGCGCCGCCACGGGGCCGTACTGCGTAACGAAATCTAATGGATTAGCCATTTATCCACCCCAAAGAGTCGAAAAATTGCTTTTACCGGAACTAAACAAAGGGTTTTTATCCGCCCAAGATTGAAGACTCGTCTGAAAATCATTCCCCTGCGCGTCTCGAGCATCAAGCCGTCCATATTGGGCCTGCCATTTACGCGCCATCGTGCCGACATCCTGCTGGCGTTTAAGTACTTTGGTCTGGTAATCAATGAGCTTCTTGCGACCCTCATCGGTTTGCGCAAGGTTCGGAGTGGATGCAACTAAGAAATTTCTGTCCGCATCGGACATCGATCCCGGCATACCACTGCCTGTTCCCGTGCTTCGCAACTGCAAAGCAAGCTGATTGCCAATCGCCATAGCCGCTTCTTTGTCCGGCAACTTTGGATCGAAATCATGCCACCCAAGAGAGTTAGCCAGCTTTCCAGCCTGAACCCCAACATTTGATAAGCTGCCGCCCTGATAGCCATCCAAAAGCGAACCCAGGCGCTGGTAACTGGCAATCTGACCGGAGGCGTTTTGCGCCGCGGTTTGGACTGAGTTGTACTGTGCGGCAGCGCCTTTTGCAATAGACTGCGCATACGCGGCATCGGCGGGGCTTTGCTGCACTCCAAAACCACCGGAAGCACCATTGCCACCCAAAGAGACAGGTGGGATAGGAGAGCGGAGCCTATCGACAGCTTGGTCTTGGGGCAGCATGACCGAGCCGCCGCCCGCTGTGGGCACCGACACGACGGTGTGCCGAGCTTTTGCCGCCTCTTGTGCGTCTGTCTGACTACCTTGAATAGCGGCATTGGCCGTCGCGTAGCCCGGTACGGCTTGCGCGTTGCCATCGACCATTGTGATCCCTTTGTCAACCGCCGGGTAATACTTAACCTGGCCGGTCATTGGGTCTTTGTAGTAGCTGCCGCTCTTTTGCTCCACGCCGTCTGTAGCGTATTTATACTGGTTGAACAGGTCTGGGCCACCCAAAGCTTTGATCATCGTTACGTCATTAAGATCCAGAGGAAACGAATTTGCATGCGACGTGATGCCTGTCAATGGCAATGTGCTATTCATCGCAGGCGATGCGCCACTGGACAATAACCCCCCACCCACAGCCACGGGAGAAGCTACAGCGCTAGCGGCCGGAGTTGCACCGCCAAATCGTGACGTAAGAAAGTTCTGCAGGGCCCTGGATTTAGAAACGTTTTGCATAGCCTGTGCTGCCATTGCCTCACGGTATCTTTGCATCATGCCAAGTTGTTGCGTTTTCATCTGCGCGTCCTGAAACCCAGCAATGCCGTTACCCAAGGCAGGCGCAAAGGCGCCATAACTTCCCCTGCTGCCAGAAAGCAGCCCCGCGCCCATACCCAAAAGCCCTTGACGCAAGGCGTCGCCTTGAGGCGTTTGTGCAGACAGTGTGTCAAGTAGTCCCATTTTGTGCTCCAAATAATTGCGAGAAGTCCATGATCGTCCCTAGTTTGTTTGCCGCTCAGGCGGGTTTTGCAGCTGCATTTGTTGCTGCATCTGCAAGATTTGCTGTTGAAGCTGCTGCATCGGATCGGGCTGCGCTTGTTGTGGCTGCCCGTACTGTTGTTGGTATGGCGCAAGCTTTGAATTGACCCAGTTCTGATAGAGCTGCGCATAATTGCTCAGAGGAGCCTGGGCGGCAGGCTGCCTTGCACCAAATGAGCTGAATCCTAGATTGGAACTTATGGGGGCCTGACCGAAAGATTGGGCTTGGTAAGGGGAGTAATTTAAAAGCCCGTTCATGATGATTCCTTACAAGATGCCAGCCATTAAGGATGCTGGCACTATGCCAATGCCACTTAACCCAAGACCATCGCCTGCTAATCCCCCAAGGCTCCCAAGATTTCCAAGCAACCCTGCCGCACTCGATGCCATACCCAGGCCCGTTGCCAGCGGATTCGATTGATTCGGATTAGGCGCAGTAGCGGTGTTCGTCCCGCCCGCGCCCATAATCGAGCCAATCGCGTTTTGCATGGTCGAGAGGCTCTGATAGGGGGCTTGTTTCTGCGCCAGCCAATTCTGATAGGCCTGCGTCAATTCGTTTTGCTGTTGCTGCTGTTGCGTGGCGCCGATACCCAAGAGCGCGCTGGCGTTCGCATAGCCCGCCTGATTAAGCCCTGGAATCATCCCCGCCGCCGCCAGTCGTTGTTGAACGCCCGTTTGCGCGGCTTGGGTTTGTCGATTCAGATTGGCTTCCTGCAACTGCTGCTGATTGGTGTAATCGGCCATGCGCGCATTGTTGGAGATATTGCCCAGATCAGTCGTGAGTTGATGTTGGTTGTTCGACTGCGCGTTTTGCCACGCCGAGCCGCCAAAAGCTCCGGCCCGTGCAAAAGTGGCGTCGGTCGTCGGAGCCACCGTGTTGTTGTAGTTGCGCGTCACATCACCCGAGGCCGCATCAATCGACTGTTGAAGGTACGGGTTATTCATGCCCATCATCGGATTAGTGCCTGGCGTGTAGCCATTGCCGCTCAGTATCCTCGAAAGTGCCGATTGCGCTCCATTGACGGCCGTCTGTCCCTGATTGGCATTTTGCGTCGTCATATCAAAGCCAGCCTGCTGCGTCGGGTTAAACCCGGCTATTTGCTGGCCTGAGTAGGCTTGGTAGGGCGTCATCGCCACCGACAAGGCTTGACCCATGTACGGATCGAGAAACCCTTGTACAGCCGGGTTGGGCTCGCTCTTTGTCGTTTGCGTTATTGTGCTGGGGCTATCGTTTCCGCCGGCCATAGTTCTTTCCTTAAAACTCGATACACTTCGTTAACGTTGGGCCTGGCGATCACCAAAAACTCGCGCAGCTTGTGAGCAAGGTTGCTGTGCCGCCATAACATCCTGAAGGATCGTAATTAGCTGCCGATTCATCGAGCGGTTATTCATTTTGGCGTAATGCCGAAACCATTCATGAATATCCCGCGGCATACGAGCCATCGTTTTGACTTCCTTATCCACGCTTAACACCTCTACAAATTGCCTTTAAATTGAAGGCATATGTTTATTATATATTGCTTTCAATTTGAAGGCATTATGAAAGTGTGGCTAATTCGCCCATACAATCCGATTCATGGCTATTCAAGACGATTACATCAAAACCGCCCTGCGACTTCCGCGCGATCTGCACGCCCGTTTGCTCAAATCATCGGAGCAAACGGGCAAGTCTATGAACGCCGAGATAATCGCTCGCCTTGATGTCAGCTTGGATGGGGAAAGGGAATCACAAAAAAAGGTGATAGATAGCCTGTTAGCCAAACATAATCACCTGCAAAAAACAGTGGAAAACATACAGGCGTCCATAGAGCTTTTAACCAAACAGAGCAAACAAAAATAAATTGCATCGATTAAAACAACCAAGGTCGTTCTGACTTCTAGTACCGAATCGGTACAGGTGTACCAAAACAGCCCTAGTACCATATTGGTACGCCCTGTACCGAAATCGCCATCTACTAGTGCCGAATAGGTACATTAAACCGTGGACAATGATGCAACATTGCACTTTTGCTCGGCGGCCTACGTGAAAGTTGGATTTCCTGCCGTCTGCGCATTGTCTCAACCTTGCATGCCGGCGACATCTGTAGCGGAAATCTCAGGTTTTGTCAGGTTTTCTGTGTCACGCAACGTCACGCGGAGTCACAGAAACGCCGCCACCACATCAAAGCCTATCGAGTAGCGCGGCCTGTTCTCTCATGGCGGCGTTCAAGTCCTTGACAGCCTGGCGCAGCTCTCGCCACGCGCCCCCTTTGTACGCGTTGCGAGATGACGCAGCCTTACCTTCCGGCGTCTTGGCTCCCGTGGAGCGTGTCCAGGGTTGCCATTGCCGGATCTTCTCGGCTTGCCGCTTGCGGCGCTCGGGTGTCCAGCCGTTGCGGTATGGTGTTTGCATGGCCGTGCTCCAAAAGTTCGTTTTGCTCTATAACGTTTTCTGCTGCGGGCGTGGGGGCGGAAGCGGCATTTTGCCCAACGCCATTATTGACCTGCTGATGCCCGTTCGAAATATTGGCCTGCTTGGTAATCACCACCTGGTGCGGGTACTTCAACTCGGTCAAGGCCTGAATGGTGGCACGGCATTGCGCTTGGGCTTTGAGCCCCATCGTCATGTACGTCTGGAGTTGTTTCAACTGTTCCTGTTTGCCTGAACGTTGCATGAGATTCATAAATACCTGTTGTAAAGCATGCGCCTGCCCTACAAGCATGGCCTCCATGCTGGACATGTCACCAGCCTGTACTTTATTGATGCTGTCTCTAACCTGAAACGCCATTTCGTTAATTGGAACATCCGGAAGAATCCCCCGCGTGAAAGGTTCGGCGGCTATGGCGCTGGCATATTCAGCGATGTATAGAATATTTGCCGTTTGCCGAGCACGGGGCGTACCATCATCTTTAATGGTTATGTTTGCTTTGGGCTTTTTAGTTGCCATCATTACCTCCCGCGGTTTGGCATTCGTGTTTGATGTGAGTTTCACTGCGGCCATGGTGCAGGCATTCTCCGTCTTGCCAATACCCTGCTTAGGCGCTCTGTAATACTTGCCCGCTATCAATGCATCCATCATGCAATATCCTCTTGTTTAACTATATATGCCTGCGAAGTCACGACACGTACGTCAATGAATTGGTACGCTCGGGCCTGGAAGCTCATACGCAACAATCAAATTAAAACCGAGCTCGAACAACTCACGTGCTCGAGCTTCGTCGTAGATATCGCCAAAATGGAGTAATAACGAGTTAAAGCTCTCTACGATTAATTCCTCCCGATCATCCAATTTGCCATCCATTAACCAAACGCTAGCCACGCTGGCCCCAGCCGTCACAAACCCGGTGCGGATCGGGATGTCTTTGCCAAATGCATCCTCGCCACAAAGAATCCACAGATAAGCATTTTTCACAAGACCCTCGTAAGGACTGTTCGGCACTTCGTAGGGGCTATTCGTCATTTCGCATCCGCATTAATCGCCAATTGCCTCTGACCAGCAATAGCGGCAGGAGAAGGCTTGCCCGATGCCTCAGTCCCCTGTTCCGGGAAATCCTCGCAAAATTCGTCGGCCATTTCCGCCGTCGCCCAGGCGTAGGTCTGTTCATAGGTCAGGTCGGCGTGCCTGGAGTCTGAATATGTCGCCAGCCAGTCGGCCAGATGGTCGATACGGTCGCGCAGCAGGCACAGGCGCCGCGTCAAGGTGGCGATGGTCTTTTGGGCCTGCGGATCGCTCGTTTGAACCAGTCCGAACTTTTCCGCCATATAGCGAAGGTGGACGGGGTGGATAGTTATGCTGCCAATGTTGTCGCTGCTGTCTTGTTCTAACACGATGAGGCCGTCGCCGATGCCATCCTCTATCAGCTCGATTTTCAGGTCTGAGAAGCTGTCTTTCATATTCGGTTGTCCTTTAATGTGTGGTTTGAATTGCGTGTATAGATGGCTTATCTAGATGGTGTCCGTGTGGCGGTACAGAGGAAGCGCCTAAAACGGGCCGGATAGTACCGCCACACGGTACAGTGGGCCGACTCTCTATACCGTGTGGCGGTACTATAGGAGCCCTCTCTGTACCGTGTGGCGGGATAAGGGATGCGTTTTTAAGGGGAATGCCTTTTCGGTATGCGCCACGTTCAAACGCACCAGACGCCCCCGGGTCATAACCCTGGATCCTGTCGAGGGCTTGCCACGTCACGGCGTACCAACTGGCTTTGTTGGGCCGATGGCCTTTCACCGTCTCGAAAATGAATCCCGCCTCGATCAGTTCACGCTTTGCCTTGGTAATCATGTCGGCGCTTTTCCAGCCCCGTGTAGCCAAATACACGCGGGAGGCGAGTAGCCGCCCGTTGTTATCTCGGACGAACTGCCGGGCAAATTCCATCAGCAACGCCTTGGCTGGATGGCTTAAACGGGTGTAAGCGGGACTATCGAGCACAGCCCAGGGGATGGCCGAAAAGCCGCCCGCATCGCGCCCTGAGTCGCGCTTACTGCGTCCGTTGGCCATGCGCTTCTGCCAACGAGTACAACGCGATGCCGTGATGGCGATATCCTTCCGTATCCCAAATGCTTACCCGTTGGGTTTGGATGTCGTACCCCATCCGCCGCAGCTCCAAAACGCGGGTCGGACATTGATAGCAGCCCAAGCGGCGAAGTTCATACGAGGTATGGGGGCGCAGCGCCAGCGCTTCCAGTATCCGGGCACGCTGGCTGCCGGCGCTAGTGGAACGAGAATTGATCGTCATAGTGCACTCCCCAGGGCAGGCACTTGAAGCGTGGCTAAAGCCTGCTTAGCGCGGGCGTAACCGTCTCGATGGTCGGATGCGCCATTTATCGCCCTGGCCGCCATGAACTGCGCCGCCACCAGAAGGGATTTATGCGGTACCGGCAAATGCTGCCGTTCGCCCGGGCCGATGCCGACTGTCTTATTGATCAGCTTATTGACGTTGATATGCACCAGGCGCTCATTGCTGGAATGGGCGGCCAACTCATGAAAGCCATCATGCAGCGCCTTGTAGGTGGGCAGGTACTCGGTTTGGGTAATATCGATGCCTTGGCGGGCTTCACGGAAGGCTTTGACGAGATTCACCTTCAACTCGCGCACTCGCTTGGTATTGCGGCTGTAGCTCAAGAGCAGGTAGGCTTGATCTTCCGTCAGTAAGGCGTAGCGTTCTGGATTGCCGCCCCCTTGCTGGCGTTTACCAAGTGAGTTTTCAAATCTCAGTTGGTCGAACTCCCGAAAATCCGCAGCATAATCGCGTACCAGGTTGAATACGCTTTTATGCTGTAAGCCGAGATGCTGAGCTATTAGCCGGCTATCAACGCGAGGCTCGCTATTTCCGGCCAAGGTGATAGACTGTGAACCATTCGCGCTCAAACGAATACCGGCCCTGCTGACGATGTTGGTGGGGTTTTTCTTTTGCATGGTTATTCCCCTCCATGAGCGCGTTGCCAAGCTTGAGGGTCAGCCATCCAAATGCGAACGTCTGATAGACGCCAGCGGGTGCACCGTGACGACAAACGTATGGGCTGGGGAAATTTGCCTTCGCTGCTGAGCTTCCAAGGCCAGCTACGCGATGCGCTAAGAAGTTGCGCTACTTCTCGGTCGGTAACCAACCGATCATCGTTTTGTGTGGTTTGGTGAGGCATGTTGTACCTTCATGTGAGTGAACATGAACGTACCTTGGGCGTGAGAAAATCTTTCACAAAATAATTCACGCTGCTACCTACAAATTACCCGTGATTTATTTCGGATGCGGTTTTCTCACGAAGTCGCAAACCCATTTGTCCCATACGGGCATCGCGTCCGTATGCTCACACTGTTTAAAGGCACTGCGAGAAACAGTCGCCCACCTGTCGCGGCGAAACTTGAAGTAGACTTGCCGCAGAGCTTCCGCCGGGTCAGTCGCGAAGCCGTCGCTCTCCTTCGCTTCAAGAAACGACGCCCAAGGATCGCGCTTAGCAAGCACACCGCAAGCCCATTCCACCCCATGTAACGAGTCATCGGGTTTTACAAGGCGTTCAACCTCAACTACCAGAGCCCCCTTATTTAAGTACGTCCATTTCGATTTGCGCCCGCGCTTCTTGGGTTCCGGGTAAATCTCACGCGCTAACGCGAGCGATAATTCGTAGAACATGGCAGTGCCAGCTTTGATACCGTAGTGCTGACAAAGCAACAGCAGCTTGACTTGATCTTCCTCTGCGTATTCTTCCAGGAGGTCGCCCAGGCTTCCATCATTTCGAAGCGCCGCAGCGAGAGATAGCGGTTTGCGCTTCTCTTCGCTCTGGAAATGCAGGTTATGAATTTTTTTTGTCATAGTCGCGCTACCTTCGTCACGCCCTTCAAAATCAGGTGCCGCGCCAGCCGGGGAAGGTGCCCGGTTTTCGTTCCGTCGAGCTAGGCGCGGCGTAAGGGGTTAAGTTGTAGCTACGCCAGCAGACCAAGCGTTCGCAGCCCGGTAACCGTCTTTTATGCCCACAGGTTGGTTTTGAGGACACCGCAAAGTAGACTCGACTTCATCCATGATGTCGCGGCGATATTCAATAATGTCCTCGGCGCGTTTGAGCAACGCGAAGTGATCGAATTTCAGTTCGACGCAATCGTTTATTGCGAGCATGGCGGCTCTAACACACGCGAGCGCTTGATTCAGGGCGTCGCTGGTACCGAATACCGCAGCAAGGGAAGGGTCGATAGCCAGTTTTTCGGAAGTCATGATTATGCCTCCTCAGGAACATAGTGCCCGGTTTCGGCCATGTACTGCCTTTGCGCCGAAAGCCGATTTCTCAACTCAGAAAAAACCCTATCCCATACGTTCCGTAGGTATGCCATTGAGACACCGTGCGGATCAATCTCGACGCATAGTTCGCAATCGTCTGTAAGGTCGCTCGACATCGCAATACCCGGGTTTGTAAACTCGCCATTAAGTCGGCTTCGCTCCGTGCTTCTCCGCTTGCGCTCATCCACGCGCGCCCGCTGCAATGCGGCTGACGTGTGCCAAAACATATCCTCTTTGTTTGCGCAGAGGTCGTAATCAATCAGCAAGGCCGGTTTGATCCTGATTACTACAGCGATGGGCTCTTGCATGCCGCATTCGATGCCTATTGAGATCGCGTCGTCGACGCATGCCCCACCAATTTGCGGATATGCATTTACTGCCGCCTGTGTTTGGAGTTCGATATTCATGCCGCCATCCCATCTAGGTGATAGGTAGAAACTGCATGCTCAATAAGTCTCTTAATCTGCAAAAGAGCTCGATCCTTATGTTCAACAAAATTCTTAGCATTAAAAATGCGGATATCCAGCATGGGCTTAGAGCCGCAGCTCATGCTGACAGCAAGCCCCCTTCCCACCCCATCGGGTTTCGTAAACTGTCTCTCGTATTTTTCAGCATCATTTATAAGATCAAAGGCGACAGCGTTGTAGATATACTCGAGATCATGGTACAGGGCGTTCTCAATCTGGTAGCAAATATGACCATGATCGTAATCAATATCAATCGATAGTTTCGGCAATGCCAAAAACCGCAGGTGATCAGCAAACGCCTGTTGCAACTCAGGGACAGCAGCAGGATCAAACCGCTTGCAGACTCTAATGGCGAACTTATGGCCGAGCCAATAATTTTTCTCTTCGTGGTACGTTCCGAGTACGGGGTTTAGCCTTATCGAACCGTTGGCGTGCTGACAGTTCTCCAGCAACCATTTGCGCTCCGAATACCATGTCATGCAATGAATCTCGGACTCCATGACGGACCGCGAAACACCCAGCCAGTCAGCTAGGCGCATACTGTGTATGTTGAGCTTTTTACGCCTCGATCCCGAATTGAAAACCTCTGGGAGCGGGCGCCCCGCTATATCGCTACGCGCGACTACGGTAAGATCGGTGACAGCCATAATTGAACCTCTCGAATAGGTTGGTTGTGGTCAGGGGTGCTTGGTGCTCTAACACCTTGCGCCCCGCTTTGCCTGAAACCGTCAGGCGTCGGATTTCTTGCCAGCCTTGGGCGGCAATACATACGTGTCATGCAGGCGCTTGACCTCCAGCCCCATGCCTAGAAACTTCGGCACCCAGTCCGGTATGGGTGAATCCAGTGTCATCCAGCGGCTGGGCGTCGATTTGTTGACCCCGGCCATGCGGCAGAAGTCGGACTGCTTCCAGTCCAGTGCCTTGAGCGCAATTGAAAATTCTTCAGGGCTCATGCGTTCCCTCGGTTGGTGTTCGTGGTCTCGCGCACGGGCGAGAATGAGATTAAATAATAAACCTTATAATCCCCATATGCAAACATATCTATTAATTTAATACGCATTAATTGACATAAAACCCGTTATGAGAATTAGCCCAGTGCATAAGTTTTTTACGCATATCGGGAAACGCAGGCGCCGCAAGGCTTTGCGAAGAAGTGGGTACTTGGTCAAAAACTAGCCACTTTTATTTTTGGTCTGCATAAAGAGTTATCCACAGGCACGGCTAAGCCGTCTTGGCCGGCGCAAGCGGCACCACATTCGAGCCTGCCTTGCTATAGAGGTAATCGGCCCACCATTGCAGCATCGTGGCGCGTTCGTCCAGGCGCTTGGAATGGTCATAGGCGCGCCTGACCTGATTCTTGTCGATGTGACTGAGCTGGCGCTCGATCGCATCCGGGTTAAAGCCGTGTTCATTCAGGATGGTGCTGGCCAGGCTTCTAAAACCGTGCGTGCTTTGCTCATCCCCATAGCCAATGGCGGCCAGCGCCTTATTGATCGTGTTCTCGCTGATCGGCGTATGGCGCTTCTGCCCTTCAAACATCAATTCACGTTCGCCCGTGTGTTGCTCCAGCTCTCGCAGCAGCTCCACGGCTTGGCGGCTCAGTGGGATGATGTGCGGAATGCCCGAGGCTTTCAGGGTCTTGCTCCCCTTGCGATGGGCAGACGGAATGCGCCATAGACCCGCCTCCCAATCGATTTCTGCCCAGGTGGCTTGGCGCAGCTCATTACTTCGCATGAAGCACAGCATCACCAGTTTGGTGGCAATCCGGGTCTGAGGCAGGCCGCCGTAGGTATCGATCAGCCTCATGAACTTGCCCAGCTCCTTTTCATCCATGTGTCGATGGTGGGCTACCGGAGGCGCTGGCTTCAGAAAGTCCCGTAGGCCCGCCGCGGCGTTCGTCTGGGCTCGGCCGGAAACCACGGCATACATGAACACCTTGCCGATTTGCGCCAAGGCCTTGTAGCAGGATTCCCCCAGACCCTTGGCCTCCATCTTACGGATAACGTCCAGTACCTCCAGGGGCGGGATAGCCGCAATGGGCTTGCTGCCTATTTCGGGATAGATGTGATTGTCAAAGAAACCCATCACCCGCTGGGCATGGTCTGCGGACCAGCCCGACACCTGCGACTGATACCACTCTTGCGCAATCACCTTGAAACTGGTCTCTTGCGACTGTTGATCAGCATGTTTCTTGGCTTTCTTCAAAGCCATAGGATCCGCGCCACCTTCCAGCAAACCCTGAGCAGTCTGATGACGAGCACGCGCTTGCGTCAGACTCACCGCCGGGTACACACCATAAGCGACGGTTTTGCGCTTGCCCTGGTAGCGATAGTCCCAACGCCAATACTTGCCGGCGGCCTTCACCTCAAGATACAGGCCCGTGCCATCGCGCAGCGCGTAGGGCTTTTCTCTGGGCTTGGCCTGTTTGACTTGGATATCGGTAAGGGCCATGACGGTATTTTTCCTGACGGTACGTGAAGATACCGCCAAAAGTACCGCCTAAATACCGTCGCTGTCAATCCATTCATGCAGACACTCACAGACAACAAAAAACCCGCCATGCCAATAAGCATGCGGGTTTCGTATAGGGCTGCAGATGTCTGTATATTGATAGTTGGCGTCTCCAGCAGGAATCGAACCTGCAATCTTCCCTTCGTACCACTACGATTTTCATCGCCCTTTCGGTTTGTGGTCTGGACTCTATCTTAACCATGGCCGTAGCCGCAGGTTGCGCCTGTCGAGTCTCTACACGTTCCTGCACAGTGCAGGCTTCGCTCGGTATTGCCTCGTTTGCACAGGGGGTTCACCGATGTTAAGCGCATTCACGCTGGACCTTTCGGCGCCAGGTGCCCAAATGTTCAGGAGGGGAAAGTTATATCCATTTAACTATGGAGACAATCAGCGTTTAGGGAGTATAGCAAGGCCCGCATGCGTGCTAGCCAAAACCGCAGTTAGTGCCAAACCGCAGCGGGCGCCAGAACACTGACGCCCGCTGCAATGACCGCGCCACTATTTACTTCAGGCTGATATGCCCTTTGGCGACGACATCTTTGGCCCAATCGTATTGCTCTTTGATTTCCTTGGCGAACTCGGCCGGGGTATTGCCCGACGGTTTCGCGCCTTGCTTCTCAAGCGCATCGATTACTTTGGGGTCTTTCAGGGCCATCACGGCGGCATCGTGCAGTTTGTTGATGATTTCGACCGGGGTGCCTTTAGGTGCAAGCAAACCATACCAGGCGGGCTGGTTCAACTGAGGGTAGCCCACTTCGGCCAAAGTCGGCACGTCTTTAAGAGCGCTCAGGCGTTCAGGCCATGCGATAGCCATGGCACGCAGATGGCCTGCCAGGATTTGCGGCATCGACGAGGGCATGTTGTCGAACAGGATTTCAATCTGGCCGCCCACCGCGTCGGTAACCGCCGGGCCTGAACCTTTATAGGGCACATGCACGATATCGGTGCCGGTGGCCATCTTGAAGGCCTCGCCGAACAAGTGCAGGACGCCGCAGGTGCCCGAGCTGCCAAACGAATATTTGCCTGGGTTTTTCTTCAGGACAGCGACAAACTCCTTGAAATCCTTCGCCGGGAATTTGGGATTGACTTCGATCACGTTAGGTACGTTGGCGAAATTGGTGATAGGCAGGAAGTCGGTAAGGGGGTTGTAGGTCAGGTCATGCGGACGGCAGGCCGCGTTGACCGCCATGGTGGAAACCGTGGCGATGGATAATGTATATCCATCGGGCTTGGCTCTTGCGGCTTCGGCCGCGCCAATGGCCCCACCCGCACCGCCCCGGTTTTCCACTACCAGGGTCTGTCCCATCAGTTGGCTCATGCGCTGCGTGACGATACGCGCAACGATGTCGGTGGAGCCGCCCGGCGCAAAGGGCACGATGACCCGTATGGCATGCTCTGGGTAGGCGGCGGCCTGCGCCGCAGGCGCTGCTAAGACCGAGCCGGCGGCAAGCGCCAGCACCAAAAGCTTATTGGAAAATAAAGCCATGAAATTCCCTCCTGAAGGCCCATATAATCATTAATAATCTTTTAGGGCGCGCGGTAACGCCACGCGCCCTAAAAATCAAGTCAGGCAGGATAACATGATTGACTCCCGCCGAAACGCCGCATTTACCCCTAGAAGCTACCTTCCGGCACTATGTCCGTCATCCCACTTGTACTGCCCGATTTCCTGCTTATAGCCCTGGGCTGGGTTTTGCTTCACAAGCTGAATTTCTCACGAGAATTCTTCAATGGAGCGGAGCAACTCGTTTATTTTGTGCTGTTTCCAGCACTGCTGTTCCATTCGCTTACCCAAACACCTCTCAGTTTAGGCAACGCTTCTTTATTGTTCCAGGCAACCATGGCGGTTATGGGTTTTGGGATCGCCATGGCCTGGCTGGCTGTGCCCTTGTTCAGGCCCGACCCGCTGGCCCATGCCTCGGCCACGCAATGCGCATTTCGCTTCAACACCTTCATCGGCCTGTCGCTCGCCGGCGGCTTTGGGGGCGCGGCCGGCCAGACCATCATGGCGGTCATGGTGGGCTTTGCCGTGCCGCTCAGCAATATGGCCGCCGTGCATGCGCTGGCTCGGCAAAATGGCGGCAAGATATTCAAAGAGATCATGCGCAATCCGTTTATCATTGCCACGGTACTGGGCCTGCTGGCCAACTTTTTAAGTGTGCCCATACCCAAGCCCATTGACGCGACCCTGGGCAGGCTGGGTGCCTGCGCAATTGCCATCGGGCTGATGTGCGTGGGGGCGACGCTTTCACTTTCAGGCGGCCGCGGCGCCGAAAAATTGATGGGCTGGATGATTGCGGTACGGCTTCTTTTTACCCCGCTTGCGGCAATTTTTATCGGCTGGGCACTCCATATGCCCCCTTTGGAGCGGCAGATAGTGTTGTTATTTGGTGCTCTGCCCACGGCGTCTTCCGCCCATGTCCTGGCGGCCAGAATGGGCGGCAATGGCCGTCTGGTTGCGGTGATCATGTCTTTGGGCACGCTGTTATCGGCCATGACCATCCCGTTCTGGCTCATGATAGGCTCTTATTGAAGCTCATCCTGGCATTATGCAAAAAAAACACATCTTAAAAACAATTAATCGCTATTTGGCCGATGAAGACGCCACAATCGCGTTGGCCAAAGAACTTGCCCCCATGCTGTGCGGCACTCATCCCAAGCTCGGGGCCGGGCATACGGGAGGAAGAATTCATCTAAAAGGAGACCTTGGCGCGGGTAAAACCAGCTTTGCCCGAGCGCTGTTGCGAGCCGCCGGCATCACCGGCCGAATAAAAAGTCCTAGCTATGCGCTACTTGAAAGCTATAATCTTTCTAACTTATACTTCTATCACCTTGATTTCTATAGATTTAGAGATTCACGCGAATGGGTAGACGCCGGGTTTCGAGAGATTTTGCAAAAAGAAGCGGTTGTTTTAATTGAATGGCCTGAGCAAGCCGGGGCATTGTTGCCGCCTCCGGATCTCGAAATAAGCCTCAGTTACATGGAAAACGGACGATTAGCCTGCCTGACCGCATATAGCACCAGAGGACAATTATGGCTGACAACACTCCCCTCTCCTGCGGAGGAATGTCCCCAAAAGGACAATCCCGCCGCCGCCTTATAGCGACCGCCACAACCCTGCTTGTCTTGCCCGTTATCCCGCGCCTGGCGATGGCAGGAACCATACTGGCCGTACGCACCTGGCCCGCCGACGAATACACGCGGGTGACGCTCGAAATGGATACCGAGCTGAAAGCCGAGCATTTCACGCTTGAAAACCCGAACCGGCTGGTGGTTGACATCCAGGGCCTGTCGATGAATCACGCGATCAGCGATCTGGTTTCCAAGGTACGGCCCAACGACCCCTACATTTCATCAGTGCGAGTCGCGCAAAATCGGCCCGACGTGATCCGACTGGTATTTGATCTGAAGCAGGCCATTGCGCCGCAAGTCTTCACGCTCAAGCCCATAGGCGAGTATAAATACCGCCTGGTTCTGGATCTGTATCCCAAAGTCGCGCAAGACCCGCTGATGGCCATTATTGACAACGGCAACAATAAAGACCCGCTGGCCGACGTATTGGAGAGCCTGGCGCAGAATTCACCCGACCAGGCCCCCATCCCGTCTGTTCAGGGCCAGCAACTGCCGCCCGAGCGTGCCAAAAAGGGGACCAATACGCCCCCTCCTCCACCGCTGGCGAGCGGCCCGGAGTCGAACCGCCCAATTCTGATCGCTTTGGACCCCGGCCACGGCGGTGAGGACCCGGGAGCCACCGGGCGCGCAGGCACTCACGAAAAAAATATTGTGCTGCTCATCGCGAAACGCCTGAAAAAACTCATTGATGCGCAACCCAATATGCGCGCCTATCTGACGCGTGACAACGACTACTTTGTGCCGCTGCACGTGCGTGTGCAGAAGTCGCGCCGCGTCAAGGCGGACCTGTTCGTCTCCATACATGCCGATGCCTGGATCAAGCCCAGCGCACGCGGCTCGTCGGTGTTTGCCTTGTCGCAGCACGGCGCATCGAGCAGCGCGGCGCGCTGGATGGCGCAACGCGAAAACGATGCCGATCTGATCGGCGGGGTCAACCTGGGTTCTCACAACAAGCAGGTTGCGCAAGTGCTGCTCGACTTATCG
This sequence comes from Paralcaligenes ureilyticus, assembly GCF_004346225.1. GTDB lineage: Bacteria > Pseudomonadota > Gammaproteobacteria > Burkholderiales > Burkholderiaceae_B > Paralcaligenes > Paralcaligenes ureilyticus. The sequence goes on along the minus strand of NZ_SMAJ01000003.1, from coordinate 89,934 downwards.
ACGGGTGCGCAAATCAACGATGCCATACGAGCGGGCGATCATGTGTTGAATCAATTGAAGCAAATCAACACCTTGCATAGCAAACAGGTCGAACGCGCCGGGTTTGCCGTACTTAAAGCCCCAGATATTCCATCCATACTGGTCGAGACGGCGTTCATCAGCAACCCCGAAGAAGAGCGCATGCTGCGCAGCCCTGCCCACCAGGATCGCATCGCCCAAGCCATCCTCGGCGGCATTAACAACTACTTTGCGTCCAACCCGCCATTGGCCCGGCGCGCCTGATTTCCAACGCCGCCGGTTCTGGAGGGCACCGCGGCCCAAACGAGTCTTCTGCTTTGCAGGAGGCTCGTTTCAATTTTCGCCGCACAGGCGGCGGATCGCATAGAATTGTGCCTCTGCGGCATCATTTATAGGCATTGCGGATCCTATCGCACCTGCGCTCCGAGTGCCTTGTTACCTGGATACCGGATGGACAATTCCAATCTTTATTTTCGTACCTTCCTGCTGTTGCTGGCGACGGTTACCGCTGCATTCATCTGGGTCTTGCTGCCTTATTACGCCGCCATCTTCTGGGGCGTGATCCTGGCCATCGTCTTTACGCCAATGCACAAACGGCTGCTGGCCAGGCTGCCCAAGCGCCCCAACCTCGCGGCCCTCTTTACGGTAACGATCATCGTGCTGATCGTGATCATTCCGCTGATCCTGGTCAGCGGCCTGCTTGTGCAGGAGGGCGCGGCCATCTACAAACAAGTCAGCTCCGGGCAACTGAATCTGGGCGCCAATTTCGAACAGATCATCAACGCGCTGCCGACATCGGTGCACGATACGCTCGATCGCCTGGGGGTAGGCGACATTCTCAGCCTGCGCGACAAACTGTCCGCCGGCGCGATGGCGGGCAGCAAGTTCCTGGCGTCACAGGCCGTCAGCTTTGGCCAACACACTTTCGAGTTCATGCTGGGCTTAGGGATTATGCTTTACCTGCTGTTTTTCCTGCTGCGCGACGGCTCCGACTTGGCCCGCAAAAGCAAGCAATTAATACCGCTTAGCGAAGACCATCAGCAACATTTATTTCGCAAATTCGCCACGGTCGTACGAGCGACTGTCAAAGGCAATATTGTGGTGGCCGCCACGCAAGGCGCACTGGGCGGCCTGATCTTTTGGTTTCTGGGCATACAGGGCGCTCTATTCTGGGGTGTGCTGATGGCCTTCCTGTCCCTGCTACCCGCTATCGGCGCGGCCCTGATCTGGGTGCCGGTCGCCATTTATTTCCTGGTGACAGGCGCCATCTGGCAGGGAGTCGTCCTGACCCTTTTCTGCGTCGTGGTCATCGGCTTGGTCGATAACGCGCTACGGCCGATGCTGGTGGGCAAGGACACCAAAATGCCCGATTACGTCATACTGATCTCAACGCTGGGCGGCATGGCGACATTCGGACTAAATGGTTTTGTCATCGGCCCGCTCTTTGCTGCGCTGTTCATTTCCTGCTGGGACCTGTTTCCCGCTGCGATCCGATTGAACCAGGAGGAATAGGCCCCAAAACGCCGGCGGCTGATGCGCTGTTTCGCTAATTCGATTAGCCAAACACACACTAGGCCTTTCTTTTAAACAGCTTCCATAATGCGCCCAAGACCACCGGCACGATTGCGGCACCCACGCCTATCAGTACGATGGTGTTCAGGTGCTCTTTGATGATGGGGACGTTGCCAAAAAAATAGCCTAGCGTCACCAGGCCGGCCACCCAAAGCACCGCACCCGAAACGTTGAACAACTGAAAACGCAGGAAATTCATGCTGCCCACGCCGGCTACAAAGGGGGCAAACGTCCGGAAAACCGGCAGGAAACGCGACAGAACGATGGTTTTTCCTCCGTGCCGCTCATAAAAAGCGTGCGTCTTGATGAGTGCATTGTGATCCAGAAACTTGAAATCACTGGAAAAGACGCGCGGGCCGATATAACGCCCTATTGCGTAGTTCACGGTATTGCCCAACACGGCGGCTGCGATCAATAAAACGGTCAGCAACACCGGATCCATCAGGCCCGAGGCACCAAAGGCGCCACCGATGAACAGCAAGGAGTCGCCCGGCAAGAACGGAAAAACGACCAGACCGGTCTCGCTGAAGATAATCAAGAATAAAACCAGGTAAATCCAGGCGCCGTATAGGGCGACCCACGTCCCAAGAAATTGATCAATATGAAAAATCATGTTTAAAAAATCAGGCATATCGGCACGACCACATAAAAGAGATATCGCAATATAGCTTACTCGCGCCCACAGCTTGCGCGACTTTTGCATTCATGGGGCTAAAATTGCCTGGAGCGAGCCGCGCCGACTCGCTCACTCCATGCACGCCCCCGCCCATACGGAAGCCCTCGATGCTCGAACACCGCGCCATTGCGACCCTCCCAGACCTGTTGATCAGCCAGATTGCCGCGGGCGAAGTCATTGAGCGCCCGGCATCGGTGTTAAAAGAAATTCTCGAAAACTCGATCGATGCCGGAGCTCAATCCATCGACATACGCCTTGAAGGCGGCGGTATACGCCGGGTGGCCGTCACCGACGATGGTCAAGGCATCGAGCACACCGAGCTTGACCTGGCGCTTACCCGCCATGCAACCAGCAAAATCCAGACCCTGGCGGAACTCGAGTCGGTAGCCTCACTGGGTTTTCGCGGCGAGGCGCTGGCATCGATTGCGGCCGTGGCACAGCTGACGCTAACCTCGCGCAGGCCTGACGCCGATCACGCCTGGCAGCTGTCCCGCGGCGCACACACCCCCACCCCCGCTTCGGGCCCGCAGGGCACAACGGTCGACATACGTCAATTATTCGATGAGGTGCCTGCCCGCCGCAAATTTCTGCGCTCCGAGGCCACCGAATATGGCCACTGCGTCGATGCGCTCGAGCGCATTGCCTTGGCTCACCCTCAGGTAAGCTTCCGGCTATTCCACAACGACAAGGCGCAGCGCCACTGGCGCGCGACGAGCATGCCCCAGCGCATACGCGATGTGCTGGGCGCCGATTTTTCTGAACAGGCTCTGGATGTCGATGTGGAACAAGGGCTGATCGCCTTGCGCGGCATGATTACGCGCGCCACCTATGCACGCGCACGCGCCGACCAGCAATACCTGTACGTCAACGGGCGCTACGTGAAAGACCGCACCGTTTCGCACGCCGTGCGCCAGGCCTACAGCGACGTGTTGCACGGCGATCGCCAGCCGGCCTATGTCTTGTTCCTGGCCGTGGACCCCTCCACCGTGGACGTCAACGTGCATCCGGCCAAGCAGGAAGTGCGATTCCGCGAAAGCGGCGCAATACACCGCTATGTGACTCAGACACTCGCTCAAACGCTGGCGCAAATGGGCGGACAAAGCGTTGCGGGTCCGGCCACTGATATGGCCGAATCGCCGCAATCAGGCGGCGCCGGGGCCGATGACGAATCAGGCAGAATTTCGGCCGGTGCTCCAGGCTTCACGCATAGCCCGGATGCCAGGCGCACTTACATACCGCCGACCAGGCAAGCCAGCATGCCTTTGCGCGACTCAGCCGGGACAGGGGCCGACTGGCAGACGCTGTACCGTCCGCTTGCCGACATGGCGGCCGGCCCGGCAACCGCAAGCCTCGATGCCCGGTCTGCCGCCGGGCCGGAGGAATTTCCGTTAGGCATGGCGCTAGGCCAACTGCATGGCATCTATATCCTGGCCCAGAACCGCCACGGACTCGTGCTGGTGGACATGCACGCCGCACACGAGCGCGTCGTCTACGAACAATTGAAGAACGCCATGGATGCTCGTGAGCTGCCCCGGCAAGACCTGCTGGTGCCGGTCGTGTTCAACGTGACGGAAAAGGAAATTGGCCTGGCCGAAGAATATGAAACGACTCTGACCGGGCTTGGGTTGGTGATTCGACCCGCCGGCCCTACTTCCCTGGCGGTGCGGGCCGTTCCAGCCCTGCTCGCCAGCGGCGATATCGAATCGCTGGCACGCAATGTTTTGCGCGATCTTGCCAGTGTGGGCAGTTCGCCGCGCCTGACCGAGCAACGCAACGAACTGCTCTCGACCATGGCGTGCCACGGCTCGGTGCGCGCCAATCGGCGCCTGTCGATCGAAGAGATGAATGCGCTGCTGCGCAAAATGGAACGCACCGAACGCGCCGACCAGTGCAACCACGGGCGGCCGACCTGGGTCCAGTGGCAACTGGGCGAGCTCGACAAGCTTTTCATGCGCGGCCAGTGAAAACGGCCATCGTATGCCTGGCGGGCCCCACCGCAGCCGGCAAAAGCGCGGCCACCCTGGCGCTCGCGGCCCGCTGGCCGATCGAGGTGATCAACGTCGATTCGGCCACGATTTATCGCGGCATGGATATCGGCACAGCCAAACCTTCTGCCTCCGAGCGGCAGCAGGTGCCGCAGCACCTGCTGGATATACGCGATCCGGCCGAAAGCTATTCGGCGGCCGAATTCAGCCAAGACGCACGGCAGCTGATTGCCACAATCTTGCAGCGCGGCCGGATCCCGTTGCTTTGCGGCGGCACCATGCTGTATTACAAAGCCCTGCGCGAAGGTTTGAATGAATTGCCCCCGGCCGATTCCGCTATTCGCGCCGCCATCGACGCCGAGGCACAGCAATCGGGATGGCCCGCACAACATCGGAAGCTGGCCGAATTCGACCCCGCAACCGCGCAGCGGCTGGCCCCCAACGACAGCCAACGCATTCAGCGCGCCATCGAAGTCTACCGGATCACCGGCCAGCCCATGTCGACATTGCTGGCTGCGGAACGCACCCAGGCTGACAGCGATTACGACTACGTCACCGTCAGCCTGGAACCCTCGGACCGGCTCGCCCTGCATGCCCGTATCGCGCAGCGCTACGGACAAATGCTCGAACGCGGCTTACTCGCCGAAGTGAAAACGCTGCATGACCGCGGCGATCTGCATACGGGGCTGCCTTCGATGCGCTGCGTGGGATACCGACAGATCTGGGACTATCTGGACGGCAAAACGGACCTGGACGACGCCATAACGCAAGCCATCGCCGCAACCCGGCAACTGGCTAAACGCCAGCTTACGTGGCTGCGCGCCCAACCGCAGCGGCAAGTCATCGACTGTCTGGCGCCCGACGCCGCAAAGCAAGTGCTGGACGCGGTTTCACGCATCTGGGCGCTCTAGGGCATTTTCGGCTGAAGTGTTTACGGAACTGAACGCGTTTCGTGTCGCTGTTTTTTTTGAGCCGTTTGGGGGGGAATTCTATTGAGACGCCGCAGGGCAAGGGGTGCGGGGGCGGCGGGCAACGTGATAGAGGCAGGCTGCGGGCCAGTGAGTTCCGGGCATACCACGACGCGAGCCGTCTAGGGAGGCTGGGCGGGGCCGGCGTAAGGCGTGCTCCGGATGCTGACGTAGGGAAGGCGGGGGCTGTCGGCGGGCCATGTTTGAGCGCAGCCGCGACAGCGGCGTAGCGAGTTTGGCCCGACGCCCGCCTGGACGAGGCAGATCCGGATCAAGCACGCCGTGCCGGCCCCGCCCAGCCTCCCTAGACGGCGTCTTCAAATATCCAAACGTCTAGCCAAATACCAAAACATCCCGTGCTGGATACCGGTTGACCAAAAATGCTCTATCTAGTGTGCTATTTGATTAGCCAAACAGCACACTAAATCACCACCGTTTGCGCCGCGCCCGCCGCCTGTTCAATGATTTCACCCAGACGATAGACCTGCTCTCCCAGTGCGGCCAGGCTTGCCGCTACCGCATCGGCCCGCGCGGCCGGCACGACAATGACCATGCCAATCCCGCAGTTGAATACGCGGTGCATTTCGGTGTCGGCGACGCCGCCCTTTTTCTGCAGCCAGGAAAACAGCTCGGGCATGTTCCAGGCGTCGCGATGCAGTTGCGCCGCAAGGCCGGGCTGCAAAATGCGCGGCACATTATCCAGCAAGCCACCGCCCGTAATGTGCGCCAGCCCCTTGATGGCTGCGCCATGCTCGTTCAAAGCCGCCAGCAGGGATTTAACGTAAATGCGGGTGGGTTCCATGACCACATCGCCCAACGGCCGGCCGCCCAGATCCTGGTCAGGTTTGGCATTGGCATGGCTGAGAATTTTGCGAAGCAATGAAAACCCGTTGGAGTGCGCGCCGCTGGAAGCCAGGCCCAGCACTGCATCGCCCACAACGATAGACTTGCCGTCGATGATGCGCGATTTTTCTACCGCCCCCACCGCAAAGCCCGCCAGGTCGTATTCGCCATCCGGGTACATGCCCGGCATTTCGGCGGTCTCGCCGCCAATCAGGGCGCAGCCGGCCTGCTCGCAACCGTTGGCAATGCCTCCCACGACGCTGGCCGCGGTATCGACCGATAACTTGCCGCACGCAAAGTAATCCAGGAAGAACAAGGGTTCGGCGCCCTGCACCAGAATATCGTTCACGCTCATGGCGACCAGATCGATCCCCACGGTATTGTGACGATTCCACTCGAAAGCCAACCGCAGCTTCGTCCCTACCCCGTCGGTGCCCGAGACCAGCACCGGTTCTTTAAGACGCTTGGGCACCTCGAATAGAGCCCCAAACCCGCCAATGCCGGCCATTACCCCCGCGCGCATGGTTTTAGCCGCCAGGGGCTTGATTCGATCCACCAGCGCATCGCCCGCATCGATGTCGACCCCTGCGTCGCGGTAAGTCAATGAGCCTGATTGTTTGTTTATCATGAGGAATGCCGTGGGATGTGCAAAAATTGCATATTAGATTAAAACCGAAAGCCAATTTTACGATATGACCCGGCAATTGCTGCTCGATCTGCTGCCCGCCCCCCAGGCCACGCTGGATAATTTCGTGGCCGGCGCCAATGGCGCAGCCATGGATGCCCTGGGAAATCTGCCCCCGGGCCGCGCCATTTACCTATGGGGCGCCCCCGGCACAGGGCGCACCCATCTGCTCAAAGCACTCAGCGCAGAACCCGATTCTCTGTATTTCCAGGCGGCAGACGCCGCCGATACGTTAAAATCAGTCGCGATGGCAGAGACGATCACATTCAAGCTGATCGCGTTAGACGATGTCGGGCTATTCAATAAAGCGGCGCAAGCCGCTCTATTCGCCCTATACAACCGCTGGCGCGAAATGGCGACAACCGGGCAGGCGTTTGCCATGCTGCTTGCCGGCGACAGGGCGCCGCTGGCCATGTCGCTGCGTGAAGATCTGCGCACCCGCCTGGGGTGGGACTTGGTGTTCCGTCTCGAGCCTCTATCCGATCCGGACCGCATCGCCGCCCTGAACAAGCGTGCCCACGAACGCGGCCTGGCCCTATCGCCCGATATCATCAAGTGGCTGCTGGGTCATTACGCCCGCGACATGGGCAGGCTTGGCGCGCTGCTCGACGCGCTGGACCGCTACTCGCTTGAGACGCATCGCGCCATCACGCTACCGTTGCTGCGCGACCTGCTGGCGCTTGACGCCACGACCGAATCAAACCACTTATGACTCACCCCAAACGTCTTGCCTTATTTGATCTTGACCACACGCTGCTTCCTCTGGATAGCGATTTTCAATGGGCGGATTTTCTCGCCCGCACGGGCCGCGCGGGGGACCCCCTGGAAGCGCAGCGCCGCAATGAAGATTTGATGCAACGCTACAACGCCGGTACCCTCACGGCCGAAGAAGCGGGCGAATTCATGCTCGGGCTGCTCACGCGCGTCAACGGCGCCGAGTTGGCGCAATGGCACGAGCACTACATGTGCGAAGTCATACGGCCCAATATCCTGCCCGTGGCGCAAGACCTCGTGCAGCAACACCTGGTGCAGGGCGATTTGTGCGCCCTCGTCACCGCCACCAATCACTTCGTCACCGCTCCCATTGCCCGGGCATTCGGCATTCCGCATTTGATTGCCACCAATGCCGAATACCAGAACGGGTATTACACTGGACGCATCAGCGGCACGCCCAGCTTTCGGGAAGGCAAGCTTATTCGCGTCAAAACGTGGCTGGCCGACTTGGGACACACACTGGGCGACTTCGAGCAATCCTGGTTTTACAGCGACTCTCCCAACGACATTCCCCTGCTCGATGCGGTCACCCACCCCATCGCCACCAACCCCAGTCCCGCCTTGCGGCGTGTCGCGCAAGAACGCGGCTGGCAGGTTCTTGAGCTTTTTGCTCACATGCAAGACAAAAAATCCTAAACTACAGCCATGCTCACTGAAACAATAAAAAACTTTGTCAGCCGACTATTTACCACCCAGCCGTCCGGTCCGCAGCGGCTGACACGCGACAAGCACGGGATCGATCGGCGCAACGTTTCGCGCCACGCCATCAAGGTGTGCGAGGTTCTGCATCAGCAGGGGTTCGACGCCTATATTGTGGGCGGAGCCGTGCGCGACCTGATCGTGGGCCTGGAGCCCAAGGATTTCGACGTCGCAACCAACGCTACGCCCAACCAGATCCGCCCATTGTTTCGCCGCGCCCGCATCATAGGCCGCCGCTTTCAATTGGTGCATGTGGTTTTCGGCCAGGAAATCATCGAGACCTCTACGTTTCGCGCCCCGGCCGCGGCCGACCAGGAGGCCGATGAAGACGGCCGCCTATTGCGCGACAACACCTTCGGCACGCATGAAGAAGATGCCGTGCGGCGTGACTTCACGATGAACGCGCTGTATTACGATCCCATCAAGGAAGAAGTCATCGATTTCCAGCATGGCGTCGCCGACTTGAAAAAGCGCATTGTGCGCATGATGGGCGACCCTGAAACACGCTACCGGGAAGACCCGGTGCGCATGCTGCGCGCCATGCGATTTGCCGCCAAACTGAACGCCACTCTCGATCCGGCTACGCTGGCGCCAATCAAGAGGCTGGCGCCTCTGATCGAAAACGTACCCGCCTCGCGCCTGTTCGATGAAATGCTCAAGCTGCTGACTTGCGGCCACGCCATGGATTGCCTGCGGCAATTGCGCGCGGTCGGGTTGCACCAGGGGCTGCTGCCGCTCATCGACCTGATCTTCCAGGAAACAGGCGGCGAACAATTTATTGAGCTGGCCCTGGAACGCACCGACGCCCGCATCCGGGCCGGCAAGACCATCAGCCCCAGTTTCCTGTTTGCTGCCCTGCTCTGGAAACTGGTGGACAAACGCTGGCAAGCCATCGTCGCCCAAGGCGAACACCCCGTTGCCGCGCTGATGCAGGCGGCCGACTCGGTGCTCGAAGAGCAAACACGCAAGCTTGCCATACAGCGGCGCTTTCAGGCCGATATGCGCGATATTTGGTTCATGCAACCGCGCTTCGAACGCGCCACGGGAAAAAGCATCTGGCGTATGCTGGAGCAGCCGCGTTTTCGCGCAGCCGTTGATTTCCTGCAATTGCGCGCCGAAGCCCACGAGGTCGATAGCGTTCAGGCGCAATGGTGGATGGATCTGGCCAATGCGGACGACGGCGACCGCGCCGCCATCATCGAGACCTATATCCAGCAAAGCAAAAACACGACCGCAGCCAATCCGTCGCGACGCCGCAAACCGCGCCCACGACGCCGTCCGGCCAACGCGGCGGGCCCGGCTCCCGAATGATTTTGGCTTACATAGGCCTGGGCGCCAACCTGGGCGATGCGCAGGCGACGGTGCTGCAGGCGGCCTCTGAGCTGTCGCAAACTCCCGGCGTCAGCCAATTGAAGCTATCGAAGCTGTACCGAACCGCTCCCATCGACGCCGGCGGCCCCCACTACATCAACGCGGTAGCGGCGATCCAAACCAACCTCACCGCGCAAGCACTGCTGGCTGTTTTACAAAATATCGAACACGGGCATGGGCGCCTGCGCCCCTACCGCAACGCGCCGCGCACCCTGGATCTGGACTTGTTATTGTACGGAAGCAGCACCATCGACCAGGCCGATCTGACCGTTCCGCACCCCAGAATGCACCAGCGCGCCTTCGTGCTCAAACCCCTAAGCGATCTGGCGGCCGACTTGCAATTGCCGCAGGGTTCATTAAAGGATTTGCTGGCGGCCTGTTCGGATCAGGCCATCGAGCGCCTGCCCGACTGACGTTTCCGCGCGCCGAAACAGCCGATCGCTTCGTTTCCCAATGACGGTTTCTAAATGACGCCTTCTTGCGCCAACCTGGCCACATCGCCGTCGGAATAACCCAGCTCACGCAGAATCGCTTCAGAGTGTTCGCCCAAAGCCGGCACGCCATCCATACGGGCGGCAAACGCCGAGTTGGTGGCCGGCGGTATCAAGGCCGGCAAAGGCCCGGCCGGAGAATCGACTTCGCGCCAGCGCTCACGCGCCGCGAGTTGCGGATGATTCCAGACGTCGCCCATGGTATTGACGCTGGCATTGGCAATCTGCGCATCGTCCAGGCGAGCCAGCACCTGGTCGCGGCTCAAGGCGCCAAAGACCTCCATGATCAAAACACGCAAGGCATCGCGATGCTCGACTCGGGCCGGGTTCGAAGAAAAACGGGCATCTTGCGCCAATTCGGGCCGCGCGAGCACCTTCTGGCAAAAAGCCACCCACTCGCGCTCATTTTGCAGGCCCAGCATAATCTGCGACCCATCGCCCACCGGAAACGGTCCGTACGGATAGATCGTGGCATGAGCCGCACCCGAGCGTTGGGGCGCAGCGGCGCCGTCAAACGCGTAATACATGGGAAACCCCATCCATTCGACCATGCTCTCGAGCATGGTCACATCAAGGTGGCTGCCGCAGCCCGTGCGGCCGCGCAGCAAAAGCGCCGACAAAATGCTGCTATAGGCGTACATGCCCGCCGCAATATCCGAGATCGAGCAACCCGCCTTTGCCGGCTCGTCGGCAGAGCCCGTTACCGACAGGAAACCGCTTTCGCTCTGGATCAGCAAGTCATAGGCTTTTTTGTACTGATACGGGCCGCCCTCGCCATAACCGGAAATATCGCACACAATCAGGCGCGGATAGCGTGCCTGCAAGGCCTCGAAAGACAAGCCCAGACGGGCGGCCGCACCCGGGGCCAGATTTTGCACCAGCACATCGGCGCAGCCCAGCAAGCGCTCCAGCACCTCCTGGGCCGACGTGTTTTTCAAGTCCAGAGTCAGGCTTTCCTTGGACCGGTTGGTCCACACGAAATGCGACGACAGGCCATGAACCCGTGCATCGTAGCCGCGGGCAAAATCGCCAACCTGCGGCCGCTCGATCTTGATCACCCTGGCCCCCATATCGGCCAACTGGCGGGTGCAAAACGGCGCCGCAATCGCGTGTTCCAGGCTAATGACGGTAATGCCGTCCAGCGGCCGCAGCGCCGCGGCGCCCGAAGAATGCGTGTTTTTTTCAGCGTGTGTCATGCCACGAACCTCACTTCGGCCTGATGAGCCAGTGTTCCGTCCTGCTCGGCCCATAAACGGGCGCAGCCGGTGCCGGTCAACGCACCGGCAACCTGGAACGCCCGTGGCGCGATGAGCGGGCGCAAACCCCGATACGATAAAGAGGTCACCACACGATCAGGGTTGGCCCGGCTAAAGGCCCGGCACATCAATGTGGCGATCAAGGGGCCATGCACAACCAGACCTGGATAGCCCTCTACCTGCGTTACATAAGGATAATCGTAGTGAATGCGATGACCATTGAAAGTGACGGCCGAATAGCGAAACAGCATGGTGGAAGTGGGAATGACATTTTCCGTCCATGCCGCCTGCGGGGCCGGATCGGACCCTTCAAGCCTGGGCGGGCTGGGTTCGCGATACACCACATCCTGCTCTTCGGAAATGCATAGCAGGCCATCCTGAAAATACTCGTGCTTGATCGTCACAAACAATAACTTTCCGCTGCGGCCTGTTTTTTCCTCGACGGCAACAATGGTCGAGACACGGCTGGCCTCGACACCGACGCGCAAAACGCGGAGGAACTGGAGGCGCCCGCCCGCCCACATGCGATTACGGTTATCGGCGGGCGGCGCAAACCCGCCGCGCCGGGGGTGACCGTCTTCACCCAATTCATTATAGGGATACCCCTTGACGAACAAGCCCCATTGCCAGAGCAGCGGCAAGGCGTCGCCTTGTTTGGGCGCCTGGGTATCCAGGCTAAGCGCCATTTTTTCGATATGCCCGATATCGATACGGTCAGCGCAAGTTTCGGTGCGCCCAATCCAGGAGGCGGAGTCCATCGCAGTCATCTCGTCATGTTCCGATAATTAAGCGTTCAGGTTACAAGCTTGCCTGCTTATCGAATATTTTTGAATTCGCCTTTTTACAAGGCAGGGTTCGATAAAAGCAAACCATCCGTCATGTAGCGGCGGCGGTGATCCCCCATCAGACGCGCGTAATGGGAATGGCGGCGATCCGCGCCTGCCATTCTTTGGGGCCTGTCTCGTGGACCGAGGAACCCGTGGCGTCGACAGCCACCGTTACCGGCATGTCCTTGACGTCGAACTCATAAATGGCCTCCATGCCCAGATCCTCGAAGCCCACCACCCTCGCGCCGCGTATGGCGCGAGCGACCAAATAGGCAGCGCCCCCTACCGCCATCAGATACGCCGAGCCATGCCTGCGTATCGCATCGATGGCCACCGGCCCGCGCTCGGCCTTGCCTATCATGGCGATAAGGCCGGTTTGAGCCAGCATCATCTCGGTGAACGCGTCCATGCGCGTGGAAGTGGTGGGGCCGGCGGGACCGACGACCTCTTCGCGCACCGGGTCGACCGGGCCAACGTAATAAATCGCGCGATTGCGAAAATCGACCGGCAACGGCTCACCGCGGCCGAGCATTTCCTGTATCCGCTTGTGGGCTGCATCGCGGCCTGTCAGCATCTTGCCCGACAGCAACAGCGTCTGGCCGGCCTTCCAGCCGGCAACCTGCTCGCGGGTCAGGGTATTCAGATCGACTTGCAAGGACTTGTTGTAGTCGGGAGCCCAGTGCACATCGGGCCAGTCCGACAGCGACGGCGGGGTCAATTGGGCAGGTCCTGAACCGTCAAGCTCGAAATGCACGTGGCGGGTGGCGGCACAATTGGGGATCATGGCGACCGGCTTGGAGGCCGCATGCGTGGGAAAGGTCTTGATTTTCACGTCCAGGACGGTCGTCAACCCACCCAGGCCCTGCGCGCCAATTCCCAAGGCATTGACCTTTTCGTATAGATCGATACGCAGCGCTTCGAGCTTGTTTTCCGGACCGCGTTGCAGCAGTTCATACATATCGATGTCGTCCATCAGCGACTGCTTGGCCATTAGCATGGCTTTTTCGGCTGTGCCACCCACGCCTATGCCCAGCATGCCCGGCGGACACCACCCCGCCCCCATCGAGGGCACTGTTTTCAACACCCAATCGACGATCGAATCGCTGGGGTTGAGCATGGCAAATTTGGATTTGTTCTCGGAGCCGCCGCCTTTGGCCGCCACCTGCACATCGAACCGGCTGCCGGCAACCAGCTCGACATTCACAATACAGGGCGTGTTGTCGCGCGTGTTCTTGCGTGCGAACAAAGGATCGTCAAGCATCGAGGCGCGCAACGGATTATCGGGATTGGTGTAGCCTTGACGCACGCCCTCATCGCACACCTCCTGCAGGCTGCGCTGCGTATCAAGGCGCACATTCATGCCTATTTTCAGGAATACGTTTACGACACCGGTATCCTGGCAAATGGGGCGATGCCCCTCGGCGCACAAGCGCGAGTTGGTCAATATCTGTGCAATCGCATCTTTGGCCGCAGGGCTTTGCTCTCGCTCATAGGCGCGCGCCAGATGCCTGATGTAGTCGGCCGGGTGATAAAAACTAATGAACTGCACCGCGTCCGCAATGGACTGGATTAAATCGTTTTCTCGGATCGTAATAGCCATAAGACTTAACTTATAAGTTGAAAACTCATTTTCCCTGCCAGACGGGCTTGCGTTTTTCCGCAAACGCCGTGGCGCCTTCTTTGGCATCGGCGGACGTGAAAATATGCGCTACCCGAGGGCGCTGCAAATCGAACATATCGGCCTGGCGCCAGTCTTTGGACTCGGTAACGATTCTTTTTGCCGTCTGCACGGCAAGCGGCCCGTTTTCGACGATGACCCGCGCCAGAGTCAGCGCCGCCTCGAGGGCCTGGCCGGGGTCGGCCAAGCGGTTCACCAGCCCATGGTCATAAGCCCGTTGCGCCGGCAGCATTTCACCGGTCAGAATCACCTCCATGGCAACATGATGCGGTATGCGCCGCGGCAAACGAAGCATCCCGCCCGAACCTGGAACCAGACCGCGCTTGACCTCGGGCAAGCCGAAATTGGCCGTGCTGGAGGCGACGATCAAGTCGCAGGCCAGCGCGATTTCGCAACCGCCCGCCAGCGCATACCCTTCGACCGCCGCAATGATGGGCTTTTTGGGAGGGCGCTCGCACAGCCCGGCGAAGCCACGGCCATCGATCAAAGGCCGCTGGCCAGTGCTGGCGAAGGCCTTTAAATCCATGCCCGACGAAAACGTATTGCCGGCCCCGGTCAAAATGCCCAGGACAATGCCCTCATCGTCATCGAGCTGATCGAACGCCGCGGCCAGCAGGACAGCGGTGTCGTAGTTGATGGCGTTACGTGCCTCGGGACGATTGATGGTAATAATCTGAATTCGATCAACCACTTCCACTTTAACCAAGCCAGACATACAAGACCCTCGCAAATGACGGCGCGAAATACGCAGACGTTAAAATAATTGATAGCTTATTCCATTTAAATCAATTGCGGGCTGATTGGGATGGCAGCCACAAGGGCTGCCACTACATGAGCTGCGAATACGTTTCTGTAGCGGCACCCCTTGTGGGTGCCATTCGTCCGGTAATCCATAGCGGTAGCCACATTTTTGCAGCGGTAGCCCTTGCGGCCGCCATCAATCGTCCCCCAATAACGGAACCAGTTAAAATCGTAGCATTTTGCGGCTTCCCGCCTTACCGGCTTTGTTCATGCTCACTTTTCAACAAATTATTCTGACGCTCCAGCATTACTGGGATAAACAGGGCTGCACTCTTTTGCAGCCCTACGATATGGAAGTGGGCGCGGGCACCTCGCACACGGCCACTTTTCTACGTTCGATCGGGCCTGAGCCCTGGCGCGCCGCTTACGTCCAGCCTTCGCGCCGCCCCAAAGACGGCCGCTATGGCGAAAACCCCAACCGGCTGCAGCACTACTATCAGTTCCAGGTTGTACTCAAACCCGCTCCTCCCGAAATTCTCGACCTGTACATCGGCTCGCTCGAAGCGTTGGGCATCGATCCCAAGGTGCACGATATTCGTTTCGTCGAAGACGACTGGGAAAACCCTACCCTGGGCGCGTGGGGGCTGGGCTGGGAAGTCTGGCTAAACGGCATGGAGGTCACCCAATTTACTTACTTCCAGCAAGTAGGAGGACTCGACTGCACGCCCACCACCGGCGAGATCACCTACGGGCTGGAGCGCCTTGCCATGTATTTGCAGGATGTCGAAAGCGTCTACGACCTGGTCTGGACCGAAGGCGCCAATGGCCGGCGCGTGCTGTACCGCGATGTCTTCCACCAGAACGAAGTGGAGCAATCCACCTATAACTTCGAACACGCCTCGACCCGCATGCTGTTTGCGCATTTTGGCGACTACGAAGCCGAAGCCCACCGCCTGATCGAGGTGCCGCTGGCGCTACCCGCCTACGAGGCCACTTTGAAAGCAGCGCATACCTTCAACATGCTCGACGCACGCGGAGCCATCAGCGTGACCGAACGCGCCGCCTACATAGGCCGCATCCGCAACCTGTCGCGCGCCGTCGCGCAGGCTTACTACGATTCCCGCGAAAAACTGGGCTTCCCCATGCTCGACCACGATCTCAAGCAAGGGGCAACGGTATGACGTCGACCACTCACATCACTCAGGCCTTGCTGGTAGAACTCTTGACCGAGGAGCTGCCTCCGAAGGCGCTGCAGGCGCTTGGCGCCGCCTTTGCGCAAGGCATACGCAACACGCTCGACAAGCAACATCTTCTGGAGCCCGATTGCACGATCGACCTATTCGCTACCCCGCGCCGCCTGGCCTTGCGGCTTGGCGCTGTGCGCATGCAAGCTCCCAGGCAAACCTATACCGAAAAACTCATGCCGGCAAAAATCGGCCTCGACAGCAAGGGGGAACTCACTGCGGCGCTGGCCAAGAAGCTTGCCGGAAAAGGGCTGTCGCAACTGACCGCGGCCGATCTCATCCACGAATCGGACGGCAAGCAGGACTACCTTTACGCCAAAGGCGTGGCCGACGGCGCGCTGCTTGCCGACGGTCTGCAAGAAGCGCTTGACTACGCCATTGCCAACCTGCCCATCCCCAAGGTCATGCACTACCAATTGGCCGATGGCATCACCAGCGTCAAATTCGTGCGCCCGGCTCATGGCCTGATCGCGCTGTGGGGCGATACGGTGATTCCGGTCAGCATACTGGGCCTGCCCGCCGGGCGGGAAACCCGCGGCCATCGATTCATGGCCAACCGGCCCATCACCATCAAAACGCCCCACACCTACGAGCAACAGCTCGATATCGAAGGCCGCGTCATCGCTTCGTTTACGGTGCGCAAAGACTCCATTGCCACGCAACTGCATGCACACGCGAAGCGGCTGGGCGCAACGCTCGGCGACGATCCGGCCGTTGCCGCCTTGCTCGACGAAGTGACTGCGCTGGTCGAGCACCCCACGGTCTATGTGGGCGAATTCGACGAGCAATTTCTGGCCGTACCGCAAGAATGCCTGATCCTGACCATGCGTCTGAATCAAAAATATTTTCCCTTGTTCGACCCCGACACGGGCAAGCTCACGCATCGATTCCTGATCGTCAGCAATATGCAGGTGGCTGACCCCAGCCATATCATTCTGGGAAATCAGCGCGTCGTGCGCCCGCGCCTGGCCGACGCACAATTCTTTTTCAACACCGACCGCAAAGCGCCGCTGGCGTCGCGCGTGGCAGCGCTGGCCGGCATCGTGTATCACAACAAGCTGGGTTCCCAGCTCGAGCGGGTCGAACGCGTGCGGCAGATTGCGCGCTATCTGGCCGAGCGCCTGGGTGTCCAGACGCAAAATGCCGATCGCGCGGCGCTTTTGGCCAAAGCCGATCTGGGCACGAACATGGTGGCCGAGTTCCCCGAGCTGCAAGGCATCATGGGCGCCTATTACGCCGCCGCCGATGGCGAAGCCCAGGACGTGGTGCATGCCTTGAGCGAGCAATATCGCATTCGCCTTGACGCTGCGGTGAACGACGCAACCCTGACAGCGGCTTTGCTGTTCATTGCCGAACGCGCCGAAACGCTTATCGGCATCTGGGGCATAGGGCTGGTTCCTACGGGCGAACGCGATCCGTACGGCCTGCGCCGCGCCGCGCTGGGCCTGATCAGCGCCTTCGAGCAACTGCAGGCGGGCGGCTATTTGCCCATCGAACCCACTCTGCGTCTGACCCTGTCCGATCTGCTGGCCTTCACGACCGGCACCTTCGGCGCGCATCCCATCGCGGCCGACACCGCGGCGAGCGTGCAACACTTTGTCTACGAGCGCTACCGCCACCAACTTGCCGGTGATTACGAACGCAATGTGATCGACGCCGTGCTCAGCCTGGAGCCCCCACTGCAACAGGTGGTCGCCCGTATCCAGGCCTGCGCCGATTTTGCACAATACCCCGAGGCTGCCAGCCTCGCAGCGGCCAACAAGCGCATTGCCAATCTGCTTAAAAAGGCCGACGACCACATCGGTCAGATCAATCACGAGCAACTCAAGGAACCCGCCGAACGGGCACTGGCGCAAACCGTCATCAAGCTCAAGCCGCAGGCCGAGGCCCAGCTGGCACAGGGCGATTTTGCGGCCAGCCTGGCCACCATGGCCCAGGCCCGAGGCGCGGTCGACACGTTTTTTGCCGACATCATGGTCATGGCCGACGATCCCGCCGTACGCGCCAATCGTCTGGCCCTTCTGGCCGACCTGCACAACGTCATGAATCAGGTCGCCGATATTTCAAGGTTAGCCCAGTGAAACTTGCCATACTCGACCGCGACGGCGTGATCAATCACGACAGCGACGCGTTTATAAAAAGTCCGGACGAGTGGGTCGCGCTGCCTGGCAGCCTGGAGGCCATCGCGCGCCTGTCGCGCGCGGGCTGGCGGGTGGTCATTGCCAGCAACCAATCGGGCATTGCACGCGGCCTGTTCAGCATGGAAACGCTAAATGCTATCCACGCCAAGCTCAGAAAAGAGCTGGCACAGGCCGGGGGCAGCATCGACGCCATCTTCACCTGCCCACACGGACCCGGCGACGACTGCTCGTGCCGCAAGCCCCGCGCCGGCATGCTTCTGGACATAGGCCGGCGCTACGACATCGACCTGCAAAACGTGCCCGCGGTGGGCGACTCCTTGCGCGACCTGCAGGCTGCGAGCGAAGCGGGCTGCGCTCCGTGGCTGGTAATGACCGGCAACGGCCAGAAAACCTGGGACAAAGGCGATCTGCCAGCCGGCACTCAAGTGGGCGAAAGCCTCGCCGCCATCGTTGATGTCTGGCTGCAAGAGGCCTGAGGCATGCCTGTATTACGCGCGACGCTATACCTGATTTTTTTAACGATTACCGTTATTCCCTACGCCTTTGCCTGCGTTTTATGGGCGCCTCTGCCCTGGCGCTGGCGCTACCGCCTGACTGCAGGCTGGCCCCGGCTTGCCATCTGGGGCGCTCGCGTCATATTAGGGATACGCTGGCGAATCAAAGGGGCCGAAAATTTTCCAGACGGGCCGGCCATCATTCTGTCCAAACATCAATCTGCCTGGGAAACCTTGTTTTTCCCCGCTTATATGCCGCGCGAAGTCTGCTTTGTATATAAAAAAGAATTACATCGGGTGCCCTTCTTCGGCTGGGGCCTGGCGCTATTGAACATGATTCCGATCGACCGGTCGAAGGGGCGCGACGCGTTCGAGCAAGTGGTCAGCGAGGGCCAGAAGCGCATTAATGAAGGCCGTTGGCCTCTTTTATTTCCCGAAGGCACCCGCATTGCCCCCGGCAAAACCGGCCGCTACAAACTGGGCGGCGCCTTATTGGCGACCCGCACCGGCACAGGCGTTATTCCTATCGCCCACAACGCCGGCGAGTGCTGGCCACGCAATGCCTTCATCAAGAAACCAGGTCTGGTTACACTGTCGGTCGGGCCGATGATCGAAAGCAAAGGCCTGACGGCCGATGTCCTGAACAAAAAAGTTCAGGAATGGATTGAAAATGAAATGCGCCAATTGAATCCGGAACGCTATGAGTCTCTCTGAACAGCTGGAACTGTTTTCCGAAGTTCCCGCTGCACTTGTTATCCCCAGCAAGCTGCCTGTCCCCACCAAACCGGCGGCCGACATCGCCGTTGTACCCACCGTCCGGCCACCCTCCCTGGCGGCCGGTACGCGCTGGCGCGAGGTACGCACCGGCACCCAGACGATCGGTTTCGTCCTGCAACGCTCGCGGCGCAAAAGCATAGGCCTGACCATCAACGACGATGGCTTGCTGATCACCGCGCCAAGCTGGGTTGGCCTGGGCCAGATTGACGAGGTAGTGATCGAGAAATCGCGATGGATACTCGACAAGCTAAGCGTCAGCCAGGCGCGCAAGGCGCAAATGGCCATGGCGCACACACGCTGGCAGGACGGCGGCGACATTCCCTACCTGGGCAACCGGATCATCCTGAGGCTGGGTGAAACCCAAGGCCCCACCCGGTTTCTGGGCTCCGCCTTCGCCCCTGTCGACGGCGATACGCTGCGACTGGCCTTGCCTGTTACGGCCGAACATGGCCGCATACGCGATATCGTGCACGCCTGGCTGCAGCACCAGGCGCAAGCCTGGTTCGACCAGCGCCTGCAGCACTTTCTGTCCGTCAGCCAATTGCAGATCAAGCGCTGGCGGCTATCGTCGGCGGCCACCCGCTGGGGCTCATGCAACAGCGACGGCAATATTATGCTGAACTGGCGCCTGATCCACTTTGAACGCGATATCATCGACTATGTGGTGGTTCACGAAATCGCTCATCTGCGGGAAATGAATCACAGCAAGAATTTCTGGCGCGAAGTGGGCCGGATACTTCCCGGATTCGAGCGTGCGCGCAATATCCTGCGCCAACAAGATCCCGCCTGCCTGCCATTGATATAACCCTTAGCCCCGAGGAATACCTGATGCGACTACTCCACACCATGCTTCGAGTCGGCAACCTGCAAGAGTCCATCGCGTTTTATACCGAAGTGCTGGGCATGCACCTGCTGCGGCGCAGAGAATATCCGGAGGGCAAATTTACACTGGCATTTGTAGGCTTCCAGGACGAGGCCGACGGCGCCGTAATAGAACTCACCCACAACTGGGATACGACCGCCTACGACCTGGGCAATGGCTACGGCCATATCGCCATCGAAGTCGAAGACGCCTATCAAGCCTGTGCCGCCATCAAGGCGCGTGGCGGCAAAGTCACACGCGAGGCGGGCCCCATGAAGCACGGCCAGACCGTTATCGCTTTTGTGGAAGACCCCGACGGCTACAAAATAGAATTGATCCAGCATAAATCACAGGCGGCCTAGTTCGAAGAACCGGGCGCCCGTCCATGTTAAACACGCTTTGGTTCGGCTTCTTTATTATCGCCAGCCTGTCGGGCCTGTACCACTGGCTGTTCCTGCACGATCCCGAAATTTTCTCGCGCCTGGTGCTCAGCCTGTTCGACATGGCCAAGCTGTCGGTCGACCTGATGATCCTGCTGTTTGGCACACTGACATTATGGCTAGGCTTCCTGCGCATCGCTGAACAGGCAGGCCTGATCGAAAGACTGGCCAGGCTGCTCGCGCCGCTGTTTCGCCGCCTCATGCCTGAAGTCCCCGAAGGGCACCCCGCACTGGGCCTGATTACACTGAATTTTGCCGCCAACGCCTTGGGGCTGGACAACGCGGCAACACCCATCGGCTTGCGCGCCATGCGCGAATTGCAAACGCTCAACCCCACGCCCGAAACCGCTACCAACGCGCAAATCCTTTTCCTGGTGCTCAACTCCTCATCGCTCACCTTGCTGCCCGTCACCATTTTCATGTACCGGGCGCAACAAGGCGCGGCCGACCCCACGCTGGTTTTCCTGCCCATACTGCTCGCCACGACCGCCTCCTCCCTAACGGGCCTGCTGACAGTCGCCTTCATGCAAAAGCTCAAACTGCACGACCCGGTCGTACTCGCCTGGCTGGGTGGGCTGATACTCGCCCTGGGCAGCTTCATGGCGCTGCTGGGCACCTTATCGGCAACCGCAATCAGCTCGTTGTCTTCACTTTTGGGCAATCTAACGCTGTTTGGCGTCATCATTTTCTTCTTGGCGGCCGGCTTCCACAAAAAGGTGCCCGTCTACGAATCTTTCATCGAAGGCGCCAAACAGGGTTTCGAAATATCCAAAGACCTGCTCCCCTATCTGGTCGCCATGCTTTGCGCCGTCGGCGTATTGCGCGCATCGGGCGCACTCGACGCCTTGCTCGACGTCATCCGCTGGGGAACACACGCGGCAGGCCTGGATGCGCGTTTCATCGACGCCCTGCCCACCGCGCTCGTCAAACCATTTTCAGGCAGCGCCGCACGGGCGATGCTGATTGAAACCATGCAGCACTTTGGAGTGGACAGCTTTCCCGCCCTGCTCGCGGCCACCGTGCAGGGCAGCACCGAAACCACGTTTTACGTGCTCGCCGTATATTTTGGCGCCGTAGGCGTACAGCGTGCACGCCATACCGTGGGCTGCGCACTGGCTGCAGACCTGGCGGGCGTGCTCGCCTCGATCGCCGTATGTTATTGGTTTTTCGGATAACGCCAGGCCAGGCCCCTACGAAATCTACCCGTCGCTAACGTAGCGGCAGCCCTTGTGGCTGCCATCGGCGTTCTAAAAATATCGCGACAGTCATCAACGATTTTGGCAGCCACAAGGGCTGCCACTACATGAGCGACACGAGCGTCGTGGCCAGTTAAGGTGGGGCGGGCGACTTGGGCACGCCGCGCGCAGGGCCGGCTTCGGGGATGCAAGGCGTGCGCTGTTTGAGTGGGACGCCTGCGAATAGCCCGGGGGGCTATTCGCCCCACGAGTTCGCACGCCGCCCCGAAGCCGGCCCTGCGCGCGGGAAGTCATGGCGCAGCCATGACCGTGCCCGTCGGAGCCCGAACCGCCTTGACTGGCCACGATGCGGGGCTAGAAGGTTCTAGGCAAGATAAGATTAATGCGAGAGGATGAATGCCACCCACAAGGGGTGGCGCTACGGGTGGCGCTACGGGTGGCGCTACAGGGCCGCTACACTCGCAACACGCCCGCCGCCAGCAGGCTATCCGTCAGCGCCGCGAACTGCTCGACCGACAACTCCTCAGCCCGTGCGGTGCCTGCAATGCCCAGGCCGCTCCAATCCACCAGCGGCGCCCAATCGCCCAGCCCCTTGCGCAACATCTTGCGCCGCTGCGCAAAAGCGCGAGCCACCACCTGCGAAAGCGCCGCCTGGTTCTTCACCAGAATCTGCGCGAGCGGCAACGGCGTCATCCGCACCACCGCCGACACCACCTTCGGGGGCGGATCGAACGACTCGGGCTGCACGTCAAACAACTTGACCATCCGATAACGCGACTGCAGCATCACCGACAAGCGCCCGTAGTCGCCCGAAGCAGGCTTGGCCACCATCCGGTCAACCACCTCACGCTGCAACATGAAATGCTGGTCCCGCACACGCTCGGCGTACTCGATCAAATGAAAAAGCAAAGGACTCGAAATGTTGTAGGGCAAATTGCCGACAATGCGCAAACGCTCACCCAAAACGCCAAAATCAAAGGTAAGCGCATCGTTCTGCACCACCGTCAACCGCTCTTCCGCGTGCTGGCGGCGCAGACGCGCGGCCAGATCCCGATCAATTTCAATCACCGTCAAATGATCGAGCGCACGCATCAACGGCTGCGTCAACGCCGACAACCCAGGGCCGATCTCAACCATCACATCGTCGGGCCTGGGCGCAATCGCGCGCACAATCGCCTCGATCGCCGCCTCATCGACCAGGAAATGCTGG
Source organism: Paralcaligenes ureilyticus (assembly GCF_004346225.1). Taxonomy (GTDB): domain Bacteria; phylum Pseudomonadota; class Gammaproteobacteria; order Burkholderiales; family Burkholderiaceae_B; genus Paralcaligenes; species Paralcaligenes ureilyticus. Next base: position 66,986 of record NZ_SMAJ01000003.1, on the reverse strand, counting down.
CCGAAACGCTTGCGCGCCTGGTGCGTCGCCATCGCCAGCCTAACGGTTGGGCTGGCGATTGGACTTCGGATCGAGCCGGTTATCGATATAGGCCTGACCGCGCAACTGATTGATCCAGTCTTCGAAAGCCGGGCCGGCCCGGCGCTGGAACAGAATCTGACGCGCCTGCACGCGTTTGTATTCCCCAGCCATATCCTTGGTGCGCCGCCCTTCCACCTCGATCAAGTGCCAGCCAAACGGTGACCGGACCGGCTCACTGAGCTGGCCCGGCTGCAAGGCATTCATGGCTTGCTCGAAGGCCGGTACGGTTTCGCCCGGACTCAGCCAGCCCAGATCCCCGCCCAAAGGCGCCGTTGCGTCCTGAGAATAGCGCTTGGCCATATCTTCGAATTTTTCGCCATGTTCAATCCGCTGGCGAATCTGTTCCAAACGAGTACGGGCCTGCTCATCGGTCATAACCTTGGTTACCTTGATGAGAATATGACGCGCATGGGTCTGCGTGACCATCATCGGGCCCTTTTGCAAGACGGGCTGAGCCGGAGCCAACGGCTCTTGCGGCGCAGGTGCGGGCGCCTGAGCCCGTGCACGCGACGCCGGCACACGACGCTGCTGATAACCGCGTGCCAGCACCTTCAGGATGTGAAAGCCGTTGCCGCTTTGAATAATGCCGCTGATCTGGCCCGCCTTCAGGTTGTGGGTGGCCTTGATGAACAAATCAGGCCAGCCTTGCACCGGGCGCACGCCCATATCGCCGCCTTTAAGCGCCTGCGCATCGTCGGATGACGAGGCTGCCAGGCTGGCAAAATTGGTGCCGCGGCGCAACTTGGCGTAGATCCCTTCAGCCTTCTTGCGCAATGCCTGGACCTGTTCCGGGGTCGACCCTTCAGGCACCGCTACCAGAATTTCCGCCAGGCCCATCAACTCGGGCCCAAAAGACTCCGTCGCAGGCTGGGGTGCACGCTGCGGTGCTGGCGCTGGGGGTGGTGGAGGCGCAGCAGCCTGCACCTCTTCTGCGCCGGGCCGGCTTTGAGCTTTCAGGAAGGCTTCCACATCCGCATCGGAAATGACGATCTTGCTATCGACCTCATGCTGGCGCAACTGATCCAGAAGCACCTCCTGGCGCAACGATTTCAGATAGACGTCCCAGGGCGTGGTTTTTTGCACTTCCTGACGCAGGCGATCGACGCTGATCTTGTTGCGCCCCGCCACGGTTTCAACGGCCTTTTGCAGCTGCGCATCGCTGACACTCAGCTTCAGACGCGCTGCCTCCTGGTTTTCCAGTTTCTCGGTAATCATGCGCTGCAACACCTGCTTTTGCAGCGTCGCCTGGTCGGGCACGGCAATTCTCTGCTGCTTTAGCTGCGCAGCGGCGGCCTGGGCCTCGGCATTCACCTGCCCCAGCGTAATCACCTCTTTATTGACAACGGCCGCGATGCCGTCGACGAACTGCTCGGCCTGAGGCGCCTTGGCCTGCGTGGCATGCTGCGCCTTCGCATGATGCGCCTTCGGTTGAGCGGCCCAGGCCGGCCCTGAGAACAGCCCGAGAACCGGGATCAACACAAACACGAGACGACGCATTATTCATACCTCTCAAAGGTGGTTTTGTCCGGTATAGGCGGCGAGACCGACTCATAACCTGTAATTGTTTTGCTCAGAAGGCTCATAGGATCGGTACCCAAGGAACCCAAACCGGTTAATTCTAATTGGAAAAACATAGCCGTATTGGCCTGTGCCGCGGAAACCGCGTAACGCTGGAACACCATCCGCGCCACCCAGCAGCAGTCGCCCTTGTATTCCAGGCCGATAATCGATTGGGTCGTACGCTTGTCATGCAGAGAATAATCGATCCGGCCCATGGCATAAATCTTGCTCGTAATAGGCCACTGACCTGAAACCGTAACCTGTTCGGTACTGTTGTTGACGTAAGTCGGAGACACCTGCTGCAACAGCGGATTAATAATGATGGTGTTGGGGTCACGCGTGTAGCGATAGGACACCGAAAGGTTGGCCAGGCGTTTGGGTTGCCACTTGAAGCTCGCCGACATCTGATTGCGCTGATTGGAGTATGGGTCGTACAGCGCATCGAAACGCACATTCAGTTTATCGGTCAGCGCCGCGCCAGCGCCAAACAAATAATCGGATTTGGTGTTGGTCCGGGGGATTTCGCCCGGCAAGGTGACAAGCTGATCCTGGAAATAAATACGCTGCGCCGCCTGCAGCGTCAAGCGCTCGAACCCCGTTTCCTCGTCCAGCCAGCGCGAAGTCAGGCCCAGCGTAAGCTGATTGGCATTGGCGATGCGATCCCATCCGCCGCTGTAAATGTTTTCGTCGAAAGCCTGCGAAAAATTGAAGACGGACAAAGCCGTATCAAAAACAGGCAATTGCGACTGATTCCGATAGGGCACGCGCAAGTAGTACATCCGCGGTTCCAGTGTTTGAATCGCGTCGTGGCCAAACAACGTGGTCTTGCGTTCGAAAGTCATGCCCGAGTCCACCGACATAATGGGCAAAACGCGCGACTCCGAACTCGGGTAACCGGGGTTGGTGTTATACCATTGCGTGTTGTATTGGCTCAGGTGCACGCCAACTTTAGGCGTCACATACCAGCCCGCATGCACAATCGGATATGAAACCGTGTTGTATGACGTAAATCGTGTGCCGTCGGGGAGAATATGCCGCCCGTAATAAGGCGAAAACGCCGCGATATTGCCCTGATACACGGGCGACACGAACTTGGTGGCGTAGTTGTCGGACTGCACGTCAAACCCGCCCCAGTTGTAGCGCGCGCCCAATACATGAAGTTCGGGCAGCTTGTTATAGGGTGGGGCGGTGTAGCCGGCGGTGGAGTCCTGCAGCGTCTGGTAAGTATAGGCCTGCAGGTACGAACTCCAGTACTTGTAGCCGCTCCAATTCAGCTGAGCCACACTGGGTAGCGTATTGGTGGTGGCATCATTCAGGCCAAACGTGGAGAAGTCGCGGAAGTAGTTATCGTCAGACACGCGCCGGATATCGTACATGGCGCTGAACCCGCCCCCCAGGACCTGATTATGCTGCGCAATATACATCCAGCGCGGCGTGCTGGTCAGCGCGTCTTTGGGCAAATAGGTGCCTGTGACCTGTCCGTTATAGCCCGCCCCCAGATAGCGAAATTCGCCCCCCAGTTGCATACCCCGCTTGCTCATGTATTTGGGCGTAAGCGTGGCATCGTAATTAGGCGCCAGGTTGAAATAATACGGCAGGGAGAACTCAAAGCCGCTATTGCTCGAGGTGCCGTAGGTCGGGATCAGAAAGCCCGATTTGCGCTCTTTTTTGATGGGAAACGTGAAATAAGGCGACGCCAGTATGGGCGCTCCCTTGAAATACAGCACGCCGTTATACGCCACCCCTTCGTTTGCGGCCGAATCCAGATCCACCGTCGTGGCTTTGATATACCAAGCCGGGTCGGGACACGGGCAACCCGAATACGTCGCCTTGGTCAGGCGCATTTTACTTTGACTCAAAATATCGGCATGGGTCGCCGTGCCCGCACCGCCCCCGGCACCCAGCCAGAAGTTGGGGTCATTGACCTCGCCGGTTTTGCTGTTGACGTTGTAGTCCAGCGACGGCCCGCGCACAATGCTCGCATCGCGCATGATTAGGCCGTTGCCCACCACGTGCACCTGCCCTGTGGATCGCTGATAATCGATCTCGTCGCCCTTGACCACCGAATCAATGCGCCGCACTTCGGCCCCGCCCGTCAGCGTAACCTTGCCGTTGGGCTCGGACTCCACCTTGTCGCCGACCAGAAACACCGACATCTGGTCTTCGTTCAGGTTCTTGTGCAATTGCAGATTGGGCGCAATATTCAGTTCGGACAAGGCGACGGGATCGGCCGATGCGGAACCGGCCTGCTGGGCCTGCGCCACCGGCACGGTCGCTGCAACAAAGAAAAGTAACCACCAAACCAAACGCACGGGCCTATTGTCCCCAAAAAACTGATATTGCTCGTAAATCGGCCGCCCCGAAACGATTGGCGACCCGGTATTATAGAGAAGCTAAGGTATCCATGGTTAAAGCACGGCCACGGACTGAAAACCGCTCCGACCCATCATTATGGAATTGATTTTGAACTCTAGTCCAGATTTCCGACTCGCCGCGCTGCAACGCTGGCTCAAAAGCATCGCCCACACTCATGGTCTTGATCCCGACAGCCTGGAACCCGCATCGAGCGATGCCAGTTTCCGACGCTATTTTCGTCTGAAAGGAAAGGGGGGCACCGTGATTGTCATGGATGCCCCCCCGGCACAAGAAGACTGCCAACCATTTCTGCACGCAGGCCAATTGCTTAAAGAAGCAGGCCTGAACGTGCCCACCATCTTAGCGCAAGATCTCAGCCAAGGATTTTTACTGCTGTCCGATTTGGGTAAGCAAACGTACTACCAGGCGATTCAATCGGGCCTGGACGACGGACGCCTGCAACAGCTTTACCGTGAAGCCATCAACGCCCTGGTGCGCCTGCAAAACGCGCGAACCACGGGCCTTCCTGCCTACGACCAGGAACGCCTGGCGGCCGAACTGACCCTCTTCCCGCATTGGTACGCACAGCAACACTGTCAGGCTCAGTTAAGCGACAAAGAACAGGCTATGCTGCAAAAAACCTTTACCCTGCTGGTCCAGGACAACACGCAACAGCCCATCGTACTGGTCCATCGCGATTTCCACTCGCCCAATCTCATGCTGTGCGATCGCCCGGAATATGGCCCCAATCCAGGGGTTATCGACTATCAGGACGCCCTGGCCGGGCCTCTGACCTACGATCTGGCTTCACTGGTGATGGATGCGCGCACTACATGGGAAGAGCCGCAGCAACTGGATTGGGCAATACGCTATTGGGAAGCCGCCAAAGCGGCAGGGCTGCCCATCACAGCGGACTTTGCCCAATTCCATCGTGCCTACGAATGGATGAGCCTGCAGCGCAACCTGCGCATATTGGGCGTTTTTGCACGGCTTTCGCATCGCGACGGCAAAAACCACTATCTGCAACATATGCCGCGAGTCAATGCCTACGTGCGGCAGGTGGCGCACCGCTATGGGGTGTTTCACCCGCTGCTGCGCCTGCTCGATAAACTCGATGGCCGCCAGGCCACCACGGGATACTCGTTCTAATGCGGGCCATGATTCTGGCGGCGGGCCGCGGCGAACGGATGCGCCCGCTTACCGACACCACCCCCAAACCCTTGCTGCAAGCGGGCGGCAAACCCTTGGTCGTCTGGCACATCGAACGCCTGGTCAAGGCCGGGATAAACGAGATCATCATCAACCACGCGTGGCTGGGCCACCTGATCGAAGCCGCCTTGCAAGATGGGCGGCGCTGGGGCGCACGCATAAGCTATTCCTCAGAACCCCAAGCGCTCGAAACAGCCGGCGGCATTGCCCGTGCGCTGGACTTTTTCCGGGACGAAGCCTTTCTGGTCATCAACGGCGATATCTGGTGCGACTGGGATCCCGTCGAAGCACTGCAACAAGGGGCGCTCCTTGCGCACACAAAAAAACTGGCGTGGCTGCTTCTTACCGCAAATCCGGAACATCATGCGTCGGGAGATTTTTTACTGTCGCCCTCCCATGAAGTGCTCGATAATCCCGCGCCCGGACACGCCGGCGCGCTTACGTTCACCGGCATAGGCGTATATCGTCCCGCCTTGTTCCGGGACATCGAAAAATCCCGCGCTGCGCGCCTGGCCCCGCTACTGCGACAGGCCATGCAAACGCACCAGGTAACAGGCCGCCAATACACGGGCATCTGGGTCGATGTCGGCACGCCCGCCCGCTTGAGTGCGCTCGATCGCCAACTGGGTGGGCTGGCGAGCCCGGCCGGCTAGGTGTCAAGATCATGCAAGGTACACTTAGGGGTTGCACGCGCAGCTGCCAACCTTTGCAGATTCCGTATTGATGCCAGGGTTTTGGCACCCACAAGGGGTGCCGCTACATCAATCACGGCTAAGTATTCGTAGTGGCACCCCTTGTGGGTGCCATAGACTGTTTGCCATGGATTTACATAGCAACAATTTTGTGGCGCCCCCTTGTGGGTGCCACACACCGTTCGCAGATGTATCGAAATCCAGCAAAGGGCAAAAAAAGCCGCCATTGCGTGTGCGGCTTTTTTTTCAGATTAAAATTTAAAGATTTTTCAGCTGTAGTTTGTCACATATCTTCAGCGCGCAACACAGGATATTTCCACCATGGCCAGTTTCGGTTCCTCAAAACGCAGCGTATTCAAACCTACCGCGTATGGCAACTCCCGCCGTCCGCGCCGCATACCCCGCTGGCTGGTACTGATGCTGACAGGAGTCGTGCTGGGCTCAGGGGGGCTGCTGTTTCTGCAGAAAAACTATGGGCCGCCGCGGCTGACGATAGAGCAATCGGAACAACTGCACAACGACATCAACAGCACCAATCTGGACAAGCAGCGCCTGCAATCGCAACTCAACCAGCAAACGCACGATCTGACCGAAGCCAAAGCGAGCCTTGCCACCCAGACGGTCCAGCTCAAACAGGCGCAAGAACAGGCAGCTAAAAGCGATAGCGCCCTGCAACTGTTTGCCGATGCCATGCCGCCCGACCCGCGAGGCACCTCGCCGGGCATACGGTCGGCCACCTTTAAAAATAATGCCGGACAGCTCGACTACCAAGTCCTGGTCATGCAAGACGACAACAAGAAAGCCACTCGCTATCAAGGCGATATGGAACTCACCGTGGCCGGCCGCTATCCCAACGGTAAAACCAATACGATCAAACTGCCGCTAATAAGCATCGACCTGCAGCAATACACGTTTGTGCGCGGTAGCGCCCCCCTGCCCGATAACTTCACCGCACGCGTGGTGACCATTCGCATTACCGACCAGAACAGCAAACACATCAGCGCTACCCGTACGCTGCATGTGCTGCGTTAAAAAGCACCTCACACTGCCGGCACTATTCCGGCGGCAGCTGCCTATGGCTACTCTTTTCCAGAATTCGCCAGCCATGCTCGGTTTCAATTAATTCGTCGCAACAATCGCGTATTGCCACCAAGTGAAGCCCAGTCTGTTCCGGTGACGCACCGTCATCATAAGCAGTCAAGTAGAAAAAAACCCGCGCATGCCGTGCGCCAGATTGTTCGAACAGGCTCACACGTATATTGCTTACGACGTGGCACGTAGTGCGGGTGGCTGAACGCGCATTAAGCGCCGCCAGGACGGCGTCAGGCCCCAGTAATCTCTGACCCTGACGCAGCCAAACTCCGTCAGGAGCCATCAGCGCAGCCAAATCCAAATAACGCCGCGTATCCAGGAAATGAAAGAACGACAATGTAACGTCCGAACAATCCCATTGCACGGAACCTTCAGAGGAATCTGGCCGAATTTTTTCCATAATTAAAGCCCCATTGCATCACGGTAGAACTCATAAAAGGCTCTGATTAAAACCTCGCTGACCATATAGTCGGCCGGTTTGGTATCGCGCCCACCCATCTCAACTACGCCAAAGCCCTCAGGATAACCCGCAACACCCGTCTGTACTTGCTTGAGCATTTCGCTATCGTCCATGGAAACAAAACCCGCTGGCCCGAGCAAATTGGCGTGCTTCAACCGCAGGCGAGTCATTTCCTCATCATCGTCTTCGTAACCATAATAGGTAAACACGAGTTCGTGCGCCGTGGGCCCGCGTGGAATAACATGGCGCGTCTTCAACGAATTGGCTTGGATGCCAAATTGCGCCGCGGGAAATATCCACGCCCCACCCACTCGTCCGCGATTGAATTCCACTCGCGGGGTAACTGTTTCCAGATCATGCAATATCAGGTCGCCCCGAAAACGCGTCATCTCAGCGGTCGCCTGGGTGACCTTCTTTCCCTCGTTATGCGACACCATGACACTGTGCGCGCCTCCACCAGTGGGAATGCACTCGGATTTGGAATCAGCACGCCATAACCCAAAAGTAATATAAAAGGTGTGCAGCAAAGTAGCATGATACGGATCTTTCAGATTCTCCAGATACATTTTCCAGTTACTGGGAATCAATTGGCGCGAATATCCGAGCAATTTCAGCTTTTTGCCTGGAAGCATGTGATCGATTTCAGCCAGCACCTGTTCACCGCAATACGTCTCGAACGGCTTGGTCTCCTCGGAAAAGGTGGCCCAGATAGAGCCTCCGCGATTCACGCTGCGCAACTTGCGAATATTGTGCTGTTTAATATCGAAGTCTCGCGGCATTCCTCCTTTTCCCATGACACCGCGCCGGAATGGAATCCCTTGCAAATTGCCGTCCAGGCTGTAATTCCACTGATGGTAGGGGCAGGTAAAGTCCTTTACCTTGCCAGTATTCTGCCAACAGATCTGCGCGCCACGGTGCGCGCACCGATTCTCCAGAACAACTATCTCGCCCTGCTCGTTGCGCACCATGATTACCGGCTTTTCACCGATCCAATTACGCTTGTAGCTGCCAACCTCAGGTACCTCACATTCGAGGCCTACGTAATTCCAGGTTTTGCCTGCGAAGAATAAATCCATTTCTTTCCGGTAGATCGCCGGATCCGTATACACCCAATTAGGAATGCGCGTAATGCCCTCCTTGGGCCAGCGCCGTTCAATAGGCACTGGCGACTCACCCTGTGCCGGATCAATTTGTGCTTCACACAGTACGTTATCGCTGAGGCTCATATAAGTGTCCTTGATGCTGTTCCTTGAAATCCATGCCCATGCCTGGCGCTGCCTTACACGGGAATAATCAACGAATTCCGAATACGGTAGTTGTCATACACACAATCCCGGCGCTTGAGCAATAATTTTCCGTCCACGCGGCAAAGTACGTCCAGATACCGTCCAACCATATTCACGACAGGCTCCTGATCGGAAATCGATTCCACGATTGCGAAATTGGACTGGGCGCGGATTTCGCTGCCTTGCACGTCATTGACCCGCACGCAACTGATGAAATGGCGCAACGAGCGAGGCTCGTACATCGTTGTCTCTTTCAGGGCGGTAATCCGGTCGCGCAGCATGTTCTTGTTCATGCAATAAATTAGGCCCAGCGGAAGCCCTGCATCGTAATTTTCCCGGGGAATAACCCGATAGTGGCAGTCTTCGGCAAAAAAACCGATCCAGCCATCCAAATCCGCATCATCCAGAGATGATGCACAATCTTCATAAAAATCCCGCAGCTCGGTGCGCAAACCCTGCGGCATCGGATCAAGTTTTGCATCCATTTATTCCATTCTCCGGATTGTGCTGATAATGCAATTTGCCACTCGCTTCACGCCGCAGCGACGAACTGAGCCCGATTGCTCTCAAAGCCACCCTGGCTGCCCAGGGTGATAATCGGCTCCTGCATGCGCTCCTGCCAGATCAGCGACTCCATCGCAATTTGCAGGGGATGATCCTGAATCGTAAGCGCCGAGGTCGACTCGTTTTTTGAATGATGCGAGTGCATTGCCCAGCCCGGCGCCGACAGAATCAGGTCGCCCGCCTTCCACTCCAGACGCTCGGCGCCAACCTGGCTATAGCCACAGCCGCGCAAGTAATAATTAATGGCCGACGAACTGTGCCGATGCGGCACATGATGATTATTTGGCGGGGAACAGGAAATCGTGGCAAAAAAACTGTGCGTGGTACCTATACGCCTCTCGGTTGCCGGGTTGTACAGCACAAAAAGGCGCCGACCGTTATAGCCTTTGGCGAATTCCTCGACGCTAGGCAGATAGGTCGAGACCTTGGCCCAGGGCCAGTGCAGCGATTTTGATTCGATCACATCCACATCGATCAGCCATTCGTAGCCAAGAAGCCAGGCGCCATCTTCCGTGATTTGCTCACGCGTGGCGAGATCGCGCGCACGCGCCGCTGATGCGTGATCGACTTGCGCGCGCTTCGTGTTGGCATCGGCGGGCGGCATAATGCCTTCGAATTCCTCGACATAATGGACTTCAAGCTTTTCCAACAAAGGCGCATTCGAATACGACAAGCGCACCCATATTTGATCGCCCGTGTTTTCGTAACTGTGGATTTGCATTGACGGAGTGTTCCAGACATCCCATTTTTCAACGTGTGTAGCACGCCCATTGACAGTCGCCACGCCTGAGCCACAGACACAGATTTCGACCATCGTTGAGTTCTTGCGCAGGTTGAACGTTTTTTCCCCCGGCTTGAGCACATTGATGGTGACATCAATGCCTGGGGCCAGCCCGAGGCCTGGCGCGACCGCTTCGGGGTGGACGATCAGGGACGCGCGACGGCCGTTGATCGGCCTGGGCAGATCGGCCAAATGCTCAATTTCCGCGGCTATCGCCTCTTTGGGCACCACAATCGATGGCCACATGTTTTGCGCACGGGGCGCCGCGCCGCTTACATCTACGAAATTCGATTTGCCGTTGCTCATTTCACCTACCTTCAAAATCTAGTCGCCGTTGTATTGCATGCAATATAATGTTTTTAATACCAAATTCTCGTATTATATTTAATTATTGCATGCAATTTTTCCGAATATCAAGCTGTTTCTGATGCTGGACAAGAAACGGCCTGCATGCAATCATGAATAAACATAGCCCGTTTCGCGGCGAATACATGAGGAAAGCATGGCGGCACAAACTGACCGAGTGGTATCAGAACTCAGGGCGATGATGGTTTCCGGCGAACTGCAGCCCGGCGAGCGCATTATCGAATTGCAGTTCGCCGCAAGGTTGAACGTATCGCGCACTCCCTTGCGGCTGGCGTTGGCCGAACTAGAGAAAGAAGGCTTGCTGGAGCGGCTAGCCTCACGCGGTTTCCGAGTCCGCGCATTTTCGGTAGACGACATTGCCGATGCCGTCGATGTGCGTGGGGTTCTGGAGGGCATGGCTGCACGCCTGATCGCCGAACGCGGCGCATCGGACACCTGGATGCTGCAAATGCGCGCCGTTGTGGACGAAGGCAGAAATCTGCTTGAACAGGCTATCAAAAACCCCCAAGCCACGGTCAACGCGCTCGCCTGGGGCAAGATCAACGGTCGTTTCCATCAACTTCTCGTTGACGAAACCCACAATCGCGCCTTGATAGCCGCCCTGCAAAACAACAATAAAACGCCATTGGCCGGGCCCGCGGCGCTAATGCTGCCAATGGTCCCATCACCGCTCGAAACCTCGTTCGTTTTAAGGGCCCAGTCCGACCACGAGGATCTTCTGCGGGCAATCATCTGCCGAGAAGCCTCACGCGCAGAAAACATCATGCGCGAACATGCTTATCGCAGCCGCGAAAACAAACGCCAGCTAATCAACGAGCTGCGCCATGCACATCATAGCGATGCAAGTGCTACAGAGTCGCCGCGGCTAGGCTTTAATCTAACGACCGCGTCATACTAATTAATGATTGCACAGCGTTTCCAATGGGAATCACGAATACCGACGTGTCCGACGTAAACGGTCGGGAATAACTGTTGTTCCCGCCATTGACTGTCGCTGTGTCAACCGGCGCTCTAGAATTCATTGAAGATTAATGTTATTGACTGGATTGCAATCATCATCAAAAACTAACTTATAACGGAGACACTATGCCAAACCAGAACCCGAAGGTTATTCCGTCACGCCGCAAATTCATTGTCGAGGCGAGTGCTATCGGCGCCACGGCTTTATTGGGTGGCATCGTATCGCCAGCCCTGGCGCAATCCAAGCCCGCATTGCGCATTGGCTTGCTCAACTCGTTTTCGGGCGTATTTGCCGCCCTTGGAAACGACAATCTTAACGGCATGAATCTGTACTTTGATGAAATCGGCGGCTCGATTGCCGGGCGCAAAATCCAGATCCTCAAGGAAGATGACGAAATCAAGCCACAGGTCGGTTTGCAGAAGCTGAGAAAGCTGGTCGAAAGTGATAAATGCGACATCATCACCGGCATTCAATCAAGTGGCGTGGCCATGGCCGCAGTTGCCTATTTGCGCCAAAGCGGGGCGTTCATGCTGTGCTCCGGCGCTGGCGCGACCTCCCTGTCAATGGTCGATACAAAGCTTCCTTATTTCTTTCGTTGCTCCATCAACACCATCGCCATACACCGGACGTTCGGTGATTGGTACTACAAGAACGTAGCCAAAGAGGCCTTGCTGACGGCCTCCGACTTTGTGGGAGGCCGCGACACGCTGGCCGAATTCAAGTCCGGCTTCGCGCCCCTGGGAGGAAAGGTCGTCAGTGATATCTATCCCCCTTTGGGCAATAACGACTTCAGTCCGTACCTGGCCACAATCCGCAAGGACGCGCCGCCGGGGACGTTCAATTTTTACGCCGGAACCGACGCGGTACGTTTCGTCAAGCAATACGCCGAATACGGCCTAAAGAAAATATCGAAACTGACCGGATCGGGCTTCATGCTGGAAAGCGACACACTGCCGGCGCAGGGCGCAAGCGCTCTCGGAGCACTAAGCTCGCTGCACTATGCCGAGACCCTGGATAACGCCGCCAACAAGAAATTTGTCGCCGATTATCGTGCCAAATACAAAAAATACCCTAGCGTATACAGTGAATACGGGTATGTAGCTGCGCAGATATTGCACGGCGCCATCGAGGCCGTGCATGGAGATACGCACGACAAAGATGCCTTGCGAAAAGCCATGCTGGCACTACGCCTGCAAGCGCCTCGCGGACCGTTCCACTTCAGCCCAACAACGCAAAGCCCTATTCAGAACGTCTACATTCGGGAAGTGGTGGAATTAAATGGCCGCTTCACCAACAAAGTTCTCTACACCTACCCCAATGTGGTCTGAACCGAAACGTTATCCATCTTGCGCACAGGCGATACATGCGGCTGAAATCCGGTAACGAGTTTTAGCCGCCCACTGCACTGATTGACCGGAACGGCATGGATTTCATCCTCACTCAATTCATAAATGGTCTGTCATTCGGCATATTGCTGTTCATGATGGCGGCAGGGCTGTCGCTGATTTTCGGGCTCATGAACGTAATCAATGTAGCCCACGGCTCTTTTTTCATGTTGGGGGCGTTTACCGCCTACTCCATCATTCAATGGTCGGGAAATTTTTGGCTAGCCCTAGGCATCGGCTGGGTGCCCAGCGTGGTGGCCGCCGTCTTGATGGAGCGTTTTTTCATGCGCCGCCTATACAGTCGCGGACACCTTGACCAAGTATTGCTGACCTTTGGCTTCATTTTTATTTTTTCCGACATTACCCGCTATATATGGGGCCCAGACATACTCAATATCTCACCGCCCGGGACATTGGACGGCGTCCTCGACATTGCCGGTGCCTATGTGCCAAAGTACCGGTTTTTCTTGATTGCCTTCGGTGGCGTCATGGCGGCAGCGCTATGGTGGTTTCTGGAACGCAGCCGCATCGGAGCCATGGTGCGAGCCGGCGTTGACGACGCTGCGACCGCCGCCGGCATCGGCATCAATGTGCCGGTTCTTTTTGCCTGCATTTTTGCCTTGGGCGCCGCGCTGGCGGCCATTGGCGGCATTGTGGCCAGCCCTATCCTGGGCGTCTACCTGGGCATAGACGTGGAAATCCTGATACCGGCATTCATTGTGATCGTAATCGGTGGAATGGGCAGTTTGCGTGGCGCCTTCGTATCAAGCCTGTTCCTGGGCCTAGTCGAGACATTTGGAAAAGCCTATTTCCCCAGCCTCTCTCTTTTCTTTATCTACTTGCTAATGATCGTAATGCTATTGACCCGGCCGCACGGGCTATACGGAATAGCCAAGGCATGAAATGAAGCCCTCTACGCAAGTTATCGGACTGATCGTGCTTTGCGCTGCCCTGGCCTCGGCCCCGTTTGCCGGAGAATACGTATTGGGGATTATTGCCGAAATACTCATCTTCGCCATTTTTGCCATGAGCCTAGGCCTGCTCATCGGCTACACCGGGCTGTTATCGTTTGGGCATGCCGCCTTTTTCGGTATTTCAAGCTATGCCGTCATTACCCTGGGAGTTCATTTGGGGCTTTCCGGCTGGTGGGGGTTGGCGGCAGGTGTGACAATTTCCGCCATCACGGCCGCCATCATCGGCGCTTTTTGTATCCGCGTGAATGGCATAGCCTTCCTGATGCTCACTATGGCGTTTGCGCAATTGCTGTATTCAGTCTCGTTAAAGTGGCGCAGCGTAACCGGCGGCACCGATGGCCTAGTGGGGTTTGAGCGCCCCAGCCTGTTCTCCCTAAGTCTTAACGATCCAATCGCCATCTATGGCGTGATCGCCACGGGATTCATTCTGGTGCTGATATTCTTGTGGTGTCTGGTGCGCTCCCCACTGGGCTCGATATTCATCGGCATCCGAGACAACGAACAGCGAATGCAGGCCATCGGCTATCCAGTGCAACGATTCAAGTTGATTGCGTTCACGATTGCCGGCGCGCTGGCCGGCTTTGGCGGTGCTCTATATGCCTTCTTCAATGCCTACATTTCATCCGAGACGCTCCACTGGACCTTGTCCGGCGACGCGATCATCATGGTCGTGCTGGGCGGCAGCGCTACAGTTATTGGCCCGGCTCTGGGCGCAGCGATTTTCCTACTTCTGAAAAACATCCTGAGCTCTCATACCGAGTACTGGCAATTCTGGATCGGCGCCATTTTTATTTTCTCGGTGATGTTCCTGCGCGAAGGCGCATGGGGATTCATCATGAAGCGGATACAGGCCATCATAGAGAAACGCCGATGAAATTGCTGCAAACAGAAAATCTGTGCAAAGCGTTCGGCAGCCTGGTTGTTACCCAGGATGTCAATCTCACGGTCGATCGAGGCGAGCGCCATGTGGTGATCGGCCCTAACGGCGCTGGCAAAACCAGCCTGGTGCATCAGATTACCGGGCAGCTCATACCTACTTCCGGTCGAGTGCTCTTCAAGGGCCGCGACATTACCGGCATGCGCCCGGAACACATCTGCCAAATGGGTATAAGCAGAACTTTCCAGAAAAACAATTTATTCCGCAGTCTGAACGCACGCGAAAACGTGCGGCTGGCGGTGCAGGCAAAACAAGGCGGCTGGTACCAGGCACTGCGCGGTGTGGGCATCCGAACGGCGCAATATGAACGTGCCGAGCAGATACTGGAACAAACCCGGCTGACCAGCCGGCTGGATCACCCTGTGTCCAGCCTGTCTTACGGCGAACAGCGCCAGTTGGAGGTTGCCATTGCCCTGGCGGCGGAACCTCAACTGCTGCTTCTGGACGAGCCAACTTCGGGCATGTCTCCGGCCGAAACAGAGCATATGATCGCCCTGGTACGCGAACTGCCCAAAGACTTGGCGATCCTGATGATCGAACACGACATGAAGGTGGTCTTTTCGCTGGCCAACCACATTACCGTACTCTATTACGGCGAGGTGCTTGCCTGCGGAAAGCCGCAAGACATCCAGGGCAATTGCAAGGTGCGCGAAGTATATCTGGGAGGCAAACACTAGTGCTGGACATCGATCACGTTAATGCCTACTACAGCGACAGCCACGTCTTGCACGATGTATCGCTGCACGTGGAAAAAGGCCAGGTCACCACGCTGCTTGGCCGCAACGGGGCCGGCAAAACAACAACGTTGCTGACCATTATGGGCTATCTTGCTCCGCGCGATGGCCGAGTCAGCTACGAGGGGCAAGATATCAGCGGCATGGCGCCGCATCGCATTTCACACCTGGGCATTGGCTTCGTGCCGCAAGAACGCGGCGTGTTCCCCAGCCTTACCGTCGAAGAAAACCTGACCGTCGCGGCGCGCCCCGGCCGCACCCATCGATGGAGCCTGGCAACCATCTATGAACTTTTCCCGCGCTTGCAGGAACGCCGCAACAACCTGGGCTTCCAGCTCTCGGGCGGCGAGCAGCAAATGGTGTCGATCGCACGCGCACTCATGCTTAACCCCTCACTCATACTACTGGACGAACCCTCTGAAGGGTTGGCCCCGCTGATTGTCCAGGAAATCGTAAACATCGTCGCTCTGTTAAAAGCCGAGGGGCTTGGAATATTATTGATTGAGCAAAATCTGGGGGTGGCGCTCGAACTGAGCGACACGCATTACATCCTGGACAAAGGTGCCGTCTGCTTTACCGGCACTAGTGATGCCTTGCGCAATAACGAAAAGATACTCGGCGCACATCTGAGTGTCTGAAGGTGCTGTTCTGGTTTGGTACCAAGGGGCGGCATTGGTTTTTGGCATGGTGGGTGGGTTCTTAAGGCGGTGTCGGGCGCCGACTCAAGAAACCGGATAAAACCGCGCGTTACCTAAATCAGGCCGGCGCCTTGCAGAACAGCATCCAGGCGTTTCTCCAGCTCGGGCGATGCCGCCACCATTGGCAGGCGATGCTCGTTGCGCGACAAGATTCCCAGCCTCTTCATCATGTATTTCATAGGAATGGGATTGGTATCGTAAAACACCGCCTGGTTCAGGTTGAACAAGTCGAAATGCAGCTTACGCGCCGCGAGCATATTACCCTTGAGCGTCTCGTTGGCCAGTTCCGCGACCTTGCCGGGCACGATATTGGCCACTGCATTCATTGTCCCTTGGGCGCCCAATGCCATCATCGGAAAAGTAAACTCTTCGAGCCCCACAAAAATGCGAAATTCGGAGCCCAGCGCAGCGATCATGTGCGATACAAAGCCAAAGTCGTTGACCGCATGCTTAATGCCCACGAAATTCGGCACCCGATCGGCAATCCGTTTCAGAGTATCCAGTTCAACAGACACGGCTGTTCGACCGGGAATGTGATAAATCATCAAGGGCAAGTCGCTGCGCGCGCCGATATCGGCATAAAACTCGACCAAGCCGCGTTGCGGCGGACGGATGTAATAAGGGGTCACCACCAGCAAGGCATCCGCACCCGCTCGCATGGCAAACTCGGTCAGGGCGACCGTTTCGGCATGCGATTGCGAACCAGTGGCCGCGACCACCGGAATACGCTTGCCAATGACATCGACAGCACACTTGACAAGCTGGTTGCGTTCGTCGATTGTCAAGGTGGAGGGCTCGGAGGAAGTGCCGTTCACGACAATGCCGTGGGTTCCGTTTTCTACCTGGAACTCAAGCAGTCCGGCATAGGCATCGAAATCGACATGGCCGTCACGGAAAGGGGTGGCTATCGGCGGGTACGAGCCCACCAGAAAATCGGGTTTTAAGGAAATCATGGTCTTAAGCGGCAAATTCAAGGGTTGAGTCGGAAATCGACAGCATCACGGGTATGTTCATAAGCCCATGGCCTGGCGATAATGGTGATAAAAAGCACGGATCAGCACTTCAGTCACCATGTGATCCTGCTTGCCTATCTCGCGTCCGCCCATTTCAACGACGGCGCTATGGCCGTCGTTATGGTGGGCGCCATTTTGCGATTCGGACAACACCTCGCCGTCTTCCATCGCGACATACCCGGCCGGGCCATACAAGTTGGCGTGCCGCACGCGCAAGCGCGCCATGGCTGGGTCATCATCTTCGTAACCGAAAAACGTCCAGGCCAGCTCGAACGAATCAACGCCCTTTGGGATCACGTGACGCATGCCCAGTGTATTGGCCTGCTGATGCATGATCACGCTTGGAAAATGCGTCACTGCCACCACCTTTCCGTCTTCGAACTCGGGACGCGGCGTGACGGTATCCACATCGTGTAGCAGCAGGCTGTCCTTGGCTCGAGTCAGCTCGGGATTCGCGTCGCCCGCTTTGCGTCCGACGTTGCGCGACACCATAATGCTATGCCCTGAAATTTCGGGCAGCGTCTCGGACTGGGTGTCCGCCCGCCAAAGCCCAAAAGTGATCAGGAAGGAATGCAGCAATGTCGCGTGATAAGGGTCTTTGAGGTTTTCAAAGTACAGTTTCCAGTTGCTGGGAATGCGTTGCCGGCTGTAGCCTAGCAGCTTGAGCTTGCGTCCTGAAAACAGTCGCCGCATATTGGCCAGCACCTGCGATCCGCTATATTCTTCAAACGACGGACCATCGAGCCGAAAGCTGGCCCAGATGGATCCCCCTTCAACATGGACCCGCAATGGTGTCAGGCCATGATCGACATTGTCGAAATCGGCCGGCATGCCGCCTTTCTTGAGCACACCACGCTTTAGTGGAACCCCTTGCAACGTCCCGTCCAGGGCGAAGTTCCATTGGTGATATGGACAGGTAAACGACTCTTCCCGGCCCTTGTTTTTCCAACACAGTCGTGCACCGCGATGCGCACAACGATTTTCCCATACGTGAACCCGACCGCCTTCGCCGCGTACCACCACCACCTGACGCTCGCCGATCCAGCTACGCTTGTAAGATCCGATCTGCGGAATTTCACAATCCAGCGCCACATAATTCCAACTGGGTCCGTAAAAGAACAGATCAAGTTCGCGCTGATAAACATCCGGATCGGTATAGACCCAGAACGGCACGCGGGTCCAGCCTTCTTTCGGCCAAATCCTGTCAGACATTTCAGCGCCAAGGCTTTTGCCCATTATGGTTCTCCTTGTAGTCAGACCGGCACGATCAGCGAGCGCCTGACATGGTGATTGTCGTACACCGCGAGATGCTGTCTGAACTTGAATGCGCCACCCTCGCGAACAATAACGTCGATGTACTGTCCGACCAGAAACACCGAAGGGTCTTGATCAGACATGGCTTCAGTAACCATGAAGTTGACGCGCACATGAATATCGTCGCCATCCAGAGCCGTAATCCGCAAGCCACTTAGAAAATGGCGCCAATGCCGCGGTACATAGACCTGGGTCTGGCGCAGGGCCGTAACACGATCCCGCACCATTGCAACGCCATCGCAATAAATCGTTGCCTGAGGCAGGCCCTCATCATAGTTTTCGCGCGACACCACCTGGTAAACACAATCGTCGACAAAATAAGAGGGAAACCGCTCGATCTGATCGTCATCCAAGTAGTCGGCCACTTCATCATAGAAATCGCGCAACAGGCCTGCGAGGGCGCGGATTTCGTCATTCGCGGGCAATTCGGCAACTATTGGGGCAACTCGGTCCTGACTCATCTCAGGCTACCTTTATATAACTGCCCAGATTGGTCTGAATACCTTCGTTGGAGCCCAACTTGACAATGGGCTCCTTAAGAGTTTCCTGCCACAAGAGCGATTCCATCGCAATGTGCAAAGGGTGATCCTGCACCGTCAAAGCCATGAAGCCCTGTTCCCGAGAGGCGTGGTTGTGCACCGACCATCCAGGAGCCGAAAAATGCAGGTCGCCTTCCTGCCACTGGACTTTCTCGCCGTTGACGACGCTCTTGCCATGACCCCACATTATGTAATTAATGGCAGCTGAAGTGTGACGGTGTGGCCTGTCGACTTTGCCTGGAGGCAATTTGGCGATTGTGGCAAAGAAACTGTGCGATGTTCCGATCCGGCGCTCGGTAGCCGGGTTATACAACACATAGAGATGGCGTCCTGTGTAGCCGATGTCCCGGGTATAGACGGTTTCCAGGTAAGGCTGGACATCCTTCCACGGCCACAACAATGCCTTCGATTTCACGGTATCAATATCGACCAGCCATTCGTAACCAAGCAATTGTGCGCCGTCGCCGCCGATGGGAATCGGCTTGGCCGCATCCCGGGCGCTACGCGGTGGTGTACTGCCGGCGGCGTCAACCGGCATGGGCACCGAGGCGACAATAGATGGGTTTTCATCCACGTAATGCACTTGAAGCTGCTCCAGCAAGGGCGCGTTACTGTAGGACAGGCGCACAAACAGATCTCGGCCGCTATTGCGATAAATCTGGGGCTCCATCGAAGGCACATTCCAGGTATCGAACTTCTCGACACTGAAGCGGCTGGCCCCGATCTGCACCTGCCCCATGCCGCCAATGCACATTTCAACCAGGCTGGAATTTCGCATGACGGGTTCGGTGTGCTCTCCGGGCTTGAGCACCTGGATATGCACATCGATGCCGGGCGCATAAGCGGGAACCGGACCTGTGTTCATGGGATGATTGACCGCCGAGGCTCGCCGCCCGTTGGCCGGACGGTCGATACTAGCCAGATTTTCGATCTCGGCATCGATCGCTGCCTTGGACAGAACCACAGTAGGCCAGAACGTCTGGGGGCGAGCCGCAACGCCGCTGATATTGACAAGACCAACCTGTTTCTCCATTTTCGTCTCCTCACAAATCCGTTCAACTCAGAAACCCATTTAAGCACCCGCCGCTAATTTGACTTCCAGCGCAACGACACCCGGCCTTCACTAAGCTTCAGCGATTGCCCCAGACCGCTTTGGCGGGCGCGCTCATAGGCCGGAATCGCCACGGACAAATCGGACACCCCCATACCCATGGACTTGAACAAACTGACATCACATCCCGCCGGAGGCTTTATTCCTTTGGCAATAATGTTTCCCAATGAATAGACTTGGTCCCATCCACCCTGCTTGTTCTGATCGAAATGTTCGATAAGCTCGCGCGACCCTTTCCTGGCGTTTTCTATATCGTCGACAGCGATGAATCCGACACGCTCGAACACATCCTGGTGGAGTTCGGCATTGGCCGGCAAGATGGCCCCTACGGCATTAAGGTGGGCGCCCGGCGCCAACAGGCCGGCCGACAGAAAGGGATCACGGGCCCGCGTGATAACAGTCACCAAACTGGCAGCGTCGGTGGCTGCCGCCAGCGTGGGCGATTCGATGACCTCGACGGCGAAACTCTCGCGTATCTGATCGGCGAACGCATGCCTGTGCCCGGAATCCGGACTCCACACACGGATGCGCTTCAAGGGCCGCACGGCGTTGACTGCGGCAACCTGTGCCAAAGCCTGCCTGCCAGACCCAATAATGGCCATATCGTCCGCCGTACCAGGTGCAATCCAGCGGGTTCCCAGGCCCGTCATGGCCGACGTGCGCAACTGGCCCAGCGCGTTCGCTTCCATGATCGCCAACAACTGGCCCTGTGCCGCATCGAAAAGCACATATACCGCCTTGGCGCCACGCTTGGTGTTGATCCAGTTCTTGTATCCGCAGTAGCCGCTGGCCGGCAGCGCCGACCCCAACGAATGCATAGACGAGCCATCATCGAAGCCGCCCAGCGCCTTGGGGACGTTGAGGCCTTCGCCGCGGCCAAGCGAACGCAAGCCCGATTCGAGCGCATTGATCGCCTCGTCAAGCGCCACCTGCTCCGAGATATCCTGCTCACTTAGCCAGATTGCTTCTTGTGTCATATAGATTCCTATTCGTCAACACTCGTCGATTACCGAATTGCGAAGTACACCCACGCCGGAAATCTCGACCTCGAAGACATCACCGGATTTAAGAAACAATGGGGGTTTGCGTGAAAGCCCGACTCCGGCCGGCGTACCGGTCGAGATCACGTCGCCGGGCTCCAATTCGGTAAAAGTCGATACATAAGCAATTAATTCGGGCACCGAGAAAATCATGTGCGCCACTGTATCGCTTTGTACTTGGGCCCCATTCAAGCGGCCAATCACGGTCATGTCTTCAAGAGGGCCGGCTTCGTCCGGGCTTACCAGCCAGGGGCCAAAAGCGCCGCTGGCGGGAAAATTCTTGCCCGGCGTGGCTTGATTCGAGTGACGCTGCCAGTCGCGCACCGAATTCTCCGCAAGGCATGAGTAGCCCGCCACGTAGTCCAGAGCAGCCGCAACAGGAATCCGCCGCCCTGCGCGGCCGATAACAACCGCCAATTCGGCTTCGTAGTCGAACTTTTCGGATTCCACCGGCCGCACCACAGGCTGCCCCGCCCCCACCAGCGAACTGGGAAACCGCGCGAACACGGACGGATGAGACGGCACGGCCATGCCGACTTCCTGAGCATGCAGATGATAATTCAGCCCTATGCACAAGATTTTCCCAGGATCGGCCACCGGTGCCAATAACTCAACGTCGGCCAACGCGACGGACGGGGCCTGCCCGGCTGCCGCCAGACGCCGGGATAATCCCTGCATCCCTTCCGCCAAAAGCCCTTGACGCAATGTCGTAACCCCTGGCCACGCCAGTTCGACTATATCTGTGCCGACAACGGCTCCAAATGACGAACGAGCCGCCGAGCGGCGCCGATCTATATAACTGACCAACCTCATGGACACTCCTCTCCTGCGGCGAACACGCACGGTTGCCACCTTTTGCCATCAAGACAAGTTTGACTTCGCGGTGCGCGGTACGCAAGGCAAACTCGGGAACAGGAATTGTTCCCACAACGAACAAACTACTCGGCGAGACCAAGCCGTACGCTACCGTCCTGCACCTCGACCGGATAGACACGGATATCGACGGTTACGGGCGCGCACAAAGCCTTACCCGACCGAACATCGAACCGGCCCTGATGCAAGGGGCATTCAATTTCGTAGTCTTCAAGGTAGCCCTCGCATAACCGAGCCTGCCCGTGCGTGCAGATATTGCTCGTGGCAAAAATCTCTTCCCCGACACGATATATGGCAACATCGTGCCCCTCTACAATAACGCTCGCCGGCTCATCTTCGCCGATAGCGTTCTTCAGCAAGCCCGTCTCCACCCATCGCTGAACCATCTGTCTGTCCCCTGCCTTCTTTTTGCTCGCGCAACAAACTCTGTGCCACGCCCATAGCGATATGGTCATAATCAAACAAGCGCCCCGACACGGCAAGCCGCCGACCGGAACAGGTGTTTTTCCAATAGCCGTCCCGCCGGCAATATGTTGTCCGCTACACTGCTCGTCAGTTCAGGCAGGAAAGCCCCGCGAGAAAACCATGCACACTCCCGAACCAACCACTCTGTCAAACGATGCTCGCATCGTGATTATCGGCGCAGGACAGGCCGGAGGCTGGGCCGCCCACACCCTGCGCGATGAAAAATTCGCAGGTACCATCACGCTGATCGGCGAAGAACCCTGGCCACCCCACGAGCGGCCTCCCTTATCGAAAGCCGTGCTGGCAGGCGTCGCACCACCCGAGAGCACGCATCTGTTTCCGTTGACCGAATGGGCGGCGCTGGATATCGACTGGCGTGGCCACCACAAGGTTCTTGCGATCGACCGCGCGGCCCGCACGGTCGATCTGGACGATGGCAACAGCGTGGGCTGGGATCGGCTTATTCTATGCACCGGCGGGCGCGCCCGGACTTTAACGATCCCAGGGCTGGAAGAGGCAAGCACCACTTTGCGGACAATCGACGACTCAATCCAACTGCACCATCGATTGCGGCCTGCCAGCCGGCTTCTGATCGTGGGTGGAGGCTGGATCGGGCTGGAGGTGGCCGCGACAGCGCGGCAGCTCGGTGTCGACGTTACCGTGATAGAAACCGCCCCGCAACTGTGCGCCCGGTCATTGCCGGCTGAAGCAGCGCAACTGCTAGCCTCGCTGCACAAACAAAACGGAGTGCATATTCTGCTTGGCGGGGGTCTTTGCGATGCAAAAAAAAATGCAGATGGATCGATTACAGCCCAGCTTTCAATCACTAACCAGCAAAAGCCGACACGCAAGCGAACTGAATCTGTTGTCAACTCCTCTGCCGGACACGCAGTGACGGAACAAATTACCGCAGACGTGATAGTCGCGGGTATCGGCATGATACCCAATGACGAACTTGCCCGGTCGGCAGGAGTTGCCTGTGCCAACGGTGTTCTGGTCGACCAGTACTGCCGCACATCGGATCCGTCGATCTTCGCGGCAGGTGATGTGGCGATTAATTCCGGCGGCCGAGCTACAAAGCCCTTTCGTCTGGAATCCTGGCAAAATGCCCAGCAACAAGGTATTGCCGCCGCCCGCTGCGCCTTGGGAGCCGGCACACCTTACGAACCCATGCCCTGGTTCTGGTCGGATCAATTTGGCGTGAATGTGCAGATTCTGGGCACGACAAACGACGCGGACCAATGGATTGTACGTGGAAGCCCCCAGTGCATTACTTCCGAAACCAGCGTCATTTTCTTTTATCTTCGCGGCGGGATACTGCGCGGCGTAATCGGCTTTAACGCCGGACGCGATATCCGCACGGCACGCCGATTGATCGAACAATCGACCGTGCTCGACACAGACGCACTGGCCAACCCTTCAGTGTCGCTGAAAACACTAGCCTGACGCGCACCCCTTGTTGCGCAGGTGGCGGCCGAGCCATGGTCGATCAATTCAAATCGGCAAAACAGTCTTTCAGAAACTCGACCATGTGGGCCAAACGACGCGACGAATCAGAACGCTGCAGCAGCACCGCATAAATAGCCCGATTATCAGGAACAAATTCGGCGAGAACTTCAACCAGCGCACCGGTACGCAAATCTTCCTCGATTCTCCATCGGGCACCCATCATGATGCCCAACCCAGCTATCGCCGCATGGTGTACAAGTTCACTGCTGTCAGTACGAAGATTGCCTTTTACTGCCACCTGATCGAGCGCACTTCCGTGCTTTATGGGCCACTGATTATTCAAAATCGATCCGCGCGAAACGAGGCAATTGTGGCGAGACAGATCTTCCGGTGTTTTCGGTATGCCGTGTTCGGCCAGGTAATCGGGAGACGCGCAGAAGACACGATGGTATGGCGCCAGCTTGATGGCGATCAATCCAGGATCAACCTCTATAGCGATACGCACTGCCACGTCGATACGTTGCTCGAAAAGATCCAATTTTTCGATCGAGAAATTAACCTCCAGCGATAAGGAAGGGTACTGTTTAAGAAAATCAGGCAATCGCGGTGCGATACAAAACGTACCGAGCAGCAAAGGTGCAGTGATCCGCAAATGCCCCGTAGGCTGAAAATGCAAATCAGACATTTCCGCCGCCGACTGGTCGAGTTCCGAAAGAGCGCGCACAGCATGCTCATATAACAACTGCCCCGCGTTGGTAACAACCAGGCGCCGTGTATTGCGATTGAGCAAGCGCTGATTAAGCCGCGTCTCCAGCGAAGCAATGCGTTTGCTAACCATCGCGGGCGTCACGTTGATACGCCGGGCCACCTCTGAAAAGCTGCCAATCTCGACCGTACGGACAAACAGGCGTAACGAGGTCAAGTCTTCAAAGGGAGACGAGAGATCCTGCTGCAGATCGGAAAATTGATTCGCAAGCGTCATGAGTGAGGTATTCCCGAAACATGGCTTATGTACTGATGCTGCCATCCGCGCACATCAGACGCCATGCGATCTGTTGTTGTGCTTCTTGCTGCTGATGCCTAGCACACCATAAATAAGATTCGACCCTGTATCTTATAACATTGTGTACAGCCAGACAGCGCATCAAGCGTGGGGGCGCAAAGCACCCACCTCCGTGGCGGTGCTCTATATTCGAATGCGAAAATAGGCATCGATCCGCGGCAATACATGTTTGTGGGCAGCGGCGCTCCCTTGCGCGATAACGCCACCCGCACACAGACGCTAGCCCACGTGCTGCAGGAAGTCCTTCAAACGCTGGCTGGGCGGCCGGCTTAATAGCTCGGCCGGCGGGCCATCTTCGGCAATCTTGCCCTGATCGATAAAAATCAAACGGCTACCGACCTTGCGGGCGAACTCCATTTCGTGCGTCACCACGATCATGGTCATGCCTTCCTCGGCCAGATCCTGCATGACTTTGAGCACCTCATGGCGCAGTTCCGGGTCGAGCGCCGAAGTGGGCTCGTCGAACAGCATGAGATTGGGCCGTATCGCCAGAGCTCGGGCAATGGCCACACGCTGCTGCTGGCCGCCCGAAAGTTCGCCCGGGTAATGGCCAACCCGTTCGGCCAGACCCACCTTGCCCAGCAACGCCACCGCCTCGGCGCGCGCCTGCTTACGCCCGGTGCCACGCGTGTGGATCGGCCCGAACATCACATTTTCCAGTGCCGTCAATTGCGGAAACAAATTGAACTGCTGAAACACCATGCCCGCTTCACGGCGCAACTCGCGTACCTGTGCCTTGCTGCCGCGCACGCTCAGGCCATTGACGACAATGTCGCCGCCCTGAATGGTTTCGAGCACATTGATACAGCGCAAAAGCGTCGATTTGCCCGAACCCGACGGGCCCACCACAACCACCACCTCGCCTTTGCCGATCGACAGGTCGATCCCGTTGAGCACCGTACTGGTGCCGAAACGCTTCACCACATTTTTAAATTCGACCATGCTCATACGATACGAGTCCTGTGTTCAACATACTTGAGGACCAGCGCAATGAATCCGGTCAGAATCAGATAAATCACCGCGACCGCCCCCCATATTTCCACCGACCGGAAATTGCTGGCAATAATCTCCTGGCCCTGGCGCGTCAGTTCGGCCACGCCGATCACGATGAACAGCGACGAGTCTTTAAGACTGATAATGCACTGATTGCCCATGGTGGGGATCATACGGCGCAAAGCGACCGGGCCGATGATGTAAAGCAGTATTTTATAGAATGGCAAACCCATGGCCTGCCCCGCCTCTTCCAGCCCCCTGGGCACCGACAGCAGGCCTCCACGGACAATCTCGGCAATATAAGCGCCCGAATTGATCATCAGGGTAAAAATTGCCGCGAGGACGCCGTCGATACGCCAGCCGAAAATAAGCGGCAACGCGAAATAGATAAACATGACCTGCACAACGATAGGCGTGCCGCGAATCACAAGAATATACACTTGCGCCAGAAACGACAAAGCGACCGGCACATACGCAAAAAACCGCACGATCAGCGCCAACAGGATGAGCGCCTTGAGCAGCCACCACCCCCAATCGGGCACGCTCTGAAAGTAATGCGCAGCCAGCCACGAAGAGAGCGAGGCCAGGATATACACCAGCACCACGGTAGCCACGGCTATCGCCGCCGTTCTCCAGGTGACCAGCACCTTCACATAGGTTGTGGTCACACCGGCCAGAAACCCGATCAGCGTGCCGCCCAACAAGCCCAGCACTGTGATCTGTATGGTCATCTTTGTGCCATCCCACAGGCTGGGTAATGCATTCCAAATAGCAGACCAGTCAAAAGTCACGTTGTTTGCCTTATAAGAATCGCCGCGACGACAAACCTGTAGCGGCGGTCAAACGAGAAACGGCGACCAACACAAAGCCTTGATCGCCGTCACAGACTAAAACACGGTCTTACGATTTGGATGGCGCTTTGCCAAACCATTTTTCGTACAGTGCATCGTACTGGCCATTGGCCTTGATTTCTTTGAGGGCCTTATTGACCACCGGCACCAGCTTGCTGTCTTTGGGAAAGCCTATGCCGTAATAATCGCCGCTCTTGAGCGCACCCACCACCTTGACTTTGCCCTGGCCGCCGGTTTTGGCGTAATACTGAACGTTGGGCGTGTCATGCACCACCGCATCGACCCGGCCGGTGGCCAGTTCCAGGAACGCATTGTCAATGTTCGGAAACAGCTTCAGCTTGGCCTCGGGCACATTTTTCTTCAGGTAATCCACCGTCGCGGTGCCGATTTTGACAGCCACTGTCTTGCCGGCCAAATCCTTGGCGGTCTTGATCGTGTTGTTATTGCTGCCAACCAGGATCGCCAAGCCACTTTCATAGTATGGATCGGAAAAATCAATGACCTTTTTACGATCATCGCGTATCGTAATGCCCGCCAGAGCCGCATCGATGTTGCGCGTTTGCAGGCCGGGGATAATGCCGTTGAAGTCCATGGGCTGCAGGCGATATTTAAGGCCCGCCTGTTTGGCAATGGCCGCCCACAGCTCAATATCGAAACCCGTATACGTTTCACCCTGCTTGAATTCGAATGGAACAAACGCCGTATCGGTCGCCACCACGAGCTCTTTATTCTGGGCGATCGCGTTGCCGGCAGGCAAAGCCATGACCAGCGCAAGACCCGCCAGCGCTACTTTAATTTTGTGTGTAAACATGCAAATACTCCTTGGTTGAGGGCAACATGATCGCATAAGAATGTGCCAGTTTTCAGGCCACTTGTGGTGCCTGCGTCTACTTGGCGAAAAAGGGGCCGATACTGCCCCGTTTTCCCGAGCGGGTCAGCATAACGCTAATTGTCAGGAAAAACAAAGTTTTACCGAACCCAACAAAAAACCCGCAAGAAGCGTGGCGCGCTGCGGGTTTTGTGATTTTGCGGGGAATACCGGGATTGCAAATCCGCCTTCTGGGCAAGCCAGCAAGCCGCATTTACCATAAAATGGTGGGTCGGCCGGGATTCGAACCCGGGACCAACGGATTAAAAGTCCGGTGCTCTACCAGCTGAGCTACCGACCCAACAAAGACCGAGATTATGATGAGTATTCGTTTTACTGTCAAATTGGTTGAATATTAAATGAGTAAACCTACCCCACTGCGGCTGAATATTCTTTCCGATCTGCACCTGAGCCGAGGTGGCTTGCCCTTGCCCGACACCTCGGCCGATGTGATCGTCCTGGCCGGGGATATCGCCCGCCCGAAAGAAGCCGTGGATTGGGCCCTGGGCTTTACCAAACCTGTCCTCTACATCGCGGGCAACCATGAGTTTTACGGAAGCGGTATCCGCGACACGCTGCAGGATCTCAGGCAGCGCTGTGCGGGCACCCACGTTCATTTCATGGACAAGGATGAGGTAGTCATGGGTGGAGTGCGCTTTCTGGGCGCCACCCTATGGACCGACTTCAGGCTCTACGGCGACGGCCCGCAACGCGATCAGGCATGCCGCGAAGCGGTAGCCATGCTGAGAGACTTCAGCCGGATACGCTCCGATGCGCACGCTGATCAGTATTTCAGCCCGCTCGAATCAGAAACGCTGTTTAATGGTTACCGCGACTGGTTGGCCGCCAAACTCGACGAACCCTACGAGGGCCCGACCGTGGTCATTACCCACCATGCACCGTCGGCCGGCAGCATCCATCCGCGATTCGAGGGCTCGCGCCTGAACAACTGCTTTGTGTCACGGCTGGAACCCCTGATGGGATCCGATCGCGCCGTTTTGTGGATACACGGGCATACGCATGACAGTTTCGACTACGTCGTCAATGGCACGCGGGTCATTTGCAATCCGCGCGGCTATGTCAAAGACGGCGTCAACGAAAACGCCCTCTTCAATCCG
Organism: Paralcaligenes ureilyticus; assembly: GCF_004346225.1. Taxonomy (GTDB): domain Bacteria; phylum Pseudomonadota; class Gammaproteobacteria; order Burkholderiales; family Burkholderiaceae_B; genus Paralcaligenes; species Paralcaligenes ureilyticus. The sequence continues at coordinate 38,154 of NZ_SMAJ01000003.1, read as the reverse complement.
CGGCTGCTTGTAACCGTCGAGCCAGCGGTTATTTAACGCTCGCGCAAAGATTGCGGCTATAAGAAGATGGCAGCCACAAGGGCTGCCGCTACATTCGCTACGGGTACGTTTTGTAGCGGCACCCCTTGTGGGTGCCATTTCTACAACGGCAGCCACTCTTTTTCATACAGTGGCAGCCGTTCCGACTGCCACCAAAGCTATTTAACACCCGCACAAACCGGCGAAGCATCCGCCTGCTTCAAATAGGCGATCAGATCGGCCCGCTCTTGCGGATCGGGTATGCCAGCGTAGCCCATGAATGTGCCGGGCACGTCGGCCATCGGGTTTTTAAGGAACAGGTTCAAGGTTTGCTCGTTCCAGACGATTTTTGAATTTTTCATCGCACTGGAATAATCAAATCCTTTGACGCTGCCCGCCTTGCGCCCAAAGAGGCCGCAATGACGAGGGCCGACGCGGTCATACGCCAAGGCATGGCAGGCCAGACAACGCGAATAGACGGCTTCTCCCCGCGTTGTATCGCCCACCAGCGCAGCCGACCAGGCCTGCGACCATAGTCCTAGCCCTAAAGCACAGGCAAGCAGATTGACCCGCCACGCCCCGCTCATACCATGAAGGCCGACGGAACCGGCGGCTCGCCCAAGGCGTTGCGCAGTATGGCCCAGTGCATGGCTTCATCGCCCAGAATGCTGGCGGCCGCCTTGGCCAAATCGCGATTACCCAATATCGGCACCGCGCCAAGGTAAGCACTTACCGCGCCCTTTTCCAGCATCGCGGCGAAACGCAACACATCGGCCTGGCTTTTCAGCTTGTCCGTCGGGAAGGTATATTTGGCCTTGGCGAGGACAGGTTTGCCGCCAAGCTTGGCAACGGTTTTGGAGAGCAGATCGGCATGCTCTTTATGCTGCCCTTGAAAGGTCACCGCAAGATCCAGAGTGGGCTTTTGCAGCAGGCCGCTTTCAGCGCCCAATTGATAAGCGGCAATGGCTTCGTACTCGGCTCCCAACGCCGCATTCAGAATGCGCACGTCCGACGAGGCGTCACCTTTGCTTTTACCCTTGGCCAACGCCTCGCGCCCGGCAAGCATCGCAATAGCGGTGCCCGACAACACAAGGCCCGATCGGCCCAAAAAAGCCCGACGCGAGCCTGGCTGCGCGGGGGTGTCAAGATAGTCAAGAAATGACATGGTAATACTCCCTCTTATGGCCGCCTGAGAAAGTCAGACGGCATCAATTCACAAGGCATCTATACGAGCCAGCACCCCGGCCACAATGCGATCGCAACGCTCGCCGGCAAAGGCAAACGCATCTTCGATGCCGTGCCCAATATCTTTCGCCAACGCCTTGCGCAATAGCGCCCTGGCCCTGAAATAACGCGTCCGCACGGTTGCCGGCAGAATATCCAGGCATTGCGCGGCTTCTTCAACCGTCATTTCCTCGACTGCCCGCAACACAAAAACCGTGCGAAAGACGTCGGGCAGCAAATCAATTTTGGCTTCAATCAGACGCCTGGTTTCGACGCGCGCCATGGCTTGCTCCGGTTGGCTGGGAATAAATTCATTAGTTTGCGTTTGTTGCAAATCGCCTCTGAGTTCCAGATCATCTTCGAACTCCAATACGGCATGCAGCCGGTTATTCTTGTGCAGGCGTTTGTTCGATTCGTTGACCACGATACGAACCAGCCAGGTCGACAAGGCGGAGTCTCCGCGAAATCGCCCCATGGCGCGATAAGCCGAAAAGAACGCTTCCTGAACCGCTTCCTCGGCGTCGGCGTCGTTACGCAATACGCTGCGCGCAACGCGGAACAGCCGCTGATTATGGCGACGCATCAGTGCGGTCAGGGCTTGCCTGTCACCCTGCGCAATCTGCCGCGCGATCTCGGCATCGGGCGAGTCTTGCCCGGAAGTCTTTACGATGGACAGCGGCATGGTTAATCCTTGTAAAAGGCGTAATTACCCCATTAGAGACGCTTTAAATGGCGTACGTTCCCGATAGGGGGAATATGTGTTGTGAGGAACGTAATAGGTCGAGAATAGACAAAAATGGCACCCACAAGGGGTGCCGCTACGACAGCATAATGGCGAAAATGGCAGCCACGAGGGCTGCCGCTACAAAAACCTGCCAGTGAATAATGTAGCGGCACCCCTTGTGGGTGCCACCTCCGCCCCAGCCTTATCGCGCGCGCGAAATTCGTACTTCGGCGCCCCGGCGCTTGACTTCCAGCCCTTCGGACGGAAGAATGCGCAAGCCCTCCAGGCCTTTGATATAGCTCGACCCCTGCATTTGCATGACGCGTATCTTGTTGCGCATGACCACAGGGCTGTGTTCGGGCATGCCGAACATCCAGACTTCGTCCAGAATTCGGGCCGAGTTGAACTCGCCCGTACTCTGAGCCGTAGGCCCCAGGCACAGCATATGGCCTTCGCGCCCAAAAATCGGCAAAGTATCCAGACCGGCCTCGACCGTCCAGGTGGTGCCGCCTTCATAACGCCAGCCGGTGTTCAGGTCCCACCACGCATCGCCCTTGGGTAAATAAACCTTGATGTCGCGGCCCTCGTGCAGGGCCGGCGCCACCAGCAGAGCGGGCCCAAACAGGTATTGCGTATCCCAGGCATGGGCCAGCGTATCGGCCGGAAATGCCAGCGCCATGGATCGCTGCACCGGCAAGCCCGTGCGCACCGAATCTTCAATAATGCCCAGCACATAGGGAATCAGGCGATAGCGCCATTGCAACCAATGCTGCACCAGCTCGCGGGTTCGTGCATCAAACGCCTGCGGGAGCAAGGCCGGCACACCCTGAAAGCTGAAATTGGCCGAAAACACGTTGGTGGCAAGCCAGCGTATGTAAAGCTCTGGAGTCATGGACGCGACAGGATGCCCGGCCGACCCCAGGCCATGCATCTGAACGGGAACGCCACTGGCACCCAGCGACAAGGCGCAGCGCAAGGTGTGCTCAAGCCCCGCCCAGGTGTTGGGCACCCGAGGGCCCATCTGCCACGGAAACCGCTGCAAGGCCGGGAAAAGATCGGTACTGCAGACAACGCCTTCCTGAGGCGTTTTGTGGCCGGCCACGGCGTCAAACAGGGCACGCCTGGCAAGTAGCGGATAGAGCGTGCGCAATGTGGCGCCCGATTCTCCCCCACGTGCGGTGATACCATCCGGAATATCGAGCTGGGCATCGCAATCGGGGGCGCCCAGGCCCTCATCGACAAGTTGACGCTGACGCTCAGACCACGCTTTATATACGTCTTTGTGGGTCAGATCAAGCAAACCGAAACGCCGCCCCGCCGTCATGGCGTTGCCCGCGAACCGGTGCGCGCTGCCGTCGGCATCGTTGGTCAGAAGCCAGCCGCGATCTTCCCATTCATTAAAGAGCGCAGTGTCGGCCAGCACACCCGGAAATGTTGGAGCCGCCACCTGCATATTGAGCGCCTGAAAGCGCGTCAGCATGGTGCGCGCAGCCGGGACTCGCCGGGTATCCCATTCGAACACAGCCTTGTCAGCCTGAAACCCGCAGACTGCGGGAGCGGCCAGGCGCACCACGTCCAGCCCTAGGCCATCGGCCCTGAACTGTTCCACTGTTTCAAGCACCGAATCTATGGACAGGCCGGGGGCCTGGTCCAGCCATACTCCCATCGGCCACAAGCCCGGCTGCCCTGCACGCCCGGTAAGCGCCGAGTACTGATTCAGGATTTCCACGGGCTCGCCCACGAAGAGAAACACGTCGAAAATCCGGTCTTGCAAAGATACGGCATACGTGTCCGGATCCGTGGCCGCCAGATCATGCTCGACACGCCCAAGCGTATTGACGTACAAGCCCCAGCCTGCCGGGCTCCACACCAAAGGCAGCGCACGAGCTTGCGGCTGATCGGAAACCAGGTGCTCGCCGCGCCGGTCCAGGTCGTTGGATGTTTCTCCCAATCCGTACAAGGCCTCGTCGCAATCGAGCTCCAGGCCCAGCCGCCACGTACAGACATCGCCGGCGACCCTGCGCCCCAAAGCCGCGCAGAACTCGCTGCGCAACACGCAGTGTTCGCCGCGATACAGCGCGAACTGAAAGGGATCCGTATCGATTTCAAGGACAATGTCGCCTTGCGTCAGCCGCCACCCCTGCGGATCGGGCGGCGCTACGGAGCTTACGACCAGCTCGCCCGCAGGCTCTTGCCGAGCCAGCAACATTTCGGCATGCGCCCGGCTACGGGCGCCTGGTTTGTCGTCAAGCAGCACCTTGGACTCGGCGCAGCGCAGGCGATAGACGCCCGGCGCATGGGCTTCAACCTGAAGCAGCAGGTCGTCGATCGAAAAATCCGCACGTGTGGATTTCACCGTTCGGAATTTCAGGCTGGTAAGTTGCGTCACGTGAGCAGGGTCAGACTTGGGCGGCACAGCGCAATCCTCGGGCTCTCGCCCAAAAAGCATTCAAAAGGTGATATTTTGACGGAATTACGCTATAAAATAAAATCGTGCACATTTAAGCCTGTTTCAAACACAGTCAAACCTCACTCGCCGTAGCCATCAAACAATCATTAACGTGGGGCAATTGCCCGCAATAAATCACGTTCCAGAGGGCTTGGTTCGCCACTCAACCGCGCGGCAATGACATCCCCCGCCAGGGCCGACCAGGTCAGGCCCCGTGACCCGTAAGCGCAAGCCAGCCATAGCCCGGGAACCTGTGCAACCGGCCCGATCAGGGGCAAACGCCCCGTCGCCACCGCCCTCCAACCGGCCCAACCCTGCGATTCGTGCAGCCAGTATCTCACGTCTGCCACCGGGACGCATAACAGGACACTCAACTTATCGATCACGGCCTCATGGCCCTGACGGGTGACCTCGCTGCGAACGGCATCGGCGACGTAGGTACCGCCAGCCACACTGACCCCATCCACCTCCGGCAGGCAATACCCCTGTGCGGCCTGGATCAGATCGCGACGCAGAGACGGCGGAAGGGCAAAATAACTGACCTGCCCCGCCAACGCCTGCATACCGGCCAAGCCCGGCAAATGATCGGCATAAGGCGTTGTCGCCAGCAACTCTTTCGCGGCAAGCGCATTGGCCACGACAACGGTAGAGGCGCGCGCCAATTCACGGCCGCCGATATCCCGCAAGCACCAGCTCGACTCTGCAAACTCCAGGCTATTCACGTGGACGGCCCGGCAGGTGACGCCCGGCGTCTCGAGCAGGGAGCGAAGCAAGGGTTCGGGACGTACCCATAGGCCGTCGGCGAAAAAGACTCCACCCTCCGATCTCGCAAGCCCCAGCCGCCTGGACACATCGGCTGCGTCCACCCACGCCACCCAGCTTTCAGGAAAAGACAGCCTGGCCAGGGTGATCTGGCGCTCGCGCGCCCCCTGGGCGTCGGCCGCCGCCTCAAGCGTCCCACAACGCACCGGGCGCGCCGCTTCAGGCAACTCCTGCCATCGCTGCAAAGCGCGAAAAACGCCTGCCCGCGACAGCCTGGCCCGGATATCGTCATCGCGCGAGATCAAAGGCGTCAGCGCCGCCGCTTTATGGCCTTTGTGGCTTGCCTCCAGGCCCCGCTCGAATGCGGCATCGAACACGGTTACGGCATAGCCTTTAAGGGCCAGGCTGTGCGCAATCCCGGCTCCCGCCAAGCCTCCCCCTACAACCGCCACCGCCCCCTGCGGCCGAGCCGGAACGGCGTCACGGCGCACGCACGCACGCAACGTCGCCACCGTCATCTCGCGCTTATCGCCGAATCCCGGCGCCTTCGACACCAGGAAGCCGGCTTCCGCCAGGGCTCGCCGCACACTGCCGGCACAACACCAGCTCGCGGCAGTTGCCCCTGTACGCGCCATGCGAACCAGTTGCCCAAACAACCTGGGCGACCACATTTCAGGATTCTTTTGCGGCGCAAACCCATCCAGAAAGTAGGCATCCACATGAGCGTCAATCTGCCGCGCAAGCTTTTCTACCCGGCCGAAAGCCAAAGTCAGGGTCAGGTCGGCGTTTTCAAACTCAAGCCTATGCAGGCCGGGCAGCAAAACAGGCCACGCCGCCAGCAATTGCGTGGCCAGCGGCCGGAAAAGGGCGGGAAGCCGCGGCAACAGCACCAGCGCCATATCCTCTTTCGAAAAAGGATGCGCCTCGAAAGACACGACATGCAAATGCTTTGAACGCTGCGGGTCCGAGCGCCACGCCTGCCACAGGGCAAGAAAATTATGCCCGAGGCCAAAACCCGTTTCGCATACGGTAAAGGAAGTTCGGCCCTGCCAGCGAGCCGGCAATTGGTTGCCCCTTAGAAATACGTGCTCGGCCTGCGCCAGGGCGCCCATTCGCGCATGATAAACATCGCCGTAGCGCGCACTTATCGGCGTACCGGCCTCATCAAAGGCCACGCCTGCCGCAATCAGGGGCTCAAAGGAAATTGCCATACACCACACTTACACACATAAACCACATTCATAAACCACATTCACGTCCGGCTCATACAGCACGGCCACGGCACATACAACAACAACACGCCACCCGGAATGTTGCGTAAACTAACACTTATTCACGTACGCACTTTCCCGGATAGCATGTCTCAAACGCGCATCAACCTCAGCCAGTCGCTTAACGCTGCCGTCACTGCCGCGCACGCTGCTGCCGCAATTCTCCAATCCTACTCCCATGACCGCTCCTCGCTGATTATCGACAAGAAAGCCCGAAACGATCTGGTTTCACAGGCAGACCGGGAAGCGGAACGCGTTATTATCGACTTGTTACAGGTGCAAACGCCCGAATTCGGCATTGTGGCGGAAGAATCCGGCGGCAATACGGCCGGCCTGGCCACCTGGTATATAGATCCCCTGGACGGCACTACCAATTTCCTGCACGGGATTCCGCAATATGCGGTATCCATTGCCCTGATTGCACACGCCGGAACCGTCCTGGAAGACCAACCGCTGGCGCTCGATACACCCGTCGTCGGCGTGGTTTACGACCCCAGCCGGGAAGAAATTTTCACCGCGGTGCACGGCGCGGGCTCATGGCTAAACGGACACCGCATTGCCTGCTCGCCCACCCGCGAACTGAGCGAATCTGTCGTCGGCACGGGCTTCCCGTTCCGCGATTTCTCATTCTCGGACCAATACATGCCAACCCTGGATTACGCGATCAATCATACGCGCGGCGTCCGCCGGCTGGGCGCCGCCGCGCTCGACCTGGCCTGGACGGCCTGCGGACGCTACGACGGCTACTGGGAAATGGGCCTGGCTTCCTGGGATGTCGCCGCCGGAACGGTGCTGGTGCGCGAGGCGGGCGGCATAGCCGAAGACATACACCATATCGACCCGTGGCCCATCAAAGGCTACATTTATGCAGGCAACCCCCACGTAGCGCCGGCGATCGACGCCATGATTCAGCCCCACCTCAAGCCGCGCTAAGCGGCCGCATTGCGCGGGCGCGGCATATCGCCGCCGCCGGGTATCAATAATTTGATGATACACGGCCAACGGGGTACAGTTTGTACCTGCAATACCACAGGACACACCCATATCATGAACTTAGTCGAACCCATTGTTGCGTGGCAATCAGAGATCTCGGCCATCCGCCGCGATATTCACGCTCATCCTGAACTCGCCTACGAAGAAGTCCGCACTGCGGACGTCGTCGCTCAAAAGCTCGAATCCTGGGGTATCCCGATTCATCGCGGCATGGGTATCACAGGCGTTGTGGGCACCATACACGGCAAAACGCAAAACGGCCGCGCGATCGGCTTGCGTGCCGACATGGACGCCCTGCCCATGCAAGAACTCAATACGTTCGACCACGCAAGCAAAAACAAAGGGAAAATGCATGCGTGCGGGCACGACGGACATACCGCCATGCTGCTGGCGGCGGCCCGCTACCTGGCCGGCCACCGTAATTTCGACGGCACTGTTCATGTTATTTTCCAGCCTGCCGAAGAGGGCTTCAGCGGCGCCAAAAAAATGATCGACGACGGCCTTTTCACAAAATGCCCGATGGATGCGGTATTCGGCATGCACAACTGGCCCGGCATGGCGGTAGGCACCTTCGGAGTCATTCCAGGGCCCATGATGGGGTCGAGCAACACATTCGAAATCACGCTGGAAGGCAAGGGTGCGCACGCGGCCATGCCGCACCTGGGCATCGACCCGGTCATGGCCGCCGTACAGCTGGCGCTATCGCTTCAAACCATCATCTCGCGCGACCTCGACCCGCTCGACCCAGCCGTACTGAGCATTACACAAATCCACTCCGGGTCGGCCGACAACGTCATCCCCAATTTCGCCACGATGCGCGGCACCGTACGCACTTTTTCCGACAAGGCGCTCGATCTCATCGAAAAGCGCATGACCGAAATCACGCACCTGGGCAGCCAGGCCATGAACTGCAAGGCAGAATTCGCTTTCCATCGCAAGTACCCGGCTACCGTCAACCACCCGAAAGAAACCGCATTCTGCGCCGAGGTGCTCAAAACCATAGTCGGCGAGCACGGCGTAAATCAGTCCGTACGGCCCTCAATGGGCTCCGAAGATTTCGCTTTCATGTTGCAAGAAAAGCCCGGCTGCTACGTCTGGATCGGCAACGGCGAGGGCGACCACCGCAACCCGGGCCACGGCCTGGGGCCATGCACGCTGCACAACGGCAGCTACGATTTCAACGACGATCTTATTCCGCTGGGCGCCAGCTATTGGGTACAGCTGGCGCAACGCTGGCTGGCCAGCGCAGCGTAACGCAATTTCCCAGGGCCGCAGGGCCCAATCCACGACAGGAGCTACCTTGAGCACCACACCGCCCACCACTTTGCCGGCTCATCCGCGGCACGCCATATTGCGCGTCGTTCCCATGCCTGCCGACGCCAATGTGCACGGCGATGTATTCGGCGGCTGGATCATGTCGCAGGTGGATATTGCCGGCTCGATTCCCGCCGCGCGACGGGCAGCCGGCCGGGTGGCAACCATTGCGGTCAACGCATTTACGTTCAAACAGCCGGTTTTTGTCGGCGACCTGCTAAGCATTTACGCAGACATCATCAAAGTCGGCACCACCTCGGTGACGGTCGCCGTCGAGGTGTACGCCGAGCGCCAGCGGCTGGAGTTCGAAATTGTCAAAGTAACCGAAGCCACCCTGACCTACGTGGCGACCGACGAGCAGCGCAGGCGCCGCCCCCTGCCACCCGCTTAAGCCAACTTGCCGTGGCAGTGCTTGTATTTTTTTCCGCTACCGCACGGGCATGGGTCGTTGCGGCCAACCTTTGGCACGACATTGGCAACCGTCGCATTGAACTGCGACACCGCATTGTCGATGCCGGGGTCTTCACCGCTTAAGGCCGCGTCGTAATCGGAATGATGGTAAGTCACGTTTTCAAGATGGGCCGGCGCCGCTTCTGCTTCAACCTGTTCGGCCGACTGGATCTTGACCGTCATCAGCACTTTGATGGTTTCATTGCGGATGCGGTCCAGCATGGCGGAAAACAGCTCGAACGCCTCGCGCTTGTATTCCTGCTTGGGATCTTTCTGTGCATAACCGCGCAAGTGTATCCCCTGGCGCAGATGATCGAGCGAGGACAAATGCCCGCGCCAATGCGTATCGATCGCCTGCAGCAGCATGGATCGCTCGAATGGCGCCCAGTTCTCGCGGCCCACAAGCTCGACCTTGGCCCCATACAGGCGCCGCGCCTCCGCCAGCACCCGCTCGAGCAAATCTTCGTTGCTTAGAGTGGTCTCTTTTTCGAGCATCTCCACCAGAGGCATCTCAATTTGCCACTCGGCTTCCAGGACGACCTGCAGCGCCGGCACGTCCCACTGCTCTTCCATGCTTTCTTCGGGGATGTATATCTGGAACTGCTTGGTGATTTCGGCATCGAGCAGGTTAAGAATGGTTTCGGACACATCGGCCGATTCCAGAACCTCGTTGCGCTGCGCGTACAAAACCTTGCGCTGGTCATTGGCGACGTCGTCGTACTCGAGCAATTGCTTGCGTATGTCAAAGTTGCGCGCCTCGACCTTGCGCTGCGCCGACTCGATCGAACGCGACACCATGCGCGCCTCGATGGGCTCGCCCTCGGGCAGGCGCAGGCGCTCCATAATGGATCGCACCCGATCGCCCGCAAAAATCCGCATGAGCGAATCATCGAGCGACAGATAAAAACGCGAAGAACCCGGATCGCCCTGGCGCCCGGCACGGCCGCGCAACTGGTTATCGATGCGCCGCGACTCGTGCCGCTCGGTACCGATGATGCGCAACCCTCCCGCCTTCTTGACCCGCTCGCTCGCGGGCGCCCATTCGGACTTGATGGTCTCGACACGTGCTTCTTTGTCACTCTCGCTCAAATTGGGGTCCGCACGCACCAGGTCAATCTGCTTTTCAATGCTTCCGCCCAGAACAATATCGGTGCCGCGGCCGGCCATATTGGTGGCGATGGTGATGTGCCCGGGCTTGCCTGCCTCGGCCACGATCTCGGCCTCGCGCGCATGCTGCTTCGCGTTCAAGACTTCATGAGGCATTTTGTCTTGCTTGAGCAGGCCCGACAGGAGTTCGGAGTTTTCGATGCTGGTCGTACCCACCAGCACCGGCTGGTTGCGCTCGTGGCAGTCTTTGATGTCAGCAAGAATAGCCTGATACTTTTCCTTGTCTGTCTTGAAGACCTGATCGTTCTGATCTTCGCGCACCATGGGGCGGTTGGTGGGAATGATGACCGTTTCCAGGCTATAGATTTCCTGGAACTCGTAGGCCTCGGTATCGGCCGTTCCTGTCATGCCCGACAACTTGTCGTACATGCGAAAGTAGTTCTGGAAGGTAATTGAAGCGAGCGTTTGATTTTCGTTCTGGATCTTGACGCCTTCCTTGGCTTCCACGGCCTGATGCAGGCCATCGGACCAACGGCGTCCTACCATCAGGCGTCCGGTAAACTCGTCGACAATGACAACCTCATCTTCCTGAACCACGTATTGCTGGTCCAAAAAGAACAAGTTATGCGCCCGCAACGCCACCATCAGGTGGTGCATCAAGGTGATATTGCGCGCGTCGTATAAAGATTCGCCTTCGGGCAACAGGCCTATACGCGACAGAATCCCTTCGGATTTCTCATGCCCGGCTTCCGACAAATAAACCTGCTGGCCCTTTTCGTCCACCCAGAAATCGCCTTCGGGTTCGGGCTCTTGCGCCTTGGGCTCGGCGGCCATGCGTGTGAGCATGGGCGGCACCACATTCATGCGAACATAAAGCTCGGTATTGTCTTCAGCCTGCCCCGAAATAATCAGCGGCGTACGCGCCTCGTCGATCAGAATCGAGTCGACCTCATCGACGATCGCATAGGAAAGCGGACGCTGGCGGCGATCTTCAGCGCGAAACTCCATGTTGTCGCGCAGATAATCGAAGCCGTATTCGTTATTCGTGCCGTACGTGATGTCGGCCATATAGGCCGCTCTTTTCTCTTCGTTTTCCTGCTGCGGCACGACCACGCCAACGGTCATACCCAAAAAGTTGTACAGACGCCCCATCCACTGAGCATCGCGACGGGCCAGGTAGTCGTTGACCGTCACGACATGCACGCCCGCCCCGGACAAGGCATTGAGGTACACCGCCAGGGTGGCCATCAGCGTTTTACCCTCGCCGGTGCGCATCTCGGAAATCTTGCCGTTGTGCAGCGCTATGGCACCCAGCATCTGCACATCGAAGTGCCGCATGCCAAAGACCCGTTTGCTGGCCTCGCGCACGACAGCGAAGGCCTCGGGCAGCAGGCTATCGAGCGAGGCTCCCGACTGGACGCGGCCACGGAATTCATCCGTTTTGGCGGCCAGTTGCTCATCGGACAGAGCCGCCACCTTGGGCTCCAGTGCGTTGATTCGCGTCACCTGGGCGCGATACTGCTTAAGCAACCGATCGTTGCGACTACCAATGAGCTTTTTTAGCAGAGAAACCATTCTTTTACCGTCAATGCCGACCCAAGCACGCTAAACGCGCGCAAAGCCCTTATGCATATTTTTATCAGGTTGGCGGAACAATCCGCAGGGAAAAACAAGACAGTTTAACGCACCTCAGGCAGAATGGCTTGCACGGGGCCCGAGGCATCGGCCACCAGATGGTTGGGCGCATCCGGCCGGGCCAAAAAGAGCTTGGGATCGAGCGGGTGGCCCACCATGCGCACTTCAAAATGCAAATGCGCGCCGGTAGAACGGCCAGTCGATCCGACCCGGGCGATAAGATCCCCCTTCTCAACCAGATCGCCAGCGTGCACGGTCAAGGCCGAAGCGTGGGCGTACCGCGTCACCAAACCGTTGCCATGATTGATTTCGACCATCTTTCCATAACCCGGAAAAGTCCCCGCCTCAGCCACCACTCCGCCCGAAGCCGCATAAATCGGGGCGCCTTTGGGGGCGGCAAAGTCCAGGCCTTCATGCATGGACTGGCGGCCGGTCACCGGATTGCGGCGCCAGCCAAACGACGAGCTCAGATACGGATAGTTGACGGGCATCAGCGTGGGCAGGCGGGCCTGGGCGCCGGATCGCTTTGTCAGCACCAGGTCCAGCATGGCCAGCCCGTCTTTCTGCCCGGCGAGCTGTTGCTGCATGAGATCAAGTTGCCGGCCCACCCCTTGCGCCGACAAGGAGTCGCTCTGGCCGCCATTAATATCGTCCATAACGGGTTCGGCCTGGTCGAGGCTGGCCTTGATCTCGGGGTCGGTATAGGACACGCCGGCCAGCCTGGCGATTCGTTTGCTGATCCCGCCCAGGGCAATGAGTTCGGCCTGAAGATCGCCCACTTTGCTCGCAAGCAGCGTCACGTTTTCACGGATATAGGCCGAATCGCGCCTGGCCTGGTTCTTGATGACACCCGCTTGCGCCGTGGGGACAAAAGTCGATGGGCCATAATGTGCCTGCCATTGCGCACCCGCCATTGCTGCGACCGTGAGCGCGACAAACACCAGGGCCGCCAAAATCGATACCCCAAGCGTTGTCACGTTGGAATCATCCGAACGACCATGCATAATGATAACTTTCACTCTGAAACCCTCTAAAAACACACTGCGCATGTTCCGCCCACCACGACCACAACCTCGAGATAGACCTGCGCCGGACAGCCTTTCTGCCATCAACTGGCTCAGTGGCGATCAACACGGTGCTGATGTTTTAACGACGGCTCGCATGCTGCTGTCAATAGAGCACGCGACCCAAAAAATATTGCCTCCTGCGCTGGCGCAGGTTTGCCGGGTAGCCCGTGTGGACCGCCAGCAGGTAACGCTGGCCGTTCCCAGTGCCGCCTATGCGGCCAGGCTTCGACAGTTAGCCCCCCGAATCGCTCAAATGCTGACGCAGGAAGGATGGAACCTTAACGAAATTAGCGTCAAGGTTCAAGCCGGGTTGTTACAAACCCGGACAAACGCGGCACCCGTCAAAGACGTGACAGCGCTGGATGAACGCGCCCTGAGCGCATTCGAAACCTTACAAAACAACCTCAGGCCTGGACCACTGGCGGACGCGGTAAAACGCCTGCTGGCCCATCATAGAAGCTGACGCCTTGCCTGCTGAACGCCAGGCTTGTCAGGCCAGCTTCCACTCGTTGGTAAAGGCCTTGGGCGCCGCGGCGCTGGACTCATAGGTAATCAGCTCCCAGGCATCTTCCTGGGCCAGCAACGCGCGCGCCAGCTGATTGTTGAGGCTATGACCCGATTTGCAGGCAACATAACGGGCCACCAGCGGCTTGCCGATCAAATACAGATCGCCGATGGCATCGAGAATTTTATGTTTGACGAACTCATCGTCGTAACGCAAGCCATCAGAGTTCAAGACCCGGAATTCGTCCATGACGATGGCATTATCCAGGCTGCCGCCGCGCGCCAGGCCCGCGGCGCGCAAAGCCTCTACTTCGTTCACAAAGCCGAAGGTGCGGGCCCGGGCAATCGTCTTGACGTAAGAGTCCGTAGCAAAATCAATTTCGGCGAAGTTGGCCGTTGAGTCGATCGCCGGATGACGGAAATCAATGGCAAACGACAAGGCGAACCCGTCGTAGGGCTCCAGACGGGCCCACTTCTGGTCTTTACCCTCGCCTTCGCGGACTTCCACGGTTTTCAACACCCGCAGGAACTGCTTGACGGCGTCCTGCTCCTGCAGCCCGGCCGAACGCAGCAAATACACAAAAGTGCCGGCGCTGCCATCCATAATAGGTACTTCTTCCGCCGTCAGGTCGACATGCAGATTGTCGATGCCCAACCCGGCCAGAGCCGACATCAGGTGCTCGACGGTGGACACCCGGACATTGCCCTGCTGCAACACCGATGCCATGCGTGTGTCGCCCACACGACTGGCCTGGGCCGGAAAATCGACCACCTCAGGCAGGTCGATGCGATGGAACACAATGCCCGTATTAGGCTGGGCCGGACGGAGCGTAATTTCGACCCGGAGCCCCGAGTGCAGGCCCACACCCTTGGTGCTGATTGATTTTTGTATAGTGCGCTGGCGTAGCATAATCAAAAGTTGACTTTAATATTACGTGGCAGTCCTATGACTGCGAATTAAATCCATTGTAACAAGGATGGATTTCAGTCCCTGAAATAGTTGTAAGACGTCACTACCGCACAGGACCTCAGGCGGCGGCAAAAAAGGGACAGCGGCGCACCCACCCCGGGGAAAGGGTAGATACGCCGCTTGATCCAGGCGGGCCCTGCGGCTCGCCTTAACCTATGTGAGGGCTCCGACGGTTCTGGCAGCCACAAGGGCTGCCACTACAATTAGCGACGGCCACGTTTTTGTAGCGGCACCCCTTGTGGGTGCCACCCGTGAGCGCCATTTCCGGCTCCCCCGCTCAGTCGGCTTGCTTGCGCAAAAAAGCGGGAATATCGAAGTGATCCATGCCCGCGGTTTCCAGCGCCCGTACTTGCGTAGCCGCCGAACCACGTGGGTTACGACGGATAACGGCTGGCACGTCCTGATCGCCATACGCCCCAAACAGAGGGGCATCGTCCGTGCCCGTACGACGCGACTCGTTCGCATTGGGCACCAGTTGCGGACGCTGCATGGCGCGGCCCAGACCGGTAGCCACGACCGTCACCCGCAGGTTCTCACCCATCGACTCGTCGTAGGCCGTCCCGAAAATAACGGTCGCATCTTCGGCCGCGTAACTGCGGATCGTATCCATGATTTCGCGCGTTTCGCGCATTTTCAGGGTACGGCTGGCGGTAATATTGACAAGCATGCCACGAGCTCCGTGCAAATCGACGCCTTCGAGCAGAGGGCATGCAATGGCGCGTTCGGCGGCCACACGGGCGCGATCGGTCCCTGCGGCAATGGATGTCCCCATCATCGCCTGGCCTTGCTCGCCCATAATGGTCTTGACGTCTTCAAAGTCGACGTTCACATTGCCTTCGACATTGATGATTTCCGCAATGCCGGCGCACGCATTGTGCAATACGTCATCGGCCGATTTGAAGCAATCTTCCTGGGTAGCGTCCTCATCCATCAACTCATACAGGTTCTCATTGAGCACCACGATCAGCGAATGCACGTGTTTGGTCAGTTCGGCAATGCCGTCCTCGGCCATTTTCATGCGTTTGCTGCCTTCGAAGCAAAACGGCTTGGTCACCACGCCCACCGTCAAAATACCCAGCTCCTTGGCCACTTCCGCTACGACAGGACCGGCGCCGGTGCCCGTGCCGCCGCCCATGCCGGCGGTAATAAACACCATATTGGCGCCGGTCAGGGCCGCGCGAATTTCTTCACGCGCCGTCTCGGCGGCCGCCCGCCCCTGATCAGGCTTGGCGCCCGCGCCAAGGCCGGTGCGCCCCAGGCGGATCTGCACGGGCGCCTGACTGGCAACCAAGGCCTGCGCATCGGTATTGGCGCAAATAAAATCGACACCGCTCACGCCCGAACGGATCATGTGGGCAACGGCATTACCGCCCGCTCCGCCCACCCCAACCACTTTGATAACGGTGCCGTTGGCATTGCTATCGAGCATTTCAAAATTCATCATGATTGACTCCCTCACATTTCAGAAAACGATAAAAGCGTAAACACTTCCCCGGTACTGCTACCGCTTGCCGGAAATCGCTTCAAAAGAGATGCCAGCGACAGGGCTCGCAGCAAATTTGAAACGCCTCCCGAAGACAGGGAAAAAACTCCCCGACTCTTAAGGCCGATCAAGGCCTTAATTCATAAACCATTCCTTCATGCGCGACAAAAGGCTTTTGAAATTGCCCTTTTGCTGCGCCACTTTGCGACCTCGCGCACGTTGCACCCTCGCCTCGGACAGCAAGCCCATGGCGGTTGAGAAACGTGGGTTGTGCATCACATCGGCCAGGCTGCCCTGATAGTTGGGCACCCCGATGCGCACCGGTTTCAAAAATACGTCCTCGGCCAGCTCGACGATCCCGGGCATCAACGCGGTGCCGCCCGTCAGGACGACGCCCGAGGCCAGCAAGTCTTCATAGCCCGACTCACGCACGATTTGCTGCACGAATGTGAAGAGTTCTTCGATCCGGGGCTCGATGACGGCACCCAGCGCCTGGCGTTTGACCTGCCGGTTGGGGCGATCGCCCAACCCCGGCACCTCGACATGCTCGTCGGCGTTGACCAGGACCTGCTTGGCAATCCCGAAGCGCAGCTTGATTTCTTCCGCATCGGGCGTGGGGGTGCGCAGCATGGCCGCTATGTCGCTGGTAATCTGATCGCCCGCGATAGGCACGACGGCCGTATGACGTATCGCGCCCCCGGTATAGATGGCAATATCCGTGGTGCCCCCGCCGACATCGACCAGCACCACTCCCAGTTCCTTTTCATCCGCGGTCAGGCATGCCAGGCTTGAAGCCAGCGGCTGCAAAATCAGGTCCTGAACCTCAAGGCCGCAACGGCGCACGCACTTGACGATATTCTGCGCCGCGCTGACAGCCCCCGTGACAATATGCACGCGAACCTCAAGACGCAAGCCGCTCATGCCGATCGGCTCGCGGATATCTTCCTGCGAATCCACAATGAACTCTTGCGTGAGCACATGCAAAACCTGCTGATCGGTGGGAATGTTTACCGCCTTGGCCGTTTCAATCACCCGGGCCACGTCGGCCGAGGTGACTTCCTTGTCTTTGACCGCAACCATGCCGCTGGAGTTGAAACTGGTGATGTGGCTGCCGGCGATGCCGGTATACACCTCGCGGATTTTGCAATCGGCCATCAGCTCGGCCTCTTCGAGCGCACGCTGAATCGAATTTACGGTCGACTCGATATTGACCACGACGCCCTTGCGCATCCCCTGGGATTCATGCTGTCCCAGGCCGAGCACTTCGAAGCGACCTTCGGGCAATATCTCGGCCACCACCGCCACTACCTTGCTGGTGCCGATATCGAGTGCAACGATCAGATCCTTGATGTCACGGGTCATAGTTTTTTCTATTTAGTAGGAGTATGGGAAACAGGAGCCAACGTAATCGCAAATCCGTTGGGGTAGCGTAAATCGGCACTGCGCAACGCGCGCCCTCCCAGCCGCTCGGTCAGTACCGGCCAGGTTTTTACAAAACGCTCGATGCGAGCGGCAAAGGGCAACGCACCCGAGCGGCCGTGAGGATCGGCCACATCGGCGGCCGGGTCGCGCCCCAAACTCAGTTGCACGCCATCGGACAGTTCTACATCCCAGGCATATCGAGGACTCAGCGTCACCTTGACAACACGCAGATTCAGCGGCGCAAACCAGCGCGCCAGTTCCGCATAACGCTGCACCACCAGGCGCTCGGACTGGTCGGGGCCATAAAAATGCGGCAAGTCGGAATCGTCGGGCAGTTCACCCTGGTTGGCGGTAAACGCTTCGCCCCAGGTATTGATCATCTGATTCTCGTTCCATAATGCCAAAGGTTGCTGCTCTTCTATCTGCACGCGCAGGGTATTGGGCCAGACCCGTCGAATCTGGGCGCGCCGCACCCACGGCACAGTTTCAATCAATTTGCGCGTGTCGTTCAGGCTCACGGTAAAGAAATTGCCACTCAACCGGCCGGCTATGGTTGCCCTCACACTCGTCGCCGAGACGTAATTCAGTGTGCCCGCCTGTATCGGTTCAATCTGGATTTGCGCAATCGCAAAGTACGGACGCTGCGTGACCCAGGCGACGAGCGCCACGATCAATGCCAATACCGCCAGCAGAGCCAGCGAATTGGCAATGAAGTTCGTAAGGCGGGCGTCGTTGAACACGATTACGTCGCCTCCTGCTTTGTAGGGCCGTCGGGAGGCGCTTGAACCTTGCACGAAGCACTGGCAAGAATCGCCACGCACAACTGGGCGTAGCTCATCCCCGCCGCCTTGGCGCCCATCGGCACCAGCGAGTGGCTCGTCATGCCGGGCGATGTATTCATCTCAAGCAGCCATGGCCGATTGTCCGCATCCAGCATGAAATCGGCACGCCCCCAGCCCTCGCATCCCAGCGCCGCAAAGGCCTGCTCGGACAGCGCCATGATTTCCCCGCTTAAAGCGGCATCAAGCCTGGCGGGGCAAATGTATTGCGTATCGTTGGACACATACTTGTGTTCGTAGTCGTAGTTGCCCGCAGGCGCCACAATTTCGATCACGGGCAAGGCCCGCGCATTCCTGCCTTTTCCAAGAATCGCGACCGTCAGTTCACGGCCGCGAATGAACTGCTCGGCTAAAACATCGGCATCGTACCTGGCGGCCTGGCGATAGGCGGCCAGCATCTCTTCACGCCGGCCCACCTTGGCCACTCCCAGCGTCGAACCTTCATGCGGCGGTTTGATAATGAGCGGCAAGCCCAGATTCTCCATGGCGCCCGCCAGGTCGGACTCACCCGTCAAAATTGCGAATTTCGGAGTCGGCAGCCCCTGTGCAATCCAGACCTTCTTGGTCATGATTTTGTCCATGGCCAGGCTGGACGCCAAAGGACCACTGCCGGTATAGGGCAGTCGCATCAGCTCCAGCGCCCCTTGCAAGGTGCCGTCTTCGCCATAGCGCCCATGCAGCGCGATGAAAACGCGATCAAAGCGGGCGTTCATGAGCTCGGCCAGGTCCTGCTTGCCCGTATCGAACAAATAGGCGTCAACGCCGACGCTTTTCAAGGCCGCATGGACGCCCTGGCCCGACATGAGGGACACCTCGCGCTCGGCCGAACAACCACCGTACAAGACCCCGACGCGGCCAAAATCTTCACTCATGCCAGCTCTCCTATTTGCGCGGGCACCTTGGCGATAGACCCAGCCCCCATGACAATCACCACATCGTCACGTTGCACAAAATTCAATATGGCTTGCGCCAGATCGGCGACATCCTCGATAAATAAAGGTTCTACCTTGCCGGCCACGCGCAAGGCGCGGCTCAAGGCACGCCCATCGGCGGCCACCAGAGGCGCCTCGCCGGCCGGATAGACATCCGTGAGCAACACGGCATCGGCCGAACTTAAAACCTGCACGAAATCTTCAAAGCAATCCCGCGTGCGGGTATAGCGATGGGGTTGAAACGCCAGAACGATCCGGCGGGCAGGCCAGGCGCCGCGCGCAGCCGCCAGCGTGGCCGCCATCTCGGCCGGGTGATGCCCATAGTCATCAACCAACGTGAAGGAGCCGCCGCCATGCCCATCGGAGACGGCAAAATCGCCCACCTGCGTAAAGCGACGGCCCACCCCATTGAAGGCGGCAAGCGCCTGGGCAATCGCCGCATCAGGAACGCTCAATTCGGTCGCCACCGCAATCGCCGCCAGAGCATTCAGAACGTTATGCCGGCCGGGCAAATTCAAAACGATCGACAGACCGGGCAAAATTCCCGCCGCCATGCGGCGCTCCACGTCAAAGTACATCTTCGTGCCCTCGGCGCGCACATGGGTGGCGCGCACCAGGGCATCGGCATTGGTGCCGTAAGTCGTGACCGGGCGCGAAACAAAGGGGATGATCTCGCGCACATTGGCGTCGTCGCTGCACAGGACCGCACTGCCGTAGAAAGGCAGCTTGTGTGTAAATTCGATAAAGGCGCTTTTGAGGCGGGCCACATCGTGACCATACGTATCCATGTGATCGGCGTCTATGTTCGTTACGATCGCCATGACCGGCAGCAAATTCAGGAACGACGCATCGGACTCGTCCGCTTCGACCACGATGTATTCGCCCTGGCCCAGGCGGGCATTGGCGCCCGCCGAGTTCAGACGCCCGCCGATTACAAATGTCGGATCCAGGTCGCCCGCCGCCAGCACGCTTGCCACCAGGCTGGTGGTGGTGGTCTTGCCATGCGTGCCCGCCACCGCAATGCCACGCTTCAAACGCATCAGCTCGGCCAACATCAGCGCGCGCGGAACCACCGGAATATGCGCCGCGCGCGCGGCCAGCACCTCGGGGTTGCCGGCCGTCACCGCTGTCGAAGTCACCAGCGCGCCCGCCCCCTGTATGTGCTCGGCCGCGTGGCCAATGCTCACTCGCGCGCCCAGGCTCGCCAGCCGGCGCGTGACTGCCGACTCCTGCATATCGGAACCGCTGACGGTGTACCCCAAATTCAGCAAAACCTCGGCGATCCCGCTCATGCCCGAGCCGCCGATGCCGACAAAATGGATATGTTGAATTCTATGTTTCATGCGGGCATCTCCAACGCCTGTTCGCACGCATCGGCTATCTGCTGTGTCGCGTTCAAGCGGGCATGCTCATGGGCATGCTGCGCCACCAAGGCCAGCTCCGTACGAGTACGTTCACGCATCCACTGCGCCAGCCAATCGGCGGAAAATTCTTTCTGATTTTTCAACCATGCTCCCTTGCAATCGCTCAGATAGCGCGCATTGGCCGTTTGATGATCATCGATCGCATTAAGCAACGGGATAAACAAGGCGGCGACACCCACGGCCGCCACTTCAGCGACCGTCATCGCCCCGGCGCGGCATATCAGCAGATCGGCGTTGGCCAGGGATCCGGCCATGTCGTCGATAAAGGCATGGCATTGGGCCGGCACACCGACTTGTTCATAGGCCGCGCGCACCTGGTTCAGATGCCGCTCTCCCGTCTGATGCACCACCACCGGGCGTTCATCGGGAGCCAGCTGCGCCAGCGCGAAGGGGATCACCTTGTTCAAGGTCTGAGAGCCCAGGCTGCCGCCCACCACCAACAGCCGCAACGGGCCCTGACGCGAACCGTACCGCTGCTCCGCGGCGGCCACCTCGGCCAGGCGCTGCCTGACCGGGTTACCCACCATAATGGCGTCGGGCAAAGCCCCCGGGAACCCCACCAGCACCTGGTTGGCGATTTTCGCCAACCAGCGATTGGCCGTTCCGGCGACCGCATTCTGCTCGTGGATGACCAGGGGAATGCGGCGCAAGGCCGCCATCAGGCCACCCGGAAACGCCACGTACCCGCCCATGCCCAGAACGACATCGGGACGTATTTTTTTCAGGCTACCCAAAGCCTGCCAGCACGCGCTGGCCAAAGTCAGCGGCAATTTAAGCAAGGCGGCAACGCCCTTGCCCCGCACTCCGCCGAAATACAAAGGCTCCAGCTCGATACCCTGCGCCGGAACCAGCCGGCCTTCCATATGCTGTGGATGGCCCAGCCACAATACTTGCCAGCCACGGGTCTTCATCTCCTGGGCTACGGCAAGCCCCGGCATGATGTGGCCACCTGTGCCGCCGGCCATAATAAGTAAAGTACGAGGTTTCATGTCCGCTTGCCTCGCATCATGTTGCGGTTTTCATAATCCACACGCAGCAACAACGCCACTGCACACAAATTCATGACGATGCCGGATCCGCCATAGCTGACCAGGGGCAACGTCAGGCCCTTGGTAGGCAACAGGCCCACACACACACCGACGTTGATGAAGGTTTGCACGCCAAACCACAAAGCCACCCCCTGGGCCACCAGGCCATTGAAAATTCGTTCCATCGCGATGGACTGGCGGCCGATATCGAAACCGCGCCACACCAGGAACACGAACAACCCAATCAGGCACATCAGGCCGACAAAACCCAGTTCTTCGCCAATGACGGCCACAATGAAATCGGTATGCGCCTCGGGTAAATAATGGAGCTTCTCGACACTGGCGCCCAGGCCTACGCCGAACCACTCGCCGCGCCCCAAGGCAATAAGCGAATGCGACAACTGATAAGCACTGCCGTAGGCATTGTCGGGATTCCAGGGATCGAGATAGGCAAACAGGCGCCCCCGGCGCCAGGGCGAGATCCAGATCAGGGCCAGAAAGCTGCCGAACAAAATCGCCAGCAGGCTCGAAAACAGCTTGCCATTGATGCCGCCCATAAACAAAATACCCACCGCGATCGCCACGATCACCATGAAGGCGCCCAGATCGGGCTCGAGCAGCAGCACAATGCCCACTGCGGCCAGAGCGAACGACATAGGCAAAAATCCGCGGAAAAAACTTTGCATGTGCTCTTGCTTGCGCACGGTGTAATCGGCCGCATACAACAGTATGGTTATCTTCATCAACTCCGATGGCTGGAAATTCAGAGGCCCCAGGGGCAGCCAGCGACGCGCGCCATTGACTTCGCGGCCCACGCCGGGCACCAGCACAATCAGCAGCAACACCAAACTGAGCAAAAACAGGGGCACGGCGAATTTTTGCCACACCTGCATGGGAATACCCATGACAAAGGCCGAGCACAACAGCCCGGCGCAAATGAACAAGCCATGGCGGCTTGCGAAATAAAACCGCCCATAGCTCTGATAACGATGGCCGTCGGCCAGCGCGATCGAGGCCGAATACACCATCAGCAGGCCGAACAACAATAAGGCGACGACCGTGATCACAATGGCCACATCGAAATTGGGCATCGTCGTACGCCCGGGACGCACGGCATTAACGCCTGAGGTGAGGCCCGAAAACACGCTCATGTCAGTTCTCCGTGAGCCAACGCCAATGCCTGCACTGCCTGGACAAACACCTGAGCGCGATGGCCGTAATTCCTGAACATATCCATGCTTGCGCAGGCGGGCGACAGCAACACGGCATCTCCGGCCTGTGCCAGCTCAAGGCCGCGCGTCACCGCCGCCTCCAGCGTATCGACATGTTCGAGCGCGACGCCACATTCGGCCAGGGCTTGCCCGATAACCGGACCATCCTGGCCAATCAGCAGGACAGCTCTGGCATGTTCCCGCACCACAGCGGCCAAAGGCGAAAAATCCTGTCCTTTTCCCAGGCCTCCGGCAATCAGCACCACTTTCTGGCCCAGACCTTCAAGCGCTGCCACCGTTGCACCCACATTGGTGCCCTTGCTGTCTTCAACGAAATCAACACCGGCTATGCTGCGCAAAAACTCGACCCGATGCGGCTCACCGCGATAATCGCGCAACGCCGGCAACACCGCCGCCCATCCCAGGCCCAGCGCACGCACCAGCGCCAGCGCCGCAAGCGCATTCAGGGCATTGTGAGTACCCTTTATCTGCAAGGCGTCTGTCGGCATAAGACGAGTCACGCGGCCCGCCTCCCGCGAGGGCTCGGCCTCGACCTTCCTGCGTTTTGGGCGGGCGAGCGGCTCATCAAAATCCATCGTATCGGCCGCTGCCAGCCAACGCACATCGTTGCCGCTCTCGAAACCCAGGTCGCCGCACAAAGTGGGCGCGCTGCGCCCGAACGTGCGTACCGACAGCCCCTTGATGTCGGGCACCATCGCCGCCACAACCGGGTCATCGCGATTGACAACGGCCACTTTCGCCATCGCCAGAAGACGGCCTTTGGCTGCCGCATAGGCCTTCATGGAACCATGCCAGTCCAGATGATCCTGGGTCACATTGAGCACCGCTGCCGCGTCGGGCGCGAGAGTTTGAGTGGATTCAAGCTGAAAGCTCGACAACTCGAGCACCCAGACATCAGGCAACTTGCCGCCGGCGCACGCGTCGCGCAAAGCCGTCAATGCCGCCGGACTGATATTGCCTGCGGCGCACGCGCTCAAACCGCCCGCCTCGCACAAACGGCGTGTCAGTGCAGTGACCGTTGTTTTGCCGTTGGTGCCGGTAATGGCCAGTACTTTGGGCTGATAGCCCTGAGAGGCCATATCCGAGAGTGCCCGGGCAAATAGTTCGATCTCGCCGATCACCTCGATCCGACGAGCCGACGCCATGGACAAAAAGGATCGCACCGGTTCATCCAGGGGCGACAGTCCAGGACTGATGACAATGCTTTGCACATCGCTCAAGGCGTCTTCGTTCAGGCTGTCCGGGCCAAAACGGCAGTCGGCGTCCCTTTCACCCAGCCCCGCATGCAGGGCATCCCAGGCGCCGGGCTGTTTGCGGGTATCGAGAATCCGCAAACGAGCGCCATGCTCGGCACACCAAAGGGCCGCAGCCGCACCGGTTTCTCCCAAGCCCAGAATCAGGATTAGGGAACCGGCGCGAATGGAAGGAAAAGACATTGTATTCATCGTAATTTCAGCGTTGCCAGACCGATAAGCACCAACATCATGCTGATAATCCAGAAACGAACCACCACCTGTGTTTCCTTCCAGCCGCCTACCTCGAAATGATGATGCAGGGGCGCCATGCGCAAGATGCGCCGCCCCTGCCCGTAGCGTTTTTTGGTGTACTTGAAGTACGCCACCTGGAGCATGACCGAGAGCGTTTCGGCCACAAACACGCCCCCCATAATGAAAAGGACAATTTCCTGGCGCACGATAACGGCGATCGTGCCCAACGCGCCGCCCAACGCCAGCGCCCCTACATCGCCCATGAACACCTGGGCGGGATAGGCGTTGAACCACAGGAACGCAAGGCCTGCTCCAGCGATAGCCGCGCACAGAACCATAAGCTCGGAGGCACCGGGAATGTAGGGGAACAGTAAATACCGAGAGTAGTCGACCCGCCCGACGACGTAGGCAAAAATCCCCAGCGCGCTACCCACCATGACCGTGGGCATAATAGCCAGGCCATCCAGGCCGTCGGTCAGGTTTACCGCGTTGCTCGCGCCCACGATCACACACCAGGTGAGCGCCACAAAGCCGAACACACCCAAGGGATAACTAACGCTTTTGAAAAACGGCACAATCAAGTCGGCGCGAGTGGGCAACGCCATGGTAAAGCCGCTGGTCACCCAGTCGCGAAACAAAGGCCACAATTCAGTATTGGCCGGAGCGGCAACGGCGAATGCCAGGTAAACCGCCGCCACAATGCCGATCAGGGCTTGCCAGAAAAATTTTTTGCGTGCCGACATACCTTCCGGGTCGTGGTTCACCACCTTCTTGTAATCATCCGCCCAGCCGATCCCGCCAAAGCCGAACGTCACCAGCAACACCACCCACACGAAACGGTTGGTCCAGTCGGCCCACAGCAAGGTGCTTACGCCGATCGAAATCAGTATCAGAACCCCGCCCATCGTCGGCGTGCCGGTTTTTTTCAAATGGGACTCAGGCCCATAACTGCGCACCGCCTGGCCAATTTTCATTTCGGTCAACTTGCGTATGACCCATGGGCCGGCCAGCAGTCCAATGAACAAAGCCGTGCCGCAAGCCAGGACCGCGCGAAACGTAATATATTCAAATACGCTGAAAGCGCGGATATGAGCATCGGATAGCCAGCGGGCTATTTCAAGTAGCATGGCGCGCCCCCTCTTCTTGTTGTTGTGTGAGCCGCGCCTGTAGCGCCTGCACGACTCTTTCCATACGGGTGCTGCGCGACCCTTTGACCAAAACATTTGCCGGGAGAAGCGTCATCAGATGGGCGACCAGGGCATCAATCGTGTCAAAGGCGCTGGCGTGGCTGCCAAACGCCTGGGCCGAGCTTTGCGCAGCTGGGCCAAAAGCCAGCAATTCATCAATACCTCGTTCATGCGCATAGGCGCCCACCTCGGTGTGCATGGCCGGGCCGTTGGCGCCTACCTCGGCCATATCGCCCAGCACCAGTATTCTCCTGCCCGAAAGCGCAGCCAGCACATCGATGGCGGCACGCACGGAATCCGGATTGGCGTTGTACGAGTCGTCGATCAGTTGATACCCGCCGGCCAGAGGATAAGACCGCATGCGGCCCGAAACCGGGTTGAACGCCGCTAGGCCCTGCACGATAGCCTCAAGCGGGGCTCCGGCTGCACTCGCACACGCGGCGGCGGCCAGGGCGTTGCGCAAGTTATGCACCCCGGGTGCAGCGAGCGTGACCGCCGCAACCCCGGCGGGCGTATGCAGCTGACATTGCGTGCCGCGAGGCTGCACATGAATCTGATCGGCATACACATCAAAATGCGAATCAAAACCGAACCGCAGGATTTTGCGCGAGCCCGACAGATCCACCCACACGTCGGTGTAGGAATCATCGCCTGGAAACACCGCAACGCCATCGGCCGGCAAAGCGCTCAGCACTGCGCCATTTTCGACGGCCACGGCATGAACCGAATGCATGAACTCCTGGTGTTCGCGTTGCGCATTGTTGACCAATCCAACGGTAGCCTGGGCCATTTCGGCCAAGCCGGCAATCTCGTGCGGATGATTCATTCCAAGCTCGAACACCGCCGCGCGATGGCCGGCACGCAAACGCAGCAAGGTAAGAGGCACGCCAATATCGTTGTTCAGATTGCCGGCGGTGGCCAACGCGGCCTCGGCGCCTACCCATGCCCGCAAGATGGATGCGATCATTTCCTTGGTGGTCGTTTTGCCGTTGCTGCCGGTGACCGCAATCGCCGGCAACTGAAAGAGCCGGCGCCACGCTGTACCGATCTTGATCAGGGCCGCACGCGTATCGCCCAGTTCAAACTGGGGCAAAGAGACAGCGGGATCGCGATGCGAAACCATGGCCGCGCACGCACCGGCCGACAGCGCTTGGGCCAAATGCCGATGGCCATCAAAAAATTCGCCCTTGAGCGCGACGAACAACTGACCCGCACCGATGCTGCGCGTATCGGTCGACAGGGTCAGGCCACGCTGCCAGCACAGCGCAAAGCGGGCCCACTCGCGGTCATCGAAGGGTTTGCGCTCTACGCCGGCTTCCTGATAGGTTTCATGACCTTTGCCTGCCAGTAAAACCACATCATTGGCGTTTGCCCCCCATATCGCGGCAAGAATCGCATGGGCGCGATCCAGTTCCACCCTTGGCCGAGCTGCCATGCCGGCAATAATTTGATCAACGATGGCCTGCGGATCTTCCGCACGCGGATTATCGCTGGTGAGGATGACTGTATCGGCCTGCGCGCCGGCAATCCCGCCCATGATCGGACGTTTGCCCGTGTCGCGGCTGCCGCCGCAGCCAAATACGCATATAAGGCGGCCGCCACGAACATTGGCCACCTCGCGCAAGGCTTGCAGTGCACGCGCCAGGGCATCGGGAGTATGCGCATAGTCCACTACCACCAAAGGCGTGGCAATCGATGTATCGCCCACGGGGTACGGCTCGATGATTTGCAAACGGCCTTCCACCGAGTGCAGTCCGGCCAGTGCACGCGCGATTCGCACCAGGTTCCAGCCCAATTCACGCAATACGCCGGCCACCAGCAACAAGTTGGAAATATTATGTTCGCCCACCAACCGGGTCACGATCTGGGCCGCGCCTTCAGGCGTCAGCAAATTGAAGATCAGGCCATACGTGCCGGTTTGAATATCCAGGGCCCGCAAGCCCGCGGTGCTATCGTGCCTCAAAGAATATCCCAGGCATTTGAGTTCCGGATGCAATCCGTTCAACTCGACCCCGGCTGGGTCGTCAAGATTAATGACGGCGGCCCGCAAGCCCGGCCACTTGAACAATGCAAATTTCGCGGCCTTGTAATTGGCCAAAGTCTTGTGATAATCGAGGTGGTCGCGCGTCAGGTTGGTGAACCCGGCAATTTCGATGCAAACCTGTTCCAAACGTCCTTGCTCGATCCCGATTGAAGAGGCCTCCAGCGCCGCCGCCGTGCCACCCGCATCGCGAATCGCCGCCAGGCTGCGATGCACGGTCAAAACATCGGGCGTGGTGAGCGCACCGCCCAGATTCGATCCATCGGGCAGCCTCACACCCAGTGTGCCAACGGTGCCGCAAGGAACCCCTTGAGCATTGAGCGCCGCCGCAATCCACTGGACTACCGTGGTCTTGCCGTTGGTCCCCGTTACGGCGATCACCGACAGCGCGCGCGACGGTTCGCCATACCAGGCGTGCGCAATGCCACCCAATAAGGCATGCAGGTTTTCCACCTCGAGTAGCGGAACCGTCACAGCCGACGCATCGTCGCCCGACTGCACGACGATCGCAGCAGCGCCGCGCCCAATGGCATCCTGCATATATAAGCGGCCATCGCTCGCCAAGCCCGGGCAGGCGAAAAACACGTCTCCCGCCGCGACCTGGCGCGAATCCAGGCAAAGATGCGCACCGCGTGCAACACGGTCCTGCAGCCAGGCGATGATGTTAGGCGTGCTGTTCATCGTCGCTGCTTCTCACGAGGGCCTTCGGCGACCAGCGAGGTCACGGGCGCATCGGGCTGAACCCCAAGGCGGCGCAAAGTGCTGCCCATCACGCTGGCAAACACGGGGCCGGCGACGACGCTGCCGTAATACCCGCCCGTATGCGGTTCATCGATCGAGACGGCCACGACGACACGGGGGTTGGACACGGGCCCAAACCCGACAAAGGACCCCCGATATTGCGTCTTGCTGTAATGGCCGTTGACAATCTGGCGCGCTGTTCCGCTCTTGCCGGCCACGCGATATCCCGGGACTTTTTGTTTGGCGCCCTCGGGGCCGGCGGCTGCTTCGAGCATCGCCCTGATCAGGCCCGCGACACGAGGCGAAAAAATCTGCACGCTGGTTGCCTTGCCCTCGCGCTTTAACAAAGTCAGCGAAACCATGTCGCCATTGCGGGCAAATACCGTATAAGCGTGGGCGATTTGCAGCAGGGAAACCGACAGGCCATAGCCATAAGCCATGGTGGCGCGCTCAATGGGGCGCCAGCGCTCCCATGGGCGTAAACGTCCGGAAGCCACCCCCGGGAAATTGGCCCGCGGCGCGCGGCCAAAACCCAGCTCGGTGAAGTTATTCCACATTTCCTGCGAGGTCATCAACTCGGAAATCATCGTCATCCCGATATTGCTGGAACGGCGCAAAATACCGGCCACATTCAGAACGCCGTTGGCGCTGACATCGGAGATTGTCGCACCCTGATACCGGTAATGGCCATTGCCGGTATTGAACATCGTGGAGGTCGTGATCCGCCCGGTATCCAGGGCCAGGGCGGCCGTAAACGGCTTCATGATGGACCCAGGCTCGAACGTATCGGTAATGACCCGATTGCGCAAAGCGGAACCCTTGCGGTCATCGCGATTGTTCGGATCGTAGGAAGGCAGATTGGCCAGCGCCAGGATTTCTCCGGTACGCACGTCGACGATAATCCCGGTGGCCGCCTTGGCCTTGTGATCGTCCATCGCCTTATTGAGCGCCGTGTACAGATCGAACTGCAAACCGGCGTCGATCGACAGGCTCAAGTCCTGGCCGTTGACCGGGGGCACCACCGCCTGCACGTCTTCTACCACGCGCCCGAGACGGTCCTTGATGACCCGGCGGCTTCCCGGGCGGCCCGACAGCTCGGAGTTGAAGGCCAGCTCGACCCCATCGATCCCCTTGTCTTCGATATTTGTAAAACCGACCAGGTGCGCGGCAATATCGCCCTCGGGATAGGAGCGCCGCATCTCGCCCTCCTGATGAAACCCGGGTACTTTCAAATGTGCCACTTTTTCGGCCACGTCCAGGGAAACCTGGCGTTTGATATACACAAAATTCTTGTCTTCGTTAGCCAGCCGGCTTTGTATGTCCTTGACCGACATATCAAGCAATTTACTCAATGCGTCAATCTGGGCCGGCGTGGCGTCTTTGGCGTCGTCGGGAATCGCCCATATCGCCTTGGCCGGCACGCTCGATGCCAGCACAACGACGCCGCTGCGGTCGAATATCTTGCCCCGTGTAGCCGGAAGAACCAACGTGCGCTCATAACGGCGTTCACCCTGCTGCTGCAGAAACTCGGTCGAGATGCCCTGCAAATAAAGAGCCTTGACCGCCAGCGCCACAAAACCCAGCATCAACAGTATCAGCACCAGGCGCGAGCGCCATAGGGGCATCTGCATATTGAGGACCGGGCTGTCGTAGAACCGGATGCGTTTCATGGGCGCGCTCCGGGAGCCTTGGCGCCGGCAGCCGACGCCACGGTGCCATCCGGGGCACCTTTGATGTAGATCGTCCGGTCCGAAGTCGGATTGACCATCTTCAGATCCTGGCGAGCGATACCGTCAATACGGGCGTTGCGCGCCAGTTCGGCGCGATCGAGCTGCAAACGGCGCCAGTCGGTATCCAAATCGCGAGCCTTGGTGGACAATCGATCCGACACCACAAACAATTGGCGCGACTGAAAGCGTGCAGTCACCAGCGAAATGGCCGAAAGCATCAACAAGGCGGCGACAACGGCGATCAGGCGAACCATTATTTCTTCCCCCGCCGGACATGCGCTGCCGGCTTGGGCGCCAGGCGAACTGCCTTTACAAAAGACGCGCCCTGATCGGGCGGCAAAGGAGTATGGGTGCGCTGGGCGACACGCAAAACAGCCGATCTGGCCCGGGCATTGCCTGCCACCTCATCCTCCGAAGGCAGGACCCGTCCGAGAGAATAAAGAATGGGCTGGGGCAGATCCTTCTCGAAAATCGGCAAACGGGCATGAACGGCGGCCGGATTTGCGGCGGCCGCAATGCACTGCTTCACCATGCGATCTTCAAGAGAATGAAAACTGATCACCGCAAGCCGCCCCTTTGGTGCCAGAACTCTTAGAACTGCCGCGAGGGTGAACGCGAGTTCTTCGAGTTCCTGATTGAGGTAAATCCGTAAAGCCTGAAAGGTACGAGTGGCCGGGTGTTTACCCTTTTCGCGCGTACGGACGACACTGGCGACGAGCTCGGCGAGGTCGAGCGTTGTGCGCAGCGGCCCGGATTCGCGGCGAGCAACAAGCGCCTTTGCAATCGGGAAAGCAAACCGTTCTTCGCCATATTTTGCTATGACCTCCTTTATTTCTTCCACACTGGCGTCTGCCAGCCATTGCGCAGCGGTCGGACCGCGGCTCGTATCCATTCGCATGTCGAGAGGACCTTCATGCATGAAGGAAAACCCGCGACTTGCGTCGTCAACCTGCGGGGACGAAATCCCCAAATCCAGCATTACCCCATCAACCTGCGCAATGCCTAAAGCCTCAAGCTGCTGCGCCATCGTTGCAAAACCGTCGTGGACGACCTGTACGCGTGAATCCTCAGCCCGCAATGCTTGAGCGTATGCAATAGCCTCCGGATCCTTGTCAAACACCACCAATCTTGCGTCGCTCGCCAGCTTTGACAATAACAGGCGGCTATGTCCGCCACGACCAAAAGTGCCATCTACAAAAACGCCGCTCAAGCGTGTCCGTGTATCGTCTTCTTCCTGTCCCGGCCATTTTTTTCCGCCAAAATGCGGGTCGATCAAGGCCTTGACCGTTGGTTCAAGCAACACGGGTCGGTGCAAAAACTCCATGACCCGCTCAGAACGAAAACTGAGCTAACGCATCCGGGATGCCCGCGGCCAAGTCTGCCGCTTCGCGACGGGCCCACTCGGCGGCATCCCATAATTCAAAATGGCTTCCCATTCCCAGCAACATGACTTCGCGTGTCAGGCCAACAGCGGCGCGCAGTTCGGGCGCGACCAATATGCGCCCGGCGCCATCCATATCGACATCTTGCGCATTGCCCAGCAGCAACCGCTGGAAGGGCCGTGCCGCCATGGGAAATGCGGCAATCTGTTCACGCTTTATTTCCCAAACCGATCGTGGGTAAACCAGCAAGCAGCCGTCGGGGTGGCGCGTCAGGGTCAAACGCCCTTCCACCTGCGACACGAGCGCGTCACGATGCCGGGTCGGAATAGAGACCCGACCCTTGACGTCTAACGTGAGTGCACTGCTGCCCTGAAACACCACTTTAACTCCACTTTTTTGCACTAAATCCTACTTTTCCCCACTCTACGGGAACAGTTGCAGCAGGTCAAGCAACTTTGTGAAGTTTTTTCAATGACAACAAGTACTTAGCGTCGATTTATGAAAACATCAATATTAAAATATGTAGATAAATCAAGAAACTGCAGGACTATCTAGATGTCGTTCATCAACTGAAAGCCAGGAAAAAGAATTTTTACTTTTGCAATTGCTAACACTCGAACCAATTTTGGCCTTCCGACGCGGCCGGGCGAGAGCAATGGCAGCCACAAGGGCTGCCGCTACATTAGCTACGGGTATGTTTTTGTAGCGGCACCCCTTGTGGGTGCCAAAACCAACCTTCCCACCCGCCCTGATGACGCGGGTGGAACATCACCATCAGCAGAAATAAAAGGCGGGACGGGTCTATAGGCCGGATTCTGTACACCAGGCAAGCCTGGCGGGCAATCATTCCTCTACGCACGACATTGCTGCCGTGCTCTAGCCATCTACCCGCATACTCGAACGAGCCGCCCTTCGGGCCCGAGGGCCTGTGTATGCCTATTTGATGTTGCTCCGGATAGAGGTTGCCGCGTTTCACCCTGCTGCGCCGCGCCCTGTCGCCAGGTCGCGCAACACGGAAGTAGCCGTGCCAGTGCATGCCAGGCATGCCCGCGCCGCAGACTCGTCTCTGTGGCCCTGTTCCTCAACGAACCGGCTTGCTCGCGCACGCCGGTTCGCCGGGCGGCCGTTAGCCGCTATCCTGCTCTGTGGAGTCCGGACCTTCCTCGGTGTCGAAACACCGCGATTGCCCAACCCGTCCCGCACCGGCATTGTATAGGACACCAGCTATCTTCACACGCCAGACGCGAATTCCCCAAACTGCGACAATAGCGTCTCTGGCCCGCGACTTTTTATTACTGGATATATGGCTGTTACCACCCTCGTCACCCTGACCAATGCTCAACTGGCCTATGGCCACCACCCTCTGCTCGATCACGCCGACTTTGCCGTGCAGCCAGGCGAACGCATCGGCCTGATCGGCCGCAACGGCGCAGGCAAATCGTCGCTGCTCAAAGTACTCGACGGCCGTATTGTGCCCGACGATGGCGAGGTGATGCGCTTAGGTGGCCTGAAAATCGCCACCGTCGAACAAGAGCCGGATCTCGACGACTCGCTAACGGTATTCGATATTCTATGCGGCGACTTCAACGAAAACGAAGACTGGCAGCGCCCTTCGCGAGCTCAAAATCTTATCGAACAACTGGGCCTGCCCACCGATGCACCTGTCGCAGGCCTCTCGGGAGGGATGCGCAAACGTGTGGCCCTGGCGCGCGCCTTGGCCGACGAACCCGATCTGCTGCTGCTCGACGAACCCACCAATCACCTGGACTTCGACGGCATCGCCTGGCTTGCCGCCTTACTGCTCAACGCACGCTGCAGCGCCATTATCATTACGCACGATCGACGCTTTCTGGATGAAGTGGCCACCCGCATTGTCGAACTCGATCGGGGCCAGCTGTTTAGTTTCCCCGGCAATTTTTCAGCCTGGCAACAACGCAAAGCTGAATGGCTCGAAGCCGAAAAGCAGCAAAATTCCAAATTCGACAAGGTGCTGGCCCAGGAAGAAGCGTGGATACGGCAAGGCGTGGAAGCCAGGCGCACCCGCAACGAAGGGCGGGTGCGCCGCCTTGAGCAGTTGCGCCGCGATCGCGCCGCTCGCCGCGAACGCGTGGGCAATGTCACGCTGGCTGTCGCCGAAGGTCAGCGCTCCGGCAAGCTGGTGGCTGAACTGGAGAACGTCAGCCATCAATACGGCGATCACGTCGTCATCCGCAATCTGTCGACCACGATTCTGCGCAAGGACCGCATCGGCCTCATCGGTCCCAATGGCGCGGGCAAAACCACGCTGTTGAAGATCATTCTGGGGCAACTGCAACCCAGCTCCGGACACGTGCGCCTGGGCACCAACCTGTCAGTGGGCTATTTCGATCAAATGCGCGCGCAGCTTGACGAAACAGCCACCTTGGCCGATACCATCAATCCGGGCAGCGAATGGATAGAAATCGGCAATCAGCGCAAGCACGTGATGAGCTATATGGAAGACTTCCTGTTTCCAGCCGCACGGGCTCGCTCCCCTGTGCAAAGCCTCTCGGGCGGCGAACGCGCGCGCCTGGTCCTGGCCCGGCTGTTCGCGAGGCCCACCAATGTGCTGGTCATGGACGAACCCACCAACGATCTCGACATCGAAACGCTGGAGCTGCTCGAAGAATTGCTGCAAGACTACCCTGGCACCGTGCTGCTCGTCAGCCACGACCGGGCCTTCCTGGACAATGTCATCACCCAGACCATCGCCGCCGAAGGCGACGGCAACTGGCAAGAATATGTAGGCGGCTATGATGAATGGCTAGCGCAACGGCCCACCGGCAAGGGCAAGCCGTCCGCAAAATCCGCAAAGACCGAAGCCGCGTCCGCAGAGCGCTCCAGGCCCGCCAAACAAAATAAAATCAAGGCTTGGGAATTGCGCGAGCTGGAAGAAATGCCCGAGGCCATTGCCCAGCTCGAGGCGCAGCAGGCATCGCTCGCGGCCCGGCTCGCCGACGGCGCGCTGTATCGCGACGCACCTGACGAAGCCGCCCGAATCAACGGGCAGCTGCAAACACTCGATAGCCAGTTGACTGAGCTCTTTACCCGTTGGGAAGCCCTGGAAGAAAAACGCAGCAGCTAAAGCGCCACGGGATCATCAGGCTTTTTCTACGACACGCCAGGCCAGCGACTCCCCTGCCGCTAACGGAACGACCGAAGCGTCGCCCAGGGCCAACTCGGCAGGAATGTCGTAGCGGCCGCGTTGCAACGTCAGAGTGCCCTGGTTGACGGGCAGACCATAAAACGCGGGCCCGTTCAGGCTTGCAAAGGCTTCGAGCCGATCCAGCCGGCCGGCCGCGTCAAACGCGGTAGCGTACAACTCCATGGCATGCAGGGCGGTGTAACAGCCGGCGCAGCCGCAGGCGTTCTCTTTCAGACCTTTGGAATGCGGGGCGCTGTCGGTGCCAAGAAAAAAACGCGGGCTATCGCTTGTGGCCGCCTCGACCAGCGCCTGCCGATGCGTCTCCCGTTTCAAAACGGGCAGGCAATACCAGTGTGGACGCATACCGCCCAAAAACAGTGCATTGCGGTTGTACAACAGGTGGTGAGCGGTAATCGTCGCGGCGATCGGCCCCTGGGCATCGCGCACGTAATGGGCGCCCTGGCGTGTGGTGATGTGTTCGAACACCACTTTAAGTTGCGGGAACGCCTGGCGCAGGGGAATCATGACGCGATCAATAAACACCGCTTCACGATCGAATAAATCAATGTCTTTGTCAGTCACTTCGCCATGCACCAGCAGAGGCATATCCCATTTCTGCATGGCTTCGAGCGCCGGGCGGCAGCGCCCCAGCAAATCGGTTACGCCGGCATCGGAATTGGTCGTTGCACCCGCGGGGTAAAGCTTTACGGCGTGTACGACACCCGAGGCGCGGGCCTTGGCAATTTCGTCCGCCGGCGTATTGTCGGTCAGGTATAAGGTCATGAGCGGCGTAAAGCGCCCGCCAGCCAGCCCGGCCCGCTCCAGCGCGGCGACGATGCGATCCCGATACGCCAGGGCCTGCTCGGTGGTCGTCACGGGCGGCTTGAGATTGGGCATGACGATGGCGCGGGCAAACTGGCGGGCAGAGTCGCCCACAACCGAGTCGAGGACCACGCCATCGCGCAAATGAAGATGCCAGTCGTCTGGACGGACGATCGTCAGGGTATTGGGAGCATTTTGCATTAAAGGACTTATCGAAACCGGAATGTGAAGTTATGCGGCGTCCGCGAGAGGCATGCTGCGCTCAACCAGGCGGGAGAACATGGCGCTGCCCACAGGGATAACGGCGTCATTGAAATCGAAGGCCGAACTATGCAGCACGCAGCCTTCCTGGGCGCCGCCCTGGCCAAGGCGAAAATAACAGCCCGGCCGCTCCTGCAACATGATGGAAAAATCTTCGGAACCCATCGATGGCGTCAAGTTGGGCACCACGTTTTCAGCGCCAAACAGCTCCGTAGCCACCTCGGCCACAAACGCCGCATGCTCCGGCGTATTCACCGTAGCGGGAAATAACCGATGGTATTTCATCTCGATCTTGGCCTGGAACGCCGCCGCAATGCCCGCCACCATTTCTTCCATGCGCTGTATCACCTGCTCCTGCACCTTGGGGCTGAAGGTGCGCACCGTCCCGACCATATGGGCGTCCTTGGGAATCACATTCATGGCCTGCAGATTGCCGGCGTTTACCGCCGCCACCGTCACCACGGCCGAATCGGGCGCCGGGACATTGCGCGACACAATGGTTTGCAACGCCGTAATAAGCTGAGCAGCAATCACGATGGGGTCGTTGGTCTGGTAGGCATGCGCGCCATGGCCACCACGCCCCTCGATATGGATTTCGAAATGATCGGCGGCCGCCATCATGGGGCCCGGATTAACCCCTATTACGCCTGCGGGCAAACCCGGCCAGTTATGCAGGGCATAGATGGCATCGCATGGAAAACGCTCGAACAAACCGTCATCGAGCATCGCTTTGGAGCCGCCCATACCCTCTTCCGCCGGCTGGAATATCAGCACGACCCTGCCGTCAAAATTGCGCGTCTCGGAAAGGTAGCGTGCCGCGCCAAGCAGCACTGTAGTGTGGCCGTCGTGCCCGCACGCATGCATGACACCGGATCGCGTCGAGGCGTAGCCATGCTTGCCTTGCTCCAATATGGGCAAGGCATCCATATCGGCACGCAGGCCAATGGATCGCCCGCGTGTATTGCTTCGTCCTTCCATGACTCCCACCACCCCGGTCTTGCCTACGCCCCGGTGAACGGCATAGCCCAGAGCCGTCAGAGCATGGGCGACCAGATCGGAGGTGCGATTTTCCTGAAAGCCCAGCTCCGGATGCGCGTGGATATCCTGCCGTATGGCCGTCAACTCGTCATGAAACAGCTTGATTGATTCAAATACATTTTTTGCATACATCTTGTAGCTCTCCGGAAAATCGATCTAACAATCCTGCCCTGGGAACACCCTATTTACCATTTTAGGAACTTTCTGCACAAATCGCTTTGTTTTTCCCGGCAACTCACGTTATGCTCAGGAAAACGTCTTTTTTAACCTATCCTGAGGAGTATTACTCTATGGCAACAGCCGCGAAACCCGCCGCCCGTAAACCCAACGCCGCGTTCATGAAGCCCCTCACCCCTAGCGCTGTACTGGCCGCCATTATCGGACCGGAAGCAGTGCCCCGTACCGAAGTCACCAAAAAAATCTGGGAATACATCAAAAAACACGATCTGCAAGACCCCGCCAACCGTCGCAATATCAATGCCGACGCCAAACTGCGGCCTTTGTTCGGCAAAGACCAGGTCTCGATGTTCGAGCTGACCAAGCTGGTTAGCGGCCACCTGAAATAAAGCGCTACGAAATTGGCACCCACAAGGGGTGCCGCTACAAAAGCATACCAGTCAATCATGTAGTGGCAGCCCTTGTGGCTGCCAAAAAACACCGGTAAACGGCCAAAAAATATTGGCAATCAGAACACCACCCATACAAAAACGCTGCCCAGATAGGCAGCGTTTTTTTACGGCCAAGGCGCCAACTATATAGCGGCTTCGGGCGTCTGCCCGGCAAACAGAGCCAGCCAGCCTTTAATCAGGCGATAGAGCAGCCATACGATGGCCACCAGGCCACTTATCCAGCCTATGAATATATGGGTCGCGATAGCGCTAAGAACCATCCACAGCAAACCCCACCAAAAGGTCTTGATCACCCAGTCGAAGTGACCGGCATATAGCGTGCCGACGGCATCGCTGCGCTTAAAGTAGGCCAGCACAATCGCCGCGACAACGGCTAACCCCAAAAAAGCGGCACCAATCAGGCCCAGCAGGAACAAACCGTAAATCACATGCGTAATCGTGCGCATATTAGGGCCAGAATTATCCTCTGGGAACATCGCCTCGGTCATACTAACCTCCGGTAAGGTTTGGGTGAACAGCAAACGGGTATTTTACCCGCTTTGACACCTGTGTACGCATACGGTTGATGTGCGGAGATGGCAGCCACAAGGGCTGCCGCTACAGGATTCACGGGCCCGTTTTTGTAGCGGCACCCCTTGTGGGTGCCATTTTTTTCGGCCGAAGAGTGCCGGCGCCAGGGCAGGCGCCGCGTTTAAGCGGGGGCGCAAAGGCAACGCCCCGGCAGGGATACCTGTCGGGGCGTTGGGAGATAAGAGCTTGACGATGACCTACTTTCACAGACGTACGTCCACTATCATCGGCGCAAAGGCGTTTCACGATCCTGTT